>LMAJ01000008.1 GCA_001507425.1 Flavobacteriaceae bacterium CRH
TCAGGATGACAAAAATGAGAATAAAAACCTTTACCCTTTCTTATAAAAAATTCCTAATTTCGCTTTCTAATAAGAAGGAGAAAATGAAGGTCTGTATTGCTGAGAAACCAAGTGTCGCACGTGAAATCGCATCCGTTTTGGGAGCTAATACCAAACATGACGGGTATTACGAAGGCAACGGTTATGCCGTAACTTACACTTTTGGGCATTTATGTACCTTAAAAGAACCCAACGATTATAAACCGCACTGGAAAAGCTGGGATTTGAATAACCTGCCCATGCTTCCTGAAAAATTTGAAACCAAAGTGGTTCAGAATTCAGGAATCCAGAAGCAATTTAAAATTGTAAAAAGCTTATTCGACAAAGCCGAAGTGGTCATAAACTGCGGGGATGCCGGGCAGGAAGGAGAACTCATTCAGCGTTGGGTGATGAACGAAGCGCATTACAAAGGCGAAGTACAACGTTTATGGATTTCATCCTTAACAACCGAAGCTATAAAAGAAGGTTTTGAAAACTTAAAACCATCAACCAATTACGATAATTTATTCTACGCCGGATTTTCAAGAGCTATTGGAGACTGGTTACTCGGAATGAATGCGACACGTTTGTACACCGTAAAACATGGCGGATACAAACAAGTATTGTCTATTGGGCGCGTGCAAACGCCAACTTTGGCCATGGTCGTGGACCGATTTAAAGAAATTGAAAATTTTAAGCCCCAACCCTACTGGGAATTACAGACTTTATATAGAGAAACTCTTTTTAGTTATGAAGAAGGCCGTTTTCTCAATAAAGAAGATGGGCAGACTCTGGCGGATAAAGTCAAAGAAAGTGAGTTTGAAATTGTTTCTGTCGAAAAAAAGAACGGAAATGAATTTGCTCCTAAACTGTTTGATTTAACGGGTTTGCAAGTGTATTGCAATACAAAATTTGGATTTTCGGCAGATGAAACGCTTAAAATTGCGCAATCTTTATACGAACAAAAAGTGGTTACCTACCCCAGAGTTGATACGACGTTTTTACCCAATGATATTTACCCGAAAGTGCCGGGGATTCTGCAAAAACTAACGAGTTATGCCGAATTGACGCAACCGCTTTTAGGAAAAAAAATAAAAAAATCGCCTAAGGTTTTCAACGATAAAAAAGTTACAGATCACCATGCTATTATTCCAACCGGAATAGAAGGCAATTTACCGTACAATCAGAAACAAGTATATGATATTATTGTAAAACGTTTTATTGCTGTGTTTTACGACGATTGTCTGGTTGCCAATACAACTGTAATTGGAAAAGCTGCTGAAGTTACTTTTAAAACCACGGGAAAAGAAATTTTAAAAAAAGGGTTTCGTGTTGTTTTTGAAGATCCAAATGCGAAAGAAAAAGAAGCCGATATTTTGCCCAGTTTTGTTGTGGGAGAAAAAGGTCCGCATGAACCTTCATTTTTAGAAAAAGAAACCAAACCACCCAATCAGTTTACAGAGGCTACTTTACTGCGCGCCATGGAAACTGCAGGAAAACAGGTTGATGACGAAGATTTGCGCGAACTGATGAAGGAAAACGGAATCGGACGTCCATCAACGCGTGCCAATATTATTGAAACGCTTTTTAAACGCCAATACATTGTTCGAAATAAAAAACAGGTTTTACCAACGCCAACAGGAATTCAGCTTATTGATACGATTCAAAATGAATTAATCAAATCGGCAGAACTTACGGGATCCTGGGAAAAGCAATTGAAAGACATTGAAAAAGGTACTTTTACGGCAGGGGCATTCATTAAAAACATGAAACGCATGGTCGAAGCTTTAGTTACCGAAGTACGAAGCGAAACCAGGCACGCTAATATTTCGCATGCAGGAAATATTCAGAAAGAAGTGGTAAAAACAGAGAAAAAGAAAGCAGCGGGAATTTTGGCAGAAACTTGTCCGAAATGCCAGAAAGCTACGATTATAAAAGGAAAAACAGCTTTTGGATGCGGTAATTACAAATCGGGTTGTGATTTTGTATTGCCTTATACTTTTTCAGAGAAAAAAATATCTGAAAATCAATATTTGAGATTAATTCAAAAAGGATCAACTGTAAATATAAAAGGTTTTAAAACCAATGAAGGAACCGTTGAAGGTTTGATTCGGTTTGAAGAAAATTACAAACTCAAATTAGAAACCAAGAAAACTCCAGCAAAAGCAGCTCCAGCCGGAACATCTGATTCATTAACCTGTCCGAAATGCAAAAAAGGAACTATTCTAAAAGGCAAAACGGCTTACGGTTGTGCCGATTATAAATTGGGTTGCGATTTTAAGGTTACGTTTGATGATGTTCGGGCAAAATTAAAAGATCAAAAACCGACTAAAGAACTGGTTTATTCGATTTTAATAGAGAGTGTTTAAGTTTTTTCACTACAGATTAAAGGGATTTTTTTTCACGCAGATGCTGCAGATTTGGGCATATTAATTTTGATTTAGAATTATATAATCTGCGAGTATCTGCTTAAATCTAAATCTGCGTGAAATAAATCCTTTAATCTGTGGCAAATTTCTTCATACTTAGAATGAACAATTCTCCATAATTAATTCGTGTAAATTTGTGAAATTTGTGGCTAACTTTTTAATAACTTAGCTGTTCTATTTAACACCAAAAACCAAAAATATGCTTCAAAAAACAACTCTTATAGTCCTTTTATTAGCTATTGTTTCTTGCAAAAAAGCGGAAACTGTCGAAAAAGATAAAATCAAATTAGCAGATTGGCTTATCGGAAACTGGGAAAATAAATCGCCAGACGGTATCTTAACTGAAAACTGGAAAAAAGTAAACGATAGTACTTTTAGTGCTGTTTCTCTTTTTATTAAAGGAAAAGACACACTGCATTCTGAAAAAATCATTTTATCGCAACAAGGCGAAATGTTAATGTACAGCGCCACCGTAAACGGGCAAAACAACGATAAAGCGATCGATTTTCCGTCAACTACAGAAACAGAAAACAAACTGATTTTCGAAAATCCATCACACGATTATCCTCAAAAAATTACTTATTCTAAAGGCGCTAATAATACTTTGACGGCTGAAATTAGCGGAGATTTAAGAGGTAAGAAAACTACGGAGCGTTTTATTATGGTGAAGAAATAGGATGAGAAAAACAATTGGTAAATTATTTTTAATACTTATATTATACCTGTTTGCATCTTGTGGACAAGGTCAAATAGAAACTCCCCCAGAAGCAATGAATAAATTTGAAGCATTTAAAAGTAAAGAAAAGTTTATAGCAGATGATACTTTTTTTTATCCCGGAATAGGTGATGAAAAATTAAAACCTATTTTAACCGAAAAAATTAATTTGGCCGCTGAAGATTTTGAAAAAGCAGCAAAATCAAAAAATGCCACTGCTCAGGATTACCAAAATGTGATTAAAAAAGGTCTTCAAAGATTTTCTTCCATTTATATTGAAATTGATACGGAAGATCGTGAAAGAATTTGTAGTTATTTTGAAGAACTTATGGACATTGTTGGCCTGGAAAGCTCTGATGGACAATTGAATGATTTTATGTATGATTTTGATTTGACAAACGATCAGTAATGAAATAGAAATTATACATGAGAAAAAAGTCTGTATTAATTCTAATTTTGATTACACTGTTTAGTTGCAGCTATAAATCGCAAAGTGTTATTGAAAACATTTTTGAAAATTTTTCATTCAATAATACCGTCTCAAACAGTACTCAAATAATTATTAAAACTTACGATTCAACAACAAAAAAAAGAGGTTACATAGAATCTGATATTCTCTTAAAAGAATTTAAGACTGAAAACAAACAGCAAATTATAGATTTTGACAAGATATTTGTAAATGCTGAAAAAACAGATTATTGCTGTTGTCCGATAAGTACATATTCAATTCACTTTTTTGATCAAAAAGAAGAACTCGACTTTTTTTATGTCGATACTCTTGAATTTAAAGACAAAGTAAGAATTTGCGAAAACAGTTTTCAATATTCATATATTATTGAAAAACAAAAGTGGAAGGATTATCTTGCTGAAATAGAAAAATAATTTTCAATTAAATTTAAAATCCTGGAATCCAAAAAAATGAAAAGACTAATCATATCTTATTTTATTCTTTTATTCAGTCCGATTCAGGCTCAAAATTTACAAGTTAAAGATTTACAAATTTTAATTACAAAAGGTCTGCCTAAATGGACAAATTCTTTTGAAAATTTTAAATGGGATGATTTTATTAAAGTTGATAGTATCGCTGACTTTGATAAAGGATTGAAAGAAAATTTTAAAAGTTTGAAAAAATTTCAGACCGTTTATGACCCCATAATTTCTTATTCTGAAAGCAGAAACAAATTCATCGATATTTACAGCTATCAGCTTAATCTTGAAAAGAAAAATGGAAAATATTATTCAAATATTGATGTTGGTCAAGTGATATATTTATGTGACATAAACAACAAAGTTTGGGAACGAATCGCTTATAATGAATATTCCAAAAGTTTTGATGATGTGATCTGGATTAACGAAAATAAATTTCTTTTGGTTGGGTATGAAAAAAATGAATCTAATAAAAACGCTCCAATAATCTACATTGGAAATATAAAAGAGAAATCATTTAAAATTGTAGTTAATTCCAACGTAAATTGTTTTCAAAAAGAGCAATTTTATCAATCAGAAAAGTTGAAAAATATTCAGATTCAGCATAAATAATTTTAACTGAACAGCGCTATAAATGACAAGAAAAATTAAAAATACAATTGCTATCGGTTTTCCACTTCTAATGCTAATAATCAGCGCAGCATTATTTTATTTGACGGTTAAAAAATCGGAACAAAGCCTTATTTCTCTTCATTCAAAAATTGAGCTCAAAAAAGGAAATTACAATCTTTATAGCCTGAATGCAGATAAAGCTTTCAAAAAGAAATTTGAAATTGATGGTTTTGAAAATAAAACGCACGACACGCTCCATATTTCTTTAAAAACCATCAAAAAAAGATTTATTTGGGCTTCAGAAACAATTGTAATAAATGATAAACAATACGAATATTTAAATTCTGTTAAAATTTCAACAAACGGTAATTATCATATATTACTAGATAATCCGCAGAAAGTAAAAATAGGATTAGCAATTCAAAATCAGGATCAGGATAATGTTTATTTAAAATCAATTCTTATTTATTATATGCTTTCAATAATTAGTTTTATTCTAATTTTAGTAGTGGTTGTAATTATTTGTATAAGAACAATTTTAACTAAATATAAAAAAACATAATTTTATTTTATAATTCCTTTCTTCAGAATTTTCAAAAATCAACAAAATCTTTATCATTCTGGCTTTGTAGCAAAAAACTAAGAATCTCAGCATCTTAGAATCTTAGCAACTTTAAAAAAAAAACTACTCGTTCTCCCCGATCTTATTGACCATAAAAATCATCAATATCCCTAAAAGTGCCATTACCAAAAATGCCCATTTCATACTTAAATACTCAGAGATAAAACCAACCATTGGCGGAACCAGTAAAAAGCCAAGATAACCAATAGTTGAGATAGACGTTAAAGCTGAACCACTGCTTAGTTTTGAGGATCTTCCGGCAATACTAAATACCAACGGAACCACGCAGGAAACCCCAAATCCGATTAAAACATAACCAAAAATTGTGGGATAAACATACGGCAGGAGAAAACAAATTGAAAATCCTAAAGTGATCAGAATACCACTGTAAAGCAGAATTTGTTTTGTCCCGAATTTCATTACGCCAAAATCTCCAAACAAGCGGCCTAAAGTTACGGCCGTGGCAAAAAATACAAATGCCGCGCTGGTTAACTTTGGCGAAGCGTGCAATATATTTTCAAAATAAATACCGCTCCAATCATACATCGTATTTTCGCAAGCCATAGAAACAAAACAAATCAGGGCAAACTTAACCAGATTTTTTTCCGGCATTGAAAAGAACTTCTTTTTAACCGGTACAGGCTCGTTATGAATGCTTAACGGATAAAAACAAGCCGTAAGAGCCAGCATAAAAACACTTACACCCAATAAATGGTGTGATGGCGCAATATGCTGTGTTACCATTACATACCCTAATCCTGCTCCTGCAAAAACAGCTATACTCCAAACGGCATGAAAACGGGTTATGATTGATTTTGGATATAATTTTTGAACCTCAAGAGACTGCGCATTAATGGATAAATTAAAAATATTACGAGAAGCCCCAAAAATTAAAAGTATAATAACTAATTGCCATACAAAAGCAGCTAAACCGGGTAAAGACAGTACAATATTAAACATGATTGCTCCTAACAACATGATATAACGGCTGCTGTATTTATTTAATAATTTTCCCGTGAAAGGCATTGTTAGCATTAAACCAATGGGAAATGCGAATAAAACGGCTCCAAATTGGGCTTCATTTAAGTGCAATTGCGCCTGTATATGCGGAATCCTGGATACCCAGGAAGAATATCCAAATCCGGAGAGGAAAAAAAATACAGTATTGGCAATACGAAATCCTCTGGGTGTATTTTGAATTTTTTTAAAGAAGGGTAAAATCATGTAATCACTTTTCAGACTGCAAAATTAAACCTTTTGAATTGTAACTTCTTAATTTTTTCTGTTTTTGAATAAAAGTCAGAAATTTAAGTCATTTCTCTGTTTTTTCTCAAATTTTAAAAAAAAGTGATCTAAATATAACAAAAAACTCATCAAATCAAGCAAAATAATATTTGTTAAGGGAATATTAATTTTTACATTTGCACTGTTTTTATCCATTCTAAATAAAAACAATAATCTAATCAACTTTAATTAAAATGAAATATTTTATCTGGAGAACATCACGTTTTCTGTTTTCAATCAGTTTTTTACTTTCGGTTTTTTGCGCTTTTGCACAACAAAATAACGGAAAAATTAAAGGAATTATAACTACATCTGAGGGCGATGCCGCAGCAGGTGTAAACATCATTCTTAAAGGCTCAAAATACGGCACTATTACCAATGACGATGGTAGTTTTGAACTGAACCGGGTGCGTGCTAATACTTATACCTTACAAATATCTTTAACCGGCTATGAAACTACTGAACAGGAAGTAATTGTTGCAGAAGGCGAAACAGCAACAATTAATTTACAGCTAAAAGTTTCTAACAAAGAATTGCATGAGGTTGTGATTAACAGTAAAAAAAGTATCTTATCTAAAAAAACAGATTATGTTGCGAGAATGCCATTAAAAAATCTGGAGAATCCACAGGTTTATAATGTAATTCATAAAGAGCTTTTATTAGAGCAAGTGGCTGTAAATATTGAAACTGCGATTCGAAATTCACCTGGTGCTATACCTGTCACTTTTCCGTCTGGCGGAATCGGTATTACCTTTAGAGGTTTTACAACGGGAGTAAATGCAAGAAATGGTATGGAAACTGCATCCGGCCGTTCTTCTATAGATCTTTCAAATGTAGAAAGAATAGAAGTAATGAAAGGACCGTCCGGAACTTTATTTGGATCTTCTGTATCTTCTTTTGGGGGCGTGGTTAATCTGGTTACTAAAAAACCATTTGAAACTGCAGCAAACGAAATTTCATATACAGGAGGAAGTTTTAGTACAAACAGACTTACTGCTGATATAAATACACCACTTAACAAGGACAAAACGGTATTGTTTCGAATAAATATGGCCGTTAACAGAGAAAAAAGCTTTTTAGATTATGGCTTTAATAATACGCTGGCTATTTCTCCAAGCTTAACGTATAAGGCTTCTGACAAACTTACTTTTAATATCGATGCCGAATTATTTAATGTTAATAATACAAGACGTACTTATAATACTTATACTGCTACTTCTGGAATAACAAATCCGACTGATTTAAAAATTGATTATAAAAAATCAATGTTTCATGATGACAACGATGCTAAAACGTCGGCTACTAAAATTTTCACACAGGCAGAATATGAAATTTCTGAAAACTGGAAATCTACTACCTTATTTTCTTATGTAGACGAAAATGTAGAACGCAGTTACCAGAGTTATGCCGTTTGGAGTTCTCCTACTCAAGTCACCAGAAGAGTTGGTTTATGGGGGCCTATTTTTAATACTTATACTAATATTCAGGAAAATATTAACGGACAATTTGCTACCGGAAGTATCAAACATAAACTTTTAGTTGGTGGTAATTACAGATTGTATAGTTCTAATTTTTCAGGCGGTACTACTTTTACTCTTGATAATATTGATGTAACGACAAACTTTGCCCCTATCAGAAGAAAAGCTGTTGATGCCGGCTTAGCGCTAACGTCTATCTCGGTTGCAGATCAGGAAACAATTAGTTTCTATGCCAGTGATGTTATTAATTTTACAGATAAATTATCGGCTATGCTAAGTTTGCGTTTAGATAATTTTAACCGCGCTAAAGTGGGTACTACAGAGGGTTATCACCAAACTGCATTATCTCCAAAATTAGGTTTGGTATATGAAATCCTGAAAGATCAGGTTTCAGTATTTGGTAACTACATGAATGGTTTTCAAAATACCGCTCCGGTTACACAGCCCGATTTAACGCAGCTAGTTCTGGACCCAATTTACGCCGTACAATATGAAGGTGGTATTAAAGCAGAAGCTTTTAATAAAAAACTGAGTGCTACAGCAAGTTATTACACTATAAAAATTGATAACGCTACAAGAATAGATGCTAACGGAGTTAATTATCAGGATGCCGAACAGGAAAGCAAAGGAGTTGATTTTGAATTAATTGCCAATCCGTTTTCTGGTTTAAATATAGTTGCAGGATATGCCTATAACGAAAATAAAATTATAAAAGCATCTGATGTAAATATTGAAGGAAACATTGCTGCAGGAGCACCAAAAAATGTTGTAAACTTTTGGACTACTTATACTTTACAAAACAAATTAAAAGGTCTGGGTGCCGGTTTTGGAGCCAATTATGTAGATAAAAGTTATTTCGCAGCAGATAATATTTTTTATATGCCTTCTTACACAACTTATAATGCTACTGTTTTTTACGATCAGTCTTCGTGGAGAGTTGGGGTTAAATTCAACAACATGAGCAATAAAAAATATTGGGATTTTTACGGAAATTCTCAGGCGCCAAGCAATTTCTTAGTGAACTTAACTATTAAGTTCTAAAGAATACTTGGGTATTTCACAAACACCTCTTTCTTAGGAACAGAGGTGTTTATGTTTTTACATGAAAATCTTTTATCTTAAAAATCTTTTAAATGTCCTTCAAAAAAATCATTCTTAAAATTCATCTTTGGCTTGGCATGGGTTCAGGGTTAATTATATTTATTCTGGGCATTACAGGCTGTATTTACGTTTTTGATGAAGAGTTGCGACCTATAGTATATCATAGCAGATATTATAATGATGAAACAAAAAATGAGAAGAAAAACGTAAGCGAACTTCTTAAAATTGTGCAGGATTCTATAGGGAAAGATAAACCCATAAATGCTATTAGAATTAGAAAGGAGAATGACGCTACAGTAACTTTTTATACCAGTAAAGAAAAAGAGAACTCAAATGCCATTTGGTATTGGGACACTCAGGAATACAATTATACGATTTATGTAAATCCTTTTACAGGCAAAATTCTAAAGATAGAAAATACAACAACAGAGTTTTTTAACGTGATTGTATTTCTGCACTGGAGTCTGCTTCTCACAAACAATATTGGTCAGCCCATTGTTGGAATAGCAGTAATTATTTTTATTATTTCACTCATTACAGGATTGATTCTTTGGTGGCCAAAAAATAAAGCGGCAGCCAAACAGCGCTTTTGGTTTCGATGGAAAGATACTACACAATGGAAACGTAAAAATTATGACTTACACAATATTCTGGGTTATTATGTAATGCTTTTTGCCTTGATTATTGCGTTTACGGGATTGGTATGGTCTTTTAAATGGTTTGACAAAAGCGTAAAATGGATTGCTAACGGAGGACAGACTATTGAGAAAAAGAAAGAAAACCTCACCTCTGATCTTTCTCAAAAAAATAATCTAAACCTAATGGATCAAATTTTGAAAACCGTAGAATACTCCTATCCCAAAGCTGCAAGTTATATGATTTCAATTCCCGAAGATTCTTTACAAACACAATCTGTTTATTTAGAAAATGGCGGAAACTTTGACAGAATCAATTTGCAATTTGATCAGTATACGGGAAAATTGTTAAACACTAAAACCTACGCAGATAAAAACAATGGAGAAAAAATACGTTCGTTAAATTATGCCATTCATTCTGGCGGAATATTGGGATTACCAGGAAAAATACTTGCCTTTTTTGCCAGTTTAATTTGTGCAAGCCTTCCTGTAAGCGGTTTTTATATTTGGTGGGGAAGAAATAATAAAAAGAAAAAATCTACTAAATAATATCCTGGAAATAAGACTTTAATTCTTTTTTTATTTTTAATTGTTCTAAATAAGAGTTAAGTTTGTAGAAAATATCATACTTAACAAATTCTAAACTTGATCTTATGAAATCAAATACTTTAAAAAAAATCACCTTCTTTCTTTTTATGTTAGCGGCAACTCCGCAATTGTTTGCTCACGCACTTTGGATAGAAACTAAAGCAACCGGAACTAAAGGAAAAGCTCAGGAAATCTCTATTTATTTTGGAGAATTCTCTGATAATGACATTACAAAAGCTGATAAATGGTTTTCAGATTTAAAAGATTTCACGTTGGTAGTTGTTTCTCCTTCAAAAAAGGAAATAAAATTAACGGCAAAGGCTTTAGATAATAAATATCAGGCATTTTTTACTCCGGATGAAGATGGCGTTTATACTATTGTAATGCATCATACGGTAAAAGATGTTTACGGAACAATGAAATTAGATTATAATTCTAGTGCTACTGTTGTAGTAGGAAATAAAACTGCTGGAAATCATGCCACTGCAAACAACAATGTAATAAGTGTTTTTAGTGAAAATGCAGATATTGCAAAGAAAAACATTAAAATAAATGCATTTGCATTATACGAAGGCGCATCTGCAAAAGAGCAAAAAATAAAAGTAATTGCTCCAAACGGCTGGGAAAAAGAATTATGGACAAATGATAAAGGTGAAATCTCTTTTACACCAATCTGGTCAGGAAATTATATGGTAGAATTTGCTTATACCGAAAAAAATGCCGGAGAACACAACGGTAAAAAATATGATGAAATCTGGAAAATGGCTACATACTTAATTTCAGTTAAATAATTTTCAATACTTTCTTTTAGATTTTAATTTCGATCAAACCTTGCTCTTCCGAGCAAGGTTTTTTATTTTAAGCATTTCACATGATATAAAATAAAAACAGCAAAAGCAAAATATTAAGCTAAAATTAAGACAAGATTAATCAAACTTTAAGCAAGATAATTAGCTCATAATTTTTTGTTAAGGTCTTGACGGTTTTATATTTGCATTCAAATAATTTTTATTCAATCTAAATAAATATCATGAAACATAACTTAATACTATTCTTAGGCTTAATAAGTTTTGCTACTTCTTATAGCCAGAATTACACAAATACAGATAATAGTACAGTAACCGATACAGTAAAAAACAAAAAAGGAGAAATATTAAACGAAGTAGTTGTTACCAAAAACAAGGAACCTAAACCCGTAACAGCTGTTCGTTCCGGTTTAAAACCAATGGATAATCCGCAAACTATACAAGTTATTGGTGCCGAGATTATCGAACAGCAGCAAGCCATAAGATTAAGCGAAGTTTTAAAAAATGCTAATGGTGTTTATGTAAGTTCTGCACGCGGTGGCGCTCAGGAATCTTTTTTCTCCAGAGGTTATGACATGTCTGCCAACAATATGTTTAAAAACGGATTTCGTTATAATGCAGGTTCAATTCCGGATATTTCTGGTTTAGATAAAGTAGAATTTCTTAAAGGAGGTTCGGCCTTATTATTTGGAAATGTAGCTCCGGGTGGAATTGTAAATCTTGTAACAAAAACACCTCAATTTAAAAGTGGAGGCGAAATCGCAATGCAAATAGGAAGTTTTGCTTTCTACAAACCATCGATCGATTTTTACGGTCCTTTAAGCAAATCAATTGCTTTTAGAATTAATGGATCTTACGAGAATTCAGAAAGCTTTAGAGATGTTGTAAAAAATGAACGTTTGTACATTAATCCATCTTTGCTTTTTGTTATTAATCCTAAAACACAAATTACAGTACAGGGAGATTATTTATCAGCTGACTGGACGCCGGATTTTGGAACTGGAATTATTGGCAAACAAATTTTAGATTTACCTCGTAATACTTTCTACGGATCTCTTTGGTCAAATGGTACAACTAAATCTGCCAGCACATCTGCTTTAGTAAATCATAATTTTAATGACAATTGGAAATTAAACTTTAACGCTTCTTTTCAAAACTATGATAGGGGAAGTTATTCGACAGCGCAATTATCAGGATTAGAAACTTATGCAGTTCCCGGTGACTGGAACAGAGGTTTGACTAAAAACAAAAATTTAGAACAAATATTTGGAGATCAGTTGAGTTTACAAGGAAACTTTAATACCGGATCTGTAAAACACCAAATCTTTACAGGTGCAGATTGGGAAAACTCTTTTGCGACGGCTTACACTTTCACATTTAATGAAAAATATATCATAACGGAAACAAAAAACAATCAGCCTGTTTACGGACCAACGCTTTATGATACCATAAATCTATTCACATTTGATTCGAATAATCAAAGAATGGATATTCCTACAACAGACAGAGCAACACAAATCGCAAAAACAGATACCAATCGTTTTGGAGTTTACTTTCAGGATTTTATATCAATTACAGACAAATTTAAAGTATTGGCAGGTATCAGATGGTCTTGGCAAGAAGCAGAAGTTAGTACATATAAAGAAACAGCAACTGGCGCAGGAAATCCAGAAAATGCCGTTCCAACGATTACACCAAAACGTTTAGACAATGCATTTTCTCCAAAAGCCGGATTAGTCTATCAGCCAACAAAAGATATATCAATATTTGGAAGTTATTCTAACTCTTTTACACCAAATACAGGAACAACAGTAGATTTACAACCTATAAAGCCATCTATCATAGATCAATACGAAGCTGGAATAAAGACAGATTGGTTTAAAGGATTATTGAGTACGAATGTTACTGTTTATCAAATCACCAACAGTAATTTGGCACAAATGGCGCAATTTAAAGCTGATGGGAGTGATAATTTAGATACAACCATTAAAGTCTTAAGCGGAGAAACCAAAAGTAAAGGTGTAGAAATTGACGTTACGGCAAAACCTGTTGAAGATTTAAATATTGTAGCAGGCTACAGCTACAATGATATGCGTTACACCAAAACTTCAGGATTAAACGGTAGTTTTATTGAAGGAGATCGTGTAGCAAGAACACCTTTAAACACTGCTAATTTAAGTTTCTTTTACACTTTACAAGAAGGATTTTTTAAAGGTGTTTCTGTTGGAGCAATCGGAAATTATATTGGACACAGAATTGGCGGGTGGAATAATCAATACGATTCAACAAGACCAAGTGGGATTTGGGATAGAGAAGTTCCCCTGAGAGGTTACACTACAATTGATGTTTCAGCTGGATATACCTGGAAAAAAATCTCTATTCTTTGTAAATTATCAAACATTACAAATGAGTTAAATTATACGGTTCACGAAAATTATAGTGTAAATCCAATTGCGCCTCGTCAGGTTATGGCAAGTCTTGGATATAAATTTTAAATTTTTTGAATTAGATTTTGATTTTGATTAAACCTCATTTAGCAATAGATGAGGTTTTTCGTTTTCACAGAAGAAAGTGTTCTAATTATATTACTTTTGCCGGGCAGACACTTTCTGTATTATCAAATAAAATTCCACATATGTCAGATTCCAAAAAGAACCAATTAAAGAAAAGTTTAGGCCTAAGTTTTAATATTGCTGTATTAATTGGAGGAACAATTGGCGTAGGAATTTTAAGAACACCGGGAACTATTGCAGAAATGCTCGATAATTATTGGCTTATTATTGCTTCATGGCTTTTTGGCGGTTTGTATGTTTTACTGGGTGCAAATTCATATGCCGAACTTGCTACCATGTTGCCAAAAGCCGGAGGATCTTATAATTATATTAAAAGAGCTTTTGGTGAATATGCCGGATTTCTTTCCGGTTGGTACGATTATATCTGCAATGCAATTCCTCCCGCCTTTTATTGTATTGTCATTAGCGAATATATGATCATTTTGTTTCCGGCACTGGCCAATTATTCAACCGTAATGGCGATTTCATTATTAGCCGCTTTTGTACTGATTCATTTAAGTGGTGTAAAAAACGGAAGCGTAATTCAGCAAATTACCAGTTTTTTAAAAGTGATTTGTTTTGTGGCTTTGGTTGTGGCTTGTTTTATGTATTCCGGAGTTGAGGTTCCGCCAATTAAAACAGATAATTCGTTTTTTCAAATCGGACTTTTATTTGGATTTTTTAAGTCATTACAACTTATCATCGGAACTTATAATGGATGGAACAGTGTTTGCTTTTTTGCCGAAGAAAACGACGATCCGAGCAAAAATATTCCCAAATCATTATACAGCGGCGTTATTCTCGTTGTAGCGATTTATGTTTTGGTAAATGCAGCTTTTTTTCATGTTTTGCCAATCGAAACTTTAGCAAAATCCAATTTGGCCGCGGCTGATGTTGCTAAAATTCTTTTTGGAGAAAACGGAGCGATTATCGTTACCGTAATTTCTATTTTCTCTTTAATCAGCATCTTGAATGCTTTTATGATGATTCCGCCAAGAATTCTTTACGGATTAAGCCGTGACGGTTTTTTTATTCAAAAAGGAACAATAGTTAATAAAGGCGGAACACCAATTGTGGCGCTTTTAGTTTCATCATTTGTGAGTTTATTTTTAATCTGCATTGGTTCTTTTGAAGTGTTATTTTCTTTTGCTGCTTTTATCTCTATTATCGTTTGGGGATTGGCATACTGTTCACTTTTAAAATTAAGAACTTCAGAACCGGATTTACCAAGACCATATCACTCATTTTGGTATCCGTGGACTACTATTATTGCTATTATAGCTTCTATCGCATTATTAATGGGATTCATTTACAGCGATCCTAAAAGCTTTATTATTATTGTAGGGATTACGGTGGTTTCTTATCCTTTGTTTTTGGTATTGAGGAGGAAGAAAAAATAATTATAACGCAATTTTGTCATTCCGACGGAGGAGGAATCACACGCGTAACTCGACAAAGATTGGCGATTTTCTGTAAGGAATTTCTAGTGTGATTCCTCCTCCGTCGGAATGACAATACCAACTAAAAAAACAAACCCGACAGGTTTTTGAAACCTGTCGGGTTGTATAAATTATCTTAAAAGAAAGCCTAATTTTTTATTTCAACCCAGCAATACTCTGCTCGATTGTAGCAATTTTTGCCAAAGCGTCTGCTTCTTTTTGTTTTTCGTTAGCTAATACTTTCTCCGGTGCTCCGGCAACAAATTTTTCGTTTGATAATTTTGCCTGAACTGATTTTAAGAAACCTTGTGTGTAAACCAACTCTGCCGTTAGTTTTGCAATTTCTTCTTCAACATTAATGTTTCCTCCTGAAATCGGAATGAAATATTCATTTGATTTTACACGGAAAGATAATGCACCGTCTACTTTGGCTGAAACATATTCGAAAGCTGAAATATTACCCAATTTCGTTACGATTGAATCAAAATAAGTTGAAAGATTCTCGCTGTTGATTGCTTTTAATTCAATAGCATCTTTAAAAGGAATATTTTTATCTTTTCTGATGGTTCTTATTCCTGAAATTACTTCGATTGTATTTTCAAAATCCGTAATTAAAGTTGCGTTGAAAGGTTTTAATTCTGGCCATGTTGAAACAATTAATGCCTCTTCAGTGGTTCTGTCAGCAATTAAATGCCAAATTTCTTCAGTTAAGAAAGGCATAAACGGATGCAGCAATTTCAAGTTACTTTCTAACATTTCGATTGCTTTATCAAACGTTGCTTTATCAATTGGCTGTTGATACGACGGTTTGATCATTTCTAAAAACCAAGAACAGAAATCATCCCAAACCAATTTATAAATTGCCATTAATGAATCTGAAATTCTGTATTTCTCGAAATTATCTTCAATCTCAACTAATGCTTGCTGCAATTTCGCTTCATACCATTCAATGGCTACTTTTGATGATTCCGGTTGAGGAATTGTTTCAGAAACTTCCCAACCTTTAATCAATTTAACGGCATTCCATATTTTATTTGTGAATGATTTTCCCTGAAGACATAATTCTTCATCAAACATAATATCGTTTCCTGCAGAAGCGCTTAAAAGCAATCCTACACGAACACCATCGGCACCGAATTTTTCAATTAAATCTAAAGGATCAGGAGAATTTCCTAGTGATTTAGACATTTTACGACGCTGTTTATCACGTACTAAACCTGTTAAATATACATTGGTAAATGGTTTTTCACCCGCATATTCGTAACCTGCAATAATCATTCTGGCAACCCAGAAAAATAGAATATCCGGACCTGTAACCAAGTCGTTTGTTGGATAATAATATTTATAATCTGCGCTTTCCGGATCCATGATTCCACCGAAAACGGACATTGGCCATAACCATGATGAGAACCAGGTATCTAAAGCGTCAACATCCTGTTTAAGGTTAGAAGTTGTAAGTTCCGGGTTATTCGTTCTTTCCTTTGCTAAAACTAAAGCATCTTCAATGTTTTCTGCAACTACGAAATCTTCTTTCCCGTCTCCGTAATAATAAGCCGGAATTTGTTGTCCCCACCATAACTGGCGAGAAATATTCCAATCACGAATATTGTTTAACCAATGTGCGTAAGTGTTTTCAAAACGCTTTGGATGTAATTTAATATCGCCATCAACTAAAACAGATTGGATTGCCGGTTTTACTAAATCTTCCATTTTCAAAAACCATTGATCTGATAATCTTGGTTCGATTACGGCTTTTGTTCTTTCAGATGTTCCAACTTTATTTAAATGGATTTCGGTTTTCGCCAAAGCTCCAATTTCTTCCAGTTCTTTTGCAATTTCAGTACGAACTACAAAACGATCTTTCCCTTGATAATGCAATCCGAAACTATTTAACGTAGCATCTTCATTAAAAATATCAACGATTTCAAGATTGTGTTTTTCTCCTAATGCTTTGTCATTTACATCGTGTGCAGGAGTTACTTTTAAACATCCTGTTCCAAATTCTACATCTACATATTCATCTTCAATAATCGGAATTACTCTTCCGCAAATAGGAACGATGGCGCTTTTGCCTTTTAAATGTGTAAAACGCTCGTCATTTGGATTGATACAAATTGCTGTATCTCCAAAAATGGTTTCAGGACGCGTTGTGGCAATGGTTAAAAATTCCTCAGTTCCTTCAATTTTATAGTTTAAGAAAAATAATTTTCCTTGTTGTTCTTCATAAATAACTTCTTCGTCAGACAAAGTTGTTTTAGCTTCAGGATCCCAGTTTACCATTCGGTAGCCTCTGTAGATTAATCCTTTGTTGTATAAATCTACAAATGATTTAATTACAGATGCTGACATATCAGGATCCATTGTAAATTTGGTTCTTTCCCAGTCGCAGGAAGCACCAAGTTTTTTAAGTTGATCAAGGATTACTCCTCCGTATTTATCGGTCCATTCCCAGGCGTGAGCAAGAAATTCTTCACGGGTTAAATCATTTTTATTGATTCCTTCCGCTTTTAATTTCGCTACTACTTTTGCTTCAGTTGCAATAGAGGCGTGATCCGTTCCCGGAACCCAGCAAGCGTTAAAGCCTTTTAGACGCGCACGACGAATTAAAACATCCTGAATTGTATTATTCAACATATGTCCCATGTGCAATACTCCAGTGACGTTTGGTGGCGGAATTACAATTGTATAAGGTGTTCTATGATCTGGTTCAGAATGAAAATAGTTATTTTTCATCCAGTAATCATACCATTTATTCTCGATCGTTTTAGCGTCAAATTGTGCTGGAATACTCATTTATAGGTTTGTTTAATCGTGGATATGTTTAATCGTTAATTCGTTACTTGTTTAATCGTTTAAGTTCAATCAAATAAACGATTAAACAGTTAAACAAATAAACCATAAAAAAATTGGTTCAATTTTTGTAATTGTAACTGACAGCAAAAGTAAATAATTAAGTACACTATAAAAAGAGAAATAATAATTTGTGTATTAATTAAAAGAAAGTATATTTACTTACAACTTAAAATCAATTTGAAAATGAAAAATGTTGCCACTTTTATTGTAATAGTACTATTTAGTGTAATAGGTTATTCTCAAAACGGCCCAAAAATTGAATTTACAGCTTCAGACAATACTATCGATTATGGAAAAATATCGAAAAGTGATAATGGAGTCCGATCTTTTGAATTTACAAATACAGGAGACGCGCCTTTGTTAATAACATCTGCAGAATCTACAGTAAGTACGATTGTTGTTACTAAACCTTCTGCGGCAATTATGCCGGGCAAAAAAGGAAAAATCGATGTGAAATATAATATGGCTGCCGGCCCAATTCGTAAAACTATTACTGTTGAAACCAATGCTGTAAACTATCCTGATGGGAGAGTTGCCCTGAAAATTAAAGGGGAAGTTTTATAAGAAATTAAAATCTAAAAATAGTTAAAGCCGCTTCACACAATGAAGCGGCTTTTTATTTACTTCTTAAAGTCGCGTTTTGGTAATTTTATTTTTGTGTTTTATCAGAACATTCAACAGGTTCAAATTTATATTTTACACGCTCAAAATCGATAGGCTGATCTTTAACTAAATACGTTACGCCCATTGTTGTCTGCATTTTTCCGTTGCCTAAAATAAGTTTGGAATCTTTCTTTAAAAGTGCCATCGGATTTTTGAAAGTTTTAGTTTTATTTGCTCCTTCTGTAAAAGTGTAGTCTACAAATAAGGTATCTCCGTGAAATTTACCTGCAATTTCACCTGATCTTTCTGCAGCTCCGGCAACTTTCATTATCATATTTCCTGATACTTTTTCGTTTTTTAAAGTATTTACTTTTAAGTCAATAATATCATTTTCATAGGTTGCTTTATAACACTGAGTGCTTATTGGTTTTTCAATAACCGTAGCTTCAGCTTTTTTGCTTTCATTATTTTTACAGCTCTGTAATCCGGCAAAGGATAAAAGCAAACATGATATGAATACATTTTTCATAATTATTTTTTTGATTGTTATCTTATAAAATTAAATAAAAAAGAAGTGAAATGAAAGGCTTTCTACATTAAAAATTGACTTAAAAAAGTAAAATAAATTTATAAATTCTTAATCACAAATTCACTTCTTCGGTTCAATTCGTGCTCTTCTTCATTGCAGGCATCATCTGTTTTACATTTGATTATCGGAACCGATTCTCCGTAACCTTTTGCCGTAAGTCTTTTAGAATCAATACCGGATTGTATTATAAATTCCATAGTTGAGTTGGCTCTTTTTTGCGAAAGGTCTTCATTAAATTTTGCATTTCCTCTGGAATCTGTGTGTGAACCAATTTCGATTGCCATTCCGGGATATTTTTTCATTAATTCTATAACTCTTCCTAAAACAACTTTTGATTCTTTACGGATGTACCACATATTGTAATCAAAATAAATAGGATCTGTTTTAATAATCAGTCTGTCTTTATCTCTTATAACATCTTTTTCCTGTTTTAGAATTTGATCTACTTTTTCTTTTTTCTTAATTTCAGTTGCCACAATTTGATCTTCTTTGGCTTTTTTCTCTTTTTGTTTTAATTCTATTACGGCCAGCGCTTCTTTTTTCTTGTTTTCTTCTTCAATAATAATTTTTTGCTTTCTTTTATTTTCGGCAGTTTCTTTTTCTTCTAATTTAATGACTTCCAAAGATTTCAATGCTAATGAACCATCATTTACAACATCTCTTGTTTTGTCTAAAGTCAGTGTTTTCGATTCGTTTGTATATTTTTCTTTAAGAGCTGAAATTTTATAGGAAGCTTCGCAAGGAACGGTAAAACTAAATTTTCCGTCAGCAGGAGTTGTAATCGTGTTTAGCGTTTTATTTTGCGAATCCTGCAAAATTACGGTTGCATTTTCTAATGCTAATTTGGTATCAATATCGGTTATTGTTCCGGCAATAAACTGTTTGCAGTCTTCAACGATTAGATCTTTAATTTCTTTAAATTGATAAATATCGTCGTTTCCCTTTCCTCCTTCTCTATTCGATGCAAAATATCCTTCTTTTGTATTTGAATCTATATTAAAGGAGAAATCATCTAAATTGGAGTTTAATGGCAAACCGATATTTATAGGTTCCGAATATTTATTCCCTTCAATTTCAGACACAAAAACATCCAAAGATCCGTAACCCAAATGTCCGTCTGAAGAAAAATAAAGTTTATTATCTGCTGATACAAAAGGGAATTGTTCTCTTTTATCGGTATTGATAATTGACCCTAAATTTTTTGGTGTATCAAAAGCGCCTTTGTTTATGTTTACAGAATAAATATCAAATGAACCTAAACTTCCCGGCATATCTGAGGCAAAATACAATACTTTTTCATCTGCGCTTAAGGCAGGATGTTCTACGGAATAATTGGGACTATTAAACGGAAGTGCCGTGATATTTGTCCATTTTCCATCAACTAATTCTGCTTTAAAAATCTGAAGGTTTGAAATCTTTTTATCATCTTTCTTTTTCTTTCCGTTTTTAGAATTATTTCTTGTAAAATAAATTGTTTTCCCGTCTTTTGTAAAAATAGCATCGGCTTCATGCATTCCTGTTTTTAGTTCATCGGCAAAATAACTAACAAGAGCATCGGCAGTATTGCTATTCTGAATTGGGATTGTTACCAAATTTAAATAGGTTTCATTATCCCATTTATACTTTTTATCAAATAATCCGGGTTTTAGTTTTACGGCTGCAAAAACCAAATTTTCGTTGTATTTAACGGCTCCAAACTCAGAATTTGGCGTGTTTACAGCTAGATTTTTTATTTCAAATCTATTGCCAATTGCCGAAACATTTTCGAGTTCTTTTAGTTTTTTTCTGAAATAAACAGAATCCTGGCTGTTTGTCGATTTTGCATAATATTCTTTTAATACAACATTAGCATCATTATAACTATTACTGGCTTTTAAGGTTTGTGCGTATCTGAAATAATAATTTCTATCTAAATCTTTGTTATAGTTTTTAATCAGAAGTCGGTAATAACGCTGCGCTTTTATTAAGTCGTTTGTATAATAATAGGAATCGGCCAGGTTTTTAATTACTTCTTGCGAAGGTTTGTTTTCTGCAAGTTTTTCATATAAAATAATGGCTTGTGTATAATATGTTTTATCAAAAAATCGCCTGGCTCTAATCAGTTCCTGATCTTGTGCATTTATAAACTGTATTGAAAATACGAATATAATAACGAGTAGTTTTTTCATATTTTTCATTTTAAAAGAATCTAGGTGATTTATCAAATCCTTTACCTAATAAATCTAAATCAAAAAGCAGCATAATTTCATGCGTTCCTGAATTAAACTGACCTAAATTTGATAATGTATAATCGTATGCATAACCAATTCGAAGCGTTGGTGTTATGTTGATATTTACTAAGGCGCTAACTGCATCATCGATTCTGTATGCGGCACCAAACTCGAATTTTTCGTTGTATAAAACATTGGCTGTTATGTCTACAGAAACGGGAGCTCCTTTAACAATTTTTGACATAAATGCCGGTTTCAGTTTTAGTGCATCATTAATTTGAAAAACATATCCTGCGGTAAAAAAAGTATGAATTTCTTCAGAACCATAAGCGTTTATTCCTGATTTTTCTTCGATTTGTTTGGCTTTCAATAAATTGGGAGCTGATAATCCGACATAAAAATTATTTCTGAAAAAATAAGCCCCTACTCCAATATTTGGTTTTGTTACATTAATGTTTTCGGCGAAAGCCACATCTGTAGAAGTATCTCCACTTTGCAAAACAAAACCATTAAAATTAGTTTGCAATGCCGAAAAACCTGCTTTTAAACCTAATGAAAGTTTATTTTGTCCTCCTAAATTTAATACATAAGCGAAATCTGCATAAACATTATTTTCTTTTTTTGCTCCATCTCCAATATCATCAGAAACTAACGAAAGTCCAACTTCAACCTTATCGCTCAAAGCGGTGTGCCCGAAAAAAGTAAACGTTTTTGGAGCTCCAATTGCACCAACCCATTGTGTTCTGTATAATCCTCCCAGATTTAACATAGATGGTGTTCCGGTTGCATACGCCGGATTTACAACGCTCATATTGTACATATAATGAGTGTATTCCGGATCTTGCTGGGCGGAAACGGACGCTATATAGAAGAAAAAAGGTATAAGAAATAATATTTTTTTCATTTGAAATTATGTTGAATAATGTAAAGGGCAATTATCTGTTTAAGTAAAGACGGCCTTGTTTTGGCTTTTTATTGTCTTTATTAAAATTCAAAATGTAAAAATAAACGCCATTTGGTGCTAGTCCGCTGGCAACTCCGTTGGTTTCATAATTTGTTCCGTCCCAACCTGGTTTATTTATAAAACCTTTATACATTCCGTTTCCGTATCTGTTAAAAATTTCGAGTGTGAAATTTGGGTATAAAAATTCAATATTCGGAATCACAAAAGTGTCATTTACGCCATCTCCGTTTGGAGAAAATCCGTCAGGAATAAAAAAGTCATTTGGCACGTCATCGCAATGCGTTAAAGAAACCGTTACTTCAATACGTTCATAAGAATAACAGTTTGTTGCACTCGAATATCCAAAACCATAATACTTACCTTGTTCAACTAAAATAGTAGACGAAGGCAATAAATTTCCGTGCATAGGTGCATCATACCAAAGTACTGATGAAGCCATATCTGTTTTATTCGATAAATCTAAAAGTGTAGGATTGTTTAAACCGCAAAAATCTGCCGGTTCATTCAATTCCGGAGCCGTCGCATCGTTTATGGTAACCAAAATCATGGTTGGATCTGATGTACAGTTTGCAGTAGTTATTCGAACATAATAATTCTGAGTTATTAAAACCGTATCATCTCGAAGTGGAACTGTTGCCGTTGCAGAATCATACCATTTATATTCAGGTCCGTTTGGTGCTAAATTGTGAACTGTAGTACCTTCTGATCTGCAAAAAATTAAATTAGTAGCGGCTGGTGCGACCGGAATTGGATTTATTGAAAACGGATCTGCAATGCCGGATACATTGGTGCTGCAAGTTGTGATATTATTCAGCAAGTTGGTAATTGTTGCTGTTGTAGAACCTGTATTTAAAAGTAAACCCGAAGGAATTATAAAAGTAGCCGATCCGTTTACGGGCGACAATGTAACTTTTTGTACTACTGAAGTATTTCTTCCTGAAAGAATATAGGAAAGGGTTACATCTGTTAAAGTTCCTAATCCTGAAACTGAAGCTGTAACGGCTTCTCCAAAACATACATCTGCAATTTGTATTCTTAAATTTGCTGCACCAGGCGCAGGAATTATTACGATATCACCTTTTAAATTTGCGGTGTTTGTACATTGTGAAACTACCTGGGTGATAGTAGTGATTGTTATTACTGAGTTTCCGCTTTGTGCATTTAAAAAGGATGGAATTGTAAAAGTTGCGTTTCCTCCCGTAAATGTAACCCTAACATTTTGAGCCGTTGCATTATTAGCGCCGGAAATGTTATAACGAAGATCATAAACTCCGTCTTTAATTTTTATTGCATCAGAAATTACTATTGTTGCCGTACTATTTTGACAGGTTTTTGCTTCTGCAATTTTAGCTCCCGTCAAATCAGGTAAAGCATATACATGCAATACATCTGATAAATTATTGACAATATTGACACATGCCTGTTCACTTGTCTCCGCATAAATATTAAGAATAGTTAACGTGAAGTCTCCAACTTGTTTGAAATAATCTGACTTGATTGGAAAAAGAAAAACCCCGTTACTAAGGTTTGCCGTAATAGTTTCTGTACCAGCGTTGGGACCTGAGACATTAAACGTTATTTTATAATCACCATTTGGAATTGCTGCTGCACCTTTTGTAATTCGGACAGAATAAGTTGCTGTTGGAATTTCGGTTTCGCATATATCAGAATTAACAACAACTGTTGCTCCGGTAAAATCGAGTTTCTTTTCAATTCTAACAATTACTGCTGTCGATGCTGGATTACAAACGGTATTGGGAGAAGGAACATTGTAGACAAAAAAGTAATTTCCTTCACCAAATCTGTTACAAATTTTTTGAATATCAATAAAATGATCGCCGGAAAAAGTTAACTCTCCTGTTGATCTGATATTAGGATCTGTCCAGGTACCATTAGGGTCAGCTCCTGAAATCATACTGTTTAAATCATGATTTGTATAATTCGAAACATTATCACTACATACCTTTAAATTAGTTGCTGTTCCTGATTTTGGCGCTCTGTAAACTGTTAAATTTATGGTTGCCGGAGGTGGAGCCGCACATGAACCCACAGCAGTCATTGTATAGGTAAACTGATAAGGTCCCAATAAATTTGTGACGTTTACAAAAGAATCTGAAACATTTTGGTTCGTAGTATCATTATGCCATTTCCCGTTAGAATGCGGCCCTAAAACAGTACCGTCAAAAGCCTGAAAAAGATTAAAATTTCCTGCTGAAGTACACGTTATTGCAAAAGAAGGTTTTCCTGTATAGCCTCCAATTGTAACAGTAACTGTTGATGTAGAATCTGTACAACCGGTATTATCCGGTAAAGTATATGTGTAATGATAAATTCCGCTGTTCTGGATAAGGTGTACATTCAAAATTCCGGTTTCACCATCAAGTCCAAATGAATTATCATCATCTGACCAGGTTCCACCCGAAATCGCTGTTCCTAATAATGCAAACAAATCGACAGTTTTATTGGCAGGGTCAGGAATATCACAAATTGTTATACTTGCATCATTGCCGGCACACTGACTATAAATTGCTGTAGGCAAACAAGTTAACAAAACAAAAAACAGTACAAATTGTAAGAAATTATAGTATTTTTTGATCATAAATTATATTTTAGTTAAACATAATAAAAATATCGAGTTAGTTTATCAAAAAACTTAATTTTCTTATTAATATTTTAAAATAATTTATATTAAGTCAAAAAAATTGGTACTAAATAAAATTATATGCAATTACAGTTCATCTTCTAGTTTAAACCTGAATTTTAAAATCAAACTATTTCGTTCCACTTCTAAATTAATCCAAATATCATCTTCAGATTTTAAGAGATTATTTATCTGTTGCAGAGAATATCTGTAAGGCATAATTTTATTGATGGTTACAATAATATCTCCTTTTTTCAAACCACATTTTTCTGCAGCAGAGTTTTTTCTGATATTTACAATTTCATAAACCGGTTTTAATGAAAATTTATATCTGAAATTATCTTTTTTAGAATTTGAATCCACATCACTCATTGATGTTGCTACTTGAACGGTTTCTAAACGAACCGTTTCCTGAACCCATTGCAAACCATTATGCTGAATCGTAATTCCGCTTTTGTTATAAGTAAAAGGTTCTGAGAATTTACTGTTTTTTTTAAGATATAATTTTCGGTCGGCATAATCTAAAACCAACGTAAATCGTTTTAAAACTTCTCCCCCAACAGAACCAATACGATCCGGAACCATTTTTACATTTCGAACAGAAGTTGAATCCGGAAAAGAGACAATCGGATTTTTAAATTCAAAATCAGCAATCGAAAATTTTTCAATTTTTGCACGATGCCCTTCAATATCTCCACTGAAACCTTTTCCTAAAAAATCAGGAAAATTCTTTTTAGGTAATTTTATCTTATTATTTTCAAAAATCCAAAATGCGTCACTATTTCCAATATCAATAAGCAATTTAGCTGGTATTTCATTGCCATCTGTTACCGCCGTTGTATAAATATATGGTTTTGATCTCTCTATAGTTATAGGAACCGATTTAAATTTTTTATCAAGCTTTTTTCTGGTTTCTTCGTTATTTAAATGAATTATGACTTTCTTTTTTTGATAATTGATTTCAACTAAATTATTTTTAAAAAATTTATGTCCAATAATACCATTTACCGGAATACCAATATGAGAAGATAAATTAAAACTTTGATCCAGGATAATATAAACCAAATGGTTATTAGATTTTATGCCATGAGTTTCCAGAACATTGTTTGTCGATTTTAATCCCTCGATTTCTTCCTCACTTCCTAAACCTCTTAGTTTAATTTTTTCTATGTTATTAAAACTAACTTCCTGCTTTTCTTCCATACTAAACAAGATTGTTTCTTCTACTCCGGAATCAAGCAAGAAATTTAATTCTACTCCATTCACTTTTATCGGAATAAAGACAAGGTTATTTATCAATTTAAATGGAATAGTTACCTTCTTACGGTGGTTTTCTATCAAAAAATCATTTTGCGCCAAAAGTGAAAAAGGTACGAAAAGCCCAAAAAACAACACAATATATTTTTTCATTGACAAAATTTTATTATAAAATTAGTAAATATATTTATAATTGTTAGATTTTTACAAGTCCTCGTAATGTTTACGTTAAATTCGAAAAAAAAATGCAAATTTGCACTTCAATAATAAAAACACATGCCAACAATTTCAAACAAAGGCAAGAACATGCCCGAATCACCGATACGCAAACTTGCTCCTTATGCAGATAGTGCAAAAAAGCAAGGAAAAAAAGTGTATCATTTAAACATTGGTCAACCGGATATTAAGACACCGGAAGTGGCCATCGAGGCGGTAAAAAATATTGATTTAACTCTTATAGAATACAGTCCGTCTGCCGGATATGAAAGTTATAGAAAAAAATTAGCTAAATTTTACCAACGTCAAAACGTAAATGTTAACTCAGAAGACATCATTGTAACTACTGGTGGTTCTGAAGCCTTATTGTTTGCATTGGCCACCATTACAGATCCTGGAGATGAAATCATTATTCCGGAACCTTTTTATGCTAATTATCATGCATTTGCATCGTCAACCAGCGCAACGGTTATTCCTGTAATTTCTACTATTGAAAGTGGTTTTGCTTTGCCAAGTATTGATATTGTAGAAAAATTGA
The DNA here is from genome assembly GCA_001507425.1 of Flavobacteriaceae bacterium CRH. Classification (GTDB taxonomy): domain Bacteria; phylum Bacteroidota; class Bacteroidia; order Flavobacteriales; family Flavobacteriaceae; genus Flavobacterium. Next base: position 27,078 of record LMAJ01000008.1, read on the forward strand.
TTACTCCAAAAACAAAAGCTATTTTAATTTGTAATCCCGGTAATCCAACAGGTTATTTATACTCTGAATCAGAAATCAAACAATTAGCAAGTTTGATTAAAAAGCACGATTTATATTTAATTGCTGACGAAGTTTATCGTGAGTTTTTATACGATGGAGACGACGTTCATTTTTCGGTAATGAATTTAGAAGACGTAGAGCAAAACGTAATCATGGTCGATTCAGTTTCAAAACGTTACAGTATGTGTGGCGCAAGAATTGGATGTTTAATTACTAAAAACAAGGCTGTTCTGTCAACGGTTATGAAATTCGCGCAAGCACGTTTGAGCCCTCCAACGATCGAACAAATTGCTTGTGAAGCTGCTATAGATACACCTCAGAGCTATTTTGATGAAGTAATTTCTGAATATAAAAGTCGCCGTGACACTTTAATTACAGAGTTAAATAAAATTGAAGGCGTTATAGTAACCAAACCAAAAGGTGCTTTTTATTGCATTGCACAATTGCCAATAGAAAATGCCGATGATTTTGCACAATGGCTTTTAGAAACGTATGATTTAAACGGAGAAACGGTTATGGTTGCCCCTGCTGCCGGATTTTATTCGACTCCGGGAATGGGTCTAAATCAAGTTCGAATTGCTTATGTATTGAATAAGAAAGATTTAGTTACTGCTGTAAATATTTTAAAAGAAGCGCTTTTGGTTTATAACAAAAGATAATCTTAAAAAAACAACAATCCTAAAAAGGCAATAACTTCTCGTTATTGCCTTTTATATTTTATAAAAATAACAGATTTGGTTTTAATTTAAATTATATCCAAAAACTATCGATTAAATAGTAAAAACGATAGAAAAGGTTTCCTTTTTATTAATTATCTTTACCGCCTTAAAAAGATATACCCATTATAATAGTAGTTTTTAATGATAAATAACGAAGAATTTTTAGACGAAATAGGTGACAGTCATTTCAGCAGCAACGCAAAAAACCCTGTAAGACAGGATGCTTTTGACTTGAGTGATGAAGAAAAAATAGAAAGAATTAAAAAAGATGTCGAAAACATTCTTCAAACTCTTGGAATGGATTTGACGGATGACAGCATAAAAGGTACTCCAAACCGAGTAGCAAAAATGTTTGTTAAGGAGATTTTTGGTGGCCTTAACCCTGCAAAACAACCAAAAGCGTCAACTTTTGACAATAATTACAAATACGGTGAAATGTTGGTAGAAAAAAACATTACCGTTTATTCTACTTGCGAACACCATTTACTACCAATTATAGGACGCGCACACGTTGCTTATATTTCAAGCGGACGCGTTATTGGTTTGTCTAAAATGAACCGAATTGTTGAATATTACGCTAAAAGACCTCAGGTTCAGGAGCGTTTAACCATGCAAATCGTTCAGGAATTACAAAAAGCTTTAGGAACTGAAGATGTTGCCTGCGTTATCGATGCAAAACATCTTTGCGTAAACTCAAGAGGAATTAAAGATATCGAAAGCAGCACCGTAACATCTGAATTTGGTGGAAAATTCAAAGATCCGCAAACTAAAAGAGAGTTTCTTGATTATATTAAATTGGAAACACAATTCTAAATATCTGGTTAATCGTTTATTTGTTAAATTGTTTAATCGAAAACAGTTAAACAAATAAACGATCTAACGATTAAACCAAAAAATGCATGTATGTTTTTTCATTTGAAAAACTAGAGGTTTGGCAAAATGCAAGAATGTTTATTTTGGATATTTATAAATTAACTAGTAAATTTCCATCAAATGAATTATTCGGAATAACTTCTCAAATAAAAAGAAGCTCATCATCGATTGCTACTAATATTGCAGAAGGAACTTCGAGAAACACGAATAAAGATAAAGCTCATTTTTTAACGATCTCTTATTCATCAGCAATGGAAACTTTAAATCATTTAATTATATCTAAAGATTTAAATTATGTATCAGATACAGAATATGTAGAATCTCGTGAAAAAATTGAAAAAATTTGCAATCAGATAAATAGTTTAAAAAAATACTATCTTTCTAAAGAATAAAACACGTTATAATAAAACGCCAAGTAATTAAACGGTTAGACAAATGAACAATTAAACAAATAACCGGTTAAACAAATAAACGATTAAACAGCAAAACTAAATATGCCATTATATACAACACAGCCTCTAAAAATATACAATTCACTTTCGGGTGAAAAAGAAAATTTCAAACCAATCCATGAAGGAAATGTTGGAATGTATGTTTGTGGACCTACAGTTTATAGCAATGTACACTTAGGAAATGTGAGAACGTTTATGTCTTTTGACGTGATTTTCAGATACTTTTTGCATCTTGACTATAAAGTGCGTTACGTTCGTAATATTACCGATGTTGGGCACATTGTAGATGATGTTGATGAAGGTGAAGATAAAATTGCCAAAAAAGCACGTTTAGAACAATTGGAACCAATGGAAGTTGTTCAACGTTATACCGTTGATTTTCATGACATTTTAAAGTCTTTCAACTTTTTACCACCAAGTATTGAGCCAACGGCTACGGGACATATTATTGAACAAATCGAAATCATCAAAAAAATTATCGATACCGGAATTGGTTATGAAGCTAACGGATCTGTTTATTTTGATGTTGTAAAATACAACGAAACCAACAATTACGGAGTTTTAAGCGGCAGAAATATCGAAGACATGCTAGCCAACACCCGTGATCTTGATGGTCAGTCAGACAAAAGAAACCCACAGGATTTTGCCCTTTGGAAAAAAGCAGAACCAATACATATTATGAGATGGCCTTCGCCCTGGAGTGATGGTTTTCCGGGTTGGCATTTAGAATGTACAGCAATGAGTACCAAATATCTTGGTAACCATTTCGACATTCACGGAGGTGGAATGGATTTAAAATTCCCGCATCACGAATGTGAAATTGCTCAAAACGAAGCTTGTACTGGACAATCTCCGGTAAATTACTGGATGCATGCCAATATGCTTACACTAAATGGTAAAAAAATGGCAAAGTCAACCGGAAATAATATTTTACCGGGCGAAATTTTAAGCGGGGATAATAACATTTTAAGCAAAGCTTTTTCAGCTTCCGTAACACGTTTCTTTATGTTACAGGCGCATTACAGAAGTATATTGGATTTTTCTGATGATGCCATTGTTGCAGCCGAAAAAGGCTATAAAAGATTGATGGAAGCCGTTGATGCTTTACCAAATATTTCAGCAAGTGCAACAAGTTCAATAGATATTGCATCTTGGAAACAGTTGTCTTACGATGCTATGAACGACGATTTTAATACGCCAATTCTAATTGCGCAATTATTTGAAGCAGTTCGTTTTATCAATTTATTGAAAGAAGGAAAAGAAACTATTTCTGCAGATGACTTAAAAACATTTACAACAGCAATGAATGCTTTTGTTTTTGATGTTTTAGGTTTGAGTGATGACAAAGCTGCTGATAGCAATAACGACAAATTAGAAGGTGTTGTAAACATGCTTATCGGAATGAGAAATCAGGCCAGAGCTGATAAAAACTTTGCACTTTCTGATCAAATTCGTGATCAGTTAATTGCTTTGGGAATTCAGTTGAAAGATGGTAAAGAAGGTACAAGTTTTTCAATATAATAAATTCAATTTCTAATAAACCATGAAAGTAATTACTCCATTTGTTTTATTAGTTCGTTTTTATCAAACCGCTATTTCACCATTCACGCCGGCAAGTTGCAGGTTCGAACCAACCTGTTCTACCTATATGATTCAGGCATTACAAATGCACGGATTGTTTTATGGCGGTTATTTAGGAATAAAACGCATTTTGAGCTGTCATCCTTGGGGAAGAACCGGATACGATCCTGTTCCTGAAAAGGAATGTTCGCATAAAGATTAACTTTAAATAAAGACTTACTCTGTTTTTAATATTTATTTTTACCATACAAAACAATATCATATGACACAAGCTTTAAATATCATTTGGAATCCTTCAGAAGGAATTGACTTAGGATTTTTCATGATTCGCTACTATAGTTTAATGTTCGTAATCGCCTTTGGATTAGGCTGGTTTATAATGAAAAAGATTTTCGAACGTGAGAATGAACCTCTTGATAAATTAGATTCTCTATTTGTCTGGACTGTTTTAGCTACTTTAATTGGTGCTCGTTTAGGTCATGTTTTATTTTATGATTGGGAATACTTCAGAAATCATTTACTTGAAATCTTTTTACCTTTTAAATTCGAACCAAAATTTGAATTCACAGGTTTCCAGGGATTAGCAAGTCACGGTGCTGCAATTTCGATTATTGTTGCGATGTATTTTTACAGTAAAATGATTTTGAAACGTTCATTATTATGGATTTTAGATCGTGTTGTAATTCCGGTTGCAAGTGGTGCTATATTTGTTCGTTTAGGAAACTTCTTCAATTCTGAAATTATTGGGCATGAAACTACATCTGCCTTTGGAATTCGTTTTTTACACGATCAATTCAGTAAATCTGAAGCCGTAAATGCAACTCAAATTGCAAACCCAAAAGATGCTTATACAGCCATCGCAACAGATCCTAAATTTGCTGATTTACTGGCTCAGGTTCCTGCAAAACACCCTACTCAATTATACGAAGGATTTTGCTACATCTTTGTATTTGCAATCTTATACTTCTTATACTGGAAAACAAATGCGAGACTTAGATCAGGATATTTATTCGGATTGTTTTTAGTGCTTTTGTTCCTAGTTCGTTTTATCGTTGAGTTTGTAAAAGAAAGCCAAGGCGGTTTTGAAAGCGAATTAGGCTTATTCTCAACAGGACAATGGCTGAGTATACCTTTTATCATTATCGGACTTTTCTTTGTCATTAGAGCCAAAAGAAATCCTTTAGCAGCTTCTTAAAATTTGAAATATAAAAGTTTAAAAATACAAAGCCCGATATCATAAGATGTCGGGCTTTTTTATAGAGAATATGAAACTCCAATTTCGATATTTTTAGTATTATAACCTGCATTGCTATTTCCTAAACCAGCGTTTGAAACGTGGCGGATAACTGGTCTAATATCAAATTCCATTTTTTGACATTTTACAGAAAAACCAATCGCCAAAACATCAGCAAAAGCAAAACCTTCAGACATTCTTTCTGTTTCGGTATCTGTAATCATCGGCCCCACACTTCCTAAAACATAAAAAGAACAACTTTTATTAATAGGTTTTCTGATCAAAAAACCAATATTTAAAACATATTCATGAATATCCTTTAACTGCGTGTATTTTACTCTCTTTTCAACATAATCCGGATCTTCCGGTTTTACAAAATAGAAATTCAATAATTGATGTCTCGCAAAATTAACTTCAGGCTGAAGTAAAATTTCATATTCAAAATGTTTTGTTTTCTTTACTTCATAATACAATTGCAGTTTATAAAAATGATTTGTAAAGGTGTAATCTTTATTCTTGAATTCACTTCCAAATCCATAATTAAATCCAATAGCAAAATTACTTTGCTTTTCTTGCGCATGCATATTAAACAAACATAAAAGAAACAACAATAAGCCAAACAAAACTTTTCTAATCATAAACCGCTTTTAATTATTTAAATATAGCACAAAAAAAAGATCCAACTTTCGTTGGATCTTTTTAAATATGTTTAAGCAATATTTATGCTTGATTATGCTTGTCTTCAATAGTGTGTTTGTCATCTTTAGAAATCGTATCAACCAATACTGGTGTTGCGATAAATAATGATGAATAAGTACCTACAACAATACCAACTAACATCGCGAAGATAAATCCTCTAATTGATTCTCCACCAAAGATAAACATTGTTAACAATACAATAATCATCATTAATGAAGTATTCAACGTTCTAGATAATGTAGTATTAATAGATGCGTTTACGATATCTTCGAAAGTTCCTTTACGGTTTCCGATAATAAACTCTCTAATTCTATCAAATACAATTACAGTATCGTTCATTGAGTATCCAATTACAGTAAGAATCGCAGCGATAAAGTGCTGATCCATTTCCATGTGGAAAGGCATGAATTTATAACATAAAGAGTAGATTCCTAATACAAAGATTACGTCATGCGCAACAGCTGCAATCGCACCTAATGAATATTGCCATTTACGGAAAGATACCATTAAGTATAAGAAGATCGCTGCCATAGCACCAAGAACTGCCCAGTATGAGTTTGTTTTAATATCTTCAGAGATAGAAGCTCCAACTTTAGAAGCTTGTAAAACTCCAACTGTCTTACCATCATAAGTATTCGTGAATTTGTCATAAGAAGTATTAGGATAATATTTCTTTAACGCATCATATAATTTTTGATTTACTTCAGCATCAACAGCTACTCCATCTTCTTGGATTTTGTATTTTGTTGTGATTTTCAATTGATCGTCATCACCTAAAATTTTAGCTTCAACCGGAGTTCCAAATGCAGCAGATAATTCATCTGAAACTACAGTTGCATCAACTGGTTTTTCAAACTTAACCTGGAAAGTTCTTCCTCCAACAAAATCAACACCTTCATCTAATCCGTTAATGAAGAAGATAGAAGTTAAACTTACTACAACTACAATTGAAGAGAAAATATAAGTAAATTTCTTGATTTTGATAAAATCAAAGTGGAAATTAGTAAACCAGTTTTTAGTAATATTTGTAGAAAAAGTTAAATCAGCTTTTCCAGCAATATTTCTGTCAATAAAAATTCTGGCGATAAAAATTGATGTAAACATTGAAGTTACAATACCAATTAATAAAGTTAAAGCAAAACCTTTAATTGGTCCTGTTCCAAAAATAAACAAGATTGCCCCAGTTAAAACGTGTGTTACGTTCGCATCAATAATAGAACGCATTGCACCATGCCATCCGTAAGATGTAGCAACTGCTTCAGCTAATGATTTACCTTCACGCAATTCCTCTTTTGCTCTTTCAAATATAATAATATTCGCATCTACCGCTGTACCTAATGTTAATACGATACCTGCAATACCTGGCAATGTTAATACAAAACCAAAACTTGCCATAATTCCGAATAAGAAAAGTAAGTTTAATAATAAGGCAAGATTAGCATATAAACCAGCTTTACCATAATAGAACACCATCCATAAACAAACTAATAAAAATCCTAATACAGAAGAGATTGTTCCTGCATCAATTGCAGCCTGACCTAAAGATGGTCCTACAACTGTTGATTGAATAATATCTGCAGAAGCCGGTAATTTACCTGCATTTAATACGTTAGCTAAATCTTTAGTTTCAGCTACATCAAAAGAACCTGTAATTTCTGATCTTCCTCCTGCGATTGGACCACTAGTTACTCCAGGTGCAGAATATACAATGTTATCTAAAACAATAGCGATATAACTTTTTTGAGAAAAAGCTCTTCCTGTTAATTCTTCCCAAACTTTAGCTCCCTGACTGTTCATTTGCATAGAAACAGCTGGTTTACCCATTTGGTCAAATGTATCTTTTGCATCAGTTACAAGACCACCATTCATTGCTGGTACATTGTCTCTGTTTCCTTTTAAAGCATATAATTCAACAACTTCAATATCTTTTTGTTTAGCGTCTTTTATAGTAGTTGGTTTACTCCATACAAATTTTGCATAATGTTGGTCCGGTCCTAATAAAACTCTGATATCAGCTCTTTTAAAATATGCATTTACACTAACAGTATCTTTTGGTGCAAAGTAACCTAAAACTGGTCCGCCACCCTGACCTAAAATTTTGTCAAATAAAGGATTATTTCCTTTTTTAGCTTCAGTAGAATCTTTAGTATCAGTTAATAAAGCATTCAATGAATCTTTAGCAACTGTTTTAGTTTCTTTTGTTTTGATTTCAGTCTTTTTTAGCGCTTCGTTAGCAGCTACTAAAAAGTTTCCGATTTCTTCCATTTTATAAGTTTCCCAAAACTCTAATTGAGCTTTACCACCTAATAATTTTTTAATCCTGTCCACATCTTTAGCACCAGGAAGTTCTACTAAAATTCTTCCGGAAGAAGCACCTAATTTTTGAATATTTGGTTGTGTTACTCCAAATTTATCGATACGCTCTCTTAATACTTTATAAGCACTTTCGATAGACTCATCAACTTTTTTTCTAATAACTTTTTGCGCTTGTGCATCAGTCATTTCAAAAGCAATTCCACCTTCTCCTTGCAAGTTTCTGTTAGCAAAAATTTCTGGAGAAGCTAATTTCTTAGTTCCATTTGAGTTTGCATCAAAAGCTTCAAAAAACTTATCTAAGTAAGTTTTGTTTCCTTCTAAATTTGCAGTTGCATCAGCTAAAGATTTATTAAATACCGGATCTTTAGAATTGTTTGCTAATCCTTTTAAAACATCTTTGATAGAAATTTGAAGAATAACGTTGATTCCTCCTTCTAAGTCAAGACCTTTATTGATTTGTTTGTTTTTTACTTCGTTATAAGTAAAATCCGTAAATCCAAGATTGAACACTTTTTCTTTACCAATAGAATCTAAATATTTTAGCTCTTTGTCAGGATTATCTCCTGCAATAGCTTTAGCTTCACTTTTGACATTACTTGCCACATAAGTGAACGAAAGTTGGTAAATACTTACCAATGCAAATAGAATTGCGAAAAATTTAATAAGTCCTTTATTCTGCATTATTACTAAAAATTAATTATGTTTTATAGTTTGTTTTTGTTTTAAAGTCCCATAAAATAAGCCCTGATATGAGTTTTTAAAACTAAAAAATCGAGATCACGAATTACAGCATTTTTTTTAAACCGAGCAAATATATAATTCTCGAAAAGATTAACCAATTTATTTATTAATTAATCTTAAAAAAAAGACTGCAAAAGTGCAGTCTTTCCTTTTTTTTTCGAAAATCGTTATACTAAAATCGATTTTAGAGCATCATTCATTCCACGAACAGCATCTGCACTTTTTGCAAACAATGCCTTTTCCTGGTCGTTTAATTGAATGTCCAGAATTTCTTCTACCCCGTTTTTACCAATTATACAAGGTACCCCAATACAAATATCATTTTGACCATATTCTCCTTCTACAAAAACAGAACAAGCAATCATTTTCTTTTGATCATTTAAAATACTATCAACCAAATATGCTACAGAAGCTCCTGGAGCATACCATGCTGAAGTTCCTAAAAGACCTGTAAGCGTTGCTCCGCCTACCATAGTATCCGCAGCTACTTTTTGCAAAGCTTCTTCTGAAAGAAATTCAGTAACCGGAATTCCGTTATAAGATGCCAAACGTGTTAACGGAATCATGGTTGTATCTCCATGACCTCCAATTACCATTGCAGAGATATCATTTGCAGGTTTATCTAAAGCCAAAGACAAATAAGTTCTGAAACGTGAGCTGTCTAACGCACCTCCCATACCTATAATTCTGTTTTTTGGCACTCCGGTTGCTTTCAAAGCTAAATAGGTCATCGTATCCATCGGATTAGAAACTACAACTATTATGGTGTCCGGTGAATATTTTAATACGTTTTCAGCAACTGTTTTTACAATTCCTGCATTTATACCTATAAGTTCTTCGCGAGTCATTCCCGGCTTTCTCGGAATTCCTGATGTAATAACCACTACATCACTTCCTGCCGTTTTAGAATAATCGTTTGTTACACCAGATACTCTGGTATTAAACCCAGTATTTGTTGCACATTGTGTAATATCTAATGCTTTCCCTTCGGCAAAACCTTCTTTAATATCCAACAACACTACTTCACTGGCAATTCCTCTATAAGAAATAACATCAGCACATGTAGCTCCAACATTTCCTGCTCCTACAATGGTAACTTTCATATTTTATACTTTATCGGTTATTTTTTTATGTTTATTTGTCCAATCATTTATTTGATCAATCGATTAAACGGTTAAACAAATAAACAACTAAACCTTTTAAGCGTCAATATTTGCATACACTGCATTTTTCTCGATAAATTCTCTACGAGGCGGTACTTCATCTCCCATCAGCATTGAGAAAACTCTGTCTGCTTCTGCTAAACTATCAATGGTTACCTGACGTAAAGTTCTGAAACTTGGATCCATTGTGGTTTCCCATAATTGTTCCGCGTTCATCTCTCCAAGACCTTTATAACGCTGAATAGCTGCACTTCCTCCCATTCTTTCATTCGCCTGATCGCGTTGAACGTCATTCCATGCATATTCTTTTTTATTTCCTTTTTTAACTAAATATAAAGGTGGTGCTGCAATGTATACGTGACCTTCTTCAATCAATTCTTTCATGAAACGGAAGAAGAACGTTAATATTAAGGTAGAAATGTGACTACCATCGACATCGGCATCACACATGATGATTACTTTATGATATCTAAGTTTTTCAAGATTTAATGCTTTACTGTCTTCTGCAGTACCAACGGTAACTCCAAGAGCGGTAAAAATGTTACGAATCTCTTCGTTTTCGAATACTTTATGGTGCATCGCTTTCTCCACATTCAAAATTTTACCACGTAATGGTAAAATAGCCTGAAAGTTACGGTCACGACCTTGTTTTGCTGTTCCCCCAGCCGAATCTCCCTCGACAAGGTAAACCTCACATCTTGCAGGATCCTGCTCAGAACAATCTGAAAGTTTTCCTGGCAATCCACCTCCACCCATAACGGTTTTACGCTGTACCATTTCACGTGCTTTTTTCGCAGCGTGACGGGCCTGTGCAGCTAAAATTACTTTTTGAATAATGATTCGTGCATCATTTGGATTTTCTTCCAAATAATTCTCTAACATTTCTCCAACTGCCTGAGAAACCGGAGAAACTACTTCTCTGTTTCCTAATTTTGTTTTGGTCTGACCTTCAAATTGTGGCTCAGCAACTTTTACCGAAATAATAGCTGTTAATCCTTCACGGAAGTCATCTCCCGCAATTTCGAATTTCAATTTATCCAACATTCCAGAGGCATCTGCATATTTTTTAAGGGTTCTTGTCAAACCACTTCTAAAACCTTGTAAATGCGTTCCTCCTTCGTGAGTATTAATATTATTTACGTAAGAGAAAATATTTTCAGTATAACTTGTATTGTAAATTAAGGCAACTTCAACCGGAATTTCACCTTTTTCGTGATCCATACTGATTACGTGAGAAATAATTGGCTCACGGTTACCATCTAAATAACGAATGTATTCTTTAAGACCTTCGTCTGAGTGGAAAACTTCAACTTTAAATTCTCCTTTATCATCTACTTCTCTCTTATCTGTAAATGTAATTGTGATTCCTTTGTTTAAGAAAGAAAGCTCACGCATACGCGCTGATAAAGTATCATAAGAAAACTCTATAGTTTGAGTAAAGATGGTATCATCAGGATAAAACGTCTGGCGCGTACCTCTTTTATCTGTTTCTCCAATTTGTTTAACCGGATATAATGATTTTCCTCTTTCGTATTCTTGTTCGTAAATTTTTCCGTCTCTGAAAACCGTAGATTTCATGTGAACAGAAAGCGCATTTACTACAGAAACCCCAACACCGTGAAGACCTCCCGAAACTTTATAAGAATCTTTATCGAATTTACCTCCGGCACCAATTTTAGTCATTACAACCTCAAGTGCTGAAACTCCCTCTTTTTTATGTAAATCAACTGGAATACCACGACCGTTATCTTCAACTGTTACCGAGCCATCTTCATTAATTGCAACACCAATAGTATCACAATATCCTCCCATTGCCTCATCAATAGAGTTATCAACAACCTCATAAACCAAATGATGTAGCCCTCGAACTCCCACATCTCCAATATACATCGATGGACGCATTCTTACGTGCTCCATTCCTTCTAATGCCTGAATACTATCTGCTGAATAATTGTTCTTCTTGATTTCTTCGCTCATATAATTTATTCTAAAAAATGTAATTAGTGTCTAACACGCAAATATATAAAAACGCAAATTATATATCCGTTAAAATCCCATATAAAGCTTGTAAGTTATTAACACAATTGTATGAAAAACCAAAAAATAAATTCCAAATTCCAAAAATTATCCTTTTTAATAAATAAATTTCAAATAATAATTAAATTCCAATTTTTGAAATTCCAAATTCCCACGTTTTGAAAATTCAAATTCATATGGTTTTATTTAAATTAAAAATCCGAAACCGACATTCATACATGTAGTTTCGGATTTATATTTTACTTTATTTGGAATTTCTGTATTGGAATTTGGAATTTATTTTTAGTTGGAATTTAAAAAATTTTAAACCGTAATTCCTGATTTTGCAATTTCAACATCAGCTTTTAAGTGAGCTGCATTTGCACGTCCGCTAGGATCTTGATTTTCCTGCCATTTTGGAATCCATTTTCGAACGGTTTGCGCCGCGCTGACCTGTGGATAGTATTTATGGAAAATTGATCGATATAGATAAGCTTCTTTGGTTGTTGGCGAATTATATGGAAATTCTGCCGCAGCACCTTGCAATTGAGCATCTGTAACCTGAGTTGCACAATATTCAATTAATTCATCAATCCAGCTGTATCCTACTCCATCAGAAAATTGTTCTTTCTGGCGCCATAAAATTTCATTTGGCAAATAAGGATCTTCAGGTGTATCAAATGCTTTTCTTAAAATGTATTTTTCTACTCCGTTGTATGTTTTTGGCTGTCTTTCTTCTGGTCTGATTAACATGGTAACGTCCAGAAAATGCTTGTCTAAAAACGGAATTCTTGTTTCCAGACCATTCGCCATTGTCGATTTGTCTGCACGTAATAAATCTGCAGTAAATAGTTTTTGAACTCTTTCGATACTTTCTTTCTGAAATTCTTCTGTTGATGGCGCATTTCTAAAATACAAATGACCTCCAAAAATCTCATCGGCACCTTCTCCTGAAAGGATCGCTTTTACGCCTTTATCAGCAATTGCTTTAGACAGCAAATACATTGGCACACTTGCTCTTACCGAGATTACGTCGTACGTTTCGATATGCCAGATTATTTTTTCAAGAAGTTTTATTCCTTCTTCAACAGAAAAATGAATTTCATGATGTTCTGTTCCTAAAAATTCAGCTGCTTTTCTCGCAGCTTTTGCGTCTGGTGCGTCAGCATCTAAACCAATTGAAAATGATTGCAGTTTTTTACCGCTTTCTATAGATCTTGACGCTATTGCAGCAATTAGAGATGAATCTAACCCTCCTGAAAGCAATACTCCAATTGGTACTTCGCTCATTAAACGTTTACTAACTGCTTCTGTCAGGCTTTCTCTTATTAAAGACAAATCAAGATCCTGAACTGCATTCTCGTAATCCTCATATTCCGGTTGGTAATATTTTACGAAACCATTTTTTGGCGTATAATAATGTCCCGGAGGAAATGTTGAAAATGTTTTGCATTGATCTGCAATAGGTTTCATTTCTGAAGAAAAATAAATCCTTCCTCTTTCATCTAAACCATAATACAAAGGCTTTACGCCCATTGGATCTCTACCTGCAATATAATCTTCTCCATCTACAATTACAAAAGCCCAGTCGCCATCTAATTTATTACAAAAATCACGTCCGAATTCTTCGTATAAATGCACAATCACTTCTGAATCAGATTTGGTCCTGAAGGTATGGTCTTTTAAAATTCCGTCTTTTAATTCCTGATAGTTATAAATTTCACCATCATGCACCATCCAGGCATCTTTAGTTCCCTGAATAGGTTGTTTCCCCGATTTCAAATCAATAATCGACAAGCTTTCATGACAAATTATACTGCCATTCTTCATAATATGAAAATCACTTTCATCAGGACCTCGATGCGACATTCTTTTAGAAAGTTCTTTAACGAGCTGCGGGTCTTTTCCTTTACCTATAACGGCCAATATACCAGACATACTATTCTTTTTTATTTCTTAATTTTATTTCCAAAGCAGTAATTACAACTATTAATGATATTTATTTCTAGCTGAAACTAAATTTTAAAACATTTGATTGGGGAATGTCAAATATAAAAAAGAAAGTTAAATAATTAGTAATAATTATCTTCAAGTAATTGAAATTTCACAAATTAACATTTTAACACAAGAAAAACGCCCCCATAACTGAGAACGTTTTTCTAATAACTAAAATATTAAGTAACTAAGTTTATGCTTTTTCGTAAGCGTCATCATGCACACTTGCAACCGCTCTTCCTGAAGGATCATTCATGTTTTTGAAAGCCTCATCCCACTCCAAAGCGATTTTTGTACTACAAGCAACACTTGCTTCCTGAGGTACACATAAAGCGGCAGCATCACTTGGAAAATGCTCTGCAAAGATAGAACGGTAGTAATATTCTTCTTTAGAAGTTGGCGTTTGTAGTGGAAATTTATATTTCGCGTTTGCCAATTGTTCATCTGAAACTTCTTTTGCCACAACTTCTTTCAAAGTATCAATCCAGCTATATCCTACTCCATCAGAAAATTGTTCTTTTTGTCTCCATGCTACACTTGCCGGCAACATATCTTCAAAAGCTTTACGAACCACCCATTTTTCCATCGGGTGTTCTTTGTTAATCATTTTATCTTGTGGATTGATGCGCATCGCAACATCCATAAATTCTTTATCTAAAAACGGAACACGGCCTTCAATTCCCCACGCTGCCAAACTTTTGTTCGCACGCAAACAATCATACATGTGTAGTTTGCCTAATTTACGAACGTTTTCTTCGTGAAATTCTCTTGCGTTTGGCGCTTTGTGGAAGTATAAATATCCTCCAAATAATTCATCGGCTCCTTCTCCTGAAAGTACCATTTTAATTCCCATTGATTTAATAACTCTTGCCATTAACCACATTGGAGTTGAAGCTCTAACCGTAGTTACATCATAGGTTTCTAAGTTATAAATAACATCACGAACCGCATCTAAACCTTCCTGAATGGTAAATTTGATTTCATGGTGAATGGTTCCGATATGTTTTGCTACAATTTGAGCAGCCGCTAAATCAGGAGAACCATCAAGCCCAACTGAAAAAGAGTGCAATTGCGGATACCATGCATCTGTAGTATCATCAGATTCAATACGTTTTTGCGCAAATTTTTTGGCTACAGCCGAAGTAATAGACGAATCTAAACCTCCCGAAAGTAGAACTCCGTAAGGAACATCACTCATTAATTGTCTGTGAACCGCTGCTTCAAGAGCTTCCTTAATAGCAGGAATACTTGTTTCGTTGTCTTTTACTGCATCATATTCTGTCCAGTCTCTTTTGTACCATTGTACAAATTCACCGTCTTTGCTTGTCATATAATGTCCCGGAGGAAATAATTGAATTTTTGTACAATACCCTTCTAAAGCTTTCAATTCAGAAGCTACATAAAAAGTTCCGTGCTGATCCCAACCAATGTACAATGGAATAATTCCCATATGGTCACGAGCGATAAAATACTCATCTTTCTCTACATCATAAATAGCAAATCCGAAGATTCCGTTCATTTCATCCACAAAATGAGGTCCTTTTTCTTTGTAAAGTGCCAGGATAACTTCGCAGTCACTTTCGGTTTGAAAGTTATATTTTCCTTCAAATTGTTTACGCAATTCTCTGTGGTTATAAATTTCACCGTTTGCAGCCAAAACCAGTTTTTTATCTTCTGTAAATAAAGGTTGCTTTCCTGAAGCCGGATCTACAATTGCTAAACGCTCGTGAGACAGAATTGCTTTTTCATTGCTGTAAATACCGCTCCAGTCCGGTCCACGGTGACGAATGATTTTAGACATTTCTAATACTTGAGGTCTTAATGCTTCAGCTTTTTGTTTTAGATCAAAGGCACATACGATTCCACACATAACTATATATTTTTATTTTTAAATTTTATTTTGATAGGGCAAAGATGCGGTAATGGTTATAATTGAAAAACACAAACACATATTTTAGTTGTAATTTAAAACCATAAATTAATTATTACATATAAAATGTAAAATTTTAACATAAAATAAAGCCCTGAACTTGAAAATTTTAATTTTGAAGATAAACCAAGCGCTAAATGCAAGGTTTTAAAGAGATGATTGAAAGGTCTTAGTGTAATTAAACCCGACAGGTTTTTAAAACCTGTCGGGTTTAATTACACTAAATCTTTGCGAGGAGCTTCGACTCCGCTCAACCTGACAAGATTACGAACAAATCCTTTTTAATCTGCTTGAATCTGTAAAATCTGCGTGAAATAAACTTTACAAAACACTCTCAATCGTATAATGCGTTTTATTAATTTCAAATTGAAACCCAACCTTACTCCCCATTAAATGAGAACCCAACGGAGATTGCGGAGAAAGCGCAATAACATTTATGCTATCAACTGTAATTTTAGGCAGCGCTACACTTAAATATAAATGAATTCCGTTTGCTTTTACCAAACTTCCCGAAATAATATTTTCAGTCGTTTTTGATGCATCAATTTTATCCAGAATAGCTTTTTGAGTTATAGCTTCTTTTAGTTTATTTGTCAATTTTTCCTGTTCGATGTGCATCATCGATAAAGCAGTTTCATGCTTATCACCGGCGGAACCTTTTGCATCGTTTTTAGAATCTTCGGTCAAAGCCGAAATCATGTCCCTAAAAACATCTATTCGGTCCTGAACCATTTGTAAATAATGAGTATGTATTTTTTGTTTAAATTCCATATTATAATTTAACCGCAAAGAGCGCAAAGTTTTACGCAAAGGTCGCAATTTTTTTTGCCAAAAATTATAGATATTTTAAATTATAAAAATGCAAAGTTCGCAAAGCTTTGTATTTAACCAGCTTTGCGAACTTTGGATTTTATCAACGTAACGCCAGGTAAAATCCTTGCGATCTTTGCGGTTAAAAAATCTTAAAAATCGAATTTATAATTTGCTCCGCCTAAAACCTGAAACCCTTGTACAGGATAATTCAACCATTTTTCGTAAGCCTGATTTCCGATATTGTTTAATTTTAAGAAGAAAGTCAGACGTTCGCTGAATTTATATCCTAAATGCGCATTGGCATCAAAATAGCTTTTTAAAGTAATTGGCGTTCCAGCCGGATTAAGATCTAAATTCGTTTGCATGTCTTTACGATCTCCAACATAAAACACGTTTAAACCTGCGTACCATTGTTTAGTAATCGTAACATCAAGGTTTGAACTCAATTTAATCGTTGGTAAATTCCACGCTTCTAATTGGCCATCAGTTTTGTAGCTATTAAAAGTTCCGTTGATACCAAAACTAACATTTTCAGAAAAATCAGCTTTTAATTCTCCATAAAAACGAAATGTTCTGATGTCTTCGTAAACAACTCCAAAAGAGTTTCCAAACGCATAATTTTCATTTGCAATATCTTCCGTATAATCATTGCTTTTAAACAAAGCTTTGTTTTTCTCATTCAAATATGAACCTGTTAGATTATAGCTAACGTTATTCGCTAATTTACCTTTTAAACCCGCAAATACATTATATTGTGTACTGCTCGGTCTCATATTTAAGGTTGGCGACAAGAACGGGTTTTCAGTCACAAAATCAGCATAAGAATTTTGATTTAAACTACCATTTACACCCGTGTAAAAAATCATCAAATCACCTACTAATTTATAAGATGCATTTACTTTTGGATAAATATAAAATTTGTTTCCGCTGTTTTCTGAGTCTAAACCATAGTATAATCCTGCACCCAATTCAAGTGTCCAATCGTTTTCATTTACCACAAAACTTGGTTCAACTCCAAAATTAGTAAGACTGTAATCTATAGGTTGCCCGGTATTTTCAAAATAATTATTTTTAAAACTTCCACTTACGTGATCTACGATAACATTTGTATTTATGGACTGATCCATAACTTCAACTTTAAAAGTTGGTTTTACATAAAAACGGTTTTCTGAAGAAGAAAAACTATCTGAAAAATGGGTAAATCTTGCTGCTACTTTACTAAAAATCCCTTCATTAAATTCTATATTTCCACCCAATGAAATCGTATTATAAGAATGGTTCGGATTAATATTATCAATTAAACCAAAACGTTGTTCAGGAAGTAAGGTAGAACCAAAATCAACCGGTAAACCGTACCAATTGTAAATTTGATTCTGATATCCTAAATCAATATTCCAGGTCAAATCACGATTATTTTGTCCGTAACCAATATTTAAAGCCGTATCATAAAATTCATCATTTAATAAAACATCTTTAATTCCGCCTTGCGATGAATGATGACGAAACATTCCGGCAACATAATCGTTGTTTCCTAAATCCTGTGTAACAAATAGTTCAGCATTTAATGTGCTGTAATTTCCAACACCTACAGTGGCGTAATTATTAAACAAACGTTCTTGTTTTGTTTTATCAACACTGGCCGCTTTTCCTTTAGAAGGCGTAAAAGTAGACGCTACAGGAACAGATAAAATACTGTATTTTATGGTTTCTTTGGCCTGGTTTCCTTTATCGTCAAGCGAAGGAGTTTCTTTTACTTTATAAGCATCTGATATCGTTGGCGAATACGGCTTAACAACATTTACGGTTTCAGTACCAATGGATTCGTCTTTCTTTTGTGAAAATGAAAGCTGAAAAACAAACAGCAACATCAAAATGATTGTCTTATTCTGGAAATTAATTTTCATATTTATTTTTTTTGAGAGTATAGAGAAAAGAATATAGAAAATAGAATTTTGACTATATCCTGGTTCTTCTCAATCTCTTTGTTTTATTCTAAAATCTTTATTCTATTCTCTATATTCTTTATTCTATTCTCTATCTTCTTTATTCTATTCTCTATCTTCTTTATTATAAAATCTTTATTCTTGACTCTTTTTTCTATCTTCTTAACCTAAGCCTCCCACTCACCTTTTGCAATAAACTGAGCTTTTCCTCCTATTTTAATATCAAATTCGTTTTCGGTTAATTTTCCTTTAAAATGAATTTGAGAAGGACGATTTATATAATCTCCCTGATAATTTATCAGATCAATTTGTGGAGTATTATTTTTTAGAAGATAAGCCTGCAAACAAGTACTTGCGCTTCCTGTTGCTGCATCTTCGACCAATTGATTGTGTTCGATACACAACATTCGGCTGAAAAGTTTTGAACCTTCTAAATAGTAGAAATACAAAGCTCTGTGTGCTGTTTTACAATTATTTTTTAACCATTTATCGGTTTGATCTTTGTCTAAAACCAAATTTTCCAACGCTTTTTTATTACTCAAACCTACCATTACAAATGCGCTTCCGGTTGAAACTTCCTGAATCGGAAATTGATTTTCAAAATCTTCTACTTTCAGATTACTGAAAAATGTAAAATCTTGCTTCGAAAAAGTATCCCAAAATTTTGGCTGTGCCGCTTTTAACCAAATCAAATTATCTGATTGATGAATTGAAATTGGTCCAATTGGAACATTCAACTTTATACTTTCAGGCGAATTATCAAATACTTTATTCATCAAAACCCATGAAGTTCCAATCATGGGATGACCTGCAAACTGCATTTCCTGAGATGGTGTAAATATTTTAATTTCTGCCTTATTGTTTTCTTTATCAAGTTTGGTAACAAAAGTGCTTTCTGCAAAATTAATTTCGCGAGCAATTTGTTGCATTTCATCTGAACTTAAATTTCCGGCATCTAAAAAAACTGCCAACTGATTTCCAGCATATTTTTTATCTGTAAAAACATCAACTATGTAAAAAGGTAAACTCATTTCTTTTCTTTTTTTAGAATATAGAATAAAGAAAATAGACCTCAAACCTTTGCTTTCCAATCTATGTTATATTTTCTTTATTCTTTACTCTTTTTCTTTATTTCGTGATTGATGAATTCGTTTTAGATTCTTCTAATTTAATAGCACTCAACTCTCTTTTTGCTTCTTCAACCACATCCGGATAATCTGTAAAATTATTTATTACGTTATCTAAAATATAAGTTGCCTGATAACTGTCTTTTAATCCGTAGAAGTTTTTGGCCATTAAAACTAAACTCTTCGCTCCGTAATATTTATAACCCGAATAATTTTTTGCTAATTTTTGAACAGCAACATTCGATGCATCAAATTTGCCTTCTTTGGTTTTAAAATAAGCATCATAATACAATGCTTCTGCCGCTAATTCTCCTTTTGATGTTGTTGATAATTTAGCATAAGCTGCTTTTGCTTTATCTTCTTCACCTGTTTGCATTGCGGCGCGCGCTACAATAATTTGCGCATCTGCTTTAACATTTGCATCGGCTTTAGGATTTTGCAACACTTTATCAGCATAAATTAATGAGTTGCTGTAATCTTTTTTATCGTAGTAACATTTCATCAAATTTGCCTGTGCAAAGCTTTTGTTTTGAGGAAAATCGGCTTCGTCTTCTAAACGAACTAAAACCGGAACAGCTTTATCGCAATCTTTTGCTTTTAAGAAAATCTGAGACAATCTTGTTAAGGCTTGTTCTGTAAATTCATTTCTTGGCTGACCAATTACATATTGATAATTGTTTACAGATTTAGTTTCTGATCCTTCTGTATAAAGCAATTGTGCCAAATAAAAATTAGCTTCAAGTGCATGAATTCCTGAAGGAAATTTGCTTACATAACCTGTAAAACCTGTAATGGCAACTTTACTGTTATTTTGACTGTATTGTTTAAATGCGCCTTCGTAAGTATCATTATCCAAATCAACATCGGTAACAGAAACAAAATTTAAAGTACGAACCCAGGTTGCATATTCGTCTACTTTTCCTGAATCTACATAAATTAACCTTGCTGTAGAAACTGCTTCTAAAGCTTCGGGAGTTTTTGGGAATTCAGCGGCTACTTTTTTAAATTTCACCAAAGCTTGTTCATCACGATCTGAGTTGTAATAAATTAAACCTTGTCTTAAAATAGATTTTGAAGTAAACGAACCGTTTTTGTATTCAGCTATTAACTGATCGTATGTTTTAATCGCCTGGTCGTTCTTTTTATCAGTTACGTACGTATTTGCCAACTCAAATAAAACATCATCACGATACTCAGATTTTTTATACATCTGAAGGAAATTATTCAGCTCGTCGATTTTCTTGTCGTTTTTACCCATAAAACCATAAGAAATTGCTTTTTGAAATTGCGCGTAATCAGCATCAACTCCTTTTGCATCAATGGCTTTTGCATACGCTTCCATCGCTGGTCCGTATTTTGAAGTAACAAATCTACAATCTCCTAAACGCAAATACGAATCGTTTAGACGGACTTTATCATCTTTTACATTATCAATTTGTGCCTGAAATGAATTGGCCGCCTGATCGTATTCTTTTAGTTTAAAATACGTGTATCCAATATTGTAATTGATGTTTTTATATTCATCCGTTGTTTTCGCTCCGGTTAAACCTGCAAATTGCTTATAGCTTAGTAAAGCAGATTGAAAATCATCTGTAACATATTCTGATTCTGCTTTCCAGAAAGTAGCACGAGCTGTAACTTCAGGATTTTTTTGTTCCTTGACAGCACCATTAAACATTTTTAATGCTTCAGAATAATTCGATTCTGTGTACAATTCTAAACCTCTGTAAAAAAGCACTTTTTGATAGGCTAATTTATTTTCCGGAGTTTTATTTTTTTCTAATAAAACTAAAGCTTCTTTGTAGTTTTTAGATGAAATGTATGAATCTACCAATAGTTTCTCCACTTCTGCCCTGCTTGAATTGTTTGGGTATTTTTTTAAGAAATCAAGTAAAATTCCCGGAACGGTTTGATATGCATTTCCTATTTCATAACTCAATTTAGCATAATTTAAAGCTGCATCTTCCTGAATTTGTGCATTAAAATCCATTTCTGATGCATTTTTAAAGGCATTCAGAGCTTCTTGTTTTTTGCCTGTATTCAAATAACTTAAACCTAAATGATAATACGCGTTTTGTGCAACGAAATCTTTTCCTTCAATGATTTTATTAAATTGAGAAATGGCTTTTTCATACTCTTTTTGCTCGTAATATGCGTAACCTAATTGGTAGAAATCAGTATTGTTCCATTTTCCTTTTTTACCAGCGTATTGCTCTAAAAACAGAATCGCTTTTCCGTATTGTTTTAGATTGAAATAACTTTCACCAATAATTTTATTTAATTCTGATTTTTCAAGTTCATTTGATTTAGCCATTGCGGTTTGTCCTAAATCGATTGCTTTTTGAAAATTCCCTAATTTAAAATTCATATCAGCCTGATAATACGAAAGCTTTTCTTTGTATTTTTCTTCGCCTGAAACTTCATCAAAATATTTGGTAGCTTCTTTATAATCGTCGCCTTCATAAGCCATGAATCCTAAATAATATTTGGCTTGAGAACCAAATTCCGGAGAATTCACTACTTTATTAAAATACGTTGTTGCTTCTTTCTTCTTTTTTGCATTGAAATAACTGTATCCTTTTTGGAAATTGAATTTATCCAAATCAGATTTACTCATATAACTTTCATCAACTTTGTCAAACCATTGCAATGCTTTTGGGTAATTGCCTTGTTCGAAGAAAAAATGAGCTACTTCAATATAAGCCTGATTTTGTTTAGTACTTGTGGGATAATCGCTTACGAATTTTTCCATCAAAGCATCAGCATTTGTCTGATTGGTCCTGATGGCGCAGTTGGCGATATAATACGCACAATCTGACTTCACCTCTTCGGTCGTCGCGTTATTTTTTACATACTCAAAAATATGTTGTGCCGAAGCATATTGTTTATCATTATATAAAGCCAGTGCTTTGTCAAAATCTTTTAAATCGTAAGTATATATAGCTGATTTTTGTGCCGAAACTATGGTCGAAAAAAAGACAATTGGTAATAAAAAGAACCAGAGAAGTTTACGCATTTTAATTTTATTTAGTATTCAAATGTATCATTTTATACCGTTTATAACGAAACGTTTCGGGCATTTATTATGAACATTTTTTTTAATAGTTGCTATTTATCGCATCTTAAGCCTCAAAATATTGGTTTTCAAACTTTCTAAAACAATTTATCAGCCGGGATGTAGTTTAACAATACAAGTCATATCTTTTTTTATCTGGGGAATATTTACTCAGCTCAGGTAAAATCACTTAAGGCGTTTAAAATTTCATTTCTGTGTTTTAAAAATTTTCTGCAGAAATGATTCGATTTTATTTTGAATCCAACCGTTATCTTATTACTTTTACCATTAAAATCACTTTTATTATGTCACAAACCGTACTATCTCTTAAGGAAGTCACTATATATCAAGAAGGAAGAAAAATTTTATCTCATATCAATTTAGATGTTCAGCATGGCGAATTCATCTACATCATTGGAAAAACAGGTTCGGGAAAAAGTAGTTTCATGAAAACTTTGTACGGAGATTTGCCTTTAACAGAAGGTGAAGGCCATATTGTAGAATTTGATTTGGCTAATTTAAAAGAAAATGATATTCCGTACTTGAGACGTAAAATCGGAATCGTATTTCAGGATTTCAAATTGCTTCCGGACCGTTCTGTAAAAGATAATATGCTTTTTGTTTTAAAAGCAACAGGTTGGGTTGATAAAGAAGGAATGGAACGTAAAATTGATGAAGTTCTTGATAAAGTGGGCATGAAAGATTACACGAACAAAATGCCACACCAACTTTCTGGTGGAGAACAACAACGTGTTGCTATTGCCAGAGCATTGCTTAACGACCCTGAATTTATTCTTGCCGATGAACCAACCGGAAATTTAGATCCTCAAACAAGTTCTGAGGTTTTGGAAGTATTGAAAAAAATCAATGCAAACGGAAAAACAGTTATTATGGCTACTCACGATTATGCCTTGTTAATGAAATTTCCATCTAAAACATTGAAGTGCGAGGATGAAAGAATCTTTGAGGTGGTGCAACGCAGCGTGTAATGCTTTCTATTTTAATTCCTGTTTATAATTATAATGTTTTTCCTCTTGTAAACGAGTTAGTAAAACAGTGTGATTTTAGCGGAATTGAATTTGAGATTCTATGTCAGGACGACGCTTCAAACTCTCAGGAAAATATTTTAAATAATCAAATCAACCTTGTTTCAAATTGTTCGTTTTTTGTAAATCAAAATAATTTAGGCAGAGGTAAAAACATCAATTTATTGGCCGAAAAAGCACGATATAATTGGTTACTTATTTTAGATTGTGACACATTTCCTGTCCAAAATGATTTCTTAAAAAAATATATTGATACCGTTTTAGGTTCTACAAAAAAGATTTTTTTTGGAGGAATTATTTATGAGGATAAAAAACCCGAAAGTGGTGAACTTTTACGTTGGATTTATGGCAATAAAAGAGAAACAGTTTCAGTTTTGACTTCAAATTTAATAATTAAAAAAGAGATTTTTCTAAAATATCCTTTTGATGAGTCCATTACAAAATATGGTTATGAAGATTTACTTTTTTTCTCAGTTTTGAAAGCCAATCATTTTGAGGTTTTTAAAATTGAAAATCCAACCTTTCATCTCAATTTAGAAACTTCAAACATATTTTTAAATAAAACCAAAATTGCTTTAGAAAATCTTGTCTTTCTTTACGATTCACAAAAAATAGCTAAAAAAGACAGCAAAATCATATCTTCTTTTGATTTTCTTAGAAAACTAAAATTAACGCAATTTTCAGCTTTTCTTTTCTTAAAAAATCAAACAAGAATTGAACGAAATTTGTTATCACAAAATCCTTCTTTGTTTTTATTTGACCTTTATAAATTAGGCTATTTTTGTAGTATAAAAAAATAATCTGTTATGGCATTTTTTTCTATCGTTATTCCATTATACAACAAAGCTGATTATATTGAAAGCACTTTAAAAAGTATTCTAAATCAAACTTTTACAGATTATGAAATTATTATAATAAACGATGGATCTACAGATAATAGCATTGCAAAAGTGCTGCAATTTAATGACAGTCGCATACAGATTTACAACCAAAAAAATCAAGGTGCAGCTGTAGCGAGAAATCTTGGAATTGAAAAAGCAAAATATGACTATATTGCTTTTTTAGACGCAGATGATTTATGGAAGGCTAATCATTTAGAAACATTGAAAACTTTAATCCTAAATTTTCCAAATGTTGGGATTTTTGCCTCGCGTTATGAATTAGTTTTTAAAAATGGGAAAAATTACATTCCAAAATTTAAAGGACTTTCTGCAGATTTTGAAGGTATTATTCCGAATTATTTCGAAACCAGTTTACCTTATCCTGTTGCTACATCATCTTCAATTGTAATTCCTAAATGTATATTTAAAAAAGTAGGTTACTTTAAATCTAGTATATCGAGCGGACAAGATGTTGATATGTGGATTCGAATTGCATTAAAATATCGCGTTGCAATAAGTAATAAAGTTACAGCATCATATTTACATTACATCGAAAACAGTCTTTCAAAAACCCCGATACTTGAAAAAAAAATAAAAGATTTTAATGACTATAAAGAACAGGAAGAAAGTAATCCAAGTCTAAAAAAATATCTTGATATTTACAGAATAGAATATGCTTTGCAATATAAAATTGCCGGAGAGAACAAAAAATCGGAAGAATTATTTAAAAACATTCTGAAAAAAAATATTTCTTTTAAAACCAAAGCTATCTACTTTTTGCCTAGATATATTCTAATATTTTTGTTGAAAATAAAAAAACTTTTGAGGAAAAATGGTTTTAATTTTTCTATTTATCAATAGAATATTTTACAAACTCATCAAAATCTCTAATATAATCGTCTTCAATATAAACCTCTGAAGCTACTACCAAACAAATTGAGCCGGAAGAAAAATTTCTAAGTTCTCTCCAAATTCCCGAATTGATTAATAAACCTTCATAAGGCTTGTTTAGAGTGATAATTTGCTCTTCTTTTCCATCATTTAAAACAACATCAAAACTCCCGCTTAAAGCCACCAAAAATTGTTGAAGATCTTTGTGTGCATGCCCGCCTCGCTCAGATCCAGTTGGCACATCATATAAATAATAAACCCTTTTTATATCAAAAGGAATGGTGTCATTTTCTATCACAGAGAGATTTCCTCTTCGCTCTTCTATTTTAGGGATAGGTATAATTTGCACTCCGTTATTCATTATTTTCATATTGCAGTCTTTCAAATTCTTTATGTCCCTGTTTTGCGTTTTTAAAAAGATTTACGATAGAACTAAATTTTATTTTATCTTGTTTTAAATCAAAAAAGAGCTTAACAAAAATCCAAAAAATATAATTTCTATTGAAAATTCTGGTAAATAATGCGCCTTGTATATAATATTTTTCAACGATACTTTTTTTATCAGAAGAAGTAAAACCTTCATGCTTTACAATTACATCAGGCTCAAAAACAAGCTGTTTGTTTTTCTTTTTTAAATCAGACAAAAAAACAGCTTCTTCTCCTATTTCGAAAATCCCTCCTAAACCAAAAATTTTATCAAATTTAATCCTGGCTTCGTCAATAATCGATTTGTTGAGTGTTATTTCTATAGAACTTGCGTTGAGAATGTCAAAAAAATTCAAATTATTTTTAGAATTTAGTGGATATTTTTTAATCAAACTTCCTTCTGAATTTACAGCTGAAAAAATTATTACACCAGCGTCTGGAAATTTGTGATAAGCATTAATTATTTTGGTTATAAATGTCTCCTTATAAATTATGTCATCATCAGCAATTACAAGAATTTTTCCAATAGCGTTTTCGAGAGCTAAATTTCTACTTTTAGATAAACCTTTTTCAACCGAATTTATAACTCTGACATTAGAATAGCTTGAGGTTAATTTTTTTTCATTTTGAATTTGGTTCACAATTAAAATCTGAAAATTAAAAAAATGTGAATTAGGAAACATCGGGACTAAAAAATCTAATGAATCTCTATTCATTGTAGAAATTAAAATTTCAATGTCATTAATAGTATAAGTCACTTTCTAATGTTTTTCCGCTTAAACAAATGTAATTTTTTTTTATTCTTAAATACAAAATACAATTCCGTTTTGTTTGAAAAGGAAAAATAATAATACTATAAATATGTTTCAATATTAAAATGATCAAATTGTTTTACATTTACTTTTTTCTTTTAACTAATAAGGTTTATGCGGATTTTACTGATTGGAGAATATAGTCTTTTACATAATTCTTTAAAAAAGGGATTGACAGAACTAGGACATGAGGTTATTTTGATAGGAAATAGTAATGGCTACAGATGCTATCCTGTTGATTACAACCACGAACCAAAGTTTTTTAAAAGACAAATATTTACTATCCTTAGAAAAGTGATTTATAGATTATTAAAATTTGATTTAGCAAGTTTAGAATCTGGTATCCGTTTTTATTTCTTTCTTCCTAAATTAAAAAATTATGATATCGTACAGTTTGTTAACGAATCATCAATAAAAACAACAAGAAGATTAGAACTCTATTTAATAAAAAAAGTAGTGGAAAATAATAACCATTTTTTTTTATTATCATGTGGACTAGATTATATGACTCTTAAATTTTACACTGAGAATAAAGATTATAAATCTATTTATCAACCTTCTTTAAAACTCTCAAAATCTTCAAAAGAATTCAACTGGTTTGGCGATTATTTAAGAAAAGAACATATTAAAATCCATGACTACATGATGATTAATTTTGATGGATTGATTGCTACTGATTTTGATTATGTAGACGCCACAAAAAACTATCCAATTTTCTCCGGTTTCATCCCCTATCCTGTAGATTTTACCAAATTGAATTTTGAAGAATTGATTGTTGAGGATAAAATAAATATCTTTTTAGGCATCAATAAATATAGCTATAACCAAAAGGGAATACCTTATTTTGAAAAGGCGTTGGAAATTATAAAAGAAAAATATCAAAATAAGGTAGAAATCATAATTACCAATACAGTTCCTTATCCTGTTTATATTGATTTATACAACAAATCTCATATTCTTTTAGATCAAGCTTTTAGCCGAGATCAGGGCTATAATGCACTAGAAGCAATGGCAAAAGGAAAAGTCGTATTCACGGGTGCTGAAAATGATTTTACAGAATATTATAAAATCTCAGACAGAGTATGCGTAAATGCTCTTCCTGATGTTGATTATTTAGTTAATGAATTATCGTATTTAATTGAAAATCCAGATGAAATTATTGCTATTGGAACGCGGGCAAGAGCGTTTGTAGAAAAAGAACATAATTGTCTTAAAATTGCAGAACGATATTTAGAAATCTGGGAAAAAAATTGATTTTAATTTTATACTTTTTTCAAATTCAAAAGTAATTTCCAAACTTCTCTTAGCTCATTTAATTTTAATAACCAGCAGATAAATAAATAAGTTATTAATCCAATTATAGCTCCTAAAAATAACTGAAGTATCAAATTATCTATAAAATAAGACATTATAAATACCATAATTGCCATTCCTATTGTAGCAATTGAAAAAGGCAGCATATCCTTCAATTGACTAATTAAACCATAACCATAAAGCTTTCCTGGAAGATAAGCATTGAAAGCAAAAAATATCGACGATGTAACGACATGCCCTATTACGATAGCTTTTACTCCCAAAGGAATTGTAATAATCATTGCCAGCACTGTTAGTGGAAGTTTAGATAAATCTACTTTTAGAAATAAGTCTGAACGTCCGACTGCGTTTAACAAACTTAAATTGAGTGCACTCATTGGAAGAAAAACACGCGAAAAAACAATCCATTGTAAAAGTGGAATTAGAGAATTCCATTTTTCTGTAAGTAAAAGAATTATAATTGGTTTTGCCAGCAATGCAATAAGTGTCATAAGTGGAATAATCAAAAAAGCCGACATGCGAATTATTCTGCTATAAATAGAGACTAATTTCTCTTTATCGTGTTGTACTTTGGTAAGAATTGGAAATGTGACTTGTTGCAAAATGCTTACAACTGTGCCCGCTGATATGTCTGCAAAACCCTTAGCTCTTGTGTAATACCCTAATGAAGCAGTAGAATAAAATTTTCCTAAGCAAATATTATATACATTATTTAATAATTGAGCGTACAAACCAGCTGCCATTAGTTTTGAGCCATAACCAAATAATGATTTAAATGATTTCTTTGAAAAAGCTACAGAAGGAATCCAATTACTTAAAAACCATAAAGATGCTGAAGAAGCGAACGACCCAATAACCATTTGAATAACCAACGACCAAACTCCATATCCATTTAAGGCAGCCATTATTCCACATAATCCACCTGCAATCATACCAATTACATTGCTTTTTGCTATCGATTTGAAATCAATGATAATTGTTAGTTTTGTTCGTTGAACAATTGCAAAAGCATTTAAAAATAGGGTTGAACCCAAAATTCGTGTTAAGTCAGTTAATCGAGGTTG
The DNA here is from genome assembly GCA_001507425.1 of Flavobacteriaceae bacterium CRH. Classification (GTDB taxonomy): domain Bacteria; phylum Bacteroidota; class Bacteroidia; order Flavobacteriales; family Flavobacteriaceae; genus Flavobacterium. Next base: position 56,229 of record LMAJ01000008.1, read on the forward strand.
TCCGAAAAAAGAAGAAATAAAAGGGGCTGAAAAAAATAATGCCAAATAAAAAAAACCGCTTACTGCTAAATTGAATACAAATAGAGTTGAAAAATCAATCTCTAATCTATTTTGACGCTGAATCAAACCTATTCCTAATCCACTTTCAATAAAAGTTTGTGAAATGGCTATGAAAATGGCCAACATTCCTATTAAACCAAAGTCTTCCGGCATCAAAATTCGCGCAAGCACTATACCCACAATAAATTGCCCTGACTGAACTGCAAATTTATCGACAGCAGACCAAATGATTCCTTTTGTTGCGGTTGACTTTAAAGAGGTATCTTGCATTTATAAAAATTAAAATTTATTCGTATTTAACTTTCTCAACCAATTATAACTATCATTCTCATTATTAAATTTTTAAATAAATTTAAAGAGTTAAAAACGATCCTGAATTATTTAAATATTTGGCTCTCTAAATAGTCTAATATGTTTTCGGATGCAGTTGGTTTGTTTTTTGGAATCAGAGAACTCTGCAAAAAATTATCACGTTCTTCTTTCATCCAATCATTTTCATTCAATATAACATTTTCAATAAAATCGATTACTTGATTTTTATTTCGGGATTGATAATGTGCTGCAATTGCTTTTTCTCCAAAAGTATTCCAATGCTCCATAACCGATTCATTTCTTATCATAAAAAGGGATGGTTTTCCAGTAACAAGATATTCAGCCATAAAAGAACCACAATCGTGTATTAATGCATCAGAAGTTAAAAAAAGATCTGTATATTCCCCATTTTCACACTGACCATTTGGAAGGTCCATCCATTTGTTATAATAAATATCTGTTTTTTCTTTACCCCAATACTCTTGCTCTAACTTAATTCTTAATAAATGATGTGGTTTAAATGCAATTTGTATTTTATCACTATACTTATCCGCTAATTCTAAAAAAAAGTCATAGTATTCTAAAAAATTGGCAACCTTATTCCACTCTTCCATTGCGTGATGTGGAGCCCAAATAATCTTTTTGAGATTAGAATTATTATTTTTCCAAACAGTACTATCTGGATTTTTATTAATCAATAGCAGATCAAATCCCGGATAACCAGTTAAAACGTTATTTCTTCCTTTGTTTTTTTGTTTTTGAGCTATTTTATTGTGAATAGGAGTTTCAGAAAAAATTTTCCAAACAAGATTGTGAAATTTTAAATTATAGATAAAATCATAATTAACAGTCATAATTGCATAAGGAACATAACAAGTCAATATATCTGAAAACTGTTTTGTATAGTACCTGTAATCTTGTAAACCTTCATACGGATTCGTAAAAAACACCATATCCGGAGCAAAAGTTTTTTTTATATCTAAATATTCTCCCGTTACTTTATCAAAGGTTTTAATAACATTATATCCTTTCTTTTTAAATGCATCAAATGATTTATCCATTTCAAACAGCATATTTTCCATACCAAAATTTACGGCTGGACAAACAAATATTTGGGGTTCAAATCTGGGATGTTGGAGCATTAAATCATAAAGTACATCATATTTCCAAACCGATTCATGAATTAAAAAGAAAGCAACTTTTACTTTTTCTTTTTTTCTGATAATTTGAAGCGCTTTTTCATGTTTTTTAGGTGCTTTTTTAATTTGATACAAATCATGTAAAGCTCGAAGTTTTGTGAAATTGTAAATTCTAATAAGTGAAAACCAAATCTTTTCAGGTACGTGTTTTTTAATAGCTAATTTTAATTCTGTCATTTTATCAAATTAAAATTAATACCTATTTAAAATTTCAACAACAAAACTGACTTCTTCTTCCGTCAAAACAGGATTAATCGGCAAACTTAAAACTTCATTATGAATCTTCTCCGTAATTGGAAATGACAAATTATTCCATCCCGAAGCCTCAGAAGTAAATGCTTTTTGCTTGTGCGGAGGAATTGGATAATGAATTACGGTTTGAATATTATTTTGAGTTAAATATTCTTGCAAAGCTTCACGATTTGCTGTTCGAATTACAAATAAGTGAAATACATGATTATTCGAAAAATCCCAAAACGGAAGCATTATTTTATCATTTTTAATTTCAGATAAATAACGTTTGGCAATCGAGCGACGCTTATCATTATCACTATTTAAATTTGGTAATTTTAGGTTTAAAAAAGCGGCCTGAAGTTCGTCTAATCTTGAGTTTACTCCAATAAATTCATTATGATATTTTTTTTCAGAACCATAATTACGGAGCGAAAAAAGCACTTTTGCCAATTCCGGATCGTTTGTTGTAATTGCTCCGCCATCGCCTAAAGATCCTAAATTTTTTCCTGGGTAAAAACTATACGCCTGAGATGAATTTAGATTGTAGATTTTAGATTTTAGATTGGTTAACGCTCCGTGAGCTTGAGCGCTATCTTCGATTATTAAAAGATTATTCCGATTTGCAATTTCACTAATCTTTTGCATTTCAGCCAATTGTCCGTACAAATGAACAGCTAAAATGGCTTTTGTTTTTGGAGTAATTTTTTCCTCAATCAAATCAGGATTTATGTTATATGTTTCTAATTTTGGCTCGACCAAAACAGGAACTAAATCTGCTTGTAAAATGGCTAAAATACTCGCGATATAAGTATGTGCCGGAACAATAACTTCATCGCCTCTTTGAAGTTTCCCTAATTCAATATAACCCTTAAAAATCAAAACTAAAGCATCAAAACCATTTCCTACTCCAATGCAATATTCTGACTGATTGTATTCGGCGAAAGCCTTTTCAAACGTTTCTAATTCTTTGCCTAAAATATACCAGCCGTTATGCAAAACCGTTTTCAATTTTTCTTGAAAAGCAGCTTCATAAGGCTCGTTTATTTTTTTAAGATCAAGAAATGATATCATTTTATTTTTTAATTGTTAAACAAAAATACCATTTAACTTGTTATAATTAACCGTCTCAACTTCGTAAAAATCATGAACTATGGTACTTGCCCCAAAACTTTCTTTCCAATAAGACAATCCTTCGTTCAAATTTTTTCCTTGATTTTCATTTGAAATTCCAAAATCGAAAAATCTCTTTTTAGCAAATCTTTCCTGAATCAGATAATGAAATAAAAAATCTAAACTGCCCAAATCTGCGTCATTTTCATTTTTTGAAATATATTGACAATGAGCCACTGTTTCCGTTTCAAAAATAGTAGTTCCTGCAACAATTTTATCTTTTAAATAAACATTGAATTGATGAATATTATCTGGAAAATGCAATTTAAGTTGGTTTATTTCTTCTACTGAATGAACTGGTTTTGCATCATGTTTTGTTTGTAAATTCGGAATTAAAACTTCATTCCAAAATAATTCAAAATCATTTTCTTCTTTAATTATTAATTCGTTTGAAATTGCCTTTTTTAAACTTCTTTCTCTAATTTTTGAAATTTTATTTTTCTGTAATAAATCAATAACCGAAAGCGAATCTCGTCTGAATATTTTTGCTTCTGCCAAAAACAAAGCATATAGAATTTCTTCGGCAGGTTTGAGATTATAAATAGACGGAAGTGTTTTTAGATGTAGTTTTTGAATTTTAAATTCATTCAAAAAAAACAAAATAGCCTGAAAAATTTCAATTACTGAAGTTAATTTAGTTCGTTCGTTATAAACCAATCCTCCATAAGTTAATCCCTGATGAGAATATATGTCATTATCTTTTTTATTCGCCGGCAAAAATGCTTTTAGTTTTTGATCTTCGAAAACTAAAAGCGAAAAATCTTCAAACCGGTCCTGGTGATATTCCATAAAATCACGATGAAACAAAAATGTAGCATTTTTGGCCTGAGCAATAAAGTCATTCCAAATTTGATGATCGTTCTGGTCGTATTTTTTTATGGTATATTTTGTCATTTTTTTTCTGCCACAGATTAAAAGATTTAAGTGATTTTTTTAATAATTAGCTAAGAAATCTATTTAATCTGTGGCTAAATTTATTTTTTTTATTTGTGATCAAATGCAGGCAAATACCATTTGAATTTTACTGCCATTAAACGAACTGAAATAATGACTATTGAGGTTACTAAATATAATATATCATCTTCTAAATTCAGTTTTTTTAATGCAAAAAACACAATTCCTCCAAAAATGCAGATTGTCGCATAGATTTCTCTTCTAAAAATAGTTGGAATCTCTGTACATAAAATATCCCGGATAACGCCTCCAAAACAAGCGGTCATAGTTCCTAAAGCGATGCAAATTACAGGATGAAGACCAATGGAAATTCCTTTTTCTAAACCAATTAGCGTGAAAACACCAAGACCAATTGTATCGAATAAAAACAACGACGTTCGAAGTTTATCAAACTTTTTTCGAAAAAGTATCGCAAGCCCAAAACCTAAAATGATAACATAAACATATTGCAAATTCAGCATCCAGCCCACTGGTGTTCTGCCTATTAAAACGTCACGCAATGTTCCTCCGCCAACTGCAGTGACAAAAGCAATAATAAAAACCCCAAACGGATCCAGTTTTTTATGCATTGCCGTTAAAGCGCCTGACATGGCAAAAGCCATCGTACCAATAATATCTAATAGGTGAAACATTTTTTTTAAAGGTGCTAAGTTACTAAGGCACTAAGTTTCTAAGTTTTTTAGTAGCTGTTTTATTTTTTATTTACACTACATGTTTTGTGTATAAAAGTTGTAATCTTTCAAAATAATTCGAAGAAAATCTTTGTCGTTTCCGGATTGATTTTTAATTCCGGTTACATTTTCAATTTTAGAAACTAATTTCTGTATCGTTTCATAATCATTTTTGGCTTCAGCTCTTTGAAACGTTTCTTTAATGATTCGCATATCGTTGTCTGACAATTTTATAACCAAAGGATAAGTTGGTACATAGGCATTTCCTATTTCTTCAAGAATCGTGTGGCTTATATTAATTTTATTTTTTAAATTAATAACAGCTGTTCCCGCAACCATATCGCCCAAACGTTGTCCTTTTTTACTCGAAATAATACTAATTAATGCCACAATTCCATAGAAAAAAGAAACATCGATGATCCTGAAAAACCAACGCATTAAATAATCGCCAAATCCAGCCTGGTAACCATCAATTTTTACCACTTTTATTTTTACGATTTTTTTGCCAATTGTTTGTCCTTCAAAAATGCTTTCTAAAGTTAAAGAGTAAATTATAACCGGAAAATACAAAACTAAAATGATTGATATTCTGGACCATGAATCAAGTGTCTCGAATACTTTACCAAAACGCAACCAATAAAAAACTATTAGTGAAACAACGATTATATATGCTACTTTTATAGCAAAATCAATATAATAAGATCCTATTCGCTGGCCAACGGATGCTGCTATAAAATTTATTTTAACATTTTGCGTCGTATTAATTGATAATTCTGACATATTTTATATTTTAGCCTACAATGAGAGAAATTGCTTTTATAAAACAAAATAAAGAAAAATGGCTAGAATTTGAGCTAGCAATTTTTGGTAAAGCTAAAAAAAATCCTGATGAGTTAGCTAATTTGTACATTCAAATGATGAATGATTTGTCGTACGCGCAAACTTATTATCCAAAAAGTAAAACGGTAGTTTACCTAAACCACCTCGCTTCACAGATTTATCAGAAAATTTATAAAACAAAACGAACTGAAAAAAACAGATTCGTTGAGTTTTTTAAAACCGAAGTTCCGTTATTGGTTTATGATTACAGAAGATATTTAATATATTCTTTTGTTTTGTTTTTTATAACGGTTGCAATTGGCGTAATTTCTGCACGATTTGATCAGAATTTTGTTCGCTTAATTTTAGGTGACGGCTATGTAAATATGACGCTTGAAAACATAAAAAAAGGAAATCCGATGGCTGTTTACGGAAGCGGAAGCAACTGGGGAAGTTTTATTGGCATTACGATGAACAACTTAAACGTTGGTGCAAAATGCTATATTTATGGTATTTTTGGCGGACTTGGAACTTTTTATATTTCCTCCTACAATGGTGTTATGCTAGGTGCTTTTCAATACTTTTTTTACGAGCAAAATGTTTTCTGGAAAAGTGTTCGCGGTATCTGGATTCACGGTTCTATGGAAATTTTTGCTATTGTAATTGAAACCACAGCCGGATTTATTTTAGGCGCTTCTATTTTATTTCCTAAAACTTTTTCAAGAGTAAATTCTTTTAAAATAGGCTTTAAAAACAGTTTCAAAATATTCCTGAGCACATTTCCTTTTACAATTAGTGCAGGATTTTTAGAAGGTTTTATTACCCGATATTCTATCGATATGCCCAATTGGCTAAGTAGTTTTATCATTTTGGTTACACTTGGCATAATTTCATATTATTATCTGGTTTATCCTTTTATCGTACACAAAAAAACACAACAACTATCTGCCAAATCGAATTAATCGAAAACAATAATGAATAAAATTTTCCTTGTTTTATCTTTTATTTTTTACTGCAGCGTTTCAAATGCTCAGGATTCTTTGGATACAATTGAGCCGCCAAAAATTGAATCTGTAAAATATACTGAAAAAGATATTCAAATAGATTCTGACTCTGTTGCAACCAGAACTTTTTCTAAAAATTTCAAAAAAAAATATACCGATTCGGCTTTTGTTTATGAATACAAAGCGCCCGAAAAAAATGCGTGGGATCATTTTAAAGAATGGCTTGCCAGCATTTTAAGAAGAATGTTCTCTTTTAGCAATCCGCAGGCATCAATCAATTTTGTCGTTATTTTATTGAGAGTAATTGCCGTTTTGATTATTGTTTTTGTGATTTACTTAATTGTAAAAGCAATAATTGCGAAAGAAGGACAATGGATTTTTGGAAAAAATGCACACAAAAAAACAGTCCATTATTCTGAAATCGAAAAAAATATTCATCTTTTAGACTTCGAAAAGCTGATAAAAGAAAGTATTCAGGACGGAGAACGAAGAATTGCAGTTCGTTATTATTATTTGTGGTTATTGAAAATAATGGCACAAAATCATTATATCGAATGGGATATCGAAAAAACGAATTCTGATTATTTGTACGAAATTCAAAGTCCCGTTCACAGAGAAGAATTCACATATTTATCTTATTTGTATAATCATATTTGGTATGGCGAATTCGAAATCGACGAAACGACTTTCTTAAAAACCGAAAACCGATTTAAAAAATCTATAAAAACCTTTAGCAATGAGTAAATCAATCAAAATTTATATTGCTATTTTGGTTCTTGTTTTAGGCTTAGTTTTGCTGGCAGGCGGAAATCAGCAAAAACCTATCGATTGGCGCCCAACGTATTCTGTCAATGACAAAATCCCGTACGGATTATACGTTTTTGACAAGGAAATCAACGGACTTTTAAAAAAGCAAAAGATCGAAAGAGTTTCAGCAATAACACCTTATGAGTTTTTAGATTCAAAATACGTTCCCGATACCATAGAAGGAAAATATAAAATAAAAGGTACTTTCTTTAATATTTCAGAATTCGGAGCTTCAGAAGCAGGAACTATTGATGACCAATCTATTACAGAACTTTTTTTCTTCGTATCGCATGGAAACAATGCTTTTTTAAGCATGAAAAATTTTCCTCAATCTTTGTTGGATAGTTTAAAAATCGAAATAAATTCAAGCTTACAAAACGAAAATATAACTTCGGTTTGGTTAGCCAATAAAACAGTAAATACTAAAAAATATCCCATCGTTGAAGAAACAGCAAATTATTATTTTTCTAAAATAGACACTTCAGCAACAACCGTTTTAGGATATCAGGGAAACAGAATCAAAAAACAAATTAATTTCATAAAGGTCCCTTACGTCAATGGCTATTTTTATTTGCACACCCAGCCAGTTGCTTTTACAAATTATCATTTATTGAAAAAAGATAATTATCAATATGCGCAAAGTATACTTTCGTATGTTCCTGAAGGCGATATTTTTTGGTATACAAAAGGACAAAACAGCGAATCGATTTCTGACTCGCCATGGCGCTATATTTTAAGCCAGCCGGCATTAAGATGGGCTTTATACCTTTCTTTAATCGGCATTTTTATTTTTGTTATTTTTAATGCCAAACGTAAACAAAGAATTGTTCCTATTTTAAAACCGTTGCCCAATTTAACGCTTGATTTCACAAAAACAATTGGCAATTTATATTATCAGGAAGGCGATCACGATAATATTATTGATAAAAAAATTATTTATTTTCTGGAAAGAATCAGAAATGAATACTTAATTGACACAACAAAATTGGATGATGATTTTATAAAAAAGTTGCATCATAAATCAGGAAAAGAAGAAGTCGATATTCGTGAACTTGTATTTTTAATTAACGAACATCGAAAAAGTTATCACGGAAGCCTCGAAGAAGATTTAATCAGGATTAACAATGCAATAGAGAAAGTTTTACATTAATTTAAAAAATATTTAGCCACAGATTAAATGATTTACACAGATTAGATAATTGAATAAAAAATCATTTTAATCCTTTAATCTGTGGCAAAAAACAAACAAACGAATTCAAAAGAAACATACCAAACATGGACGATACAAATACACCAGAAACAGAAATCACAAATGAAAATGTGAATTTTGAAACAAGAATAAACCTTGCGCCGCTTTTAGAACACGTTAACAGCATTAAAAAAGAGCTTGAAACCGTAATTGTAGGTCAGCATAAAATGATCGATCAGCTTTTGGTTGCCATTTTATCAAACGGTCACGTTTTACTTGAAGGTGTTCCGGGAGTTGCCAAAACAATTACAGCCAAATTATTATCTAAAACATTAAATATTGGTTTTAGCCGAATTCAGTTTACGCCGGATTTAATGCCTTCTGATATTTTAGGAACTTCCATTTTTAACCTAAAAACTTCAGAATTTGAATTTAAGCAAGGCCCTATTTTCTCTAATTTAATTTTAATTGATGAGATTAACCGTGCTCCCGCAAAAACGCAAGCCGCACTTTTTGAAGTAATGGAAGAACGCCAGATTACAATTGATGGTTCAGCCTATCAGCTTGAAACTCCGTTTTTGGTTATTGCAACACAAAACCCAATTGAACAGGAAGGAACATATCGTTTGCCAGAAGCGCAATTAGACCGTTTTCTATTCAAAATTTCAATTGATTATCCAAAATTAGACGAAGAAATTCAGATCATTCAAAGAGAACATTTATTACAGAGTCATAGTAAATTAGAAGCTATAAAAACCATACTTTCTGCCGAAGAAATAAAAGGGTACCAAGCTTTAATCAAACAAATTCGCGTAGAGCAAAATTTACTGGAATATATTGCCAGAATCGTGGTGAATACCAGAGAAAATGCGTTTTTATATTTAGGAGCTTCACCTCGTGCTTCAATCGCTATTTTGAACGCTGCCAAAGGTTTTGCTGCCATTCGTGGCCGTGATTTTGTAACTCCGGAAGATATTAAGGAAGCTGCAGTTCCGGTATTACAACACCGTGTAATCGTTGCTCCCGAACGTGAAATGGAAGGCATTACAAGTTCAGAAATCATCAAACAAATTATTGAAACGGTAGAAATTCCGAGATAGTTCTCATTCCTGCAAGGTTTTCAAAACCTTACAGGTATTTAAATTATCCGGGATAACTTATAATGAACACCTACAAGTTTTGCAAACCTTGCAGGAGACCTAAAACCTGAAAAATGAGATTATATAAACTATTTTTTTTGTGCTTTATTGGAATTTCTTTGGTGAGTTTTAAGCCAATAGAAAACACAAATACATCAATTTATTTCGCAAGCGATAAACAGCAACTTGAAACATTGATAAGAAAAACTTATGAATGGATTGAAACTAAAAGCACGAAAACAGACTTTGATGTTGTTGCTAATAAAAAAGGCGACAAGTATATTGGTTTAAATATAAAAGCGCATAATAAAAGATTAGAGGAGCTTAAAAAAAGTAACTTTTTTGCACAACAATTTATTGATAATTATAATAAAATAGGTTTAAAAATTAACGATAACCTTAAAACCAATAAAATGGAATATTTTGTTGATGATTTGCCTCCATACGGCAATGATTCAAATTATTGGTGTGATTGTCAGGACAATCCGGAAGGATATTGGAAAACCCTAAAATTAAACAACTTAAAAATCGAAAATAATAAAGCTACTTTTTACTGGACATGGATCGAATGGAAAGAAACGCCTCATTATAATGTAACGGCAGTAAAAGAAAACGGAATCTGGAAAATAGCCGCTTTAGACGGCCTTAATTACAAAAGTTTTCTTGGGCTTTAAAAAACAATAACCTTAATTTTAATAAATTGAAATTCATAAAAAGTCTATATCTTAATAACTTCTTTTTCTACGTACTTATGGGTATTGTAGTATTGTTTGTTTGTGCTTTTATTTTTCCGATTTTATACGATGGTGCCTGGTTTGTAATTTTGGTTTTAAGTACTTTTCTTGTACTTGACCTTTTAATTTTGTACCTGACAAGAACAGGAATCGAAGCCACAAGAGAAACGCCCGAAAAACTTTCGAACGGCGATTTAAATCCGGTAACGATTTCAATTAAAAATCATTATACATTTCCAATTTTAATTAAAATTATTGATGAAATCCCGTTTCAGTTTCAGGTTCGTGATTTTAAGATTTTAAGAACGATTAAAGCTTCGGGACAAGATAAAATTGGTTACGATTTGCGCCCTACAGAACGTGGAGAATATTATTTCGGAAACTTAAATATTTATGTTTCTTCGCCTTTAAGATTAATCTCAAGAAGATTTAAATTTGATAAAAACCAAATGGTGCCCACGTATCCGTCTTATATTCAGTTGAGAAAATACGATTTATTGGCTTTTTCGAATAATTTATACCAATACGGAATCAAAAAAATTCGCCGAATTGGTCATACCATGGAGTTTGAACAAATTAAAGAATATGTTCAGGGCGATGATCTTCGAACTTTAAACTGGAAAGCAACAGCGAAGAAAAATGCCTTAATGGTAAATCAGTTTCAGGACGAAAAATCACAATCGGTTTATTTGGCGATTGATAAAGGCCGTGTCATGCAAATGCCTTTTAACGGATTAAGTTTGTTTGATTATGCTATAAATTCGACTTTAGTTCTGGCAAATGTCATTCTGAAAAAACAAGATAAAGCCGGGATTTTTGCTTTTTCTAAAAAAGTAGAAAACAGGGTTTTTGCCGAAAAAAGAGGTTCGCAAATGCAAAAAATCCTGGAAACTTTATACAATATCAAAACAGATTTTTTCGAAAGTGATTATAGTAGATTGTATGTTGATATCAAAAAAAACATCAATCAAAGAAGTTTGATCATTTTGTACACTAATTTTGAAACAATGGACGGTTTAAACCGTCAAATGCCATACTTAAAAGGAATTGCAAAAAGTCATTTATTGGTTGTTGTTTTCTTTAGTAATACTGAACTCAACGAAATCATCAATAAAAAAACCGACACGATTCAGGAAGTTTACGACAAAGTAATTGCCGAAAAATTCATGTTCGAAAAAAGACTTATTGCCAATGAACTAAAGAAGTATGGAATTCACTCTGTATTAACACAACCGGAGAATTTGACTTTGGATGCAATTAATAAGTATTTGGAGATTAAGGCAAGAGGGATTTTGTAGAAGATGTAAAGTGCATGTTGTGAAAATGTAAAATACGTATTATGAAGTTGTCAACTTCATAAGTTAAATAGAATAGTAATCAAAAATCTTTTGTCCTTTGTTTCTATGAACTTTTGTAACTCAACAAACATGAAAAAAGCACTTTCAATTCTATTCATTTTATTCAGCTTTTTGTCTAACGCACAAAAAACAGAAAACATCATTATCATAACCACAGACGGTTTTAGATGGCAGGAAGTCTTCAAAGGAATGGATACTGCAATTGCCAATGATAAAAATTTTAATCAGGACGATAGTACTTATATCTATAAAAATTATTACAGCAATGATTTTGCAGTAGCCCGAAAAAAACTAATGCCTTTTTTATGGACAGAAATTGCCTCAAAAGGACAAATTTATGGCAATCGAGATCTTGGCAATAAGGTAGATGTTTCAAATCCGTATTGGTTTAGTTATCCGGGATATAGTGAAATTTTTACGGGAAATGTAGACATTGCGGTCAACTCAAATGATTATAAGCCAAATCCGAATGTTACTGTTTTGGAGTTTTTAAATAAACAACCCAAAATAAAAGGAAAAGTTGCTGCTTTTGGAGCATGGAATGCTTTTGACAGAATTTTAAATGAAGAAAGAAGCGGTTTTCCTGTAATTTCTGCTTTCGATAAAATTGGAGGAAAAAATCCATCAACGGTTCAAAAATTGCTAAATGAAATGCGCGATGATTCGTTTAAACCTTTTCACGAAGACGAATGTTTAGATGTTTTTACACATTATGAAGCGCTGAACGAACTTAAAACAAATAAACCAAAAGTCCTTTATATTTCATACGGAGAAACGGATGAATGGGCACATCACGGACATTACAGATCCTATCTCGATGCTGCAAATCAGTTAGATAAATGGATTAAGCAAATTTGGGATTTTGTTCAAAACGATCCGCAATATAAAAACAAAACGACACTTCTAATTACCGTAGATCACGGACGCGGCGACAAAGTAAAATCTGAATGGACAAGTCATGGCGATAAAATTGCCGGAGCATCGCAAATTTGGTTTGCCACAATAGGACCGGAAATTACTGCAAAAGGCGAAATCAAAACAGATTCTCAATTCTATCAAAAGCAATTTGCACAAACCATTGCCAAGATTTTAGGATATACTTTTACAGCAGAACATCCTGTTGCTAATGAAGTTAAAGAAATCTTTGAGAAATAAAAGTTTTTTTCGCCACGAATTCACGAATTTTTATTAAAAAAAGTAAAATATAATTCGTGAATTCGTGGCTATTTTTTTATTTGATTTTGTTAAACACCTACAATATTCGAAAACCTTGCAGGAATAAAAAAACTCTGTACCTTTGAGTCTTTGCAACTTTGAGCCTTAAAAAAATGAAACAAATTACTTCAATTCAAAATCCGTTTATAAAATCTTTAGTGTTATTGCAGGAAAAAGCAAAAGCACGCAAACAAACCGGAACATTTTTGATTGAAGGATTACGCGAAATTTCATTAGCCATAAAAGGTGGGTATGAAATAGAAACAGTTTTATTTCTACCCGAATTAGTTACTGAAAATCAGATTGATAAATTGGTCAATACACCAGTGCAATTAATCGAAATCAATAAAGAAGTTTATCAGAAATTGGCTTATCGCGATACTACAGAAGGTATTCTTGCCATAGCCAAAACCAAATCGATGTTATTATCTGATTTAAAATTATCAGATAATCCGTTGATAATTGTTGCCGAAGCTCCGGAAAAACCGGGAAATATTGGCGCACTTTTACGCACTGCAGATGCTGCAAATCTTGATGCCGTTTTAATTGCAAATCCAAAAAGTGATTTATACAACCCAAATATAGTTCGTTCGAGCGTTGGCTGTTTGTTTACAAATCAAATTGCTACGGGAACTACAGCCGAGATCATTGCTTTTCTAAAAGAAAAAAAGATTGATTTTTATTGTGCGACATTACAAAATTCAACCTCTTATCATACACAAGACTTCACTACACCAACCGCTTTGGTTGTGGGTACAGAAGCGACAGGCTTGACGCAGGATTGGCGAGACGCCGCAACACAAAACATCATTATTCCGATGCAGGGCGAAATTGACAGTATGAACGTTTCTGTTGCCGCTGCGATTTTAATTTTCGAAGCCAAAAGACAGAGAGGGTTTAATTAATTTAAAAATTAAAATTATGAGTTATAAGTTATCTCTTTTAATATTCTTTTTCGGTTTTACCGTTTCGGCACAAATCTCGAATCAGGAAGTCGATGAATTAGTAAACCGAACAATCAAAGCTTTTGATGTTCCCGGAATTGCCGTTGCAATTGTGAAGGACGGAAAAGTAGTTTTGTCAAAAGGATATGGCGTAAAGTCGGTCTTAACTCAGGAAAAAGTTGATGCAAATACACTTTTCGGAATCGCCTCAAATAGTAAAGCTTTTACAACTGCCGCATTAGCCATGTTGGTTGACGAAGGAAAAATAAAATGGGATGTTAAAGTGATTCAATATCTTCCTGATTTTAAAATGTATGACGATTATGTAACGAAAGAATTTACGATACGTGACTTATTAACCCACAGAAGCGGACTTGGACTTGGTGCCGGAGATTTGATGATCTGGCCTGACGGAAGCGATTTTAAAGCAAATGATATTATTCATAATTTACGTTATTTAAAACCCGTTTCGAGTTTTAGAACAAAATACGATTATGACAATCTAATGTACATCATCGCAGGTGAAATTGTGCATGTTGTAAGCAGAAAAAGCTGGGCAGATTTTGTTGAAGAGCGCATTATGAAACCTTTAGAAATGAATAATAGTGTCGCTTCTGTAAAACGTCTGAAAGACACAACCAACGTAATTACGCCTCACGTTCCGGTTGATGGAAAATTAAAAACCATAAAACGTTACGAAAACCAGCTTTTTGATGGTGCTGCGGGAATTTATTCAAGTGTAAACGATTTGAGCAAATGGGCAATTCTGCAAATCAATAACGGAAAATACGGCGATAACAAACAATTATTTTCTGAAAAAGAACATGATGAAATGTGGCAATTGCAAACCATAATTCCAGCCAAAACAAAACCTCCGTACAATACCCATTTTTCAGGATATGGTTTAGGCTGGTTTCTTAGTGACATCAAAGGATACAAACAAGTTTCACATACCGGAGGTTTAGAAGGAAATGTTACGCAGACTACTTTGATTCCGGAAATTGGTTTAGGAATTATTGTTTTAACAAATCAACAATCCGGAGCTGCTTTTAGTGCCATTACAAATACGATAAAAGACAGTTATTTAGGCGTTAAATCTGATGATTATGTAACAGTTTACAGCAATCGAATGAAAGCGAACGAAGATAACGCAGATAAAGTAACCGATGAAGTTTGGGCAACTGTTGCTAAAAACAAAAAAGACAAAGTAAAAACCGATTTTTCTAAAATTACAGGAACTTACAAAGACAACTGGTTTGGTGAAATTTCTATTACAGAGAAAAAAGGAAAGCTATATTTTGCTTCAAAACGCTCTTCGCAATTAGTGGGCGAAGTCTTTTTCTATAAAAATGGAAACTATGTCGTAAAATGGAATAATGCCTTTTTTCATGCCGATGCACATTTGCTTTTCAAATATGATGAAAGCGGAAAAGTCATCAACTTAAAAATGCTACCAATTTCTGAATTAACTGATTTTAGTTATGATTTTCAGGATTTGGATTTTTCTAAAGAATAATTTTAGATTTTAGATTTTAGATTTTAGATTTTAGATTTTAGATTTTAGATTTTAGATTTTAGATTTTAGATTTTAGATTTTAGATTTTAGATTTTAGATTTTAGATTTATAAAAAATCGCTACGCTCTTTTTTATTGGAATTTGAACATTGAAATTTATTTATTTTGTGTCAGACTGAGCGAAGTCGAAGTCCTTTTCTCAATCAAAAAATCTAAAATCTAAAATCTAAAATCAACAATCCATTCCCTTGCGTATGTTTAAACTTATTGCTATTTTTAGTACTTGAACTATGCCGTTATGATAGAAATAGATATAGAAAAAGAAAACAAAGCAATTGCGCAGGAATACAAGGAATTACTTCGAATTAGCTACCAAACTTTATCGCCTGCCGACAAAAAACTTATTCGTAAGGCTTTTGACGTTGCTGTTGATGCACATAAAGAACAGCGCCGTAAATCCGGAGAAGCGTATATCTTTCATCCTATTGCAGTTGCAAAAATTGTTGCCTCCGAAATTGGTTTGGGAGCGACCTCTATTGCTGCGGCTTTATTGCACGATGTTGTTGAAGATACACCTATAACGGTCGAAGATATTGAACGTTTATTCAACCCAAAAGTGGCACAATTGGTCGAAGGCCTTACCAAAATATCACTCGTTCAAAAAGATTTAAATGCCTCTATGCAGGCGGAAAATTTCCGTAAAATGATCCTGACGCTGAACGATGACGTTCGTGTTATTTTGATCAAATTGGCGGATCGTCTTCATAATATGCAAACTATGGATTCGATGGCGGAATATAAACAGACCAAAATCGCCTCTGAAACGTTATACATTTATGCCCCACTCGCCCATCGTTTGGGTCTTTATAACATCAAAACAAAACTGGAAGATTTAGGTTTAAAATATACTGAACCTGCCGTTTATGAAGATATTGTAAGCAAAATTCGGGAGACTAAAGAAGAACAAGATGCTTATATCAAAGATATATCTGATGTTTTGAAGAAATCTTTAGACGGAGAAAATATTGATTACATCATAAAAGGACGTCCAAAATCTATTTATTCGATTCGTCGAAAAATGCGCGCTCAAAATGTAAGTTTTGATGAAGTATACGACAAATTCGCACTTCGAATTGTTTATAAATCAGATCCGCACGATGAAAAATTCGTCGCCTGGAAAATATATTCGATTGTAACAGATCACTACAGACCGAGCCCGAGTCGTTTGCGCGACTGGATTTCATCTCCAAAATCGACCGGTTACGAAGCTTTGCACATTACCGTTATGGGACCAAAAGGCCGTTGGGTTGAAGTGCAGGTTCGAAGCGAGCGTATGGATGAAATCGCAGAGAAAGGTTACGCCGCACATTACAAATACAAAAATGGCGCAACCGAAGAAAGCGGTTTAGATGTTTGGCTGAATTTGCTTCGTGAAGCACTGGAAAATCAGGAAACGAATGCGGTTGATTTTGTGGAAGATTTTAAAATGAATTTATATTCTAAAGAAATCTTCGTTTTTACGCCAAAAGGAGAAATAAAATCATTGCCAAAAGGCGCTACTTCTCTGGATTTCGCTTTTAGTATTCACTCAGAAATCGGAATTAAAACCAGAGGAACTCGTGTAAACGGGCGTTTGGTTCCGCTAAATCATGAACTTAAAAGTGGTGATCAGGTTGAAGTTATTACATCGGCAAATCAAAAACCCACTATAAACTGGTTAGAATATGTAACCACTTCGAGAGCGAAAAATAAAATTAAAAACGTTCTTAATGAGAATACCAAAAAAATTGCCGAAGAAGGAAAAGAACTTCTTACCAGAAAACTAAAACACTTAAAAGTAACCATTAGTGAACAGGTTATTAACGAGTTGGTGAACTTCTTCAAACTAAAAACGAGCTTAGATTTATTTTACAGAGTTGGAATTGGTGCCATAGAAAATCAACAATTAAAAGATTATGCGGCGCAAAAAAGCAATTCGTTTATCAATTTCTTTAAGAATAAAATCAAAAGAAATAAAGATACCAATACAGCTGCAGAAGATATTCATAAACCTGTTATCAGCAGCAATTATGATATGCTGGTTTTTGGGACAGAACATGATAAACTCGATTATAAACTTTCGCAATGTTGTAACCCAATTCCCGGAGACGATGTTTTTGGTTTTGTAACGATTAATGAAGGAATAAAAGTGCATAAAAAAGACTGTCCAAACGCCATTGGAATGCAGTCGAATTATGCTTATAGAATTATGAGTGCAAAATGGATCGATTCTTCTCAGGAAGAGTTCAAAGCCATTATCAATATTACGGGAATGGATGTTTTAGGACTTACAAACCAATTAACGAAAGTAATTTCGAACAATATGAGCGTAAATATTCAGAGTATCTCGTTGAGTACAGATGCCGGAATTTTTCACGGTCAGATTGCTGTTATTGTAAAAAATAATACGATTTTGAAAAAGATGATCAATGCTATTAAAAAAATTGATGGTGTTGACAAAGTAACTCGAGAATACAGAACTTAATTAAGTCGAAAGTTTAAAGTCTTAAAGTCAAAAGAAATAACTATATATAGAGATTATTTTACTTAATTTGTTTTAACACATTGTTATGTTTGTTAATGCAGCAAGTAAATCGACTTTTTTTTAACAGCAACAAAACCTACCTTTCTATGTGTTAAAATTATTAAATGCATAGCTTATAAATACTTTTAGCAATGAAAAATGAAGACCTGGAAATTCCTAAAATCAATTTTGATGAAAATGGAGAACTTTTAATTGTTGCTTCCGAATCTTCATCTAAAGATGATTTTGATTTTTTTCAGGGAAAATCTGTTATTCGGAATAAAAAACTCAAACAAAGATTTGCCAATTCTGACGAATGGATTGAATTTCCATCAACTCAGGAAATGTATAAAATTTTGAACGGAATTGGAAATATTGATAATTTCCTCGCCACTTTTGATGGTGAACCTTTTGAAGGAATGACGGTTCGACTTTTTAATCCGAAAACAAAATTGTGGAGCATTTATTGGGCTGATTCAAATACCGGAATTCTTGATAAACCCGTAATTGGTTCGTTTGAGCATAAAGTTGGGCATTTTTTCTCAAAAGATATTTATGAAGAAAAAAATGTAATTCAGGTTTTTCGCTGGGATGCAAGAGATGAGAAAAATCCGGTTTGGAGTCAGGCGATGTCTGATGATAACGGAAAAACGTGGGAATGGAACTGGTACATGTATATGACTAAAACGCACTAACGATTTGTTAGTTTTATCATAAATAAAAATAATTATGTTAATTAAGTTCTTGTGAACTTTGTAAATATTATGAATGCAAAACCTTGTATTTGGTGCATTATTACTAATCAAATTCAACTTTGAACGTTAAAGTTTAAACCCGAAACTTTTATTCATTAAAAATAAAAAATTATCTTTGCCGGATATGACACTCATTTCAACTGACAACACTAAGAATCAAGAAATTGTAAAAAATGTTTTTACAATGTATCTTGAGCAAAAAGGGCATCGCAAAACTCCTGAGCGTTATGCTATACTTCAGGAAATTTACGATAGCGAAGAGCATTTTGACATAGAGAACCTTTATATCAAAATGAAAAACAAAAACTATCGTGTGAGTAGAGCAACTTTATACAACACGATCGAGTTATTGTTAGACTGCGCATTGGTTAGAAAACATCAATTTGGGCAAAATCAGGCTTACTACGAAAAATCATATTTTGATAAAAATCACGATCATATTATCATGACTGATTCTGGAGAAGTAATCGAATTTTGCGATCCGAGAATTCAAACCATCAAAAAAACAATCGAAGAAATATTTGATATCGAAATTACGAATCATTCACTGTATTTCTACGGGAACAAAAAACAAAAAATATAATCCGGAAAGGGAATTATTTAAAATTAAAAAAAAAAGAATTAACTACATAATCAGTAGGGTAAATTAAACTGCCCTAACGCAAATTAAAACAGAATGACCGTAGATTTATTACTAGGATTACAATGGGGAGATGAAGGTAAAGGAAAAATTGTTGACGTTCTTACCTCAAATTATGATATTATTGCACGTTTTCAGGGAGGACCAAATGCAGGACATACTTTAGAATTTGACGGAATTAAACATGTTTTAAGAACCATTCCTTCTGGAATTTTTCATAAAAATTCAATTAACATCATTGGTAATGGTGTTGTAATAGATCCGGTAGTTTTTCAAAAAGAAATTGAAGGTTTAGAGAAATTTAACCTTGACATCAAAAGCAAATTGATCATTTCAAGAAAAGCACATTTAATTTTACCAACACACCGTTTGTTAGATGCAGCATCTGAAGCATCTAAAGGAAAAGCAAAAATTGGTTCGACCCTAAAAGGAATTGGACCAACATATATGGACAAAACCGGTAGAAACGGATTGCGTGTTGGAGATATTGAATTAGAAGATTTTAAAGAACGTTACAGAGCATTGGCTGACAAACATGAAGCTATGATTGCTTTTTATGATGTTGCTATTCAATATAATTTAGAAGAACTTGAAAAAGAGTTTTTTGAAGCTATCGAAGAATTAAAAAAATTAGATTTTATTGACAGTGAAGAATATATGTACCAGGCTCAAAAAGCGGGTAAATCTATTTTATGCGAAGGAGCTCAGGGTTCTTTACTAGATGTTGATTTCGGAACTTATCCTTTCGTAACTTCATCAAATACTACTGCTGCCGGAGCTTGTACTGGTTTAGGAATTGCACCTAACAAAATCAAAGAAGTTTACGGAATTTTCAAAGCTTATGTTACACGTGTTGGTAGCGGACCTTTCCCAACAGAACTTTTTGACGAAGATGGCGCTACAATGGCAAGAGTTGGAAACGAATTTGGATCTGTTACCGGAAGACAAAGACGTTGTGGATGGTTAGACTTAGTGGCTTTAAAATATGCTATTCAGGTTAACGGAGTTACGCAATTAATGATGATGAAAGGCGATGTACTTTCTGGTTTTGAAACTTTGAAAGTTTGTACAGAATACACGTATAAAGGACAAAACATTTCTCACTTTCCTTACAACATCGAGCCGGAAAATGTAACTCCAGTTTACAAAGAGTTTAAAGGATGGAAAGCTGACCTTACAGGTTTAACAACATATGACCAATTGCCAATTGAGCTAAAAGAATATATCGAGTTTATTGAGAAAGAAGTTGAAGTGCCAATCAAAATTGTTTCGGTGGGACCAGACAGAAAGCAAACAATAACAAAATAACAATTACTAAACGCTCTGATAAACAGAGCGTTTTTTTATACAAAATTATTCGCCATGAGAAAAAATCCAGAAATTGAAATTATTGAAACCAAATTATTATCAGACAATTGGTATATTTTAAACAAAGTTACTTTCAATTATCAAAAAGAAAATGGAAAGCCGGAAAAGCATATTCGTGAAGTTTATGATCGCGGAAACGGAGCCGGCATTTTATTATATAATACTGCTAAAAAAACCGTTACTCTAACAAGGCAATTTCGTTTGCCAACGTATCTTAACGGAAATAAAACCGGAATGATGATCGAAGTTTGTGCAGGACTTTTGGATAAGGATAATGCTGAACAAGCCATAATTCGTGAAACAGAAGAAGAAACAGGTTACCGCTTACAAAAGGTGGAGAAAGTTATAGAAACTTACATGTCACCAGGTTCGGTAACAGAAATTCTGTATCTATTTGTTGGCGAATACGATGAAACCATGAAAGTGAGCGATGGCGGAGGATTAGATGCTGAACAAGAGAATATCGAAGTGCTGGAATATACTTTTGATGAAGCGTATTCTATGATTGAATCTGGAGAGATTACAGATGCAAAAACAATTATGCTGTTGCAGCACGCCAAAATAAAAGGATTGATTTAAGTTTTTTTTGATTTAGAAATATGTTATTTTTAGATAACACAAATTCAGACAAAACTCTAAATGAAATTACATAAATACGCAACTAGAATTCTTAAAATACTATTCGTTATTTTTATAATAATGAATAGTATTGCTTTTTTTCATGCTTACAAATTCACTCATTTTTCGAATAACGAAGGTGAAAAAACCAAAAGTCCTGAAAAATTAACCTCGCTTGACAAAGCAAAAATTGTGTTTTTGGGAGTTAATAATCCTAAACCAAAAAATATAAAATTTCCTTCGCAAAAATACCAAACTTTAAAATTACATAGTAACAAAGAAATTGAATGTTGGTATATTAAAACGCCAAATTCAAAAGGAACAGTTTTACTATTTCACGGTTACGGCGGAGAGAAATCGATGATGCTTGAAAAATCAGATGAATTTATTAAGCTGGGATTTAGCACAATGCTTGTCGATTTTATGGGAAGCGGGAATTCAGAAGGAAATCAAACTACAATTGGTTACAAAGAAGCCGAAGAAGTAAAGACTACATTTGATTATTTAAAACAAAACGGAGAAAAAAATATTTACTTATTTGGTACTTCTATGGGAGCTGTTGCTATCATGAAATGCATTTATGATGACAATATAAAGCCAAAAGCAATTATACTTGAATGCCCCTTTGGTTCGATGTATCAAACTGTTCTTGCAAGATTTAAAAGAGTAAATGCGCCCACTTTCCTTATGCCCAGATTGCTTTTATTTTGGGGAGGCATCGAAAACGGATTTTGGGGATTTAGCCACAACCCTTCAGAATATGCAAAAAGCATAACTTGCCCTGCCTTATTATTGTACGGAGAAAAAGATAAAAGTGTAAGCCGAAAAGAAATTGATGAGATTTACACCAATTTGAAAGGTTCCAAAAAATTGAATATTTATAAAGACACAGGACACGAAAATTATCTGATTAAGAACAAAGTGGAATGGATTAAAGATATTTCTGATTTTACAGCCACTATAGAATAGTCGAATTTCCTTTTCCCTTGATATTATTAAAATTAAAACCTTAACAAATAAACTTATAAATTCTACAACTATGAAATTATCGCAATCTATTTATTTTTTAGCTTTTTTTCTTATTACAATTACATCAATTGCTCAAAATACTCAAAATTTTGATTGCAAAATTCTCAAGGGTATAAAACTTAAATATGTCGATAATGAAGACAAAACTGCTTATTTTATAATCAAAGATAAAAAGCATGTTGAATATTTAGAAAACGGAAAATATTTCATAAAATCTGATCTAGAATGGATAAATGATTGCGAGTATAACGCAAAAATGACAGAAATCACTTTACCTAATTTTCCTTTCAAAGTTGGAGAAATACTGAATGTCAAATTTGATAAAATAGAAAATCAATTTATTTTCGGAACAGCTACTGTCCGTAAAAACAGTTTTCCTATAAAATTTGAAATCATTAAATGATTCTTTCAAAATGAAAATCAAACAAACAATTCAAAAAATTGTGTAAGTGACTTAAGAGGTGATTAAAATAACTTTACATTAATAAAAAAACCAATTTATGAAAAAGTTATATTACACCTTAAATATCCTTCTTTTGTTTGTTTTAGCATTATTAGTTTCTTGTAAAAAGAATGAAACTGTAAAAGAAAAAAAAGAACCAAAACCGCATAAAACTATAGAATATAAAAAACCTGCTTCTGTTGGTTTTCATTTTGAAAAAACAAAACAATGGCTTGAAAACAATAAAAGCGATTCAACCAAACTTGATATTGTTTACGCAATAAACAGAACTGATAAAGCGAATCTTGCTAAAAAAGATTCCGTTATAGTACCCACAGATTTTAATGGCGATTTAGCCTCTTATCTTCCTTTTCCGTTTCATGTTTCAAATTTAGAAGAGGTTTCAAAAGTATTGATTTTCTCTTATCCGGCACAAATATTTGCTGCTTATGAATACGGAGAATTAGTCTATACAGGCCCAACAAATATGGGAAGAAAAAAAGATCAAACTCCAACAGGATTATTTTTCACCAACTGGAAAGCTGAAAAAACTACAAGTACTTTTAACGACGAATGGGACTTAAAATGGAATTTCAACATCGAAAATAAATTGGGAGTTGGTTTTCATGAATATGAATTACCGGGCTATCCTGCATCACATTCTTGTTTACGTTTATTAGAAAAAGATGCTAAATATCTTTATAAATGGGCAGATGAATGGATTTTGAAAGATAAAGAAAACGTAAAAGTTAAGGGAACACCCGTAATTGTTTTTGGAAGTTATGATTTTGACGGTCCAAAACCTTGGTATGCATTAGTTAAAGATCCAAAAGCATTAGATATTTCCGAATCTGATCTTGAAGCTCAAACTCAACCTTTTATTAAAAAAATATTAGAAAATCAAAAAGTTAGAGAAGGCAATACAACTGAAAATCCTTAAAAACCACTATATATTTATTAAATCAGCTAAGACTATAAATTGTTTAAGCTGATTTTTTATTTAAGTTATTTTAATTTGCTACTTTCGTTTAATATATAACCCTTGAACTTAAATAACATGCCGAAAAAAATTATCTTTCTTTTTTTATTGTCAAGCTTTTTCTCAATAGCTCAGACTAAAAACAATTCAAAATCAGAAACGTATACCAGCCGAAAAGGACTTTACCAATTAAAATACAATCCGGATCACTGGATTAAAAATGCAGAATCAGAAAGCTGGGACGCAGAATTTCACGATAAATACAGTTTAGTAAGTGCTTATTTTATTGAATATGATTATTTTATATCTGATAAAAAACTAAAAAGTACCATTGAAGAAGAATATAAAGAGTTTGGAAAAATCAAAAATCTCAAAATTTACAAGAAAAAAATAAACAGCATTGAAGTCAATTATTTTGAATGTGAGTTAGATTACAATGATTATCTCTACAAATATCAAGGTTTCTTTTACAGCGGAAAAGGCGGTTCGATACAAATGCAATACGGCGCTCAGGCCGAAGCAATAGAACAAAATCAAAATCTTATTGATGAATTGAATAACGGAATTTCAATTATTAATTAAAAATAAAAAAAGGCATAAGAAACTAAATCTTATGCCTTTTGTTTTATATATAAAACAAAAAATTATCTTGAATAATTTGGTGCTTCTTTAGTAATCGTAACATTATGTGGATGACTTTCTGTAATTCCGCTTGACGTAATTCTAACAAAACGTCCGGTTTCTTGTAAAGTCGGAATATCTTTTGAACCACAATATCCCATTCCGGCACGAAGACCACCAACAAATTGAAGCATACTTTCGTTTAATTCTCCTTTGTAAGGAACACGACCAACGATTCCTTCCGGAACTAATTTTTTAACATCGTCTTCAACATCTTGAAAATAACGATCTTTAGAGCCCGTTTGCATCGCTTCAACAGAACCCATTCCGCGGTATGATTTGAATTTTCTTCCTTCAAAAATAATAGTTTCTCCAGGAGATTCTTTTGTTCCGGCTAATAATGAACCTAACATTACACAGTCAGCACCGGCAGCGATCGCTTTAGGAATATCACCTGTATAACGAATTCCACCATCAGCAATTACAGGAACTCCAGTTCCTTTGATAGCCGCAGCTACTTCTAAAACTGCTGAGAATTGAGGAAAACCAACACCGGCAACGATACGTGTAGTACAAATAGAACCTGGCCCTATTCCTACTTTTACACCGTCAGCACCATTTTCAACTAAATATTTAGCAGCTTCAGGAGTTGCAATGTTACCTACAATTACATCAATATTTGGAAATTTTGTTTTTACTTCTTTCAATACATTCACAACACCTTCTGTATGTCCGTGAGCTGTATCAATAATAATAGCGTCTACTCCGGCAGCAACTAATGCTTCTGCCCTTTGTACTGCATCACCGGTAACTCCGATTGCCGCAGCAACTCTTAAACGACCAAAAATATCTTTGTTTGCGATTGGTTTTTGAGTTAATTTGGTAATATCTCTAAAAGTAATTAAACCAACTAACTCATTTTGAGCATTTACAACAGGCAATTTTTCAATTTTATGCCCTTGTAAAACTACTTCGGCTTGTTCTAGTGAAGTTCCTTCTGCAACAGTAACTAAGTTCTCACTTGTCATTACTTCTACAATTGGTCTTGCTCCGTTTTTTTCGAAACGTAAATCACGGTTTGTAACGATTCCTTTTAAGATTCTGTTTTCGTCAACAATTGGAATTCCGCCAATTCCGAATTCTTTCATGGCGTTTTTTGCATCTGCAATGGTTGAAGTCATTGGCAATGTTACCGGATCGATAATCATTCCTGCCTCAGCACGTTTTACTTTTCTAACCTTCGCTGCTTGTTGCTCGATGGTCATATTTTTATGCAAAACACCAATTCCGCCTTCTTGTGCCATAGCAATTGCCATTGCGCTTTCGGTAACGGTATCCATAGCAGCTGATACTATTGGAACGTTTAGTGTTATATTTCTTGAAAATTTTGATTTGATACTCACTTCGCGAGGAAGCACATTCGAGTAGTTAGGTACTAATAATACATCGTCGTAAGTTAAACCTTCGCCGATAATCTTGGAGTTGTGTGCTATCATGTTGCAATTTGTAGTTGAATTGCGTGCAAATATAGTGAATAAATTGGAAACTTGAATACTATCTTTTTCTTAATTTTATTACCATAAGAAATATACTATGTTTTTTAAATTGAAATTCCAACACTTAAATTCCAAATTCCAAACCTTTACAGCATATTTAAATGGAGCAAATTGGAATTTGGAATTTAAGTATTGGAATTTATAAAACTTAATCTGTATCTGTATCCGGAAGAATAAAGTTTAAACCAAATTGAAAGGCTATACTGTTGGCCTTCGAGACATCTTTATATTCTAAAACATTATCTACTAGAGCATAAACATTAACCTTACCTATATTTCCTGAGAGCCCTAAACCAATATTTGTTTTAGAAAAAGCATCTAAAGTATACGTTGCTTTAAGGTCTAATTGTTCAAAAAGACTTCTTTGATAAAAGGCTGTAAACGCTACAAAAGGTTGTTTCGGCATGCTCATTATAAACAATTGTCCCCCAACTGAATTGAGATATCTTCGTTTACTCTGTACTCGGCAATTACATTCTTCACGCGATCTTGAATCTCCAAATGAATATTGAAGGGACGAATAGAACTTTACTGGTCGCCAAGTAGTATATTTACTGGAAATCGTATCTCTTGGAATCGCTTTTTCAAACTGATTCAAAACATTTTCAGGTGCATTTGTATCATCAAAATCCGGATTTACGCCTTCATAATTATAACTTCCTTTATAGGTCAATCTTTCAATATCTTTAGATTGTCTGACAAAACCAAGATCAACAACACTTGCAGTAAATTGAAGATTATCCTTGAAATAATAGGTTAATCCTGCATCAAAACCCAAACCCAAACTTCCGTTAAAAAAAGTGTTATGAATAATATCTTCTGTTTCACTGCCTTTGTACTCATCTTTGGTAAAAGTGGCAATACCTGAAGTTTTTACTTCTAAATTTGACGCAATTGTCTGACTATAAATATTAGGTGTTCCTTCAACTTGACCTGTATAAATAAATCCTGAATTTTTTGTAGATGATATATTGGCTCCACTGGAATAAATTTTAGCGCGACCGCCCAAAACCAACTTTTCACTAACTTTTTTATGAAATCCTATATGAAGTACAGAAAGTACTTCGGCTCTTAGGTTAAATTCAGATAAATCAAAGGATTTGCCTATATAATCTCTGTTTCCATCTAGTCCCAATATGGCTAAATCTTTTGGTACATACATCAAAAAATCAAATTCCTGATAGAGTCCAAATGAAACATAAGACTGGCTTTTTTCTCCGCCAACTCTAAATCCTCCGGAAAATAATTCGAGTTGCTGGTTAACATGGGTTTTATCATTTGCAGATGATTTGTTTATAATATTTCTGACTTTATCGTTAAAATCAACTCCATTATTGGCAAATAAATCATACGCAGAAAAACTGCTTGAACCTAAGTTGGCTGAAATTCCGGATAATAAAGGAATTCCAAAATAATATTTATACGAAACATCTGCACCCGGATTTACGAGTGACGATTGCGGAATCGAAGTAAAATTATACAAGATTTCTTTGTTTTGAGCAAAGCAAGAAAACTGAATAACGGCTAGTATTATCAAGTATATTTTTCTCATTCGACTTCAATTAGCATATAAGCGGTTGCACTCGAACGCAGTTTTAAATTTCCTGAACTATTAGCTGTTAGCGGCGGCCCGGCTCCTATTCTTACCGTAAAGCCAATTTGAGTTGTTTGTTTTAAAAGCTTCAACCTTTGATTTTCGAAAACCTCTGTTGGATATTTTATAACATTGGAGCCGCCTGAATAGGCCGGAATTTCGAATGTCAGGGTTTCAAGAACCTGCTCATCTTCATCAAGAAGTAAAACATCGAGGCTAAAAGCTCTGTTTATCGTATTTTCCAATTCGAAATTACACTCTGCCTTAACGAGATTATCTGTGAAGAATTTTTTTTTAAAGGCTTTAAAAGGTTCAATATCAAAGGCAATTTGTTGGGCAGTTCCATTGTCTGTAAATTGATTTGCGGGGACATCAAAGTAAGCCAGATTTACTACCAGAACGGGGGTTAGCGCAAGATCTTCAATTTGATCAAAATCTAAATCACTTGAACATGAAGAAAATAAAAATGCCAGACATAAAACTTTAGAAATTCTGTTGATTAGGTTTAATTTCATAAATAGTAGGTTAATAATAATAAGTACAACGTTGATTTATTGTAACTTATTATAATATGAGTACTAAATATACTACTTTTTTTATTTGTAATGAAACTCTTAACCGTTAATATCTTTTCCTGAGAATATACCCGAGTTTAAATTTCTCCGGGATGTCAATATTTTATAAGTTTTCAATTATTTTTCTATACAACTTATAGTCAATTATTTATGAAAACAAATCATGCGGAATTAGGTATAATCCGTAAGGTTGTTTATAAAGTTTAATGAAATTTACCGAACAATTTTGATGCTTCATTATAAGCGCTTTCAAAACTTAAAGAATTCAATCCTGTTACTTTTTTATTGGAAGTAAAATACGAAATAAGTTTTTCGGTAGGCATATTTCCTGTCAATTTATCTGTCGCCATTGGGCAGCCTCCAAAACCCTGAATAGCACCGTCAAACCTTGTACAACCGGCTTTGTGAGCGGCATCAATTTTTTCAAACCAACTATTGGGAGTTGTATGCAAATGTGCTCCGAATTCTATTTGAGGATATTTTGGAATTAAATTAGAAAAAAGATATGTAATTACTTCGGGAGTAGAACTTCCTACTGTATCCGAAAGTGACAGGATTTTCACGCCCATTTTAGACAATTTCTCAGTCCATTCTCCAACAATTTCAACATTCCAGGGATCTCCGTATGGATTTCCAAAACCCATTGAAAGATAAGTTACTACTTCTTTATTTTTTTTATCGGCGATTTCAAGAATTTCCTGAAGCGTTATCAAAGATTCAGCAATAGTTTTATGCGTATTACGCATTTGAAAATTCTCTGATATTGAAAAAGGAAACCCCAAATACTGAATAGCTTCATGTTCTGATGCCAATTGCGCACCTTGGGTATTTGCAATAATTGCCAGCAATTTACTTGTGGTTTGCGACAGATCAAGTTGTGCCAAAACTTCGGCTGTATCCTGCATTTGCGGAATTGCTTTTGGAGATACAAAACTTCCAAAATCAATCGTATCAAAACCTACTCTTAGCAAAGCCTGTATGTACGAAACCTTGTTTTTGGTGGGAATAAAAGTTTTGATACCTTGCATAGCATCACGTGGACATTCGATAATTTTGATTTCTTTATTCAAAGCTTATTCTTTAGTGAAGGCTAAGTTAGTTTCTTTTTTAAATAAATAAAAGTTATAATTTTCTTTAATTCAATATTACATAATAATGTAATAACAATATATATTACCTAAAAAAGTAATAAATATAAAAATTACGTATATTTGTAATATAAGAGTTTATTTATTTTTAATTATATTTGAATTATGACAAGCGTAATTACAGGCGATATTATCGGTTCAAGACAACAAGAGTCTAAACACTGGGTAGAAGATTTGAAAAAAATCTTAAAGCCGTTTGGGAAAATGCCAGGTCAATGGGAAATCTACAGAGGAGATGAATTTCAGGTAGAAATCGAAAATCCCGAAGATGCTTTACTTGCCGCTATTTTAATAAAAGCACATTTAAGAAGCGTAAAATCAGATGCCAGAATGAGTATTGGTTTTGGAGATAAAACACATAATGCAGAGCGAATATCAGAGCGTAATGGTTCGGCATTTATAAATTCAGGAGAACTTTTTGAAACTTTAAAAAAACAAAAGGTAACTTTAGCTCTTAGAACCGGAGATGCTGGTTTTGATGAAAAATTGAATTTAATGCTTCGTCTTGCCTTAACTTTTATGGACAGCTGGCTGGTCCAATCAGCAGAATTTGTTGCCGTTGCAATAGAAAATCCAACTTTATCCCAAGAAGAACTGGGACAAAAATTAGGCATAAATCAAGCTGCCGTTAGCCGAAGACAAAAACGCGCTCAGTTTGATTTAGTTATGAATTTAGACCGTTATTTTAGAACACAAATAAAACAAATTACAACGTTATGATTTTATTTATAAAACTACTTTTAGCACATTTATTAGGCGATTTTATCTGGCAGCCCAACTCATGGGTTATCGATAAAGAAGCAAAAAAACATAAAAGTATTTATTTATATTTTCATATTATATTGCATGGCGTATTAGCATCAATTTTGGCCGGAGAGATTAACTTTATACCTTATGCGGTTTTAATTGCCGTTACGCATGGCATTATCGATTTAATCAAATTAAATTTTCAAAAAGATAAAACAAAGCGAACCTGGTTTATCCTGGATCAAATTGCGCATGTTTTAATTTTAATTGCCGTTGTATTGCTTTATCAAAATGAAGGCATAAACTTATTATGGTTCGATAATCAATTCTGGATTTTGATTACAGGTTTTTTATTTATTACAAAACCTACTTCTATTTTTATTAAAACAATTATCTCGATCTGGACTCCGGAAAGCCAGGACGATCGCGCTAATTCGCTTGCCAGTGCAGGAAACTACATTGGCATATTAGAACGTTTGTTTGTGTTTTGTTTTATCTTAACAGGACACTTTGAAGCAATCGGTTTTTTATTGGCCGCTAAATCTATTTTTAGATTTGGAGATTTAAAAGAAGCCAAAGACCGAAAACTTACCGAATATGTTTTAATTGGTACTTTAATTAGTTTTGGAGTTGCTATCGTTATCGGACTTCTTGTTCAGGCGTTGGTTTTACAATTGTTTTAAAACCTTTTTGTTTATCGCTTTTATCAAAGCCGGGCCTTCATAAATAAAACCTGTATACAACTGCACCAAACTTGCACCTGCATTCAGTTTTTCGATGGCATCATCTGCAGAATGAATTCCTCCTACTCCAATAATTGGGAATGCTTTATTACTTTTTTCAGAAAGAAAACGAATTACTTCTGTAGAACGTTTTGTTAATGGTTTTCCGGACAATCCTCCCATTTCAGATTGATTTTGAGACTGAAGTCCGTCTCTTGAAATAGTTGTATTTGTAGCAATTACACCAGCAATCTGAGTCGTTTTTACAATATCAATAATATCCAATAATTGCTCATCTGTAAGGTCAGGTGCAATTTTTAAAAGAATTGGTTTTACTTTTTGACTGCTGTTTTTTTGTTTCTCAACATTTCTGTCCTGCAATGTCTGCAACAAAGCCGTCAATGGTTCTTTATCTTGTAATGCTCTTAAATTTGGGGTATTAGGTGAACTTACATTCACAACAAAATAATCTACATGATCAAAAAGTGCATCAAAACAAATGATATAATCGTCAACTGCATTTTCGTTTGGCGTAACTTTATTTTTTCCAATATTCCCACCAATTAAAACGCCTGAATTCTTTTTTAAACGCTCTACAGCTTCCAGAACCCCACCATTATTAAAACCCATTCGATTAATAATTGCCTGATCTTCTTTTAATCTGAATAAACGTTTTTTAGGATTTCCTTCCTGACCCACCGGCGTTACGGTTCCTATTTCTATAAAACCAAAACCAAAATCAGAAAGCTCTTTGTATAACTTGGCATCTTTATCAAATCCTGCCGCAAGACCAACCGGATTTTTAAATTTAATTCCGAAAATTTCTCGTTCTAAACGTGCATCTTTTACTTCATAAACAGATCGTATAATTGATGAAACTCCAGGTATTTTTGAAATAAATTTTACAAATGAAAAAGTAAAGTAATGCACTTCTTCAGGATCAAACCAAAAAAGTATCGGACGAATTATCAATTTATACATAAGGGTTGTGTTGTTGTTTTTTCGGATGCAAATTTAAATATTATAGTTTAAAATAGGCCATTTTTACAAAAAACTGTTTTTTGTGAAATTTTACAATTCATTATTTATAAAAACTCAATACTAACGAATTTACCATCATAAATAACATATAGCACTGACAATCAAATCATAAAAAAAATTAAAACAAAAAATGATTACAGTTTTTATAAATATTCTTACTTTTTTTTATTAATTTTAATATCCCTAAAACGTTGATTATGAAAAGCATATATGTAAATATCAAAAAAGCAGCAATAATATTTTTAGCGGGATCATTTTTCCTGATTTCTTATGATGGAATAGCGCAACGTCGTGTTGGCGGAGGTGGTGGTGTTCACAAAGCTGGCGGAACTAAACAGGCAAGACCAATTACAAAAACAAGACCGGCAAATCAAACAAGACCAGGTTCTGGAAATTCGGGAATCAAAAAACCAACGGATAAAACTAACACACCTTCTACATCAAACTTAAATAATAATAAAACCAACAACAGAAACCGATCAAACAATAATATTGGCAATAGAAATACCAATATTAGTGGAAATACAATAAACAGGAACAATAATAACATCAATATAGACCGAAGCAGAGATATCAATATTAAAAACAATCGAAACACAGTTGTGAGAAGAAATACTGTAGTGGTTTACAATCGTCCGCCATATCGATATGGAGGTTATCGATACAACACTTTTCACCCTTATTATTTTCATCCGTACAGACCTTTTTATTATGGTCCTGTTTATCATCCCTGGGGATTTTTTATTGCGACTTTGGCCGTTACGGCAATTGTAGTTAGTGTAGAAAGCAATCAATATCATTATGATCAGGGCGTTTGGTATGCGCCATCAAATGGAGGTTATACGGCGGTTCCCGCTCCGGTTGGAGGAACTGTTAATAATATTCCGAGTGGTGCAGAAACTGTCAATACAGGAACCGTTAACAATTATTACTATGGAGGAACTTATTATGAAAAAGACGGAAGTTCATATAAAGTAGTTGCACCAACCGCTGGAACTGTGGTAGATAATTTACCCGAAGGCGGTGAAGAAGTTACAATTGGCGATGTGAAATACGTGAAATTTGGAGAAACCTATTATCAACCTGTTCAAGTTGATGGCAAAAACAAATATGAAGTTGCTCTTGTTGAAGAAGATAAATAATATTTATTAAGTCTATAGGATTGATATATTTACAAATTATTTTTTTTAACTTTATCGTCTCTATTTGATAGGGTTATTTTAGCTAACTTTGTCATATTTTATTTACAAAATATTAAAATAGTTACAATGAAAAATAAAACCTATTGGATTATTGCAATTCTTACGCTATCAATTATTTCAATTGCTTATAGTTACACTAAAATTACTGCTCCAAAAGAAAAACCTGTTGCTATGGATTGTGCTGAAACGCCAATTGCTTCCGGAGAATCTTTATTTAAGCCAACAATAGAAAATAAAAACAGACCTGCCGCAAATAAAACACCTAAAGGAATGGCTTGGATTCCCGGTGGAGAATTCTCAATGGGCAGCAATGTCGAAGATGAGAGTTTGTGCAGTTTAAAAGGGGTTACAAAAGATGCAGCTCCTATACATCAGGTTTATGTTGACGGTTTTTATATGGATAAAACCGAAGTTACCAACGAACAATTTGAAGCTTTTGTAAAAGCTACCGGTTATGTAACGCTGGCGGAAATAAAACCAACTCATGAAGAATTTCCAACTGCTCCATTAGAAAATCTTGTTGCCGGATCTGCTGTATTTACTCCTACTCCTGCAAAAGTAGATTTAGGAAATTATATGCAATGGTGGTCTTATATTCACGGAGCTGACTGGAGACATCCTGAAGGGCCAATGAGCTCTATAAAAGGCAGAGAGAAATATCCTGTAGTGCAAATTTCGTATGATGACGCTGCTGCTTATGCTAAATGGGCAGGCAAAAGATTACCAACTGAAGCGGAATGGGAATTTGCAGCTCGCGGTGGAAAATCAGGACAAATATATGCATGGGGAAATACACTAAAACCTAAAGGAAAATTTCAGGCTAATATTTACCAGGGACACTTTCCGACAGAAAAAGGAGACACTGGCGAAGATGGTTTTATTGGTATAGCGCCAACGGCTCAGTTTCAACCAAATTCATATGGGCTTTATGATATTGGAGGAAATGTTTGGGAATGGACAAATGACTGGTATACTGCCGATTATTATTCCGTTTTAAGTAAAGATGGTAAAGTTGCCAGAAACCCAAAAGGTCCCGATGCACCTTACGATCCCGGAGAACCTGATTTACCAAAAAAAGTACAACGAGGCGGATCATTTGTATGCACTGACCAATATTGTACGCGCTATATGGTGGGTACAAGAGGAAAAGGCGATTATAAATCTCCAGCAAACCATATTGGTTTTAGATGTGTTCAATAAATTATTTTACAACGAATTACGAATTTTACAAATTCATTTAAATATAAAATCCAATTTCTCGACTTAAAGGCCGCGAAATTGGATTTTAAGTTTGTAGAATGTCTTTTTTATTAATAGGAATTCGTGTAATTAGCCGCAAAAAGTTTCCCGCAGTTTAGACAGATTGAGCATATTCAATCTTGAAATCTTTAAATTTAATCTTGACGAAATCTGAAGGCAATAAACGCCTAAATAATTACTTATATTTGCTTAAAAATAAACAAATGCAACATATTATAGATCGTTT
This sequence comes from Flavobacteriaceae bacterium CRH, assembly GCA_001507425.1. Lineage (GTDB taxonomy): Bacteria > Bacteroidota > Bacteroidia > Flavobacteriales > Flavobacteriaceae > Flavobacterium. The sequence continues at coordinate 90,639 of LMAJ01000008.1, forward strand.
TATCAGTTACGTAACTATTGATACTGAATCAGACCCAAACTCACAAACAACTCCAAGTACAGCAAAACAATGGAATCTAGCCAATAAATTAGTTGAAGAATTAAAGACTATTGGTTTATCAGATGTAACTATTGACGATAAAGCTTATATCATGGCTACTTTACCTAGCAATGTAGATCATGAAGTACCTACTATTGGTTTTGTATCGCATTTTGATACTTCTCCGGATTTTAGCGGAGCAAATGTAAAACCTCAAATTATTGAGAATTACGACGGAAAAGATATTGTTCTAAATGCGGAGAAAAATATTATTTTATCTCCAAATTACTTCAAAGATTTATTGCAATATAAAGGTCAAACAATCATTACAACTGACGGTACAACTTTATTAGGTGCCGATGATAAAGCCGGTATCACAGAAATTGTTTCGGCAATGGAATATTTAATCCAGCATCCTGAAATTAAGCACGGAAAAATTAGAATCGGTTTTACCCCTGATGAAGAAATTGGTCGCGGCGCCCATCATTTTGATGTGGAAAAATTTGGTGCTCAATGGGCTTATACTATGGATGGAAGTCAGATTGGCGAACTTGAATATGAAAACTTTAATGCAGCCGGAGCCAAAATTACTTTTAAAGGAAAAAGTGTTCATCCTGGTTATGCCAAAGGAAAAATGATTAATTCCCTATTAATTGCCAACGATTTTATCAATGAATTACCTAAAGGAGAAACGCCTCAAGAAACGAAAGGTTACGAAGGTTTTTTTCACGTAAACCATTTAACGGGAAGCATTGAAGAAACTGTTTTAGAACTTATTATTCGCGATCACAACAAGGTAAAATTCGAAAAAAGAAAAGATTTAATTGGAAAAATTGCCAAAAAAATCAATAAAAAATTCGCCAAACAATTTGGTGAAGATATTGTAATTGCTGAAGTAAAAGATCAGTATTATAATATGAAAGAAAAAGTGCTTCCGGTAAAACATATTGTTGATATTGCCGAAAAAGCAATGCGTGAATTAGGTATTAAACCAATAATTAAACCTATTCGCGGTGGAACTGACGGATCGCAATTATCATACATGGGATTACCTTGCCCGAATATATTTGCTGGTGGACATAACTTTCATGGAAAATACGAATATGTTCCGGCAGAAAGTATTCAGAAAGCAACTGATGTAATAGTGAAAATTGCAGAACTTACTGCTATTCCAGGTGCGTTTGATGTAAAAGAAAACTCTAAATCAAAAAAATAATTGGAACCCGATTCTGATAAAAAATACGTTTGGGACAAAGTCAATAATTGGCAGGATGAATTACTTTTCCTGAAGTCGATTATTGATAAAACCGAATTGGTTGAAACCATAAAATGGGGCGGACCTATTTATATTTACAACAAGAAAAATGTTATCGGGATTGGTGGTTTTAAAAATTATTTTGCGATTTGGTTTCTTAACGGTGTTTTTCTGAAAGATGATAAAAAGAAGTTGGTCAATGCTCAGGAAGATAAAACAAAATCGATGCGACAATGGCGTTTTACATCTAAAGAAGAAGTAAACGAGAAGGAAGTTTTAGAATATATTCTGGAAGCTATTGAAAACGAAAAGCAGGGAAAAGTTATTAAGCCGTCTAAAAAAGAAGCAATTGTTTCTAAACTTTTTCAAAAAGAATTAGAACAGAATTCAGCTTTAAAAGACGCTTTTGAAAAGTTTACAGCTTATAAACAATATGAGTTTTTAGAATATATTGAAACGGCTAAACAGGAGAAAACGAAGTTATCAAGAATTGAAAAAGTGATTCCGATGATTTTGGAGAATGTTGGTTTGAATGATAAATACAGGAAGAATTAAATTTCAATTTTAATCCCGAAGCATCGGGACCAAATTCCAATTAGATTACGAAACCTTTGTCAAAGTTTTAAAACTTTGACAAAGGTTTCACTTTTTTTATCATCCTGACGGAGGAAGGATCACACTAGAAACTCTGCAAAGAATGATCGACAATCGTTATCGAGCTACTCGTGTGATCCTTCCTCCGTCAGGATGACAAAATTAGGTATACTGTACCCTTTAAACATAAAAAAAATCCCAAATTCTAAACTAGAATTTGGGATTTATATTTTCTTGAAATTTCTTAAAAAATTATGCTTTTTTGTTCAAAGCAGAACTCATTTCTAAAGAAATAGCTGAACGCTCTAATTTTAATTTTCCAGACATTGTTTCAATTACAACTGTAGTTTCAGCAAGTTCTACAACTTTACCGTGAAAACCACTTTTGGTAATAATTTTATCACCTACTTTTAGGCTGCTTTCAAATTCTTTTTCGTTTTTTGCTCTTTTTTGTTGTGGTCTGATCATGAAGAAATAGATTACCACGAACATTAATAGAAATGGCGCAAATTGAGTGAATTGTCCCATAATTTAAATTCTGTTTTTTGATTTATTATTAATATTTTATTTAGAGCTAGATCTTCGACTTCGCTCAGACTGACATCGTTGTAATTTAAAAAAATTGGAATTTTTCCTATTTTACATCAAACCTCTACCAACTTTAATCATCTTTTTGTTGGCTTCCAGTTCTTTTACAAGATTATCTAAAATTCCGTTGATAAAAATACTACTTTTTGGTGTAGAATATTCTTTTGCAATTTCTAAATATTCATTAAGCGTTACTTTTACCGGAATTGATGGGAATTTTAAAAATTCACAAATTGCCATTTTTAAAATAATAGTATCAATTTCAGCGATTCTCTCGCTGTCCCAGTTTGGTGTTTTATCATCGTATTCTTTTGCTAAAATAGACTCATTTAAAACTGTTCTTCTGAACAAATCTTTTGCAAAATCTTTATCTTCAACATCTTTATACAATTTCGGAACTCTAAAATCGTCCGGATCTTGCGTTTTAATTGCTTTCAGTTGTTTAACGATATGTGTATTTACAACCGGAATATCATCAACCCACGTTAATTTATCGTCTTCTAAATACTCATATAATTTTTCATTCGGAACAATTACATCAGCAAATAAATCAATTACAAATTGTCTGTCTTCTTCAAACGTATTTGTAGCGTTGCTCATGTATTTTGCATATAAATCGCTCGCTTTTATATCATTTAAAAGCAAAATGATATAATCGTCGTTTAATGACCAGTTGTTGATTTTACGATTTTCTAAAGCAATACTTAGAGAATTACTTTCGGCAAGAAGTTGAAAAATTTTGTTATTGATAAATTTTTCGTTTGGTTTACGTTCTGCAGCAGTTGCAAGATGTTTTTTACTTGAAAGATGTAAAAAAACAGATTCTTTTTTGCAAATTTCAATCAATGAAGAAAGCATTATAAGATATAGATCCTGAATATTATCAATACTGTAAAAAAGAAATTTTTCTTCTTTTTCCATATTATCAGAACCGCTCTGATGCATTGCATAAATGGATTGCATTACTTTAACGCGTATGTGTCTTCTATTTACCACCTTGTAAGAACATTTAAAAATTAGTCTGCAAAAATAAGAATTAAAGAGACGATATTAAAATTTAATTCCATAAAAAATCTCTCAAAAACCGTAATTCATAATCGATATAAAAAAAGTCTCAGTTTTCAGTCAAAGTCTTAAGATAATCCTTAAAACTGTAACCAATACTGAGACTCTTAACAATAAAACTTGTCTTTATTATTTTTTGCTGTTTTCAATTTTTCTCAAATCGATACGATTTTGAGCAATTGTAAGCGCAGCTTTGTGCGTAGTCATTCCGTTTTTCACGGCATAATCGATAATTTCTAAAGTAGTGTTATAGATATTTTCTGTTTTACTCATGATTTCGGCTTTACCATAATGCTCTAATTCTGCATAAACATTGATAATTCCACCAGCATTGATCAAGAAATCAGGAGCATATAAAATACCTCTTTCCTGTAATCTCAAACCATGAACATTTTCATCAGCTAACTGATTGTTCGCAGCACCAGCAATTACTTTAGCTTTAATTTTGTTTACCGTATCGTTATTAATAGTTGCTCCCATCGCACACGGCGCATAAATATCAACATCAGCACTATACAAATCTTCACCTGTAAAAATTGTTGCATTGTATTTTTGAGCTACTTCGTATAATTTTTCTTCGTTGATATCAGCGATTGTTACAATTGCTCCTTCTTTAGTTAAATATTCAACCAAAGCTTCACCAACGTGACCAATTCCCTGAACCAAAACTTTTTTACCATCTAAAACATCAGAACCAAACTGGCTTTTTGCAGCCGCTTTCATTCCTAAATAAACACCGTAAGCTGTTATAGGAGAAGGGTTTCCAGAACCACCTCTTTCTTCAGAAATACCGGTAACATAAGGCGTTACATCTCTAACAGTGTCCATGTCTTTTGTTTCCATCCCAACATCTTCAGCCGTAATATATCTACCGCTCAAAGAGTGAACAAATTCACCAAACTTACGCATCAACTCTGGTGTTTTTTGCGTTTTTGCATCACCAATAATTACAGCTTTACCACCGCCAATATTAAGCCCAGTAATAGCAGATTTATAAGTCATACCTCTTGAAAGACGCAAAACATCGTTTAATGCTTCCCATTCCGTATTATAATTCCACATTCTGGTTCCTCCTAAAGCTGGCCCCATAACTGAATTATGAATACCAATAATTGCTTTTAAACCTGTATCTTTGTCATTGCAAAAAACAATTTGTTCGTGATCGTCAAAAGATAATTGACCAAAAACGGGATCCATTTTTTGAAGTTCCTTTCCAGTTGCGAAAGTTGCATCCATAGCGATAGTATTTATTAGTTATAAATTATGAATTTGTCAAAAAGACATCTCAAACTTAAATAAAAAATACACATGTGCTAATTTTTTATCCATAAAATAACAATTTTACAATATAATTGTTTTGATTAAATTACAATTTATTATGCTTTTAATTAAGAATAATTCATAAATTTAAATCAAGTCAATATCGAATCTCTTAAAAAAATGAAAGAATTAAGCTATTTAAACAAATATTTCATCAAGTATAAATACAGTTTTTCACTAGGAATTTTAATAACCATAATCGCACAAATATTCTCTTTATTCACTCCAAAGCTTATTAGTAAGTCATTAAATGCCATTGAAAAGTTTGACAAACTACCTGAAGCTCAACAAGCTTCACAAGTAATTATCGATTCTTATCGTCAGGATTTAATTCATAACGTACTCTTAATCATAGCAACTACAATTGTTGCAGGATTTCTAACTTTTTTGATGCGTCAGACTTTAATTGTAATGTCGCGCCATATTGAGTTTGATTTGAAAAATGAAGTTTTTAAACAATATGAAAATCTTTCTCAGAATTTTTACAAACAAAATCGTACCGGAGATTTAATGAACCGTATTAGCGAAGACGTTTCTAAAGTTCGTATGTATGTTGGCCCGGCGGTAATGTACACGATAAATACATTTATACGTTTTGCAATCGTCATTATATATATGTATAATGTTTCGCCTTTACTTACTTTATATACGATTCTGCCTTTGCCGCTTCTTTCGTATTGTATTTTTAAACTGAGTTCTGAAATCAATAAACGAAGCACTACTTTTCAGCAATATTTATCGAAGGTTTCCAGTTTCTCTCAGGAAATATTTTCAGGAATTAGAGTAATAAAAGCCTATTCTTTAGAGAATCAGCATCAAAATAATATGGTAGCTCTTGCCGATGAAAGCAAAAAGAAGAGTTTAGATTTAGCCAAAGTGCAATCGTTATTTGGTCCTTTGATGATCGCTTTAATCGGAATCAGTAATTTGGTTGTGATTTATTTTGGAGGTGTTATGTACATCAACGGAACGATTCAAAACATTGGTACAATTGCTGAATTTATTTTGTATGTAAACATGTTAACCTGGCCTGTGGCATCTTTAGGATGGGTTTCGTCAATGGTTCAGGAAGCAGAGGCTTCTCAAAAACGTTTGAATGAATTTTTGAAAATTGAACCTGAAATTAAAAATAAAAATCACGGTTCATCAGACATTCAAGGCAGTATTGCATTCGAAAATGTGAGCTATACTTATGAAGATACAAATATTGAAGCTTTGAAAAATGTCTCTTTTACAGTAAAAAAAGGAGAAACATTAGCCATTTTAGGAAAAACAGGATCCGGAAAGTCTACAATATTATCATTGATTTCTCGTTTATACGATGTTACCGAAGGAAAAATTGCTATCGACCAAAATGAAATAAGCTCTTTGAACTTAAATGATTTGAGAAATAATATTGGAATTGTTCCTCAGGATGCTTTTCTATTTTCGGATACTATTAAAAACAACATCAAATTTGGAAATCAAAATGCTACGGATGAAGAAGTAATTGAAGCTGCTAAAAACGCTGTTGTTCATGATAATATCATTGCATTTAACAAACAATATGATACTATTTTGGGAGAAAGAGGAATAACGCTTTCCGGAGGACAAAAGCAACGCGTATCTATTGCAAGAGCAATTATTAAAAATCCTGCTATTTTGCTTTTTGATGATTGTCTGTCTGCTGTTGATACTGAAACTGAGGAAACTATTTTGAATAATTTATTTGAAATTTGTAAAAATAAAACTACAATCATTGTCAGTCATCGGGTTTCTTCGGCTAAAAATGCCGACAAAATAATCATTTTAGAAGATGGCAAAATCATTCAACAAGGCTCTCATAATCAATTAATAAATCAGGAAGGTTATTATGCGTCGTTATATTTAAAACAACTTTCAGAAAAAGAATTACTTTAATTGTTGTGTAATCGATAATTTTTTATGATTTTTGAGTACTATTAATTCCAAAAATGATAGAACGTATTATGAGAGAAAATGACATGTTAGAAAAAGAAGAAATTTTTTCTAAAGTATTACGAGCAGGAAGAAGAACGTATTTCTTTGATGTAAGAGCGACTAAGGCAGACGATTATTATATCACTATTACAGAAAGCAAAAAATTTACCGAAGAAGATGGTTCTTTTCATTTTAAAAAACACAAAATTTATTTATACAAAGAAGATTTTAGTGCTTTTGCCGAAATACTAGAAGAAATGACTTCGTATGTCTTGAACCACAAAGGCGAAGAAGTAATATCTGAAAGACATCAAAAAGATTTTAAAAAAGAATATGGCTCTGATAAACCTGAAGGGCAAAGATCAAGCTTTACAGATATTGATTTTGACGATATTTAGTCCTATATAACTTTTTAAAAAGTATGAGTCCAACATGTCCCGCATTTTGGACTTTTTTTATATATTTAAATTTCGATTTTAGATCTTTAAAAACAATCTTTAACTAAGATAAATCCACGGCAATGGAAACAAACTTATTAATATTACCAGGACTGGGAAATTCCGGAGAAAAACACTGGCAAACCTTTTGGCACGAAAAATTTGAAAATTCGATACGTTTAGTTCAGGACAATTGGGACGAACCTATTCTTGGAGAATGGCTTGAACGATTGAATGAAGCAGTTGTAAAACTCGACCGACCAACTATTTTAATAGCCCACAGTTTAGCAGTTTCGCTTGTACTTCACTGGGCAGCTTCAAATACTAATAAAAATATTGTTGGTGCTTTATTGGTTGCTCCTGCTGATGTCGATTCACCTCAACATACGCCTGAAAGTATTCGAAATTTTTCGCCAATACCAATTATAAAATTACCTTTTCCGTCAATTCTTGTAGCAAGCGAAAATGATCCTTATGCTTCTTTCGAAAGAAAAAAATATTTTGCTGAAATGTGGGGAAGCGATTTTGTGAATGTTGGTAAAAAAGGACACATCAACTCTGATTCTGATTTAAAATATTGGGAGGAAGGACAGGAAATACTAGCTCAGTTAATTGCGAAAATAGATATCGAAAACTAAATTTTTTATCTGGATTTTAACCACAAAGTTCGCAAAGATTTTACACAAAGTTCTCGAAGTTTATATACAGAATGATTAGTTTTTGGTTTATTAAAGTTTGCGGGCCTTGCGTAAAATCTTTGCGAACTTTGCGGTTAAATTTTACAGACTGAAACCAAACTTATCCAATACGCAGCCCATTTTCTATTTTAAAATCGGGAGCTAGCAAGATAACATCTCCCTCCTCGCCTACTGCGCCAAGAACGAGACATTCGCTCATAAATTTTCCGATTTGCTTTTTTGGAAAATTCACAACAGCAACAATTTGCCTGTTTACTAAATCTTCTTTTTGATAACGTTTGGTAATTTGCGCCGATGATTTTCTGATACCAATTTCGGCACCAAAATCAATCGTAAGCTGATATGCCGGTTTTCTGGCTTCAGGAAAATCATTTACTTCTATAATAGTTCCAACACGCATATCCGTTCTTTCAAATTCGCTCCACGATAAATCCATATTCATTATTTTTAATCTATTAATATTATAAGTATTACAACTAATTCTATAACTTTTTTCTTATGTTTTGTTCCTATTTTTATGATCGTAAAAAAATAAACTAACATTTAAAAATCATAGAAATGGAAAATAGTCTAATAAGCACAAACGAATCCTTAAGAGATTCTTATTTTGATATTCAGCACCAAAATACAGATAAATATATAGAAACTGATCGAAATGTAAAATTATATGTAAAAGATTATGGAAAAGGAAAGCCCGTAATTTTGATTCATGGCTGGCCACTTTCTAATGAAATGTGGGAATATCAAATAGATTTTTTAGTTCAAAATAACTATAGAGTAATTGCCTATGACCGTCGCGGATTTGGAAAATCATCTCAGCCCTGGGAAGGTTATGATTATGATACTTTGACTGAGGATCTAAAAGATATCATTGATCAACTTCATTTAGAAGATGCTACACTTGTAGGTTTTTCTATGGGCGGTGGCGAAGTTGTTCGCTATTTTAGCCGTCATGGCGGAAAAGGAGTTTCAAAAGCAGTTTTAATTTCTTCTGTTGTTCCATTCTTATTAAAAACTAATGATAATCCTGAAGGGCATCCAAAAGAAAAAAGCGAAACTACAGCGCATGCTATTCAGGAAGACAGAATAGGATTTGTAGATAATTTTGGAAAAAGCTTTTTTGGAATAAATATCATAAACAAACCTTTGAGCACACCACTTTTGGAATATTACAGAATGTTATGTTCGTTTGCATCGCCGAGAGCTACGCTGAAATGTGCAGAATCTTTTTCGTTTACTGATTTTAGAGATGAACTTGATTTTATAAAAGTTCCTACGCTAATTATTCATGGTGACGATGATAAAATTGTTCCTATTGATCTAACTTCAAAAAAAGCGGCCGAAGCGATTCGTGACAATACGTTTATTATTTATGAAGGAGCACCTCATGGATTATTCTACACGCATAAAGACAAATTAAATACTGATTTACTGAATTTTTTAAATTCTTAAATCGTTCCTTAAATAAGTATATAAATATCCAAAGAGGCTAAAATTAAAAAAAGCTTCTTTGGATATTTTTTATTCGATGTGCTTGTCTTTATTCCGAATTAAAATTTAAATTTGAATAAAGATCTTTCAAAAATGGCACTAACTTCTTCAAATATATTTCCTCTGGGAACACTTGCACCGGCTTTTAAATTAAAAGATACGAACTCTAATTACAATTATTCGTTTGAATATTTAAAAGGCCCGAAAGGAACGCTTGTGATTTTTATGTGCAATCATTGTCCGTTTGTACTTCACGCATTAACAGAAGTCATAATGATTGCTAATGATTATCGTGTGCAAGGACTTGGTGTAATTGCTATTTCAAGTAATGATGCAGCAAAATCTCCAGAAGATTCTCCTGAACTTATGACGGAATTTGCTTTTCAAAACAAAATAGATTTTCCATATTTATTTGACGAAAGCCAGGAAGTTGCCAAAGCTTTTAATGCAGAAAGTACTCCCGATTTTTATTTGTTTGACAATCAGGATAGATTATTTTATCATGGACAATTGGATGATTCAAGGCCTAATAATGGAATTCCGCTAAGCGGAAGTGATTTAAGAAGCGCCATTGATGCTTTGATTTATAACAGAAGTTTAAATGAAATTCAAAAACCGAGTATTGGTTGCGGCATTAAATGGAAATAAACATGTTAGCTTTTTAGAATAATTTTCTTACCTTTGCAAAATCAATAAACAACTCTCATTGTGAGCACTATTAATTTATTTACAGCCGTCAAATCGTTTTCTTTAAAAAGAAAACTACTTACCGCTGCATTTATTTCACATAGTAAGGCCTTTATTAATTAGGCCTCCGTCTACTTTAATTTCTTCTTTCAGGCGGAGGATTTATACCACATTTTAAAATTTTATTTTATTTGAAAGAGTACATTCTCTCTCAAATAAATTCTCCTTTTCATCATTCAAAATTTCCAAAATTAAATAATATCAAATTTCTATTGCAAGAGTATGCAGTCGAAATTGAAAACTATAATTTGTATCTGCATATAAAACAACAATACATAATAACATTCAAATTAATAATAAATATATCGTTATGAAACCAACACCCACTTTCTCTAAAACAGATTATCAGTTTTTAAGAGACTTGATATCAAAAAGCAAAAACTCCACAAATTCTAAAGAAATTGGACAACTTGCACAAGAATTAGATCGCGCCATTATTAGTCCGGAAAACGAATTAGACAATTCTACCGTAAGAATCAATTCGTATGTAACGATTGAAGATGTAAAAGCGAAGAAGCAAATGAAAATTAAAATCGTTTTGCCTTCATCTGCAGACGTAAAACAGGGTAAAATTTCAATATTGGCTCCTTTAAGCGTTGCAATTATTGGTTTTAAGGAAAATGACCAGGTTGATTGGGAATTGCCTGCCGGAATAAAAACTTTAAAAATAGTTGCTGTAAGCAATGAATAATGTTTTGAACACCTCACGTTTGTGAAGGTGTTTTTTTATGCCTGATTGTAAATAAAAAAGCATCCTGTTAAGAATGCTTTTCTGAGATATTTTTATAATTGAGAAGTAATATAATTTGATATTGAAGTTATTTGAGTATCGTCTAACTTCGCTTTCTTCTGCATCCTTGTCAAAATTGGTTTCCATTCTTCCTGACTAAATTTTTTAGGGTCATATAATTTATGACATCTTGCACAACTGTTTTCATACAAGTTTTTACCTTCTGCCAATTCAGGGGTTAATTCTGAAGCTTTTACTGTCTCTGTCACTGCTGGAGTTGACGTAGTTGCCGAAGCCGATTTTTGAGTACCACATGCAGCTACAAACAACACTACAGCGGTAAGGATTAAGATTTTTACTTTCATTGCTTTTTTTACATTTTTGAGTAAATATAAAAAAAATCCCAATCGGCAAGCGAGTGGGATTCTTATTTAAAACAAAATTAAATTAAGCTTAATGTGCTTATTTTACTTCCATTAATTCAACATCAAAAATCAAAGTTGCGTTTGGCGGAATAACTCCTCCAGCGCCTGCAGCTCCATAAGCTAAATCAGATGGAATTACAAAACGAGCTTTATCCCCAACTTGTAACAAAGCAATACCTTCGTCCCAACCTTCAATAACCTGACCTTGACCTAATCTAAATTCGATTGGTTTTTTTCTTGGATAAGATGAATCAAAAACTTTTCCACTTTCAAGAGATCCTTCGTAATGAACCGCAACTGTTTTACCAGCTTCTGCTTTTTTACCATCTCCTTTTTGAATCATTTTATAACGCAAACCACTTTCTGTTTTATCAAAACCAGCAGCTAATTCTTCCATTTTTGCTTCAGATTCTGCTTTTAAAGCTGCATCTCTTTTTTGACGTGCACCTTTTAAACCAATGAAAGCCTCAATAGCATTCCATTTTTGAGCTTCTTCTCCAACTCTAATGATTTCTACTGCGTCAAGGTTATCTCCCTGAGCAACAGTATCAACAACATCCTGACCTTCGATTACATGACCAAAAACAGTATGTTTTCCGTCTAACCAAGAAGTTGGAACGTGAGTAATGTAAAATTGAGAACCGTTACTTGCAGGTCCTGAATTTGCCATTGCCAAAACTCCCGGACGATCGTGTTTCAAACTTGGGTGAAATTCATCATCAAATTTATATCCAGGATCTCCAGTTCCAGTTCCTTTTGGACAACCACCCTGAATCATAAAATCAGGAATAACTCTGTGAAATGTCAATCCATCATAGAATTTTTGTCCTTGCGGTTTTACTTTATTTTCCATATTTCCTTCTGCAAGAGCTACAAAATTCCCTACGGTTCCTGGTGTTAAGTCGTGTGTTAGTTTTACTAAAATCGAACCTTTGCTAGTGTTGAATTTAGCGTATATTCCGTTTTCCATTGTTGTTATTTTTAATTTAATTGCAAATTTACAAATTAATTCTGTATCAATTTGTGCATTCTATTTTTTAGTCCCGACGTTTTGGGATTGATTTATAAGTAAGTCCGTAAACTGTAAATGCTAATGCAGACAAAGCAACACATCCGATGGTTACTGCATGCCATCCTCCTAGTTTCCACAATAACAATCCATACGCAGATCCACCGGCAGTTCCTAAAAAGCTAAACGACATAAATACGGTATTTAATCTGTTTCTGGCTTCCGGAAGCAATGAATAAACCCTGGTTTGGTTTGAAATGTGAACGCCTTGAATTCCTATATCAATAAATACAATTCCAATCGCAATCCCGATTACACTTTCTATTGAAAAGTAAAATATTAAAAAGCTAATCAATATTAACAAACAACCATAACCAACGGCAACTCTTGAGTTTCCTTTGTCTCCCATTTTTCCCACCAAAGGCGCCGCTAAAGCTCCTGATGCACCAACAATTCCAAATAAACCAATTGTTGAACTATTAAAATGGAAAGGTTCTCCTGAAAGCAATAAAACCATTGTGGTCCAAAATGCACCAAATTGTGCAAAACTAAATACGTTTATAAGAGTCGCTTCTCTTAAAACGGGTTGTGTTTTTATTAATGTAAAAAGTGATTTAATCAACTGACCATAACTCCCTTGAAACTGAGGTTTATTTACAGGGAATTTATTCTGAATCACAAAAAATATTGAAAGACAAATTCCTGTTGCGATATAAAACATTGATCTCCAGCCTAAAAACTGACCAATGAATCCGCTTAAAGTTCTGGAAAGTAAAATTCCGACCAATAAACCACTCATAATTGTACCAACAACTTTTCCTCGTTGCTCCGGCGCACTTAAAGAAGCTGCCAAAGGCAAAATAAGCTGAGGAACAATAGATGTAATTCCTAAAAGCAATGAAGCACATTGTAATATGAAAAAGCTTTTTGCCGTAGCTGCAATAAGCAATGCTATTACAGATGCAAAAGTTGTCATTAAGATTTGCTTTTTACGTTCGATTTTATCGCCTAACGGAACCATAAAAAACAACCCAATAGCATATCCTGCTTGTGTAAGATATGTTATCGTTCCCGCGCTGGCTTCCGGAATTTTAAATTCGTTGGCAATTAAAACAATTAAAGGCTGGCAGTAATACAGATTTGCAACTATAAGTCCAGTGCAAGCTGCCATAAATAAGACATTCGTTTTGGATAAATTCATTTTGCAAAAATACCATCAATATTTAATCTAAACTTATAATTAAAGTTATTTTTTATAAAATCTGTGCAAATCTGCGTCTTCGCGATAGTGAATCTGCATCATCAGTGTTCTAAAAATTGACGCTGATTAAACGGATTCGCTATAGCGAAGACACAGATATACACTGATTTTCTTTATTTTATTTAATTTATTTTAAAATCTTCTCTTGCAGGACTAAAAACATCTGTAAGCATACCGCTTTCAAGACAAACTACGCCATGAATTGCATGTGGCGGAATGTAAAAACTATCACCTTCTTTTAATGTTTGGGTAACTCCGGAAATTGTGACATCAAATTTACCGCTCGAAACATAAGTTACCTGAGAATGATAATGTTCATGTAAAACTCCAATTCCACCTTTTTCAAAATGAACATTTACTAACATTATTTTATCATCATAGGCCATAATTTTGCGTTTAATCCCTTCGCCAACCACTTCCCATTCTAAATCATCTCCTTTTATAAATTCCTTACTTGTTCCGAAACTTTGCATACTACATTTATTTAATTAACTTTTATTGAATTCTTTCAAGATCACTTTTCATTAGTTTCAATTCCTCCTCCAAATTATTATCTTGAAAGTACTTTTCTAATGCTATTAATCTTTTTTTATTATCATATTTTATGCTTGAATTCAGCTTTCTCTGGCAAACAGAACATAGTCTAATTTGTTTTGTATCTGTTTCTGAGAGGCCATTTGTTCCGTTCATTACACAATTTACTTCAATACAATGATGCAAGCCAAACATATGACCTATTTCGTGTGAGCATATTTTTAATAATCTTGACAAACATAAATTAAAATTGGCATTGGTTAAGTTTTCATCATTTAACCTGTAAATAGAACTTACCCCAACTTTTTGAGTATAAGAAGCCAATCCGAAAACGAAATTCCATTCTGGTTTTGGATATAAATCGATTTCAGTCAATCCCATTAAAACAATTTTGTTTGATGGCTTTTCCTTTTTCAAAACGCTATCCAAAATATAACCCGCCAGAAATTGTTCCTGATTTTCATAACCAATTCTTCTGGCATGCTTGGGAATAATCGTATTAGGCGAAGCAGGTAAAACTTCCGTCTTTAATTGAAAATATATTTCTAAATATTGTCTTATTAATTCAGTTTGCTTGGTTTGCAATGCTGTAAAATTGCCAATAGGTTTTATGTAAATAATATTGGCATCTTTTTTTGGAACTGCGTGTTTTGATTTTAAAAAATTATCAAAACTCTGTCCTTTTTCTTTATGCGAATACAGCCATTCTCCTTCTGTTGGCGGCATAAGCTTGACATCATTATTTTCAATAGCATCAAAATATTGATCTTCTTTATTTTTCTGACAGGAATAAAACAACAAAACAATTAATAAGAGACAGATTTTTGGCATATTTAAATTAATGTTTGATGAAATTTTGAAATAAAACTTCAGTTTGTTTTAATAAATTCATAGCGAAATCATTTTTAAATTAATTCTTTAAAAATAAACCTTTCGTCGTATTCTATTTCAAATTTTTCAAGAAAATCAATATATTCTTCCTTAAAACTTTTCTTTGCATGATGCAATTCTTGTTTCTGAATATAATTAATAACTGCATCTACTTGAGACTTACTATAAGAGAATGCCCCATAGCCTTCCTGCCATTCAAAATGATAATTTAAAAATTTACTTTCATTTATCCATTTTGAAGAATTTTGCTTAACCAGTTTCATTTAAATCAGATATTGATTGCGCAGGTCTAATTCCAACTAAAATATGAATATGATCTGAAACACCATTTATAGCAAGTCTTTTATGATTGTTATTTTTAATTATTCCGGAAATGTATTTATAAAGTTCATTTTTCCATTCCTTTTTTATAATAGCTTCCCGATATTTTACTGCAAAGACAAAATGAATATGTATTTGAATGTATGTATTTGCCATATTATATAGTCCCTACGGGACATTTAATTGTAATCTTCTTTTTTTTCTACCAATATTTTGTTCCTAACGGAATATAAATTAAATGATGTATATAACATAATTCATACACTATCAGATTTAGTAAATATAGGTTATTTCATACAAAAAAATTGCATGAAAAGATGTTTTAACAAAGACTCTAAAATCTTTATATGTTTGTGTTAGGAACAAAATATCAATAGAGCAACAATATTTAATTCCTAACGGAATACAATTAAATGATGTATATAATTCACACACTATCACTAACAAGGAAATATGGGTTATTTCATACAAATAAAAAATTGCATAAAAAAGATGTTTTAATAAAGACTAAAAAATCTTTTCCATAATGTTCCGTTAGGAACAAAATATTGGTAGAAACAAAATATTAGTAGAATAAATTGATAACGTCTCATTTTATTTGTCCCGTAGGGACTAAACGTATTATTGCATTTATTAAAAATAATGATAACTGAATTTCTTTAAAATCATTTCACACTAACAGCATTATCATTAATTCCGATAAGTTTTTTAGCATCAATTTGTTGTGGTGGATATTCTTGTTTTTCATTTCTCCATGAAGAAACTTTACCTTCATTATTAATATACACAAATGTATATTTCCAATAATTAGAACCTACTCTTGTAGAGCCATTTTGGTTTTCAGAGTTTGTGTAAACCTGATCGGCAAAAATAAGTATTTCGCCATTAGCATCATTAGTCAAAGTACGGACAGGAGCCCCTAAACTTTTCATAATATTTCTTTTTGTCAGTCCAACCCATTTATCACTTTCAGTTTTAGTACTTGAACACGCAGTTATGATTATGGTTGCAGTTAGTAAAATAATTTTTTTCATGGAATTATAATTTTGGTGGTTTTTGGTGAGATTTTAATTAAATAAATAATTAGCATAATGATAGATAATATTGAGTATAAAATACTTACATAAAGATAATTAAAATTTATATAATTAATATGTACTTCATTAAATTTCAATCAATTAAATATAAAAAAAAATAATTTCAGGCATTTTAATATTTAAATAATTATTGGCTGCAAAAACATAATATTATTTGATTTTGTTTTTAAATTTCCCAAATATTTACTTTGTATCTTTGCCACTTAAATTTTTGAAGAAAACAATGCGAATTGACATTATAACGATTTTGCCGGAATTATTAAAAAGCCCTTTTGAGGCTTCGATTATGAAACGCGCCATAGACAAAGGCCTGGTTGAAGTTCATTTTCATAATCTTCGTGATTATACGACTAACAAACAAAAAAGTGTAGACGATTATCCTTTTGGCGGTGGAGCCGGAATGGTTATGACTGTTCAGCCTATTGATGCCTGTATTACACACTTGAAAAGCGAACGCGAATACGATGAAATCATTTATATGTCGCCAGATGGTGAAACATTAAACCAGAAAATGGCCAATACAATGTCGATGTATGAAAATATCATCATTTTGTGTGGACATTATAAAGGTGTTGACCAGCGTGTTCGTGATCATTTTATTACTAAAGAGATTTCTATTGGAGATTATGTTTTATCTGGCGGAGAATTAGGCGCTTTAGTTTTATCTGATGCTTTAATCCGATTAATTCCGGGTGTTTTAAGTGATGAAACTTCGGCTTTGACAGATAGTTTTCAGGATAATTTACTTTCCGGACCTATATACACAAGACCAGCAGATTACAAAGGATGGAAAGTTCCGGAAGTTTTAACAAGCGGTCACTTTGCCAAAATTGATAAATGGCGTGAAGATATGGCGTATGAACATACTAAAAATAGACGCCCGGATTTATTGGAATAAATTCCAAATTTTTAAAATTCCAAATCCCAATTAATCAGCCAGTTAAGAAATTGGAATTTGGAATTTATTTTTATTGGAATTTACTTTTTTTTAATTACATTTGCACCCGAATTAGACTAACCTCTGGCGAGATCCGTGAATGTTGCTCTATATAAAAAACCATAATTAAAGATATCATGGCAGATTTAATGAAATTCGTTCAAACCGAATTAGTTGAGAAAAAAGATTTCCCTGTTTTTGGAGCTGGAGATACTATCACAGTTTTCTACGAAATTAAAGAGGGTGAAAAAACAAGAACTCAGTTTTTTAAAGGAGTTGTTATTCAAAGAAGAGGTTCTGGTAACACAGAAACTTTTACTATTCGTAAAATGTCTGGAGCTATTGGAGTTGAGCGTATCTTCCCGGTAAACTTACCAGCTTTACAAAAAATTGAAATCAACAAAAAAGGAGCTGTACGTAGAGCTAGAATTTTCTACTTCAGAGAACTTACTGGTAAAAAAGCTAAGATTAAAGATAAAAGAAGATAATCATTTATCTCTTTGTTATAAAAAACTCGTTTCATATTATTTGAAACGAGTTTTTTTTTACGTCTAATTTTCAGAATAACAAAACTGCAATATTTTAATATCAAAATCGCCGATTTGACAATTTAAAGGCGCCGAAATAACAATCTGTCAATTTCAGTATTTCTCAGAAAAACGCAACCGTTTTCGGACTGATTTTATTATATTTGCTCCGCTCATTTTGAGCCGACTATACCATTTACATCGCTCACCTTTTTGCGATACGATTATAAAAAAAAAAAAAAAAATGACACAGAATTCAAAAATTTATTACACCTTAACTGATGAGGCGCCTTTATTAGCGACTTATTCTTTTTTACCAATTGTTCAGGCATTTACTGCTACAGCAGGTATTGCAATTGAAACAAGAGACATTTCGTTAGCAGGTAGAATTTTATCTAATTTTCCTGAGGTTCTAACAGATGCTCAAAAAACTGGAGATGCATTAGCAGAATTAGGTCAGTTGGCGACACAACCTGAAGCTAACATCATTAAATTGCCAAACATTTCTGCATCTGTACCGCAATTAAAAGCGGCTATTGCTGAATTGCAATCTCATGGCTACAAAATTCCTGATTTTCCTGAAGAGCCTCAAAACGATGCTGAAAAAGAAATTAAGGCAAAATATGCTAAAGTTTTAGGTTCTGCTGTAAACCCTGTTTTACGTGAAGGAAACTCTGACCGTAGAGCGCCAAGAGCAGTTAAGAATTTTGCAAAAGCAAATCCACACTCAATGGGTGCATGGTCTGCTGACTCAAAAACAAAAGTAGCTTCAATGCCAAACGGTGATTTCTACGGAAGTGAAAAATCGCTTACTGTTGTAGATGCCAATGATGTAAAAATCGAATTTATTGGTAAAGATGGTTCAACAACTGTTTTAAAAGCAAGTACTCCATTAAAAGCAGGAGAAATAATTGACAGCTCTGTTTTAAGTGTAAAAAAATTAAAAACTTTTGCTGCAGAAGCAATTGCCGAAGCAAAAAAAGAAGGTGTTTTACTTTCTGTGCATTTAAAAGCAACTATGATGAAAGTTTCAGATCCGATTATCTTTGGCGCTATCGTTGAAGTATATTTTGCTGATCTTTTCAAAAAATATGAATCTTTATTTGCTGAATTAAATATCGACACCAGAAACGGTTTAGGTGATATCTATGCAAAAATTGCAGGAAAACCTGAGCAAGCTGAAGTTGAAGCTGACATTACAAAAGCGATCGAAAACGGACCAGCTCTTGCAATGGTAAATTCTGATAAAGGAATTACAAACTTACACGTTCCGTCTGATGTTATTGTTGACGCTTCTATGCCGGCAATGATCCGTACTTCAGGACAGATGTACAATAAAGAAGGAAAACAACAAGATACTCTTGCGGTTATTCCAGACCGTTCTTACGCCGGAATTTATACTGCAACTATTGATTTCTGTAAAAAACACGGTGCTTTTGACCCTAAAACTATGGGAAGTGTCCCTAACGTAGGTTTGATGGCTCAAAAAGCGGAAGAATACGGATCTCATGATAAAACGTTTCAAATTCAGGGTGACGGAGTTGTTCGCGTTGTAGACAACAAAGGAACCGTTTTAATGGAACAAGCTGTTGAAACAAATGATATTTTCAGAATGTGTCAGGCAAAAGACGCTCCTATTCAGGACTGGGTTAAATTGGCTGTAAACAGAGCACGCTTATCTGATACTCCTGCTGTTTTCTGGTTAGATGAAAACAGAGCACACGATAGAGAATTGATCGTAAAAGTTCAAAAATACCTTAAAGATTACGATACTACAAACTTAGATATCCGTATTTTAAACCCAATTGCTGCGACTGAATTTACTTTAGACAGAATCATCAAAGGTTTAGACACGATTTCTGTAACAGGAAACGTTTTACGTGATTACTTAACAGATTTATTCCCAATTTTAGAATTAGGAACTTCAGCTAAAATGTTATCTATCGTTCCGTTAATGAATGGTGGCGGGTTGTTCGAAACTGGTGCCGGAGGTTCTGCTCCTAAACACGTTGAGCAATTTACTGAAGAAGGATATTTACGTTGGGATTCATTAGGAGAATTTTTAGCGCTTGGTGCTTCATTAGAGCATTTAGGGCAAACTTTAGACAATTCTAAAGCAATAGTTCTATCTGAAACTTTAGATCAGGCTAACGACAAATTCTTAGCAAATGATAAATCTCCGGCTCGTAAAGTAGGACAAATTGATAATCGTGGTTCTCATTTTTATCTTGCATTCTATTGGGCTCAGGCTTTAGCTGCTCAGACTAAAGATGCAGAATTGAAAGCTATTTTCACTCCAATTGCTGCTCAGTTTGAAGCTAATGAAGCTAAAATCGACGCTGAATTAATTGGTGCTCAAGGAAAACCGCAAACTCTGGGTGGTTATTACCAGCCAACTCCTGAGTTAGTGAGCAATGCAATGCGTCCGAGTGCAACATTCAATGCAATTCTTGCTGAAATAAAATAGTAATAAATTACTTTTTATATATTTAAAATCAAAGACAACTTTAAACGGTTGTCTTTTTTTTATTTTAAAATAAAACGGAAAACGAAAAAAAAGCATCGAATTGATTTTAAATTTAAAAGCTGAAAAACAATTGCAAATCTGTAACAATAAAAAATATTCTTAACTAATGTTTAACACACGTTCGGCATTAATATTTAGTAAGAATTATTAACTATGTGCATTAAAATCTAGACAATGATTACAAAAAAAATTGGCCTGCTTTTTATTCTTCTTATAACAACTTTAACTTCATTTTCTCAGGAAAAATTTACCATAAGCGGAACCATAACTGACTTTAAAAGTAACGAAACCTTAATTGGCGTCAATGTGTACATTCCGGCTTTAAAAATAGGAACCACTACAAACGAATATGGTTTTTACTCCCTTACAATTCCGGGTGACGAATACGAAATCGAAATTAGCTATGTTGGATTTCAAACCATTCAAAAAACGGTCAATTTAAATCAAAACACAAAAAGTAATTTTGCATTAAACGAAGGCGGCGAAGAACTCCAGGAAGTTGTTATTACTGATAATAAAGGTAAAATCAATATTAAATCGCCAGAAATGAGCGCCAACAAACTCTCGATTGCAACCATTAAAAAAATGCCGGTAGTGATGGGAGAAGTCGATGTTTTAAAATCGATTTTATTGCTTCCGGGCGTTACCAATGCCGGCGAAGGTGCTTCTGGATTTAATGTACGTGGCGGCGGCGCTGATCAGAATTTAATTTTATTAGACGAAGCTACCATTTTTAACTCCTCTCACGTATTCGGCTTTTTCTCAGTTTTTAATCCGGATGCCATAAAGGATTTAAAGTTATATAAAGGTGGAATTCCTGCCCGTTATGGCGGAAGAGCTTCTTCTGTTCTGGACATTTATCAGAAAGATGGAAATAGTAAAGAATTTCATGTAAATGGAGGAATAGGGTTAATTTCCAGCCGAATTCTTGCTGAAGGACCTTTGGTAAAAGATAAAGGTTCCTTTTTGATTGGAGGAAGAGCTTCTTATGCTCATTTATTTTTAAAATTATCTGAGGAAAACAAAGATAATGCGGCCTATTTTTATGATTTAAATACCAAATTGAGCTATAAGCTAAATGACAATAACAGTTTGTACTTATCAGGTTATTTTGGTCGTGACGTATTCAGTTTAAATAAAAGTTTTACGAATACTTACGGAAATTCAACTTTAAACCTTCGTTGGAATCATTTATTTTCTGATAAGTTATTTTCGAATTTATCTTTGATTTACAGTGATTATTATTACGGTCTTGATTTAGATTTCGTTGGATTCAAATGGGATTCGGGAATCAAGAATTACAATATAAAATATGATTTCAAAAACTATATTTCGGATAAATTCAAATTGAATTACGGTTTAAACGGAATTTATTATGAATTTAATCCCGGAACTATTAAACCAACTGACGATAAATCCGGTATAAATCCGGATCAGTTAGATAAAAAATATGCTTTTGAACCTGCTGTTTACATTGATGCCGAAAACCAACTTTCGAAAAAAATCACCGTTTCTTATGGATTGCGTTATAGTTTATTTTATCGTTTAGGTTCGTCGACAATCAATTTATATGAAAATAATAATCCTGTAGTTTTCAATTCTGAGTTGCAGATTTATGAAAAAGGAACCCCAATTGGTACCGAATATTACAGCAAAAATAAATCGATTAAAAACTATAATAATTTAGAACCCCGATTCTCAATTTCTTATCAATTAAATGATGATCAGGCGATAAAAGCAAGTTATAACAGAATGGCGCAGTATCTTCAGTTAATTTCGAATACGTCATCTCCTACTCCGCTGGATGTCTGGATGCCAAGCGACAATTACATCAAACCGCAAATTGCAGATCAGGTGGCGCTGGGATATTTCAGAAACATCAATAACGGAGCTTATTCTATTGAAGTAGAAAGTTATTACAAAGAAATTCAAAACCGACTCGATTATATTGATGGTGCTGATTTAATTGCCAATAATGCTATAGAACAAGTAATTTTAAACGGGCAAATGCGATCTTATGGTTTAGAGATTATGTTCAAGAAAAACGAAGGCAAATTCAACGGATGGATTTCTTATACGTTGTCGAAATCTGAACAAAAAACTCCGGGAAGAACACCTGAAGAAATTGGTATTAACAATGGTCAATGGTACAATTCAGCTTACGATAAAACACATAATCTGGCTGTTACATCTGCTTATACTTTAAACGAGAAATGGTCTTTTGGCGCAAATTTTGCCTTGCAGTCCGGACAACCGGTTACATATCCAAACGCTCAATACGAATATCTGGGCATTACCGTTCCGAGTTATGGCTTGCGAAACGAACATCGTTTACCGGCTTATCATCATCTTGATGTTTCGGCAACGCTTACTCCGTCAAAAAATAAAAACAGAAACTGGAAAGGCGAATGGGTTTTTAGCATTTATAATTTGTACAATCGCAAAAATGCCGCCTCTATAAATTTCCGCCAAAATGTAGATACAGGTTATAATGAAGCCGTAAAAACGTCAATTTTTGGAGTTGTGCCGGCTGTTAGTTATAATTTTAAGTTTTAAAAAACATTTTCTTTCAAAAGAAATAAAAATACAGATCATGAAAAAAGCAATCTTATTAATGGTATTCTTTATATCGATTTTCTTTACAAGTTGTGAGGAAGTTGTTGATGTTGATTTAGATACTGCTGCACCAAAACTGGTTATCGAAGCCGCAATAAATTGGCACAAAGGAACAAACGGCACACAGCAAACCATAAAGTTAACCACTACAACCGGTTATTTTGAAAATGTAGTCCCAACCGTTTCAGGGGCTACCATTTTTATAACAAACAGTATCGGGACGCAATTTAATTTTGTAGAAGCCCCTAATTCAGGCCGCTATATTTGTACTAATTTTAAACCCGTTATTGACGAACAATATACCTTAACTGTTATCAGCAACGGAAATACATATACCGCAAGTGAAACCATGAAATCAGTAGCGCCAATAACCCGAATAGAGCAAAACGATGAAGGAGGTTTTACAGGAAAAGATATTGAGATCAAGGCTTTTTATAACGATCCGGCAGATGTAGACAATTACTATTTGTACAAATATGAATATTCTAATAAAATAACATCTAACTATTATGTTGATGAGGATAAGTTTTTTAAGGGCAATGAATTTTTTAGTATTTCTGATGATGATGAATTAAAAATTGGGGACAAAATTTCGTTAACCCATTATGGTATTTCAAAACAATATTATAATTATATGAGCATTTTAGTTAGTATTGCCGGCAATAGTTCAGGTGGTCCGTTTCAGTCTCCTCCTGCCACTGTAAAAGGAAACATCATCAATACAACCGATAAAAGCAATTATCCTTTGGGTTATTTTTCGCTTAGCGAAACAGATTCAAGAACATACACTATAATAGCGCAGTAAAAAATGGAAGTCAGAATTGAAAATTTAGTTGAAAAAAAGTTAATTGGAGCTTACATTGCAATGAATTTTATCGAAAATAAAACCTTTGAGCTTTGGAATGGTTTTATGCCGAGACGAAAAGAAATTAAAAATGCAATCGATGCAAATTTATATTCGCTTGAAGTTTTTCCTGTTGGTCATTTTGATAATTTTGATCCCAGTAATTCTTTTCAAAAATGGGCTGGAATAGAAGTTTCTAATTTTGATGAAATTCCATCAGATATGAAAACTCTGGTAATTCCAGATGGTTTATATGCCGTTTTTACACACAAAGGTCCACAAAGCGAAGCACATCAAACATATCATTCTATTTTTGTAGAATGGCTTCCCAATTCAAAATATACAGTTGACGAAAGACCTCATTTTGCCGTGATGACTGAAAAATATAAAAAAGAAGATCCCGACTCTGAAGAAGATATTTGGATTCCGATAAAAAATAAAGCTTAAAAACATGTTAATACAAACTATAAAATCGTTATTTGACCGAGATCTGAATAAACTGAAAATCGAAATTGAATCGTATCAGGACGAAAGTAAAATTTGGGCCATCGATAAAAACATTTCTAATTCGGGCGGAAATCTTTGTTTACATTTAATTGGAAACATAAACACTTACATTGGCGCAGAACTTGGCAAAACTGGTTACATTCGCGACAGACCGTTAGAATTTTCATTAAAAAATATTCCAAAATCAGAATTAATCAGCAAAATCGAAAGCACTATTTTGGTAGTCAATAATACATTAGATTCTTTAACCGAATCTGATTTAGAAGATATTTATCCTCAAATTGTCTTCGAAAAAGAAATGACAACAGGATTTTTTCTGGTACATCTTGCAACACATTTAGGATATCATTTAGGACAAATAAATTATCATCGTAGATTAATTTAAGTAAAGTTTTGCCACAGATTAAAAGATTACCCCGATTAATCTTTTTAATCCTTTAATCTGTGGCAAAAAAATCTAAAATCTAAAATCCGAAATCTAAAATTGTAACTGTACCTTTGCAGCACATTCAAAAAAAATCTCATGTCATCACACCATATTGTTCGCGACGATCAGGAACCCGCTTTAATTATTGCCAATGGAGCCGCTTGCAATGCTGAACTATTAGGACAATTGCTGGAATGGTCTCCGCTTGTTGTGGTTCTCGATTCTGCAATGGAAAGAGTAATTAAATTAGACATTAAAGTTGATGTACTTCTGGGTGATTTCGATAATGGTTTCGATCCTGAAATTTATAAAACATCTCAATATCCCATTGAAATTGTTTACGCACCAGATCAAAATAAAACCGATTTAGAGAAGGCTTTTGATTATTTAATAGAAAGAAAAATTCCTGCTGTAAACGTAGTTTGGGCAACCGGAAGACGTGCTGATCATACCATAACCAATCTTACCAATATTGTTCGTTACAGAAATTTACTTAAAATTGTAATTCTCGACGATCACTCCAAAATATTTTTACTTCCTAATAAATTCGAAAAGTGGTATACGGCTAAAACCCCCATTTCATTAATTCCAATTGGAGTTGTAAACGGTATTAACTCTACCAATTTAGAATATCCGTTGCAAAATGACACCTTAACCATTGGCTACAGAACCGGAAGCAGTAATGCTGTTGCTCAGGACGGATTAGTTAGCATTACATACACTGATGGCGATTTATTATTAATGGAATGTATGGACTGATTGATTTTTATCAAAAATAAAACATTGTCAGGCACGATAAAGGCTGGAATTTGGTCCCGATGCTTCGGGATAAAGAGAATTGGAATTTAGAGAAACGCTTTCCTCCAAAAGGAATGACTATCTTTGCACCCAAATTCACAAAATGAAAGAAATAGACAATTCTGAAAAAAATATTTTACATCCTCGAAATCTTCATCGTTCCCGTTATGATTTTGAACTTCTTATCGCGAATTGTCCTGAACTAAAAAATCATGTTGCGATCAACATTCACGGAAGTGAGACTATTGATTTTAGCAATCCTGTTTCAGTAAAATTACTTAACAAAGCATTATTACAAACGTATTACGATATTCAAAACTGGAGTATTCCTAAAAATTACCTTTGTCCGCCAATTCCCGGAAGAGCAGATTACATTCATTATTTAGCCGATTTACTAGCAGAAACCAATAACGGAATAATTCCTGAAGGTTCATCTGTTTTAGGTTTAGACATTGGAACCGGAGCTAATTGCATTTATCCTGTTTTAGGAAATGCTATTTACGCCTGGAGTTTTGTAGGGACAGATATAGATCTAAACGCTATCCATAATTGCAGCAAAATTATTGAAGAAAATCCAAAATTAATTGATGCTATAAGCTTACAACAACAAACCGAATCACGTTTTATTTTCAAAAACATTATTACTCCCGAAGATCGATTTACATTCACAATCTGTAATCCACCGTTTCATTCTTCTGCGCAAGATGCCAACCAAAGTACTGCGCGAAAAGTATCGAACTTAAATCCAAAGGAAAAGAAAAAAACAAATCCTGTTTTAAACTTTGGAGGACAAAATGCAGAATTATGGTGTGAAGGAGGCGAAATTGGTTTTGTAACCCAAATGATTTACGAAAGTGCAAAGTATGCCATGCAATGTTTATGGTTTACCACTTTGGTTTCTAAAAGAGAAAATCTATCAAGCATTTACAGAACCTTAAATAAAGTAAATGCAGCGTCTATAAAAACAATTGATATGGCACAAGGCCAAAAAACAAGCCGAATTGTTGCCTGGACTTTTTTGACGGAGGCACAGCAGAAATCATTTAAAATTTAAGATTGCAAAATCTTATTTCTAATTATGTTTAATATGAGCACTTCTAAAACAATTTCACACAGTCAAAATAATCTACGTAAAGACCGTTCAACAAGATACAATGCAGAAATTAAAGCGTCAGAAGAAGATATTGAAAGTGGTAATTTTAACTCTCATAACGAAGTTAAAAATAATATTGAACAATGGAAAAAGAAATGTATTAACCCTAAAACATTATAATTATGATAGTTTAAATTAAAATTCTGATACTTCAAGAACGTACTCAATTAGTACCTTTAAAGTATCCTAATTTTAATATCATGCCAAAATTATACTTTAGAATAGCATTACTATTGCTACTAACAGGTTGTGCTTCTACTAAAAAAGCGAAGTACGACGATTACGTTTTTCACACTAAAAGTGAACAAAATGCTTATACAAAAGCTTACGATAAAGCGCTTAAGCTTTGGGATGTTCCGTACACAGAAGAAAATATAAAAACCAGTTACGGAAAAGTTCATGTTATCTTAGCGGGTCCAAAAAACGGCAAAGATGTAGTTTTACTGCACGGAATGGACGCCAGTTCTACCATGTGGTACCCCAATATAAAAGCATTAGCAAAAGATCATCGTATTTATGCCATCGATTTTATAATGGAACCCGGCAAATCAACTTTAACAGCAAGTCCGTTATCTAAAGAAGAAATAGTACTTTGCTACAACGAAATTTTCAACTACTATAGATTAAAGAATTTTGATATTGTCGCAGCTTCCCGCGGCGGTTGGATTGCAACATTATTGGCCACTCAAAAAATGAATTCAATAGATAAAATTGTTTTATTGAGTCCGGCACAAACCTTTAAATATATTGATAAACTGGGAAAAACAACTTCGGCATTAATGCTGAAACTTTTTCCGAGTGAAAAGAAATTCACAAAAACATTGACAACATTTTCTACACATCCTGAAAAAATAAGTCCTGTTTACAAAAGACAATTTTATTTGGCTAATAAATATGCCAAATCAAATTCAAGTATGCTAAAAATGCAGCCTTTTTCAGATGATGAATTAAGATCAATTTCAAACCCAATTTTAGTTTTAATTGGTGATCATGATGTCATAAATGGTGATGACAGTATACAAAGGGCAAAAGAATATTTAGCCCACAGCAAAACTAAAACAGTAAAAGATGCAGGTCACTTTTTAACCATTGACCAATCTAAAATAACAAATGATGCTATTGTAGATTTTTTAAAATAAACAATTAAAAGATTCGCCACGATTCATGAATTCGTGGCGATTTTTTTTATCTTTTTTATTAGTATTTAAACTTTGTATCTTTACAAAACCAAATTTTTCATCAGTCAAAAATGAATTTCCAAGTATCATCAGAATATAGTCCAAAAGGCGATCAGCCGCAAGCGATTCAAAAACTTGCGCAAGGTATTATCGACGGCGAAAAATATCAAACTTTGTTGGGAGTTACAGGTTCCGGTAAAACATTTACCGTTGCCAATGTTATTGAAGAAGTGCAAAGACCAACTTTGGTTTTGGCGCATAACAAAACTTTGGCGGCGCAGTTATATTCAGAATTCAAACAGTTTTTTCCCAATAATGCGGTTGAATATTTCGTTTCTTATTACGACTATTATCAACCTGAAGCTTTTATGCCCGTAACAGGGGTTTTCATCGAAAAAGATTTATCTATCAATGAAGAGCTTGAAAAAATGCGTTTAAGCACCACTTCTTCCCTACTTTCAGGGCGACGCGATATTTTGGTTGTTGCTTCGGTTTCTTGTTTATATGGTATTGGAAATCCTGTTGAATTCAAGAAAAACGTAATTGAAGTATCCAGAGATCAGGTTATTTCGAGAACAAAATTATTGCATAGTTTAGTTCAAAGTTTATATGCGAGGACTGAAGCTGATTTTAACCCCGGAACATTCAGAATTAAAGGCGATACCGTCGAAGTTTATCCGAGTTATGCTGATGATGCTTACAGAATTCACTTTTTTGGAGATGAAATCGAAGAAATAGAATCGTTTGATGTCAAGACTTCACAGGTTATTGAAAAATTTAAAAGACTGACTATTTATCCCGCCAATATGTTCGTGACTTCTCCGGATGTACTGCAAGGTGCTATTTGGGAAATTCAACAGGATTTGGTTAAACAAGTTGATTATTTTAAAGAAATAGGCAAGCATTTAGAAGCTAAACGTTTAGAAGAGAGAACCAATTTCGATTTAGAAATGATTCGCGAATTGGGATATTGCTCCGGAATCGAAAATTATTCGCGTTATCTTGACGGAAGACAAGCCGGAACAAGGCCTTTCTGTTTATTAGATTATTTTCCGAGTGATTTTTTAATGGTTATTGATGAAAGTCACGTAACGGTTTCGCAGGTTCATGCCATGTATGGAGGCGATCGCAGCCGTAAAGAAAATCTGGTTGAATACGGCTTCCGTTTACCGGCCGCAATGGATAACCGACCTTTGAAATTTGAAGAATTTGAAGCCTTGCAAAATCAGGTGCTTTACGTTTCTGCAACGCCGGCCGATTATGAATTGCAAAAATCTGATGGTATTTATGTCGAACAGATTATTCGACCAACAGGATTATTAGATCCTGTTATTGAAGTTCGCCCAAGTTTGAACCAGATTGATGATTTGATTGAAGAAATTCAGGTTCGCTGTGAATTAGATGAAAGGGTTTTAGTAACAACTCTGACTAAAAGAATGGCCGAAGAATTAGCAAAATATTTAGCCAAGGTAGGTGTTCGCTGTCGTTATATCCATTCTGAAGTTGATACTTTAGAGCGTATCGAAATCATGCAGGATTTACGAAAAGGTATTTTTGATGTTTTAATTGGGGTAAATTTACTTCGTGAAGGTCTTGATTTACCAGAAGTTTCGCTTGTTGCGATTCTTGATGCCGATAAAGAAGGTTTTTTAAGAAACCACAGATCTTTAACGCAAACGATTGGTCGTGCGGCAAGAAATTTAAACGGAAAAGCAATTTTGTACGCCGATAAAATTACGGCAAGTATGCAAAGAACTATTGACGAAACAAGCTATCGACGAACAAAGCAAATCAATTATAATACTGAAAACGGCGTTGTACCACAAGCATTAAACAAAAAAATTGAAAGTGCTTTTACCAAAAATCCTTTGGTTGAATATGAATTAGGGCATACTTTATCTGTCGCTGCAGAACCGGAAACAGCCTATATGTCAAAAGCAGATTTAGAAAAACTGATTCGTGAAAAACGAAAGTCGATGGAGAAAGCAGCAAAAGAATTAGACTTTTTGCATGCTGCTAAATTGCGTGACGATATTAAAAAACTACAGGAACAACTACCTTAATTGTGTTGTTCCTGAAAAACTTTCAATAGCAATTTAGGATCAATTATGGCATTTGGCGCTTTTTTCATTAAATCTAAAATACGCTTTGTTGCACCGGGATTCAAACCCATTTCAATCGCAATTTGTTGTATGGCCGTGGCTTCTTTTTCATGCAAAATACCATCGCAATGCATAATCAAAGCCAATCTGTAAAATTGCTGAATACGCTGAAATTCTGATTTTATAATTTGCGGCGTTATTTCCTGATGAAATAAATCCTGAAAAAGTTTCTGATCAATATTTAATTCCTGCGCCACAAGCCACAAGAATTCCAGTTCGCGTTTATGCAATTGACCATCGACTGTAGAAAAAGCAATCATTTCTAAAAGTAAACTTCTCTTTTCTTCTTCGGTATTCATCAAATTTATTATTTTTAGCTAAAATATTGTTTTTAAATCTAAAACGCAAAAGAAGTTATGTTTAGAGGATTTCTATTATTTATATTTCTATGGATAATCTCTAACGGAAATGCACAGGAAAGCACGGCTTCAAAAAATGTTTCAACTTTTACTATTGAAGCACCTCAACTAAAAACAAGCAAAAAAATCTGGATTTACTTACCGGAAAACTACTCAGCTTCATCCAAAAAATACAGTGTTATTTATATGCATGACGCTCAGAATCTATTCGATGCCAAAACTTCGTATGCAGGCGAATGGAATGTAGATGAAAAATTGGATAGTTTAAAAGCGCAAGTAATTGTTGTTGGAATTGAACATGGAAATGACAAACGAATCGATGAATTAACGCCTTATAAAAACGAAAAATACGGCGGCGGAGATGCTGATAATTATGTTGATTTTATTGTAAAAACATTAAAACCTTATATCGATAAAAATTACCGAACGAAAACAAAAACGAAAAATACCATTATTATGGGAAGTTCGCTTGGTGGTTTGGTTTCTTATTATGCGATTTTAAAATATCCTGAAGTTTTTGGAAAAGCAGGCGTTTTCTCGCCTTCATTTTGGTTCTCAAACGAGATTTACACTTTAACCGAAAAAGCTCCCAAAATAAAAACAAAAATTTATTTTTTATGTGGAGACAAGGAAAGTGATGACATGGTAAAAGATCTCACCAAAATGGAAAAAATCTTAGACACAAAACGCTGTTATTGTTTACATCTCAACAAAACGACGATTGTAAAAGGCGGAGAACATAATGAAAAATTGTGGCGCAATGGTTTTGTAAAAGCTTTATTATGGTTAGGTTATTAAGATAAAAATGTTGTTCTATGAAATTAATATTGAGAGCCTACGACCTTAAACTAAAACATACTTTTAGAATTTCGAGAAAATCAATCGATTTTCAACCTTCGCTAATTGTTGAATTACAAGAAGATGGTTTTTCGGGTTTTGGAGAAGCAACTTCAAATCCGTATTACAACATTACAATTGAAATTCTGCAAAACGATATTGAGCAAATTCGGGAAATAATTGAAGAAACGGCTAATAAAACTCCAGATGAATTTTGGAACAAGATAAATCCACTTTTAGCAAATAATCCTTTTGCATTGTGCGCTTTAGACAATGCTTATCATGATTTGTACGCTCGTAAAAAAGGTAAAAAATTATATGAATTATGGAATTATAATATTTCACATAATCCGTTAACTAATTATACTATTGGCATTGGCACTATCGAAAACATGATTGTAAAAATGAAGGAACTTCCTTGGCCAATTTATAAAATAAAACTTGGAACGCCTGATGATATTGCGATTGTAACTGAATTACGAAAATACAGCGATGCGATTTTTAGAGTTGATGCCAATTGTGCCTGGACAGCTGAGGAAACTTTATCAAATGCCATAATTCTAAAAGATTTAGGTGTTGAATTTATAGAGCAGCCTTTGAAAGCAGATGATTGGGAAGGACAAAGAGAAGTATTCAAAAACTCTGTATTACCTATTATGGCTGATGAAAGTTGTATTACAGAAGCTGATGTCGCTAAATGTTACAATCATTTTCACGGTGTAAATATCAAACTAATGAAATGCGGCGGAATAACGCCCGGAAAAAGAATGATTGCCGAAGCTAAAAAATTGGGCTTAAAAACAATGGTTGGCTGCATGACCGAATCTACGATTGGCATTTCGGCAATTGCACATTTATTACCAGAATTAGATTACGTTGATATGGATGGCGCTTTATTACTGGCAGAAGATATTGCAAGCGGCGTAACCATCAAGAATGGGAAAACCTTTTATCCGGACAGGGCTGGAACGGGCGTAATTTTGTTCTAAGATTTCCTTTTAAAATAATGTACCTTTGTAAAAAATTAAACGATGACGAATAACGATATCCTAAAAAAACTTCGCGTGGCTTTGATGCTCCGTGACGACCAAATAGTTGAAATTTTAGAATTAGTAGATTTTAGAATTACAAAATCAGAACTTGGCGCTTTTTTTAGAGCTGAAGATCATGAAAATTATATGGAATGCGGTGATCAGGTTTTACGTAACTTCCTGAACGGGTTGGTAATTCATTTAAGAGGAACAAAAGAAAACCCTAAAAACCCAAATGATGTTTTAGCAAAACATAAAGCTGAAATACCAAAGAAAGAAACTTCAAAAGAAAGACCGGAATTTAAAGCAAGTGCTAAAGATGCTGAAAAAGGAAGAGGTGATAAAGCACCCTCTAAATCCGGACCTGCAGCTAAAAAACCTTTTAAGAAAAAACCTGCTAGTCCTAAAATTCAGGTTGTAGAAAAGGTAGTTTACAAAAACGGTAAGAATAAAAAATAATTAATAGCTCTAAAGTTTAACCGCAAAGAGCACAAAGGTTTACGCAAAGTTCGCAAAGTTTTATTCGATAAAGCTTTGCGAACTTTGTGTTTTAAAAAAGATTATAATTACAAATCCGATTTTCAAACATAGCCCGCGGTTTCAACCGCTGGGATACAATTTATATCATACGATTTGCATCTTCCCAAGCGTTCCCGCGGTTGAAACCGCGGGCTATATTTGATAAAGCTTTGCTATAGCTTTGCGGTTATATATAATCTTATAAAAAAAAACTTTGCGTTCTTCGCGGTTAAATTAACTGCAAAAAAAAGCCTCCGATAAATCGGAGGCTTTATATAATTGATTTCTTATTTGATTAAGATAATGCAGCTTTAACTTGATCAGCAGCTTCTTGGAATTGAGTAGCTGATAAAATTGGCATACCTGAATTGTCAATTAATTCTTTTGCAATTTCAGCATTTGTTCCTTGCAAACGAACGATAATTGGCACATTGATAGCGTCTCCCATGTTTTTGTAAGCATCAACAACACCTTGAGCAACACGGTCACAACGAACGATTCCTCCAAAAATGTTAATCAAAATAGCTTTTACGTTAGGATCTTTTAAGATAATACGGAAAGCAGTTTCAACACGTTTAGCATCAGCAGTTCCACCAACGTCTAAGAAGTTAGCAGGCTCAAAACCAGCATATTTAATTAAATCCATTGTAGCCATTGCAAGACCAGCTCCGTTTACCATACATCCAACTGTACCGTCAAGATCTACGTAATTTAAACCTACTTCTTTAGCTTCAACTTCGATTGGATTCTCCTCACGGATATCACGCATTTCAGCATATTTTGGTTGTCTGTATAAAGCATTATCATCGATATTTACTTTAGCATCTACAGCCATAATTTTGTTATCTGAAGTTTTCAAAACCGGGTTGATTTCAAACATAGAAGCATCAGAACCAATGTAAGCATTGTAAAGTGCGTCGATGAATTTCACCATTTCTTTGAAAGCATTTCCTGAAAGACCTAAGTTAAAAGCAATTCTTCTTGCCTGAAAACCTTGTAATCCAACAGAAGGATCAACTTCTTCAGTAAAAATTAAGTGTGGTGTGTGTTCTGCAACTTCTTCAATATCCATTCCACCTTCAGTAGAATACATGATCATGTTACGACCTGTAGCTCTATTCAATAAAACAGAAACATAAAATTCAGAAGTTTCACTTTCACCAGGATAGTAAACATCTTCTGCTACTAAAATCTTGTTTACTTTTTTACCTTCAGCAGAAGTCTGAGGTGTAATCAATTGCATTCCGATAATTTGTCCTGCAATTTCTTCAACTTGTTGTAAATTTTTAGCTAGCTTAACTCCACCACCTTTTCCACGACCACCTGCGTGAATTTGTGCTTTTATAACATGCCATCCTGTACCAGTTTCGGCAGTTAATTGTTTTGCAGCAGCTACAGCTTCAACCGCATTGTTAGCCACAATTCCGCGTTGAATGCGTACTCCGTAACTCGCTAAAATTTCTTTTCCTTGATATTCGTGTATGTTCATAATATAGAATTTGTCTGGTTCTGAATTTAGTTCAGAATAAAAGTGCGACAAAAATAGCAAAATTCAACTTAATAGTAAAATGTTTTTCAATTAAAAAAACCTACTTCACTTATATTAGAGCGTTATTCTTTTTTAAAGAAAACAAAAGGTTAAACTATTGCATGCAAATTGTTAACTAAAAAACACTATTTCGTTTGAAATTTAACAAAAACCCCAATGATATCAATAGCTCCGAAAGGATTTTTCCTAATATTATCTAAAACATATTGTGATTTTATCATTTAGCAATGGTTTCTACGAAATTATTATCATTTAAGAACTCTTTTTCTAGTATTACAACAAAAATGTAAGTCAAATTACATTTTCACTACATTATATTTAACGAAATCCGTATTTTTGAAGAAAAAATATCAAGAATGAAAGTTAAAGAACAAGGGCTTTATTTGCCTGAATTTGAACACGACAATTGTGGTGCAGGATTTATTTGTAATTTGAATGGTATTAAATCTAATGACATCATTCACAAAGCATTGGACATCTTAATAAAATTGGAACATCGTGGTGCAGTTAGTTCTGACGGAAGAACTGGAGATGGAGCTGGAATTTTATTTGACATCCCACATGCATTTTTTAAAAAAGTATGTGATTTTGAAATCCCTGAAACACGCGAGTATGCAGTAGGAATGGTTTTTTTACCAAAAAGCAAAAACCAGGTTTCTTTTTGTATGAACGCTTTCGAATCAACTATTAAAGATCAGAATTTAAAGATCTTAGGTTGGAGAGATGTACCTGTTGAAGTAGAGAATTTAGGGCAGATTGCCGCAGAAAAAGAACCATCGGTTAAACAGGTTTTTGTTAGCAAAAACGGTCAGGATTTAACTGAAAATGAATTTAATGCAAAACTTTTTGCAGCTAGAAAAATTGCTGAACATGCCGTAAGAGGATCTAAAACCTCTGAAAGTCATATGTTTTATTTCTCTAGTTTATCGACAACTACCATAATATATAAAGGTTTATTGATGCCGGAAGACATCAGCCGTTATTATGTTGACTTAAAAGATCCCGATTTAGTGACTCGTTTGGCGTTAGTGCACCAGCGTTTCTCTACAAATACTTTCCCTTCATGGGAATTAGCACAACCATTTAGATACATGTGTCATAATGGTGAAATTAATACGCTCCGTGGAAACGTAAGCCGTATGCGTGCCCGTGAAGAACTTATGCAAAGCAAAGTTTTTGGCGATGATATCAAAAAATTATTCCCAATTATCTTAGAAGGAAAATCTGATTCTGCTTCTATGGATATGGTGGTTGAACTTTTGTTGATGACTGGCCGTTCATTACCGGAAGCCATGATGATGGTAGTTCCTGAAGCTTGGGAAAAACACCAAACCATGTCTCCTGAAAAAAGAGCATTTTATGAGTTCAACGCTTGTATTATGGAACCTTGGGATGGCCCTGCTTCTATTCCGTTTACAGATGGTAACGTAATTGGAGCTTTATTAGACAGAAACGGTTTGCGTCCTTCTCGTTACACATTAACAAAAAGCGGTTTCGTAATCATGTCATCAGAAATTGGTGTATTAGATATCGATCCTGAAGATGTAATTCAGCACGGTCGTTTAGAGCCGGGAAAAATGTTCCTGGTAGATATGAACGAAGGCCGAATCATTGAAGACGAAGAGGTTAAAAAAGCAATCGTAACTAAGCGTCCATATCAGGAATGGTTAGACGCGAATTTATTGCCTTTGTCTAAAGTTCCTTACACCAATAATCCTACTCCGGTTGAGAAATTAGATTTCGTAACCAGACAAAAATTATTTGGCTACACTATTGAAGATTTAAAAACAATCATTAACCCAATGGGAGGTCAGGGAGCTGAAGCAATCAGTTCTATGGGTAACGACACGCCTTTGGCAGTATTGTCAGATCAGCCTCAGTTATTGTATAACTATTTCAAACAATTATTTGCTCAGGTTACCAATCCGCCTTTGGATGGTATTCGTGAAGAAATTATCACAGATATTAGTTTAGCGGTTGGTGGCGATTTCAATATTTTTGAAATTGAATCTAAACAATGTAAAAAATTAAAAATTCAGAATCCCGTTATTTCTAATGAGGATTTAGATAAAATCAGAAATATTGATCACGCAGATTTTAAATCGGCTACCATTTCTACCTTATATAAAATAGAAAAAGGAGTTAACGGTTTAGAGCGTGCGCTTGAAAAATGCGTTCAGGCTACTTTCAAAGCAGTTTCTGAAGGATGTAATGTAATCATATTATCAGACAGAGGCGTTAGCGAAGAATTAGCTCCAATCCCAATGTTATTGGCATGTTCTTACATTCACCACTCTTTGAATATTTTACAGGTTCGTTCTAAATTCGGAATCATAATCGAATCTGCAGAGCCACGTGAACCTCATCATTTTGCTTTATTGTTTGGATACGGCGCAAGTGCGATCAATCCATATATGGTAAATGAAATCATTCACGATCAGGTAAACCAAGGATTTATTAAAGGTGTAAAAGCTGATTATGCGATTGTAAACTACAACAAAGCGATTGCAAAAGGAATCGTTAAAATCATGAACAAAATTGGTATCTCGACGTTACATTCGTACAGAGCTGCCCAAATTTTTGAGATTTTAGGTTTAAATAAAACATTTACGTCTAAATATTTCCCTTACACGCCTTCAAGAATCGAAGGAATTGGTTTGATGGAAGTGGAAAAAGAAGTGAAAAAACGTTTTCAAAAAGCATTTCCAAATTCAAAAGTGGCGAACTTGCTTCCTTTAGAAATTGGAGGTATTTACAGATGGAGACGTGGAGGAGAAAAACACATGTTTAATCCAACAACAATTGCAAAATTACAACAGGCTGTTCGTTTGAACAGTCCTGAAAGTTATAAAGAATACTCTAATATGGTGAATGAGCAAAGCTCTAACTTAATGACTATTAGAGGCATGTTTGAATTTAATAATTTAGACCCGATTTCTATTGATGAAGTAGAACCCTGGACAGAAATTGTAAAAAAATTCAAAACCGGTGCGATGTCTTACGGATCTATCAGTAGAGAAGCGCACGAGAATTTAGCGATTGCAATGAACAGAATTGGCGGAAAAAGTAACTCTGGAGAAGGTGGAGAAGATCCTAAACGTTTCCAGAAAGAAATTAACGGAGATTCAAGAAACAGTGCTATCAAACAAGTTGCTTCCGGACGTTTTGGTGTTTCGATCAACTATTTGACAAACGCTAAAGAAATTCAGATTAAAATGGCTCAGGGTGCAAAACCTGGAGAAGGTGGACAATTACCCGGAGAAAAAGTGGTGCCTTGGATTGCTGAAACCAGAAACTCTACGCCTTATGTAGGTTTGATTTCGCCTCCGCCACACCACGATATTTACTCTATTGAGGATTTATCTCAGTTGATTTTCGACTTAAAAAATGCCAATCGTGAAGCGCGTGTAAACGTAAAATTAGTTTCAGAAGTTGGAGTTGGAACTATCGCTGCCGGTGTTGCCAAAGCAAAAGCCGACGTTATTTTAATTTCTGGTTATGATGGAGGAACTGGTGCTGCACCATTAACTTCACTACAACACACAGGAATTCCGTGGGAACTTGGTCTTGCAGAAGCACAACAAACTTTGATCTTAAATGATTTAAGAAGCCGTGTAGTTTTAGAATGTGACGGACAATTGAAA
Organism: Flavobacteriaceae bacterium CRH; assembly: GCA_001507425.1. GTDB lineage: Bacteria > Bacteroidota > Bacteroidia > Flavobacteriales > Flavobacteriaceae > Flavobacterium. Next base: position 128,694 of record LMAJ01000008.1, read on the forward strand.
ACCGGTCGTGATGTTGCTATTGCAGCTTTATTAGGAGCTGAAGAATTTGGTTTCGCTACTGCCCCGCTTGTTGCTTCCGGCTGTATTATGATGAGAGCTTGTCACTTAAATACGTGCCCAGTTGGTATTGCCACTCAGGATCCTGAATTGAGAAAAAATTTCAAAGGAACTCCGGAGCATGTCATCAACTTCATGTATTTTATTGCTGAAGAATTAAGAGAAATCATGGCGCAATTAGGTTTTAGAACCTTGAAAGAAATGGTTGGTCAGTCACAAAAATTAAATGTGAACAAAGCGATCAAACATTATAAAGCCAATGGTTTAGATTTATCTTCAATTTTATACAAACCTGAAAAAGCCAAAACAGAGCCAAATCACAATACAACTACGCAAGATCACCAACTTGAAAATGTATTGGATTTTGACATCATTAAAGAAGCTATTCCGTCTATTTATAGAAAAGAGAAAACAAGAGTTACATTTAAAATTAAAAATACAGACCGTTCTGTAGGTGCCATTTTGAGTAATGAAATCTCAAAAATATATGGCGCACAAGGTTTACCTGAAGACACTATTTTAGTTGATTTTGAAGGTTCTGCCGGACAAAGTTTTGGTGCTTTTGCAACAAACGGATTGTCGTTTAAAATTCACGGAAACTGTAATGATTACTTAGGAAAAGGTCTTTCTGGAGGAAAACTAATTGTAAAAGTACCTCCTACTGCAACCTTCAAACCTGAAGACAATATCATTATCGGTAACGTTGCGCTTTACGGAGCTATTACCGGAGAAGCTTATATTAATGGAATGGCCGGAGAGCGTTTTTGTGTGAGAAATTCCGGAGCAACTGCGGTTGTTGAAGGAATTGGAGATCACGGATGCGAATATATGACGGGTGGTACTGTCGTTGTTTTAGGAAAAACAGGAAGAAACTTCGCAGCCGGTATGAGCGGTGGTGTTGCTTATGTTTACGATCCAAATCAAAAATTCGATTCTACATTATGTAACATGGAAATGGTTGCATTTGACCCAATCGAAGAAGATGATGTAATCAAACTAAGACGATTGATTAAAAACCATTCATTGTACACCAGCAGTCCATTAGCAAAAAGAATTTTAGCAGACTGGGAAAATGAACAGAAACACTTCGTAAAAGTAATGCCAACCGATTACAAAAAAGCATTACAACGAATTGCAGAAGAGAAAAAAATAGAAGAATTAATTGCTTAATAAAAATCAATTTCAAAAATCAAAAGTCAATTTCAATGGCAATAAAAATGTCAAACAAATTGGAATTTGGAATTTAAGAAATTGGAATTTTAATTAAAATGTCATGGGTAAAATAGGCGGATTTAAAGAATATAACAGAGCCGACGAGAGTAATTTAGCAGTTGCAGAACGTGTTTCGAACTACAACGAATTTACTATTCCGTTAGCAAAAGATAAAGTAAAAGAACAAGGTTCAAGATGTATGGATTGTGGTATTCCTTTTTGCCACAGTGCTTGTCCGTTAGGAAATTTAATTCCTGACTTCAACGACATGGTACATCAGGAAGAATGGCAGGGTGCATTAGAGATTTTACAATCGACTAATAACTTTCCGGAATTCACAGGTCGCTTATGCCCTGCTCCATGTGAGAAATCATGTGTATTAGGAATCATAAAAGATCCTGTATCGATCGAAAACATCGAGAAAAATATTGTTGAAATTGGTTTTGCTGAAGGTTGGATTAAACCTCAGCCACCAAAAACAAGAACAGGAAAAACAATTGCTGTTATTGGTTCAGGACCTGCAGGTTTGGCAGCGGCTCAACAATTAAACAGAGCGGGTCATGCTGTTACTGTTTTTGAAAGAGACAATGCTATTGGAGGTTTATTACGTTACGGAATTCCGAACTTTAAACTGGAAAAAAGTATTATCGACAGACGTGTAGCGATTCTTGAAGCAGAAGGAATCACTTTTAAAACGGACGTAAATGTTGGTGTAAACTTTAGCGTAGCAGAATTAAACACTTTCGATTCTATCGTTTTATGCGGTGGAGCTACAGAAAGAAGAAGTTTACCGACGAAAGGAATCGAAAGCAAAGGCGTTGTTCAGGCAATGGATTTCCTTACGCAACAAACTAAAGTGGTTTTTGGAGAATCAATTCCAGACCAAATTAAAGCTACCGGAAAAGATGTAATCGTGATTGGTGGTGGAGATACAGGTTCTGATTGTATTGGAACTTCAAACAGGCACGGAGCAAAATCGGTAACTAATTTTGAGATTTTACCAAAACCTCCGGTTGGAAGAAGCGAATCAACTCCTTGGCCTTTCTGGCCGTTGCAGTTAAAAACTTCCTCTTCTCACGAAGAAGGCTGCGACAGAAACTGGTTAATCAATACTAAAGAATTCCTTGCGAATGATAAAGGAGAATTAATTGGTTTAAAAACTGTTGAAGTACAATGGAAAATGACTCCGGGACAAAGACCTGAATTAATCGAAAAAGAAGGTTCAGAGAAAATCTGGCCTTGCGATTTAGCTTTATTGGCTTTAGGATTTACAGGTCCGGAAAAAACATTAAGCGAGCAATTAGGTCTTGAAATAGACATGAGAAACAATTATAAAGCAAAAAATTATCAAACCAATGTTCCTCACATTTTCACTGCCGGTGATATGCGAAGAGGACAATCGTTGATTGTTTGGGCTATTTCTGAAGGCCGAGAAGCAGCAAGAGAAGTAGATTTGTTCTTAATGGGCTCTACAAACTTGCCAACCAAAGGAAACGGAGATTTACCTGGGTTATAAACCTATAAACTGCACAACTAACACAAGTCCCTGAAAAATTTCAGGGACTTTTTTTTGCCACAGATTGAAAATATTAAAAAAGATTTTCTACTTCTACTTAAACATAGCCCACAGTTTCAACCGTTGGATGCAATTTATGATTTACGTTGATCTTTGTCGTGGTATGGTGGTATCTTATTGTGGTATTGTGGTGTCATATCGTGGTATTGTGGTATTGTGGTATCGTATCTTGTCCCTACGGTTGAAACCGTAGGCTATGTTTTCTTGTGTGTAACAATTTGTAAAACAATTAAAGAGATGATGAATTTGTGTAAGTTCGTGTAATTCTTGGCAAATCAAATAATCTCTGCTAATCTTTTAATGTTTGACAAAAACTTAGTAACTTAGATTCTTAGCAACTTAGTATATTATTTTACTAGGCATGCATTGTAGTTTTATAAAAAATCATTTTAAGTCGATTTTTGTTTAAAAACAAACAATTTGTTACAATTTGTTATTTTTCTGCAAAAAATTTGCTGTTACTCAAAAGTGTAATAACTTTGCTCAAAATACTTTAAAAATGCAAGCAAAAGATTTACTGCAGTTAGCAGACCAATTTGGAAGTCCATTATATGTTTATGATGCCGAAAAAATCCAATCTCAGTACAATAGATTAACGAAAGCTTTCTCTAAGGTAGAAAACTTAAGAGTTAATTACGCCATGAAGGCATTGTCTAACGTTGCGATTCTTCAGTTATTAAAGAACATGGGGTCTGGTTTAGATACTGTATCAATTCAAGAAGTTTTATTGGGACTTCATGCTGGCTATGAACCTGAAAAAATCTTTTTTACACCAAACGGAGTTTCTCTTGAAGAAATCGAGGAAGTTGCTGCAATGGGTGTACAAATCAATATTGATAACTTATCTATTCTGGAGCAATTCGGAACAAAATATCCACAAATTCCGGTATGTATTCGTATCAATCCGCACGTAATGGCGGGAGGAAATGCTAATATTTCTGTTGGACATATCGATAGCAAATTTGGAATCTCTGTACATCAAATTCCGCATATATTGCGAATTGTAGAGAACACAAAAATGAGCATCGTGGGAATTCACATGCACACAGGATCTGATATTTTAGATATCGAAGTATTCTTGTATGCTGCTGAAATCTTGTTCGATACAGCAAAACATTTCAAAGATTTAGAATTTTTAGATTTCGGAAGCGGATTCAAAGTTCCTTACAAAAAAGACGATATCGAAACTGACATCGAAGAATTAGGGAAAAAATTATCAAAAAGATTCAATTCTTTCTGTGCAGAATACGGTAGAGATTTAACGTTGATTTTCGAACCAGGGAAATTTTTGGTGAGTGAAGCAGGTTTCTTCTTAGCAAAAGTAAACGTAGTAAAACAAACAACATCAACAGTTTTTGCCGGAGTTGACAGTGGTTTCAACCACTTAATCCGTCCGATGTTTTACGGTTCACAACATTATATCGAAAACATTTCTAATCCAAAAGGAAAAGAGCGTTTTTACTCCGTTGTAGGATACATTTGCGAAACTGATACTTTTGCCAATAACCGCAGAATTTCTGAAATTACCGAAGGTGATATATTAGCTTTCAGAAACGCAGGAGCCTATTGTTTCTCAATGGCTTCAAACTACAATTCCAGATACAAACCAGCTGAAGTTTTATGGAAAGACGGAAAAGGAATCTTAATCCGCCAACACGAAACTTTCGAAGATTTGCTTAAAAATCAAATTCCGTTGCCGGAAGAAGTTGCTGCAACAGTTTAAAAATAAAAAAAAAGAGAATATCTATTTAATCCCGTTTCTTCATTGAGATGGGATTTTTTTTTTTAGATTTCTGACTTTAGATTTTAGATTAATACTTTGTCAGGCTGAGCGAAGTCGAAGCCGACCCTTCTTTAAATGATAAAATTATTCATAATAATTACAAATGATGGATTAAAATCCATCACTACAATATATTTTGTTCCTCCAGAACGCTCTCAAAATTCCGGAGGAATGTATTTATTTTGTATCGAGGGATTTTAATCCCTTGAACCGCATGTTTGTCATTTCGAAGAACGAGAAATTACACTAGAAATTCCTCATGCAAAATTCCATTCTTTGTAGCGTTACGAATGTGATTTCTCGTTCCTCGAAATGACAAACTTTACGAGAATCCTGTTAAAGCGCAAAACCCGACAAGTTTAAAAAACCTGTCGGGTTTATTTAAAATAAACAAAATCAGAGTATAATTAGCTTAAAATCAGTAAAAAAAATTGCAGAAAAATATTTTTATTTGTAATTTTAAGATTACAAATGTATTATAATTTCAAATATCCTACTATGAGATTTTACACTATACTCCTTTTAAGCATATTTTCTATTCACTGCTTTTCTCAAAATGACAGTCTAAAAACAAAAAAAGCCAATCGATTTAAAGTAGCAGGTTCTGTACTTGCAAACAGCGTTCTTAGTGTTCCCGGAGATTTTTCTGCAATGGGACATACCGTATCAAGTGACTGGAAAAGAACTGCTATTTATACTGCAGGAATAATTGGTCTAATTGCTGTTGACAAACAAACTACAGGCTTTTTGCACGATCACATAGAACCTAATATTGATTATAGTTTACCAAAAATCAAAAGCACAATTCCTCATGTAATCGGTACCGACTCTTATATTGTTTACCCAATTATTGGACTATATGCGGGTTCTCTAATTATTAACAACAAAAAAGGACAAGTTGTGGCTGTTAATGCCGTTAAATCTTTAGCGTATTCTTATGTCATAACTCAAATAGTTCTAAAAAGTATATCTTCAAGAAACAGGCCTCAAAGAAAAATAAACGATGATAATCCTGTTGTAGAGCCCTGGACAAAAAATCCGTGGGATTTTGGAAACTTCCATCATATCCACCTTACGCATGGAGGGAGCGGAACTTCATTTCCTTCTTTTCATTCTACCTCTTATTTTGCTGTTGCCAAAGTATTTCAAATGGAATACAACAACTATTGGATACCTTATACATTTGTAGCTGCCGTATTTCTATCTGATATAAAAAGTCATGATCATTGGGTTTCAGATTTATTGGTAGGCGGATTAGTGGGTACAATAATTGGACGATCTATAGTAATTAGCAGTCGTAAGCAAATGGCAAAAAAAAATGAATCCAGTGCTTTTAACTACGATCCCAAAAAATTTAAAATGCATAAACAATTAATCCCCCAAATTTCAAATTCTATGATTGGGCTCCAGTTTATTGGAACTTTTTAAAGATTTTGTCTCAGTATAAACTGTTTTTTTATTGTATTTTCGTTTTGCCGCAAATATCCGCTATAAAGTTCTAAACAGCTTGAAATGCGAGAACATTATGTATCATTTAACCTTAAGAGTGAACGAAATAGAAAAATAAATGAAAAACATAATTTTATTCTTCTTCATAATTTCAATTTGGAGTTGTAAACCTTCAAAAACAATTTCACGTAGTGATTTAATTTATAAAGGGCCTATTTCAAATAATCAAAATTCAAAACTCGTTAGTAATGATAATAGGGATTGGAAAGATAGTCTGAACTTTATTGTCGTTCGTGGAAAATATATTTCGGGATCAAAACACGTAGAAATTTTACAAGATAAAAACACAAAACTTTACCATTGGAAACAATTTTATCCAAATGGAAAACTAAAAGAAAAAGGATTAATAACAAAAGACAATAGATTTTGTGTTGGCAAATGGGAATATTATGATGAAGGTGGTCAAATTGATAGTATTATCGATTTTGATAAAAAATTTAAGGTTTCTTATTTTCAGGCAATAAGAATTGCATATGAAAACGGTTTTGGAATACCCGAATCAGAAATTGACATAGAAAAAATAGATCATAAAACATATTGGCAAATTAGAAAATGGAATATGAAATATGGAAGTGGAAACTCAACAACTTTACTAATTGATTCTAAAAGTGGGAAAATTAGAAAAGCAGAGAATGAAGAAACCAAATATTATTAAAACAAACGAACAACATATCTTTAACCATTCAAAATTTTATTATAATTACTTTATAGTAGTTTAAACACCCAATTTTGTGGATTGTAAATACCCTGAGGAACAGGAAAACCAAATAATTTTATAAAAGATGATTAAAATAATACTTTGAAATAAATGGAAAATAAAATAAACATACCAAAACCTTGCAATCAAAATTGGAATTCAATGACGCCAGATAAAAATGGTAAATTTTGTAATTCTTGTAATAAAACAGTTGTAGATTTTACAAAAATGGAGAATCTTGAAATTCAAAAATATTTGATCGAAAATTCAGATAAGGAAAGTGTTTGTGGACATTTTAAACTTAATCAAATCGATCCCGAAAATAATATCAAATATTATAATTTGAGAAATCGAATTAACCGAATTAGAATTAAACCCATCAAAAAAGCTGCATTATTTTCATTGGGTATTCTTTTTACTTTAACAAGCTGTATGGGAAAAGCTGTAATTGATGGAGAACCTGCTGTAATTGAAAATGATACAATTACAGAAAATGAAATTATTAAAAAAGAACAAGATATAGAAAAACAGAAGGATTCTGTAAAAAATGAAATTATTAAGGCAAAGAAATAACGTATTAAAATACAAGTATTTAGCCATTAGCAAATTTAGTAAAATTACTGTTTTTATAATATTCGTGTTTCGTTGAAATATTCATTTTTCAAATTCACAAATATTACAAAGCCCGGGAACGTTAAGTAATATTGTCCAAAACCGAACAAAACATTAAAATAAATGAAAAAAAAATTAATACTTTTATTTATATCATTATTCCTTTTTAGTTGCGAATCACAAATTGACCGAGATTTAAAAATTGACAACGAAATAGATTCAAAAACAGAAAATAATCAAAAATTTACCGGAACCAGAATATCAATTCAAAAACCTAATGATTACGAATTCGTAGACAAATTACTAAGAATACAAAAAAACGCAGCAACTTACATTCAGGTTGCTGAAATACCAAATTCAAACTTCAATGATAGTAAATCAAAAATTAAAAAAAACTATGAAGATGCGATTTTAAGTGGAAATCTTCCAAAAGAGTTCTACAAAAAAGAGTTTAAATTTAATGGAAATGATGCAATTCTTTATTATGGTGCAGATAAAAAAAATAAATCAGAACAAATCGCTTTTAGTTTTGGAGACAATGAATTTGCTGTAAGTGTTTATGCAGTTTTTCCAGAAAATGATATTAAAACGAGGGAAGAGATCTTAAAGACCATTTTTACAATAAAACTTAATAAAGAACAAAAAACAGAATCACAAAATATACAGAATTTTACTTTAGATATAAATAAAACAGAATTCGTTTATGCTGGAAATATGTCTCAAATATTTGTTTATAATTTAAATGGCAAAATTGATCCTAATAATGTTTTCGAAAATCAAATCCTTGTATCTGTTCTTCCTAAAGCCAACGGAATTGAAACATTAAAAAATTATTCACTGGACATGATTCAAAGACATAAAAAAAGTGGGATTGAAATTTCGAATATGACAGAAAAAGAAATTTTTGATAAAAATTATTTTGGCTACGAAATATACTTTGAAGGAAATTATAAAGGAAAATCCAATAAGGTTTATCAGCTTGTTATTGGAAATGAAAATGGTTCTGTTAATTATTGTGGTATCGTTTATGACCGAAAAGATGAACTAATGAAACAAGTAAAGTTAATTTCAAAGACATTAAAACTAAAATAACATTACAATGAAAAAGGTTTAGTGTTAATCTAAAGTTTGATTTTAAATAGAGTTTATCTTATTTCGTTAAAAAAAACATAACTAATAAATGAATATATTTCAAAAAATAGCCAGAAGTATAATAAAAAAGTCCTTTGACCTCGCTGTTTCAACTATAAGTTTCTTTAGTAAAATGGAACCTTATGAACAAAAGGTTTCTGATTTAAGAAAACTTAAAAACGGAACTTTAGGAAAACAAATAGCTGATTGTCTTGATAATAATAATTGGACCTTAGTACCAAAATACGAAAGTCACGATTTGAAACATATTTTGCTTAATTATCAAATGACGGCTGAAGATGAAATCCGAATGCAGGCTTTTATGGTTGGAAACGGAAATTATTCGATTCCATCATTTGCTATTTTACTTTTTGGAGCAATTCTTCTTCCTGATTTATGGCTGACTTTTTATTCGGATTTTAAAAAAGGAAGGAAATCTATCGCAATTTCAGAATGGACAATTGAAAAGTATGCCAATCGAAACCTGACTGAATTGAGATTAGAATTATTAAAATCAAAATTTGAACAAAAAATAATATTTGATATGAAACGAGCTATTAAATTCGGAGCTATTACTTCAATAACAGCAGGTTTTTTAGGAATGATATTCTGTTTGCCATTTCTATTTTCATCGAATATGGCTGATTTAGTTGGTGCTGGATTTCCTTTTGTTGGTGGGGCAATACTTACTGCCGGAGGTCTTTTAACTTTATCTAATTTATCACTATCAAATAAAAACCAGCAAGCGGTAAGCATTTAGCTATTTGCTACTTTAGTGAAAAATTTAGTGTCAGAGTAGAATTTAAATTTTCGGATTTTGAAATATCAGGGTTTGCATACAATAATGCGAAGTCACATGGAGAAGAAACAGACTAAAATAAATTACATCAAAGTAAAAAATTCAAATCAAATTTTAAAATTAGATCTAAGAAAATGAGAAACAAATAAATCCTGTTTTTATAATCATTACCTAATACTATGAAAATCATAATACGAATATTATTTTTTATTGGGCTTTTTCTTTTTATTGGCAGCTATTTTATTACTCCATATGTTGTCGATGAAGAACCATATATTGTGATTAACAGAGATGGTTTAGCATTCTTAAAAATGTTATATATCATAACTAGTATTATTTTTGGATTCCTGGTTTTTGCATTTCTTAGAATTTTTAAAAATAAAATTTATCTGATTTTTTCTTTTATTTTTCTTTCTTTAAGTTTAATCTTTTTGGCTAAAATGTTTTTGTATTTCGATACTTTTTTAGAATAAACAGACGAACGAGACGATGGTAGTGCAGAGAAAATTTTGACCTGTAAATATTAATTCCTGTCCGAAAAACCGTATTTTTGCCCGATTCAAAAAACATTAAAAAATAATACTTTACCACAAAAACAATGTTTTTTATCAATCATTATTTATAAAATAATTTTAAATACCTTTGAAGTATGAGCATAGATATAAAACCAAAACACATTGGCAGAAATATTAGCCGAATCAGAGAGCTTCGAGGAATGAAACAAGAAGCACTTGCACAGGCTATTGGTTCAAATCAGCAAGCTATTTCCGGTATTGAAGGAAGTGAAACTGTTGACGAAACAAAACTTGCAAATATTGCAGAAGCACTTGGTGTTACTGTAGAAGCTATAAAAAGTTTTTCAGAAGAAAATGTATTTAATTATTTTAATACTTTTAATGAATCTGTTACAAACAGCAATTTTGGGAACAATAATATTTGTAATTTCAACCCTCTTGATAAAGTTGTTGAACTTTATGAACGTTTAGTTCAGGCTGAAAAAGAAAAAGTTGAATATTTAGAAAAATTATATAAAGGAAAATAATATTCTCGTACGAGAATTTCTTATAAAAATGTGCAAATGTCTTTTTGATCTTGTGCATTTTTTTTTGTTTTTTTATCAATCGAAATTTACATATGAAAAAAATAATCCCAATATTATTCCTTTTATTACTTCCATTTTATTCTAAAAGCAGCCCTTTAGATACAATTTCAACCTGGAAAGTGTATTACAATAATTCGTTGATTAAAAATTTCAGTGAAAATACAAACAACTCAATTGTAATTAAAAGAAAACAATATAAAACCGGAGATTATCTCGCCATTAAATATTCTGATGATACGCCTTGCGAAGACTGCAAGTATGCGTTTGTCGTAATTGGCGAAGGAAGATTAGAAGTTTCCAGAAGAGAATCTAAAGGAAAAGACAAACTAATTAAAATTGATCTTAAAGAGCTTATAAATTTTCGTGATACTACTAATCAACCGTCGTTTGTAATTTATTTATATGAATTGGAAGATAAGAACAAAAACAACGGAAAGAGATTAGTTACTCTAAAAATAGATTAATTGGCAATATTCATAGAATAACTACAATAGTTAAAATTTAATTTTTTACGATCAAAAAACGAGAATTATTTTACTATTTTTTGGCAATTCTTAAAACTAAAACAATGAGACTTTTAAAATCATTTTATATTTTTTCTTTCTTATTATTAGTAAGTTGCGGTAATCAACCACAAAAAATTTCAGGCGTAAATGAAACAATTGAAGTTTCAAACATGCATTGGGCATGTGATTGTGCAGATTTCGTTGAAGTAAAATTTTACAAATCAAACCCCAACTATGAAGTTAAAGACACCGATTGTATTTTTATTGAACCATCAAGTAAAGACAATAAAATTCCTGATGAATATTATGACGGAGAAAAAAGTTTTGAATACCATTTAGAACTTAGTGGACAATTTTATATAGATAAGGGCGTACCAGATTCATATAACCAAAAGACACCTGAAATACCTGAAAAAGCAAAAGTTTTTAGGTATGATTCTTATAAAATTATAAAATGACAATAGATTTTTTACCCCTTGCTGGTAGAAGTCAAGCAAATCTAAAAATACAAACTTGAATGTCTTCCTTATTTTTACACTTCGTATCAACAACGATAAACAAAGAACGTTTTTTAAATTCATCCTAATTACAACTTCATTTTTAATTCGTAATTTCGTCAAAAACACATTAAAATGAAACCACAAATCCGAATCCTGCTTTACTCAATATTATTCTTCCTATACCTTTCTTCAACTTCATTTTTACTCTCGCTAAACGAAATATTAAAAACTGATCCTTATATAACTTTAGGCTGTGGTTTTGCTGTTTTGAATATGATTTATGCTTTTTTCGCACTAAAATGGACAGTATTATTAAATATAATTTCTTCTGTCGTTATTGCATCTTTGAGCTTGTTTTTAGCCTTGAAGTTTACAAATTTACATCTGCTTTTAAAATATGATCCTTATCAGGTTAAAACAGCCATATTCGCCAATGCTATTTTCTCTATTATATTTTGGGAAATTGTTTATCAGATAAAAATTAGAAAATAATGAAAAGAGTACGCGTTAACCTGTGCTGATGACCAAAGTTCAACGCTAAAACTATTCATGATTATGGGTTGGTTGTAACTTATGCCTTAAAATGAACTTATGAAATGCTTTTTAGTTTAAGAAAAAATCAGAGTTGGAAACCTATATAAAAAACTAAAAATTCATGAAAAACCTACTTTTCTTAATTCCTTTTTTATTGCTTTTTCAGGCTTCCTATGGCGATGTGGTTCCTATTAATTCGCACCCTGTTAAAAGATGTGTCAAAATAATAAATATTGAAGATTTTCCTGATTTTTCTATTTTAGCCTGTATACAAAGTCCAATGAAAAAGGATATTACAGCGTCTTTTATAAATTCTAATGATTGTATAGAAAAGGGATATAAATTCAATGCTCTTTATATTATGGCTACCAGAAGAAGCTATCTTGAGGGTAAACTCGCAAACTCGACAGATTGGCTCAATGATAGAAATGTAATAGAATCTTCCATTTCAATTAATACCAGCGACACGAATGCCAGCAATGACGATCCAATTTCATCTATTGAAGAGTATTATGAAATTGTGGAAATTACAAATACAAATTTTGTAATTTATAAATGCCGGGAACTTATAAGATATAATGATGGAAGTCCAATTAAGCTTAAAAATTACCCGTATGTACAAAATCAAGGAAAGCGTAAGAATATTAAAAACAATGAAAAAATATCTGAAATTTACCCTTCTACAGAAATAGTTAATTTTTTACTTGCATTGCTGTTTACAATTTTTATTGAAACTCTTATTTTATTTCTTTTATTTAAAACCAAATATAAAAAACTCAATATAAATAACAAACTGTTGTTATTCACAGGGTTCATAACTTCATTTTCAACTTTACCTTATGTTTGGTTTATATTTCCGGCCTTTATACATTCTCGATTTCCTTATATTTTATTTAGCGAATGTTTTGCAATAGCAATGGAATCGTTTATAATTTATAAATTATTAAAAATAGAATTCAAAAAAGCAATATTGGTTTCTATAATTGCCAATGTAATATCGTTTGGAATAGGGCTGCTTATCAATTGGGATAGTGTTTACAATATTTTTACGAGTTTATAAATATCAAACAAGGAATTTGTAATCGAAATATTAGTGAAAATTTAAACCATAAAATAAACATGAATAGAACTATACTAATATTTATTTCTTTGTTTCTAGGAGTAACCATTCTTCACGGACAAGACATAATTAAACTGGAGAAAAAACCAAAAGTTATACTGCATAGCTGGTATCCGGAATATAAGGAGCTGCCTAAACTCAAAGTCGGAGAAAGTAAATTGCTTTTTACAGCAAGCACAGAGCTTGAAAAATCAGCTATTCGCAATAATGACATCGATTTGAAAACATCAAATGCGCAGACTCAAATTGAAGAAACTGAAAAAAGAAATCAATATATAATTACTGTAAATCCCACAAATGCAAAATACATTGAATTTGAAGTCTGGCTCGATGTAAAAGATAAAGTAATAATGATTAAACAAAATGGTAAGTGGAAAAACATAACCGAAGTTTATACCATTAAAGACAACAAGATATTAATTGATACCGTAAGACTAGAATTAAAAAAATAGACTTCAGACAAAATATATTTCTTCTAAATCAACTGTGCTTTTTTCAATTGAATGATATTGCAGTATCATATCAAAGCCAAATATCTGGAAATGAATAAAATATTATAACAGCCGTTATACTTTTATTTATTGGATTAATTTCGATTGTTTTTGTCGGCCTAATTAAAAATAAGATTTAACTCAAATAAAAATATTATTTTAGCTTCTTACAAATTCAATTGCAGCCAAAATAGTTAGCAAGAATTTTGTACTTGCCATAACCCAAAAATTAAAACCAAAAACCATGAAAATTACGATTCCCCTGTCGGTATTATTTCTGTTACTTACTACAAATGCATTTAGCCAGACCATTGCCGATTTAAAATTAACAAAGAAAGAAATTCCTAAAACCTATTTCTTAACCGATGGTCATAACTGTGTTTCTAGTCAGGCCTGTAATTTTTATAACGATATTGCCACTTACAGCAACTTTGTTGGAACGGTAAAAAGCAAGCAAATTCAAAGTTTTAATAGTAAAACAGATGCCGGAAGTATCATGTATTTTGAATTTGAAAACAGATTTAAAGGCGATAGTTTCCTGCAAGGATTATTGTGGGGAAAAGATAAAGAACCAACAGACGCACATCCGGAAGAGTATCTTGCAAAAGGAAAATTCCTGATCATCTGGAGCTTTCATCCGGACAGCGCCCTTAAAGAAAAATCAGAAGCCAAAATAGATTCGCTTTTACAATAAAGACTAACTCACTTTTCAATATCACAAACATGGAATTTGGAGAAATTGTATTCTATATTTTTATTGCTCTTATTTTCATTCATTTATCTATTAAATTCTTGTTTACCAAGACCGAGCAGGAAAAAGAATATGAAAGAAAGATGAAAGAAAGCTTAGCTGACGAGTTTATTTATGATCCTGAAACTGGTGCAAAATTAACTTTAGAAGAAGCAGAATCTGGAAATTGGATCACTCATGATAATCCAAACCGGATAAAAAGTGAAGAAGAATTAGATAAGTATTACAGCGGTAGAGAAAAGGAAGCAGAAGAACTAACAAACTTCATTAAAAGTAATGGATATGAGTTTACTAAATTAACTGATTCTCAAATTGGATTCTTAGAAAAATCTAAAATCCTTTCCAAATATGATTATTGGGAGTATTCGAATTCGTTTACTTTTTCTAGCGAAAAACACTTTATATTTTTCCCAGGCGTTTCATATTACAATGAACACCATCAACCAGGTTATAATGAATCGCAAATTATGTTTTGGATTAATGATCCTAATTTAAGTGGTCATGTGTATTTGAGAGATAAAACAAGTTTTGAAGCCATTGCTGATGCTATAAGGAATGATGATGAAATCAAATTAAACAATTTTGAAACCTTTATTTACAAAAAATCAAATAATATGATTGCGCTAATAAAAACATTACAATTATTTGATGATGAAAAAGAACTTGAAATAGAAGTCATTGAAGGTAATTTATTATTTAAATCTATGAAGTTTGTAAACCGAACTGATTTTTTAAGAATGGAAAAAATAGCAAAACTAATAATATAACTTATCGGGCAAATTTATAATTCGGACTCGAAAGCAGAAACATCAAAAACTATTTCTAACACATTTTAAACTTCAACAAAATGAAAAGAGAAAATTCAATTGATATTGTTCGCGGAATTGTAATGATAATTATGGCATTAGACCATGTTCGCGATTTAATGCATATAGATTCGATTACACAAAGTCCAACCGATTTAGCGACTACAACTCCTTTCTTGTTTTTTACGCGCTGGATTACACATTTGTGTGCGCCAACTTTTGTTTTTCTGGCAGGAACTTCAGTTTACCTTTCTTTAAAAAGTAAAAACAATTTTACAGAAGCGAGACAACATTTAATCAAAAGAGGATTTTGGTTACTGCTGCTTGAATTTACGGTAGTTAATCTTGGATTATTTTTTGACATTGGTTTTCATACACTTTTATTTCAGGTGATAGCCGCAATAGGTTTCGGGTTTATTCTTTTAGGTTTATTGTTGAAAATCCCGGCGAAACAATTAGGAATCATTGGACTGGTAATTATATTTTGCCATAACCTTTTACCCCTTATTCCGTTTGCCGAAGGTTCGATTATAAAAGCCATTTTAGCACCTTTTTTTAGTCCGGCAGTAATTCCGTTAGGCGACCGTGTATTTATTATGGGCTACCCTCCTATTCCGTGGTTGGGAATTATGTTAACCGGTTTTGGTTTTGCGCGATATTTTGAATTGGCTTATGATCAACGAAAAAAAGTGTTCTTAAAACTTGGGTTGGGTTCGTTAGGATTATTTATCATTCTTAGGTTTATAAATATTTATGGAGACCCGTCACTTTGGACGGTTCAAAAAGATGCCACATTTACATTTTTATCTTTTATGAATGTAACCAAATATCCGCCTTCGCTTTTGTATTGTTTGCCTACGTTAGGCATCATGCTTTTATTACTTTCTTTTGCAGAACAGTTTAATAACCAAATTAAAAAAGTGACTATCGTTTACGGAAAAGTGCCATTGTTTTATTTTGTTCTTCACTTTTATCTAATTCATATTCTAACGCTTGCAATGTTGTTTTTACAAGGTTTTAACTGGTCACAATTAGAATTTGCAACAGGAACTTTTGGAAGACCAAAAAACATAGAAAGCGGTTTGCCCCTTTGGACAGTTTATTTAATTTGGATTGCTGTCGTGGCTTCTCTTTACAGACCTTGCATTTGGTTTGGAGCCTATAAAGCAAAAAATAAACATTGGTGGTTGCGATATATTTGATATTGTATAAAAACACCAAAATTTGAAAGCTAAAAACTTTATCTTTCAAGAAATTACTTAAAAATTAATATTATAAATGGAAAATTTTAAAGAAATCAATTTAGACGATGCTATTCAATTAATAAACGAAAGCAAATCGGCGCTTATTGATGAAATTGTTGATGAATTAAATGCCTTTTACGAAGTAGCAGGCAAAATTGTTTTTCATTCGGGAGAAACTCATTTAGAAAACCTAATCGTAGGCAATGATATCGTTATTGTAAACGGCGACTTAAAAATCTCGGACACAATTGAAGATGGCGATAAAGTCGATTCGTCGTTGCTGATCGTTTTAGGAAATACAAATTGCAAAAATTTGATTACTTTATCGAGCATGTACTTTACAGGCGATTTAAATGTCGAAAATGTAATATTGGGAGATTCTCTTTGTGATTACGTTTTAAATGTAGGCGGAAATATAAAAACCAAAACAATACTAGATTATGGACATTGCATTATAGCAGAGAAAAAAATTACTGCTGTAGATGTTTTTTCATTTAATTCTATTGAAGATGAAGATGGAGCTATCGAACAAAATATGGAACGAGATGAACTAGTGGATGAAATTACCGATATTGATGATGATGAAAAACTAGAAAGCCTATCCAAAACAATTGATTACATAAAAGCTGGCGGCGAAATATTTAAGAAATCTTAAATAATTTGAATTTATAAAAATTAATTACATTCATCTGACTAAATGTCAATTACAAAAAACATGAAACATTTCTTAGTTCTATTACTTATTCTTTTAATGAGTTGTCAAAACTCAAATGAAATTAAAGAAATTGAAATACTTACTTATTTTACTAATGCCCGAAATTTTATAATTTATTCCAACACAACCAAAAATGGTTTTACGCAAACGCTATTCAAATCTCAAACATCCGACTTTGTAGATAATTATCAAACCAGAATAAATAAAAGACTAATGGATTCTATTGTGGTTATCTGTAAAAATAAAACGAAAACTGATTTTGTTTTTAAAACATCTAAAAGAATTTGGTATTGTGGATTGTGGCACAAAGTTCAGATTACTTATGAAAATGGAAAAAAATTAAATTTTGCATATCCATATTCAAACAATGAAAACAAACAATTTATTCCGTTCCAATTATTATCAGAACAAATTAAGAAAGACTCCCTGCATGCAACTCGATTAAATATTGGCCAATTGGGTTCTATTTATTTAAAACAAGAAGATTTTTCTAATGCTATTTTTAAAGAGGATTCTCTTTTTAACTGGAAAAAAAAACACGAATAGAAGCTAATCGACTTTACATATTTTTAGACGTAAAGATTAACTTTAGAATTTAAGAATAAGATTAAAATCAATACTTTATTACTTATGAAAACTACAGAAATAGCGATTCGTTTTAAAGAAATTATTTTAAACGGAACATGGGTTGCCAATACTAATTACAAAGATCAATTAGACAATTTAGATTGGAAAATTGCTGTTACTCCAATAAAAAACGTAAACACGATTTCGGTTTTAGCACAGCATATTCATTATTACATAAACGGATTAAACATTGTTTTTAAAGGAGGAAATCTGGATATTAAAGACAAATTTAGTTTTGATTTTGCGCCCATCAATTCGCAAGAAGAATGGAAAAAATTTTTAAATAAATTTTGGAATGATAGCCAAGAATTTGCTTCTTTGACTGAACAAATGCCCGATGAAAAACTAGATGACACTTTTGTAGATGAAAGATACGGAACCTACAAAAGAAACATTGAAGCTATGATCGAACATAGTTACTATCATCTTGGTCAAATTGTATTGATTAAAAAATTATTAACAGATTAGAAACGAAATCATATTAAAATGAAAATAAAATTACTAGCCCTTTTATGCATTCTTTTTTTGATAAGCTGTAAAGAATCAAACAAAATTGAAAAAGATAATCAATCCACAATTTATGATGTAGCAAGTGGAGATGAAGAAATGAACGCGGCCATTACAAAAGCCAATCAAACACTAAATGATTTCAATGTTGCTTTGTCAAATCCGGAAATTGAAGATCCGGCTTTAAAAGTTCAATTTCAAAACTCAACCGATGTTGAGCACATGTGGATAGGCGAAATTGAGTATAACGATGGTAAATATTCCGGAATTTTGACCAATGAACCAGAATACATTACAGAATACAAAATGGGCGATAAAATAAATATTGACAATTCTAAAATTAGTGACTGGATGTATATCGAAAATGGTAAATTAGTTGGAGGCTTTACTATAAAAGTCTTGCGAAACAGAATGAATGAAGATGAACGAAAACAATTTGATGAAGAAAGTGGCATGCAAATCGATTAAATTTTATCGCAAAAAACATTTAAAATTAATATCGAATAACCCACAATTACAATTATGAAAAAAATATTGTATTCATTTATTCTCCTTGCATCACTTCAAAATTTGAGCGCGCAAAATATTATTGATTTTTTCTATTCGATTCCATCTTCTTATGTGGATGATCTTAGCCCGATTGAAAGAAAAAAATTGGTTAAAAACAAAACACTAATAAAATATGGCGACAGAAAATACAGCTTAGAAATAGATATAAAAAATGGATATTTGAGATTAGACCAAAGCTATATAGACGGACCTTCAGGATATGGAATTTATGAAATGGCTTATTGGAATTTGAAAAACAAAAAATTGATTGCTTTTTCAAGCGTTTTGGGAAGTAATGGAGGATTTCATCAGCAGGATTTTAAATTTTTTGATTATAAAAACGAAAAATTATCCGAAGTTAGCACCGGATATTTAAAAAGCTATACTTCGAACTTTGATGTTTTTATAAACAACCTTGTCACTGAATTTACAAAGAGTAATACCAAGCAATCTATTAAGGAAAACTTATCTGAATCTCAGTTTACTATTGAACTGCCTCGATCTGGTAAAAATATAAAAGTATCATTTCAAGAGAACTTCATGTCAGATCCAAATTATTTTGATAAAACCTATGGTAAATACCTCAATTATAAACAGAAGATGTATAAATGGAATACCCAGAAAGAAGTTTTTGAATAATAACAATTTTTAAAACTTAGTTTGTGAGGTAAAAGTACTTTTGAAAAATAAATTTTGTTGTCTAGCCCCGATAGAGCCGATATCCTTTTATGGCGGGGTTCGCCGTAAAAGATATAGGTGAAAGCGGGACTAAAGGTTATTATGAAAAACTAAAATTACTGCTCCTAAAATTTAAAATCACAACTTTATCTGAATTCACCTAAAACCGATATATTTACATCATTAAATCAATTGGGTGCTAGAATGAAAAAAATTACTTTACTCTTTTCAATTTTATTTTTAACAATTTCTTCGTGTGGTGTAAAAACTACGCAGTCACTTTTAAGTGATGGAGATTATGATGGTGCCATAAATCGCGCGGTTGAAGCATTGCGAACTAAAAAAGATTCGAAAGGAAAACAAGATTATGTGTACTTGCTTGAAGAAGCTTTTGCGAAGGCGAAAGACAGGGATTTGCGCAATCTTGAAATGATGACAAAAGAGGCGAATCCGGCAAATGCTGAACGCATTTATAATACTTATTTGCAACTCAATAATCGTCAGGAAAAAATAAGGCCGTTATTGCCTTTGCCGTTATTGAAGCTGGGGAAAAATGCAAATTTTCCGTTTGATAATTATTCAGATCAGATTATTAGCAGCCGAAATGCGCTGACTAAATATTTGTATGAGAAGGCTACTGTTCTTTTAAAATCAAATAATAAACTGGATTTCAGACAGGCTTTTGATGATTTATCTTATCTGGAAAGTATAAATCCGGGATATAAAAATGTCAAAAAAATGACGGATGATGCGCAGTTTAAAGGAACTGATTTTGTTGATGTTTATGCTAAAAACGAAACAAATCTGGTTATTCCGAGACAACTTCAGGATGATTTATTAGATTTTAAAACCTACGGATTAAATGATAAATGGACTGTTTATCATAACGTGAGACAAAAAAATGTTCCGTACGACTATAGCCTGATTATCAACTTTGTACAAATTAGTATTTCGCCGGAACAAATTAAAGAAAAGGAATTTATAAAAGAAAAGCAGGTTAAAGATGGCGTAAAAACGCTTTTAGACAGCAGAGGAAGACCTGTAAGAGATAGTTTGGGCAAGGAAATAAAAGTAGATAATTATAGAATGCTTCGTGCGAATATATATGAGTTCAGGCAATTTAAATCCTGTTTCATAACCGCAAAAGTTGATTTTGTTGATTTGAAAACCAATCAGTTAATGCAGACATTTCCGGTTAGCAGCGAATATATTTTTGAGAATGTTTACTCGACATACAAAGGCGACAAAAATGCTTGTGAGGATACTTATTTCACGTATTTTAATAAACGTGCTGTACCTTTTCCCAATAATGAGCAAATAGTTTTTGATACAGGAGAGGATTTGAAGGCCAAACTTAAAGACATCATTGTTCGGAATAAATTTAGGGGATAAAAATAATCTTAAGATATGGAAAAGCAATCAGATTCTGAATTGGTAACGGCACTTGTTGAAAAACTTGATGCCGAAAATAAATCGACGGTGGCGTTTCTTCGTCAATTGATTTTGGATACTGATAAAGAAATTAGCGAACAGGTTAAATGGAATTCTCCGAGTTTTTATTTTTCCGGAGAAATGAAAGCTTTTAACCCAAAGGAATACAAAAGAGACATTTTAGTGATTAATATTCATCGAGGTTCTATTTTACTAGTTTTTCCAACAGGCGCCACAATTAGTGATATTGAAGAATTAAAAGCCGTTAATTATCCTGACGGAAGAAAAATCATAAAAATTGCTGGTCTTGATGATGCTAAAATCAAACAAAAATCTTTGCAGGCTACTATTTTAGAATGGCTTGGAAAAGTGGAAAAGTAAAAACAGAATAGCCGCACGGTTACTATTACAATCGCGCATCATAGAAGAAGGAGAAGTATGAAAAATACCGAAGAAAACAAACTCGATAATCCGGTTTGGAATTCATTATCAGAATACCATAGAGAATTTGCTATTGATTATAGTGAAACCAAATTCTATAATCCTGATTATTGTCCGTTTGGAGGTTTTATTGAATTAGAAAGCACTCATAATGCCTCAAACCAATATTCGTCATTAACAGAGAATTTCTTTGTTGTTGGAGAAAAACCGAAAATTCCAGCTTCTTTAAAAATTACAAAAGAATTAGTCTGCCTTCAAATGATTATTCAGGAAAAAATTCAGCTTCCGATTGATCTTGAAATCATTAAGCTGACCGAAAATCATAACGAAGCTTTATTAAATTTGGTAAATTTAGTACAGCCCGGTTATTTTAAAAATAAAACTTTTTTGCTTGGAGATTATTTTGGAATTTTCACAGACAATCAATTAGTTGCAATTACTGGAGAACGAATGCAAATGGATTCTTTTACAGAAGTTAGCGCCATTATTACACATCCTGACCACACCGGAAAAGGCTACGCCAAACAATTGATTACGCATGTTGTAAATAAGATTTTTGATCAGAATAAAGTTCCGTTTCTGCATGTTGTTGAAAGCAATATCGGGGCTATTAAACTTTATGAAAAACTGGGTTTTGTGACGAGACGGAAGATAAGTCTTTGGAATATTACCAAGTAAATAAACAGATCTAAAATTTTAATTTGTATTTTCGATTAATAGAAAAACTTCTTCAATTCAATAAAAATACCAAAAGTAAAGGACTTTCAATGCGTAAATTTTTAAACAATTTATTTAAAACCAACTTAGAAAAATCAGACTATGATTCTTTTGCTGAAAAATGTGTTGAAGAATTACAAATTGCACAAGATAAATTTCAACAGGAATTTAATTTAAATTATTACGACAACTGGTTTTATGACCAGAATACGGGTATTTTGACTTTTTCAACCGGGAATCAAGAATTAAATTTCAGGTATTTTGACGTGGGTAGCTTTTCAACAAAATCTAATACCTGGAAATGGTCTTGGAATAATAATTACACTCTTGAAAAAGTAAAAAAACAAACCAAAACTATTAGGGATTTTGGAACAAAATCTGATTTCCCTAAGCTTACTGACGGTTATTTCGAAAGTGATGAAATTGAAGCATGGGAACTTACCGCTATTGCTTTTAAAATCGAAAAAGGGATTGGAGTTTATAGACCTGTTGATGAAAATAAATTACAAATTTTTCTGGCAATTACTGAATTAATAGATAACGAAACTGCTCAAAAAATCAAAGATAAATATGTTGAATGCGGTACTCATGATTCAAATCGAATAGCTTTTGTATGCACTCATTTAAATAAGGAAACAAAGGTTGGATTTAATGAAGCTTTTGAAACCTCTGAAGATATGGAACTCGAAGACGATGATGATTTTCAGGCATGGTGCAATGATTGTGAAACTATTAGAAAAAAAGAAGATGGATGGACCGATCATGCAATAGACTTTGCAAAAATAAAAATTGTTTGTGAACGGTGTTATTTTGAAATAAAGGAGCTAAACCAATAAATATAAAAAACCAAAACTATAAATCAAATCAAGAATGAGCTTTTTAAAAAAATTATTTGGAATAGAAAAAAAGGAAATTGAAATCCCCGTAAAAGAATTTACAGATGAAGAATATAATACCGATTATGAACTAAAAGAACAGGGCTTAGAAAATGTTTTAGGTAAAATGTACGGAATGGTTGGCCATGCTATAATTCCTTTTTCAGTTGGCGGCGCTGTAGACATGTATTATTATCCAAATCATATTTCCGGAACCGGCTTTGCAACAATGGAATTATTGGATCCAGATGGAAATGGCCCTAAAAAAAACAGACTTGGAACTTATGAATTAGTTGCTTTTACAAAATTAGCAATTAATGAAGACGAAGAAAACCCAAATGATTTTAATTTGATCGAAAGACGTTTTTGTGGCATTTTTACAACAATTGGAAACTATTCTTTTCAGGCTGTTTTAAACCCAAATGAAACCATCGAAGTGCCTAACGGAACTGATGAAAATAACTGTCTGATACTTGATCTTTATAAACCTGAAAACAAAGAATTTAAAATTGGTGAACGTGAACATCATTTACTGCTTTGCTTAGAAGTTTTTAGAAGTGAAATGGAATATTCCCGAGCTAATGGAAGTGAAAAATTATTAAATCTTTTAAAAGAAAAAGGATTTTATCCTTACAGTGATTTAGACAGAGATCCTGTTGCGTAATAAATCATAAAAAACTAAGTTTCTACATATCCATAAAATAACAAAATGAATAAAATTTCAATTCTTCTTTTCTTAATTTTATCATCAACAACAATCTTTAGTCAAACTAAAAAAGTAAAACCAGCAGAAACTGGTAAACCTTTTGTTTTGGGTGTTATTGATGAAATTGAATCGAAAGAACTGGGCGAAAAAAGGATTTTAAACATTTATCTTCCGGATAATTACAAACCTGAAGATGCAACAAAATATCCGGTTATTTATTTATTGGATGGTTCTGCAGATGAAGACTTTATTCACATTGCCGGCTTGGTACAATTTAATAGTTTTGAGTGGATTAATCAGGTTCCAAAATCGATTGTTGTGGGAATTGCAACTGTCGATCGAAAAAGGGATTTTACTTTTCCGACTACTATTTCAAAAGATCAAACCAAATTTGCAACAGCCGGACATTCAGATAAATTTATTTCATTTATTGAAAAAGAACTCCAACCTTACATTGAAAAGAAATATAAAACAAACAACTCTAAAACGATTATCGGACAATCACTTGGGGGATTATTAGAAACTGAAATCTTGTTTAAAAAACCAACTCTTTTTAATAAATATATTATTACTAGCCCGAGTTTATGGTGGGACAATGGTTCATTATTCAATAAAGATTCTGTCATTTTTCAGGAGAATTTTAATCAAAAAACAGATATTTATATTGCTGTTGGCAAAGAAGGGCTTACACCCACAGAAATTCCGAGAGTAATGGAAGTTGATGCTAATTTATTAGTCGAAAAAATTAAAACATCAAAAAGTAAAAACATCAAAGTATATTTTGATTATTTACCAGAAGAAAACCACGGAACTATTTTGCATCAGGCTGTTTCGAATGCGTTTCGGGTTTTATATCCAATACAAACCGCTGAATAAGTGAATTGCTTCATTTATTGTAATAATTGTAAAAAAATATTTTTTATATCTTTGCCATTATAAACAAACTACACAATTCTATGTGAAAAATAATTTCTTTCAGACAATCAAGACATTAAACTAATACAGTTTGCTCATTTGTTTATTCCTAAAAGAAAGAAATTATGCTTACTTTACAGAACATTTCATATCTACATACGAATAGGGATTTGCTATTCGACAAAATTACTTTTACCACTAACAGCCAGGAAAAAATAGCCTTAATTGGTAATAATGGTGTTGGAAAATCTACGCTGTTAAAAATCATTGCAGACGAATTACAACCTTCGGGAGGATTACTTAAATACGATGCAAAACCGCATTATGTACCTCAGATTTTTGGGCAATTCAATCATCTTACTATTGCAGAAGCTTTGCAGATTGATAAGAAACTCAATGCGCTAAAAGAAATACTCAACGGAAATGTAACCGAAGAAAATTTGAATATATTAGACGATGACTGGACACTTGAAGACCGCTGTAATGAAGCGTTACAATATTGGCAATTAGACAATTTAGATCTAAATCAAAAATTGGAAGCTTTAAGCGGCGGACAAAAAACAAAAATTTTTCTTGCAGGAATTTCCATTCATCAACCTGACCTTATTTTACTTGATGAACCCAGTAACCATCTGGATTTAGCTGCGAGAACATTATTGTACGGGTTTATACAAAATACTTCGAGCACATTGCTTATTGTAAGTCATGACAGGAAATTGCTCAATCTTTTAAATACAGTTTACGAATTAAATAAACATGGCATTGCTGTTTATGGCGGCAACTACGATTTTTATGCTGAACAAAAGCAAATAGAAAATAGTGCTTTGCATCACGACATTCAGAGTAAGGAAAAAGCGTTACGAAAGGCCAAAGAAAAAGAACGCGAAACATTAGAGCGACAGCATAAATTAGATTCACGTGGAGAAAAAAAGCAAAAGAAAGCAGGAGTTTCCAGAATCATGATGAATACGTTGCGCAACAATGCTGAAAACAGCACATCAAAAGCAAAAAGTGTTCATGCTGAAAAAATTGGTGGCATTTCACAGGAACTTCAAAATTTGCGTTCTGGTTTGCCTGAAATAGATAAAATGAAATTTGGTTTTGATAACACTTCACTACATAAAGGCAAAATAATATTTACGGCAAAAGATATTAACTTTGGCTATACCCATCAATTGCTTTGGAAGGAGAATCTGAATTTTCAAATTTTAAGCGGTGAACGTATTGTTTTAAAAGTACCAAACGGTTCCGGAAAAACAACATTGATCAAAATAATTACAGGAAAATTAATTCCTAAACAAGGAACAGTTTACAAAGCAAATTCAAAAATAGTTTATATAGATCAGGATTATTCTCTAATCGATAATCGACTAACAGTTTATGAGCAAGCTCAAAAATTTAATATTTCGGCCTTACAGGAACATGATATACGAATGAGACTCAACAGGTTTCTGTTTTCACAAAATGAACTCAATAAAACCTGCAATGCTTTAAGCGGTGGAGAAAAAATGCGATTAATGCTTTGCTGTTTAACCATAAACAATGAGGCGCCGGATATTATTATTTTAGATGAACCAACTAATAATTTAGACATTCAAAATATTGAAATTTTAACTGCTGCCATTAATGAATACGACGGAACTCTCGTTGTGGTTTCGCATGACGAATATTTTCTGGAACAGATTAATATTCAAAATACAATAGAATTAACCATCTAGAAAAACAGTATTAATTTTTAAATTTGTAAGACTTTCAATTTAAACTTTTTTATTATGACCGTAAATAAACAAACTGTTAGAGAATATATGGACGCTTTCAGGGTAACTGATCACGAAAGAATTCTTAATTGTCTTACCGATGATGTTGTTTGGGAAATGCCCGGAATTTATCAGCATATTGGAAAAAAAGCATTTGACAAAGAAATCGAAAATGAAAATTTCGTTGGAAGCCCGACTATACAAATTATAAAATTGATTGAAGAAAATAATATTGTAATCGCCGAAGGTGCCGTGCAAGGAATAATGAAAAACGGAAATATTCTGGATGCCGTTTTTTGTGATGTTTTTGAAATGGAAAATGGCAAAATTAAAAAACTGACTTCGTATTTAATGTCTAAAAATGCAAATTTGAAATTTGAGTAAACTTATTTTTTGTCATCCTGGCGAAGGAAGTATCACACTCGTAACTCTACAAAGATTGGCGTTTTTTATTGCGGAGTTTATAGTGTGATACTTCCTTCGTCAGGATGACAATATTGAGTAATTATTTAACCTAACCATCCATCACGATCTAAACTTCTATACTGAATTGCTTCGGCAATATGCGATGGAATAATTTGTGGTGCAGCATCAAGATCTGCAATTGTTCTGGCCACTTTCAAAATCCTGTCGTATGCTCTTGCAGAAAGGTTTAATCGTTCCATTACTGTTTTTAATAATTGTTTAGATTGTTCATCAAGCGCACAAAATTCCCTGATTTGTTTTGTATTCATTTGGGCATTGTAATGAATATTAGGCGATTCCTCAAAGCGTATCGACTGAAGTTCTCGGGCTGCAGTAACACGTTTTCGAATTTCGACACTGCTTTCTGCTTTTCTGTCGTCTGATAATTTCTCGAAAGGAACTGGCGTAACTTCAATATGAATATCAATTCGGTCTAACAATGGCCCTGAAATTTTACTCATGTAACGTTGCATTTCGTGTGGTGAAGAAGTATTTGGCATACTCGGATCGTTAAAAAATCCACTCGGGCTTGGGTTCATACTTGCCACCAACATAAACGAAGACGGATATGTCACGGTAAATTTTGCTCTGGAAATCGTTACTTCACGATCTTCAAGCGGCTGACGCATTACTTCGAGAACATCGCGTTTAAATTCCGGCAGCTCATCTAAAAATAAAACCCCATTATGTGCCATCGATATTTCGCCCGGTTGCGGGTAACTCCCGCCTCCTACCAAAGCAACATTCGAAATTGTGTGATGCGGACTGCGAAATGGACGTTGATTCATTAAACCTACTTCTTTTAATTTTCCGGCAACGCTGTGAATTTTAGTGGTTTCTAATGCTTCACGCAATGTCATTGGAGGCAAAATACTTGGCAATCTTTTAGCCAGCATTGTTTTTCCTGCTCCGGGCGGGCCAATCAAAATAATATTATGCCCTCCGGAAGCCGCAATTTCCATACAACGTTTTATACTTTCCTGCCCTCGCACATCAGAAAAGTCAAATTCAGGGAAATCGAGTGTTTTATAAAACTCGGTTCTCGTATCAATAACTGTAGGTTCAAGCGTTCCTCTTCCTTCAAAAAAATCAATTACTTCCTGCAGATTTTCAACGCCGTAGACATCTAAACCTGCTACAATTGCGGCTTCTTTTACATTTTGTTTTGGAAGAAAAAAGCCTTTATAACCTTCTTCTTTTGCTTTTATAGCAATTGGCAAAGCTCCGTTTATAGATTGCAAACTTCCGTCTAATGAAAGTTCGCCCATAATAATATATTGTTCGACATCTGGTGCTTTTATCTGATCTGAACCAACCAAAATTCCGATTGCCAAGGGCAAATCATAAGCAGAACCTTCTTTTCGCAAGTCTGCGGGCGCCATATTTATGGTTATTTTTTTTCCGGGAAGGCTTAATCCATTATTTTTAAGTGCGGCTGCAATACGAAAACTGCTTTCTTTTATGGCATTATCCGGCAATCCAACTAAATGATAACCAATACCTTTATCCATATGAACTTCAACGGTAATTGTTGTAGCTTCAACTCCAAAAACAGCACTTCCATAAACTTTTACTAACATAATTTGATTTCTATTGAAAAGTAAAAGTATTTAATTATGTAGAAAAATAATAATTATTTGTAAATATTTTATTACAATTTAACCTTGTGGATTATAGCAAGTTTTAAAAAATAAAAATACTTTATTAAAACTGATTACAAAATTGGGTTAAAAACTCAATCCAATTTGATTTTTAATTTCCTCAACAATTTTACTCAAATCCAGACTATTTTGATGTGACCAAAGTTCGCTTTCAATCTGATTGTTTCTAATACTTTTATGGCATTCCATAACTTCATATGTATATCCTTTTCCGAGATTTGGCAAACTAAAAGTATTTTCAATTTCATCTTTAACAATAGCATATCCATCAGCCATAAACCACGGTGCATTTAGTTCTATTCTGCCTTTTGTGCCGCCAATAACAGCTTTCATATCAGATTCTGAAACTATTGAGGCATGTAAAACTGCCTGAGCGTTATCATAATTTAAAATCATTGCTGTTTGCAAATCAATATCATTTTTATGAAAAATAGATTTTGCTATTATTTCTTTTGGAATTCCAAGCATTATATAAGATAGAAATAATGGATATACGCCGATATCAAACAAAGCTCCTCCTCCACTCTTTTTATCAAATAATCGGCGCCCTTCTGTTTCGCTTCCAATAAAAGCAAAATCTGCTTTGATGTAATTTACTTGCCCGATTTCTCCATTTTTAACTTTCGATAAAACATCCAGAACGGATGGAATAAAACGTGTCCAGAAAGCTTCCATAAAAAATTTATTCTGTTTTCTCGAAGCTTCAATCATACGAACGGCATCAGCATAAGAAATTGCGATTGGTTTTTCGCATAAAACATGTTTTCCGTTTTGCAACGCTTTTATAGATAATTCGGCATGAGAATTATGTGGTGTGGCAATGTATACAATATCAACTTCGGGATCGGCAAAAAGAGCTTCATACGAGTCATACGCTTTTGGACAATTATACTTTCCGGCAAATTCATTTGCATTATCCTGATTTCGCGACGCTACGGCAACCAATTCAGCATCATCAACTAATAACAAATCCGTTGCAAACTGATTTGCAATATTTCCTAAACCTATAATTGCCCATTTTATGCTATTCTTAAATTCCATAATATTCTCTTATGCTACGCTAATAAAGGCTTCATTAAATTTTATCGAAAATAAAGAAAAAACTTTATAAAAAACAAAATGTCCTTAGCATATATTTCATATTTTTAGCACAAAATAAGCGAATCATATATGAAAAAATCCCTACTACTACTCTTTTTGAGTGTTTTTTTAACAAAAACGTATGCTCAAGATTATTTTCCAATTAATGAAAGTGTGCACAACAAAAACAAAAATTATACTATTTTTATTAATGCCACTATTTATGTTACTCCAACTCAAAAAATTGAAAAAGGAACTTTACTTGTTCAGGACGGTAAAGTTGTTGCTGTTGGAAATTCTGTTTCAATTCCAAAAAATGCTATTACAATAGATTTAGAAGGAAAAACTATTTATCCTTCCTTTATTGATATTTACACCAGTTTCGGGATTGAAAAACCAAAAAGAAATATAACTCCGGGACGTGACCGTAACCCTTTATATGATACGAAACGAGTTGGCTATTACTGGAACGAAAGTATTCGGCCGGAACAAAATGGCTACGAAACCTTTAAATATGACCAACCCAAAGCTGATGAATTACTAAAAGCGGGGTTTGGTGTCGTTGGCACTCATATTACCGATGGAGTTGCGCAGGGAAGCGGTATTTTAGTAGCGCTGAATAATACAGATAACAGCAAACAAATTATAGCAAATAAAGTTACCAATCATTTTGCGTTTACGAAAAGTGCTATGACAAATCAGGCTTATCCAAGTTCTTTAATGGGAATGATGGCTTTAT
The DNA here is from genome assembly GCA_001507425.1 of Flavobacteriaceae bacterium CRH. GTDB lineage: Bacteria > Bacteroidota > Bacteroidia > Flavobacteriales > Flavobacteriaceae > Flavobacterium. The sequence continues at coordinate 158,987 of LMAJ01000008.1, forward strand.
TGCGCCAGATGTATTTAGACTTAGACTGGTACAAAAAAGGAAATTCTACAACTAAGGATTTATCATTAGAAGCTTTGGCAGACAATGAAAAACTGATCCAGATTTTTGCGACAGAAGATAAATTAAACAGTTTAAGAGCCTCAAAAATTGCAAAAGAATTTGGTTTGAACTATGTTTTAAAAGGCAGCGGAAATGAATTTGAAAGAATTGAAGAAATTAAAAATACGAACGCAAAATTCATAATTCCTATCAGTTTTCCTGAAGCTTATGATGTATCAAATCCATATTTATCGAACCAGATTGAACTGGCAGATATGCGTTTCTGGAATCAGGCTCCAACAAATTTAAAAGTACTTTCAGATAACGGAATTGTTTTTGCCCTGACTACAGACAAATTAAAAAAAACAGAAGATTTTAAACCTAATTTATTAAAAGCCATAAAATATGGTTTTGATAAAACGAAAGCATTAGAAGCTTTAACCACTATTCCGGCTGCACTTTTAGGCAAAGGTGATGAAATTGGCAGTTTAAAAATTGGCAGTTATGCTAACTTTCTAATTACGTCTGGAGAAATTTTTGATGAGAAAACAGTTTTATACGAAAATTGGGTACAAGGAAGTAAATTTATCGTAAACGACATTACTACAAAAGATATTCGCGGCAATTATGATTTAACCGTTGGAAAAGATATTTATAAATGGAAAATTGACGGTACTCCCGAAGCTCAAAAATCTGAAGTAACGACAATTGACGCTAAAAAAATAAAAAGTACATTCAGTTTTTCTAAAAACTGGATTTCACTTCTAATAAAACCTGCTGATTCGATAAAATCTAATTTTACCCGTTTAACCGGATTTGTAGAAAAAACAGATCGTTTGTCTGGAAAAGCCGTTTTACCAAATGGAGATGAATTAGAATGGACAGCATTGAAAACGAGTAACTTTGTTGCAGTAAAAGATTCTGCTAAGGCTCAAAAACCAAATGCGGTTGTTCCGGTAACATACCCGAATATCGCTTTTGGTGATTCAAAAAAGCTAACAGCCCAAACTTTATTATTCAAAAATGCTACAGTTTGGACTAATGAAAAAGAGGGCATTTTAACCGAAACTGATGTTTTGATTAAAAATGGAAAAATTGCTGCTGTAGGAAAAAATCTTTCAGACGCAGCCGCTATCGTTATTGATGCAAAAGGCAAACATATTACGAGCGGAATTATTGATGAACATTCACATATTGCTATTTCTAAAGGTGTAAACGAAAGCGGCCATAACGCTACTGCCGAAGTAACGATTCAGGATGTTGTAAACTCAGAAGACATCAATATTTACAGAGATTTAGCCGGAGGTGTAACAATTTCTCAATTATTGCACGGATCTGCAAACCCAATTGGTGGCCGGTCTGCTATTGTAAAATGGAAATGGGGCTCTTCTGCCGACGAAATGTTATATAAAAACCAACCTAAATTTATCAAATTCGCCTTGGGCGAAAACGTAAAACAAGCCAATTGGGGAATTGATAACCCAACCCGTTTTCCTCAAACAAGAATGGGTGTTGAACAAGTATTTACAGATTACTTTCAACTTGCCAAAGAATACGACGAAAACTGGAAAAAATTTAACGCTGGTTCTAAAAAAGGAAAAGCACCAAGAGTGGATTTAGAATTGCAAACACTTGCAGAAATTTTAAATAAAGAACGTTTCATTACCTGTCACTCTTATGTAGAATCTGAAATTTTGATGCTGATGAATGTGGCGGATAAATTTAATTTTAAAGTAAACACATTTACCCATATTCTTGAAGGTTACAAAGTTGCTGATAAAATGAAAGAACACGGCGTTGGAGCTTCAACATTCTCTGATTGGTGGGCTTATAAGTTTGAGGTAAACGACGCGATTCCGTTTAACGGACCTATAATGCACAACCAGGGTCTGGTTGTTGCTTATAATTCTGATGATGCCGAAATGTCTCGCAGATTAAATCAGGAAGCTGCAAAAGCAGTTAAATACGGAAACATTTCTGAAGAAGATGCCTGGAAATTTGTAACCTTAAATCCTGCCAAATTATTGCATATTGATGATAAAGTTGGAAGCCTTAAAATAGGCAAAGATGCCGATGTTGTTTTATGGAGCGACAATCCTTTGTCTATATATGCTAAAGTAGAAAAAACAATTATTGAAGGTGTTGTCTATTTCGACATTGAAAAAGATGCTGAAAAACAATTGTCTATTACTAAAGAAAGAAATATGTTGATTGGACAAATGCTGCAGGAAAAAAACAGCGGATCGCCTACGCAACAACCAGCCAAAAAAGAAAAGAAAGAATATCACTGTGACACTTTAGAAGAAATTTAAACGCTTTAAAAAAGTTGATAATGATAAAAACAAACTACATGATACATAAAAACAGCTATATATTATTACTATTATTTTTTGCTTCTTTACAAATAAAGGCACAGCAAATACCCGCTGAAAAACAGGCAAAATCTGTTTTGATCCTAAATGCAACAGCTCATTTAGGTAACGGGACCACTATTCAGAATAGTGCGATTGGTTTTAAAGACGGAAAAATTACTTTGGTTGCCGATGCCAGAACTATCAGACTTGCTGAGAATGCATTTGACACCACTATTGATGCAAGCGGAAAACACATATATCCGGGATTTATTGTGCCTAATTCTACACTTGGATTAGTTGAAATTGATGCCGTAAAATCTTCAGATGATCAGGAAGAAATTGGAAGCTTTAACCCAAATGTGAGAAGCATTGTGGCTTATAATTCAGAATCAAAAATAGTTGAAACGGTACGTCCAAATGGTGTTTTAATTGCACAGGTGACACCTCGCGGCGGAAGAATTTCAGGAACATCATCAATTGTTCAATTAGATGCATGGAGCTGGAAAGATGCTGTAATAAAGGAAGACGATGGTATTCATCTCGATTTTCCATCTACTTTTAGGAGATCCGGAAATTGGTTTGAACCGGGAATTATTGAAGCGAACAAAGATTATCCTAAACAAGTAGAAGAAATAATTGCTTTTTTGAGCAATGCTAAAGCTTATAATCTTGCTGCCGCAAAAGAAAAAAACATTGTTTTAGAAGCTACAAAAGGATTATTTGACGGTACACAAACTTTATATATTCATGCAGAGGAAGAAAAACAAATTGCAGATGCAATAGAATTAGCACTTAGCTATCAAATTAAAAAAATTGTTATCGTTGGAGGATTTGAAGCTTATAAATCAGCTGATTTATTGCAAAAAAACAATGTTGGAGTATTGTTAAGACGTGTACACGATATGCCCGCGAGCGACGACCAGGATGTAAACTTACCTTATAAAATGGCCAAAATCCTTACTGATAAAGGTATCATTGTAGGTCTTGAAAATAGTGGCGATCACGAACGTATGAGTGTCAGAAACTTGCCTTTTCTGGCCGGGACCTGCGCTGCTTTTGGTTTAGACAAAGAAAAAGCTTTGCAATTAATAACTTCTAATACTGCAAAATTATTAGGCATAGATTCGTTTTGCGGAACATTAGAAACCGGTAAAGATGCAACCTTGTTTATTTCTGAAGGCGATGCTTTAGATATGAAAACAAACAAATTAACAAATGCTTTTATTCAGGGAAGAACAATTAATTTAGAAACTTTTCAAACCAGGTTAAATCAGAAATTCAAAGGTAAATACCATCAAAAATAATTGAATCTAATTTTCACAAAGGCATCATTTTAAATTTAAAAATGATGCCTTTTTTCATAAATTGAAGATAATAACACATCAGTTAATCTTAAAAATAAGATTATTATCATGATTTTAGATCAATAATTTCAATAAAATTAAAAATAGACGAGCTCATCTTTAATAAATTGTAAATTTTAAGTTCTTTTTAACAAATAGATGCAAAACTTAGGGGGTTAAAATGAAATATTAACAAAAATTAAACATTACACTCTATTTTTTATAGGGGTGTTGAATGATTTTATATTTTTATAAAAAATTTAAAACTAAATAACTATGCGAAAAATTATTTTAAGTGTGATACTTATCACAGTTTTATTACTATCTATTTTTTCAATCTCATTTCTTACTGAATCAAAAACATTAGGTGCTCACGTAGTCGAATTAAAACTTGATACCGGTGACACAGCCTGGATGGTTGTTGCAACCGCTCTTGTTTTATTGATGACTCCGGGCCTAGGATTTTTCTACGGAGGTATGGTGGGTAAAAAGAATGTAATTAGTACCATGCTTCAAAGTTTTATGGCAATGGTAATTGTTACTGTTCTATGGGTAGTAATCGGATTCGGATTATGTTTTGGGCCATCAATTGGTGGTTTCATCGGAAATCCTTCGTCAAATATATTTTTTCAAGGAGTAAGTGCAAACACTGCTTGGGAATTAGCACCCACAATCCCGATGATTCTTTTTGCTTTATTTCAGGCGAAATTTGCCATTATCACTCCCGCATTAATAACAGGGGCTTTTGCAGAACGTGTACGTTTCTGGGCTTACTTATTATTTATGGTTTTATTTATCATATTCATCTACGCACCATTATGCCACATGACCTGGCATCCTGACGGATTGTTCTTTGGATGGGGAGTTCTTGACTTTGCCGGTGGTACTGTTGTACACATGAGTGCTGGTTGGGCTGCATTGGCCGGAGCAATATTCTTAGGAAAACGTAAAGTTCAAAAAGTAAATCCTGCAAGAATTACTTATGTATTATTAGGTACAGGATTATTATGGTTTGGATGGTTTGGTTTTAACGCAGGTTCTGCTGCCGGAGCTGGAAGCCTTGCTGCACAAGCTTTAGGAACAACTACAATCGCTGCTGCATCTGCGGCTATGGCCTGGGTTTTCCTTGATAAAATTTTAGGTCACAAATTATCAGCTATGGGAGCCTGTATTGGTGCTGTTGTAGGTTTGGTTGCGATTACACCTGCTGCAGGTTTCGTAAGTATTCCTCACGCTCTTGCAATTGGTATCATTGCTGCTGTAATTAGCAACCTTGTAGTAAGCAAATTCCCTAAAGGAAAAATTGACGATGCTCTTGACGTTTTCGCCTGCCACGGTGTTGGTGGAATGGTAGGAATGTTATTAACCGGAGTTTTCGCTTCTAATACTGTAAACTCAGTTGTTGGTGAACACCAAGGATTAATTTTTGGCGATGCAACTTTATTCTTAACACAATTAAAAGCATTAGTAATTGTTTCAATCTTCGCTTTTGTTGCTTCTTACGTTTTATTCTTTATTGTAAATAAAATTACTCCACTAAGAGTTACTGAAGAAAAAGAAGAATTAGGATTAGACATCTCTCAACACGGAGAATACCTATAAAGATTAAAATACATACAGATAACTAACCAAAACCAATAAAAAAGCACTCTTTTTACTTAGAGTGCTTTTTTTATTTTAGATTGTAGATGGAAGATTTTAGATTGTAGATTGGATTACGAATAATATACAGTCTATAAGCAATACTCTTTACTCTTTACTCTTTACTCTTTACTCTTTACTCTTTACTCTTTACTCTTTACTCTTTACTCTTTACTCTTTACTCTTTACTCTTTACTCTTTACTCTTTACTCTTTACTCTTTACTCTTTACTCTTTACTCTTTACTCTAAAAAAAAACTACTTAAAATTAGCAATTCCTTCTTTTAGCCAATTCAAATATTCTTCTGTGCTTACATAACTGATAGTTGGTTTTGAAGTTTGTAAATTCTTTCCTTCCAAGTCAGTTAACACATATAAAGGTTGTGTGTTTGTTTTATATTTTGAAATCATAAAATCAGTCCATTTATCACCAACAGTAATGATTTTATCTCCCGCAGTCGTTACAAATTGTTCCTCTTTTGGTAATTCGCGTTTATCATCAACATAAAGAGAAATCAAAACAACGTCATTTTTTAAGATTGGCAAAACCGTTGGATCAGACCAAACAATATTTTCCATTTTTCTACAATTCACACAAGCATAGCCAGTAAAATCGAGCATAATAGGTTTATTAATTGATTTTGCAAAAGCAAGACCATCTTCATAATCATGAAAAACCATAATTCCGTGTGGTCCTAATTCTGCACCTTCCGGTAATCCTTTTATAGCTTCTGCACTTCCTGTTGAATTTCCTGAACCTCCTACTCCAAACGGACTTTCGCTATAGGTTTGAGGTGGAGGAAATGCACTAATCAATTTTAATGGTGCTCCCCAAAGACCAGGAATTAAATAAACTGTAAATATAAGTGTCAGTAATCCCAGATATAACCTTCCAACAGAAATATGATGTAACGGACTATCGTGAGGCAAAGTAATTTTACCGAACAAATACAAGGTTAGAGCTGCAAAAATAGCGATCCAGATGGCGATAAAAACTTCTCTTTCAAGAAAATGCAATTGAAGAACCAAATCAGCATTTGATAAAAATTTGAATGCCAAAGCCAGTTCTAAAAATCCTAAAACCACTTTCACGGTGTTCAGCCATCCGCCAGATTTTGGTAATGAATTTAACCAGCCCGGGAACATCGCAAACAACATAAATGGTAAAGCCAATGCAGATGAAAAACCTAACATTCCAATTATCGGAGCAATTCCACCATTTGAGGCCGCTTCAACCAATAAAGTCCCAACAATTGGTCCCGTACAAGAAAATGATACAATGGCCAAGGCCAAAGCCATAAACAATATACCAATTAATCCACCTCTGTCCGCTTGCTGATCTGCTTTGTTTGCCCATGAATTTGGCAACATAATTTCAAAAGCTCCTAAAAACGAAGTTGCAAAAATGATCAATATGACAAAGAAAATTAAATTGAACCAAACATCAGTCGATAAAGCATTTAAAGCGTCTGCACCAAATATTTTAGTTACAATTAATCCTAAAATCACATAAATAGCAATAATCGAAAATCCGTAAATAATAGCATTTCTAATTCCTTTTGCTCTGCTTTTACTTTGTTTCGTAAAGAAACTCACTGTCATTGGAATCATCGGAAAAACGCAAGGCGTTAACAATGCTGCAAATCCTGAAATAAAAGCAATAAAAAAGATCGACCATAAACTTCTTGCCGGCACTGGTTTTTGCACATCATCAATAACTCTCAACGTGGCATGATCTATTATTTCTAATTTTAATTCAGAAGCAGGCGCTTTTGCTACAGTATCAACAACTAAAGCAGGAACTTTTGTTTCATCTAATTTTGCTTCTGCAATAGTAGGAACAGCATCCATCTTAAAAGTTGATGGAATTGTAATGGAGAATTTTTTAGTCGAATTAATGCAAACTTCTTTACAAACCTGAAAATCAAAATCGACATCAACTGTTTTTAAATTCGGATTTACAATCGTAATTTCCTGTTCTACATGCGCTTTACCTTCAAAGAAAGTTTCATTTACGCCAAAAATATCATTAAAAGCCGTTTTGGTTTTTCCTTCTTTGGCTTTTCCCACCAATTCGTAGTTTCCTTTTTGATTTTTAAAGGCAATTTCTAACGGAAGCGGTCCGCCTTCCGGAGTAAATTGCGAATACATATGCCAGTCTTTTTCAATTGTTCCATCAAAAATCAAAACGGCATGATTACCCGTTTTCTTTTCAATTTTTGCGGTCCATTTTACAGGTTCCAGAATTTGTGCGTTACTTTTTGCAAAAGCAAATATGAAAAATAACAAAAAAACAATGGTTTTATTCCAAACACTTTTTGATGTTATTGTTTGACAGGATTGAGTAAAGTTCATTATTGTAGTTCTATTTTAAGTATATTATTTGTGGCATTTTCTATTTTAAAACGTTCGTCTTGCCTAATTCCAACAACCCATACAATCTGATTATCAGAACACAAAAGCCATATTTTTTCTTTTTCAATCAGAGACAATTTTTCATCTTTAAAAAGCTTGCTCACTTTTTTAGACTTGCCCTGCATTCCAAAAGGATGAAAAACATCTCCTTCATTCCATTTACGTAAAATCAAAGGAAATCGGATTTTTTCAGCATCCACAAATATAGCTTTATTTGAATCTATACTTATGTGACTAACGTTACAAAGATTCAATTTTAAGGGAAAATTAACTTCTGTATCGTTTTCATTAATTTCAAATTCTTCTTTTTCTGACATTTCAGAAATTGGACTTAAAATTAATGTATTTCTATTTTTTAATAACCTGAATTCATTCGAAAATACCTGTTTTCCGGATTGTCCGTCGACCAAATCATAAATATCATTCCACGCCACAAAGCCAAATTCATTTAGCCATTGATACAAATACGATTTATAATTGGGTAATTTCTGAAGCTGATTTAAATCGAAAAGAATATCATCTCCTTCTTCTTTAGCTACTTGCTGATAAATCATAATGGAAGCATCTTCAACCATTTCTTTTGATTCCTGCAAATACGATTGCGTTTTCTCAAAAGCATTCAAAAAATTAGGATTGATTTCTTTTAATATCGGAACCAAATCATGGCGAATTTTATTTCTCAGGTATTTATTTGATGCATTGCTGCTGTCTTCCCGCCATTCGATATTATTTTCTTCTGCATATTTCAGAATTTCTTCTCTTGAAAAAGGCAAAAGCGGACGAATGATTTTATCGTTTTGTTCCGGAATCCCGGTTAATCCGTCTAAACCAGTTCCGCGGGTTAAATTGATGATAAAAGTTTCCAGATTATCATCAGCATGATGCGCCGTTAAAATATAATCGAAGTTTTTAGTTCCTAAAAGTTCATAAAACCAACTGTAACGAAGTTCGCGAGCCGCAACCTGAGTCGAAAGTTTATAATCTTTTGCAAAAGCTTCGGTATCAAACTGTGTTGTAAAAATGGGAATGTTATTTTGATCGCAGTACTTTTGAATAAAGTCCTGATCACCAAAACTTTCTAATCCGCGAAGCTGAAAATTGCAATGCAAAACCGCAATTTCATGAGGTAACTGATGCAATAAATGCAGTAAAACCATACTGTCTAATCCGCCACTTACAGCTAAAAAAAGTTTTTTATCTTCCAGAAATGGAAATCTTGAAACGATATGATTTTGAAATTTTGAAAGCATTCGATAAATGTAAAAAATTAAATTCGATCTTTATTTAAATGAAATGTTAACCGCGATATTTTTTTGCCAAGATCCGAGCATTACTTTCAATTATTTTTCACGCAGATTTAAAAAGATTTAAGCAGATTCACGCAGATTAATTTTTATCAAAATCGATTTAAATCTGCAGAATCTGCGTGAAACAAAATCATTTTAATCCTGTAAATCTGTGGCAAACTTTTTTCTATCGCAAAACTTCATGCATAGCTTTAGCCTTCAACAAACATTCTTCATATTCTTTTTCAGGAACCGATTTTGCCGTAATGGCGCTTCCTACCGAAAATGAAACGTATTGATTTTCCTGATTATACAAAATACTTCTGATCACAACATTAAAATCAAAATCGCCTTCTGGTGTAAAATAACCAACAGCGCCGCTATATAAACCTCTTTTGGTTTCTTCCAGATTTTCGATGATTTTCATGACCGAAATTTTTGGTGCTCCCGTCATACTTCCCATTGGAAATGTTGTTTTTAAAACATCAATTGGTGAATATTGTGGATCTAGTTTTGAAGTTACAGTCGAAATCATTTGATGTACTTGCAAAAAAGAATAAATTTTGCAAAGTTCCACCACTTCCACCGAACCTTTTTGTGCGGTATGCGACAAATCATTCCGAACCAAATCAGTAATCATGATGTTTTCTGCTCTTTCTTTTGAATCTGATTCCAGAAATTGCTTTGATTTTTCGTCTTTTAAAGGATCTGAAAATCGTTTAGAAGTTCCTTTTATAGGCTGAGAAATCAACTTCTCTCCTGTTTTTTTCAAATAACGTTCCGGCGAAGCGGAAAGTAAAAATTGTTTATGATTTTTAAAGAAAACGGAGAACGGGGCCTGTGAAATTTCATTTAGTTTTTGAAATTTTTCTAATGGATTAATTATCCCATTTTTGGCAAAAAACTCCATACAAAAATTAGCTTCATACATATCGCCTTTATGAATATGTTCGAGCATTTTTGTTACTTTTTCAACATATAAATTTCTGGAAATGCGCTGTTCAATCTTTAAAGAGGCAGAACTTTCCACTTTCCACTTTTGACTTTTGACTATCTCATCAAAATCTTGCTCAACCTCATCATCACACATTAATAAATATTGAATTTCAAGCTGGTTTTCTTTCAATATAAATATTTTTTTTGGCTGAAAGAAAAACAAATCCGGAAAATCTAATCCATCAAAATTAGATGATTGAAGTGGTTCAACGTCATTTTTTAAATCGTATGCTAAATAGCCAAAAAGCCAGTCTTTAGTGGTTTGCTGATATTGTTTTAAATCCTCGAAAGCATTATAAAAATCAGTTTTTAAAGACGTAAAAGCATTAACGGCCAAAGTAAAACTGAAGCTTGAATATTCTTGCGGATACGAATTACTATCCAAAAAAATGACTTCACGAAATTGCTGTGCCCAGATAAGAAGTTGTTGTTTAAACTGCTCTGGATTTGAAATATGTTTATGAATGGAAAGTCTCAAAAAAGTATAAATTTTAGATTTCAAAATTACGACAAAAAAAATCCTTCGATAAAGTAATCCTTAAAAATTATTGGCACACTTTTTAGTATATCGAAGTATCACGAATTCCAAAAATCATTTTAATCAAATTTCTAACAAATTATGAAAACAATTACAAAATTAGGTTTGACCACGTTAGTAATCATCACATTACTATTTTCTTGTAAAAAAGCAGAAAACACTTCCGGCGAAAACACCGCAGATTATGAAACAACAGACAGTACAGCTGTTTCGTCATCGGCTGCAGTTGAGAAAAAAGACAGCAAACAAAAATTTATTCGAACTGCTGATATTAAATTCAAGGTTAAAAATGTCGTCAAATCTACTTATGCAATTGAAAACGCCGTTCAGAAATTTGGAGGTTATGTTACTTATACCAATTTGCAAAGCAATATTAATAGCCAGATAAAAACCAAAATTAGTCAGGACAGTATTTTAGAAACTACTAAATTTTCGGTGGAAAACAATATTACGATCCGTGTTCCCAACACGCAACTTGATACCATAATTAAAACTATTGCTAAACAAATTGATTTTCTGGATTTTAGAATCATAAAAGCCGATGATGTTTCTTTGAAATTATTATCGAATCAGCTTTCGCAAAAAAGAAGCGCTGTAAATGGAAAGAGAATCGAAAAAGCAATTGACACAAAAGGTCAAAAAATAAATGATACTGTAGAAGCTGAAAACTCTTTGGCCAACCAAAAAGAAGCCAATGATAATTTAAAAATCGATAATTTATCCCTACAAGATCAGGTTAATTTTAGCACAATCACTTTGCAGCTTTACCAAAATGAAACGATCAGACACGAATTAATGGAAAGCGAAAAAGACAGTGCTGCTTATAAACCTCATTTAGGTATTCAGATTGTCGACGCGCTAAAAAGTGGCTGGTATATTTTAGAAGCAATCTTTGTTTTCTTATTGAATATATGGCCGTTTATACTAATAGGTTTAGGTGGATTTTTTCTTTACAAGAAATATGGTAAAAAACAATAAAAGTGTTAATATAGCAGCAATTTAATAAGAAAAAATTCATTATATTTGATATAGCATTAAATTAATCCCATAATAGGATCATGTTAATTACAGAATTCTTAGTAAAATAGCGTTAAAAAACGGATTTCATTTTAGCAGAGAATTCAAACTTGTAGTGTTTATAAGCTAATGAATTATATATTTTTAACCTATTAAATTCTAATATTATGAAAATTGCTACTATTATTGTCCGCGTTTTAATTGGCCTATTATTACTTTTTGCATCTGTTACCTTTTTTCTTAAATTGGCACCAGAACCGGAAGCTACCGGTAATTTTAAGGCTTTTAATATGGGTTTAGTTGCCTCTACTTATTTATTGCCCTTAGCAAAAACTATTGAGTTGCTTTGCGGAATTGCCTTTGTAACCGGTCGATTCGTAACGCTTGCAAACATATTGATCTTGCCTATTACCATTAATATTTTGTTTATTAATTTCTTTCTGGCGCCGGAAGGATTACCTATTGCAATATTGTTATTTGCTGCTAATTTATTTTTGATTTACAGATATTGGGATAATTACAGAAGTGTTTTCAGACCTTAATTATCTTTATAAAATTAAAGAACCCGACAGCTTTTAAAGTCTGTCGGGTTTTTTATTTAATTTGCTTTGTTGTGTTCTACCCAAACAAGGTCTGAAATATTATAACCAATTTCCTGAGCCTTTATTAGGTAATCTGCTTTGACACTTTCAGGAATTTTAGGTTCTCTTGAAAGTATCCACATATATTTTAAGCTCTCACCGGCTACAAGTGCATACTTGTAATCTTTATCAATAGCAATTACATTATATCCGGAATAAAAAGGACCAAAAAATGAGACCTTAAGCATACCAATATTGTCTTTTTTGACGAACTTGGCTTTCCCGATGCTTTCTTCCCATTTGTCTTTTTTGACATTATAGCCCTTATTATCAACTTTTATAGTGCCATCATCATTTACAGAATATTCTGCTGTAACGTTATTGAGACCTTTTTCATATTTAAAATCTAATCTTGCAATTTCATACCATTTCCCCAAATACCTGGCTTTATCAAAATCATTGACTGCCGTTGCTTTCTTGGGAATTGTTGAACCACACGAGTACAGTGCGATTGCAATTCCTGCTCCAATTAAAACAGGAGCTACATATCTATTTTTCATGATGTTAACTTTTTACATAAGTAAAGATACCATCAGAATAGTACATCTAATTTACAAAATTATTTTTGATTTTTACATTTTAAAGAGCACAAAAATGATGAAAAACAAAAAACCGTTAGTTCCGAAGCTTCGGAATCCTAACGGTTTTAAATATATACTTGACGTAAAATTATACGTGCAATGCTCTATTGTCTGTAGCGGCTAATGCTGCTTCTTTTACAGCTTCTGCAAAAGTTGGATGCGCATGGCTCATTCTTGAAATATCTTCAGCAGATGCTTTAAATTCCATTGCTGTAACGGCTTCTGCAATTAAATCTGCAGTACGGGCCCCAATCATATGAACTCCTAAAACCTCATCTGTTTTAGCGTCAGCAATAATTTTTACGAATCCGTCTAAGTCTCCACTTGCTCTTGCACGTCCTAAAGCTTTAAAAGGAAAACTTCCAACTTTATATTCAGTACCTGAAGCTTTTACCTGCTCTTCCGTTTGTCCAACTGCAGCAACTTCCGGCCAAGTGTAAACAACGCCAGGAATTAAGTTATAATCGATATGTGGTTTTTGACCTGCTAAGATTTCAGCAACCATAGTTCCTTCTTCTTCTGCTTTGTGTGCCAACATTGCTCCACGAATAACATCACCAATTGCATAGATATTTGGGACATTAGTTTGTAAATGATCGTTTACTTCTACTTGTCCTCTGTCTGAAATTTTAACTCCTGCTTTGTCAGCGTTCAATCCGTCTGTGTAAGGACGGCGACCAACAGCAACTAATGAATAATCTCCTTCTAAAGTGATTGTTTCTCCTTTTGCATTTTCAGCCTCAACAACAACAGCATCGCCGTTTCTTTCTACTGATTTTACTTTATGAGAAACGTAAAATTTCATTCCTTGTTTTTTCAATACTTTAGTCAATTCTTTAGACAAAGAACTATCCATTCCAGGAATGATTCTGTCCAAAAATTCTACTACTGAAACTTGTGCTCCTAAACGTAAGTAAACTTGTCCAAGCTCGATTCCGATAACACCACCACCAATAATTACCAAGTGTTTTGGAACTTCTTTTAAAGCCAAAGCTTCTGTAGAAGTGATGATTCTTTCTTTATCAATTTTGATGAACGGTAAAGAAGATGGTTTAGAACCTGTTGCGATTACTGCATATTTTGTTTCGATGGTTTCTGATGTTCCGTCAGCTTTAGCAACTGCAATGTGCGTTGCGTCTACGAAAGAACCTAAACCGTTAAAAACAGTAATTTTATTTTTATCCATTAAGTAGTTGATTCCACCTACGGTTTGATCTACAACTGCCTGCTTGCGCGCAATCATTTTCTCTAAATTGATTTTTACATCTCCCGAAACTTCGATTCCGTGATCTGCAAAATGAGCAATTTCTGAATAATGGTGAGATGAAGCTAACAACGCTTTTGAAGGGATACAACCTACGTTAAGGCAGGTTCCGCCTAGTGCGTTATACTTTTCTACAATTGCTGTTTTGAAACCTAATTGTGCGCAACGAATTGCTGATACATATCCGCCCGGTCCTGAACCTATAATGACTACGTCAAATGAACTCATAGTTTGTCTATTTTATTTTTAGCGATACAAAATTAAGGAATAAAGTTTTGTTTAAAGTTTAAATTTCAATGTTTTTTGTGTGAAATTTTGATGGGAGAAGATTTGATTTAGATTGCGCATTTTACCGCAAAGTTCGCAAAGGTTTACGTAAAGATTCGCTAAGTTTATACACCAGCTTGTCATCCTGACGGAGGAAGGATCACACAAGTGACTTCATCTGGATAACCGCCAATCTTTGTCGAGCTTCTTGTGTGATCCTTCCTCCGTCAGGATGACAAAATAACATTAATACCTTTGAACCTTCCTAAAAAGAAATTACGGTTGAATTCTTTACCTCACTAATCATAAACATACTCTGAGTGCTTCCAATATGCTGCAACGAAGTAAGTTTTGTAACCAAAAATTCACGATACGCTTCCATGTCTTTTACTAAAACTTTCAGTATATAATCGTAATCGCCGCTTACGTGATGGCATTCTAAGACTTCGTTTAGCTTGATGACTTCGCTTTCGAATCTAGTTAGGAATTCTTTGGTATGCTGAATGAGTTTTAAATGACAGAAAACGACAAAGCCTTTGTCTATTTTGGTTTTATCGACTAATGCTACGTAGTTTTTTATTATTCCTTCTCGCTCTAGCTTTTTGATGCGTTCGTAAACTGCCGTTACCGAAAGATTGAGTTTTAAGGACAATTCTTTGGTTGTTTTTTTACTGTCGGTTTGTAGTAAAACGAGAAGTTTTTTATCGGTGGCGTCTAAAGTCATGGTTTATGGTTTATGGTTTGTTGTTTTGGGTTTTGGGTTTTGGGTTTTGGTTTGTTGCTGCGATGAAAGAAAATCTAATTATTTGGACTTTTAAAATCAAATTTAGAAAAATAATCTTATTTAAATAGTATTAATAGTTTTAAAATCTAATTATAGACATATTGGTTGATTAATTTTCTAATAAGAAGTTATTTTGAATAGAATTTCTTTTGAAAACGAGTGTCCTAGCCCAGATTGTAGTGGAAAGCCCGGAGTAAAAATGGCATAAGTTTCTTGTTCTAAAAAAGCGACCGGAGGAAGCTCTTTTTAGAACATTAGAAACTTGCCTTTTTTATGAGGACTTGAAACGGAAAGCTGGAATAGCTCTTAAAAATTTGTTTCAGGTTTAAAGTTTCGGATTGTTGGAACCTGAAACCTGAAACTTGAAACAAACAAACAAAAACTATCTATATGAAAAACTTTAACCCAGCAGATAAAATTCAGGATTTGCAATATTTTGGTGAATTTGGAGGTGTGAATCCTTCGATTTCTGATTCTTCTACTTATACCTTTCTTTCGGCTAAAACGATGTTCGATACTTTTGAAGGCAATATGGAAGGCTGCTATTTGTATTCGCGCCATTCATCGCCTAGTAATTTGTATCTGGATCAGGCTTTGGCGGCGATGGAAGGAACGGAAACGGCAAATGTTTCGGCATCTGGAATGGGCGCGATTACGCCTACTCTATTACAGCTTTGCGGTGCGGGCGATCACATTGTTTCGAGCCGAACGATTTATGGCGGAACGTATGCTTTTTTGAAGAATTTTACGCCTCGTTTTGGTATTGAAACGAGCTTTGTAGACATCACGAAAATAGATGTTGTTGAAGCTGCAATTACATCAAAAACGAAAGTTTTGTATTGTGAAATAGTTAGTAATCCGTTATTGGAAGTGGCTGATATTACTGGTTTGGCTAAAATTGCTAAAAAACATAATTTAAAATTAGTTGTCGACAATACGTTCTCTCCTTTATCTGTTTCCCCGGCAAAATTAGGCGCTGACATCGTAATTCATAGTTTGACAAAATACATTAACGGAAGCAGCGATACGGTTGGCGGCGTAACTTGTGCATCGAAAGAATTTATTAATGCGTTGAAAAATGTAAACTCAGGAGCAAGCATGCTTTTGGGGCCAACAATGGATAGTTTGCGGTCTGCATCTGTGATGAAAAACTTAAGAACTCTTCATATCAGAATTAAACAACACAGTCATAATGCTCATTTTCTGGCGGATCAATTTGAAGCTGATGGTTTAAAAACGGTTTATCCGGGATTGAAAAGTCATCCGAGTCATGAATTGTATAGAACAATGATTAACCCTGAATATGGTTTTGGCGGAATGCTGACCATTGACGTTGGTACTTTGGCTAAAGCCAATGAATTAATGGAGCTGATGCAAGCGAGAAACTTAGGATATCTTGCAGTAAGTTTAGGATTTTACAAAACGTTATTTAGCGCGCCGGGAACTTCGACTTCAAGCGAAATCCCATTAGAAGAACAACACGAAATGGGATTGACGGATGGTTTGATTCGTTTTTCGATTGGCTTGGATAATGATATTCAGCGTACTTATGAAATGATGAAAGCTTGTATGGTGGAACTTGGGATTTTGAAAAATTCAATTTCACGCAGCGCTTTTGCAGAGATTCGTTAAGGAGTTTAACGCATCTATTTGTCATTTTGAGGAACGAAAAATCACACTGGAAACTCGACAAAGATTGGGGATTTTCTTGACGGAGTTTCTAGTGTGATGCTTCTCCCGAAGCCTCGGGATCAGGATGACAAAATGCGATAAATAAAAGCCGTTCTGATATTATTTTCAGAACGGCTTTTATTTAATTTTGTTCGTAATGCCTAAAGGATTGCCAATACTTATCCTTGTAGATTTCGTAGCTTATTTCTAAAGTTTGGCTGTGTTTTTTAATTAATGCATCCAAAACTTTTGGTGGTTTTCGAAAATCTTTGCAAGCAAAAAAGATTTCTCGTTTGTTATTTGCTGTTTCTCTGCCAATATTTAAATATCCGTCTAAATCTGTTAAACTCAACATTATTTCGTCCTGAATTTCATCTAGCTTCTTATAAGTTTCCTGATCAGGCAAACCGCTTTCATCTGATTTATTAAATGGAATTACAACTATCAAAATCCAGGGATGTGACGCTTTTTTATCCCATTTTAATATTGTTGCATTAATTATTGCTAAAATAATCCCTCCGTCTTCTCTCTTTCCTTCAAAACTTGCGTAGCTATCATTTTCAGTATCATGTCTAATACCTTCATATTTTTCAACAAATTCTTTTTCTCTCCAAATTAAATAATCCTTTAATTTTTCGATTGGAATCAAATCCTGAGAAACTTCATGATTTCCAATCACTTTCAGATTATCTATTAGCGTAACTGAGTGCAATTCTCCTAAAAAATTATCCAGAAAAATATAAACTCCATTTGTTACAGCTGCTTTTTTATCTTCTTCAAAATGATCGTAAACAATTGTCAAATCGATTTCGTCCGGATAATCGTTATAAAGATTAGGGTAAAACTTTAAATTTCCTTTATTAAAATCTAAATTTTCATACGTTATGCCAACATCATTAATATCTGATGCAGATTTAAGGGCCGTAAACTTCCAGCCTTCAATTTTCGGGGCTGCATTGACTAACTCTTCTATCACATAAATATTTTTTATCGCTCCGTCTGGCGTTAGGATCAACTCTGCAGTTTGGTTATCAAACATTCCGGTTAGAAAATAAAAACCATCATGAATTTCATCTAATTTTGGTGCAATTTTATCTAAAAATCCTTTGTGTATATTGTTCCCTTGCTGAACAATTTTGAAAAACTCTTTTTCATGTTTTAAAAACCAATTCCAAAAATCACTGTAGGACTCTATAGGGGATTCTTTTTTACCCAATATCTTATCAAGAAAACTCATGTATTAAAAAAATTAAATTTAAACTTCGTATACGCAAACCTAAGAAAAAGCTTTAATAAGTATGGGAATATTTTTATAAAAATTCTAACAAAAAAAATTAGATTCATGTAGCTTTCTAAGAGATTGACAAAAGTATTTCACGCAGATTTAAAAAGATTTAAGCAGATTAAAATAGATTTTTTAAGTTCATTGCAATAAATAAATCTGCGCATATCTGCTTAAATCTTTTTAAATCTGCGTGAAACAAAAAATCTTTTTAATCCTTCTAATCTGTGGCAAAATAAAAAGCCGTTCTAAATTATCTTCAGAACGGCTTGTCATTTATAACTCTTAACTTATAACTTCTCAACGAAATTTAGTTTACTATTTTTTCTACTATATGTAAAGTAAATAAACAACCCGATTAACAACCAGATTGTAAAGTAAATCCAGTTCCAAACGCTTAATTCTGCCATCATATATAAACAGCAAATAAGTCCTAAAAGCGGAATTAAAGACAAGTTTCTTCTGAAAGCCCAAACCGCTAATCCAACCAAAACAAATAAGAATATCCACATTGGGATTTTATGTTTGAATAAACTAAAACCTGATTCGTATTTTAGTGAATCGTTGATTGGCAATCCTTTTACAACCTCAGCATATTTTGCGTCGTCGTCTTGGTATTGACTTAATAAATGTTCTAAATCTGATGTTTCTGACGTTTTATTTTGAACATCGATACTTTTTAAATAATTGAAAACTTTATCAGATTCGGTTTTATCTAGAGAAGTGATAATAGTAGTTGCATCGTTTGTTTGTGCCTCATTATTTATGAAAGCCATTGTTGCTTTATTATTGAAAGCAAAAGCATAATACAATCCCGCGATCATTAAAACCGGCAAAATATATTTTGAATTTACATAAGGCGTTTTGAATTTCCCTCTCGGGATTTCCGGTTTATTTTGTAAAACCAAAACTCCTGCACAAACCAATACGAAAGCAAATAAAGTTCCGATACTGCATAAATCAGTTACCATTGTCAGGTTTAGAAACAAAGCCGGAATCGCAACCACAAAACCGGTTACAATGGTTGCAAATGATGGCGTTTTGAATTTTGGATGCACTGTAGAAAATTTCTTTGGCAATAAACCATCACGGCTCATACTCATCCAGATACGAGGCTGTCCCATCTGGAAAACCAGTAAAACGCTCGCCATGGCAATTACGGCACTTACGGCAATAATCCCCGACATCCATTTTAGGTCTAATTTATCGAATACAAACGCAAGAGGATCTCCAACATTTAATTCATTATAACGCACCATTCCGGTTAAAACCAAGGCAATGGCAATATATAAAATCGTACAAATGATAATCGCCCACATCATTCCGCGTGGTAAATCTCGCTGCGGATTTTTACACTCTTCTGCGGTTGTCGAAATAGCATCAAAACCAATATAAGCAAAGAAAACAGCCGATACTCCTTTTAGAACTCCACTAACTCCATTTGGTGCAAACGGATCCCAATTGGCAGTATCTACATAAAATACTCCAACAGCAATAACTAAAAGTACGATACAAAGTTTTACAACTACCATTACATTACTTGCGTTGCGAGATTCTTTCATACCTCTATAAACCAAAGCTGTAATTAAAATAATGATAAACAAAGCCGGTAAATCAGCCACAAAATGGAAAGAACCAATAGTTGGCGCAGTTGTCCAGGCAGTATAAGAAGTTTGTAAAGAAGCACTTAAATTTTCGAATGATTTTCCGCCCTGCATTAAAGCTGTGGCGTCTTTAAATCCGTTTGAAGCCGTTAAATAATCCATCTGAATCCATTGCGGAAGATGAATTCCGCCACTCTGGAGCAGTCCCGTAAAATAATCACTCCACGAGATTGCTACGGTTATATTCCCGACGGCATATTCCATGATTAGTGCCCAACCTATAATCCAGGCAATAATTTCTCCAAAAGCTACATACGAGTACGTATAAGCACTTCCTGAAACCGGAACCATCGAAGCAAATTCGGCGTAAGCAAAAGCGGCAAAACTACAGGCCAATGCAGTAAACAAAAACAAGAAAATAACCGCTGGACCGCCATCAGCACTCGCTTTTCCGATGGTACTAAAAATACCTGCTCCAACAATTGCTGCGATTCCAAATGCAGTTAAATCCCTGGTCGTTAAATGTTTTCCTAATGCATTATGACCATCTGCTTCGTTTTTCGCAACTTGTTTGAGAATATCCTGTACCGTTTTTTTTCGGAATAAACCTGATAATGCCATATGTGGTTTTGCTTTTATAAATTAATATATTTAAGTCTTTGTGGGTTTTATTTTGCAAATAATGCAAAAATTATCCTGATTTCAAATATATAAAACGATTTTGTTTTTACTGAATTTTTTTTTTGCCACGAATTACACAAATAAGCACGAATTATTTTTTTGCCACAGATTAAATGATTTGCACAGATTTTTAAATATTTGTTTCACGCAGATTTAAAAAAATATTTAAGCAGATGAACACAGATTTATTATAACGAATCTCAAAATAAATCTGCTCAATCTGCCAAATCTGCGAGAAAAAAAATCTGCAGTCAATGTTTCTCTAGCAGATTCAGCAGATTCAGCAGAATAAAAAATCCGTGTTAATCTGCATAAACCCGCGTCATCAGCGTTCTATCTTACCTCAAACAGCTTCTCAAAATACTTACCGGATGCTGTGCTTCTCTACTTGTTCCGTCAAAAATTTGATGACGACAACTGGTTCCTGCGGCGGCAATTTTTACGTTTTCGGCCGTGGCTCGCACTTTTGGAAATAAGGTATCTTCTCCCATTTGCATACTTACCTGATAATGTTCCTTTTCGTAACCAAAAGATCCTGCCATTCCGCAACAGCCTGAATTATAAATTGTAACCGTATTATTTGTTGGTAAATTCAGCATCGCAAAAGTTGCTTCAACAGAGCTCAACGATTTCTGATGGCAATGTCCGTGAATTTTGATTTCTTTCTTTTCTTCTGAGAATGCATCAGGCCTGATTTTTCCGTCAATGATTTCCTTTTTAAAGAATTCTTCGATTGTAAAAGCACTTTGCGACACTTTTTCAGCCGCTTCTTTATCATCTGCCAAACGTAAATATTCGTCTCTAAAAGTCAAAATTGCCGAAGGTTCGATTCCTATTAATGGCGCTTTCGCGGAAATTAAATCCTTGAAAATATTGACATTAATGTTTGCAATTTTCTTCGCTTCTTCCAGAAAACCTTTTGATAAATACGTTCTTCCGCTTTCTTCGTGATCTACAACAAGGACTTCGTAACCTAATTTTGTCAATAATTCGAAAGCGTCGATCCCGATATTGACGTCGTAATAATTCGTGAATTCATCATTAAACAAATACACTTGTCCGTTTGGGAAATCGTTTTGTTGTGACTTATGATTTTCGTACCATTTCTTAAACGTCTTTTTCGCCAAAAGTGGAACTTGTCTTTCCGGCGCAATTCCCATACTTTTTTTAACGAGCGATTGATTCGAAATAAAGTTGGTGATCGACGGAAACAAACTTCCCATTTTATTGAGTTTTGCGTTGTGAGCAAAAATCTTATTTCGGGTCGAAAATCCGTTTGCTTTTTGGTATTGGTATAAAAATTCGGCTTTTAAGGTTGCAACGTCCACATTACTCGGACATTCGCTCGCGCAGGCTTTACAGCTCACACACAACTCAAAAACTTCGTATAATTCTTTCTGGTCGAATTTATTTTCTTTCTCAGAATAGGTCAAATATTCACGCAACGCATTGGCTCTCGCACGCGTTGTTTCTTTTTCATTTTTGGTAGCGCGATAACTCGGACACATTGCTCCTCCTGCCGATGGCAATTTTCTGCAATCGCCCGATCCGTTACATTTTTCGGCAGCACGTAGAATTCCTAAACTGTCTGAGAAATCCTGAAACGTTTTAATATCCGGTTCTACCCTTCCTGAAATTACACGATGGTTTTCATCCATTTTCAAGGCATTCACAATCTTCCCGATATTCAAAACCGAATTCGGGTCAAACGCCAATTTGATTCTTTTCAACAATTCGTAATTCGTTTCGCCAATCATAAACGGAATAAATTCTCCGCGCACAATTCCATCGCCGTGTTCACCGCTTAACGAACCTCTGTATTTCTTCACCAAAATTGCCACATCGGTCGCAATGGTTCTGAATAATTTTAAATCGGCTGATTTCTTCAAATTCAAAACCGGACGCAAATGCAGTTCGCCCGCTCCGGCATGCGCATAATAAATCGCACCTTGTCCGTGACGTAACATCATCGCCGAAAACTCTGCAATATAAGCCGGTAAATCACTCAATTCAACCGCTGTATCTTCAATAGAATCGGCTGCTTTGTCGTCGCCAACAATACTTCCCAAAAGTCCGAGGCCGGCTTTTCTAAGTTCGTTTACTTTTTCAATATCGGCTCCATAAATTTTTACGAGCGCGTAACCAAAGTTATTTTTCTCTAAATCTGCAACCAAAGCATTTGCCTGATTTTCGGCATCTTCGGCATCGTGCGAAGCGACTTCAAACATCATAATCGCTTTGGGTTCGCCCTGCAAAAAGAAACGGTTTTTTACGTGTTCACGATTCGTTTTCGTACAATCCAGAATCGTATCGTCGATCATTTCGCAAGTGTACAAATGGTGTTTCATTGCCACAACAACAGATTCCAGCGATTCCTGAATGCTATGATAATGCGCCACAACCATAATATTATTGGCAGGCGGTAAATCGTCTACTTTTAAGGTGATTTCAGTTGTAAAGGCCAGTGTTCCTTCGCTTCCGCAAAGTAATTTTCCAACGTTAATTATTGGTTCCATTCCGCCAAATAAATCTGATTTTAACAGAATATCAACGGCATAACCTGTATTTCGCCTGTGAATTTCCGGTTTCGGAAACTCTTTTATAATTTCATCCTGCGTTGCTTTTACCGAAAGTTCGTCGTAAAGGCTTTTGTATATTTTATTTTCTAAAGAATCTCCTTTGGTTTTTTCGATAAATTCTGCCGAAGTCAATTCCTTAAAAACCACTTCAGAACCGTCGCTTAAAATTCCTTTGATCTCCACAATTTTATCGCGCGTTACGCCATAACGAATCGAAGTTGTTCCCGAAGAATTATTTCCCACCATTCCTCCAATCATACAACGGTTGGATGTCGAAGTATTCGGTCCAAAAAACACATTGTGCGGTTTCAAAAACAAATTCAGTTCATCGCGAATGACGCCGGGCTGCACCGTAACTGTTTTTTTTATCGGGTCAAAATTCAGGATTTTGGTAAAGTTTTTCGAAACATCGACTACGATTCCGTCGCCAACCGTTTGTCCTGCAAGCGAAGTTCCGGCCGTTCTTGGCGTAATCGAAATATGGTGTTGTGCCGCAAACCTGATCAGTTTACTAATATCTGCTATCGTTTTAGGAACGGCAACTGCTTTTGGTTTAATCCGGTACACCGAAGCATCGGTCGAATAAAGTGTTTTATGAAGATCATCGTATAAAAGTGTTCCTTCTAACGAATCTGATAATTGTTGTAACTCCTTACTTATTGACATTCTAACTGATTTATGGCTTACAAAAATAGGGATTTTTTAGGTTCAGAGATGCAAAGGGACAAAGGTTCAAAGGTTTTTCTGTGATTGTTTTGTAAAGTTTGGAATTTGGTCCCGATGCTTCGGGATAAAAATATTGGAATTTAACCGAATTGTCACCCTGAGCGATCCTGAGGCTTCGGGAGAAGGCTTATAAAAACAGAATTCAATCTTACCAAAAATGTAAAAGTTGGAATTTGGAATTTATTTATTGGAATTTAGCAACACCATCATCACATCGGAATTCTAGAATCAAAATCATCATTACCCAAATCAGTTTCTTCAATCTGTGACTTTTTAGAACTTCCTGAGTTTAAAATATCATAATTTGTTTTAGAATAATTATCTGATATTTTATCCATTGATTTTAAAATTCTTCGAACCGCTAATATTAAAATTACTGCACCAATAAAAATCGCTGATACACCAACATTTTCCGAAAAAAACTTTTGTCCAAATAATTCGAATTCGGTTTTGCCTGAACTTTTTAGTGTGATAAGCCATATTCCAAGTCCCGCAATAAGTAATGCGAAAGAACAAACTATTATTCCAAAAATCAGCGTTGATTTGTGAAACGAATTATGAGCGTTAGTATTTATTTGCATAGCTAAAGTATTTATAATCAAATATATAAAACATTTAATAATATTTAGCCATTCTGTAAATATTTTGATAGTTTTAAATAGAGCTACTACTCTGTTTTTGAATAATTTAAGAGCACTTTCCCCCCAATTGTCACCCTGAACCAAGTCGAAGGCTTATGAAATCTGAATTTCAAAACATCAAAATTGGAATTTGGATTTTTTTTATTGGAATTTGAATTTGAAGCTATTCCTGCTATCTGTTCCAATCTTTTGTGCCGAACCCCGGCACAAAAGGATTTCCACTTCTATCAGGGCTAGGGCATTTGGTTTTATAAGAAGATTTTTTGGAAAAATTAATCTATAAGAAAAGGCGGTTCTTGAATTACTCTATACGACTTAAAAACACATCCAAATGGAGTTCCTTCTATTCCTTCTATAATTAACCAACTTAATATTCCTTTATTTATAAGTTGATATAATTCATATTCAATAAATTCAGGACTATAATTTAATTTTTGATATTCAGGATGCGTTCTAATAAATTCTGAAAGTTCCCATTGCGAAAATTGAATTTCATTTCCTCTAAAAATTGAAATATCATAAGCATAAATTACACCGTCCTTTTCTGCGGTACAGCCGCTTCCGTGAAACCAATAATCAATTCCATCAATAACACCTTTTCTTTCAAAAAATGTACGAGAAAACGAACATGGGTTTATATCTTGTTTGTATTTATTCTTTAATAACGTTTCAAAAGCTCTTATAAAATTGATATAATCTGCTAAAATTTTTTCCATATTAATAAATCTTTTATTTTCTTTATCAATAAAGAAATATTTATTTCAAATACCATGATTTATCATATAATTCATTTAACTCTTTTGCCGGAATTCCATTTAGTTCAATCGTTTTATTACAAATTTGGTCAAAATCTGCATTATCACCAGCCATATTAATCATATGATCGGTTTCGCCCATTCCTCCTGATCCAATTAAAAGTCTGTCCGAGTCACTGAATTCTTTAGCTATTTCGATTATAATTTTTAATAATTGTTCTGATATATTTCTTTCTTGAAAATATAAACTTGAAAATCTTTCTATGCAACCAATTAAAACAACCTTTTTATAAATATCAATGCTAAAACTATCGCTCTCTCCTGTTAAATATTCAGACCTATCTGTTTGAGCGGAAACTATGAACCAATTTCCAAGTTCATTGTTAGTAAAATGTCCGAATTCTTTCAAATGCAAAAATTCAGCTTTTAATCTTTTAAAAACATCGTTTAATCTTTGCTCGGTTTCTTCTAAAGAATATTCTTTTTCTTTTGGAATTATACAGTGAATACTTGTTCCCATATTTTATTTACACACTTAATTTACTATTACCTCTCAAAGCAAGAAAGAATAAAGCAAATAAAGCGACAGCAATAATTATAGATGCAGATCGTAAATGCTTATTCATCTTATTTTCAATCTCATAAGTAATGGTAAACAAATACAGAATGAGTCCCACAAAAAAGTAAACAAACGTAGAAACTATCATAGAAAGCGCTTTTTCGCCAACTGAAATTGTTTTAAGTGTTATAATTTCATCAACGGTAAAGAAAAAATAAAATAAAAACCAAACCCAATATAAAAAGTGGAATACGTATGCTAATGTTGATTTCATGTTTATATTTTAGATACTTTGTTTATTTTTGAATGTGCAAATTACACATAAAATTTTAGTTTTACCGTATTAATTTTTAAGGAAAAGGATTACAAATAGCCTCTTTTTTTTGCTATATTTGCTATTCTTAAACTACAACATTAAGAACGAAATAAGATTTGCCCTTGTATTATGTGTGCGGTATCGGAAACGACCGTAAGCGCTGTTGTAGGCGCAAGAGACACTAATTTACAAGGGTTTTTTAACTCTTAAACTACAACATTATGAGTAAAAACAACCTTTCAAAAGAAGCCGAAACTAGGCTTATGACTTTTTTCAACAACACAGTAACACCAGAACAAATTGCAAAAGCAATAAGGCAAGTAAATTTTGTACTCGCTTTAGGGCTTATAAGAGAACACGAAACCCATCAACAAGAAATCAGCAAATTAGAAAATAGCTTTTTTTGGCTGAATGAATTAGCCGAAATTTTAAATCCTTATTTGGATGTGGAGTAAGGATTTTATTTGAATTTGTAATAAACGAAAAACCCTCGACTTTAAAAAGTCGAGGGTTTTTCGTTTAATTTCTTTGTTGATTATTGGGACGAATAGGAAGAGGAAGTCAGGAGAATTTTAGCAAAAATAACTTAAATCTTATACCTAATTTTTTTTAATTAATCACAAAAATCATTTAAGCATTTTATAATTAAAAAACAAATATTACAATAAAAATATTATCTCAATAATAACATATTAACAAATTCAATTTTTTTCTTTCAAAATTAGAAAAACATTATACTCAATGCTTTTAAAAGGATAAAAAAAATATGAAAGGCCAATCATCACTCAAAAAATCAAATTGTAGTTTACTACGTTATATTGGGCTTTTTTTACGTTATGAACAAAAATAGACGAGTTATAAACAATTAATAGTAATAACTTATTAAAAACAAAGATACATTTGCCCTTATCTTTGTAAAATAAAAAGCACCCAAGTTGAGTGCTTTTATAAATTAAATTAAAAGAATTTGGTCTCATTAGCCAATGACTTTATTAAGTAATTTAGACCGTTAAATTTATAACGGTTGAAAGTAATTAGTTACTGCATCATTAGCTTTTACTAAACAAACCAAGATTACTTTAAATCCTGTTCCAGCAGGTTAAATAAGTCGATAGACATTTGTTTATCGGCTTATTTATTTTTACAAATATATGTTTTTTTGTAAACAAGTTTGTTTTAATATACTTGATAAAAATTACTTTTTTATAAAATATATAACTTGTGCTCTGCGAAGTCTGCCGACTTCGTGGCGACAACGATAATTAAACGAATATAAAAAGAAATCTCAAAATATATTGGAAGGGTACGAAGTCGGGAGACTTCGCACAGCCCATAACTTTTAATAATATTTTTGCACTCTAGAAGACTTCGAAGAGCTGGAGTTTAATTAAACCATTTTATGTAAAACATTTTTTTTGATTTTCTCCATTCAACTTTTAAAGCTTTTTGACTCTGGCTTCTTAAACTCTGTAATTGTCTTGATACTGCTTTGTATACTACATCAGTATCTGAATCTTCATCCATATCATTCACAGCTTTTCTGATTCCTTTAAGTGTTGCTTGAATATCTTGATACATTTTTTCCTCAGGATTTAGATTTATAAATAAATTAGCTTCATGAATGTTTGCCAAATAATGGAATTTTACATATTCATCATAATATTTATCACTTTCGATTTTCGGACTTTCATCTTTACCACGATGTTTTAGGAACATGCTATAATAAAAGATCATTTGACATATTGCGTTGTTATGCTGTGAAATATTGTTTTTAAATTCTTCAATCCATTTAATTCTTGAACTTGAAATTACATTAGATTTAACTTGATGTAATGCAACAAACGCTGCTAGTAAACCTAAAAGAACAGTAATTCCTGCAGATGAAGAAATAACTTTATTCAATGTGCTAAAAAAAGAGTTAGAATTATCATGTTCATAATTTGTATAGATTATTTTTTTTCTAACAACTTGATAATTATTACCAAGAGAATCCTGAAAATTTATTACATATTTATTCTTACTTAATTCTCTAAATTGGGCAGAAGGCTTAATGTCACCATATTTAAATTTGATTGTTGATTTTTTAGCTTGAGTAAGATACGCTAGATCATACTTATTAGCGAATCGAACTTCTATATTATAATAGTCAAAATTACTTTGATTTTCAATTATGATGTTTTCCTTTAAAAAAACTATTTTAGGTTCAATAAAATTTGAGGCTGTTTTTGAACAAGAAAGGAAATTTATAATCAGTATTATAAATAGAATTCGTTTTAAATTAATTATCATTTTATTTATAAGTTTAATTTGAAATTTGGCTAACACAAAAAATATTGGGTCTTTGAAAACTTTGAATATAGTGTAATTAACAATTATAGATTAACTTAAACCTTGTATACTCCTCTTCATTCTGCATATAAAGTAGCATAAAGTCCCCCAGCTGACGCGAGCGTATCGCTTTGAAAGTATTGAATAGCGGATAATTGAAAAAAACTCGAAAATATCACAAGTAGTTACTTATTCATAATTCTTTATAGTAGAAAGTAATTCTTTTTTGAAATTATAAATTTCATCAAGACTTTGCAAAGGTTGCTTTTCACCATTATCTTTCCCGTTATGAAATAACTCTACATATTTGTTAGCAGAATTAAAATGTAATCTACATAATGGTTTTCTGTTATTATCGTCTAATAAAATTCCAAAGTAAGATTGTGTGTCTCTAAAAAATATTCTATTAGCAGGAATTGCTTCTCTTAAAATTGCTTTGATAATTTGTGAACCTTCTATTTCTTCTTCGGTTGTAATAAATCTTGGAGCTTCAACCTCTTCATCTACAGAAGATAATTTTTGATTTTCTTTTGATGGAATAGTTTCACCAATATTTAATGCGTTTTTAAGCCTGAAATTTATAGATTCGTTTATAGAGTTAGAAAAAGCTTTTTTTGTGTATTCTTTAAAAGCTGCTAATCTTGATGCCGTTAACGGTTTATTGAAGAATTTGCTTACCAGAAGCTTTACAATTTCATCAGACGGATTTTGTAATTCTTTTTCAAATTCATTTCTTATTGCTTTTATGTATTTTAACGCTTCTGCCGAGTCTAGAATATTTTCTAAATTATAACTGCTTTTGGTAAAATTTTCAAGAATTTTTAAGCTGGAATCAGAAATATTTGCCAGGTCTAAAGTAAAAAATGGCTTTTCATCCATTATGTTTGGTTTTTCTAAATCAGCATAAAAATTATAAGTATGACCATTAGTCAATACTCCAAATCGAGATTTTGAAACATGATAATATCTATGAAGTTGTGAATTATGTGCATCAACATTTTCTTTCCAATGTTTACATTCAATAATTAAAATGGGTTCACCATCTTTTTTAATTACATAATCTATTTTCTCGCCCTTTTTTGTACCAATGTCACATATAAATTCTGGAATTACTTCTGTAGGATTAAAAATATCAAATCCCAAAATTTGAATAAATGGCATTACAAATGCATTTTTAGTAGCTTCTTCGGTGTTAATCTGATCTTTTAGTGAATCAACTCTCTGGTGTAATTGCTCAAGTTTTAGTCTTAAATCTGCTTCCATATTTTTATATATTGGTGTTTCTATTGCTATTTAAATGTTATTTGGTTATTCAATTCTCTACACAGTAGCAAAAATGATTACCCAACTGGCGCGAGCATCTCGCTCTTAAACGCAATTTTCAAATGTAGACTATTGATTTACAAACTTTTTACGGAAAACCGTATTTGTTAGCGTTAAATCTTATTTATCAAAAATATTAATAAACCATTCTAAAACAACCCAGTACTTATACCTGATTTTGCGGACAAAAAAAAGCCCAACTAAGATAGTTGAGCTTTTACATTTATAATATTATCTGGCACGAGCGTCTCGCTGGTGAATGCAAGTTTTTTTAAGATTGTCTCGTCACAAGTTTTTGTTGCTCAAAAAACCTTCAAGAGTTTATTTATTCTCATCGATGATTTTGATTCTACCATTTTTTTTTCAATAACTTTCCCGTTTTTATCAACTTTAAAACAAAGATCAATATAAGCACTGCCTACTGTTGTATATGAAAAACTATATAATTCAACCATTAGGATAGTATATTTTGCCTTTTTTATTGCGCAAATTTTATTGGGAATTAAATTTTCAAAATCTGATATGCTAGCACATTGTATAGGAAATTTATTTATTTCGATTATAGGATTTTGAGAAGTATTTATTTTATTTAGAAGTTCTTTACCTATTGTTTCATTGATACATTCTTTATCAATAACATTCTCAGTCTTTAAAATGATTTCAATCTCATTATTATAAAGATTTTCATGAATTTTATATATGCTTTCCGAATCATTTAAAGATATACGACAAGATTCAATATTTTTTTGAATATGATCATCTGGCTTTTGATTTTTATTCTGAGCATTTAAAACACTACAGAGAAAGTAGAAAAAAAGGATTGTTGTTTTCATATAATTTTACCTATAATAATATTCTCTAATAGAATCGACTGCCAGCAAGAGCTTCTCTCTCGTGAACGCAATCTAAAACAAAAATTCCGTATATCTCTATAAATATCGTTTCGGTAAACTTTTGATAGATTTTATTTTTATCGTTACATTCTTTGTGTTCACGAGTGAGACACTCGCGCCAGCACTGGAAAGTGTTGCTAGATTTTTCCCCCCGCTGGCGCGAGCTTCTAGCTCGTGATCCCAATCCGATACTATTATATCTACTTGTTTAAACGTTATACATTGTGTATGTTCACGAGCTAGAAACTCGCGCCAGCAGAGGACGAATTTATTTGCTGTATAAAAAAATATACTAATGTGAAGTTTCTATTGTGTCATTTGTATATATTGGGGTGATTTTATTTATAGTATGCATACCATCATGTTCATAACAAATGTTGAAACCTCTGTTTAAAATAGGAGAATTTGTAAAGTTTTTTAAATTGTTTTTTTCAAAAATTAGAGAATCAGAACATACAGTATTAAACAGTTGAATAATTTCTAAGATAATTTTATCATCTCTATTAGTATATTTTATTAAAAAAGGTATCTTGTTTGCAACTAAATGAGTTTTTATATAAAAGCTTTTTTTGTTATGTTTTTTAAATTTATTTTAAATAAAACAATACTATCTATTTCATGATATTTCCAAACAGTTGTGTCAATTTCCATTTTTTTTTCATCATAAGCTAGTGTTGTAAGTCCAAATTCTTCAAAATTAATCCCGAAAGTCAATGGTTTTGTTTTATATTTTTCATTTTTAATACATCCAAATAAAAGCATAAATACGCTATTTCTTGTTAGTACATTTTTCATAATTTAATATTTTTTTTATTATCTAATCCATACGGTTTATCAACATATCAGTTAATAGATTTTATTTAGACAGTTTTCATTAATTAGTAAAGCATTTAATTTTAAAAATATTTTAGAATTATTTCCTTTGGAGCACATAACATTTCTTGTTTATTCATATCTATCATATTTAAGCAATTCATTCACCAACTTATAAGTGTATTTACTTTAAAAGAATATCAGGCAATTGGTTATTTTAAAATTAATTGCAATTGATATTTTTATTGTCATCAAAATTGTTTAAGATTAAGTCTATTTTTTTAATGTCTAATTTCTTTAGATTATCATTTAACATTACTTGACAAATTTTAATTTCTTTTTGTAAATCATTTTGTTCAGATATTCTTCTTAATGATCTCAAATAGAAATTATTTCCATCAAAATAAATTATATATTGAAATAATGTTTCTGACTGCCAGAATTCAACAATAAACCCATTTTTAATTTCTTCACTTTTACGATTTAAATTAAGAGTACTTTTATTCAATCCTAATTCATCGGCTTGTAACGTATCATTTCCTGAAATAAAATGATATGGTAATTTGTAAGAATCAATTATATTTTTAGAATCCAAAACCTCTATTTCATAAACCAACTGATTTTCAATATAAACTTTATTTAAAATTATTTTGAAAACCTCGTTATGGCTTAATAGACTTATTGAGTCAATACTTTCTTTTTCTATTTTCTTATTTAAAACTGTTTTATAAATACTATTTGATTTAAATTTTTCAGTTTTATTTCTACAGCTTAATACAATTGAACAAGCTATAAATATGAAGAAACTATTTTTTATTAATGCAACTTTCATAGTTTAGAATTTTTATTAATGCCGAAAAAGCTTCTCTTCTTTCTTCAAATTCTGTAGCAGCCCCTTTAATTAAACGAGTTACTTCCTTAAACTCATTTTCTGTTATTCCGCATTTTTCATTTAAATTTATTACACTTCCATCGATTTTTCTAACGCCATTTTCCCAAAACCAACCTGCAGAATCTCCTGATATTTCTAAAGATGTTGAAATTTCACTAGGAGTTGTAATGACATCTATGTGTTAGTATAGACTGTATCCCAAATAAGAAACTGCATTTAAAGTTCTTTTATCTTGGTCTCCTTTGTGAGTTAATTGTATAAAACCTCTACCTCTGTAAGGTTCATAAGCCTTTTTTTGATGAGTTAATTCAATTGTAGCTGTGTAGAAAGCTGTTTCAATATACATTTGTGATAAAAAAGTGATTTTTTTTATGCAAGTATCAATATGATGTTTTTTGAATACAGTATTTAATACTTCTGTAAATTTTTTAAAAGTTCTATCATTTTCAGGAATTACTTCTCCAATATATTCCTCTTTTGTTTGTGAATTTCTATGGAATAATTTATTACCATGATAATAACTTATAGATGTACCCTTGTAAAAAGTATTATCTCTCAATTCTTTGACAATTTTTATCATTTCCTCCTCCGTAAAATCACGATTACAATAACAACTCGAAGCAGCTCCAATAGTAACTCTTCCACAATGCTCCCAACTATCTGGTAATTCTCCTTTAAGATCAAGCCATGCATCAGAGTTGTCTTTAAAATAAAAATCGATATACTGTACTGCCTGCATCAGGTTTTTACTAAATGCAATCTCAACAATATCGTTATATTTTTTTACTCCTAAATCATGTTCAACCTCTTTTTTATTATGGTTAGACACAAAAAACTGTCCGTTTGCAGCGGTTAGTTTATATCTTAAATATCCATCAGGATCACTGGCATACATTTGTGCTTTTTGCAGCCTGAACCTTAATAGCGTTTTTTCTTTTTGGAGTGTTTCAGGTTTAAACTCAATCCTAACATCAGATTTTGCTTTGTAAACATCCTTTATAAATGCAGAAACGAGATTTGTTTTACCTGCAGCAATAACATTAAAATCATCACTGCTTAGTAACTCTGCAAATGGTACAAAGTCATAACTGCTTTCGTAATCATAAAAATTAATCCCCATTGTTTTTTGCTTTTAATCGTTTTGCAGCATACATCGCTATATCTCCTTCTGTAGTTCTTAAAACCAGTTTTCCGGTTTCTTTAGATAAATTTTCTTTGACAAATATGGTACTGTCACCTCCAACTTTTATTATTATATTTCTTGCCTGTTTTATTATTGCCATGACCTTTAATTAAAATTTGAATTTTCGCCCGAATGCCCGTTTATATTTTTTGCGCTGTGTATATCAATATCATCTTCGGTTGAGCTCATGCTTATTTTACCCGCTATTTCTCCGGCAGTTCCACCCACTTTTCTAAGATAATTTTCATCTGCGATTTCAGTTCGATTATCAGAATTCTCAAATAAATCTCCGGCTGCACTAATACTAATATTATTTCCTGCAGTTTGTGTCATATTGTGGTCTGCTTCAATATTTATATCTTTTCCAGCTTTAATCATTATACTCTCTGTAGCTTCAAAAACGATATTTTTTGCTCGTATCGTAAAAGTTTCGGGAGTAGTGGCATTTATATTTTTATTTTCCTCATCCAAATGAATTTCATTCCCACTCGGATCAGAAAGCCAGATTCCCACTTTCTCAACGAACTTGAACAATTGACCAAATTTCAGTTTCCACCCTTTAATCATATTTTTAGAATCAAAAAATTCAGGTTTCGCTTTTCCGTTATAATGTGATCCTGAAACAAAAGGACAATCAATATTGCCACCTTCAAAATCAACCAACACTTCATCGCCAATTTCAGGTCTGTTATAAATACCTCTTCCTTCGCCGGAATAAGATTGTACAACACGCATCCATTCGCTTTTTGTGCTTCCGGCTGCCCAATAAAACTCCACTCTAACGCGTCCTAATTTTTCGGGATCATCATTATCGTATACTTTGGCAGACTGACTTTCTGCTTTTCTAAATGTTTCTACATCTGTATAATGCGGCGCGGCAACATCGGCAGGAATGGCTTTGAACTCACAGGTGTAATTACCATGTACTTCCGAATGATGTATTACTTCAATCGCAACAAGTTCATGCTCTACAGTTTGGTTTTGAATGGTAAAAACCTGACCCACACCAATTGGCAAATAAGATATTCCGGTATAAAAAACACTATTGGCATCTCTGCCTGCGGTTTGCAGTTTGACCAGTTCGGCGATTTCTGCTGTATTTTGCGCCTGATTGGTGTAGGCTCCGATATTTAAATTGGGTTGAGAAACCGAGGCTTGCCTGTCTAAAACAACTCTCGAAAAACTATCAACACTTCCGGTATTTGTTTTGGCTTCTGAGGCTTTTATATTGCTGGCAGCGTTATAATCATAACCGCCAAAAGAAGCTTTATGGGAAACTAAATTGGTTTCAATACCAAATTGATGCAAAGATGCCCCGTTGATTAATTTTACTTTGCTGGTTTTGAGTTGCCCGAGTTGCATGCGCATTCCGTCAAAATAAAACCATTGTCCGTAACGGGCGCAAAGACGTTTTAAAAAATCAAAACTCGTTTCATTGTATTGTGCTTTGTAGTCGAAAATTTTCGTGTAAGTAGGTGCAATAGCATCTCGTTGATAAAATTCTCCGGCAGTTTCCTCGGCAAAAATATTCAGTGCTATTTCTTGTAAATTGCGGTCCAGAAAAGTTCTGGATTTTTTCAGGTCGTCAAGTAAAATCGTGTGGCTTACTCCTGTAACATGCAATCCAACCGGGCTTCCGTTTACGTCAACAGACCTGAGTTTGTTGATGATTCCTTTAGACATTAACTTAATGCCTCCGTTCAGGCTTTTAAAGGTAAAAATTACTTCCCTGCCTTCATATCTGCGAAGGGCGGCTGCCTGATCTGCAGGTTTGATTACTGGCTTTCCTATATATTGCCAGACAAACGAAAAATGATGATGGTTCATCATGGTTTGCGAAAGCTCTAAATCGTAGTAAACAACAGTTTGTGTAAAATCGTCGATAGTAATATGAACTTGTTCTGAGAAGTTTGACATGGTGATTGTATTTAATTATTTTTTGGCTGATAAACTTGGTTAGTAAAGCAACTTTAAAATATTTTCTATTTTAGCCACAACACGTTATATAAATAACAGAATAAGACACAAAAAAAAGCCCAACCAAAACAGTTGAGCTTTCCTATTCTATAATAAAATAATTTACTTCTTTTTCTCCGCCAATAGCTTCTCCAGTTTCTCTTTCGTTTCCGGAATTGCCTGCAGCGTTAAAGCCTTTTTGAAAGTTTCAATCGCCTTTGGTTTATCGCCTTTTTCAAGATATAAATCGCCAAGAGAATCATAGCAATTGGCACTTTCAGGATAGTTGGTCGTGTTGAGTTTAAATAAGGTTTCGGCTTTTGCTAATTGTTTATTGCCGATCATTTGGTAGCCTAAATTGTTAATCTGGGTTTCGTCTGGCTTAACGATATAACCCAGATTTTCAGAAACTTTTTTATAGTGCGCCACCAATAAAGAATCTAATTTGAAATCAGGATTTTTTAATTCGCTGTCGTAAATTTTAAGTTTATAGAAATCAAAAATAAAGCGAAGCGCATCATATTCTCCAATCAAACGAACCGAAGGATGATTATCATCTTCATAAAATTTATATTTAAAACGCAATTGATTCTTTTTGTTTTTAGAAAGATCTTTAATAAATGCTAAATTACTGCGAATAAGTACCGTAGTTACACTTGTATCTTTTTGTACGCTCAATGTATCAATTCCTCTTTCTAAACGATTCGCCATCGCGATAAACAAGGTTTTACCTTTATAATTTTGAGTCGGTAAAATCGTTTTGGCTTCTTTTACAGGTTTCTGATTATTCCACCAAAGTGAAGCATCCAAAGAAACATACGAATTAAATAAATTCGGATTGTGCAGAAAAGTATTCACAACCGTTAAACCTCCAAGAGAATGCCCAATAAAAGTTTTATAGGATGTTGTTGGATAATTAGCATCAATATACGGGATCAGTTCTTTCTCTACATACGACATAAATTTTTCGCCTCCGCCTACAACTTTAGGTAAATCTTTATCAGTACCAACTGTTAAATCGACAAGTCTGTCTTGTTGCAGAATTCCAACTACAATCATCGGCGGACAAAGACTCGACTCAGACATATGTTCTGTAATACTCACAACGGTGTTGAAATTTTCACTTCCGTCTAATACATAAATCACAGGATAACGTCCTCTGTCTTTGATTTTATTTCCTCCATTGCTTTTCGGAATATGGATCCAGACTTTGCGTTCCTGCCCTAATATTTTCGAAGAAATTGTTTCTTCAAATCCTGTGATAAAAGGACTGTTTTCCTGTGCCTTTACGCAAAAAGAAAGCAGTAAAAAGGCAAAAGAATAAAATAATGTTTTCATAGTTTTTTAAGATTAAATGTTTGATTGATGATTCAAATTCAACAAAGCAATTCTGATGAATTTTCGAGCAAACTTAACCAATTAATTATAAAATTTTTCTGCATTTTTTAACCTTTACAGAATTGAGTTTCTTTTTCCGAATTACTTAATTTTAGAAATAAAAAATTCCTTTTTCACTATATTTATATGCAAATAAATCTGATTTTAGCGTTATCTAATAAACTGCTTTTCTAAAACTTCATTTTAATGAATAAAAATATAACCACATTATACCAAATCGCTCAAAAAGAAACCCGAAAAATAATAGGTTTAATGTCCGGAACTTCGCTTGACGGACTCGATATTGCACTTTGTGCTATTTCTGGCGCGGGCGAAAATACGGCTGTGAAAATTCTTGAATTCGAAACCATCAATTATACTGAAACTGTTAAAACCGAAATCCGCAAGGTATTTGCACAGAAAACTATCGATTTTCAGCATTTCGCTTTATTAAACGAATGGATCGGTATTTTGCACGCGAATATGGTAAACGATTGCCTTCAAAAATGGGATATTCCTGCACAAGAAATTGATTTAATTGCCTCACACGGACAAACGGTTTTGCACGCTCCGAAGTTTTTGCATCAGCAGGAAAAATTTCCAAACGCTACTTTACAAATTGGCGATGGCGATCATATTGCAGTAAAAACAGGAATTATTACGTTGTCTGATTTCAGACAAAAACATGTTGCTGCAGGTGGCGAAGGTGCGCCTCTGGCCGTTTAT
The DNA here is from genome assembly GCA_001507425.1 of Flavobacteriaceae bacterium CRH. Lineage (GTDB taxonomy): Bacteria > Bacteroidota > Bacteroidia > Flavobacteriales > Flavobacteriaceae > Flavobacterium. The sequence goes on from LMAJ01000008.1 coordinate 196,457, forward strand.
GGCGATTATATATTGTTCAGCAAAAAGGGCGAAAACCGTATTATGCTCAATATGGGCGGCATTGCGAATTTCACTTATTTGCCCGCTTCCCTAAAGGCTGAAGAGGTTTTTGTAACTGATACCGGAACCGCAAATACTTTAATCGACATTTTTACCAAACATTATTTCCCCGAAAAAAGTTACGATAAAGATGCCGAAATTGCTCAAAAAGGAACCATAAATACTCAACTTTTAAGCGAATTAAAAAACGATGCATTTTTCAGGAAAAGCTTTCCAAAAACCATTGGTCAGGAACTGTTTAATTTTGATTTTGTACAAAATGTACTTTCAAAAACAAACTTAGAAAACATTTCGGCACCAGATTTGTTAGCTACTTTAACGAGGCTTAGTGCAGAAACGATTGCCGAAGCGATTCAGTTTGTGGTTAAAAACGGTTCGAATCAACACGAAGATTTTAAAATTTATATGTCTGGCGGAGGCACAAACAATCCTTTATTGGTTAAATATTTGAAGGAATTATTGCCTTTCGAATTTTACAAAAGCGATGATTTGGGAATTTTAAGCGATGCTAAAGAAGCGGTTTTATTTGCCATTTTAGCCAATGAAACGGTTGCGGGGGGCGATTATAATTTTGGCACAAATAAAGGAATCCCGTCAGTAACAATGGGGAAAATTTCTTTTCCAGATTAAAAAGGGGCACGAAGGCGGTAAGACACAAAGTTATTTTTGCCACAGATTAAATGATTAAAATGATTTTGTTTCACGCAGATTTTGCAGATTTAAGCAGATGTACGCAGATTAATTTCACAAAAATCTAAAATTAAATCTGCTTAAATCTGTAGAATCTGCGTGAAATTCATATTAAAATAATCTCTGCGAATCATTTTAATCTGTGGCTTAAAATTTTCTCACGCAGATTTGGTAGATTTGGCAGATTTTTTTTATAAAAAGTTTTGTGCCTTAGGGCCTTCGTGGCAAAAAAACACGGCCACAATACATTATTAATATTTTTCGTAAATTTATTCAAAAACAAACACATGAAAATCAAATAAATAACGTTCAAATTATAATTTCTTAATTATTTATAATACTCAGCTAAAAAAACTATTTTTGATTTCTGTTTAAAAAAGATTAAAATGCATAAAAATCAGCACCTAATATTCACTATCCTATTACTACTATTCGTTGGTTGGAATGCCCGTTCACAAGAAAGATCGGCACATCCTAAAAATGAATTTAGAGGTGTCTGGATTGCAACCGTTGTCAATATCGATTGGCCTAAAACAGCCATTGATGGTGTCGAAAAAGAAAAAGCTGATTTTATTGAGATTTTAGATACGTATAAAAAACTAAATTATAATGCTGTAATTGTTCAGATTAGAAGTGTTGGTGACGCTTTTTATCCGTCAGAACTGGCTCCGTGGTCGCGTTTTTTAACCGGTAAAGAAGGTCAGCCGCCAACTCCCTATTACGATGCTTTGGCGTGGATGATTGAGCAGGCGCATTCGAGAGGTTTTGAATTTCATGCCTGGATGAACCCGTATCGTGCGACTTTTGATTTAAACAAAAATCTTTTAAGCCCAACTCACGACATTTTTAAACATCCGGAATGGATGCTCGAATATGGCGGAAAGTACTATTATGATCCTGCATTACCAGAAGTTCAGGCACATTTAACCAAAGTCGTAAAAGAGGTTGTAGATAAATACGACATCGATGCCATTCATTTTGATGATTATTTTTATCCTTATGCCGTTCCCGGAAAAGTTTTTAATGATACAGCTTCTTTCAAAAAATACGGATCCGGTTTAACACTTGCCGATTGGCGCCGTGCCAATGTGAGTAATTTTGTGCATTCGATTTCTACTACAATAAAAGCGAGTAAACCCTGGGTTCAATTCGGAATTAGTCCGTTTGGAGTTTGGAGAAACAAATCCGTAGATCCAAAAGGTTCTGAGACACAATCGACTGCGAATTACGACGATTTATTTGCAGATCCCGTTTTATGGATGGACCAAAAATGGATCGATTATATTATGCCACAATTGTATTGGAGTATGAATAATCCTCGTGCTTCTTACTCTAAACTGGTAAAATGGTGGTCTGAAAATTCTAATAATACAGCACTTTATATTGGTCATGCTTCTTATAAAATTAGAGGCGATGGTGACAAAAGCTGGAATTATGTGAGCGAAATTCCAACGCAGATTGATTATGCGAGAAGTTTCAAAAAAGTGGGCGGAAGTGCTTATTTCAGTTCAAAATGGTTCATAGATAAAAACTTCGATATCGTGCGTCTTTTAGAAGAAAATCAATATAAATATCCTGCGCTTCCGCCAGCCGTTCCTAATTTAAAACGTATTGTTATTGATATTCCAACGGTAAACGAATTTGCGAAAGACAGCTCGTTTTATACCTTTAATATCAAATCTCCGCTAAATACAAGGGTGCGTTATATGGTAGTTTATGGGGCAGATCATATTTCAAGAGTGAATACGAATGATGCAACTCAAATTATAGAAAAAATAAATGTGCATGAAATAAACGGTACTATTACATTTTCTATTCTTGCTTCAAAAATGAATCAATATAAAGCTTGTGCTGTAACATTTATTGATTATTTTGCGAACGAAAGTACACCAACTACGATCGACCTGAAAAAGACATTTAAAATATATACACCTGCGCAACCGAATGAAAACAGATAATAAACCGTGGTTTTGGATTCCGTTATTAAATTTTGCCTCTGGCTTACCGTATGCCGTAATAATTTCCGTTTCGGTCATTATGTACAAAAATCTCGGGATTTCAAATGAGGATATTGGCGTCTACACCAGTTTATTATACTTGCCTTGGGTTATAAAACCACTTTGGAGTCCGTTTATAGAACTAAACGGAACTAAAAGAAAATGGTTTTTATCGATGCAATTGCTTATTTCGATAGCCTTTTTAATTGTCGGATTTACGATTCCGATGAGTGGCTTTTTCATCATGACTTTGGCTATATTTTGGGTTGCTGCTTTTGCATCGGCTTCAAATGATATTGCAAGCGATGGTTTTTATTTATTGGTTTTACCAAAAGAACAACAATCTTTTTTTCTCGGAATCAGAAGTACTTTTTACCGACTTTCGCTTTTAGCCGGAAACGGATTAATTGTTTTGTTTGCAGGATATCTGGAACATAAATACGGAGACAATACCAAAGCTTGGTCGTATACGATGATTGCTGTTGGTTTTTTAATGACTTTTATAACGCTGTACAATTTCATTTTTACACCCAGAAATGAAGTAAATGCGGTAGAAAATAAAGAGGCTCATCACCATCAAAACTTCGCGACTATCTTTGTGAGTTTCTTTAAGAAAAAACAAATCGCATTAGTATTGGCTTTTATTTTATTATTCCGTTTAGGAGAATCACAATTGCTTAAAATGCTAAGTCCGTTTTTATTAGACACAAAAGATCTGGGAGGAATGGCTTTAGACACAGAAGCTGTTGGAATCATTTACGGAACTTTTGGTGTTGGAGCTTTAACTTTAGGCGGAATTTTAGGCGGAATTGCTATTTCAAAACAAGGACTTACAAAATGGATGTTTCCTATGTTTATAGCGATGCATCTTCCTATTATTGGATTTATTTTATTGGCTTTTTTCCATCCTGCTTCAATTTATTACATTTATGCCGTTGTGATTTTAGAACAATTTGGTTATGGTTTTGGATTTACTGCTTTCATGATGTTCTTAATACATGTTGCCGAAGGAGAATCTAAAACAGCACATTATGCTCTTGCAAGTGGTTTTATGGCTTTAGGAATGATGCTTCCAGGAATGTTAAGCGGCTATATACAACAATATTTAGGCTATCAGCACTTTTTTATATGGGTTTTGCTAGCTACAATTCCGGGATTGATTCTTTCCCGTTTTTTAATTTTCCCAAAAGATTTTGGGAAAAAATCAGAAGAAGTTTAACCCCAAATCAAACATCTTACATATGGAAATCAATGAGAATTTGCAAGCCGAACGCAACCTGAAAGGGTCTGAGTTCGAGAAAACAGGAGAATTTGAAAAAGCAATTGAGTTGTATGAGGAAAATGTCGCAGAAAGCTTTAAAGGAAATCATCCTTATGATCGTTTAGCGACAATCTACAAAAACCAAAATGATATCGACAACGAGATTCGGGTTTTAGAAAAAGCAATTGTTGTTTTTGAAGAAATTACAATCGAAGACCGAATTGAAGGATTACCAAAACTCTTTCGATTTAAAAACCGATTAGAAAAAGCATTACACACTAAAGCGCAGCTTGCTAAACTTGCCAAACAAAAGAAAAGTAAGCTTTAACAATAAAATGATTTTATCGCATTTATCATGATCACCTTAAAAAGAACCAATTCTGACGATCTTGATTTTATAAATCTTGTTGCTTTATTAGACAAAGATTTAGCAATCAGAGACGGAGAAGATCACTCCTTTTATAATCAGTTTAATAAAATTGATAAAATAAAACATGCCATTGTTTTTTATGAAAATGATATTGCCGTGGGTTGTGGTGCTTTTAGAGAAAAAGAATCTGATTCTGTTGAAATAAAACGCATGTACGTGCATCCGGACCATCGAAAAAAAGGTATTGCTTCTCAAATTTTGACAGCATTAGAACTTTGGGCAGCTGAAATTAATTATCCTTTCACGGTTTTAGAAACCGGAAAAAAGCAGCCTGAAGCCATTGCATTGTATCAAAAATCAGGCTATGAAATAATTCCAAATTATCCGCCTTATGAAAACGTTGAAAACAGTGTTTGCATGAAAAAGACTTTATAATAATGAAAATGACAGCTGAAGCATTAAAACAAAAAGTGGGACAATTCTTTTTTCCTGCCGTTTTTATAAACGATACTGAAGAAAATATTCAGGAAACCGAACGTTTAATCAAAGAACACAACATTGGCGGATTGACTTTTTTTCACAGTCGCGCGAGTGCTGCAACAAATTATGAAAGCAAGAAAAAGGTCGTTTTTAATGACGATAGCTATCAAAAAATAAAAGACTTAATTGTTCGCTACCAAAAAGCCGCATCTACTCCACTTTTAATTAGTATTGATGCCGAATGGGGTTTGGCAATGCGCATCGAAAAAACGCCCCAATATCCTTACGCTATTACGCTTGGTGCTTTACCTGCAACTAAAGCTGATCTGGTTTATGAAGTTGGAAAACAAATTGGTTTAGACTTAAAAGCAGCCGGAATCCATTATAATTTATCGCCTTTGGCAGACATCAACAACAATCCGAATAATCCCGTTATTGGTTATCGTTCTTTTGGTGAAAACAAAGAAAAAGTCGCTGCTTTTGCGGTTGAATATTTAAAAGGAATGTCTGAAGTTGGAATTTTAGGCTGCCTTAAACACTTTCCCGGACACGGAAATACCAATGTCGATTCGCATTTGGGATTACCTGTTTTAAATGAAACCCTTGAAGAATTATTAGAAAACGAATTATATCCGTTTATAAAAGGAATTGAAAATAATGTCGACTCGATTATGATTGGACATTTGGCAGTTCCGAGTTTAAATGATGGAAAAAATACATCGGCAACTTTATCAAAACCTATTATTGAAACGCTTTTACGCGAAAAATTAGGTTATGATGGCTTAGTCATTTCTGATGCTTTAAACATGCACAGCGTTTCTAAATTGTACGAAACAAAAGGCGAACTGGAATGGGAAGCTTTTAACGCTGGAAACGATATTTTATGTTTTGCCGAAAATGTTCCGGAAGGAATTGAAGCTATTCTTAAAAACGCTTCGCCGGAGCGTATTGAAGAAAGCTTCAACAGAATCATGAATGCTAAGAAAAAAGTTGGAATTCTGTCTGTAAATGAATTTACTTCAGGCGAATTAAACTTCGAAAAAGCATCAGTCTTAAATCTTGAAATTGCTGAAAATGCAATTACAAAAATCATAGATAATTCGAGTACAGAATTGGTTTTTGAAGCTCAAAAAAACAATCAGTTAGTGAAATTGAGTTTGTATAAAAATGTTGAGAATACTTTCTTCAAAACATTAAATTTAAAACTAAATTCTCCTGAATTTGCTTTTGAAAATTTAGAAGTTTCAGATATCAAATCAATTGAAAAAGAACTCCAGAATTTCGAAACCATCATCATTTCATTATTTGTTCCGAAAGCAAAACCTTTAAACAATTTTGAAGTCCAGGATGAAGTTTTTGCCTTGCTTTATAATTTATTGCAAACCAAAAAATGTATCCTTTACGTTTTTGGAAATCCTTACATTTTACCTTTAATTCCAAATCTTAAAAATGCTGTAGGATTAATTCAGGCATATCAGGATTTTGAGGAATTTCAAAAAATTGCAGGAAATCAATTTCTCGAAAAAACTAATTACTTCGGGAGTTTACCTGTAAATATTGATATTCAATAACTTACACAATTCAACTTTCTCATTATAACAAAAAGTTATCACGAAATAAATATTAATAATTACATCTTATTGTAAGTACCCTTACTTATGCCCTACTTTTGCATCAAATAAATTTTTAATTAAAAACGAAAAATATGTCTTTAGTAGGAAAAAAATTCCCAAGTATTGCAGTAGATGCTATCTCAGAAATGGGTGATAACTTAAAAATCAACATTCTTGACGAAGCAGTAAACAACAACAAAAAAGTATTATTGTTTTGGTACCCAAAAGATTTCACTTTTGTATGTCCAACTGAATTACACGCCTTTCAAGCTGCATTACCAGAATTTGAAAAAAGAAATACTATCGTAATCGGAGCTTCATGTGACACAAACGAAGTACACTTTGCCTGGTTAAACACTCCAAAAAACAATGGTGGAATCGAAGGTGTAACTTACCCAATTTTAGCTGATACAAACCGTAATTTAGCAAACATTTTAGGTATCCTTGATATCGAATCTACTACTTACAGCGAAGAAACTGATTCAGTTGTTATCGAAGGTTCAAACGTAACTTACAGAGCTACTTACCTTATTGACGAAACTGGAAAAATCTTCCACGAAAGTGTAAACGATATGCCATTAGGCCGTAACGTAAACGAATACCTGAGAATGGTTGATGCTTACACACACATCCAGGAAAAAGGAGAAGTTTGTCCTGCAAACTGGGAAGCTGGAAAAGAAGCTATGTCTGCAGACAGAGTTAGTACTGCTGAGTACTTAAGCGCTAACTAAGAAAAATAAAATTCCAAATTTTTTAAATTCCAAATTCCAAAATTGGAATTTGGAATTTAATCTCAAAAATCAATAACATTTCAATTTTAAAATTTCTAAGTTCAATCGGAAGATTTGGAATTTGGAATTTAAAATCTTGGAATTTAAATTAAAAGGTATGTTAATCGACTTAAACGAAGATACGTTAGCAGATTTAGTTGCTAAAAACGAAAAAGTAGTAGTACAATATTCAGCTTCATGGTGTGGAAATTGCCGTATTATGAAACCAAAATTCAAAAAATTAGCGACAGAAAATGAAGCGATCACTTTTGTTTTGGTTGATGCTGAAAATTCTCCGGAATCAAGAAAATTAGCTAATGTAAGCAACCTGCCTACTTTTGCAACTTTTGTAAACGGACAATTGGTTGGAGAAACTCAAACCAACAAACAAGAAGTTTTAATCGACTTGGTAAACGCTATTGCTTAAACAGATTCGTTAGACTTGCTTAGATTTTCAGACATCTTAGATGTTGCTAAAAATTAAAGAAAGTCTAAGAAGTCTAAGCAAGTCTAAAAATCTAAGAAGTCTAAATATGAAATTACCCGTAATAAAACAATTGACCCAATTTATCGAAGAAAATGATCAGGATTATATCATTGAAACGATTGAAGTTCTTGAAGCGATGACTGAAATTCCTTCACTTAAAGATGAAGAATTAGATGTAATTGGCGAATTAATTTCAAATATGTACGGTGCACTTGAAGTACACAAAATGGTAGTTCAGGGCACAGATAAAAAAGAAGCTCTAAATGCGTTCATGAAACGTGTTCTAGGTTCTATCGATAAATAAATCGGCCTTTTTCAAAGAAAAAACAAAAAAACATGACTAAAGAAGCGTTTTCTCAAATAGGAAGACGCTTTTTTTTGTTTTCAGTCTCAGATTTCAGTTTTCAGCTCAATCTTTGTCATCCTGAGCGAAGTCGAAGAAACACAAAGTATTTCGGCACTAACTAAATCTAAAATCTAAAATCATTTGGGCGAGACAGCATTAGAAAAAGGGGCTAACCTACTTTGTCTTCATTCGCCCCTTTTCCTAATGCTGTCGGGCTGTCCGCGCTACTTCGGTAGCCTGCTCCCATCCCTCTCGCGTGCAAACGTTTAAGTTTTCAGTCTCAGTTTTCAGTCTCAGTTTTCACTCCAATCTTGTCATCCTGACGGAGGAAGGATCACACTAGAAACTCCACAATCTTAGTTGCTATTCTTAATTGCTACTCTTTGTCGATCTTCTAGTGTGATTTCTCTCTTTTCGAAATGATATGTTTTGCGATCATCGTTACAAAACCTTTGTCAAAGTTTAAAACTTTGACAAAGGCAGAACACGCGCAAATGCAATTAATTTTACATGAAAAATCCAAGCCTTAATCTATACTTAAACCCACAACAAATACTTTTAGATTCAAATATTAATCCTTACTTTTGAGCCTCATAAAAAAATAAATATCATGGCTTCAATAACATTAGGAGGAAATCCAGTTCATACATCAGGAGAATTACCAACAGTAGGTTCACAACTAGCTGATTTTAAATTAATAAAAAATGATTTATCAGTAGCTTCATTAAGCAACTTCGCTGGTAAAAAACTAGTTTTAAATATTTTTCCAAGTGTAGATACAGGAACTTGTGCTACTTCTGTTAGAAAATTCAATGAAAGTGCCGGGAACTTAGAAAACACTACTGTTTTATGTATTTCAAGAGATTTACCATTTGCTCAAAAACGCTTTTGTGGAGCTGAAGGATTAGAAAATGTAGTTAACTTATCTGATTTTCAAGAAGGTGCTTTTGGTAAAGCAAACGGTTTAGAAATTGTTGACGGACCTTTAGCGGGTTTGCATTCAAGAGCGATCATTGTTGTTGATGAAAACGGAAAAATTACTCATACGGAACAAGTTGCAGAAATTGCAAACGAACCAAACTACGAAGCAGCTTTAGCGGCACTTTAATACAATAATACCCTTTAAATGGAGTTTCAAAAAGATAATACTTTTGTTACGGGCCGATTAAAAAGCATGACGTATGCTTTTAATGGCGCTGTAAAACTTATTAGAACAGAACATAGCATTATGGTGCAATTCTCATTGGGAATTGCAATGACAATTGCCGGGTTCTATTTTCATATCTCACAAACCGAATGGCTTTGTCAAACATTAGCAATCGGTTTGGTTTTAAGTGTTGAAGGATTGAATACGGCAGTTGAAAAAATAGCTGATTTTATTCATCCAGATTACAGCAAACGAATCGGATTTATTAAAGATATTGCTGCAGGTGCGGTATTTTTTGCCGCAATGACAGCAATAGCAATAGGTTTGATCATTTATGTTCCAAAATTTGTATAGGCAATACTAAACCCAAGAATGGCAAAAACAACCAAAAAAGAAACTGTAAATAAAAAAACCGAACCAAAAGCTGAGAATTTAAGATCCTGGAGACCTACTAAACAACAACGCTTTGTTGTAGGATGTCTTTTGATACTATTTTCTATTGCATTATTAGTTGCCTTTATTTCTTTTTATGTAAACGGACAATGGCAATTAGACCAAAGCGCTGTTGGTCAACTAGATGATCGATCTGAAGTTGTGCAAAACTGGCTCGGAAAATTCGGGGCTTTTCTTGCCGATTTAATCGTATATAAAGGTTTCGGAATCGCCTCTTTTATATTAGTACGTTTATTTTTCCTTACTGGAATGTTTTTAGCTCTGGAATTATCCCTGAGAAAACTAAAAAACATTTGGTTCTGGGATTTATTTGCCATTATTATCCTTTCTGTTTTATTTGGGTTTTTCGCTACTTCAGCTCCTGAATTAGGCGGAACAATTGGTTATGAACTGAATTTATTTTCACAAGATTACATTGGAAAAACAGGCACATTATTATCCTTGCTTTTTGGATTAATCGTGTATTTAATTTTCAAAATAAAATTATCTCCTGAAAAAATTCAATCGTATTTTGATTCTACTAAAAAAGAATTCAAATCTGAATTAAGCTCATTAAATACGCCAAAACAACCTGAAAGCGCTTATAATTTAGAAGAATTTGCCATTGAGGAAGTAGATCCTGAATTAGACAACATTCATTTAAAAACAGAAGACACTCAATTCGAAATCAACAAAGAAGCCTTAAAACCAACCATTTCAAATTCATCTGAAATTGATTTGAATCCGATTTTAAAGCCCATGCAAATGGATATAAATCCGATAACAGTAAATCCGGCACACACGGAAGAATTTGTTATTGAAAAAGCGCAAGAGGAAGATATTATCGAAGAGAACCTTGCTTCTAGATTAGTCGCAGATTTTGGATTATTTGACCCAACCTTAGATTTATCGAATTATAAATTTCCAACCATCGATTTATTAAAAGAATATTCGACTGGCGGAATTACCATTAATCAGGAAGAATTAGAAGAAAATAAAAATAAAATTGTAGATACGCTTCGTAACTACAAAATTGAAATTGCACAAATTAAAGCAACCGTTGGTCCATCTGTAACCTTATATGAAATTGTACCGGAAGCGGGAATCAGAATTTCTAAAATTAAGAGTTTAGAAGACGATATTGCTTTATCATTATCTGCTTTAGGAATTCGTATTATTGCTCCAATTCCAGGAAAAGGAACAATTGGTATCGAGGTCCCAAACAAAAACCCTACAATGGTTTCTATGAAAAGCGTTATTGGATCAGCAAAGTTTCAGGAAGCTGAAATGGAGTTGCCAATTGCACTTGGAAAAACTATTTCGAACGAAACTTTCGTGGTCGATTTAGCCAAAATGCCTCACTTATTGATGGCGGGAGCTACCGGACAAGGAAAATCTGTTGGGCTGAATGCGGTTTTAACTTCTCTTTTATACAAAAAACACCCGGCTGAAGTAAAATTTGTTTTGGTTGACCCTAAAAAAGTTGAGTTAACATTATTCAATAAAATTGAAAGACATTATTTAGCCAAACTTCCTGATACCGAAGATGCAATTATTACAGACAATGCAAAAGTTGTAAATACTTTAAATTCTCTTTGTGTTGAAATGGATAATCGTTATTCATTGTTGAAAGATGCAATGGTTCGTAACATTAAGGAATATAATGATAAATTTAAAGCCAGAAAATTAAATCCTGAAGCCGGACACCGATTTTTACCTTATATTATTTTGGTTGTCGATGAGTTCGCCGATTTGATTATGACTGCCGGAAAAGAAGTTGAGATTCCGATTGCGCGTTTAGCTCAATTGGCGCGTGCTATTGGTATTCACTTGATTATCGCAACACAAAGACCTTCTGTAAACGTTATTACAGGTTTGATTAAAGCGAATTTCCCCGCCAGGATTGCTTTTAGAGTAACTTCTAAAATTGACTCAAGAACGATTCTTGACACACAAGGGGCTGACCAATTAATTGGACGTGGAGATTTATTATATACAAATGGCAATGATGTGGTTCGCGTACAATGTGCTTTCATTGACACACCTGAGGTTGAAAAAATCACTGATTTTATTGGTTCACAAAAGGCTTATGCTACGGCTTATTTGCTTCCGGAGTTTGTTGGAGAAGAAAGTGGCATCAATCTTGATATGGATATTTCTGACAGAGACACTTTATTTAGAGAAGCTGCAGAAATTATTGTCAATGCGCAACAAGGCTCTGCTTCTTTATTGCAGAGAAAATTAAAATTAGGATACAACAGGGCCGGTCGTTTGATCGATCAGCTGGAAGCAGCAGGAATTGTTGGTCCGTTTGAAGGCAGTAAAGCACGCAGCGTAAATATTTCTGATTTAAGTGCTCTTGATCAATTTTTTAATAATGAACAAAATTAAACCCCATCATGAAAAAATTTCAAGAAATCAACATCAATTCTATCACAAACAGAAGTAAAAAATGTTTTCAAATAGCAGTTTTATTTCTTTTGAGCTTTACTTCTATTCAGGCTCAGGATAAAAAAGCTAAGGATTTATTGAACGAAGTTACCGCTAAAATCAAAAGTTACGATAACATTTCTATTGATTTTAAATATTCGCTGAACAATGCTAAAGAAAACATTAATCAGGACAGCAAAGGAAATGTAGTTATGAAAGGCAATCAATATGTATTGAATTTTATGGGCGTTACTAAAATATTTGACGGACAAAAAAGCTATACCATTAATCCTGAAGATGAAGAAGTTACTATTTCTAAAGTAAACGAAAAAGACGATAACGCTATTACGCCTTCAAAAATGCTTACTTTTTTTAATTCCGGATACAAATACAACATGGATATAGTTCAAAATGTAAAAGGAAGAAAAATTCAATACATTAAATTAGCGCCAACAAATACAAAAGATCAAAGAAAAGAGATTCTTTTAGGTATTGATGTTCAGACAAAACACATCTATAATTTGATTGAAACAGGAAAAAATGGAACAAAAACAACTTTGACCGTTAATTCTTTTAAAACCAATCAACCTTTATCAAAAAATCAATTTACCTTTGTTGCGAGCAAATATCCAAAATATTACATCAACAAATTAGATTAAATTAAGGTTGAAAATTTTAGACAAATACTTACTAAAAACATTCCTGATTACATTTACTACGGTATTTGTAATCCTTTTTTTTATATTCATACTTCAGACTGTTTGGCTTTTTATCTCTGAACTTGCAGGTAAAGACCTTGATTTGTTGTTGGTTATAAAATTTCTTTTATTCTCAATGCCTCGAATAATTCCGCTGGTTTTACCTCTATCGGTTCTATTGGCTTCTATCATGACTTTTGGAAATTTGGCCGAAAATTATGAATTTGCAGCCATGAAATCGTCCGGAATCTCATTGCAAAGAGCCATGCGGGTTTTAATCATTTTTATATTCGTTTTGAGTATCGTTGCATTTTGGTTCGCCAATAATGTAATTCCCTATGCTGAATATAAATTTGTTAGTTTTCGTAAAAACATTGCTCAGGCAAAACCAGCAATGGCAATTGCCGAAGGTCAGTTTAATGATGTTGGTACTTACAACATTAAAGTAAACAAAAAGTCAGGCGAAAACGGAAATATTTTAACCGGAGTTACTATTCATGAAAAAGCAAATAATTATGGCGAAAATAAAACCGTAATTAAAGCTAAAGATGGAGAATTAATCAGTAGTGAGAAATCGAGTATTTTAAAGCTGGTTTTAAACAACGGTTATTACTATCAGGATGTTACCCCGAAAAAATATGAAGATCGTTCTAAACTTCCTTTTATAAAAAGTGAGTTCAAAAAGCAGATTATCAATATTGATTTATCGGAGTTAAACAAAGTTGATGAAGATAAAGAAAATGTCGGCAGCACAAACGGGATGTTGAATGTAAACGAATTACGCTACACCTTAGATTCTTTAAACAAAAACCTGAACAACGAAATAATCTCTTTTTCAGAAAATATAAATCAGCGTGTCGGAATTAAAGCTGCTCCTAAGGTTTTAAAAACTGATAAAAAGAAAAAACCGTTACCGAACAATCTTTTATCTCCTTATACAAATAAGCAAAAGTCAGATATTTTAAAAATGGCCAGTAGTACCGTTACCAGCAATATTTACTCTATAGAATCTACACAAAAAGACTTAAAAGACAAACAAAGAGATATAAACAAACATTTGACAGCTTTGTACGAGAAATTTGTAATTGCTTTTGCATGTTTTTTAATGTTTTTTATTGGAGCTCCATTAGGTGCGATTATTCGAAAAGGGGGACTTGGATTGCCAATTGTATTTGCAGTTTTAATTTTTATTACTTTTCACTTCATCAATACTTTTGGAAAAAGACTGTCTCAGGAAGGCGGTATGAGTCCTTTTATGGGATCATGGATGTCCTCTTTTATATTACTGCCACTAGCCGTTTTGCTCACCTATCGTGCTACAAATGATAACGGGCTCATTAATTTTGATGCCATAACAACTCCTATATCACAACTGTTTCAAAAAATTTTAGAGCGATTTTCACCCGCTCAAAACAAACAATAATTATGTCAACAAAAATACAACTCAACACCATTGAAGAAGCTATAGAAGATATTCGTCAAGGTAAGGTTATCATTGTAGTCGATGATGAAGATCGTGAGAACGAAGGTGATTTTTTGGCTGCTGCCGAAAAAGTAACTCCTGAAATGATCAATTTTATGGCTACACACGGACGTGGATTGATTTGCGCTCCATTAACCGAAAGTCGTTGTAAAGAATTGGATTTAAGACCAATGGTTACGAATAATACAGATCATATGGAAACTGCGTTTACGGTTTCTGTAGATTTAAAGGGACACGGAGTAACCACAGGAATTTCTGCAGCAGACAGATATAAGACAGTATTAGCATTAACAGATCCAAATATAAAGCCACACGAGCTTGCAAGACCCGGGCATATTTTTCCGTTGGTAGCTAAACAAGGTGGTGTTTTGAGAAGAACAGGACATACAGAAGCTGCTATTGATTTTGCAAGATTGGCAGGTTTTAAATCGGCTGGTGTTATTTGCGAAATATTAAATGAAGACGGAACAATGTCGCGTTTGCCTGAACTTGTAGAGGTAGCGAAGAAATTTAATTTGAAATTAGTTTCAATCGAAGATTTAGTTGCTTACAGAATGCAGCACGATAGCTTAATCATTAAAAAAGAAGATTTCGATATCGAAACCCGATTTGGGACTTTTAGATTAAGAGCTTACGAGCAAACTACTAACAAACAAATTCATATCGCTTTAACAAAAGGAACCTGGAATCTTGGAGAAGCGATATTAACGAGAATTCACTCTTCTCAAGTAAATAATGATTTGTTGGGAACATTGACAAACAATGCTGAACAGCAGTTAGACGATATGTTTAAAGTGATTAATGAAAACGGAAAAGGTGCTGTTATTTTTATTAATCAGGATATGCAGGCTGTTAATTTATTAAGCAGGATTTCGGAGCTTAAAACGTTGCAGGCCGAAGGAACAATGAAAGCACCAAAAGTGATCATTGACAGCAAAGATTACGGAATTGGTGCTCAAATTTTGCACGATATTGATATTTCTAAAATTCGACTTGTTTCGAATACCGAGCAAACAAAGCGTGTTGGAATGATTGGGTACGGATTGGAGATTACGGAATACGTTAGCTACTAATTTATGGGAACAATAGAAGAAAGAATTATAAAATCTGAGACGCGTATTTTTAAAGCGGTTTTTCCGAGTACAACAAATCATTACGATACTTTGTTTGGAGGAACTGCGCTTCATCTAATGGATGAAGTGGCTTTTATTTGTGCTACACGATTCAGTAGAAAAAAAGTAGTCACAATTTCAACAGGTCAAATTGACTTTAAAAAAGCAATTCCGGCTGGTACATTAATTGAATTAGTCGCCAAAGTTGATAGTGTTGGAAGAACGAGTTGTAAAATTCACGTTGATATTTTCATGGAACAAATGTATTCTGAGCTTCGCGAAAGTGTTGTCGCAGGAACATTTTCGTTTGTTGCTGTCGATGAAAATAAGAAACCAGTACCTATTTTAGACTAATCATGTTATTTAACACTAAAATATCCTTTTAGTAAATACTGGTAATTAGACACTTGAAAATTAAGTTAAAAAAAACGCTTAAAAAGTTTTTATAATCGGAAAAGCGTACTATATTTGCACTCGCAATCAGAAAATGATTGCGACATACTGGAGAAATGGCAGAGCGGTCGAATGCGGCAGTCTTGAAAACTGTTGACTGTAACAGGTCCGGGGGTTCGAATCCCTCTTTCTCCGCGAAGGCCCGAAAACAAAGGAAAAATAAGATTTTCAAAGTTTTCAAAAATGGCCAAAAAGAGCGGTAAACCCTGCAAATTCAACGATTTGCAGGGTTTTTTCTTTTATACCGCTTTTCAATATTTATAAAATCGAACAAAAACTTTGTGGCGCATTCGTGGCGCATTTTTAAAGCTCAAAGTTGCGCCACAAAATTTCATCTTAAGTCCCGATACCAAAGGGGTTAAGCACGTTTACATCTTGTTTAAATGAGGTTATAATTCTACATTTACTAATCTAATAAGTTGAATTATGCTAGAGAACAGCTTTGGGTTGATTTTCTTTTTGAAAGCACCCCGACACAATGAGAGTAACATTAGAAGTGTCTATTTCAGGATAACCGTTGACGGAATCCCGAAAGAAGCATCCACCAGACGCCAGTGGGATACTGAGCGCTGGAACAAGAAAACCGAAAGAGCAACAGGCACAAAAGAAGATGCCAAGTCGCTGAACTTTTTTCTGGATTCCCTCACTGCGAAAATCCATGAAATCAAATCCGAAATTATGTACACCGGAAAACCCATAACTTCCCAAAAGATTATGGATCATGTAATGGGAAGAATAACTCCCAGAGCAAGGGTGCTGGAAGAATTTCAAAAACACAATGATGAAATGAAAGCCCTGATTGGTAACGGATATACAGAAGCCACACTCGAGAGATTCAATATTACTAAAAATCACGTAACGGCTTTCATAAAATTCAAATACAATACTAATGATTTTGAATTTGCTGATTTAAATTTTGAATTCATAAAAGACTTTGAGTTCTATCTTCGTACCGTAAGAAAATGCGCAAATAATACCACACTTAAATATATTTCCAATTTCAAGAAAATTGTAATACGAGCCATAGACAAAGAAATCATTATCAAAGATCCATTTAAGAATTTCAAAGGGAAGAAAACTAAAATTGTAAAGAAGCCTATATCTGCAAAAGAATTAGCTGAACTGGAAAAACACGAATTTTCAACGGAAAGACTCAATACCGTGCGTGATATTTTTGTTTTCCAGTGCTACACGGGACTTGCTTATATTGATGCTTTTCAGCTCCAGAAAGCTGACATAAAGGATGGTGTTGACGGAAATCAGTGGATTTTATCTGAAAGACAGAAAACAAATTCTACGGCAAGAATCCCGCTTCTTCCAAAGGCTATCAAAATTCTTGAGAAATACAAAGATCATCCGGTTTGCATTAAACGCGGAACTGTGCTGCCGGTTTCTTCTAATCAGAAAATGAATGAATACCTTAAAGAAATTGCTACATTATGCGGTTTTCCATTCACGCTCAATACACATATGGCACGCAGAACTTTTGGAAGTACAGTAACATTAAACAATAATGTCCCAATCAATGTGGTAAAGGAAATGCTCGGACATTCATCAGTTAAACAGACGGAATCTTACGCAATCACGGAACAAGCTACCATAGGCCGGGAAATGACGCTGCTGAATAAAAAATTAAATCCTGAGAAAATTGAAATGTCACAGGAAGATCTAACGGCACTAATCAGACTGGAGAATGAATTAGAATTAATTAAAGAGAAATATAAGATACCATCCTCTTAGAATATAATCTCCAAAATAATTTGATATAAAACAAAGAGGTTATCTCATAATTGAGATAACCTCTCTTGATATAATTCAACTTCACTTTTATAACCAGGATGATAAGAAGGCATATACTTAATATAGCCCAAATCCTGAAGCTGTTTAAAATATTTATGATAAGTGGGAAGTGTATTAATATGTGACAATAACATGAGCTTATGACGGCTGACTTTAATTCTCTGCCTCTCTCCCTGCCTATAGCCCAAAGTTAAAATAGCATTTAAAATAGCCAAATGCCATACGTTGAGCTGCCTATCTTCCATATAAATAGATAGGCAATTTATGACTTGGTGTTCGGTTATATTATTAATTTGACTCATCTTTGAAAAGTTTTATCAGATCTTCCTTATTGTAGTAGTACGAGCCGAGAACCTTTTTAAATCGGACTTTCTGTGTCATTCTTAGATTTTGAACCGAACCTGCAGAAATATCAAGCAGCTTTCTGACAGCTTTACTTTTTAGCCATTCAGACTGTGACGATTCGTTTTTTTCATTATTATTCTCTTGAATTATAGTTCGCATGCTATCCAATAATAACAAACCAAACTGTCGTAAATCTTCTTTAGTTAAAATTTCTCCCATAACACTATATATATCGTTTTGATTTCTTGTTTTTATGTAAAAAAAACTTTATCAGCCAATTGATATAGCTAAAATAATGTAATAACAAACAATTAATCTATCCAGTATCCTGAATGGAGTTTTTTGGCTTCTATTGGCTGTTACGTTTTACTTTAATTGACTATCCCTTTGTTACAACGCCAAAATAGAATTTAAACTATGATATTACATTTGCTTTTTCTTTTCGATGAAATATAATAACTGCATTTGGCATAATTAAAAAACAACAAACATTCGAAGTTCTATTTTTTGAGATAGTTTATTTCAAATTCTTGTGTGAGCTCTATAATCTTTTTCGACAAAACAGCTAATTCGATTGTCTGCTTTTCCAATTTGTAAAGGTGTGCAGAAGCTTGTTTTTCGGAAAAATTACGGTAGAAAATCTTCACTAGCTGATTGTAATTTACACCAACAGCCCTAAACTGGCCATATAAAGTAGTCAGGCGCATATAGTAATCCATCGCTGCTTTATCAATCTTAACTGTTTTAATCACTTTTTGAAAAACACACACTTTAATAAAGTGCGCCATTACATGCATACCTGATGTTTCAAAAAGAGTTAGAAAGCGGGCATTTTCTACTTCATTAAGACTGATGGAATAACGGTGGATCGCAGGATCTTTTTTAGGGTGTCTTCCTCCTTTATGGGGATTCCTTTTTTCTTGAATTTCCATGACTCTAATTTTTAATAATTATTTAATACCGAATATATTCTATAATCATTATCAATACTGAAATGTGGAAGTATTTTGCGGTATTTGGCATATTATTTCTTTATCCAGATGTTATCTGCGGTCAAGTAAATACACTACATAATACACCAGAATTCACACTATCGCTAGATTAATACTGCGTATAAAATTCAATTATACATTAGAGTCTTTTTACCTGATATTTTCCCTTAAAAAAAATAAAAAAAGAAAACAAAGTTATGATGGGCTTTCAGTCTGGCAAAAAGACTTCGGCATAATGCCTTGCTCGTAACCTCACAAGACACCCTTCGGGATTTATTCCGATTCCTTTTGGCCTGTCTGCATCCCGTCCTTTGAGATTGATTTCTTTTTCTTTTTTCCTTTTTTCTGTCTCTTTTGGAAAAATATCTTTTTTCTTATTGGTAATAATGCACTGCCTGAGCACATGCTGACCTATATGAATACTTGCAGGCTTGGTTGCGTGACTGCTTGCAGGCTTGCAGGCTTGCAGGCAGGAATGAGCCCCTGCATACATGCATACATGCACACTTAAATACATGATTGAGTGGATACCTTCCCACTTGAATACTAAAATACTTGAATGCCTGCACGCTTGAATGCTTGAATACAAGAATATCTGAGGACTTGTCTACCTATTATACCTAAATAATTATATAAGTTCATTATAACCATATCTAAGCCAGCTTTATTAAAATCTTACTTGTATTCATACAGTACTTATAGTTCTCAAATAAAGTACATATAACCTATTATAATAAAAAAGGGCATTAAGCCCTTTTAAATAAAACCATTCCTTAAAAAGTTGTCACCAGACAACGGCAAGTTGTGTTTTGAGATGCTTGAAATGAATTCTGCATCTCAAAACCACTTGCCCTGCCGGGGGCTGGAAAACACCTCCGAAGTCGGCGTTTATTAGTTATATCCATAGTTTTCATCTTCCGGATTTCTTTTTTTATAAGTTCATTATTCACTTAGTTATAAAATTTGAACATACTTTCAGATTCTCAATATCTGATATTCAATAAAACTATTTATAGGCTTCTAATATTATAAATAAGCACTTTTTTTTTCCAGCAATTAGTCTGGAATTTGCCAGCCTTTTATTTACGTTTAGATTTTAGAAGAGTGTAAAATTGATCGCTTTTGATAAATTTTCGGATTGTTTTTCGTAATAATTAGTCGGAGTAATTCATATCATTATATACCTATTAAAACTGATAAACCGAGGGTGATTAAAGAGAAAACCTTATAGATTGTCAATTATAGTATGAATTTAATCCCTTATTGACAAGTCGTTATTCCAAATCGACAACAGTATAACAAATTAATTTACAGAACTTTACATTGTAAATTTTTAATTACATCGCCATGAAATTTTGCCCACAGCATAAGTATATTTTTATAGAAGTAATTTCCTTTCTATATATCCTGTTATTTGTGTATGCGGCAATAAGTAAATTGCTCGACTTTGAAAATTTTCAGGTTCAATTAGGACAGTCACCGCTGGTTAGTTCCTTTGCAGGAATTGTATCATGGGTTGTACCAATTATAGAACTGCTGATTGCTGGATTACTGCTGTTTTCTTCAACGCGGTTCTTGGCGCTGTGGGCTGCATTCAGCTTAATGACCATTTTTACCGCATACATTTTCATTATTTTAAATTACAGTCCATTTGTTCCATGTTCCTGTGGAGGAATTTTAGAAAAAATGGGATGGCAGGAGCATTTTATTTTTAATTTTGTTTTCATGATCCTGGCCGCAGCAGGTATTCTGATACTGGCCGGTATGGTGCCAAAAGTGCATCTTATTTCAAAACCTGCTGCACTGGCCAGTGCCTTTTCTGTGACTACATTATTTAGCATTGGTCTTGTTGCTTTGCTCTTTATACTATCAGAAGACATAATTCATCACCGCAATAATTTTGTACGGAGATTTCCCAAACACCCGACTACTGGCAAAAAAACAATCCTGCTTCCACACGCAGCCTATTATATTGCCGGTTATGACAAAGGACAGATTTATTTAGGCAATCGGGCTGAACCGCTGGCAGTGACTATTTTTGATACGAGACTTGTTGAAAAAAAGACAACTCATATCAATCTTCCAAAGTATAATTTTCCTTATACTGTACCGCGTCTTGCTATAAAGACCCCCTATTTTTATTTTAGTGATGGAAGTGTGCCCTGCGTTTTAATTGGAGATACCATTAATTGGAAAGCAGAGCTTATGATGTATGGAAAAGCATATTTTTCTATACTAAAGCCAATTGATAATAAAAAAGCAGTTATCAGGGCCATAGATTCTAAAACAAAAAACAATACGCTGGGACTCTTTACTTTTAATAACAATACAGCATTAAAACTTAACGGCGGGCTGCTGCAGAAACAGGTAGACGGTGTATTTGATACTGACGGATCATTGCTTTATAATTCCCAGCTGGATAAAATAATTTATACGTATGCCTACAGAAATGAATTTCTGATAATTGATTCTAAGATTGGAAGTCATACTTCCGGGCATACCATTGATACGACTTCGCAAGCGCAGGTTTCGGTAGCCAGTATTAAATCAAAAAACATCAAGACTCTGGCCAGACAGCCTAAACTGGTGAATAAACTGACTGCGTCCTTTGGCAATTATCTTTTTGTCAATGCGGCTCTCATTGGAAAATACGAACCTGAAATTATGTGGAAACAGGCTTCTATAATAGATGTATATAATCTCAAGGAAAACACCTATGCATTTAGTTTTTATGTTTACAATATAGAGGGACGGACAATGGATGAATTTGTGGTTTTAAACGACAGGATTGTTTCGCTCAATGGAAGACATCTCACAATTGAAAAATTAAAAACCAATTATTACAAGCCTTTTTACCCATCAAGATAAGATCAGCATTTATGCTTTTAAAATACACTGTACAGTCCAGGGGAAGGTCGAAAACCTGAAAAAGAGTAGACCGTTAACATTAAATTTTAATATTATGAATACTAAAGTTTTAAGACCAGCGCTTTCACTATCAGCAATCGCATTTGCTGTATTTGGGGCCTTTGCATTTTCATCTGTGCCTGAAAAAGGTAAACTGATAAATGTTTATGGACATAATCCCTTAGAGGATTGTGATGTTACAACAGTACAATGCAGCACAGTGGATAATCCTAATGTTTGTAGAGTTAGTTCTGGAGGACAACAATTGTTCGACATGAGCAGTCCGACTCAATGTAATGTTGAGTTATACAGAAAAATCAATTAATCTAATTTTAAAAAAGCAGGAGTTTTTTATCTCCTGCTTTATTTATTTGGTTTTAAGGGATGCCGTTTGTAAGTGTCTCCTTTTTTTCTTTCAGATAATAATCAAACCAGTTTTTAGTTTTTATTGTCAGGTCTTTTTGGAGTTCAGGGGTGGTAATGGTGTGAGCCTCATTTTCATAAAGAATCAGTACATTCCTTTTTCCAAGCCTTCGAAGTGCCATATGAAATTCGGCAGACTGTGTCCAGAAAATATTCTTGTCTTTTTTCCCAGCCCAGCTTAGAAGGGGTGTTGTACAATTTGCTGCATTTGGCAGTGGCGCATCCATCTCGTAGGCTTTCCAATTTTCAAAGGGCGAGAAAGTCATTCTTCCTTGCTGCGATTCGAACCGCCATGCATTAGAACGTGGTATGCTGGATGAATGCACAAAATAACCGCTTATAGTATTCATGCGTCCCGAACCGCAGACAGCTGCAGCAAAAGCATCGGTCTGGGTAATTACAAATGCCGTCTCATAACCTCCAAAAGAATGGCCTATAATTCCGATATGATTTTCCTCAACAATTCCCATCCGCTTTACAGTATCAACTGCATTAAGTACACAATTAAGAGCAGACTTTCCAGGCTCGCCCATTTGATAATATATGTCCGGCAACAGCACCAAATAGCCATCAAGAAAATAGGCTGACGGTGTGAAACCCATTGGTCCATATTGTGTTGGTATATGGTAATTGTTAATTTCCTGCGATTGTTTTTCATATATTAGGACGACCATTGGATATTTTTTCCCCTTTATATACCCTGCTGGTTTGTATAGAATACCCTGAAGATTTTTGCCGTTTTTATCGTTGTAAGCGATCATCTCAGCCGTTCCCCATTTGAATTTAGATGCGTGGGGATTGGATTGGAAGAGCACCCTGGTTTTCTGCTTCCCTGAAATGGTCATCAGTTTTGGGGCATTGCAAGCGGACTGCTGCATGTAAATGTACTGCTCAGTGTTTTTTGCTTTTTGAAGCCTGCTGTTTGCGCTGTTTTCAAACACCATTTTAATTAAAGAACCGTCAGCGTTCCATTTATAATACCCGCTTGATCCATCTTCGCCGGTTGCCTGCAGAACCAGCCCGTAAGACAAATCAAATTTCCTTATCATAAATTCGTCCAAGCTAGGCTTATTGATAACAGGGTAAAGATTCAGACAAATCCTGTAGGAAATCTTATGTTTTCTGCCATCTGTAATTCTTCTGGCTTGTTTGGATCTGCCGTCAATCATCCAGATATCATACTGATCATAAGCTATAAAATATTTATCATCAGAGGACCAGCCCGGACTGCCATACGGCGCAGGTGGACCCGCATCATTTTGAATACTATCAATCATAGAGACTGGGAGATTTTCTGTTAGATTAAGATGCTGCATTTTAGCAATATCGAAAGCCTGCCAATTGCCATTGCGGAAATAATGTATAAAATTTCCACTGGAAGAGCCACCTATCATTCCAACTGCTGTTGACTGCTTCTCTAAAATCAGATGTTCTGTACCTGTTTGGGTATCTTTCACATACATGTCAGCCGGAGCGTAGTACTCGTATTGCGGTTCATATTTGAGCAGATTGTAACACAACGCATGTTTTCTATCAGCGGTAAGGATTGTTTGTGGATTCTCGATTGTTCCGATCTTCAAAATTTTACCATTAAAAGGTGTCCACACAGCCGTTTTTGGCAATCGATTTGGATCTCCAAACATTTTGTTCTGGGTATATTCCAGTACTGTAGCAGAATCCCATATTTCATAAGCTCCAGTTTTTTGCTCCTGTTCAGCACCGATGTAATTGAAAAATACACCTTTCCCACCTTCTGAAAACCTCACCGCGGAACTTCCTCCGTATGGGGTTATATTTTCCATCGACAATATCTCAGTTGTCCTGTTGTCAAGAACAGCATTAGTCCCCAATGCCACATCATGATAAAATATACTGTAATTTTTAGCAGTTTGCTGCGGGTTTTTAATCTCCTGAAGAAAAGCAAGAAATTCACCGCTCTTGCTCCAGAATAGTTTTTTAAATCCTGCCTCCTCATCCTGTGCAATGGTATTTTCTATAAATCCAATTTTCGGTTTTAAAAGTCGCACTTCATAACCAGTACTTATAGCAAAAATACCAGAACTATTGATACTGAACTCTATGACATCATTGAAATTATATTTTTTACAGGTGGATAATGCAATTATCGTCAAGTAATCAGATGAACCATTCTTATTTAATACAGCCAGGAAATTTTCTTCACTATTGAATTCGTGACGAATCGCATCCTTGAAATACTGTTTATTACCAGTGATAAGGTCATTCAAAACTAATCCTTTTTCCGGATCTGAAAATGTGAGCCACCTGCCATCACTGCTAAAACGCGCATCAGAACATTTAGGAAATGACAGTCGCTTGGCAGATTTTATATCCTGTACAAACAAGGTATCTACGCCGTAATCATAATGCAGATTATAAGAAATCAATCTGCCATCTGGGGATAATGTCTCTGCTTCTATGGAGCTCCATTTTGCATAGTCAGCAGCAGTTACCTGCTGTTTTTGCTTTTGTCCATACAGGGACAACGCTGTAAAAAGCAGCGTTATCCAATATCCGGCTTTGTTGAAAAACGTTCTCATTTTAATAACCAGGATTTTGTGGGAGCAAATTCTTGTTTAACAGCAATTCTGATTGCGGAAGAGGGAGTATTATTTGTGTGTCTTCCCATCCCGGTTTTATTGGACTTAGTACAGCTGCCGCATTTCCTGTACGTTTCAAATCAAACCAGCGGTGTCCCTGTTCTGTAAAAAATTCAAAACGCCGTTCTTTTTCAATTGCTTCCAATAATTCCATTTCTGTATCTGCGGATGTATCTGCCAGACCCGCGCGACGGCGAATTTTGTTCAAGTCCTCCTGAGCAATAGATATATTTGACAGATGGGCATTGGCTTCTGAACGAATCAGGTATTGTTCAGCTAATCGAAACAAAATAGTGTATTCCTGTGAAGAAGCGGTGCCTAAAGGCTGTTTGTATTTGTATGATGAATACCAAGAACCACTAGCATTTGAAACGGTGCGCACCCACTGAATACGACGCAGATCACCAGATTCAAAACTGGCTGTAAATAAAGCAGACAGTGACGGTTTGGAAGGCGGTCCGCTTGAAAAGATAAATGTGCGTGCATCTTTAGTATTAAGCCCGGCTGTTCCCGGATGAAGTGCCCAGATTGTCGCAGTGGACTGGCGCAGAAATTCCTTTGAAATATCATCAAGCCATATGTACTTTGGATCATTAATTACAGCTGTCGCCTTGGCCGCCGCATTGACCCAGTCTTCACGATAAAGGTATATTCTTGCTAGAAAAGCTGAGGCAGCTGCTTTGTTTACTCTGACTCTTTCTTGGGAAGGATATTCAACAGTTAATAATTTTTCAGCTTCAGTTACGTCATCTATAATATTGAGCCATACTTGTTCTTGGGGTGTTTTTAATACTGCTTTATTGGCATTGTAATCAGTAGTTTTAATGTATGGAACATCACCAAAGAGGTTTACCAGATAAAAATGAAGATATCCACGGATAAACAGTGCTTCACCCGATAATCTCGCCTTGTCATTCTCTGTTAATGACTTTGAATTCTGCAGTCCTTCCAGCATCAGATTCACGGCATAGATTTCACTGTAAGTGCTGTTCCATAATCCTGTTATTAAACTGTTTGATGGTGTAATTGTATGGTTATTGAACTGCATAATTTCGATACTTGAGCCTGTGTACTGCATTTCATCAGAGTAGTTTGATAAAAGACTCGACAGCCCGCTCAGCGTGCCTGCAACCATACTGTCTTCTCGAAGACGCGCATAAATGTCGGCCATAGCGGCATCAGCGGTTTTAACGTTTTCAAATACAGCAGGAGTTGTAAGCTGTGATTGAGGCGTATCTACTTCGGTAAAGCCTTCGCAGGCTGTAAGACTGATAAATACAGCTCCAATGATTATTCTTATAGTATTAAATCTTGTTTTCATGTGATGATGATTAAATTAAAAGCCAAGCTGAATACCCATTGTAAACTGTCGCAATGGTGGAAGTGCAGAAGCCGACTGGTTTTCAGGATCAGCTCCACGAAAATCAGTGATAGTTAATAAGTTTTGCCCCTGCAGGTATACCTTTCCTGTAAAGGTCTTTGACCATGCTGATGGTATTGCATACATAAGTGACAGATTCTTGAGTCTTACAAAAGATGCATCACTATATGCTGCATTGCTGTCAATCAGATTGTAATGGGCTTCTAGTAATGTGCCATTCTGGCCAGTAGTGTACTGTTGCGATATTGCATTGATTCCATCTTGGGGGAAGTGATTTCCCATTTCAACAGGCTGATTTACAAATGAGCCGGGTAAGGCTGACGTGTACAGGTAATTCCTTCCGGTCTGCTTTACAAACTGGAATAAAAAATCGAGTGACCAATTTTTATATGTCAGCTGATTATTTAAGCCCCCATAGTATTTTGGAGAAGTATCGACGATTGTCTGACGATCGTCTTGATAGGTTATCTGCCCGTCGCCGTTGAAATCCTCAAAAGTATAGGCACCAGTTTGAGGATCAATACCTATATAATTGAAAACTTTCTTGATAAAAAGTGATTCACCAACTACGAGCTGGTTAGCATAAGTAGAACTTTCAATCCCAGGAAAAGAAACAAGTTTGTTTTTTGGCACTGTAAGGTTTACTGTACTTGTCCAAGAGAAATTCCTGCCTTTCAAATTGGTGGTGCGAAGTTCCAGTTCCACCCCGATATTTTCTACAGTCGCATCAAAATTAGATTGGATAAAAGAAAAACCTGTCGTCCCGGGAAGCGGCACCCCGACCAATTGATTGGATGAGCGATTTCGGAACCAAGCAGCAGAAAGGAAGATATTATCCTTTAAGAATCCGAGTTCCAATGCGAGTTCGAATTTTTTATTTGTTTCCCAGCCAAAATCAGGATTATAAAGACGCGAAGGTAAAAGACCTACAGTCCCATCATACAAATAAGGAGAAACCTGATAGGTATCTAGATACTGGTAATCTCCAATCTGGTCATTGCCGGTAATGCCATAACTCCCGCGCAGCTTGCCAAAGCTAAGTATGGAATTGTGCTGTTTGAATATATTTTCATTAGAGAACAGCCAAGCTGCTCCAAGAGCGCCAAAATTGGCGAAACGATTATCGGGTCCAAAACGGCTTGAACCATCACGACGCCCCGTAAGGTTCACGATGTATTTTTTGTACCAGTTGATGTTGATTCTCCCAAATAATGCATTGTAATTATATTGGGTGACTTCATGATTCAGCACAGTCACCGTATTAGCAGCCGCCAAACTATTAATCAGGGCATCACTTGCAAATCCAAAGGCAGATTGTGCCAGTTTCATCGTTTTTTGGCTCTGGAATGTTGTACCTACCAAGAAATTTAGGTCTATGTCTCCCAATTCTTTTTGATAGCTTAACTGTGGTTCGAAAATATATGATCTCCCAGTACCTGTAGACACAAATAGAGTTGATTCATGTTCACTCGTATCATAGGGGCTGTAAATACTTAGCGGGCTGGTTACGTTTTGGGACAGCCTGGTATCGTTATATCCTATGCTGGCCTTAGCCTGAAGACCCTGAAGCAGATTATAAGACAATACTACATTTGCAATGAGGTTTTGGTTTGTGGTAAGATATGTTCCATTGAGAAATGACAATGGATTGATAAATGTGCCGTTTTCCCAATTCAGACTGCCATCACTGTTATAAAGATCCGGTGCGTTTGGAGCCAGAGTATAAGCACGCGAGGTTAAATCCCTGCCCGGCAGGGCATTTTTATCGCCGGAATAAGCGGCCGAAAAATTAAGCCTGAAGCGCTTATCATCGGACTGGTGTGAAATGTTGCTGTTTATTGAGCCCTTTCCATAGTGAAAATCTCCTGGAAATACTGTTGTTTCTTTATGATAAGTTCCGCTTAACAGGAATTGTGTGTTTTTATTACCGCCTGAAATGGATGTTTGAATACTTTGAATATAAGCCGTGCCTCCGATTAATTCCTTCTGCCAGTCGGTATTGCGATTTTGATCCCAAGTGCCGTTAATATCGTAAGCCCCTTCAGGATATTCAGTAATACCATCATTAGCAAAAGCTTCTGCGCGCATCGACAGATACTGGTTGGTCTGCATTAAATCCATTTTTCTTGCCACTTTGCCGACAGTCGTAAATGCATTTAAATTAAAACGAGTTTCTCCCGATCTTCCTTTTTTTGTTGTGATCAATACCACACCATTTGCCCCACGAGAACCGTAAATTGCTGTTGCATCTGCATCTTTCAGTACCTCGATGCTTTCTATGTCGGATACATTTAAATTATTCAGCGGATTTGTAACACCGGAAATAGCGGATGCAGAAACATTTGGATCTCCTAATGACTGAGATGAATATGGAACTCCGTTTACAATGTACAATGGATCATTGCCGTCTCCTCGAATACTGTTAAGACCGCGGATCTGAATATTAAAGCCCCCACCCGGCACTCCTGTATTTTGAATGATGTTCACTCCAGCCATGCGTCCCTGCATTACCGCTAAAGGGTTGTTGACGGGTTGCTTGTCGAAATCACTAGCTTTAATTTTCGCAATGCTCCCAGTGCGTTCTCTTTCCTTAACTGAATAGTAGCCTGTATTGACACGAACTTCCTGAAGAGTGGTAGAATCATATTGGAGTGAAATGTCTACTTTTTTCCTTCCCACAAGAGGAACTAAAGCCGTTTTAAATCCGATGAATGAAACAACTAAGGTATCATAAGGAGCTGTATAAATAGAAAACTGTCCACTGTAATCCGATATCACAGTATTATTTGATTTGTTTTTTACCGTTATTGTAACACCCGGCAATGGCGAACTTCCATCAGTTACAGTGCCCTGTATTTGATGTTGCTGTAATATTTTATAGTAATGCCGTTTTGGGCTTGCGGCAAAAGAGGATAGGAAAGACATACAAAGCCAGATAAAAATTAGGCAATAAAGAGCTTTCCCATCCTTGTAAAATGAAAAATTATTCATAATATTGGATTGGTTAGTTAAACATTGGTTTGATTGACTATGGTCCTCTATACTAGTTTGGTCGCTGTCATAGAGGGCCATTTTTTATTTTATTGCAGCTCTAAGTGAACTTTCAATTCAGACTAGAAGTTTTTTATTTCATTAGCATAAGCAGTTTTATTGTTTTAATGGTTTAAAATAAAAAGGGTATGATTTTCTACCCTGTCAATGTTACAAGGTATAGAATCGATAGGGTAATAACCCGGCACTTCCTTTGACTAATTCAACAATGATAACAGTAATGGACCGGGTATTACAAATAATAAATTAATAGCTACATCATATTCAAACTATTTACAGGTTAAACAAAAGGCTACGTTTCTTTAATATCTGAAGAGACTGCTTTGAGAAGTTGAGGTATGACCAAAAAAAGAGGCGCGGAACTCAGCTTATTGTATAGGAGGTACTGGCGGTACCTTTACCACAAATAAGTGAGCCCACGCCCTTTATGGCGTGAGCATTTGCACTTATCATCTCGTGGTAATTTAAAAACGCCAGTTTTCCTATACGAGATTCAAAGCGAATGCTTCAAATTTTTTATTGAAGAATCGCAAATTTAACAAAAAAGTTACTATTTGACTAGTTACAAAATCAAATATATTAAAAATAATCGGTACGCCAAAACGTACCGATTATTTATTTTAGATATGTTTAATTGCATTGTGAAAAAAATTAATGAAGAAAATATAAAATTAAAGACTGCAATTAGCCTAAGAAGGTTATTAGAAAGCAATAAAAATTATCCTCATAATGAGAATGATATCGATGCTATTGTAAAAAGTTATGGAAAAATTTCTGATGAAGGAGACATAAGGAAAGCTACAGTTTCAAACATTCTTAATGCTAAATCTGTGGCTAAATCAACAACTTTAATTTTAATTTTGGAAGCTATGGGTTTTTCTCTAACCGATTTTGCTAAAACATACTATTCAATAAACGAATCCGATATATTTGCATTTCAGAAATTTCTGGAATTACGAAAATAATTTCGAGAATTATTTTTTACTTAGGAAAGAGCAAGCAGGACTTCTCCTGAATACAAAATAGAAACCGAAGATTTTATAATGAATTATATTTCTATAAATAAATAATTTCATTTTTGTAAATAAGTCTGGCTTCTTTCTTTTAAGTGCCATTTTAATCGCATCCAACTTTCTATTACAATTAGGAAATTTCTATTTGACAACTGTCTTTCCAGTTGAAAACCTAAAAATTCAGACTTAAAATCAAATTCAAAATTTTCATAAAAATCATAATTTTCAACTATTATCTTTTTTGCCTCCTCAATTATTATAGGCATAATTTCATTTGTATATTTCAAAGAAACATCTTCTGTCATTTCTATGTTTGGAATAAATGTAAACCTTATTGGTTCACTATATTCCCCATTTTCATAGACCGAAATATCTTGTGAACTATCACAATAACCAATTACTAACTTACCTTTTTCAAAAATAATTTCCTTCTGCATCCTTTTAAAATTTACAACACAAAGATAAAGAAAGTTATCAGCATTATTTTCAGATAGTTATTGACACAAATTCATTTAAAACTTTGAACAAAAAATAATAAAAAGTAAGCAAAGTTATTGGACATCAGCAATGAAGTGCGCATAATGACAAGTCTCGCTCATTAACTTGCCACCCTTCGGGACTTGTAGCACTTCTTTGCCTTACTGACCAACTTTATACAGCTTTCTTTTTTTCTCTTGAAATAATGATGGATAGTCAAAACATGATAATACCTTATTAATTTATTATATTTAAACTATTAAAAAAATCGATATTATGGAAAACGAAAGCGACATACATAAATTACTTTATCATTATTTTGAATATCCTCATCATTTCTCGAATTTAAAAAAAACAGTAAATATAGATCGCCTAAAAAGTGAAGAAATATTAATAGAAGAGGGTGAAAAACTCCGTTTAAACTTTGAGTCTGACCTTTTAATTAAAGAGCTACTTAAAATTTTAGAATTGTCTCTTAATACTAGTCTTCCTGAAAATATTTCGGAAGTCTTAAAACTTATAGATGAATTTGATAATTTCTTAAGTAACAAATATATCGTTGGAAATAATAAAATGACATATTTAAATTTGATTAAAAGTTTAAAAGTATATTGCTTAACTTTCCTTTCTAAAAACTTAGAAGTTTATAATTTCCTTATTGAATTATTAAACAAAACAGAGAAGCGCACTAAACAACTTATTAATTTTGAAGAAATTTACTTCCGCTTTCTTTTAAAATCAAATTATGACGTTGAAACTATTTATAGTTCATGTACAGAAGTTTACCTTAAAAACAAAAATCAGTCAAGATATATTTTTACTTATTTAAAAAATTTAGTAAAAGATAAACTGATACTCTCTAAAGATATTTACAATTATGGCTTAGAAAATAATATCCATCAATATCCTGGACTTGCCCCATGTTTACTAGCTGAATTATATAATGAATCAAATACAGAAGCTTTTGAATATTCGACACAACTATTTTTGGCAGATCAATCAGAGGCTTTCAAATCTTTTGCTTCATTTGATTTGCGCTCTTTGAATGAAATTGAAAAAGTGTTCTACTTTATTAAAGATGTTGATTCAAAAACTACTTCTGAAACAGATCATAAAACATTTTTACTTTGTAAACTAATTGAAAATAATAAAACTTCAAGTGAGATTAGAGATAAGTGTTTTCAAATTATATTAAATCTTTTAAAATCTGAAAATGTAGATATAGCGAATGTCACTTTTAGAAACATTCAATATAGTCTAGAAAATTATGAAGAACGGAGATATGGCTTATTGCATGTCTATTTAACATACACTAAAAACATCCATGTTTTAAAAGATTTTTTCTACAATTTCAAAGATCCTAAATATTTGTTTGATATGATATTGATAGAATATAATGTAAATGGATTAAGGAAATCCAATAATATTTTTGATCAAATAATTTCCCATTTTTGGAGTGAAAAGAGGAATGACATGGAAACAAGTATTGAGGACATGTTTAATTACAGAAAGTATTCACTTTTGGCTATAAAAATAATGCTAAGCAATAGCCATGATTATCCATATCCAATTAACTTTTTGAAACTTAAAACTGAAGAAGCTCAAAAGAATGCTATAGATGCTATCTGTATATATCCACATTCAATAGATAAATTAATTTCATCTCTTTTAAAACTAAAAGAATCAGAATTTAAATCAGTTCGCACACATCTAGAAAACAAATTATCCTCTTTAATACTCGAAACATATCACGAATCTCTTTATGAATTGATAATTCCTGTTTTAAATAGTTCGAAAGACAAAAAATTAATTTCATCTTTAAAGAAAGCGTTGTCAGATTATAACAATCTTAAGATTATTAAGTCTAAAGTAAAAGACTTAAATCCATGGGAAAACGAGAAAAACTTGTTAGATTTATATTACAGGCTTGAACATGAAAATAGGGCGAAAATGAATAAAGATTTTAAAGAAGAAGATTCATTTTTACCCTTTAAAAGTATGATTATTATTAGAGGTAAAGCATGGAAATTAGAAGATCGTGAAGATGTATATCCATTACAAACCTTTCAATCAAGTATGTTAGTTGATAGTAGGGCTTATAAAAACCCTAACCTTTACGAGCAAGAACTTGAAAATTTTTAGAGTATGGATATAAAAAATATAATTGTAAAAGAATATCTAGAATCACTCACCGAAAAAAATGAATTAAATCGAATTTTTCCAATTCTTTTAGAATCTATGGGTTTTACTATTTTATCGAAACCCACAGAATATATTGGTTTACAAGAATATGGCAAAGATATTGTTGCGGTTGGGATAGATGAAGACAAAGTAAAAAAAAGATTTTACTTTGAACTTAAGGGCGGAAATGAAAGAGATATCACAAGTACAAACTTCTTTGGGAAAGATGGAATTCAAGATTCAATTTCACAAGCTTCATATAATAAATTTGTCTCCGCATTTCCAGAATTTGATAAGCTTCCTTTAAAAATTATTATAGTTCATAATGGAATAATTAAGGGAGCAGTTCAATCAACTCTAGAGGGTATGTTTAAAACTTTCGAAGCATCCCTTAAAGATACTTCTTTCGAAAGATGGGACATTTCTCGCCTAACACTTTTATTTGCTGATAAACTTTTTGGAGCATATCTTCTCACTGATCCAGTAACAACAAGATTATTTAATAGAATATTAGTTAATCTTAATGTTACTGATGGAATTTCTAGTGATTATATTCAATTAATAAATATACTTTTTACTAAAGAAGAATGGAAAAAAAGCAGAAAACTTCCTCGCAAATGGGTACTGCTTTTTGAGAGTTTAAAATTGATAGGGTTTGTAATTTATACAGAAGCTAATGAGTATAACAACCTCGAAATTGCAAAGAGATATATAACACATCTTGTATTAGCTTTTTGGTCTTGGATTTTAAAAAACAAGCTTGAAAAAGACAAGACTGTAATTAAATATTTCGATCAAATACTAAATTTTCATTATGGTGTTTTGAATGAATATTTTAATAGAACAATAAATATAGCTTTTTTGAAGGACGGATTGTATTCTGAAAATGGAGGTAGATATGAACAAATTGGTTATCCCAAAAGAACTTTTGAATACTTAGAATATTTCTGTTTTAGAATTATTGTCGAAAGACATTATAATGGCAAGGGCAATGATGAGCTTTTTAATCAACAACTAGTTGCAATTATAAATCAAAACAAAGTTTGTACTAGACCTCTTATAGATTTACATTCTTTGCCGGTAATAAGCATATTAAATTTATTTATTGAATTTGATAAATTAAAAAATGCGCAAAACTATATCACACTTGTGTTACAGCAAATTATATATTCGAAAGTCAACTTAGGTTTTTTACCTGACTCCAATAATAGTATTGAGAATGTAATAAAATTTATTGTTACCGGTATAAAGCCAGTATATTATTCTGACAGCACATCTCCTTTAATATCGGTACTGTTAGAATATTTAGTTATACTAAATATGGAAGAAGAGTATAATTATTTAAGAGATTTTATTAAAGAGCAGAAAATAGATCTAGGAATTTTTGTCCCATTTCATGGAATAAATTCCACTAGTTCACATCTAATCGAAGATAAAAACAACGATTTGGAGGAACAACTTTTTTCTAAATCTTTTACTGATGGATACCAATCTGAGACTCGTTTAACACAAAGGTTCACAACAGATCTTAGTTTTGAAGATTTTAAAAATAGACTAGTAAAAAAACAAAATGAATTTAAATATAATTACAGGACAGATGAAGCTGGATATCCATTTTTACGTGAATTAGCTCATTTATATTTCTTAACTCCCTACTTTCCTGACAAATGGCGAAATTATATTTTTTAGCCCATAATGAAGCCTATTACAATAATCTTTCGGATCAAAAAATAGCTTTTAAATCTGGGAGATTGCCACGTCCCTGCAATCGGCAAGATGTCCGGTTGTATCACAACCGATTTCTTGCCACCTATTTACTCGGAACTCGTTTGCGGTGAAACTTAAAGGACAAATAGTTAAAA
Source organism: Flavobacteriaceae bacterium CRH (assembly GCA_001507425.1). Classification (GTDB taxonomy): domain Bacteria; phylum Bacteroidota; class Bacteroidia; order Flavobacteriales; family Flavobacteriaceae; genus Flavobacterium. Next base: position 231,336 of record LMAJ01000008.1, read on the forward strand.
AGCAATAAAAAAAACTGCTGTTTTACATGAGAAACTAAAATGGAACTCAGAATTACATTACACTATAGCATGCAAGAGTTTCAAAATTTAGCGAGATATAAAAAGCACCTACAGTATAACCGACTACTGTTTGTTTTCAAACAAATTCTAGCAAATACAAATTTATGGGTATCTTATTTATAAGAATACAATAGAAAAATAATACAGTAGTGAATAAGCTTGTTTATTTGTTTTTTTAGTCAAAGCTAACGCCAAACAACCAATCTTTTGGTTCTTTATCTGATAACTCTAAGCGAATACTTTTTTTTATAACAGCCTTTTCATCAATGGTCAAAATATCGTTGTCGAGTATTTCATTTAATGAATTATCACCTATGTTTACAAAGTATTGAAATTTATGATCCTTTAAAAGGTCCAAAATTACCTTAAAAATTGTGGATTTTTGCCTTGGATCCATCTCTGAAAATATGCATCCATCATGTGCTAGAAAATTAAGTAAGTTTTCGTTTAAAAGTAGTAGCATTGCATCATAGCAAAAGATTTTAACCTCTCCAACACCCTGCGAACCTTCTTTTGGAATATGAGAATTAATGTCAAAAAGATATTTTGCATTTTTTGTCTCTTCAATTTTAAAAGAACCACCTTGGTTGTCATAGAATTTTTTTACTAAGCTTCGAAAAATAGCTTCTATTTTTTCAATACTTTCTTTATTATTTTTTAAATAAATTATACTATTTTGTTTATTTATAGCATCTTCTATTTCTAGCTTATTTTTATCTGTTTTGAAATCATTAAGTAGGTGCTCATACTTTTCTAAATCTTTTTGCTCATTTTCTAGAATAGTAATTCGATCTTTTATTGAATCTCTTTCTTCCAGCGCTCCAGAATTATTAAGGCTTTTAAGTAATAAGTCTCTTTTTGTTCCTATTTCAATTTTATTAATTTCTAATCTTTCCAATTCTAATTTAATTTGTCCTATCTCTACACTAAGTCTTTTCTTTCTGTTTAAGATTAAGTTTTCATGAAATGTCTGCGCTTCATCTAATCGTTTAATTACTTTATTTTCAAAAAAGAAATTAGCTTCATCAAAAAGTTCTTTGATTTTCTGAACATCAATTTTAGTATTTTGGGAGACCGCAAAACTTTCTTCTTTTCTTAAAAGTTTGTTTTCTAAATAATAGATTTTATTTCTATAATCATTAATTTGCTTTGTGAATAAATCTGCTTCTTTTTTTAAGGAATCAAAATTTTCAGCTATTAAAAAATTCTCTAAATCCTTTTTTAAATCAACAATTTCATCTTTTATATCATTTATATTTGAATTATCTAGAACTTTTTTATATTCTTCAATTGTAGTTTTTGCTTTATCCAGCTTACCTAATTTTTCCTTAATAGTAAAGCTTTCTTGTACCAGCTCCATGTCTAAGTTTAATAAAGAAAGATTAGTGTATCTTTGATAATAATCTTCTAAAGGTCTACTTTGTTGTGTTAATATATTTCCATAATAACTTACCTCACTACTGTATCGTCTAGCAAAACAATTAAAAATCTGTTTAAAAGACGGTTTAGCATCAGTTTTTCCTAAGAATATTTTGTTTAGTTCCTTTGGATAATTTGTTTGCGAGATTTTTTTATCGTTAATGAAAAAATCACCTTGTGAAAAATTTTTTCTTATAGTATACTCTTTTTCATGATGTATAAAAGTTAAAATAAAATCCCCGTATTTAGATAGAAAGCTTTTAAATTTTAATTCCGTTTTAGTTTTAAAAGTTGATCCAAAAATATAGTGTATAAGATTTAATGACATGCTTTTTCCAATGCCATTAATAGACTTTTTTTGTTCTTTTGTTAACTGAGAACCAACTATTATATTTAAACCGGGTTTAAATATAATAGACCTAAAATTTGGGTTACTAGATGTTAATTTTAATAATTCCATTATTATATTTTATACTATCTGTTATAAAAAGAAAGTCAATCGCTAGCAACATTTTTTCTATGGTAATTTCTTTATAATATTTTTCATTGAAAATTTTTAAAAGACTATCTATATCCATGCTTTCTGTTCTTAAAATTTCAATAATGAAAGCTGAAATAGATATTAAACTATCAACTGGTTCTATTGTTTTAGTTGGTAAAATCATTCTTTAATTCCAATATCACAAATTTCGAAGAAGAAAGAAATTATTATCCAACTTATTGACATCGAGTTATAATCTTGAATATCTATTTTCTCCTCTAAATTTTTATGAAGGTTATTTATAATTTTATTAAAATCTAATTTATATTCAACAACTAGTGATTGGAGTTCACATACGCTTTTGTCATTTAATTTTGAAACAGTCAATTTTGTCGATAATGCTTCACGCAATGTTCGTTTATATAAGTTTTCAATAATAAGTACTCGTAAATCATCTAGCAAATTACCATCCTCATTTTCATGCATTAGGCTAATATAGTCCAATCCACCACTAATTCTATTGGAAATCCTTGTATTTATATTATTCAATATGATTTTATTTTGAGTATCTATATTACCAAAATCATCATCATAGTTTTTTTGTATTTTGCTTGAAGTGAGAAGTAAATTTTTAAACACTAGATTTAAGACAATCTCATTAGTATACTTCTCAGAAGTTTTTTTAAAATATTTTTCGTTTAATTCAAGAAGTTTATTTGTTTCAAGATTATTAATTTTACTAATCAAATCTGTATAGTCTAATAAATGATCTTTTAAATTTATATCGTGATCCTTTTTAAAACTTGTAACTGTTGTTTTATTTGGCTTAGCTTTTTCAAGTAAATACAAAATTTTAATATCATAACCTTTATATTTTCTAGTATCTAAAGCTTTAAATGTTTTAGAAATCTTTTCAGCACTTCTTGTAGTCGTAATCTGGTATGCTAGCTTGCATTTTTTATCAACAAGATCAATGCAAGAACTGTTTTGAGAATTGAAATTATCATTTTCTAACTCATAACCATAAACAAAATTTAAGATATCTCTAAAATAATTTTCACCATGAATATTTAAACTCAAATTATTAATTGATTGTCTTTGCTCAATATCATACCTTGTTATAGCCAATACTCGACTAATATTTTGGAAGGCTTTTTCGATTTCATCAATCATTGGTAAATAAGATTTTCATGTTTTATAACTTTTTTTTGTCTACTTAAAAAGTACTATCTATACTGATTGACTAATTTGCTTACATTTATGCTAGACTTTTTTTAAAATAAAACTTGTCTCTTCGACAAAACTAACTAAAAGTTCATAGATAAAAAACCGTATAATTACGTATTGTTTATGATGATGGAATTTATTTTATTGATATTGATTTCCGGAATGATCATTATAATAAATTGCATATGGGAATGCAACAATAATTATTGCTTTTTTGGGAAATTCTGCAAATTGTTTTTCATCATAAAACGATATGATTTCATCTGAAAAATTATTATATTTTTTAAAAACATTTTCATCAAATGCAACCTTGTAGAAATTAGTTTTATCTTTTCCTTTTTTAGCATTTGTGGTCACTTCTATCACTTTAGTTTGCGATTTTATATAGGGATTATTAATGTCTTTTCTTAATTGTTTTAAATAGGCAATTAATTTTTCATTGTAGAATTTATTTCTCTTAAATCGAAACTTATAATCAATTAAGGAGTCTTCTTCAATTTTTTGTAATACACCCTTTCTAAAATTTTGATCTTCATTAATCGATTCGGAAGTGATATTAGGAATTGTACTCTGAGAATTTTCTTTAAATGTATATAAAGAAAAAACTTGAGCATCGGAATCACCTACTACTAAGAATTTATTTTTTGGGCATTTCATCCATAGACTATCACATGAAGAAATTTTCAAATTAAATTCGTCATCAATTTCATCAGTTTGAAGAATCAATTTAAAATCAGTTAAGTATTCATCGAAATTAATTCTATCTAATGCAATTAAAAAAATATTAAAGAATAAAATATTTAAAACAATACCTAAAATCGTACATTTTATATATTTATAAAAAATTAAGTTTGAGAAAATAATTATAAATAGTATAAGAAAAACAAGCAATAAATTATGAACAAAAAGGAACTCATATTTTTCAGAAAAATTAAATATGACAAAGAATATAGTTTGAATTGGTAAACTTAGAGCTTTAGTAATTAATAAAAAATAAAATATATCTTCTGCCTTAAAGTCAGTTCTATCAATCCATTTAATTAACAATCTTGTTGTGTTGAGTATTGAAAATGAAACAATTAAGACCGAAGCCTCAATTATTGTTTGTTGTATTACTTCTTTAATAGTCAAATTTGTGAATATATAATATAGCAAAGAAGCTATAGAGATATAAAACAATGATATTGTTAATTTTTCTTTTGAACTTTTTTTAAAAATATCTCTAAAAAAATACAACGGGCGGTAATAAAAATTTGGAACAAAAAAAATCCATTCAAATATTTTCTCTTTGCCAAAGATTTCTATATACTGTTTTAGTGGATTTAAATCTGCCATTTTAAGGTTTTTATTTTCAATAAATTACAAATTATTTTAACCAAGTTTTCAGCCCACTACTTTTAGTTAAAAAAAGGTTTACGCCTACGCAAAAAATGATCATTCCGAAAAATTGAAAATCAACAGATGCCTACTAATCAGAATCTTTTATTTAATTACTGTTTCACCTTGTTTATTAGTTTTAATTTTGTGTTTATAATATGGAAAAAGTAAGAGAGCAGAATCCAATTTTTTTGTGTTTAATAGAGTTATAATATACGAATCTTTTTTATACTCTATTTTTGTGTCGATTTCATAATTTTTCTTAATCAAACTTAAAAGGCTGTTCTTAGCTTTTATTTCTGTTTTAATTTGATTTAATTCTTCTATTGAGGATTCATATAGGCTGTCTAATTTTGTAACTTGACGATAAGAAATTGATCCTTTTTTCTCCCTATTTATTACTTTATCCTTTTCCAATAGGTTTAAAATCTTGTTTATACGTTCAATTTTTAAACTGTCGTTATACACTTTATCCTTTAATAACATGTTTTGATTTTCGTAACTATTTGTTATTTCAACCAGTTTTTCTAGAGTTATCGGCTTTCCGTAATGAATTATTCCATCAATATTTTTTGAGCCTTTACCATCTAATGAATCTTTCTCAGATTGAGCTTTTTTTAGTAACACAATCAATTCTGCATTTTTGTTTAATATTCTTTTTTGAATGCTGTCATTCTCTTTTTTACTACTATAAATTTCTTTTGAATAATTTCTGCTTTGAAAGTAAAAAAACAAAGCAGTGGTCGAAACAATACTAAAAGCAAAGACAAGTATAAGTATAAAAAGATTCTTTTGGCTATTTTTCATTTTCGTACTTATTAATTAATTTACTTATATCACTACCTAGTTTAGTGTTAGGATCAACATTAAGATAATATTTTGTACCCTCTTCTTTTTTTAGAGTAATTTCTTTAATTTGCAAATCTTGTTCATGGGCTTTATTAAGTTGTTCAATTTTATCCTCGTAGCGATCCTTCAAATTTTGATACTTGTCTTCATAAAGAAATGTAAGTAGCCAATAACTTGCCGCAATTCCAGCAAAAAAGCATCCAATACAAGATTTGACTGGATGCTCTTCAAATATTTCCTGAAAGCTAATGACACTGTTAGTTTTAGCCATTTTATTTATAGTAAGAGTAAAATTATATCTTTAATTAATTCTTAGGTGAGTTGTTTGATGAAGTCCTTTAGATTGCAGTACCGGTCTAGTATATCTTGCAGTTTGCAAGTTATGAAAAGTGAATGCTTTCAGCTAACGAAAATACAATTAAAAACTATAATTCCACTAAATTGTATTTCAATTATTCTTACAAAATAAGCAAGTTCCCTCGTAGCTGTTGTTGGCAGTTTTTATTCTAAATTTTCTATCTCCAAATTTACAATTGTCTGTAAAATTCTAATTAACGGTTCAAGCAAAATTCGCTGGTGTTCTTCGAAGTGCTTTTCTCCATGCAACATGTTCGCACGAATATTATAAATTGCGCTTAAAATCGCTTTTACTTTGATTTCTGCTAAATCACTTCTTAAATTATTCATTAATTCAATATCCATCTTTTTCTGACCTGGGTATTCTGGATAAAGTGAGCACCTAATTCTGGATAAAAGTGAGCAGTATAAATGAACTCAAAAAGGTGTCTAAAAAGTAGTTTAAAAGTATAAAATTATTTTACTCTATTGGTTGTTTTTCTATTTTCTTTTTTCTCATTGATTCTCCCTTTAATTCTATCCGAAGA
>LMAJ01000009.1 GCA_001507425.1 Flavobacteriaceae bacterium CRH
TTTATAAAATCAAATATGAGTTCATTTGTAGAACCTGAACCGATAAATATAATATCTTCATTATGAATGAGTTCGCCACACTTTTGAGCGATTTTCATTTTATTAGAGACATTAATGGTTTGCTTTTCTTTATGTGACTTTTCATTATATAAGTTATCTTCAATTAATTTAGCGCCACCATGAATTCTATTTAACAAACCATTGTTTTCTAGTTCTTGTAAATCTCTTCTTATTGTCATTTCAGCAACGTTCATCTTCTCTGAAAGGGAAGATACTTTCACAGACATATTATTTTTAAGTTCATCCATTATAAAACGGTGCCTATCAACTTTTAATTTCACTTGTGATCCTCCTATATATTAACTTTTTAATAAGTTCGAATTTGTTTGATTATATTGTAACACAATTAATATTAAAATTAGAATATTATATAATTTACATCTTTTTTATAACTTTTTCTTAACGATCTGATAATGGCAAACTTAGCTTTTCACCTTTTTTGCGTTTTTTAAGAATTTTCTGTAATGACTTGTGGTTTTCGTATTTTTGCCTTTATCATTTATACCTGTTTTATGGACTTCGCACATCCTTTGCCCTTTTTATCGTAACTATTCAACATTGTCCAAAACCTAATTTTAGGTTCTTTTTCTTCTCAACAGCGCAGGGATGATTGTTTTATACTATATAATAAGAATGCTTCTTATAAAAACCACTGCCCTAGCCCCGATAGTAGTGGAAATCCTTTTGTGCCGGGGTTCGGCACAAAAGATTGGAACGGATAGCGGGAAATAGCTCCTTATTAAATCCAAATCCCAAATCTTAAAATTCCAAATTCCAAAACTATTACCCATAAAGGCTTCGACTTCGCTCAGCATGACAATCGTGACTCTTATATATTATAGGCTAATTTCCTTCTTATATATAAGTAGTAAAAATAAACCCGACAGGTTTTGAAAAACTGTCGGGTTACGGAAATGAAATTCTTCCTTATATATAGGAGTGTGAAATTGTACTTTATATAAGTATAGCAGCTTACAGTCTATTAGTTTTATCATCAAACTTATCCGCACAACATGAATTAGTGCATCTGAAAACAATTATTAAATATACTCTTATATATTATAGCATAAACATGTACATATATATTGTATGTATTTCTGTAATGCGTTATATTTGCATTCACAAAATTATAAACAATGATTAAGATTACTTTACCCGATGGGTCAATTAGAGAGTTTGCTTCGGGCGTAACTCCGATGGAGGTTGCTAAAAGCATTAGTGAAGGATTTGCAAGAAATGTAATTTCTGCTTCTTTTAATGGTACAACTATAGAAACCGAAACTCCATTGACGACCGACGGTAGTCTTATTTTATATACTTGGAATGATGCAGAAGGCAAAAAAGCTTTTTGGCATTCGACTTCTCACGTAATGGCGCAAGCGCTTGAGGAATTGTATCCTGGAATTAAATTAACTCTTGGGCCTGCGATTTCAAATGGATTCTATTATGATGTTGATTTTGAAGATCAAAAAATTGTTGAAGCTGATTTTAAAAAGATTGAAGATCGTGTTCTTGAAATTTCAAGAGAGAAACACGAGTTTAAAATGCGTCCGGTTACTAAAGCTGATGCTTTAGCCATGTATAAAGACAATGTTTACAAAACTGAATTGATTTCAAATCTTGAAGACGGAACTATTACGTTTTGCGATCATGCTACTTTTACTGATTTATGCCGTGGTGGACATATTCCGAATACCGGAATCATAAAGGCTTTTAAAATTATGAGTGTTGCCGGTGCTTACTGGAGAGGGGATGAGAAAAACAAACAATTGACTCGCGTTTACGGAACTTCTTTCCCTAAACAAAAAGATCTGACTGAATATCTTGAACTTCTTGAAGAAGCAAAACGTCGTGATCACCGTAAATTAGGTAAAGAACTTGAATTGTTTGCTTTCTCTCAGAAAGTGGGTCAAGGTTTACCTTTATGGTTACCAAAAGGCGCTGCCCTTAGAGATCGTTTAGAACAATTTTTAAAGAAAGCTCAAAAGAAAGCAGGTTATGAACAAGTAGTTACTCCACATATTGGACAGAAAGAACTTTATGTTACTTCTGGTCACTATGCAAAATATGGTGCTGATAGTTTTCAACCTATCAATACTCCTGCTGAAGGTGAAGAGTTTTTATTGAAACCAATGAACTGCCCTCACCACTGTGAGATTTATAATGTAAGGCCTTGGTCATATAAGGATTTACCAAAACGTTATGCTGAATTTGGTACTGTGTATAGATATGAGCAATCTGGCGAATTGCATGGTTTGACTCGCGTACGTGGGTTTACTCAGGATGATGCGCATATTTTTTGTACTCCGGAGCAATTAGATGAGGAATTTAAAAAAGTAATTGATCTTGTACTTTATGTATTTGGTTCGTTGGGTTTTGAAAACTTTACTGCTCAGATTTCATTGAGAGATAAGGAAAACAGAGATAAGTATATTGGTACTGATGAAAACTGGGAGAAAGCTGAGAATGCCATTATCAATGCTGCTGCTGATAAAGGACTGAATACTGTTGTAGAATACGGTGAGGCTGCTTTTTACGGTCCGAAGCTTGACTTTATGGTAAAAGATGCTTTAGGAAGACAATGGCAATTAGGAACTATTCAGGTTGATTACAACCTTCCGGAACGTTTTGAATTGACTTATAAAGGTGCTGATAATGAATTGCATCGCCCTGTAATGATTCACAGAGCCCCTTTTGGATCTATGGAACGTTTTATCGCAATCTTACTAGAGCATACTGCAGGAAATTTCCCACTTTGGCTAATGCCGGAACAGGCTATAATATTGTCTTTGAGCGAGAAATACGAAATATATGCCAAAAAAGTTTTAGATTTGCTAGAAAATCACGAAATTCGCGCCCTAATTGACAACCGAAGTGAAACTATTGGTAAGAAAATTAGAGATGCTGAAATGCAAAAAATACCATTTATGCTTATTGTTGGTGAGGAAGAAGAGAAAAACGGAACTATTTCAATCCGTCGTCACGGGCAAGAAGGAAAAGGGAATATTACAGTTACAATTGATGAATTTGTCGCTATTGTAAACGAAGAAATAAAAAAGACATTAAAAGTTTTTACAGTTTAACTTAAATTATAAAGTCATAGCAATAAGAAGCAACAGAGGTTACCAACCTCGAGTAGAAAAAAAGGATGCACACAGAATAAATAACCTTATTCGTGGTGTACAAGAAGTAAGACTAGTAGGCGAAAACATCGAACCAGGTGTATTTAAGCTTGCAGAGGCTTTACGTTTAGCAGATCAGTTTGAATTGGATTTGGTTGAAATTTCGCCAAACGCTGAGCCGCCGGTTTGTAAAATCATGGATTACAAGAAATTTGTTTACGAACAAAAGAAACGTGACAAGGTACTAAAAGCTAAGTCGACGCAAGTTGTAGTAAAAGAAATTCGTTTTGGTCCGCAGACAGATGAACATGATTATGAATTTAAAAGAAAAAATGCTGAGAAGTTCCTTAAAGAAGGTGCTAAATTAAAAGCATTCGTTTTCTTTAAAGGTCGTTCTATCATCTATAAAGATCAAGGACAAATTTTATTACTACGTCTGGCTACAGATTTAGAAGAGCACGGTAAAGTGGAAGCTATGCCAGTTTTGGAAGGCAAGAGAATGATTATGTTCATTGCTCCGAAGAAGAAAAAATAATTATTTGCTCTAAGCAATAAGCAATAAGCTTTAAGCAAACAGTTGATTTAAACTTTTGCCTAAAGCTTAAAGCCTAAAGCCTAAAGCTTTTGAAGATATAAGTAAGTAAGAATAAATTAAAACACTAGGAAAAATGCCTAAAATGAAAACAAAATCTAGCGCCAAGAAACGTTTCAAAGTTACTGGTTCTGGAAAGATTAAAAGAAAGCATGCTTTTAAAAGTCACATCTTGACTAAAAAATCTAAAAAACGTAAATTAGCTTTGACACACTCAGCGCTAGTTCACAAAACAGATATGAAAAGCATCAAACAACAATTAAGAATTATCTAATAATTCTTTAGGTTAAAAAATTATTTATATAACCTTGGAGTATGGCTTTTAAGTTCCTTTGATTTGATTCAGGACGCCTGCTACAAAAACACATTAAAATTATGCCAAGATCGGTAAATTCAGTTGCTAAAAGAGCAAGAAGAAAAAAAATAATGAAGCAAGCCAAAGGTTTCTTTGGTAGACGTAAAAACGTTTGGACAGTTGCTAAGAATGCGGTAGAGAAAGCGATGAGCTACGCTTACCGTGACAGAAAACAGAATAAAAGAAATTTCCGTGCTTTATGGATTCAACGTATCAACGCTGGAGCTAGATTAGAAGGAATGTCTTATTCTCAATTCATGGGAAAAGTTAAAGCTAACGGAATCGAATTGAACCGTAAAGTTCTTGCAGATTTAGCTATGAACCACCCTGAAGCTTTCAAAGCAATACTTAATAAAGTAAAATAAACGTTTTATAAACTCAATTTAGATTACTTACTTATCATAAAAAAACCATTCGCAATGCGAATGGTTTTTTGCTTTATGGAAGTTATAAAACTCTAGCTTTTGGAAATTCAATTTAAAAGGTACATTTGTAGTAAATCTAAACTTGTAACATGTACGAAGCTTTTTTTCGACATATTGAAAAATTTATCACTTTAGAACCTTCGGAAATTGAAACTGTAGAATCATGCCTGAGTCTTTTTAAAATCAAAAAGAAAGAACATGTATTAAAAGAAGGCCAAGTCTGCAATACTATTTACTTTATTACAAAAGGTTGTATGCGACAATACATTATCAACTCAAAAGGCTCTGAACAAACACTTCAATTCGCTATTGAAAATTGGTGGATTACGGATCAATTAAGTTATCACAATCATATTCCATCACATTTTTACATTCAGGCTGTAGAAAATACTGAAGTTATTGCTGTAGAGAAAGCTATTCTTGAAGCCTTATTAATAGAGATTCCAAAACTGGAGCGTTATTTTAGAATTGTTTCTCAAAAGTCTTTTGGAGCGATGCAAATGCGTATTAAATTTTTATTCACAATGTCAGCAGAAGAAAGGTATCATCATTTTAATGATCATTTCCCTGAGTTTGTACAACGTGTTCCTCAATACATGCTTGCTTCTTATTTAGATTTTTCTGCAGAATTTATGAGTAAAATTAGAGCTGGAAAGGTCTAACTCTATTTCTTGAAGTAGTTCAAGTTTTTTAAAAGAGATATCCCAGAACTTTGTATCAAACTTTTAAAAACACACATAATGAAACCAAGAATCGTTATTCCAACAGTTGCCCCTGAAGCTTATCAGGCATTAATTAATTTAGAAAAATACATTGCTACCACTTCATTAACCCCGGTACATAAAGAATTAATTAAAATTCGTGCATCTCAAATAAATGGTTGCGCTTACTGTATTAATATCCATACGGCAGATGCCAGAAAATATGGTGTATCTGAGCAACGCATTTATTTGCTAAGTGCTTGGCGCGAAGCCGATGTTTATTCTGAAGAAGAAAAAGCAATTTTAGCCCTGACTGAAGAAGTAACTTTAATAAGTAAACATGTTTCTGATGAAGTATATGAAAATGCCGCACGTTTATTTGATGAAAAATATCTTGCTGAGATTATCTTAATGATCATTACTATTAATGCATGGAACAGAGTTGGCATAACAACGGGAATGAGAGCTGCATAATTTTACAAAGATAAACTTTACAACTTTTGTACAAACACAGACCCTCGATATTAAGGGTTTATTTGTATATCGTTGTAAATGAGAATCTGTTTTTTGAATTTAAAAAAATAATAGAAAATACCGTATTTATACGCATTACCAGATTTTAGAATTCTATATTTTTGGGGCATGAAACGAAAAAGAATACAATTCTATCTCTACATAACTATTGCCTTAATCATCATTGTTTTTTCCTGCCAAAAAATAAATAATGATACTATTCAATCAAAAAATACAAAGGAAGAAGTTGAAAAGCTTATTGTTATAGCTGATCGATTTTACGACATCAAAAAATTTGATAGTGCCTTTTACTATTATAATAAGGTAAAATTTATTTGTAATCCTAAAACAGATCCGGAGAATTTTGTAAGTACGTTAAACCGAATGGCAGATATTCAGCAATCTCAAGGAGATTACAGCGGCAGTGAATCTACAGTTACTGAAGCGATTCCGTATTTAAATCACATTAAAAATCCTAAACATGCATGGAATACTTATGTGATTTTAGGTATTAATTATATCAAAACGTATGATTATGAAAATGCACTGTTTTACTACAATAAAGCTTTAGCTTTAAAAACAACTGAATGGAGAAAATCTGCTGCTAAAAACAACATTGCATTTGTTTTAATACAGCAGAAAAAATATCACGAAGCTTTAAAAATTTTCCTTCCTCTACTAAACAATGACGGTGTTAAAAAATTTCCCGAGGATTATGCCAGAGCACTTGATAATATTGGTTATTGCTATTTCAGTATAGGTGATCCGAAGGCTTTATCTTATTTAAAAAATGCTTTGGAACTAAGAATTAAAGCAAATGATGACGCTGGTTTAGGGAGAAGTTATTATAATCTTGCCAACTATTATCAAAAAAATAATACTGCAATGGCTATCTCATACATGAAATTAAGTTATGAAAAATATAGCCGTATAAATAGTGTGGAGGACAGATTGGCAACTTTACAAATGTTAATCGAAAATAGTGAAGATAAACAATCAAAAAAATATGCTCTTCAATACATTAAAATAAATGACAGTAATACTCAAATAAGGCAAAAAACAAAGAATAATTTTGCCAAAATAAAGTATGATTTTAAAAAAGAAAAAGACGAAAACTTAAAGTTAAAAACAAGTAAAACAGAAAACGAACTGCAATTAGAAAGACAAAAAAACAGAAACATCGTTTCTTATATCATCATTTTATTTAGTTTGTGCTTAATTTTAGTTCTCTATTTTTATTTGACGTCAAGATCAAATAAGGAAAAAATTGAAGCTACTTATCAAAGCGAAACACGTATTTCAAAGAAATTACATGATGAACTTGCTAATGATATTTATCACACAATGGCTTTTGCCGAGAATAAAAACTTATCTATTACTGAAAATAAAGAACAATTATTAAATCATTTGGATGCAATATATTCCAGAACGCGCGATATTTCAAAAGAAAATAGTCCGATTATAACTTCTGAAAAGTACTTATTCTATTTAAAAGAAATGATTTCAGGATTTGATACTTCTAATATTAATTTATTAATTAATGGTTTGGATAGTATTTCATGGGATAAAATTGATCGAAACAAGAAGATTGCCGTTTACAGAGTATTGCAGGAATTACTTGTCAATATGAAAAAACACAGCAATGCTACTTTGGTTGGAATTACTTTTAAAAGGGCTGACCGAAATATTATCATCAATTATACTGATAATGGGAAAGGGATAAATACAAATAATATGACTTTTAAAAATGGTTTGAATAATGCAGAAAACAGAATTCTTGCTATTAAGGGAGAAATTAACATTGACGCTAAACCTGATAAAGGGTTTAAAGTTTCTTTTAAATTTCCGATATGATAAAACCACTTTATAATAGTAAAGAAAATTAACTCCAAAAAATGGTGGCAAATGTGGAAAACCGTATTGAAGCTATGAATGAAACTATTACTTTTGAAAATAATTCTCACAAAGATCACTAATTAAATTTCTATTTTCTTTCAAAAAATGATCAATATGTTTAAAAAAGTTTTAGTTGCCGAAGATTTAGATAGTATAAGCATAACAGTAATTCAAGTACTTGAAGACTTAAAAATAGCCTCTATAGATCATGTTAAATATTGCGACGATGCATTAATAAAAATAAAAAAGGGAATAAAAAATAATGAACCTTATGATTTATTAATAAGCGATTTATCATTTAAATCTGATCATCGCGAAACAATTATTTCTAGTGGAGAAGAACTTATTGAGGCCGTTAATAAAGTTCAGCCTTCATTAAAAAAAATAGTCTTTTCTATTGAAGATAAATCATATCGCATAAAATCTTTATTCAATGATTTGGGAATTAATGCTTATGTTTCTAAAGGACGAAATAGTATAAATGAATTAAAAATAGCGATAGAAAAGGCATTTAATAATGAAGAAAAAATTCTTTCTTCTGATTTATCTTTTAATTTTAATGATAAATCTTTGATAGAAATTGAATCTTATGATATCTCCATTTTAAAATTACTTGCCCAGGGTTATATTTTAGACAGCATTTCAAATGAATTTAAGGCTTTGTCTATAACTCCAAACGGAACAAGTAGTATAGAAAAACGAATTAATAAACTAAAAATATACTTTAAAGCAAATAACAATGTGCACTTAATTGCTATTGCCAAAGATTTTGGTTTAGTTTAATTTTCCTATTACGGTTTTCCGTAAAGAAATAGCCATATATAATTTTAAGTTTGATAAAATCTATAAGCCAAAAATGAAAATCAAAATCAATTCTGCTTCTGAAGAAATTTTATATCGAAAATTACTCTTAAAAATAAATACCAGTAATAATATAATTATAATGAAAACCATGTTTCTTTGTCTTTTTTTATCAATAAGCTTTGCTTTTGTATCTGAAAAAACAGGATGGTTAGAAGTCGATTGGAAATTTATATTTATACCTGCCCTATTGGTTTTACAAATAATAATTATATCGACTGCTATAAAAAACAGATACAAAAAATATTAATAGTTATTGAGTTAACTTTTATGATTTAGAAATTAAAAATCATATTGATAGAGTAATTGTCAAATTTTGAAAAGCTTATATTTGGTATTTTAAACACTGCATGAAAAATATTTTAAGCCTTTTTATTTTATTCTTTACAATTCATTCATTTTCTCAAGTTAAAATTCTGTCATGGAATATAGAAAACTTCGGAAAATCAAAAACGGATTCTCAATTAAATTATATTGCCAATACTATCAGTACCTATGATATTATTGCTATTCAAGAAGTTGTGGCCGGTTATGGCGGTTCTCCAGCCGTTGCGAAATTGGCACAAATTTTAAACGAAAAAGGTTCACAATGGAATTATAGCATTAGTGACCCTACAAGCGGAACCAGTTATAAAAAGGAACGATATGCTTATATCTGGAAAACTAGTAAAGCTAAACTAAAAGGAAACACCTGGTTAGAAAAAAAATATAATCTGGAGATTGATCGCGAACCTTATTATGCTACTTTCGAAATCAACAAAAAAACTGTTACATTAGTAAACTTTCATGCGATTACAAAAAGTAAACAACCGGAAACTGAAATTAAGTTTTTTAAATTTATTCCTCAGGAATACCCAAATCTTAAACTCGTTTTTATTGGCGACTTCAATTGTCCACAATCGCATACGGTATTTAACCCATTAAAAAAAATGGGCTACTCTCCTATTTTCGAAAGCCAAAAAACAACTTTAAAGCAAAAATGCAAAGGTGAAAATTGCTTAGCATCTGAGTTTGATAATATTTTTTATAAAAATAATACGGTACAATATATCAATTCCGGAGTGATTCCGTTTTACAAAAAATTTATTTCATTAAATGAAGCAAGAAAAATATCAGATCACATTCCTATTTGGTTTGAATTTTCGCTAAATTAAATTTAAGTTTTAAGTTTTTTCTTTTTTGCGGCAGGAAATAAAACATTATTCAAAATTAGTCTGTAACCCGGAGAATTAGGGTGTAAATCTAAAACTGTTGGCGGATCTCCAACCTGATGCTGAAAATCTTCAGGATCGTGTCCTCCAAAAAAAGTAAACATTCCTTTGCCTTTTTCTCCATGAATATATCTTGACTCGCCATTTAATTCGCAAGTTCCCATTACTAAAACATTCGATTTAATTAATACTGAGTCAAATGAAGTCGTTTGTCCCATAAAACCTTTTACCAATTGTGTATGATTTTGACATAACATACTCGGAATTGGGTCCCATTTTGCAGAGAATTCCATCAAAGTAAAGTAATCTTTCTCAACCGGAATTCTGCGTTTTGCGGTCATATCAATATCTGAAAACTCATATTGTTCCGGTTTTCTTTCGAGTGTGAAATTTTTAAAGGCAAATGAATTTGTGTAGTTTAATTTCGATTGATAGTTCGATTCGCTTGCGTCTCCATCAAACATTGCTTCGCAAATATCAACTCCATCTGCGGCTAGTGCAATATCAAAACTATCTGTTGCAGAACACATTGCAAACATAAATCCGCCACCAATTACAAAATCTCTGATTTTTTTAGCAACGGCTCCTTTTTCCTGCGATACTTTGGCATATCCTAATTTTGTTGCCAAAGCTTCTGCATCTCTTTTTTGATCGATATACCAGGGTGTATTTTTATAAGCAGCATAAAATTTTCCATATTGTCCCGTAAAATCTTCATGATGCAGATGCAGCCAATCATAAAGCAGTAATTGATCACTTAAAACTTCTTCGTCATAAATTGGTGTAAAAGGAATTTCGGCATAAGTTAAAACTAAAGTTACCGCATCATCCCAAGGTTGTTTTCCTTTTGGAGTATAAACAGCAATTTTTGGCGCTTTTTCAAGAATAACAGATTCCATATTCTGAGAAGGGCTCGATATTTCGTTTAAAATTGAAGCTTCTTCGCTATCTGAAAGAACTTCAAAACTAACACCGCGAATTTTGCATTCTTTACGAATTTCTTCGACATCAGGAAGGAGAAAAGAACCACCTCTGTAATTTAGTAACCAGCTGGCTTTATAATCTTTACTTAAGCACCAATATGTAATTCCGTATGCTTTTAGATGATTTTGCTGCGTAGTTTCATCCATTGGAAGTAAAATAAACGAAGCTTTAGCAGTTAATGAAAGAAGAAATATAAAGATGTAAACTAAACTTTTATGCATCAGAAAATTATTTTAGTAAAGATATAAAGGAAGTATCAAAAAAAACAATAGCCACTATGATTTATTAAGTTAAAGTACTGTTGTAATATAAAGAGGAGTTTATAAAATTAAAGTTAAGTATTACAAAAACACGTATAAACACGTATTTACAACAAATACTTTCTATTTAAATTTGTAACTAAAATAACCAATTAAGTAAATCAATGAAAAATTTAACGATGAAATTAAATGAAAGCAATAACCAACCAAAAAGACTAAATATTATGCAAAAAATAGGTATAGGAATACTTGTACTTACTATAATAGTGTATTATGTATTATCTATTCAGTTTTTAACAAGCTAATTTTAAAGTGTTAAAACCGCTATTTCATTTTGAATAGCATAAACAACCAATCCTGCAATATTTCTTGATTCTGTTTTAAGCAACAAATTATTGCGGTGTCCTTCAACTGTTCTTGGGCTTAAAAAAAGATGATCAGCTATTTCTGTAGTTGTTTTTTGCTGACAAATAAGTTGAAGAATTTCTATTTCGCGAGGTGAAAGGAAACCGGTTTCTAAATGACCTTTATTATTTTTTGATGAAACAATAGTATCCTGAATTGTTTTTAAAACTGTTTGATTGTAATAAAATCCTTTCCGGGCTACTTCATTAATTGTGTGAATTAAATCTTTTGGAGTTGTGTTTTTTATTAGATAAGCAACGGCACCAATCTGAATCATATTGGCAATAAATGATTTGGTGTCATAACTTGTCAGAGCTATTATTTTGATGTCAGGATAAGCTTTTCGAATAATTTTTGTGGCTTCTACACCGTTTAAAACCGGCATTTTCAAATCCATAATAATAATATCCGGTTTTGAGGCGCTACTTGTTAATTTAGAAATTAGTTCTTCTCCGTCTGAAGCTTCAAAAATAATTTCAATATTATCTTCTCTTTGAAGTAAAAAAGAGATTCCTTTCCGAAATAAAACTTCGTCATCAACTAAAACAATTTTAATTACGCCACTCATTTTATTTGTATTTGGTTTTGGTAATACCGAAATTACAAAATATGCTTTAAAAAACACGTAAATTACTCTGATTTATTGATCAGATTGTGATATTAATCTTAAAATAATTTTTAGAAAGTAAACTTTACCGCAATCCCATTATTTATCTGAGAATTTATTTCGATTGTTCCTTCGAGAAAAGAAATCCGGCTATCTATATTTTTCATCCCAAGTCCTTTCTGATTATCAATGTTTTCTGCATCAAAACCTTTTCCATTATCTTCATAATTACAGGTAGAAATTTCATCTGTAGTTTTAAAAGAAATCCAAATTTCAGAAGCTTTTCCGTGTCTCAACGAATTATTCATTAATTCCTGCAGAATTCTAAAAACATGCAAATGCCGATCTATATCTCTATCGTTAAAATCAATTTCATTTTTATAATGAACTTTTATGGCTTTACTGCTTTCAAATTCTTCACATAATTCTTCGATACCTGCATTTAACCCAAATTTTTCAAAAACAGGGGGCAATAAATTATGGGCTATTTTTCTTGAATTTTCTAAAGCTTTAGTGGTTAAACTAATTATATTCTCGGTAATTTCTGCTATTTCTGCTTCAGTTAAATTTGGAGAAGTTAACAAATGACTGTTTAACGAAACTATATTTAGCTTCGAACTAATGTCATCATGCAAATCCTGGGCAATTCTTTTACGCTCTTCTTCTTGTGTAATAATAATGGCATGAAGTTGTTCCTTTTGATATTGTAATACCAAATCTTTCTTTTCTAATTCTTTCTGAATAATTTTTTTTCTGGAAAAATAAAAGAATATTATCAATACAATTGCAACAATTATAAAGAAAAGGGAGATGTATAATATTATGGCAACAAGTTCTTTTTCAGGAATTGAATGTGTATTCATGTCAGAATATATTTTACAGCACTATTATGAATTAAGTTAACGAATTTTTCTTTGAAAAACTTTGCTTCCATTCATATAAAATAAAGAATTGATATATTAAAATTAAAAAAGCATTTAACATCCAGGTTACATATTTTACTTCATTGCTAAGTCCTGAAGAAAGATTTCCAATTAAAAACAAAACAGTACTGGCTAATAAATAAAATACAAGGCCAATACTAACGTAGTAAAATATTTTGTTTTCAGTAAGCATATTGTAAAAGTGCAACAAAGCAAAAACAACTATAAGTAAAGATGTTAAGGTAATTTCAAATAAATTAAACTTAAAAAATTCGCTTGAATCTATAATAAATTGTACGGCTAAAGATGATAATGCCGTAAATAGCGAAATCTTTATAAATATTTTTTGATTTTTTATCTGTGATAATGAATTATAGAACAATCCTAACAATATAAATTGACCTATAAAAAAAATATTAACGGCAAATAAATTATTCATACTAAGGTGATACATTAATTCCATTGAAAATTGCATTAAAAATGTAAAAGCTAAATATGAAACAAAAAAAACATTAGCTTTTCCCTTTCGGAAAAAGCTATATGAATAAAGTATAAGATTTAATAATAAAATCAAATAACCCGAATAAATTAAAAAATCATCCACTTTAAATATTATTTTAAATTAATATGGAGGGCTAGGGCGCGCTCCGTCATAGACTGTCCCATCGGCATCATCTTCATCTCCTTTATTTTGTTGTGATGATGAAGAAGGTGGTCCATATACATCAACATATTTTCCTGTTTCCTTATCCAGTTTTGCCCCAACAAAGAGCAATGTTTTTTCATTTTGTTCATTAATACCAATATAAGCACGAACAGCATCGGCATCAAGCAGCAATACTTTTTCTAAGCTTTCTCGTGGTATTAAATAAGATCTTACTTTGTTTTTGTTGTCTTCAACGGTTGTGTCGTCCTCATATCTCTTTTCCCATTCCTTAGCTACAGCTAATGGGATTTCAATAGGTCCTGGGAAACTTTTTTCACTCATAGTTTTACAATTTTAATTAGTTAATAGTATTAGGTTTGTTAATGGTTTTGCTAAACTACCGAATTAATTTTTATAAGAGAAATATTATTGGAGTAAAATCGTACACAGAATTAAGTTATTATTGAATAAAAAAATCCCTCAAGCAATTAATTAACTTGTAGGGATTTTTTATTTTTTGAATTCAGTTTATGTTAAAACGGAACATCACTATCATCGTCGTCATCATTCAAATTACTTCCAAAAGCTTCATTTGGAGATGGTAAGTTTTTAGTAATAAACGGATTATCTTCATGGTTCATTTTTGATGGCAAATCGTCATAATTTCCACTAAAATCATCAAGGTTATCGAATTTTCCAAGGTGCCCAATAAATTTCAAACGAACGTTTTCAATACCACCATTACGGTGTTTTGCAATCATTATTTCTGCCTGACCAGTCGTTGGCGAAGCTTCATCATCATCCCATTCGTCAATTTTGTAATATTCAGGTCGGTATAAAAATGAAACGATATCGGCATCCTGCTCAATTGCTCCGGATTCACGAAGATCCGATAGTAACGGACGCTTGCTTGAACCACGTGTTTCAACGGCACGCGATAACTGCGAAAGTGCAATTACCGGAACGTTTAGCTCTTTTGCCAAAGCCTTTAAGTTTCGGGAAATTGTAGAAATTTCCTGCTCACGATTTCCTCCTCCTTTACCATTTCCTCCTGCAGTCATCAACTGCAAATAATCAACAATAATAATTTTGATACCGTGTTGCGAAACCAAACGACGACATTTTGCTCTTAAATCAAAAATAGAAAGCGATGGTGTATCATCAATAAACAAAGGCGCTTTTTCTAAATTCTTAACTTTAGTACTCAACATCTCCCACTCATGCGGTTCTAATTTACCAGTACGCAATTTCTCTGATGACAATCCTGTTTCTGATGAAATTAACCTCGTAATCAACTGAACTGATGCCATCTCCAGAGAGAATAATGCTACAGGATGTCCAAAATCAATAGCAATATTTCTGGCCATTGAAAGTACAAATGCAGTTTTTCCCATCGCTGGTCTCGCCGCAATTATAATTAAATCACTTGGCTGCCATCCTGAAGTAAGTTTATCTAAATTAGTAAAACCGGTTTCAACACCGCTCAACCCTTCTTGCTTCGCAATTTCTTCAATACGTTTTTTTGCTTGTAAAACTAAACTTTGTGCCGTTTCAGAACTTCGTTTAATATTTCCTTGTGTTACTTCGTATAATTTTGATTCGGCCTGATCCAGCAAATCAAATACATCAGTTGTTTCATCATAAGATGCTTCAATAATTTCAGAAGAAATTCGAATCAAACTTCTTTGAATAAATTTCTGAAGTATGATACGGGAGTGAAATTCAATATGCGCCGAAGAGGCTATTTTTTGTGTAAGCTGAATCAAATAAAAATCGCCACCGGCCAACTCCAATTTTCCATTCTTTTTTAACTGTGCTGAAACGGTTAATAAGTCAATTGGCTGCGTTTCAGTAAATAATTGTATGATTGCTTCAAAGATATGTTTGTGTGCATCTTTATAAAAAGCATCAGGCTGTAAAATATCAATTACATCATCTACTCCCTTTTTATCAATCATCATTGCTCCCAATACAGCCTCCTCTAAATCAAGAACTTGCGGCGGTAATTTCCCTTTCTCAAGATTAATAATTGTGGTTTTATCTACCTTTACAGGATTTATGTTTTTGAAATTTTCCATATAGCGAAAGTAACAAATTTTAAAAAAAAATTGCTATCGAGTTATAACTATTAATTGTTTATAAATAAGTGTTTTGTGTTGATAACCAAAAAAAAATCCGAAACTGTAAGGCTTCGGATTTTAAATAATTCTGTAAGAATTTACTCCTTATACTCACCCATATTACTATATTTGTCCATTCTTTGGGCAATTAAGTCGGCTGTTGATAAGTCTTTTAATTCATTATATCCTTTGGTGATGTATTCTGCTACTGTTTTAAAAGTAGTTTCCCGGTCGTAGTGCGCTCCGCCAAGGGGTTCCGGTATAACATCATCAACTAATTTTTGTCTTTTCATGTCAGATGATGTCAATTTTAAAGCATCAGCCGCACGTTCTTTGTATTCCCAGCTTTTCCATAAAATAGAAGAGCATGATTCCGGAGAAATTACCGAGTACCAAGTATTTTCTAACATATATACTTTATCTCCAACACCAATTCCTAAAGCTCCTCCCGAAGCACCTTCACCAACAATAATGGTAATAATTGGCACTTTTAAACGAACCATTTCGAAAATATTTCTGGCAATAGCTTCTCCTTGTCCTCTTTCTTCAGCTTCAAGTCCTGGATATGCACCGGGAGTATCTACTAAAGTTAAAACCGGGATTCCGAATTTTTCTGCCATTTTCATCAAACGCAAAGCTTTACGGTATCCTTCAGGATTTGCCATACCAAAATTACGGTACTGACGTGTTTTTGTATTATATCCTTTTTGTTGCCCTACGATCATAAACGATTGTCCGTTTACTTTTCCCAGACCACCAACCATTGCTTTGTCATCTTTGAAACCTCTGTCTCCATGAAGTTCTAAAAAAGTATCTCCACAAATCGCTCTGATATAATCCAGCGTATAAGGTCTGTTCGGATGTCTTGACAGCTGTACTCGTTGCCAAGCCGTAAGATTTTTATATATTTCTTTCTTAGTTTGTTCTAATTTTTTGTTGATTTCCTTGCAAGTCGGTGTTACATCAACGTCAGATTCTTTTCCAATTATAACACACTTTTCTAACTGTTCTTCAAGTTCTTTGATTGGAAGCTCAAAATCTAAATATTCCATGGATTTTTGAATTTTGTTTTTAAATCGAACCGCAAATATAAAAATATTATATTATTAGTGTCGTTAATTCGTGTTTAAAATATAAAAATGCAATTTAAAAATAAGGAAAATATTACACTTTCTTCTTATTTTGATAATGTTTGAAAACTCCATTTAAAATAACTGTAATTACAATTATAATGGCGCCAATATAAAATTCTGTACTCATTTTTTCTTTTCCGCCAAGAATAAAATACGCCAGCATAATACCGTAAACAGGCTCTAAATTTGTCGTTAACATAACCGTATAAGGCGTTAACTTCTGCATTACTTTTACTGATGCTGTAAAGGCATAAGCCGTGCAAACCGATGCCAAAATCAGTAGCAAAATCCAATTATTAACAGACATTACAAAAAAATCTGCATTGAATTTTCCCTGAACTAAAAAATAAATAGAAATAAAAAAAACTCCTGCTCCAAATTCGTAAAATGTAATAACTGATGGTTCGTGATCAGAGATTAATTTCCCGTTCATCAAAGTAAATAAAACACCTAATATAATGGATGCCAAAGCATAATACATTCCGCTCAGGTATTTAATTTCTACCTGCATTATCAATGCTAAACCTCCAATAATAATTAACCCGAAGAATACTTCATACCATAATATCTTTCTTCCGTAAAAAAGCGGCTCCAATAAAGACGCAAAAAAAGCACCTAAAGAAAATATGGAAAGCGTTATAGAAACGTTAGAAACATGAATGGCCTTGAAAAAGAAGATCCAATGGAGCGCAATCAATAAGCCTACAAAAATTAATTTAGCAAAAGACTGAGCTGATATTACAAACGACTGTTTTTTATAAATTATAAAACCTGCCAGAAAAAGCCCGGCCAATAACATTCTGAACCAAACTAAATTTTCAGCATCAATAGTAATTAAAGCTCCAAGAATAGCGGTAAAACCCCAGATAAAAACAATTAAATGAAGGTTTAAATAACTTTTTAAATTATCGTTTCGCATTACGTAATAAGTACACTGCTAAAATTCCAAAAACTATATTCGGAAACCAAACAGCTAATAAAGGTGAGAAAGTCGATTTTTCGGCAAGAGTACCAAATATTTTATCAAAAAACACAAATGAAAATGCAATTGCAATTCCGATGGCAAGATTCATTCCCATACCACCGCGGCGTTTCATTGCAGAAACAGAAACAGCAATAATCGTTAAAATAAATGCTGAAACAGGAACACTGTATTTTTTATAAAGTACTACTAAATAAGTATTTATATTCCCTGAACCACGTTTTCTTTCCTTTTCAATAAACTTGTAAAGTTTTCCTAAAGTCAAAGTTTCAGCAATATAAACTACCGGGGTTAAGTCTTCAAGTTCAAATTTAAACTTGGTGTTTTTTTCCGGCGATTTTTCAATAACATCATTCAGATCTCCCAGTGTTCTTTTTGTGTAATCATACATCGTATAGGTTTTCTTTTTCGGATCCCATTTGATGCGGCTTGCTGTAATTTTATATTTTAATTTATCTTTTTCAAAGTGTTCTAACGAAAAATTAAAAGCTGTTTTTGATTCTTCATTAAAACTATTTACAAAAATAAAATCGTTGTCATTAATTTGTCTGTAAACATTGGTGTTTTCACCCCGCATAAGCTGTTTACCATTTCCTTTTAAATATGTATATCTAAAATTATTATATCCTTCACTTGCCGCAGGAACAATAAAAAACCCCATAAGCAATACAAAAACCGACACAATTGTTGCGCCAATAATATAAGGACGCAAAAAACGCGTAAATGAAATACCTGAACTCAAAACTGCAATAATCTCTGTATTGTTTGCTAATTTTGAAGTAAACCAAATTACCGATAAAAATAAAAATATCGGAAATAACGAATTAATAAAGTAAATGGTAAAATTGTAATAATAAAATGCAATATCCGGAAACGGAATTTTGTTTTCAAGCATCTTATTTACCTTTTCAGAAACATCAATTACAATTCCGATTGGCGCAAACAAAAGCAACATCACAGAAAAGGTTCCGAGATATCTTTTTAAGATGTATTTATCTATTATTGAAAGCATATAATTTTTGTTTTTTTTGTTTCAGGTTTCAAGTTTAAGGTTCTGCTGAGAACTTGAAACCTGAAAACTGAAACCTGAAACTTTTCTAAAGTCTTTGGCTCATATTTTTAACCATCATTTCTTTCCATGGTCTAAAATCGCCTGCTAAGATATGTTTTCTGGCTTCACGAACCAACCACATATAAAAACCTAAGTTATGAATTGTAGCAATTTGTTTACCTAAATATTCATTAGCAGCAAATAAGTGACGTAAATAAGCCTTTGTATACTCTGTATCTACAAAAGTATGTCCCATTTCATCAACTGGAGAAAAATCTGCCTCCCATTTTTTATTTTTAATATTGATCGTTCCGTTTGCTGTAAATAGCATACCGTTTCTTGCGTTACGTGTTGGCATAACACAATCGAACATATCAATACCTAACGCAATATTTTCTAATATATTTATAGGAGTTCCAACTCCCATTAAATAACGAGGTTTATCTTCA
Organism: Flavobacteriaceae bacterium CRH; assembly: GCA_001507425.1. Lineage (GTDB taxonomy): Bacteria > Bacteroidota > Bacteroidia > Flavobacteriales > Flavobacteriaceae > Flavobacterium. The sequence goes on from LMAJ01000009.1 coordinate 19,297, forward strand.
GGTAAAATTTCACAAACAACTTCTGTCATTGCGTACATTTCTTCGGCAGGTTCACCTACTGATAATCCACCAATTGCATTTCCTTGCTGTCCTGAATTTGCAATATATTCTGCAGATTGCTGACGTAAATCTTTATAAGTACTTCCCTGAACAATTGGAAAAAATGTTTGCTCATATCCGTATTTATAAGGCACTTTATCTAAATGATTAATACAACGATCTAACCAGCGGTGCGTCATGTGCATTGAGCGCTGTGCATATCTGTAATCGCAAGGATAAGGCGTACATTCATCAAAAGCCATAATAATATCGGCCCCAATGGTACGTTGAATTTCCATTACATTTTCTGGCGTAAAAAAGTGATACGAACCATCAATATGCGATTTAAACTTTACTCCTTCTTCCTTAATTTTTCTATTATTCGAAAGCGAATAAACCTGATATCCACCAGAATCTGTCAAAATATTACGATCCCAGTTCATGAATTTATGCAATCCACCAGCTTTTTCAAGAATCTCTGTTTGCGGACGTAAGTATAAATGGTATGTGTTTCCCAGAATAATATCCGGATTAATATCTTCTTTAAGTTCGCGTTGGTGTACTCCTTTTACAGAAGCCACTGTACCAACAGGCATAAAAATAGGCGTTTCAATTACGCCGTGATCTGTAGTAATACTTCCCGCTCTGGCTTTCGACTGCGGATCTTTTTGTAATAAATCAAACTTCATCTGTTTCTTTTTTCAGTCGGCAAAGATAGGTTAATTTGAGGAAAATTTAATCAATTAGATAATTTGTAACTTAGAAAATATGATAATGTTAAAACGGCTTTAAAAAGGAAAGTAAAACTTGAAACCTGAAACAAAAAAACTTGCGACAGTTCACCAGTAAATTTTTAAATTTGGTGAATCTCACAGCGAAAAAAATCTGCCTAATTTGAAAAATCTGCGCAAAAAAACAAAATAAAATGAATTTAGCCCAAAAACTTGGATATCCTGAAAATACCAAACTATTAATTATTCACGCCGATGACGCCGGATTATCGCATTCTGAAAATCAAGCCACTATTAAAGCACTTAAAAACGGATCTGTGAACTCGTATAGCATCATGGTTCCTTGTCCTTGGTTTTTTGAAATGGCAACATTTGCCAAGAACAATCCAAATTACGATTGCGGCATTCATTTAACATTGACTTGCGAGTGGGAGAATTATAAATTTGGACCGGTTCTTCCTGTTCCTGAAGTTTCTAGTTTGACAGATGAAAACGGTCATTTCTATAAAAGCAGAAAAGATTTCAAGAACCACGCAAAGTATTCAGAAATTAAAAAAGAACTTACAGCTCAAATCGAAAGAGTTTTACAATTTGGTATCAACCCTACACATCTGGATTCGCACATGTACAGCGTAGGTATAACTCCGGAAATTTTAGAACTATATAAGGAACTAGGAAAAACGTATAATTTACCTGTTTTCATAAACGAAGAATTTACAGAATCTGTTCGTTTATCTGATGAAAAACACGATTTTAAAAACACTCTTTTGGTCGATAATCTTATTGTTGGACATTTTACTGATTTCGAAAAAGGAGAATTAAAAACATCTTACTCAAAAGCTTTAGATAATATCCAACCAGGTTTTAATGTAATTTTACTTCATACTGCTTTTGATGATTTTGAAATGCAGGGAATAACGGTAAATCACCCTAATTTTGGTTCGGCTTGGCGCCAAATCGATTTTAATTATTTCACAAGTTCTGAATGCGAGGAAAAACTGAAAGATAATAATATTCAACTAATTACCTGGAAACAAATCAAGAACCTGAATTGTTATTAATGTGAATACTGTAATATCGCGATTTCAAAATATAACACGCTAAAAGCATCTGTTTTATACCTTTATAAAAACGTATAAAGAAAAAAAATCATGATAAATTCAGAAGAAAAAAATCCTGTAGATTTAGACCAAATTAAGGATGATCAAATAGAAAGAAATCTGGAAAACTTAGATTATCCGGCAAATGAAGATATTTACAATCAAGAAGATAAACTAGAAGATATCGATCCTGAAGGTATTTCCGGAGAAAGAATTATCAATCAGGACAATAATCATGAATGGAAACAAAACAGTGATAAACTCGGAAATGATTTAGATATTCCTGGTTCAGAACTTGATGATGAACAAGAAGAAATTGGTTCAGAAGACGAAGAAAACAACTTTTACAGCGAAGGCGATAATAACTAAACTATTTTTAAGTAGCTTTGTTTGACCACTTATTATATAATTTCTCAAACGATTTTTGCCACAGATTACAAGATTCTCACAGATTTTAAAATCATTTGAATTTTGTAATCTGTGGCAAACTTTATTAAGTACATACCAGATTTTGGAGTTTTTTTCAACATCAATAAAAAAAGAATCATAATTTAACAATTGTTGCAAACTAAAGCAAAAAATCATTTGTCTTACCGCAAAATAAAATTTACTTTTGCAATAGTTTAACTTTTACATATAAAATGAAGCCTAACACACAACAATTAAGCGATTTAACTATCCAAGTAAGAAGAGATATTCTTCGAATGGTACATGCTGTCAACTCAGGTCACCCAGGTGGATCACTAGGTTGTACTGAATTTTTGGTAACTCTATATCAAAATATCATGGAACGTAAAGAAGGTTTTGATATGGACGGAATTGGAGAAGATATTTTCTTCCTTTCAAACGGGCATATTTCTCCAGTATTCTATAGCGTTTTAGCACGTAGCGGTTATTTCCCTGTTTCAGAACTAGCAACTTTCAGATTATTAAATTCTCGTTTACAAGGACATCCTACAACTCACGAAGGTTTACCTGGAGTTCGCATAGCATCTGGTTCATTAGGACAAGGTTTATCTGTAGCTCTTGGAGCAGCACAGGCAAAAAAACTAAATGGCGATAATCATTTGGTTTATACTTTACACGGTGACGGAGAATTACAAGAAGGTCAAAACTGGGAAGCGATCATGTATGCTTCTGCTAAAAAAGTAGACAATATTATTTCGACAATTGACCTTAACGGTAAACAAATTGACGGAACAACTGACGAAGTTTTACCAATGGGAAGCATCCGTGCTAAATTTGAAGCTTTTGACTGGGACGTTCTTGAAATTAAAGAAGGAAACAATATTGATGCAATTCTGGCAGGTTTGACTGATGCAAAATCAAGAACAGGAAAAGGAAAACCAGTTTGCATTTTGTTACACACTGAAATGGGTAACGGAGTTGATTTTATGATGCATACACATGCTTGGCATGGTAAAGCGCCAAACAACGATCAGTTGGCAAACGCTTTAGCCCAAAATCATTCAGCAGATCAAATCGACTATTAAAAAAAGCTTTAAGCTACAAGCAGTAAGCCACTATACACTTATTGCCTAAAGCCTATTGCCTAAAGCAAAAAAACAAAAATGAAAAAATACGAAAATACAGGAAGTAAAGATACTCGTTCAGGTTTTGGAGCGGGAATGACTGAATTAGGTCAAAAAAACGAAAACGTTGTGGCATTGTGTGCCGATTTAATTGGTTCATTGAAATTTGATGATTTCAAGAAAAATCACCCAGAACGTTTTTTCCAAATTGGAATCGCTGAAGCAAACATGATTGGTATTGCTGCAGGTTTGACAATTGGAGGAAAAATTCCTTTTACAGGAACTTTCGCTAACTTTTCTACAGGAAGAGTTTACGATCAAATTCGTCAATCTGTTGCTTATTCTGATAAAAATGTAAAAATTTGTGCTTCTCACGCTGGTTTAACACTTGGTGAAGACGGAGCAACTCACCAAATCTTAGAAGATATTGGTTTAATGAAAATGTTGCCGGGAATGACAGTAATCAACACTTGTGATTACAATCAGACAAAAGCTGCAACTTTGGCATTGGCAGATCATCATGGTCCTGCTTATTTGCGTTTCGGTCGTCCGGTTGTACCTAACTTTACTCCTGCTGACGAGCCTTTCGTAATTGGAAAAGCTATTTTATTAAATGAAGGAACTGATGTCACTATCGTTGCAACAGGTCACTTAGTTTGGGAAGCTCTTATCGCTGCTGAAGCTTTAGAAGCAAAAGGAATTTCTGCTGAAGTAATCAACATTCACACTATTAAACCACTTGACGAAGAAGCTATTCTTAAATCACTGGCTAAAACAAAATGTGTTGTAACTGCAGAAGAGCACAATATTCTTGGAGGTCTTGGAGAAAGCATTTCAAGAGTATTAGCTTTAAATACTCCTGCTCCACAAGAGTTTGTAGCTGTAAATGATAGTTTTGGTGAATCTGGAACTCCGGAACAATTAATGGAGAAATACAAATTGAATAACCAAGCGATTGTTGAAGCTGTAGAAAAAGTTATCAAAAGAAAATAATTTTATTTTTCTACTTTATACAAAAAAACCTCGAAAAGTAATTTTCGAGGTTTTTTTATGCTTATAAAATTCTATTATTTTTTCTTAATAGGATACGTATTATCCAAGTGTATTCTCAGTCTTGGTGAAGCTGTATAATCTTCTTCTACATATTTTTTAGGATTAGTTGCTGATTCTACAGGATCCTTAGGATCGTCAGTCTTAGTAAGCCCCCCTGTTGGTCTTCTAGGAATACCACGAAGCTCTGTTTCATCTGTATTTGGTGTAGCAGGATTATCTTCAGTTGGATCCCAAGGATAGTATTTACTTACTCCATAATTAGTGATATTTCCTGTAATAGGATCAGTTACAATACCAATTTCTGCTGTAGGTTTTGATATTTCATAAAAAGTTGAAAAACCGTCACCATCATCATCAAAATCTAAAAAGTCAGGAATACCATCTAAATCTGTATCATCTGGATTTACAGGTGCATTTGGATATAAGGTTGTATTTCTAAAATCTCTTAAATAACGATCATTATTAATATCTTCCTGGTAGTCGTAAACTCCATCAAAATCATGATCAAGTCTTATTACATTGTATAATTTAAAACTAAAAACCAAAGGTGAATAACCCGGAATTGTACCGCTTCCTGCATAATATGCTAATCCGGAAGGAATAAATAAAACACCTGCGCCAAAATCTCTATATTCAATTGTTCCATCAGATTGTACCGCTGAAGTTCCTGTTTTAAATTCAGGAAATGTTTCTCCCCATCCAACAATTGCACTATATAAATCTATAGGAGTCTGAGGATATATAACTTTTTCAAAAGCAGTCATTTTTAAATATGTTGGCTGAGTAGAAGTTTTCTCAACACGCGTCATGTATTCACCACTATAAGCAGCAACAACACCATCTGTGCTAACTGGAGCAATTTTCGTACCTTCTCTTAAAACTAAATAATACAGTTTATAGGTAATTCCATCCAAATCAACATTCTTACTTAATAGTTTTGGAAAAGTCGGACTATTTAAATAAGACATTATCGAAGGCTGAGTCACCGGATCTGTAATACTATCAATAACCACATCCTGATCATCTGTCTTACCGGCATTTTCAGTTACAGTAATATAATTAGTATTTAAATACTCTTCAATATTAGCATTATCTGTATTATATTGTTCCTGATAATCTCTTAGAGGCACAGTCTCATTATTATCATCACTTTTATTACAAGAAACTGTAGCGATGCCAGCAAGCAATAAAATAAAATAATATTTAAATTTATTCATTATTGTTAATTTTTTAGGTGCGCAAGATACAATATTGATTTATTTTTGTAAAGAATTTAACTTTGAATTTAGAAAAATTATGCGAATAGATAAATACTTATGGTGCGTACGCTATTATAAAACCAGAAATATGGTTACAGAAGCTTGCAAAAAGAACCATATTACAGTAAATGGGCAGGTTGCCAAACCTTCTAAAGAAGTCTTTCCTACAGACAAGATTACCTTTAGAAAAGATCAAATTACACAAATTATTACCGTTCTTGATATTCCTGAAAGTCGTGTTGGGGCAAAACTCGTTGATATTTATCGAAAAAACGAAACTCCGGCAGAAACTTATGCACACTTAGAGCTATTAAAACTATCTAAAGAACATTATAGAAAAGGCGGAACAGGAAGACCAACTAAAAAAGACAGAAGAGATATTGACGAATATGGCAATGACATTATCGATGAAGAAGAAACGGAATAAATTCCAATTCTTCCAAATTCCAAATTCCAAAAAAATCTAAAATCTAAAATCCGCAATCTAAAATTCAATTTGTATTTTAGCAAAAAAATAAATCATGAGCAAAAACATCATATTAACGAATCAGGAAATCGAACATAAAATAAAACGTATCGCATATCAAATTTACGAGACTTTTGTTGATGAAGAAGAAGTTGTTATTGCCGGAATCGCTTCAAACGGATCTGTTTTTGCCGAAAAAATCGCTGTAGCATTAAGCAATATTTCAACACTTAAAATTTCTCTTTGTGAAGTTAAGGTTGACAAACAAAATCCGCAGCTCCCAATTCAGACTTCATTAACTAAAGAACAATACGAAAACAAAGGATTAGTTCTTGTTGATGATGTTTTAAATTCAGGTACTACTTTAATATATGCAGTTCGCCATTTCTTAGACGTTCCTCTTAAGAAATTTAAAACCGCAGTACTTGTCGACAGAAATCACAAAAAATATCCTGTAAAGGCCGATTTTAAAGGAATTTCTCTTTCTACATCTTTATTAGAGCACGTTCAGGTTGTTTTTGATGAAAATGGAGGCGATCATGCTTTTTTAAGCTAAGATCGCCATAATATCCTGAACCGTTTCTTCGACAGTCCTATTATCAACCGAAACTTTATGTTGTGCATGGTTGTAATAAAAGCTTCTGTCGAATAAATGCTTTGCAATAAACTCTTTCATTTCCTCTTCATCCATATTCGCAATTAACGGGCGTTTGCTTTTGTTATGAACCAATCTATTAAATAAGGTGTCTATTGAAGCCTTTAAATAAATTGAAGCGACATCATCTCTTTTTAATAATTCGTGATTATTGGCATAACATGGAGTTCCTCCGCCCAAACCTATTATGCTATTTTCTGAAGATTGAAGTAATTCTACAAAAATTTCGTGTTCTAATTTTCTAAAATATATTTCTCCGTGTTGTTCAAAAATCTCATTTATCGATAAATTTGCTTTTTTTTCGATGCATTTGTCCAAATCTAAAAATGGAATATTGGTGAGTTTTGATAAATTTTGGGCAATTGTTGACTTTCCGCACCCCATATATCCTAATAATATGATTTTTTTCATTTTAATAATTACCTAAAAATTAAGGTGTTGTAAATTTTGTTTAAAAAAAGACAAATTTATAATAAATAAGCTTGCAAATATCAAAAATAACTCCTTATATTTGCACCCGCATTCAAGGAAAGAATATGACTCGATAGCTCAGTTGGTAGAGCACATCACTTTTAATGATGGGGTCCTGGGTTCGAGCCCCAGTCGGGTCACAAATTGTGACTCACAATATAACTTTTCTTGAAGCAATGACTCGATAGCTCAGTTGGTAGAGCACATCACTTTTAATGATGGGGTCCTGGGTTCGAGCCCCAGTCGGGTCACAAAAAAGGTCGAGTAATTATTTACTTGACCTTTTTTCATTTTCGGCCACGTGGAGAAACGGTAGACTTGCCATCTTGAGGGGGTGGTGCTCGTAAGGGCGTGTGGGTTCAAATCCCACCGTGGTCACAAACAAGCGGAAATCTTTATTCATAAAGGTTTCCGCTTTTTTTATTTTTAAATTAACCCGTCTACATATAATTTTCGATATTGCTTCAAAAATAATTTATATTTACAAAACTGTAAACTACATCCATTATATAATATAAAGACAAAATTATTGACATTGGTTATATTTTTTTGAAAGTAAATAATTTGACCGATAAATTTAGACAGAAAGACTAATGAAAATTTCAAAAATTATATCTCACTCAGTATCTTAAAATTCTTCAATAGAGGGTTCGAATTCTGTATTGCCACGTTCACAAAAAATAAAAACATCTAATTCATAAGGTTTTGAAAACATAAAATCAGACTATCTTTGCCCATCATGGCAAAAAAGAATTTTGCAGATAATTATACCATCTCGTTTTTCTTGTTTCAAATCATAAATAAACAATAACCATACTAGTTCAACTTCCTTAGATTTTTTTTATTAGTTTCGCATTCAACCTTAACAGTTATAACATTATGACATTAATATCCAAAGAAAAATTTTCTGAAGCTGCCGGCCTTTCAAAAATTCCTATCCCAGGATTACCTTCTTATTTAATGAAAGTAATGAAAATTAACAATTTAAATGCGATTGTAAAAGACGCCGGTAATCTTGAGGGTGCAGATTTTGCAAACTACGTTTTAATGAAAATTGGTGTAAAGGTTCAATTTGATGCTGCCGAATTACTAAATATCCCTCGTGAAGGAGCATTTATAGTTGTTGCAAATCATCCCTATGGAGGTATCGAATCATTGGCTTTATTAAGTACGATTGCTAAAATACGTCCTGACACCATGTATATGGGCAATTTTCTATTAAAGGAAATTCCAAATCTTGAAAAATGCATTATTGCGGTAAATCCATTTGAGAACGTTCAAAATTCTGCGAGTATTACAGGACTAAAAATGACACTGAAAGCTCTGTCAGATGGTATTCCTGTTGCAATATTTCCTGCCGGAGAAGTTTCATCTTATGATTTTAAAACGAGTCAAATTACAGATCCTGAATGGCATCCTGTAGTAGGGAAAATTATTTCTAAAGCCGACGTTCCTATTTTACCTATCTATTTTCACGGAAATAATGGTTTTTTCTTCAGTATGCTAAAATCAATTCATCCCATGTTACAAACTTCAAAACTAATCTCAGAACTTTTTAACAAACAGGGACATGTTCTAAAGATGACTATTGGAGAAACTATTTTTTTAACTAAGGTCAGAGGTAAAGTTTCTGATCCCCTAATGTTAAAAAATCTCAGAAGCAAGTTGTATGCTCTAAAAAATCAATTACATAATTAATATGGGATTATAAAAAAGGAGCTTACAATCAAAATTAATATTGACTGCCAGCTCCTTTTAGTGATCTAAAAAATACTTATAAAATATGTATTATGCTTTTGGAGGTGTTCCTTCAGCATTTGCGGCTACTACATCAATTTGAATTAACGCATCTTTAGGTAAAGCTAACACGCCAATTGTTCTTCTTGCAGGAATACCGGTTGGGAAGAATGTCGTATAAACTTGGTCTACTGCATCAATATCTTCAATATTTTTAAGGAAGATATTAACTTTAACTATATCATCTTTAGTGTGACCAATACTTTCTAAAATTGTCTCGATATTCTTTAAGCACTGTCCTGCCTGTTCTTTTACTCCTCCGGCTACTATTTCATCTGTTTTTGGATTTAAAGGTAATTGGCCTGAAATGTGATTGTAATGAGAAAATGCTACTGTTTGTGTAGATAAAGAATTCTTTGGTGCATTTTCAGTATTTTTTGCCTTTATTACGATTCCGTGTCTGTCTTCAATAGCTTGCGGCGGTGTACCGTCTCCATGTGATACTACTGCTTCAATTTGAACCAATGCATGCATCGGTAAAGCTGATGCTGCAATTACTGTTCTTGCAGGAAGGTAAGCTACGGCCCGTGCGATAGCTGAGTCCGGAAAGAATGTAGTGTAAACTTCGTTTACGGCTTCTATATCTGAAAGATTTTTAAGAAAAATATTAATTTTAACAATATCATCAAAAGGAACATCAATACTTTCTAAAATTGCTTTGATATTTTTTAAGCATTGCCCCGCCTGCTCTTTTACACCGCCAGTTATTAATCTGCCCGTTTTTGGATCAATAGGCAATTGAGCGGAAAGATTATTGTAATGTGAAAAAGATACCGTTTGTGAAGATAGAGGAGATATTGGAGCATTTGCTGTATTATTCGTAAGCTTTATGAGATTACCAGCTTGTGGTGCATTTGGAATTGTACCTTCTCCGTTTGAAACAAGTGCTTCAATTTGTACCAATGCATTCATTGGTAAAGCTGCAACTGCCACTATCGTGCGTGTAGGAACATAAGTCGAGAAGAATGTTTTATAAACCTCATCTATAGCGTCAATATCTTTGATATTCGTAACGAATACAGTAATTCTAACAACATCGCTCATAACGTGATCAATACTTTCTACAATTGCCTTGATATTTTTAAAGCATTGTAGCGCTTGCTCTTTTACACCTCCGGCTACCAATTCGCCAGATTTTGGATCGATTGGTAATTGTGCTGAAAGATTATTATAGTGAGAAAATGCTACTGTCTGCGAATATGGACCAATACTTTTTGGAGCATTTATTGTATTTCTCGCTAATACTGAATTTAATTTATTTGAACTCATTTTGTATAATATTTATTTTAATAATTTGCTGTTTTAATTAAGCTTGAATAAAAGTGTTTATTCCGATTACATGTAATTTATTGAATATTAAAAATTGAATTTTATTCCTGTTTTGAAATAAAACGGAGTACCTGGCGTGAAATTAATATCATCTACTGGCACTGTTTCATTCTTTAATTTACTTACTGTTTCAAATTGAGCTTCATACCATTTTACATTAAAAAGGTTCTGCATCTGAATATTAAATTCCCAATTCTTTTTAGTGTATGTAAGTATTAAATCATTTACAAAATATCCTTTAGCAGTTAAACTGTAATCTTCGTTTGCTGGGCGGTCTGCCATGTAACGATATCTTAAATTGGCTGAAATACCAGATGAAAATTTTGCAGAAATACCACCAGTCGAAGTAAATGTTGGTGCCAGAGGAATATAGTTTTGTCCCGCAGCTTCATCTGTAAAACGTGGTTTGGCATAGTTACCATCAATATCAATATACAACCATTTTAAAGGTTGATAGCGAAGGCTTAGATCGATGCCTAATCGTCTGGTTTTACCTGAAGGCTCCCAAGTTCCTTCATCACCACTAAAAACGAATTCCTGCTCTAAATCTAACCACCATAAAGCCGGTTGTATATATAAACCGGGCAATGGTTTGATAACTGCACCAAGATCTGCTCCTATCGATGATGGCAATACATCATGACCGGATTGAGCTATTACCACACGAACATCATTGGAATGAAACCCTTTTCCGGCTTTTGCATATAATTGTAATTTAGAATCTACAGTATAAAAGACATTTAATTTTGGACTAATTTTAGTTGCCTGTTGTCCTTGAGTTGTTCCTAAAGAAGATAACCTGTCAAAATAATTGAAAATAAAATAGTCTAAACGAATTGAAGGATTAACCAACCATTTACCTGAATGCCATTCTGCCTGAGTGTATAAATTCAGGTTTGTTTCTGTAGCCGAAGCATCTGTGATTTGATCAAGTAAAGTATTTCTTCTGTAAACATGATTTAATTGTAAATTAGTAATATCATCCATTCGCAAACCTGTCCCGGATTCCCAGACTATATTACTATTCTTTAAGAAGATTTTTTGTGTGTATTTATGATCATAACCGTAAATATTGCGATTATCTATCTGATTTATCTCATCTCCATTTATATAATCTTTAGCATAAAAAGTAAAATCAGAATAGAGATTAAATGCATATTTTGAATAAAAGAAAAAACTCTGCCAATCTTTATATTCATCAATCTTGTGTTTGTATTGAAAGGAAAGGTTGGTTCTTGAAGTATTTCCTCCTTCAGAAGGATCTATAGAACCCCATCTTGATACGATGTCTTGTGCAACAGCACGTTCGGGAATTTGCCCCGAAGCATTCCAACTGGAATTAAAAGTTGAGGCTTGAAATTTTATATAATTTTTATCACTGATTTTAGCATCATATTTAGCAAATAAATTGAGTCTGTTAAAATTCTGCTTTACTTCAAAAGGACCATTAGTAAAATTGTATTCTCCTGCTATATAAGCACTTTTATTGGTTATTTCTTTGGGTAAAAGATTAAAAACACCCACAGTACGAATGGTATTAAAAGATCCTGTTTCTAATTTAAACATGCTATTATCAACGCGATCAAATGTAGAAAAATTGACATAGCCGGCTGTACAAAAATCACCCTTATCTGCATAATAAGATCCTTTCCCAAAATCAATATCTTTTACTGTTTCGGGTATTACAAAATGCAAATCAGAATAGCCTTGTCCGTGTGCGTGCGAAGGCATATTTACAGGAAGTCCGTCAACTGTAATATTAACATCTGTCCCATGATCAGCATCAAATCCGCGTAGAAAAATTTGTTCAGCCTTTCCACCTCCTGCATGTTGCGCTATAAACAATCCCGGCACTTTTCTGAGTAAATCCTGAGCACTATTAACCGGAGTCATCTTAAGGTCTACTTTCATTATCTGGCCAATTAAAAATTTCGAACTGCTTACGACTACATCACTCAATTTTATACCGGATCGCTCCAAATCAATGGTAAATTTCTGATCAGTGTTTGCAATAATTATTGTTTTCTGTTCAAATTCAGCATGACTTACAATTAAAGTGTCAGGAACATTTTTTACTAGCAGTGAAAAACTTCCATCAGCCAGAGAATGTGTATGTTCTCCACTGCTGCGCAATACTATAGATGCGGTTTCCAGCGGTTTGCCAGTAGCTTCATCTTTAATAACACCTCTGATTTGTGCATTCGAAACCTGCATTTGCAACAATAAAATAATAACAAAAACCACTTTGCGCAGTCCGTTGTAAAAATCACTTTCTTTCACCATAAAAGATAAATTTATTTAAGCTTTTCAGGGATTACTTTTTGGATACACAATACAATCCAGGATGCTGCCACAAATGGAAAAGTCAATACTGAATAATTATAAGTAATCATTAATATTTCTATAAAAACACTCAGTGCAACAGATAACAATACATACAAACCATCAATTTTTTTAATTCCTGAAAAAGTAATGGCACATAATACGGCATTGAAACTAAAAATCCCCATTTGAACATCCTGAGTAGGTTCATGAAAATAATAAGCTAATGTCGCACTCAAAACAGAACCCAGCAAACCATACAAAGCTGCTACGGGCGATGCTATAAAAACAGCTATAAAAAATAAAATTCCGGCTAAAACACTGCCCTGAAAAATTACCTCGCCAAATCCGTGAGTGGTAAGTGTGAAACCGTCGCTTACCAAAACATCTTTTACAGTTTCATGAACAGCGGGTAAGAAATTCAAATGATTTTTAAAAAAATATAAGCAAACCCAGGTAACTACTATAAATGGAAATGTAAAGGCCGGTATCTTTTTACTGATAAAAAAATGTTGTATAATCGTTGCCAATGAAGCTCCAATTACAATTGCTCCCCAAATTAAGGGTGTAGCATCAAAATAAAAGACCAATGCCACACCAACCAATGTGGCGCTAAAACCATAAAGCCCCATATTTATTTCATCCTCATCATATTTAAGGATTTTTGCCGTAAGTGTTCCTACAATAACAGCTAATACTGCTGCAATTCCGGAAATAATAGAATCATAAAAAATGCCCGCCAGAAACAATAAACCGGTCCACTGATTATTTTGAAGCATTATTTGCCCAACACCTTTTAAATAAGGTGTTAAGATATTTTTATTATTTAAATTCATGATTTTTATTTAATTGAAATTAAAACATTTTACCAGCCAAAGAAGACCATTCCAATTCCGCAAACAGTGACAACGGCACCGCCTATTGCGGGTACGTATCTTTCTATTTTTTCTGTATTAAAAAAAGAATACCCAAATATTCCCATTAACACCATTAATACCATTGTTAAAGCAGTAACAACCGCAAATACACTTATTAGTATTATTATTTGAGACGCAGAGCGCTGTGTACCTGAATAAAAAAGTAAGGGTACTAAGGGTTCGCTTGGGCCCATAACAAAAATAGCAAAGAGTATCCAGGGTGTAACTTTCGTTCTGTCCTGAGGGTATACCACCTCTCCATGTTTATGATTATAGACATAAATGTCGCCAGAATCATAAACATCAAAATGTTTGTGTGCTTTATTCAAATAAGCCTGCCATAAGCCCCACAGTAAATACACAAACCCAAATAACAGCAAACACCAACCCGAAAAATTACCTCGTAAATCCTGAAACATGGTTAACTTTGAAAGTTCCCAACCTAATACAACACCTATTAAACCAATAACAACAGAACTAAGAATATGTCCAAAACCACAAATGATTGTCCATGTTATTGTTTTAGAGAGTGACCATTTTCTGGATCGTGACAATACGATAAATGGCAAATAATGATCGGGACCTGTTGCTGTATGCAGAAAACTGATGGTGATAGCAGAGAATATCAATGTCGTTAATTCAGCATTCATAATACTATTTCTTCTGCGTGAGCATTAATAAATCTATTTTCCTTATCTGTATCTTGCAGCCATAAATATTTTTGAATCTGTTTAAAACTGTTGTGTAGTTTTTCACCACCGTTACCCAGCATTCTTACAACGACTGTGTTTTGAGAAGAATGGGATACTCCAAAAACAATATCCTGATCTTCCTTAAACATTTCATGAATAATATTGGGTAGGTTTTCTAAATCAGCACCAGAAGTATTTGCATACATTAAAGTTCCCTGATGAGTATAATTTTCTGTCTGCCCAATCGTGTTCATATCTGTTACTTGCGGTTGCAATAACACATTATCTTTAAGAATCATTTTTTGATTGTGATAAACCTCAACCAAATTATGAAAACGTGAAAATTTAAAAATTTCTCCCGAATGCTTCCTTCCACATGTTATTATTTCTCCTAATACCAAACTGCATTTGTCTTTTAGTTTAATAACACTTTTACTTTTAAATACAGATTCTTCGTGCGGTACCACAGGATGCGGAACGTAACTAAATACAGCTCCTTCTTCCAACTCTATGTTGATATACTGCTCTGCTCCTGTTTTCATATTAAACAATCTTTGATACGATTGTGATTGCATTTGAAAACAACTTCCTTTTTCGATTTTGAGATCAATCTCGTACCTGTCGCCGTCTAATATTCCGGGAGAAGAGCTCATAATCATTAGATACAGTGCGGGATCAGTCTTGTCTTCGCTAATGTTGGCTACTCGAAACGGAGGCGTAAAGAAGGTATCTTTAAGATAACTTTTGCCTTCTTTATAGCCTGTTGTTATATTTAGTTTATTGATCATCAGATTACTGTTTGTACAGATTATTTTTTCTTGAGATTCTATCTTTTTAAATCCGGTTCTGCAACCTCTTCTAATAATGCATATCGTTTTATCCATCCAATTACTTGGTCTACACCTTGTAAACTCATTAAATTGGTGAATACAAACGGACGTCCGGTACGCATTCTTTTTGAATCTCGTTCCATCATATCTAAATCAGCATTTACATAAGGCGCAAGGTCAATTTTATTTATTACTAATAAATCTGATCTTGTTATACCCGGACCACCTTTGCGAGGAATTTTGTCTCCCTCAGCCACATCAATTACAAAAATGGTTACGTCTGCCAAATCAGGACTGAAGGTTGCTGATAAATTATCGCCTCCGCTCTCGATTAAAATCAATTCTATTTCAGGAAATCTTTCTGCCATTTCATCAACAGCTTCCAAATTCATACTTGCATCTTCACGAATAGCAGTGTGGGGACAACCTCCTGTTTCTACACCAATAATTCTTTCTTTAGGCAACTGACTGTTTTTTGTCAGGAATTCAGCATCCTCTTTTGTATAAATATCATTTGTAATAACTCCTATACTATATTCATTCATTAGTGTTCTCGACAAACGCTCTATCAATGCCGTTTTACCAGAATCTACCGGTCCCGCCACTCCTACTTTTACATATTTTCTCTCGCTCATTTTTATCTTTTTTATTTTAATTATATTTTTATGACATATACAATCTCGAATACAATCTCTCGTGCTGCATACATCGCACATCAAAACCTACATTACAAAGACCTAATAAATCGCGGTCTAAAGTGTCTGCATTTTCAACTAATTTTTTTATTACAGAAGACAATCTGTATAAGACATCCTGACCATCAATTTGTCCCAGAGGTACAAGTTTGACAGCGTTGGTTACCATACCTACTGACGCATTATAGTAAAATGCATATAATGCTTCTTTTAAAGGAATTTGCATTAGCGAGGCCAAAACGCCATATACTATGCAATAATGACCAGAAGCTTTTTTATCGGCAAGAGCCTCTTCATAGCTTTGTAAAAATTGATATGATTTGTGTCTGCTAAATATTTTTAGCAATCTCGCTCCTAACTTTATACTTGCCTGTTTAATTTCCTTTGGTGCTTTTAAAGATGAACATTCATCTTCTAAACTCACAAGCGTATCAATATCATTACTTGAGGCTGCCTTATAAGCTAGTACTACAAAAGCCGCATCATTATATTGAAGATTATTATGCAGCATGTTACGCACAAACAGCTCTGTCGACGCAACATCGTTTACAATTTCCAATTGTCGGTATGTTTCAAGTCCGTTTGAATGCGAATAACCGCCTATGGGCAATGTGGGATCACTTAAATGAAGTAAATTTCCCAGATAAAGAATATCATTCATTTTAATTATTCTTTAGAAACTAATCCAATTACTTTAGAAAGAAGAGAAGAATTTGAATTTCCCCCATGACCATGAGAAACATTAGCATTAAGCATGTTTAACAGTTTAATATGCTCTTTTCGAACGCTGTAAAAAGAAGCCAGCAGCCAACGATAAATTGGTTCTTCAAAAGGCAGCAATACTTCGCCGTTTTCTATAAACATTGGTAAGTGTTTGTTTCCAATTTCATAGCAAACCCTTCCCATTTCTGTTAGAGAATGCGGGTGAACAATAATGGCATCGCAAGGTAAAATATCAACTACTATAGTATAATCTTCGCTCATGAATAAAACATCATCCTGAGATAATCTCTGTCCTTCTTTTAAGAATTTAATAGATACTTCTCTTCCGGCCTGAGTATGTCTGCGTTGAACACGTTTAGCTACTTCAAACCAATCTAGTTGCAATAAATCAATTTCTTTTGTATTTAGAGACAGGTCTTTTGTGTTTCCAATTATCTCTTTAATAATCATATCTTATTCTTTTTAAGCATTATATTTTTAGATACACCTATTCCCATTGTATTCCCATTTATTCCGGAAATAAAATTTGTACCATTAGTATTGGTGTGATTGTATGATATCTCTCCAAACTTTGCTTTCAATGCCCATCCTTTACCTAACAATACCGCAACAATAGGATATGCTCTAAGTAAGTAGCCACTGTAGTTTTGAGATATTTGCGTATCAACAGCGGTTTCGCCCCATTGATAGTGTGCATCTGTTTGTGCTATTATCAAGAAGTGATCTGCCAACTGCCAGGCATAACTATAAAAGGGACCTATTTCATAATGACGAGAAGTAACATCGTTATTTTTATTTTCAGCGATTGTTGTGGCAAAGTTTAATCCGGCTACAACGTGATCATCAAACTGATACCCAACTCCAAGTGGATTCATAGAGAACTGACTGCTAACATCAGAATCTTTTGCATGATTATAGTTAACAGAACCGTAGAACATTAATGATCCTGTTTGTGCGCTTAATTTATTAGACAGGACTACCAGTATAAAAAGATATACGACAGTTTTAAATTTTGTTTTCATTAGTTTAAATTTTATAAAAGCAAATTAATAGACCTGACAAAACCTGAATTCCGTCAGATCTATTTTAAAAACAGTTAGAATAAGAAATAACGTTGAGCCAAAGACAATTCTTTAGCAGGCTCGCAGGTTATTTTTTCACCATCAACTCTAACTTCATAATTTTCAGGATTTACCGTTATTTCCGGAGTTTTGTCATTATGAATCAAATCCTTTTTAGAAATATTTCTACAGCCAATAACAGGCAAGATTTGTTTTTGCAATCCGTATTCAGCTACAATACCTTTCTCTACAGAAATTTGTGAAACAAATGTTGCACAGGTTTTTAATATGGCCTTTCCGTAAGCACCAAACATATTACGACAAATAACTGGCTGAGGAGTAGGAATAGAAGCGTTAGGATCTCCCATACGGCTTGCTATAATCATACCTCCTTTAACTATAATCTCTGGTTTTACACCAAATAATGCAGGTTTCCATATAACAAGGTCAGCCATTTTACCGGCCTCAATAGAGCCTACATATTGCGAAATACCATGTGCAATAGCTGGATTTATAGTGTATTTTGCCACGAAACGTTTTGCTCTGAAGTTATCGTTATCATTTCCTTTATCTTCCTCTATAGCTCCACGTTGTTTTCTCATTTTATCAGCTGTCTGCCAAGTACGTGTAACAACTTCTCCTACGCGTCCCATTGCCTGAGAATCTGAACTCATGATACTAAAAACCCCCATATCGTGCAAAATATCTTCTGCTGCAATTGTTTCAGGACGTATTCTTGAATCAGCAAATGCTACATCTTCCGGAATGTTTTTACTTAAGTGATGACATACCATCAACATATCCAGATGTTCATCGATGGTATTAACCGTAAATGGACGTGTAGGGTTCGTAGATGCAGGCAATACATTATTGTACATAGCTGCTTTAATAATATCCGGTGCATGTCCGCCGCCCGCACCTTCTGTGTGGAAAGTATGTATTGTACGTCCGTTAATGGCGTTCATTGTATCTTCTAAAAACCCAGCCTCATTTAATGTGTCAGTATGGATCGCAACCTGCACATCGTATTTGTCTGCTACACTTAGAGATGCATCAATAACAGCCGGGGTTGCACCCCAGTCTTCATGAATTTTTAATCCTAATGCCCCAGCTTCAATTTGCTCGATCAAAGGTGCTTGTGTAGAACAGTTTCCTTTACCAAAGAAACCTAAGTTCATAGGAAATGCTTCTGCAGCCTGCAACATTTTTTCCATGTTCCATTTACCCGGAGTAACTGTTGTAGCGTTTGTCCCGTCTGCAGGACCTGTACCTCCACCGATCATGGTTGTTATACCGCTATACAAAGCCGTTTCAATTTGTTGTGGACTGATAAAATGAATGTGGGTATCAATACCCCCGGCTGTTATAATATTACCTTCGCCACCATGTACCTCAGTTGATGCTCCAATGATTAAATTAGGATTTACACCTTCCATAGTATCTGGATTACCGGCTTTTCCCACACCTACAATTTTACCATCCCTGATTCCAATATCTCCCTTTACAATTCCCCAGTGGTCAATAATCGTAGCATTAGTAATTACAAAATCAAGCACTCCCTGATCGCGTGTTGCTGTTGATGATTGAGCCATTCCGTCACGGATCGTTTTTCCTCCTCCAAATTTATTTTCATCTCCATAAACGGTGAAGTCTTTTTCAATTTCAATTATCAAATCAGTATCACCCAAGCGAACTTTATCGCCTTTTGTTGGGCCATACATAGCAGCATATTTCTGTTTATTTATTTTCAGGCTCATTGCTATATGTTTTTAAAGTTTTCTTTTTTAGCTAATTCCAAACTTTTTTGTTTATTAGCATCTCTAGTTGTATCTCCATTAACAAGATTATTAATCCCCATGGCTCTTCTTCCACCAGCCAATTCAACTAGTTCAACTTCTTTTTCTTCTCCGGGCTCAAAACGAATGGCGGTACCTGCCGCAATGTTCAAACGCATACCAAATGCCTTTTCACGTGCAAAACTCATCATACGGTTTACTTCAAAAAAGTGAAAATGTGAACCTACCTGTATTGGTCTGTCTGCTGTATTTATCACTTTTACGACTACAGTTGCGCGCCCAACATTGCATTCAATGTCTCCTTTGGCAATAATGTATTCTCCTGGTATCATAATTTTTTTTTAAATAATTAACGAATAGGTTCGTGAACCGTTACCAACTTTGTCCCATCCGGAAAAGTTGCTTCAATCTGAACATCATGAATCATTTCTGAAATGCCCGACATTACATCTTTTTTAGTAAGTAATGTAGCTCCGTACTGCATTAATTCTGCTACAGATTTCCCATCACGCGCAGCTTCCAGTAAGTGGCTGCTTATGTATGCGATGGATTCTGGATAATTAAGTTTTAGACCTCTTGCTTTACGTTTTGACGCAAGCTCTCCTGCCAAATGTAACAGCAGTTTCTCTGTTTCTCTGGGTGTTAAATGCATAAAAATTTAATTTAGATTATTAAAATATTTAACTACAGTAAATTTAATAAAAAATCACCATAATTAATTATAAGCTACTGAATAATAGTTACTTACAAATAAGAAAGTCTAAAAAGACTATTTAAAAAAATTATTTTAAAAGTGGTTATTCCTTAGGAAAAAGGAATGATAAGTGCATGATGCAAAATGTAGATAGGCAACTGTATTAAAGTATTATACGGGTTACCATAATTTTTTTTGTAGTTTAGATTTTCTATTACTACAAAAGATGCTGAATTATGCATTGTTAAAGAAGTGAACAATGCTGATTTCTCTTTATACTTATTATCAACTTCTTTGTCAAAATTATCATCTTCTAAATCTCCATTTTCCTGAAAATAAGATGTCAACAAATTGTCTTTAATACTAGCACTGATTTTTTTTTGAGCATGAGTAATAGTCATATCATAACTTAAGCTCAACTTCGCAGCAGCAATGTGAGTATTTGTTTTACTTACAGACAAAACTGCAGTAAAAGCAAGTGTTATTAATATGAACCATGTTTTTCTCACGACAACTCTTTAATTTAAATATTACCTGAAACGATATTTTGAAAAAAAACAATCAAAAAAACCCAGATATTTTATATTGCAATATTAAAGTGCATTCTTACAAAATAAAGTCCCGATAAGTTTTTAAAATATTAAAATAGGATCTGATGTTGTGAAGAAAAACAGTCAAAAAATGATCTCTTTTCTAATAAATAAATTAAATGATATTTTGCTTTATGTTTTAAAACCCACATAATCAAATATATAATAATCATGTGATGTGTTTTTTAAATGATTTTAATTTGTTTTGACTATTTTTTCTCTGTTCTCTATTATTACAAAATAGAACTGATTAATCAGATAAGAAAAATATTTAAATTAAAGAGTTGTCATAACAAAAGCCTTTGTTCTTTTCTCACTATCCTTTGAACTTATAGATTCGTTTTCCTAACCGTCTAATTTCAAAATGACTCTCATTTCTTTATTTTTGAAAAACACTTTGTTAAAAGAAAAAAGCTATAATCTTCTATTTGAAGTCATTCTTTTTTTAACAATATATTATAAAAACAACAAAAGACTATAAATAAGGACGTTACAATTAATAAGAAATGGATGAATATTATTTTCTTCAATAAATTGTTATTTCTTATTGATTGACTTTGCGATGTAAGAAAAAGATGTACCTTTAAAATCAAAATAAATCTTAGATTTTTATATGATTATTGGTGAAGTTTTAGACGAATCAGGAAAGGTTAAACATAAGACCTACAAAATACAAAATGGCGATACACCTCAGTCAGTTGCCGATAAACTTGAAATAGAATTATATGATTTAAGAATATATCACAACTTTAATTGTATAGAAGATAAAGATGTAATAAATGCATATTTACCTAACCATCTCAAGTTTATTCTTTTAAAAGCCGTAAAACTCAAAGCAAACGGGGAACTTCAAGATGATCCTCTAGAATATATACGTTTTAGCACTAAAGACTATCAATTACCTTTTTATCCTTCAGGTAAAAATAACTATTTAGCGGTTTATACTATTGAAAATGGTAATGTCAAACAATCCATAAAAGAAGAAATCAGTGTTAAATGGTTAGCTACTGATATAAACAAATACTCTTTCTTTGAAATAGACAGAATATCTAAAGTTTATATTGACGAAAAGGAAGCAGACTGTATAGCTGATGAAATAGCAGAAAAAACAAGTCGTGTTTTTTATCCTCTACAAATTGTTGTCAATGAAAAAGGCAAATGGATTGATATTCACAATTATGATGCTATCAAAGAGCGCTGGGAGGAAACAAAACCTAAAATTTTAGAGGAATATACAGGAGAAGAAATTGAGGAATGTTTAACTCGTTTCGAACAAAAATTAGTAGATAAAGATGCATTTTTAGAATCATTTAATTTTAACTGGTTCTTAAGAGCTTTTTTTAATGGTATTAATATTGAATATAAAGATCAATTAGTTATTGAAAAAAATATTTATTTCCCAATTGGTAATACTGTAGGTGATACACAATTTCTGGTACAACAAGAAATTTCACCAACACTAGACAAATACAATCTAGTAAATATAACGCAAAAAGGAATTCTCAGTGATCCCAGAACAAAACAAGATTTTGAAAATGATACTGATTTTCCTTACGATACAATGTTAGAAGAAAATCCCGAAATGGCAGAAGGGTTGTATAACTCCTATTATTTTTTAAATCCTCGTACATACCTTGTAGACAGTTTATTCTTAGAATGCAGTATTAACCTTGCTATTCCATTAAGAACAACAATTACTATTTCAAATCTCGAAGACAAGGAGAATTTAAAACCAAAACCCAGAGTTTCTCTTTACGCAGGAGAGACAAAGAAACCAGAGCGTTTTTTAGACACAGTCGCAGATATTTTTAGAGTGAAATAACATATTTTATTATGAGTGAAAAACATATTGTAGTACAGGGTGCTACGTGCAAATGTAAATTTAGTGTCGAACCCAAAATGGATAAACTAAAGGTAAAAACACAAACAAAGCATTATGCTAATGATAAAGACGGGAAAGACAAACTAATAGCAACTGATAAAGAAATTGGGCAGACTTTAGAAAAAAACACCTTTGGTAAATGTAAGATGCAACCCAACGGAAGTGGTGATTATCTTCCTTGCCAAGCCACAATTACAAAATGGAGTGGCTTTTATGAAAAAACAACCTTATCTAATCAAGGAAAATTATTGCTTGAAGATAGCAAAGCTACATGCCCAATAGGCGGACCTGACTGTATAGAAATAGATAAACATGGACAAGTTACGGAACCAAGTCAACAGAATTTCAAAAATTCAAATCCCGATGTACAAAATCAAATCAATCCTTTACTGGATTTGAAAGGAATGAGTAAACCAAAACTGAAGCATTTAGACATTGAAAGTATTTAAATAGTTTGTTATTATAAAGAAAAACATGGAAAAAGGGATTGAAAGAATAAAATGGACTGGTGAGGGACAAGTTGCCGCAAACCTCTCCATTCCTAATGTAAAAGTTACTATAAAAGCAGACCAATTTGTATATTTTCAGGTAAGCGAATGGGCTGATGACACTACTAAAGAAGAAAGAGAAAAGAACATTTTTTGGGATTTTCAAACTTACAAGCCAAGAAAAAGCATACTCGAAACTACTAGATTAGCTAATCAAAAATACGGTATAAAACTACCTAAGAAGCTTTGTGGTCCTTATTCTTATTATTTAGAAGCCAGCATTCCAAATTTAAAATACTCAAAAAAAGCGGGGCTGGCTTTGGGTGGATGGTGTGAATCAAAAATAATAAAAAGCAAGTGGTGTAATGTCATTGATGGCCCAGATATTAGTAATTCAAACGTTTTTTCATACGGAGAAACTATTCATTTGAACGTCGATACTGAAGGACTTAATGGACATAAAAATTTGATTGTAGATATTTATCGTAATAACGGAGAAGGGGGCGAGCTAATAAAAGTATATACTAGTGTAGATGTTAATGATGGAGAAATAAATATTGCAATTTCAGACACTTTTACCTGGTTTGGTAAAATAAAGGAAATTAAAGATGTCGAACAATTTTATATAAAAGTCAAAAACCCCATAACTAAAAAATATATTTCAAATAGCAATGATGAAATTATACATGGGCGTTTTTTAAAAATAAAAAAGAAAATCGCACCTAGTTTTCCAAAACCACCAACAAATGTTACTGCTTTCAAAGTTGGTGAGCCAGAAAAATACATGAAAAATGCTGGTCATTGCAATTTCAAAAAAATCATTCTTTATGAAGATAATGAACCTATAACAATTTTTGATGAAGGAAAATTCAACCAACAAGTTTCTGGTAAAGACCGCTTTATTACAGTAAAGCAAATCCACTACGACTTCGATAAATTCAATATTCGACCAGATGCAAAAAATACCATTGATGAGATAACAAAATTTTTATTAGAATCGCCTTATTTGCCAGTAGAAATCGGTTCTCATACAGATTGTAGAGGTACAGATGAATATAACGATGAACTTTCACATAAGAGAGCTCAAACAATTGTAGATTCGCTTGTTAAAAGCGGAGTTGATATAGGTAGAATTTCAGCAAAAGGATATGGTAAAACAAGACTTTTACATCTTGGCGAACACATATCAGATGAACTACATGAACAAAATCGTAGAACAACTTTGTTATTTAAAGTTTATGGTAATAATGCCAATCCTATAAATATTGATATAATAGCACCAAGTTATAGTTACTCTCCAAGAAAAAAAGTTAAATTAAAAATACCCGATCAACAATTCAAGGCTTGCTTTAAAGATGATAAACACAAACATAGTTTAAGTAAAAATGTAATTGAAAATACTCAATATTCGTTGAATAAAATTACACCATATACTAGTGATATTATTGAACATCCCGTTTTTTCTATTATCAATTCTGATTTTGAAAATCATTATGTAAAATATTTGCGTAAGTTTTTATTTCCGAAAGAAACTATCAACTATGGTGATATAACAAATGATTATTATTTTTATATCAATTCCTGTGCTTACTATTCTGACAAGACTAGACCTACAATACATATTAAAACGTATCCAGATGTAGTTTGGATTGGACATTTTCAGTATAACTATAAATCCAAAGCAGATGATAATGATGATAAAAAGAAAGAACCTTATTATTTTCATGATCATGCGATTGAACTGAAAAATGGAATTTCACAGGAAATTAAAGAATTGACAGAGTCTTTGTTTGGTAAATTAATGGTGCTAATTCCTGGCGGATGGCTTACCAGAGATGTCTTTTTTCCATATGTAGAAAAACAATCTAAATTTTATGATGTTGGATTGCATGCTATTTATGATAGAGCACTTGAAAAAAAGGAAGAAAACCTGAGTTTAAAAGGTACAGAGGTAGATTTTATAAAAACTGACAACGTAACCCGATATATTGTTGCTCTTGTAATATACGAACTGGTAGCTATAGGTATCATTATAGATTTATTAATGATATATCTTACTAGAGGAAGAAGTGCGGAGGGTAGATTAGTTAAAATTGCAAAGAAAGTAAAAAAAGTATCTAAATATTTAAAAGATGCAGGAGCTGAGTTAGTACCTCCTTCTATCGCTGTAAATACAGGAATGTATTACAAAACGCAATCAGACAATAGATTAGCGTTAATCTTTGAAGCCAATTTAAAAGCCGATCCAATAGTGGCCATAAATTTTGAAGAAAAGTTTGATTTAATACAGATGCTTGAAGCAAAGAAAGAACCAGTTAAAGGAGAAAAACCGGTAAATAAAAAACTTGAAGATAATAAAAAATTACTTGCTGAAGGACTTAAAGCTGTAGGTGTAAAAGAAATAAAAGGATCCATTACAGTTGTTGGAGAACTCGCCTGCGAATTCAACGTAAAATATAATTTATTAACTAACACTTACGACATCAAAGATAAATTAGGTAATTTTATTAATAATAGTGAGGCAACAGTTGTTTTTAAGGAACAAATTATAGTAACTGTTATACTTAATGGTAAATATAAAAACGAGTTCAAATTTTTTGGTATTGAAACTCAGGTTGATGGTAAATTTGAATTAAAATTGAATGGTGCAGCTGCTTTAAAAACCACTTTTAAGCATAACAAAACAGATGGATTATCAATGAATAAAACATTAATTTTCTCAGGAATAAAAGGAACTTTTACAGGAAGTTTAAAAGCAAAAAGTAGACAATTAGGAGAATTATTTGATTACAGTCCCAATGAAGGTAAACCTATTAATTTCAATCTAATTGAGCCTCATAATATCAATTTAGGAACAATACAATTTTTTAATCAACCTAAAAAAGCATGAAACGATTAATAATTTTAATAACCTTGTTCTCAACAATTCAAAGTTGTGAAAAAAAAGAAAAAAATATGATTACACAAAATTCTGATATTAATTCAAAAAACATTGTAGAGGAATTAACAAAACATGTAAGACATTATTCAAGTGAAAAAATATATGGTTTTCGGTACGAAAATTTTAATTGTTTTATTGAAATATACATAAATGATAGGCTATGTTATAAAGATTTTAGAGATTCAAAAGCCGGTTCATCCTTTGATATAAACCATTGTATTTATAAAAGTGGTACTCAAAAACTCACTTATAGAATGTATCCCGCAATTAATGGTAGTCAAAATGTAGCAAAATTTCCTGAAAGTACATATTTAACTTTTCAACTGGAAACGTATGATTTGAAAAATGAAAGTGCTGATGATATAGTTTATCAAAAATATAAAACTCCAGTAGTTATATCAAAAGATGAAAATGGCAATAAAACTGAAAAGTTTATCGCTACAGGCAGAGAATATTATGAAGAAAGTTTCGAATTTGAAGCCCAAGTAGCATATCAACTAGAAAACTTTGAAAATGCGCGAGATTTAAGGAAATTAGACTCTAAAGTTCTTGAAGAAAAATTAGTTAAACAGTACAATGTTCTTAGAGATTTTTATAAAAATAAGGAGTATGATAATATTGCAAAAACCTCATTCAACAGTTTAAAAGATCAGTTCATTTCTGAATATGCAAAAAAAGAAACCATAGAGGCAACCTGGAATGAACTCATGGCTTTTTATAAAGATCCAAGTCTGGAAATGCAACCTATTGAAAATTATAAAATAGTATTTTTTGCTGATGGAAAATTAGTTGCACTAATGCAAACAACTAATGAAAATAGATTAAGAGGAAATACTTCTCTTTGGGCCAAAGTAAATCACGATGGCGGTTTAAGACCTTTATTTTTGAACAGCTATTTTTATATTCCAAAAGGAAAAACAGAATTTGAAATTTATTAAAAAATATTCTGAAAGGCTTTGTCTTACTCTTAGTAATTCAAATTATTATGAGTATACTGTTCAAGGCAAAAGCAACAGAAATTTAAACTAAAAAGAATGGTGAAGAAATTTATTAGTGGTATTTCAATTTTTATTTTAATTTCTTCATGTTCAGATAAAGAAGAAAAGAAGTTGCTTATTGATAAAAAAAGGAAAGAAGCCAAGGAAAGCATGGCAAGAGAAGTAAAATACTGGAACGATATGTTTTACGAAGAGCAAGCGGAATATAAAAAAGATAGTTTACGTGCAATATCTGAGAATGAAAAAGAGAATGAAGCGATTGAGACAGTACTTGGCGATTATAATGGAGATGGGAAAACAGAATCTGCATTTATATCGCCCAAGAATGGTTACATTACTTTTTTTCCTGACAATTTGGGGAATGTGACTGAATTAGGAAAATTAGACCCTAAAAAATCAAAGCTTATTAATGAAGGAGATTTAAATAATGATGGAGCAGAAGATTTCTCCGTTTATACAGATTTAGACAGTTTAGGCACACTTAATACTTTTATTTATAATCGAGATATGCCATGGCGAGTATCTCTCAGAATTATTTTAAAAAAGGGTGAGAAAGTAGATAATGAAGATTTAGAAAAAAGAGTATTTAAGAAAAATAATGAAATTTATTACTATGAAGATGAACATATTGAGGACATCTATTTACAAAAAGATACGAAATACAAGAATAAATTAATAAGAAAAAAAATTAAAGATTATAAGTCTATCTATTAATATAAGGAATTTTCTTTAAAAGTATACATCTTATAATTTATCATTTGATCCTGATCTGGAAGATCTCAATTACACGCAGACATAATGGATTAATTACAATGCATTTAGTCTAGCTAAGTTTTATTATTTCATAATTCAAATAATAAAACTTAGCTAAATATTAAAACAGCTATTTATATAATAATCAATTTCCAAAAGTATAACGCACCGTAAGCCCTGAACTAATAGTTGTAAGCGGAAACGAAGTTGAAATAACCGGTTTCGAAAAAGAATGGTTGTAATAAAAAATCATCGTTAAGTTTTTACTCAGCGAATAATCTGCTGTGGCTTTTAAAGTCCAGATACTTTGTCCGGCAGCCAACTGATTATTGTCATAATCCAGATACCTCACAATGGTTTTATTATCTCTCAAAGTAAGATCGGCTTTTATGATGATGTCGCTTTTTATGGTGTTTGTTGGGTTATCGGCCAGTCTTGAAGTAAAAACTACATCTTTAATCCGATAACCAACACCTACAACATATTCGATTCCGTTTACCTCAGTCAAATTATTATTATCAAAACTCATCGATAAAGTTCTGTCTTTATTAATTTGGGTAAGAAGTTTAAAGGAATTTTTCAACTCAAAATCTACTTTTAGAAACGGATTAAATTGTTCTGCCAACGTTACATTCGAAGTTATGGTTTGGTTGTAATAATTGCCGTTATCATCCATTCCGTTCGGATTCTTGGTGTAATTATAATTTGAGTTGAAAGCATTTACAGTGTAAGTTGCCTGATAACTGTGCTGTAGCGAAAACCTTTTAAAATTTTCCTTAAAGAAATTATAGCGCATTAATCCATTATATTTTAATGTCCAGTTAGGAATCGGGATGTTTCTAAAAAGTCCTAATGAAGCATTATTCGCATCGGTTCCGGTATAAGCAGCCAAAAAAGACGCTAATAAAACTGCTTGATTTGTACTTCCATATCCCAAAGGAAAACCGTCTGCACCGATATTTGCAATGTTGTTTATATTAATTCCCCTTTGTTCTGCCAGTCTGTTTGCAATGGTCAATCTGTTTTTTCTAAAATCATTAAAAGCAACAGAACTATTTTCGTCACTTGATAAAAAAGCCGTTTTAATTAATACAGTCGAAACACTAAAAGCTCCCGATGTATAGGGAGATCTTGCATTGTATTGACCATTACTGACATCATATTGCTCAGAAAAATTTTCAGAATAAGTTCTGTTAGCAATTAAATCAATTTTTAAATCCGGAATCAATTCTAGATTTGCGGCGCCTTTAAAAATCTGACTTTTTGTAGTGGTATAATTTTGGTTGAATTCCTGATAGGTCGTCAGCCAGCCTTTTTTGGCCGCTTCGTACCGAATGTCACTTTGACTTCCGAAAATAAACCCTAAAGTTGGTTTTGAAAATCCCATAAAGCCTGAAGTAGGAAGATATCCAGGTAAAACAGTACCATTGTTTTCAGTAAAATTCAACGTTACATTTTTTATACTTGTTAATACGCTATAAAGACTTTTTAGAAAAGAACTTCTATCATTTGTTTTTGGAATATCTGTTCGTACCACTTTTTCTCCCGGTTTTATAACAGCCATTTTAGGGGTACTTTTGGATGCAGTTTTTTTTAAAATTCCGATATACTTATAAAAAGTTTCCATATTAAAGGAAGCACTTAGATTACTTGTATTGGCGTTTTGAACCGTATTTCCTAAATTATAATTAACACCGTCAACTTCAATTTTGGTTAAGGCTTCAGAAGAACGTTGCCAATTATAATCACCTGTATAAGTCAGATTGGCTTTTACGAAATTAAATACCGGAATTTTATTCAGCGGAATTTCATACGTTACAATAAGCTTTTGAGTGTGTTTATTGGGTTCTCCGATATTAAAATAATTATCAGAAATTTTAAAATCATCTATTGGCTGATTCTCGCTGTTTAAATAGTTTTTTACAATATTGCTTGATGATGAACTATAATTTAGTTTTAAAGATTTTGTCAAATTAAGAGAAAAACCATATTGCATATTAAATTCAAAATTTCTGCTGTAAGACGGTTCTAAAGCAATTCCTTCAACATCAACCTGCCTGTATTGCTGTTTATTATACTGTCTTATAATATTGGTATTAAACGTAATATTCGAAGGCATATAATTAAAATTAAAATCACTAAAAAGTTTCCAGTAATTGCTTTTTTTCATGAAGTTCGTATTCTTAAAAGGCTGAATATTTTTTGATTCTGTAGTATAATCATAATTTAAAGCCGTGTTCGTTTTTTGATCGACATAACTTTCCCTTTCATAATCATGACTTGAAGTTTCATTATAAGATTGAGAAAAGGTAAAGTTTTCAACATCATAAATGTGTGCTTTCTGTTCCGGTTTTCTTTCTTTCCTGATTCCAATCAAATTAATGCTGGTCGTTTTAGTATAGTCAATCGCACGGTTTTTAATATTATCTCTTTCAGCTTCGCTTTCTGCAGAATTTAGCATGGTTTCAAGAGTAATATCAGGATTTTCGGGATCGTATTTTGGCGTAATAATAGTTTCAGAAGCAGCGTAATTCAAAGGCAGATTGATGCCCCATTTTTTTGGTAATAATTTTCCAAAATTCACATTAGTCAATATATTATATTGCTGCGTATCTTCCTGACTTCGTTCAAGAGAACTTTGTTCTAAAGAACCAAACCCAATCGTACTCATTTTTCCGGTTGCAGAAATTGTGGCAAAATCTGCCAGATTAGTATCCAGATTTACAACCGCAGCCATTCCGCCGCTATTATCCATTTCGGCTAGGCGCAATTCATCAAACCAAACTTCTCCTTTTATATCCTGATGCAAATCGCTGTTTTTTATCCCAACCATTAAGGTTCGCACAGATCCTAAATTAGGATTCCCTTTTACGCCCAACCTTAATTTATTGACTTTTGATGAAAGCGAAGGATCTAATTTTTCATCGTCTTCATTTAAATAATAAATTCCGTCAGCGGGAAGATCTGCAGTCGCTATTTTTTTGTAAAGCATTTTAAGTTGAGAAAGCAATGACAATGACAAATCGATTTCATTGCTTTCCGGCCAAACAGTTGCAGAACTCAAAGGCGAACAACCCGACGGAAGCGTAACTTTTAGCGGAATTTCTATCTGATAAAAATTTTCGGTATAATCATTTCCTAAGCGAATAAAAGCAGTCATCTGATTGTCTGTAAGCGCAACTTGATTTATCAATGATTCTGCATGCAAAAACATTTTCAGCTTTTTGTACTGGCGCATGTCCATACTAATGCTTTTATAAACCCCTCTGGAATCTGCAGGTTCTAAACCTTTGCCGGAAACTTTTAAACCCAGCGATTGTTCATTTTGAGAAATAACGGTGTTACCGCTATATACTTGTTCTCTTTCTACGCCCGGAGGAAGCACATAATTTACTGGACATTTTCCGTCGTTTTCTTCAATATTTACAGCCAAAACATCCAGTTCAGTATTGTCGTCGGCAACATTTGTATCGGCAATGTCAAGCGTTTCGGTATATCTTCTCCATTCGCCTCGCTGCAAATCTAAAGAACCAAACCGAAGTGTTACTGGTTGGCTAAAACCTGTCATAAACATTCGCATAAACCGTATTGAAGTGAAATCGGAAATACTTCCAATGGTATTTTGAGGTTGTGAAATGGGAATTTTAAACTGAATCCATCTTGCTTCTGTCGTATTTCCGTTGGCTAATGTAACCTGCGTATTCCTAATATCGGTAATATTATTTTCTCCAATTTCCATATTCGGCTTCATGTCAATGCTGTATTCATAGTAAGCATTGATGGTATTCATGGTATAATCATTATTAATATCTTCCGTATTAGGTAACGTTGTAGACCCTCGATTGGCGTCGTCTGCGCTTACTGCCGAGTTTCCATCCGTTCCGTTGTACTTTTTATAACGTTCTAAAACATCGCCCGAAGTATTCATATAATAGGTGTAATCATCTCCGGCAGGATCAGTCTCAGAGGCATAATTGCTATAAATTTGAGCTTCCTGACTGTTTTTTAAACCATCCAGACCTATATCCTGATTAGAACGGTTGCCAGCATCGGTATCAAAAGCATACGTTAGCGATTGCGAAGCCGGAACATCTCCCCAAATACCACGAGGCGTTACCACAAGTTGATCTGTTCCGAGGCCGTTTTCATATTGTTTTCTTCCATCTTTCAGGACATCTTCGGAGATTTCGCCTAAATTAAAATACAATTTGCCGGAATTCTCCGGATTTGATTTTCCGTTTCCAACATAAGGATCTAAAACCCAAAACTGAATATATTCTACATTTCCCTGCTCGAAATTGGTAGTATTCATCGACCTTATTATACCCCCAAAATTATCTTTTGGGTTATTAGCGAAATCCAATCCGTTATTATACGGTCCTCTTTCAGACGGATAATAACTTAAATCTAAAGTATTTACAACAAGAGTTTGTCCCGTTTCTGTTTCAGTGTTTGGATATAATTCTTCTTTGTAAACTCTTCGCGTAGCATTCAACGAAAGATCATCATTTGAAATTCCCGAAGGTTTAGAGGTATAAAAAACAGGATCAATCGAGTACCATGCTAATTTTGCTCTTTTAAAACCGTAACTTAAATCGGTGGCACTTTCGTTGAAATTATAAGCGCTCGAAGTATTATTTGCGGGTGTTGATGACAAACTCCACGCATAAGCAGAACTTAAATCTGTAGTCGAAGCGGCACTTTCAAAATCATCTACATAAATGGTCGATTCTCCTTCAAAATCACTTGCCTTTGCTGTGTTTGGTTTTAAAAAAGCAACTTCTCCACGAACAGAAATATTCGACGGAACATCGGTATCAATGTTAGGAAGTTTGTTGACCAATCTTGTAAAAAACGGAACTTCGCTCGAAAAATTAGTGTTCAATCCAAAAATAGTATTGTCTACAGATTCCTGGCCGTAAACTGATTTTTGAGTAAGGGGTTTTTCGGTATATTTTAAATATGTAGCGCCAATTGTAAAATTATCTGATATTTTATGGTCTATATTTAATCCGATGAAACTTTTAGTCTGCTGTCCAAAAACCGAATTATTCTCTAATGTGACCGTAATACTGGCGTTCGAAGCCAAAAGCGCAGCATCCAAAATATGCACTTTTCCTAACTGATAATCAACACTGTAATCAATTCCTTCCGTCAAAGTTCTTCCTTCGGCAGTTACAATTACAGATCCGCTTGCGATATTGGTTGAACCAATAGAAATTCCGTCTGAACCTGACGATTTATATTTTCCCTTTAATAAATATTTATTTTTATCGCTGTCCTGCAATGCGCCCGTTTGTGTATTGTTGTACAAACTTCTAAAAACATATTTTTTCTGATTCGCATTGTACGAAGCCGTATTGTTATAATCTTCTGCTGTAGTTGTGGCTAATTTTTTAAAAATCAATTCTCCAAAAGGTTCTTTTGTTGTAAAAATAATTCTTCCGTTTGCTGTGTCCATTGTTATTCCCGAAACATAATCGAAGAAACCGTCACCGCCATCCTGCGGATCATTGGTAGAATTAAGTCGGTCAAGATTAAAAACTTTTAGCAATGGCGTTTCTGCCACTTTATTTTCATCCGTTGGATTGGGAGGAAATGACGTTACCGGCGTAATATAATTTAAAGCAGATGGATTAGCATACATGATATTAAACTTAAAATCCTCCTGGCTTAATTGATAAGCGTTTGGAATTTGATAAATATTTTTCATCATTAAATTCCAAACCGGATTTTTTAAATTGACCAAACTGCTTTTTAGCATTTTTAATACCAAACTTTGTGTCGTAACGGTTTCTGCGTTTGTAACAACCGTAGCATCTACTCCATCGCCGGCAAATTCTCCAACCTGATACACCTCATCGCCAGATGTATATTGATAAGCAACCGCCAGTATTTCATCATTTGCTAATTTCTGAACCAGCGAAATATAGCCCAATTGCTTATTCAGCGTATATTCTGTCGAACTTAATTTTCTCGCATTTTCAAGTTTAGAATAATCCTGACCTTCACTTACCGTAACATTAAACCCGGAAGCTGTAGTGGCCATTTCGCGTATATTGCTATTCAACAACCCGCCACCAGATTTTATTTGAGCCGGATCGTAGTCGTTATTTGCATTATCCGAAGGCGAATCAGCAGTCTTGTTAAACATGCCCGTTGACGGATTTAAAACCACAATCTGATCATCTGTAAGACCGGTTAACTGCGATTCCCCCAAATCCTGAATGGCAACAATATTTCTTAAATTATTGGCCGTTGTACTTACCTGGCTTTTTTTATTGGTTACCCAGACTTCTATTCTTGAGATCTGGATTCTGCTGTCTATTAAAGGATAATTTTTAAGAGAAGCATCGTATTTATTTCTAAAATACTGCGATAAAAAAAAGTGCCTGTTGCTGTCGTAATCAAGCGCATACATATTAAATTCCTGAACGGTTCCGCTTCCTTCTGCGCTTACTGTTTTGGTTTCTGATTTTTGTTGAGAAAAAACGCCTGTAACGGTAGTTTTTCCAAATTGCAATTTGGTTTTTACACCAAATAAACTTTGTGCACCTGTTATCAAAGTACTGTTTAACGGCATGCTGACATTCCCGACTTCAATGTTCTGAATAATATCATCTTCATCCGGAGTATAGGCTAATTTGAATAAATTTTGAAAGGCAAATGTCGCCTGCGTATCGTAATTTATATTTACGCTCAGTCTCGTTCCCACTTTTCCAATCAAAGCAATGCTAATTCTCTGGTCGAAATCGAAAGTAAGACTTGATCTGTTTCTTGGCGATAATGCCGGATTATCCTGTTTGGAATACAGCAATCCTAAATCCATTTCTACAGATCCTGTAGGTTTTATATCAATAGTATTACTTCCAAAAACAGATTCAAAAAGTCCTGAATTGATATAATATCTTGGTAATAAATCTTTTTGTGCCGCTTTTGAATCCGTTTTTTTAGCTTCAATAGCGTCCGTTTTTTTTCTGAAATAAGTTCTTCTGGATTCTTTCAATACTAAATCTTCATATTCTGCGGGAGTTAAAATCAGAGGATAATTAATCGAAAAATCATCTACAGAATCTGTGTAGACATAAGTATTTGTAACAGGATCATAAGTATAGGCAGATAGAATACTTTTAGGATTTGCCATTTGAATTTTTCCAATAGCATAACCGCTTTTTACAGTATCCTGAACCGCCTGGCTTATTTGGGCCTGTGATACAAAACCGCAGAAAAACATCAGAATAAAAAATAATTTTTTATGCATTTAAGAGGTTTCCGGTAACCTTTATTTATTGCTCCTTTAATTTTTTAAAAGAAACATTTATCTGATATTTATTTGTTTCCATTTTATTTTAAGAAGTAGTGTTTTTTGAATGTTCTTTTAGAAGAATCACCAAAACAAACTTTATCAGTCTTAAAATAATCATGTGTTTTGCTTCAGAAACAAAGAATTCATTTTGTGTTACTGGAAGGTAGTTTTGTTTAATAGGCTTAAAATATTTATGCTTTTCGTTATTTTCAATGAATTTTGCGGTTCAAAGAAATGGTTTAAGATTTGCATAAAATAATAAAGTAGAAGTATGGAGATATTTGATATACTAAGAATAGTTTTCTATCGATGAAAATTTTAGATAAGCCGGAATAGTTGAAAGAAAATACTAGTTTAGGGAGATTTTACAACTTATATAAGGAAATAAATATACAGCCTTGCAGGGTTAAATACCAATGGATCTGTAGACACCACTTTTAAAGCTATTTGGTTAGGTATGGATGAGGCTTTTTATATATCAATGGAATTAAAACGCATCCCCAACTCTAAAATAAAAGCCCCAATCACCTTTACCCCAGGCAAAATCGATACCGGTATATAATTTTTTGTACTTGCTTTCTTTTACCCTGAGTCCAAATCCACCAGCGGGTAATAACTCTTTGACATTGACTTCCCTTGCTGAATTAGTAGAGAGAGCGAGTCCTCCAAAAACAACCACTCCGAGATAGTCATTCAATTTTACGCGCGTTTCAGATTGGGCGGCATATAATTTCTCTCCAGTGTGTTGCTGCTTTACATAACCACGGAGATCAATATTTCCTACAACATACTTTTCATAGAATGGAACGTTTCTGGTCGTTACTTTGGCAACAAACCTGTTAGCCATAATTATTTGAGGATGTTTGTTCCTGACCAGAGTATAGAAATTTGCAATTAGCTCATGCTTACTAAAACCATTTCCCGAATTCATAAAATTAAAGTAATTGTTTGAGCTGATTGTAATAGATACTCCTTGGGTGCGGTCATAATAATCTTTATTGTTATCAAATGTATAAAAGAGCCCCATGTATTGCGATCTTTTTTTTTCTTTGTAAGCAATGGAATCATTAAATTCAATTTTAGTAAATTTTAATTCATATCGTATTCCAAGTTTAGATGATTTGAAAATTTTGAATTGAGGTTCTGTGTAGAAATAAAAATTGGCTTGATTGTAATCATTGTAACCGGCCAACATTTGCTCTACATTCATGTCCAGCTTTGAATCAAAATTATTGTACCCGAACAATACGGCTAAGCGAAATTTATCTTTAAAAAGAAAATCCTGGTTTCCTAAATCAATTCCCCAGTTTCCTTTTGTTGTATATAGAACTGAACCGGTTAAAAGATAAATGTTTTTTTTTTCATTGAAGTTGAGTCTTCATTGTAATAAGATGAGATTGCACGCAAATATAAACCTTGTGTTTTATCATATTTTATTACCGGTATAAACTTAAATTGGTTGGGTTGAGCACAAGCAATTACCGGCAAAAGTAATATTAATATAAACTTATATATCAGGCATATATATTTCATTTTGTCTTCTGTAAAGATTATGACGATTTAATACATCAGTGTTGCCCGATTGCAGGCAAATAATATTGATTATAGTATTTTTCAAGACCTTTTTGGATCTCTTCATGTTTTTGCCTGGTATATGGGTGTACTTGAAGAAAAGTTATTTTTTGTCCGGTGCCTTGTAATTGTTCCAGTTTATTCACAATAGCCATTAAAGCCATTGGATTATACTTGGCTTTTGAAACAATAATCATTGCCAGCTTGTCGGCTTCCAAATCGTCCTTTTTATCAAATTTCATACCTCCAAATGCTGAAGAGGTGATTCCAAATGCCGATAAATAGAGTTGTTTGAATCTATCTTCGTCTGAAATTGTGCCTGAAATAAGCGATGCCCCAATTTGAGTCATAAAAGAGGAATTAAGCTTTTTATAACTGTGTTGTTGTATTTCATGTGCTAGTTCGTGAGCGATCATGATTGCTATTTCATCTTCTGATTGTAAATAATCGAGTAGCCCGGAATGTATAACAACAATTCCTCCTCCTAAACCATAACAGTCTGCTGAAGGATTTTTTATAATACTTATTTCATACCTTGGCAGTAAATTGTCCCGATTCTTTTCTCTTAAAAAATTCATCAATATCGGATATACCCGTTGAGATACGTTGTTGACTAAAATAGATTTTGAATCATACGGGTCAAGTGTTCCATATTGTGATTTTAATTTGTTGACTTCTTCCAATGACATATTGATAAAATTCATATCCACAGTTGTATTCGATTGTAAAATTGTCGAACATGATGTGAGGGAGAATAAAATTGAGTTCAGTAATAAAATTGATATCTTACTATTTGCCATGACTTCATAGGTATTTATAGGTTCATAAATTTAAAATTTAAAAAATGAGACTATCTAAAAAGAAGATTGTAGTTTATTTACAGATAGTCTCATTCTTTAGTTTAGAGTTTTTTTTAGCTTTTTCAATTACAAGGACCAACCAATGTCCACGGATCAGAACTTCCAGGTGTATTTCCTTGTGTCCAGTATTTGGATTTGTAAACATTTCCGTTATAGAACACTTCGGTACCGGCTTTGTCGTATGCTGTACCAGTTTTCCATACCAGAATTTGTTTACCTGCACACGCTTTTGTTTCACCATAAGCGGAAGCATCTATTGTGCCATCACACTTAGAAACCACAGTCCATGGCTTGCCACTTCCTTGATTTTCGCTTGGTTTATTGTTTTGTGTCCAGTAATTAGCTTTATAGATTATATCACCATCTCTAGCCTTATCTCCTGTATTGTAAACCTTTGCTGAAGACCAAGAATCCACACCTTGACATTCTCCTCCTGCACCAGTATTCCCACCGGATGTAGCAGTTGTATAGGTAACGCTAACAGTCGCAGATGCATTGCCTCCGGAGTTATCGAAGGCTTTCGCCATGATCGTGTTAGACCCGGCAGTCAGCGCAGTCAAATATGCTGAGTATGGGGCTGATGTGGCTGTGTTGATCAGAGAACCGTTAAGGTAAATTTCAACTTTGGATATTGTTCCGTCGGCATCACTTGCTGTTGCTGTAACAGTTAGCGGCAATGCAGAGAGGGCAGAACCGTTAGACGGACTAGTGATTCCAACTATTGGATTTATATTTGTTGTTTGGGCAGGCGGTACTACAACTCCACCTCCGGATGTTCCGCTACCACTACAAATAGTTTTGTTTTTCCATGGCTGTCCGGAATTACCATTATTTGTGCTTGGTTGGTTGCCTTGTGTCCAATAGGCTGCTTCATAAGTATTTCCATCGTAGAATATTTTATCGCCTCCGTTATACACTTTGGTTGCGCTCCACTCCAATAATCCACAATGTTCTGAACTTCCGGGTGCCGCGGGCTCTGATCCGCCTCCAGGCAATCCTTTACATTCATTATAATCGAGTTGAAAATCCTTCATATTCGAACAATTCAATCCAGTGGTGCTGTTAGTGCCATCTAGTGCCTTGCTTACTTTAACGATCTGAGTGAACTTATCGTAGTGTCCGATTCGATCGGTTACCTGTTCCAGTTGAGCACCGCTTCCGCACTCAATACCTCCGTTGATGACATTGATGGTTGCTCCGAATCCTGGTATCAAACCCTTGCTTTTATCTGCACTTGTAGGTACCCATTTACCGATCATTATATCATGGCAGGAAGGTTTAGGTTGTTGAGGTGTCATCCAGAACCAGATTGCAGTTTGAAATGACAATGAGCCATCTTCTGCTACTTTTTCAGGATTCTTCAACAGGATTGTTTTATCTCCATACAAAAATTCACTCATCTGTCCGTAGTTATAGTTCCAACTCAACTGTATCGGACCTCTGCCATGGTATGATTTACCGGCTGTTGGTGGATAAAGAGTATTGCCAGAATCGACATAACCGCCTGTACTGCTGCTGGTGTAGCCCACTTCTTCTTTAAAATACAGTCCCCATGCAAATTTTCCACCCGGAGCTGTTGGCCATCCTCCAGTTGTTTCATGTGCAATATTGGCAAGAAATGCCATTAATTCACGTTTACGAACATCCGAAGATCCGGAGTTACAGAAATCACCATAATCAACATATTCTGTCAAAATAGCAGCATTACTATTCTTGAAGTCTGCGTCTTCTCTGATAATTTTTTCTACGTGATTCACCTTATCAATTCGGGTTACACGGTACGCTCCGGTAGCACATCTTCTTTCCATCTTTACTTGAATATTACTCATTTTACTTATAGCATCTTTCAACTTGTCGTAGCTAAAAAAATCACTGGTTCTTACCCAGTTGGCTCCTTGTTGAGCGGTTCCATTTCTATATGGGAACATTTCTTCGTATAGTTCTTTAGTCAATATGTAAGTAAGATCATTGCTTCCCGGAGGGGTAACTGAACCGCTACCGCCTGTTGTACCGCCACCACCCGGATTGGGATCTTCAACCACAGTGCTGCTGTAATCTATTTCCAATTTCGCTGTTGTTGTGGCTCCACCATTATCAAAGGCTTTCAACAAAATTTCATTTTTCCCGGCAACCAATGTGCTTAATGACGAGGTATAAGGTGCACTTGTCACGGTTTTTTTCAAAGAACCGTTCAAATAAAATTCAACTTTAGAAACCGTTCCATCAGGATCAGAAACATTGGCTGTTGCCGTTACGCTAGTGGTTTTTAGCGTAATTCCTGCATCAGGACTGGTAAATACGATGATTGGGGATTGATTGGCTGGCAGGGATGGAGGATTGACTCCTCCGCTGGTAGTCGTACCTTTTGCAAATACTTCATTCAGTTTGTTGACCAATGCGGATTTGGTTTGGGGACTTGAAGCAAACTTACCTCCGGCTACCTGACTTGTCGGACTTGTTATATTTGTCATGTCTCCCCATATCTGCCAGATAATGGTACCTGCCAGTTTGTGTTCGTTGATGTATGCTGCTTTTAATTCTACAGAGCGTTCATCATCATACGACAGGAAATATTTACCTTTAGTGGCATAAGGAACTTTTGCATTATCATCCCATTGCTTTGTCCATGCTTCTTCCTGTATTTTTTTTATTACCGCGCTGTAGTTTGGGGTTCCGTCCCAAGTGTCAGTAGGCCAATTGGTAAAGTCAGACGCTGTGGTTACAGGCCCATCAGGTTGTACGTTCACATTTTGTTTTACCGTTTTAGCTCCTAATGCCGCATTTCCCTGAGTCACGACGCCTCTACCGTAGAATCCGGTTCCCATACATACTTTAGACATATTGACTCCAAAGCTTTTCAATGCTTTGTAGATTCCATCCCACGAATAACCGCTTCCACTTTCAGATTCGGGATAATCGTACAAAGGAGAATTGTGGTTGGCAACA
Source organism: Flavobacteriaceae bacterium CRH (assembly GCA_001507425.1). Classification (GTDB taxonomy): domain Bacteria; phylum Bacteroidota; class Bacteroidia; order Flavobacteriales; family Flavobacteriaceae; genus Flavobacterium. Next base: position 59,795 of record LMAJ01000009.1, read on the forward strand.
TCGCTCCAACCTCCGCCGTAGTCATACGACATGATGTTGAAATAGTCCATAGTTTGATCTAATTTTGCCCATTCAAAACCTGATAATCGTTGTGATGTCTGAGCGAAAGCTGCTGTAAGCAGTTTACCAGGACCGATAGCATTTCGAATATCCTGCATTAACAGTGTAAAATTTTTGTAATCTGGCGGTGTTCCGGTGAAATTCATTCCTTCAGCTCCGGGAAATTCCCAGTCAATGTCAATACCATCAAATCCCATCGCGATCAATTTTTTACAATCTGCTGCCAACCTTGCACGTTTAGTAGCATCTGCTGCTACTGTTGGAAAATGCTTACTCATGCTCCATCCCCCGATCGATACCATCATTTTACATCCATTTGCATGGGCCAGTTCGAGAACTCCTTTTGCACTAGAATTTTGTTTTGGAACAGATACAGGATAATTACCTGAAGCTCCGGTTTGTGTATTGGTCCATCCGCTTCCTTTTCCTTTGTAGCCGTATTTCTGCCAAACATAGTACTGTGGACTAGATGTTTGTTTATCTAAGTCTTCCGGTAAATAATGAATGATGTCAAGATCGCCATAAAGTAACCATAAGTCGTAGCTGGAATAAATATCATCCCAAAACATCGGACCGGGTTCTTGTACGGCCGCTGCCTGATATATCTGTTTGTTTCGTAAGTCGCCGCTGTGTAGCGAACCATCTTTGGCCACGCCAAGAAACGACCAGTTAAGAATGGTGTACTGAGAATAATCAATATTTAATTGATTATACCCAGACTTTGGAACAATTCCCGAAATACCCTTCCAGGCGTCCCAGTTGGTAAAATAACCAATAACCTGTTTGTTATGATTGTTTTTTTTATATTGTACACCTGAATTTATCTGTGCATAGTTCATTATTGTGAAGCAACACATAGTCCATAGTAACATCCATTGGGAGATTTTAGGACTTCTTAGATTTGTTTTTTTTACCTTCATTTGATTATAATATTTAGTTAGACAAAATATTTATTGACTTTCCAGATCAATATTATTTATATTAAAACCATAGTGAATTGAGGCAATATTAACTTTTAAGTTGTTGACGTTTCTATTAGAATTTTATTAATGAATTGAATAATAATGACTGTTATTATTTTGAGAGAATTCTTGTTTTAAAACTAACAAGACTTTTTGCATAATTTCGTTTAATCATAAATTGGTCATATGATTAATAAAAGAGTGTTCCAATTTTTTTTCTTGATTTCCTTAGTAAATACAGTTGTTCTTTATAATTTTTCTGTTTTTCTTACCGGAACTTCAAGTTCAATTTGATGCTTTTCAAAATTCATATTCTGCTGACAGACATCCTTTGTCTCACAAAAAAACAGAATTATTGAATTGAGTCTTAGTATCATTTTCTCCTAAAGCATTTCGGCAAATAATTTCTAAATTTTCTTAAATAAAAATAACTCTGTATTGACCAATAATCAAAAAGAGTAAGATTTGCTTTTGTGAATGTTTGAAAGAAATTTTCCGGCGATAATTGCGTGTAAATATGATAATTGCCTGTGCAGGTTATATTGCTAATGATAATTTATAATTATATTAGCAGTATTTTTGGCATTTATACATTAAAAAATATATTATTGAGGTATATACTCAACAAATTTATCAATTATTTCCAAAAAAAACAATATTAGGCAATAAATTATTACTTGGTGTTGTTTTAATCTCCTTCAAATCTATTAAAACCTGTACTCTTCAGTTATATCCACACTAAAAACACAATAAATAAAAAATCTCCTTTCAATTTATTTATCAGAACATCTGAGATAAAGAGAACTTTTTCATAATAGTTTTTTTTTACTAATTATTACTTTTTTTAACAAAAGAACTTCCGTCACAAACAAAACTTTATTAAATTCGTTGCAGAAAAAAACAATTAACCTAATCCCCAATTAGTTTATGAAACACCTACTACTTGTATCATTTATTATGATTACTTGCTCGACATGGGCACAATCTGCAACTGCTTATTTTGACAAAGCCATGAAAAAAGCCGAAGCCGGAAACACAAAAGGCGCCATTGCTGATTATACAAAAGCCATTAAAATGAATGCCAGTTTTGTAGAAGCTTACCAAAACAGAGGCGTTGCAAAATACAAACTCAACGACTTACAAGGAGCTCTTGCCGATTTTACAAAAGCAATCGAATTAGATACCATGAATTCTGATGCATTTGCAGGAAGAGCTAATGTAAACTACAAATTAATGAATTACGATGCTACAATCGAAGATTGCTCTTACTGCCTCATGATGAACCCTAAAGATTATGTGGCTTTAAACCTGAGAGGACTTTGCTACAACAAAATGGGAGAAAAAAAGAAATCCTGTAAAGACTTTACTAAAGCTATAGAATTAGGAAGCCAAAGCGCTATAAAAAACAAAGCTACTTTTTGCAAATAAAACAATCTCAACATTACTACAAAGCAATCTGCAAAATCTACATTTTACAGATTGCTTTTTCAGTTAAATTCTGTATTAAAGATATTGTTACATTTGCGCAGTAAAACATATTTCAATGGCACTTCTTAAAAACTTAAATGATAACGCAAAAACCGAAGACAACTCAGGCTTTGGAACCAATGCCAACAGTTACGGAGGGAGATTTGTAAACAAAAACGGAACTGCCAATATTGAAAAAAGAGGAATGAATTTGCTAAGGCGCATTAGCTGGTATCATATTATGATCGATATGCCAAACTGGAAATTCATGCTGATTTTATTTTCATTTTACATTATAATCAATTTCATTTTTGCCATTCTATATTACGCAATCGGGATTGAACATCTTGATGGGATCGAACAATCTCAAAGTATTTTGACGCAATTTGGCCAGGCTTACTTTTTTAGCGCGCAAACTTTTACCACTGTTGGTTACGGACATATTAGTCCAACCGGATTTTTAGCCAGTGCCTTATCTTCTGCCGAAGCTTTAATTGGTTTGCTGAGTTTTGCCATTGCAACAGGATTATTTTTTGGGAGATTTAGCAAGCCAACAGCCTATATTAAATTCTCATACAATGCACTAATATCTCCTTATAAAGATAAAAAAGCATTAATGGTTCGACTTGTACCTTTTAAAAACACGAATTTAACCGATGCCAAAGCCAAAATGACTTTAGGAATGAGCGTTGAAGAAGATGGTGTAACAACAAACAAATTCTACAGTTTAGATTTAGAATTAGAAGCTATAAATGCCCTTACATTAAGCTGGACGTTAGTGCATCCGATAACTGAAAAAAGTCCTTTCTATAATCTCACCGAAGATGATTTTAAAAAGAACCATATCGAAATTTTAGTTTTCGTTACCACATTCGATGATATGTTTAGCAATACAGTTGCTGCAAGAACATCTTATACATTTAATGAAATTATTTATGGCGCAAAATTCGAAACAATGTACAACAGAAGTGAGGATGGTACTAAAACGATTTTGTATTTAGACAAATTAAATCAGTTTCGTACTACAAACTTCTCTTAAACTATCATTTAAATCATGTTTTAAAGTTAATTTTTCATATTTTGTTTTATTTTTGTTCATCCAAATAACCAAAAATGATTAACAACATTAAAACAGTTTTCAGCATTAAGGACCTCGAAAACCTGTCAGGAATAAAAGCACATACGATTCGAATCTGGGAAAAAAGATATAATATCCTTGAACCAATGCGAACGGATACGAATATTCGACTTTATAATTTACACAGCTTACAAAAACTCCTCAACATAACTTTACTGCACGAGTACGGTTATAAAATATCGAAAATATCAACTTTCCCGGAAGAGAAAATCCCGCAACTGGTTCGTGAGATCATCTCGAAGAAAAACGCTCAAAACTACGCCATTACATCTTTTAAAATGGCAATGATGAATTTTGACCAGGAAATTTTCTTCAATACTTTTGACTGGCTTATTTCAGAAAAAACATTTAAAGAAGTTTTTAAAGATCATTTTCTTCCTCTATTAAAAGAATTGGGCTTATTATGGCAGTCTGAAACCATAACTCCTGCAAATGAACATTTTATGAGTCATTTAATCAAGCAGAAGATTTTAATTTATACCGAAAGCCTTCAAATATTAAAACCAACCAGAACCGACAAAATTTTTGTTCTTTCATTGCCCTTAAATGAAATTCACCAAATCGGATTGCTCTATCTTCAATATGAAATTTTATCGAAAGGATACAAAACTATTTATTTAGGAGAAAGCATGCCAATCGAAAATTTGCAGGACCTTACCAAACATTTCGAGAATATTACGTTTGTTTCTTTTATGACCATTCAGCCTGATCGTCACGTTATCAATCAGTATGTCAAAACAATGGGGCAAAAATTGCTTCAAAAAAACAACGAAATATGGCTTATGGGCAAAATGGCACAGCACATAGACACCAAAAATTTACCAGATCGAATAAGAATTTTCGATTCTATGGACGAAACAATTGAAACAATATAAATATTTTGTTTAAAGTTTTTGTACATTTGTTAAACAAATGAAAAAAACTATCGCAATAATAGGATCAGGCTTCTCTGCATTGGCCGCTTCATGTTACCTGGCTCAACAAGGAAACAGCGTAACTATTTACGAAAAAAATGATGCTATAGGCGGAAGAGCCCGACAATTTAAAAAAGACGGCTTTACCTTTGATATGGGACCAAGTTGGTATTGGATGCCCGATGTTTTTGAACGTTTTTTTAATGACTTCAACAAAAAAATAGCCGATTATTACGAGCTTATAAAACTAAATCCTGCTTATAGTGTTTATTTTGGCATTGATGATTTTATCAACATTTATGACAATCTGGAAGAAATAAAAGTCACTTTTGAAAAGATTGAAGCAGGCAGCGGTGAAAAATTACAATATTTTATCAATCAAGCAAAAAGCAATTATGACATCGCTATTAAAGATTTGGTATATCGTCCCGGAGTTTCTCCACTCGAATTAATTACGCCCGAAACGGCTTTAAAATTAAATCAGTTTTTTAGCACTGTTAGCAATGACATCCGAAAAAAATTTAAAAACGAAAGACTGATTCAAATTCTTGAATTTCCTGTTTTATTCTTAGGCGCAAAACCGTCTAAAACTCCGTCTTTTTATAATTTTATGAATTATGCCGATTTCGGCTTAGGAACCTGGCACCCGAAAACCGGAATGTTTGATGTCGTTCGCGGAATCGAAAAATTAGCTCTTGAATTGGGAGTTACTATTGAAACCAATGCAGCAATCGAAAAAATCATAGTCGAAAACAAAACGGCAACCGGAATTATAATTAATGGAAAATCGATAAAAGCCGACATCATTTTAAGTGGTGCCGATTATCATCATTCCGAAACTTTGCTTGACGAAGAACATCGTGTATATTCTGAAAAATATTGGGCCAATCGTGTTTTTGCACCTTCTTCCCTATTATTTTTTGTTGGTTTTAATAAAAAAATAGAAAATATAACGCATCACGCCTTATTTTTTGATGTCGATTTTAACCAGCATGCTGCAGATATTTATGATAATCCAAAATGGCCTGAAGCCCCTTTGTTTTACGCTAATTTCCCTTCTAAAACAGATGAAACTGCAGCTCCTAACGGAATGGAAAGTGGATTTTTCCTGATTCCACTTGCACCCGGAATCAAAGATACCGAAGAACTCCGAGAAACGTATTTTGAAAAGATAATCACTCGTTTTGAGACACTTACACAACAAGAGATCAAAAATAACATTATATTTAAGAGATCTTTTTGTAAAAATGACTTTGTAACAGATTACAACGCATACAAAGGAAATGCTTACGGAATGGCAAATACGTTATTGCAAACTGCTTTTTTACGACCAAAATTAAAAAGCAAAAAAGTCAAAAATCTATATTTTACAGGACAATTAACTGTTCCTGGCCCTGGCGTTCCGCCTGCCTTAATTTCAGGGAAATTAGTTGCTGAGTTAATTCAAAAATCTATTAGATCGTAAAAAGATGAAAACATTATTTGACACAGTTTCTTTTAAATGTAGCAAGTTGGTCACCAAAAACTACAGTACTTCGTTTTCGCTTGCGGTTAAAATGTTATCGCCAAGCATTAGAGATGCCATTTACAGCATTTACGGATTCGTTCGTTTTGCCGATGAAATTGTCGATTCTTTTCATGATTATGACAAAGAAAATCTAATCAACGATTTCGAAAAAGAACATTACAAAGCTATGGAAGCCGGAATAAGTTTAAATCCAATTTTAAATTCATTTCAGCATACCGTAAAAGAATATAATATTACCGATGATTTGGTTCAGGCATTTTTAAAAAGCATGAAACTAGACCTCGTAAAATCGACATACAATACACAAACCGAATACGAAGATTATATTTATGGTTCTGCAGATGTTGTTGGTTTAATGTGTTTAAAAGTTTTTGTGAAAGGAAACGACCAAAAATACGAACAGCTTAAAACAGAAGCCATGCGATTGGGCTCAGCTTTTCAGAAAGTAAATTTCCTGAGAGATTTAAAAGATGATAATTTAGTTTTAAACCGAAATTATTTTCCCGGAATTGATTTGAATTCTTTTGATGAAAAAGCAAAAACAAGCATTATAAACGAAATCGAAGAAGATTTCAGAATTGCTTATCAGGGAATTGTAAAATTGCCAATGGAAGCAAAATTTGGCGTTTATACGGCTTTTATTTATTATAGAAAATTGCTAAAAAAACTAAAAGACACGCCGTATCAGGAAATTGGAAATTCAAGAATCAGAGTTTCAAATTATACTAAAGCCGGGCTTTTAGCGCAATCTTTTGTAACTTACAAGCTGAAGTTAGTGTAGCACATTTACTTTTTTACGCAATATTTAGATCATAACTTTAATCTTTCAAAACATACAAAATGATTTCTTTTCTAATCTTTTTAGGCGTTTTTCTCTTTATGGAATGTGTAACATGGCTTACGCACAAGTATATTATGCACGGACTTATGTGGTATTTTCATGCTGATCATCATCAACCTAAATACGAACATACATTTGAACGCAATGATATCTTTTTCGTCATTTTTGCTATTCCAAGTATAACTCTATTTTATTTTGGAGTTCTGGGCGGATTTAATTATTTGTTTTTTATCGCTTGTGGCGTTACATCATACGGAATGTGTTATTTTTTAATTCACGATGTATTGATTCATCAGCGTTTTAAATGGTTTAAAAACACCAAAAACAAATACCTCATCGGTTTACGAAAAGCACATAAAATACACCACAAACATTTAGGCAAAGAACATGGAGAATGTTTTGGAATGTTGTTCGTTCCTTTTAAATATTATAAAATGTAATTGATTTATGAAATTATATAAATTAGAAGCCGTACAACATATAAATGCCAGTATCGAGGAATGTTGGGATTTCTTTTCAAGTCCAAAAAATCTTCAAACAATAACACTCGACAATATGAGTTTCGAAATTCAGGATTTTGATGGCAAACGAATGTATCCGGGACAAATTATCACTTATACTTTAAAACCTCTTTTAGGCTTTAAAATCAATTGGATGACCATTATTACAGTTTCGCAGGAAAATGAATATTTTGTAGACGAACAACGTTTCGGCCCATACGCTTTATGGCATCACAAACATTTTTTTGAACCAACTGAAAACGGTACCAAAATGACGGATGTGGTTCATTATGCTTTGCCTTTTGGCTTTTTAGGCAGGATCATGAATAAATTGGTTGTAGAAAACAAACTCAAAACTATTTTTGATTATCGTCGCAATAAAATTGAAGAATTGTTCAATTCAAAATAATTTTTTGCCACAGATCTTTTTTCACGCAGATTTTGCAGATTTAAGCAGATTTCTTTTAATTAAAATCAAAAATAAATCTGCTTAAATCTGCAAAATCTGCGTGAAAAATAATCCTCTATAAATCCCATAATCTGTGGCAAAAAAAAGAAATTAATATAATGACAAAACAAAAAGTTACTTTTTTCTGGTTGAGACGCGATTTGCGTTTAGATGATAATATCGGATTATTTAATGCGTTACAATCTGATTTTCCTGTAATTCCTTTATTTATTTTTGATGAAGATATTCTGGATAATCTTCCTAAAAATGATGCACGTGTAAGTTTTATTTATGATTCGCTTCAAAAAATAAATACTGAACTTAATACTTTTGATTCTTCTATTTTAATTAAAAAAGGAAAAACATTCGAAGTCTGGAAATCGCTTCTTGAAGAATTTGATATTCAACAAATCTTCTTTAATAAAGATTACGAACCTTATGCCATCAAACGGGATTTGGCAATTTCTTCATTATTAAAAGAAAATAATACTGAAGCTTTTTCATTTAAAGATCATGTTATTTTTGAAGAAAAAGAAATCACAAAAGCTGACGGACTTCCGTACACGGTTTATACTCCCTATAAAAACAAATGGCTTGAAAAATATAACCTTTCCGGACAAGTTCAGGAATATGATACAAAACCATTATTAAACAACTTTGCCAAAAACAGCTATTCGTTTCCTGAATTATCTGAAATTGGTTTTGAAAGAAGTTCCATAAAAGTGCTTCCTCACAATTTAAGTCAAATTGCAAATTATAAAGAAATACGAGATTTTCCGGCTATAGACGGAACTTCCTATCTTTCTCCACATTTACGTTTTGGAACCGTAAGTGTTCGGAAATTAGTAAATTGGGCGAACAAAAAAAATCAAACTTTTTTGAGTGAATTAATTTGGAGAGAGTTTTTTATTCAGATACTTTTTAGCTTTCCGAAAGTTGTTAATCATAATTTTAAATCGGCTTACGACGGAATTCAATGGCGCAATAACGAAGACGATTTTAAACGCTGGTGTTCCGGAACTACAGGTTATCCGATGGTCGATGCCGGAATGCGCCAGTTAAACGAAACCGGTTATATGCACAACCGCGTTCGCATGGTTGTGGCAAGTTTTTTATGCAAACATTTACTAATTAACTGGCAATGGGGAGAAGCTTATTTTGCCGAAAAATTACTGGATTTTGAATTAGCCTCAAACGTAGGAAACTGGCAATGGGCCGCCGGAACGGGTTGTGATGCAGCGCCATACTTCAGGGTTTTTAATCCTGAAATTCAACAAAAGAAATTTGACGAAAAAGCAATATACATCCGTAAATGGATTCCTGAATTTGATTTGAGTTACAATAAACCTATGGTCGATCATGCGTTTGCAAGAGATCGCGCGATTGCTACTTATAAGGAGGGAATTTTGAAATAGTTAATTTTGTTTCAGGTTTCAGGTTTCAGGTTTCAGGTTTCAGGTTTCAGGTTTCAGGTTTCAGGTTTCAGGTTTCAGGTTTCAGGTTTCAGGTTTCAGCATAAAAAAATCCAATTCGAAAACACGAATTGGATTTTTTATGGTTAAATTCCAGAATTCACATTCCAACAAACTTGAAACATGAAACCTGAAACAAAAGAAACAATTTTAGTATTTTTTAAAATTATCAACAACAATCTTTGCTTTCAAATCAAACATTAAATTATATAAACCGAAGAAAGTTCTGTTCATATAAATAAAGTGTTTTGAACCACGGTTTCCGTTCATTTTTTTGAGATTTGTGTCGTTAGAGAAACGCTCTCCTAATTTGGCAATGCTTTCGAAAAAAGTTTCATCGGCAAAATCGAAGGTTTCGTTTTGAAAAGGTTTCGTGAAAAGTGATAATAAATCATGAAACATTTCAGTAAAATATTCAATTTCTGAAGGCGAGTCGTCCGGACGAAGGATTTCTAATTCGAATAACTTTTGATTAAAACGTTCCTTGTCTGTAATTACATTTTTATTGATTAACTCAAAATACGGAACATAAAACTCTTCCGGAATTTGTTTCATACATCCAAAATCCAACGCAATTAATTTGTTTTGATCGTCGACTAAAAAATTTCCCGGATGCGGATCAGCGTGAACTTTTCTAAGAACATGAATTTGGTACATATAAAAATCCCAAAGCGCCTGCCCTATTTTGTCGCCAACAGCTTTATCGGTATTTTTTGCTGTAAATTCAGAAAGATGAATTCCCGTCATCCAATCCATTGTGATAATTTTCTCTGACGAAAATTCAGGATAATAATTTGGAAAAAGTATATTTTCGATTTTACTGCAGGCTTCTACAACTTCCTGGCTTTGTTTTAGTTCTAATAAATAATTGGTTTCTTCGATTAGTTTATCTTCTACTTCTTTAAAATATTTATCAGAGTCTTTTCCCTGAAGGTTAAACATTCTAACCGCAATGGGTTTCACCAAAGCCAAATCTGACGAAATACTATTGGCAACACCCGGATACTGAATTTTAACGGCTAGTTTTTTACCGTCTTTCTTTGCCAAATGCACCTGACCAATACTTGCCGCATTGACAGAATTAGCATTAAACTCATCAAAGATTTCATAAGGTGTTTTGCCTAAATTGCTTTTAAATGTTTTTAAAACCAACGGAGCAGAAAGTGGCGGAACAGAAAACTGGGACAACGAAAATTTCTCCACATAAGCCTGCGGTAAAAAATTCTTGTCCATGCTTAACATTTGGGCCACTTTTAAGGCGCTTCCTTTTAAGCTTTTTAGTCCGTCGTAAATATCCTCGGCATTATTTTCGTTTAGCTTATCGCGCGTCAATTCAGAATTTACCATTTTTTCGGCATAATGCTTTATGTAGTTTACACCTACTTTTGCACCTGTTTGTACCAATTTGCTGGCTCTTTCTATTTTTGAGGTTGGTATATAATCTATCGTTTTCATTGTTTGCTGTATATTTTTTCTTTAAAGAGAAATTTTCCTAAATCTATAAGATGGTTTATTGGTGCAACATTCATTAGTTCAAATGATGCGTTAACTGATTTTTCTATAAAAATATCTGTTTTTTCAAAGGCTGCAGATTCATCGCTCATCCAGAATTTTATAGTCAGCATTAATTGCAACCAAGCCGATTCTTTAAGTGCTTTTTCCTGAAAATTTTGAAGTTTTTCCTGCTGTAATCTGTAATCGTCTGTCAGGATTTCTGACACATATTCTTTAAAACTTTCACGAAGCGAAGTAAGCTGAACTAAATTTCGAAGCGGATTTCTATCCAGTTTTAGCGATTGCAAAACATAACTTCTGTTGGCGGTTAAAATTTCGAAGAAAGTAAAGTAAAAACTCAACATTTTGTTCTTCATATCGTATTCCAGATATTCTGTATTTTTGTGCAACAAGTCAACTGTATTAGTAAAAAACAGTTTGAATATTTCTTTTTCTAAACCTTCGAGAGTTCCAAAAAAAGAATAAAATTCAGCTTCTTCAAAATCATTTTCTTTGGCAAAATGATACACAGATTTTGGCTTTTGTCCTTTTTCCAGAACTTCATTCATATATAAAGAAACGATTTCTTCCTTGCTGATTATCTTGTTTTGGGTTGTCATTTTATTTAAATTTAGAATTCACCTTAAAGGTAAGCAATGTTTAATTATCTTTACTTATCTCTAAACAAATCACACTGTTAAATATATTATAAACTATCATGGCTAAAAATGTTCTACTTACCGGAGGTGCAGGATTTATTGGTAAATACTTAACCGAAGTTTTAATTGCCGGCGGTTTTTCAGTATCTGTTCTGAGTCGGTCTGATCGAAAAAACACTCCTTTGATTACGTATTATAAATGGGATTTAAAAAGTAATTTTATTGAAGAAGAAGCTGTTTTGAAGGCAGATTACATTATTCATTTGGCTGGCGAAGGAATTGTAGAAAAACGCTGGACTGAAAAACGTAAAAAAGCAATTTTAGAAAGTCGTACAAAACCTATTGAACTTATATATTCTGTTTTAAAAAATAACAACAAAATTTTAGATGCATTTGTATCGGCTTCTGCAGCTGGTATCTATGGGGCAGATACAAGTGAGGAAATTTGTTTAGAAGACTCCGCTCCTGCAAACGATTTTCTTGGTATAACCTGCCAAAAATGGGAAAGTACTGTCGACACCATTAATGCTCTGGGAATTAGAACTGTAAAAATCAGAACCGGAATCGTTCTTGGCAGAGATGAAGGTTTTCTAAAAAAAATAACACCCAGTTTTAAAGCAGGTTTTGGTTCCGTGATAGGTTCAGGAAAACAGTATATACCGTGGATTCATGTAGAAGATTTATGCCAGATTTATGCAAAGGCATTAATTGATGCTGAAATGAACGGACCGTACAATGCTACAATTACAGACAATACTACAAATGCAAAATTATCCGGAATTCTGGCTCATTTATACGGATACAAAATTTGGCTTCCAAAAATACCTGCTTTTGTAATTAAACTCATCTTGGGAGAAATGAGTGTTGCTGTTTTAGAAGGAAAAAGGGTTTCTTCTGAAAAAATACAAAAAGCAGGTTATGAATTTCAATTTACTGATATCGAAATTGCGCTTTCTAATAGTTTATCTTAAACTTTATTTATAGGTTAAAAGGATTTCTTCTTCATTTCGAATGACTCCAATTAAATCAGTATTTGCCGTCATGGCAATTTTTGAACCTATTTTTTGAGGTATCTGAATATTAAAATCAGAAACTGAAATTGGGAAATCAGAAACAATTTGTATTCCGTCTTTTACTTTTTTGATAAAAGCCTTTACTTCTACTTCTTTAGATTTTCCGTGAATGGCTAGTTTTCCTTTGATGAGATATTCTTTTTCAATTTCATTGATATCCTCCATATCAAATTTTACGATTTTACCTTTAAATACGGCTTTTGGATAACGGTGGCTTTCGAGATAATTTTCATTAAAATGTTCTTGCATTAAGTCTAATTTAAAATGAAAATCTTTGATGATAACCGTACAAATAAATTTACTCGTTTTAGGCTCTAAAACAATCAAAACCGATCTGTTTACCGCTTTTACTTCTTCAAAAAAAGGAACAGAAGCCTCAAAATTTATTACTGCCGAATTGGTTTTAAATTTATCCTGGGCAAGTACAGAAAATACGGTAAAAAGTAAAATTAATAATGTAGTTGTTTTCATAATCGTCAGCAATTAAACAATTATGTCAGTCGATTTAAGATCTGATTAGGTTGAAAAATCGAATGGCAATACTCCGTGAAAATGTAATAACCTAATCTCCTCTCTTAAAGTTACGATATTTTCCGACTATTCGTTGCTGATTTTATGCTAATTTTTTGTGAATGTTTTTGTTGTGAGATGTGCTTTGTGAAATGTAAAATGGGTTTGGAAATAAAATATAGTCCCTACGGGACAAACTGCGATTTACAATTGGTTTTCTACCAATATATAATCTCTACGAGATATTCCGTTAGGAATTATATATTGGTAGAAATATATTTAACAAGATAATATAACAAAGTGTCCCGTAGGGACTACATATTTCTACCAAATATTTACCCTTCAACCTCTGTACAAATCTCAATTAAAAAACCATCTAGATCACGCACATATGCAACAACTTGTCCCCAAGGTTTCTTTGTTGGTTCTTTTACTAAAATTGCTCCAAACGATGTTGCTTTTTGTACCAGTTCTCCAACCTCATCAGTAATAAAACCAATTTCAATTGCAAAAGGTTTATCTTCTAATGTGCTTTCGATAAAACCATCTGGAATATTTTCTGCTGCCAGTTTTTTAGACGCAAACGAAAGTGTTGTTTCGCCGGTAATTAATTCGCCATAATCATTTCCGGGAGCTATAAATTTTCTGGTAAAACCAAAGACATTTTCATAAAACTCAATTGATTTTTCCACATCTTCTACATATAAAATAGTATATCCAAACTTGATCATTTTGTTTCTTTTTAAATTAATAAATAGCTTAACTGATTTCTAAAAGTACATTATATTTATCCAAACTTGCCAAATCCTCAATCGAATTTACATTCGTAATTTTAGCATGTTCTTCAACTTCTTTTTTAGATTCAATTTGTTTGATGCATTTTCTAAAACGTCGAACTTCATCTAAATTAGATAAAATAAGCCCGGGAACAGCAACACTTTTTCCTTCTTTATCTTTGGCAACCATTGTAAAATAAGAAGAATTGCAATGTTTTACGGCTCCTGTCTGAATGTTTTCTGCTTCTACACGAATTCCAACAATCATAGAACTTCTGCCGACATAATTTACCGAAGCTTTCATTGTTACTAATTCTCCAACTTCAATAGGTTTTAAAAAGTTTACGGTATCAACAGAAGCGGTTACACAATAATTACCACAAAACTTTGATGCCGAAGCAAAAGCAATCTGATCCAGTAATTGCAAAATATAACCTCCGTGAATCTTGCCACTAAAATTAGTGTGCGACGGTAACATTAATTCTGAAATACTAATTTTTGATGAGGAAACGGGTTTAAATTCTGCAGTCATGTTTTATTTTCTTGTAATTGGTTATTTATGAAGATGAAATTTAGTTTAATAATTGATTTTCATCTGAATTTGAAGCTCTTGCTATAATATTTTCCGGAAGTGCCTTTTTTGCCTTTGCTCCCATTTTCTTTAATTTTTCGACGCTTGAAACTAAATTACCTTTTCCGTCGACTAATTTATTCATGGCATTATCGTACTCGCTTTTAGTGTCTTTGATTTTATTTCCAATTTTCACCAAATCGACTACAAAACCTTCAAATTTATCATATAACGCTCCCGCTTGTCTGGCAATTTCAAAAGCATTTTCCTGTTGTTTCTGGTTGCTCCACATACTATCTATTGTTCGCAAAGTGGCTAATAATGTTGTTGGTGTTACAATGACAATATTTCGGTCAAAAGCTTTACTGTACAAAGTCGAGTCTTCGTTTAAAGCAATGGCAAAAGCAGGTTCTATAGGAATAAAAAGCAAAACAAAATCCGGGCTTTCAATTTGATATAAATCATGGTAATTTTTATTCCCGAGTTGTTCTACGTGCCTTTTTATCGATATTATATGTTCTCTCAGAAAATCAGCTTTTAAAATCTCAGATTCTTCATTAATCCATCTTTCGTACGCCACCAAAGAAACTTTAGAATCGACAATCATTTTCTTTCCGTCAGGCAAATTAATGACCACATCAGGAAAAACCCTGTTTCCTTCATTGTTTGTAAAACTTTGCTGTACTTCGTATTCACGCCCTTTTTCTAAGCCTGATTTTTCTAAAACACGCTCTAAAACCAGTTCGCCCCAATTTCCCTGCATTTTACTGTCGCCCTTTAAGGCTTTGGTTAAGTTTAGGGTTTCCTTGCTCATTTGGGCATTCATTTCACTTAAACCAACTATCTGCTGGCGCAAAGCTGCATGATAATCAATACTTTCTTTGTGCGTTTGTTCTACTTTTTGTTCAAATCCATGAATTTTATCCTGCAAAGGCAGCAAGATATTTTTCATGTTTTCGCTATTTTGTTCTGTGAATTTAGCCGATTTTTCTTCGAGAATTTTATTGGCTAAATTTTCAAATTCTTTGGTAAATTTTTCCTGTAGTTCTGTTATTTCGTTTTTTTGTTCTTTATGGCGCTCCCATAAATTTTCAAAATCTACTTCTTTTTTAGAAAGCTGAATGGCAAGACTATCTTTTTCGGTTCGTATGTTTTCTTTTTCAAAATTATTTGTCTGCAATAATTTTTCGAAGCTTTTTCTCTCATTTTCAAACTTCTCTTTTTGCAATTGCAATTGATTGGTATTGGCATTTAATCTTTCTTCAAGGCTTACTTTTTCAGATTGAAATTTAGCCGAAAACAACATTTTACCTAAGTAAAAACCTAAAAACAATGCAGTTACAAAGCCTACTAAAAACGGAAGAAAGTCAATCATACGGAGTTTTGTTTTAAGTAAAATTACGCAATAAAATGCACTGCTGAATTTTAAAATTTAAAATTTGAGTAATTAATATCAATTCAAAATTAAGCAAACTATTGAATTTGTTTTTGAAAAAACACACTCAAAAACAATCTGTTTTACGCAACCATTTCAAAAGAAGAGCATCTACAGAGTATAAACCTATTAAAAAAATATCATGAAAAAATTAATGCTTGGCTTATTTATAGCTTTTGGATTTAGCGCGTGTTCGATTGGCAACGACGATCTTAATGTTGATTGCGGAGCTAGTGTAGATGTACCTTTTACCGGATTTCCTCTTTTATGTAATTATAGTGCAAAAACTTTACCTAATAATCCTCTTGCTATTTTAGTAAACTCACAGGAAAAAATGGATGCCAATTTTACAAAACATGCTAACAGTTGCCCTGTTGCAACTGATCCTAATATCGATTTTACAAAAACGTACCTTGTTGGAATTTTCGCCGGGGTGAAACCAACAAGTGGATACGAAATAAAAATGACTTCGATGATAGAGAACAATTGCGAAATTGTAATTAACTTTTACGAAAAAAGCCCTCAGGCTGGAGAATCGATAACACAAACCCCTACATATCCTTCAGATTTTATATTGATTCCTAAAACTTCAAAACCAATTATTTTTAACAGAACTAATGAATCTTCAGATAATATTATAATTGGAAATATTGGCAGTATCCGTAATTTCTATCAACTAAACGATTTTAATATCCTTAAATTTCTAAATGTTGCTGACGGAAGCTACACTTTTGAGCAATACAAATATACCAATACGACAAAAAGAGGTGAATATAATTTGTTTTTGAAAAATGTTCCTGCTGAAATTTTAGCATTAAAAGGACAAACAAAAACGTATGGCTCACCGGATGACGCAGATCAGGGTGGTGTTTATTTTCAAATTCGTCAGGCAGGAGCTATCACTACGATTTTTATTGACAATAATGATACTGCTGACCAAACTGATGCCGTAAAAGCTTTCAAGAAAGCAATTCAGGATAAAATCACAAGTTTAAAATAGTCAAATCATGAAAAAGCTTTTATTGTTTTTTATTGCAGTTTCTCTTTTCTCCAGTTTCTCTGCTAAAGATTCAGCAAATGCTGCTTCAATCGTAAACACATGGATCTGGGAGAAATCGATTGGCGGAAGCAATAATCCGTATACTGCCACGCCAAAAACCAGCGGTTTTAACAAAAAAGTAGTTTTTACATCTGACGGAAGGGTTATTACTTATAAAAATGACATTGAGATTAGAAATAGCCCTTACGGAATTGCAAAAGGAATTGGCCACTCTGATAACTTAGAACATGACCTAATTACTTTTGAAGGCAAAACTTATGTTATCGAAAAGCTTGATAATCAAAATCTAACCATTTTAAGCAATAACACTGACGCAGCCCGTACTATTTTTAAAAGATAGTTTGATGCGTTAAAAAAAGCTAATTTTGCCAAAACAAATTTAACCATTTTTTGAAAGACGATTTAGACAAATATATCAAGCAATGTATGCAAAATGACAGAGAGGCACAACTGAAAATTTATCAGTTGTTCTCTCCCGTTTTGTATGGTATCTGTTTGAAATATATGAAAAATGAAGATGACGCAAAAGATGTTTTTCAGGAAGCGTTTGTTATTGTTTTTCAAAAAATAAATCAATACAAATTTGAGGGAAGTTTTGAAGGCTGGCTTAAACGGATTTTTATAAATAAGCTCATCGAAGCTTTAAACAAAAAAAAGAAGGAAAGTTTTTTTCTGGATGTTTTTGATCCTGACACTGATTTTGTCGAAGAACCCGAATTAGATGTTGCCCCGATAGAACAGGAAAAATTATTAGAATATATTCGGGATTTACCAGATCAATACAGGACGGTTTTTAATTTGTATGTTTTTGAAAAAATGAAACACAAAGAAATTGCCGAATTACTGAAAATTTCAGAAGGAACATCAAAATCAAATTTAAATAGGGCCAAGCGCATTTTGCAAAAAAGAATTTTGAGCATAAAAAATTTTAAGACAGCATGAAGAAGCAAAATATAGAAGATATTTTTTCATCAATGGAAGACTTTTCAAGTGTTCCGCCTCCAGAATTATGGGGTAAAATTGAAGAAGAACTTGACAAACCTAAAAAGAAAAAAAGAGCTATTCTTTGGTGGTCTGCTGCGGCATGCTTATTATTAGGATTAATGCTCCCTTCTATCTTATATTTTAATTCCGGATCTGGAATTAAACTCGAAAATAATGGCTCTGTAGAAAATAATAGTGTTGTTGGTGAGAAAAACACATCAACTGATAATTCTAAAACTAGAAGTATCGAAGAAAAAAATACAGAAAACGATACTACAAATAACATCAATAGTAACGAAAATGCTGTTGTGCTGGAAAATTCATCTGATAATGAAGCAAAAAGCACAATAAAATCTTCTCAAATCAATCAAAATCAAAAAACGACAGTTACTAAAAACAAAAGCATTCAGGAAGGCGTTTTAAATGACAAATCAAATTTAGAAGCAAACAAACCAAATCAGGCTGTAGCCGATAGATCATTTGCCCCAAATAATGAAGACGGATTGAATACCGCTTCTAAAAATGAAATCGCAAATTCTGAAAAAAGAAATACAAAGGCTGTGGCCGGAAAAACTCTTATTCCGAATGGAAACCCATTTAATTCGCCTTCTAAATATCAGACATTAAATGCTGAAAAAGGAACTAAAAATCAGGCCGTAGCCGAAAAATATTTTGTTCCGAATAATCAAAATACATTCAATCCGGATTCTAAAAATCAAATTGAAAATCCTAACAAGGAAAATACAAATCAGGCTGTAGCCGAAAAATCTTTTGTTCCGAATAATCAAAATGCATTCAATCCGGTTTCTAAAAATCAAATCGTAAATCCTGAAAAAGGAACTAAAAATCAGGCTGTCGCCGAAAAATCTTTTGTTCCGAATAATCAAAATGCATTCAATCCGGATTCTAAAAATCAAATCATAAATCCTGAAAAAGGAACTAAAAATCAGGCTGTCGCCGAAAAATCTTTTGTTCCGAATAATCAAAATGCATTATATTTGGCTTCTAAAAATCAAATCGTAAATCCTGAAAAAACAAATAAGAATCAGGCTTTAGCTTTGAAATCATTCCATTCAGAAAAAGAAAATGAATTTAAAGCTGTTTCTGAAAATCAAGTTCCTTCTTCTGTTTTTAAAGATAAACAGAAAACAAAAAACAATAACAATATTGCATTAAACGCTGAAAATTCTGTTTGGAATAATCAAAAATCAACTGAGATTATTAACGAACCAAAAAATGAAGTTATAACGAATGAAAAAGCACTTGCTGACAATCAAAAAAGCAATTCAAAATTCAATACGAATGTTTTGAGCAAACAGGATTCTGTTCAGTTGGCAGAACTTCAGAATTTAGAAAAAGGTATTATAGCAGCAACTCCTGAAACTAAAAAAGAAAAGGAAGAAAAAGATAACGCTGTTGCAAAAAATGAAAAATGGGCTTTAGAAGTTTTTGCCGGAGTCGCTAATTCTGAAAATTATAAAAACGAAAAAACTTTAGGCAACGTAAACGATTCTAAACAAAGTAACAGTTACGGTGTAAAAACAAAATATAAAATAAACAAAAAATGGGCTATTAGTTCTGGTATTAAATTCAATGAATTGGGCCAGAGTATTGCTGATGTTTCCTATATGAGAACCGCAAACGCTTTTTTAACCTCAAGTGATTATTTTAATCAAAATACAGCTGTAGCGGCGCAGTCAATTACCAATAATTCCAGTTATGTATTTGTACCGAAAAACACCATAATGGCTTTAAAAAGCAATAACGTTGAAACTGGAAATTTAGACCAAAGTTTAAAATATCTTGAAGTTCCTTTAGAAGTTTCATATTCTATCTTTAACAAATACAAAACCAACATTAGCCTGAATACGGGTGGTTTTGTAGGTAAATTAATTTCGAATAATATGGCATTAAACGGCAGCTCGATTGGCGAAAACGTAAACGCAAATGATTACGTTTATGGTTCATTATTGAGTACAACGGTGCAATATCGCATTTATAAGAAAACAAATATTTTTGTTGAACCTGCAATGAATTATTATATAAATCCGTTGAATGATCAGTCTTTCAATCAGTTTCAATGGGGATTGAATTTTGGATTGAATGTTTCGTTTTAGAAATTTTTTTGTTGTAATTTTCAAAAAAAAACAGCAACAAAATGTCAATTAAAATTAATTGGACTCAAACAAAACGTATACCTAAAGATCTGATTATTGCAAAAGAACTTATCTATGATAATTGTAATTTTGAATGTACTGAACCTCAACCAGAAATGGAAAGCCAGGAATATGATGCATTCGATTTTAGAATTAATAATCTGCATATTAAGTTTAGATCGGCTAAAATTACGCCTACAAAATCAGGTCAGTTTGTAACTTTATGGAAGCGGAATAAAACAGGAATTATTGAACCTTTTGATTATTCTGATGAAATTGATTTTGTTATTGTAAATGTTCGAAAAAACGACTCTCTAGGTCAGTTTATTTTTCCGAAAGCTGTTTTATTACAAAAAGGAATATTTTCGACGGCTGCCAAAGAAGGCAAAAGAGCCACAAGAGTTTATCCGCCCTGGGATGAAACGACAAGTAAACAAGCCCAAAAAACGCAACAATGGCAATTGGATTATTTTCTGTCAATTTCTGATCAAACCGATATAAAACGTGCTGAATTTTTACTTGGCAAACCACAATAAAACAAAAAGGCAGTTCGAATTGAACTGCCTTTTTTATGAATTTATCCTAAATTATTTTTTCAGGATTTTATCTTTAAAAACAACTTTATTATTTTCTGATAAAGTATAAATGTAAAGTCCTGAATTTAAATTACGTAAAGACATTACGTTTGTATTTACATCCTGATTACTTTGAATATCAATTGGGTTTCCTAAAACACGACCGTTTATATCGTAAAGCCTTAACTTAAGATTTTTGCTTTGGTTTGTTTTAACCGCAAAATTTAAAACATCAGATGCAGGATTTGGATAGGCTTTTACATAAAATCCGTTTTTAGTTCCAAACTCCGGTGTCGATAAAACATCTTGTTTTAATTGAAAACGGGCAATAACTGGCCCGTGATCTGAAGTTGTATTGGTATAATCAGAAATGTCGCTTCGAGGATCATAAACGGCAGTTGAGTTATTAATATATTGCTCGACTAATTCGTTAGAAATCATAATATGATCTAAAAATCCGCCAGAACTTAAAAAGCTAAAAGCACCAGCCTGACTAATTTCTAAAGTTAAGGTTTTATAATTGCCGGTATCTGTAACAAAGTTTTCATAAGTCGAAGGATTATTAATGCCAAAAACAGATCCTTTTACATCATCATTATAATCTCCTAAAAGAATTACATTTGAGTTTGCATAGTAAGTATCTAAACTATCTTTTAAAACCTGTGTATCATACTTACGTCTGTTATATGTTGTAGCGTCAGATCCGCTATTTGCACGGGCATGAAGGTCTATTAGGTTAATTTCGTTTTTAACTCCGTTAAGATTAGTTTCTATAGTCACCACATAAGGCAAACGTCCTGAAGAGAAAAAACCTGTACTAGGTTTCGCCGGCGGTGTTCCGGAAGGTAATGGATAGTTATCTAAAGTTTTAGTTCCGGCAACTATTTCATTATACAAATCCTGAAACATTACGCGAGTTTTTTTAACAGATGTTGTTTGCGTGTTATAAATAACGACTAACTTTTGAAGTGGAAAATTTGGATCTGAAGTTGGATCCCATGAATAAGACCATGATGTAGAAGTAGCCTTACCGAATGTTTTACCATTTATATTTATTTTCGTAATTAAGTCATCTATTGCAGTATCACTGGAAACTTCCTGAACTACATATACATCGGCATCTAATTTATTCATCACTTTGGCTACATTTTCAATTTGCAATGTATTGTCTGTAGGGCCATAGGAATTATTTGTAGAACCGAAAAACTCTAAATTATAAGTTACCACATCAAAAGTGTCTTCTTTAGGTAAAGAAGAACCTGTCAATGAACCAATTTGTTTATTTAATGAAGTTCCGGATACGGTTAAGGCTCCAGCTATTTTAAATTCTTTTACTGTTGGTGCAAACTTTGCGTAAACTATTTTTCCTGCTAAAGCATCAGCTGCAGAAATTAGTATAGTGGAAGCAAAAGAAATATTATCTGCTGAAATTTGATAGGAAGCCGGAGCTGTAATCGTAATATCTCCATGTCCTTTTGCTTTAAAATTAAAAGACTGAGCATCAGAAACTGTATTTTGAAGTACAATTCCAAAATCTAAAACCGGATCAGAGTCTACATAACCTGCCTCATTTGTTATAGCAATATCATCTAATGACCATTCTGCAGCTGAACCGCTTATTGCTCCAGCTGTAGTTTCATAATACCATGCCACATAAGTATTAGAGGTTTTAAAAGCACTTAAATCTATGTATTGTGATTGAATGTATTTGTCTGTTTGAGTTGGAAATTTACCATCAATTTCTACCCATGTTGCCGTTTCTGGATTGCTTACACCATCATAATTAGTAGAAACCAATAATTTTAAAGCTGGTCCGGCATAATATTTACGTGAATAAAAAGCCAATAACGGAATTTGAGTAAAGTTATTCAAACGTAATTTTGGAGAAATCAACCAGTCTTTACTTGCTCCTGTATCAGAATATCCGTTTATCAAAACTGCTCCCGTTCCTGTATTTATATTTCTTGCTGTTGTTGTATGCGCCCATTTATTAGTAGTTCCGGCAAGATTATATTGTATCCAGCCGCTGTTTGATAAAACATTTGCATCGTTAAAACCTTGTATATAAGGATTTGTTCCAATTCCAGTAAGTGAAACTATTTTAGTTACCGCTCCGGTTGATTCATGTGTTATCTGGCCAGAAAAACCAGCCACAGCATTTGGAGAGAATTTTACATAAACCGTTGCTGTTGCATTTGAAGCAAAATTAGAAACTGCAAATGTCAGCGATGAAGTAAAAGTAATATTATCTTTAGAAATTGTAAAATTTGACGAAGCCGTAACTACTACATCACTTGTCAAATTATCAGCGCTTATTTGATAACTTTTGTTGATGGCATCTTCATAATTCGATTCTGAAAAACCTAAATCTAGTGAAACAACTGTAGTAGATATTACCGGAGTTACAACACTTGCAGTAGTGACATCTACTTTACTTACGGTTGTCTGTACATTATCATAAGGATCTTCTGAAATAGAAAAAACAGAATATGCGGTATTCAAACTTAATGCAGTAAATGTTTTTGAATATTCCTGAGTTGGATCCGTTATATCTAAGAAACCGGATTCTAAAGCTGCAATTCCAGCAGAATCCTGACCCGCTTTTATTTGATCAATTGTTGGCGTTTCACTTCCGCCTGGAAGCAATACATAATATGTTTTTCCAATTTCATCTATTTTATTAATAAATTTAAAACTAGATGATAAAACATTATCTGTTTTAGGATAATCAGTAACAGTAACCGGAGCAGTGTGATCACTTCTAACATCGATATTGTCAATAGCAAAAGATGGACGAGAACCTGAACCAGAAAATTGTCTCGTTATCCAACGTAACTGAACAACAGGCTTATCATCACATTCTGCAGGAAGCACTATTTTTTTATGATCTTTTTGTGATTCAACAGTTTCACTTGTTCGTGTAGTTGTATTATTCTGAAAAAGAGTTTCTGATAATGTTACAAAATCTCCTGTTACACCAACTCTATATTGCAAAGCCATTTCGTTAAGACGTGTGTTAGTTCCCTGATATGGATTACGAATTACCAATGCATCATACTCAACTTGTACGCCAGTACTTCCTGTTGTGTTTACAGCAAGAGCAATTGCCTGATCAAGAAAACCACCTCCATTTAAAAAACCTATTTTACCGGTAAAATTATAAATACCTCCGGTGGTAGAAGCTGCAGAACCACTTGCGATTAAGGTTTGATCTGATTTAATTGTACCAGATGTTGTAAAAGTTGATGGCGTTGGTAAACTCGTAGGAGTAGTTGCATTCCAACCTTGTATTCCATTAGGATAAGTCGCTCCAAAATCGTTAAATTCCTGCCTGTAGGGTAAGGTTTTCGCTTCTGGCATTGTCTGAGCAAAAAGATTTCCTGAGCAGCAATAAAAAAAACTTAATAATGCCATGAAATGGCGCATTGAGTAAATATTTTTCATATGTTTTTAAATAGAGGTTTTAGAAATCAAATTTATACTCTTTAAAGTTAAGAGAATATTGTAAAACAATAAACAAATTGTAAGTTAATTTATAATGATCTGTCAGAAAAAATCAAATTATTCAGACACTACGATGTTTATTTCGCAGTATGTTTCATTTTTCATTTATTATTTACTCATTTACATACAAACCAAAAACTCAATTATTAAAAAGAAAGAACTTTTATATTACCGTATATCCCCAAAATTAATGCATAAAAAAAGCTGCCTGAAATTCAGGCAGCTTTTTTTATGCATTTTATAAGACTTTTAAATGGCCGTATATCCACCATCGGCAATAATATAGCTTCCGGTAGTGAAAGAAGATTTCTCTGAACTTAAAAACAATACCAGTTCTGCAATTTCTTCAGAAGTTCCCAGACGGTTCATTGGTGCTTTTGCGGCAATGGCAGTCATCATTTCTTTATTTAAATTATCTTTCAACAAAGCAGTTTCAATATATCCGGGACCAACAGCATTACAACGAATATTTTTCTGACCGTATTCTGCTGCAATATTTTTGGTTAGTCCAACCACACCATGTTTTGAGGCTGTATATGCCGGACTAAGCGGCGCTGCAACCTGCCCGTGAATAGAGGCAATATTTACAATGCTTCCTCCGCCGTTTTTTTCCATTTGTTCTAATTGGTAACGGCAAGCATAAAATACACCACTTAAATTTAATGCAATTACACGATCCCAGGATTCTGGCTCGTACTCACCTGTTGGTTTTGCCGGCCCGCCCATTCCTGCGTTGTTGCATGCAATATCAAGTCGGCCGTATTTTGAAACCGTAACTTCAACCATGTGTTTATTGTCGCTTGCGCTTGACGAATCACCTTTTACGAAAAAGGCTTCTCCTCCGGCATCTTTTATAACTTTTACGGTTTCTTCACCGTGTTCAACATTAATATCCGAAACTACAACTTTTGCTCCTTCGCGAGCGTAAGCTTCTGCAACTGCGCGTCCAATTCCTGAACCACCGCCTGATACAAAAGCCACTTTGTTTTCTAAAAGTGACATATTCTTAAGATTTAAATTTGTACCTACAATTTACGAAGATATTAACCGCTAACCACAAGAAATGCTAAGTTTACAATAACATTAAGACTTTATCATAATCAAATGTTATTTCACATTAAAATCATCTAAATCAATTAATTTTTCTTTATTATTGATCTTCATCTAATTTCATATTTCCTCTATCTTTATGATTATCAGGATGTGAATTAGGATAACGATTTGGGTCTACATCAGAATTTCTGTCTTTGTTTTCGACTGTTTTCTTTGCTTCTTCCTCTGAACCAACACCGCGATTTGCATTTGCATTATTTTTTGAAACCTTGTCCGGAACCTCATTTATCACTTCATTCTCGTTTCTGGCTCTGTCTACAACTTCTTTGTTGCCACTTTTATCTGTAACAACTTCTTTTTTAAGTTCTAAATCGTTCTCTTCTGTATCGTGAGAAATATTTTTACCTTTAGATTCATCTATATTTTTCTGAGCTCCATTTATTTTTTTTGAGCCTAAATTATCAGTTCCCATATCTTTATTTTTTAAAATTTCT
Source organism: Flavobacteriaceae bacterium CRH (assembly GCA_001507425.1). Taxonomy (GTDB): domain Bacteria; phylum Bacteroidota; class Bacteroidia; order Flavobacteriales; family Flavobacteriaceae; genus Flavobacterium. The sequence goes on from LMAJ01000009.1 coordinate 85,469, forward strand.
ATTATAATATTACGAATTTTGAGACTGAAAACTAAGTTCTTTAACATTGCTTTTGGTTTAATTTTGATTATTCTTTTACCGAATATGAAACAAAACTATCTTTGCAGTCTAAAAATAGAACATGCATCAACACTTCATTCTTTTTAAACCTTACGGCTATTTAAGCCAATTTATCTATGAATTAAAAAGAAAAAAAAAGCTTTTAGGAGAATTGTATAATTTTCCCGAAGGAACAATGGCAATTGGCAGACTCGACGAAGATTCTGAAGGATTGCTTTTGCTTACTACAGACGGAAAGGTTAGTGAACAAATAAGAAGCAAAAAAGTTGACAAAGAATATTATGTTCAGGTTGATGGTCTGATTACGCCCGAAGCAATTGAGCGATTACAAAAAGGTGTTGAAATTGGTTTTGATGGTGGAAAATACATTACCAAACCCTGCTCTGCTTTTATCGTAACTGAAATTCCGGATTTTGGTCCGAGAGCTAAAAAAATCAGAGATGAACGACACGGACCAACTTCCTGGGCATCGATAACTGTGAATGAAGGAAAATTTCGTCAGGTTAGAAAAATGACTGCTGCGGTTGGTTTTCCGACTTTAAGATTAGTTCGCGTTCGTATAGGAAATGTATATTTGCAAGACTTAAAAGCCGGCGAAGTTGTAGAAGTAAATAATTTTCAAATTAACGATCAACCAATTCAATAATTAAACAAATAACAAAAATGCTAAACGTTGTTCTTGTAGAACCGGAAATACCGAATAATACCGGAAATATTGGAAGATTATGTGTAGGAACTGAAAGCAGGCTGCATTTAATTCATCCTTTTGGATTTGTGATTAATGATAAAAACCTAAAACGTTCCGGATTGGATTATTGGGTTCATCTTGACGTAACCGAATACCAAAATATAGAAGAATGGATTCAGCAAATTCCGGATCAATCGCGTGTATTTTTAATGAGTTCTCATGCTGAAAAATCGTATTTGCAAACAGATTTTCAGGATGGAGACTGGTTGGTTTTTGGAAAAGAAAGTGTTGGATTAAGCCAGGAAGTTTTAGCTCGATTTGAAAATCATTTAACGATTCCGATGTCAAAATTAATTCGCAGTTTTAATATTGCAAATTCTGTAGCTTTTGTGGTTGGAGAAGCGAAGAGACAAATTGGATTGAAGATTGTTTAATCGGTTAATTGTTTATTTGTTTAATCGATTTCCTGCAAGGTTTTTTTCAACCTTGTAGGTATAAATTAATTTTGACTGTTATATAAATTAATTCGAAGTTATAATTATGAGACCTTTCATTGACTTAAATAATCAAAGTTTTTCTAAAGAAACCCTGATTTACTATTCTAGAGGAATTATCCTTATGAGGGGATTACTTTTAATTGGCCTTGCGATCGTTGCAATATATTATTTGAAAGAGAATCAATTCATCATATCGCTTTTAATATTGCTCTCTATTTCAAATTCCATATCTCATTAAATCATTAAAAAGAATTGATGAAATTCAATTTAGAATTAATTCTAAAGGAATTCAGTATAGAGATGAAAATCTTATTACGTGGAATAACATTGAAAATGAAAGAGTAATTACTGAATATACCAGTAAAGGCGATGATGGAACAGAATATTTCATTTACTATATTATTGATCCGGGTGAGGTAATAAAAGTCAAGATAGCAGAATTAAATTTTGACGCTGGCGAGTTACAACATACTCTTACAATACATAGAAACAGATACAAGAGAGAAAATAATATTTCTTAAGTAATTATAAACTTCCCTTTCTCGGCGTCAAAAACAATATGTTCATCTTTAAAAAGAGTCGCAAAACTTCCATTTGAAATTAAATTGCAAGGCTGATCCTGAACTACATTTTCCGGCGTCATAATAATCATTTCGTCACTTAACTGAATCGCCAAATCGATATCGTGAGTCGAAAACAAAATACATTTTTGAGTTTCCTGAGTTAGCTTTTTCAGTAATTTAAACAACGAAACTTTATGCAATAAATCAAGATGTGTTGTAGGTTCATCTAAAATAATCAACGGCGTATCTTGTGCCAAAGCTCTTGCTATTAAAACTTTTTGCAATTGTCCGTCGCTAATTTCATAATGTCTTTTTTGAGCCAAATGTTCAATTTGGGTTAATTTCATTGCTTCCTGAACTTTCTCTATATCTGTTGGCGTTAAAGATCCAATCCAGTTTGTATACGGCTGGCGGCCCAAAGCCACTAACTCAAAAACTGAAAGATTACTTGGAGGTAATTTTTCGGTTAAAACCAAACTTAAATTTTGGGCTAAATCTAAAGGTTTATAAGTGTTTATATTTTTATCATTCAAAAAAACATTTCCCGATAAAGGCTGCTGAATTCCCGTAATGGTTCTAAGCAAAGTCGATTTCCCAATTCCGTTTGCGCCAATTATAGAAATGAGTTTTCCTGAAGTTAAATTTAAATTTAAATTCCCGGCAATAGTCACAGTTCCTTTCTTGGATTTGTAGCCAATATTTAAATTTGAGGTTTTCAGAATAGTTTTCATTGGTGCGTATTTTTTAAACACATAGAAACATAGATTTTTTTTGCTAGGGTAAAAGTTATCTTTAAAATTTACTCGTAAATTAACACATAGCCTTTGAACTTAAAACTTTGGCAATAATTTGAAATATTCATTTACAAATGTTTTTTGTCCTTCTTTAAAAATATTAAAGCAATTAAAATTAATTAAAATTCCTTTTGGCGCTTTTAATAATTTCATGTAAGTCATTATTTGCGCTTCATGAATTGGACTTATTTCTGATGTAGCTTTTAGTTCTACAACTAAACAATTCTCAACAAATAAGTCACATCTCATATCTGCATTTAATACTTTATTTTTATAAACCAAAGGTACTTTCATTTCTGTAAGGAAGTTCAATTTTCGATGCGTTAATTCTTCTTTCAAACATTGATGATAAACATTTTCAAGCAATCCTTTTCCAATTATCTTATGCACTTCAATACAAGCACCAATTACATTATAACTTAATTCGTCTAAATACTTTTGATTAATCATTATTAGTTAATTAACAGAAACAAGTGATAATTTCGCAATAGCTATGATTGTTTAAAAAAGTGAAACGTCTTTCAACAGCTTTTAAAACTATGTTTCTATGTGTTTAAAAAGCCAAGATACTAATTTATTGTAAGTTTTTACTGAAAATTTCTTTTTCGCATTAATAACCAAACTACTACCGGTGCGCCAATAATAGACGTTATGGCATTAATAGGCAAAGTTGTTTCAAATCCCGGTAATTGGGTTACGATATCGCAGAATAACATAATTATTCCTCCGTAAAAAAAAGTGCTCCAATACAAAACAGCGTGATTACTGGTTTGAAAAGTAAGCTTTGCAATATGCGGAACTGCTAAACCAATAAAAGCAATTGGACCTGCAAAAGCAGTTACACTTCCTGCCAGAATACTAGTAGCAAATATGATGGTTAGCTGCGCTTTTTTATAATTTAGCCCCATACTTTTGGCGTAATTTTCACCTAAAAGCAATGCGTTTAGAGGTTTAATACTGCTTGCGCTTAAAAGCAAACCAAAACCTACACAAACTGCCAAAACAGAAATTGATGTCCATGAAAGGTTTCCAAGACTTCCTAATGACCAAAAAGTGAATTTCTGCAATTGTTCTGCCGAACTAAAATAAGTCAGCACGCCAACAATAGCGCTGGTAAAACTGCCAAACATAAGTCCCACAATTAAAATAGCCATTGTATTTCTTAACTTTTGTGCGACTAATAAAACCAGCATCAAAACCGAAATACTTCCTAATGTTGAAGCTAATACAATGCCGTACGGCGATAATAAAATTTCATTCAAAAAAGCCGGCAATAAACCTGCTCCCAAAATAACAATGGCAACCGCTAAAATGGCTCCTGAACTTAATCCTAAAACATCTGGTCCTGCTAACGGATTTCTAAATAATGTCTGCATGAGCAAACCGCTTACAGACAAACCAATTCCGACTAGAAATGCCGTAATCGCTTTTGGCAAACGATAATTAATAATGATATATTCCCAAGTCGATTTACTAGCCTGTCCTCCCGTTAAGCTTATATAAACTTCTTTAAACGGAATTGTAATAGACCCCAGGCTTATGTCTAAAAAAAACATAACCAAAAGTGCTAAACTCAGTATGGAAAACAGAATTATATTTCGCTTTTTATTTATCAATGCTCTTAATTTAATTTAGATGCAAAGGTAAATTCATAGCTCGGTAATAAATCAGGATGAAAAATCTTGATATAATCTTTTAAAACCAGATCCGGACGGCTTGGAGCCAATTCATAATAAATTGTTCCTCCGGTTGCTCCAACTTTACCTTCAAAACTATATACATTTTTAGAAGTAAAAGCATCAAATTGAGTGTAATGCACATTACTTTTCCCAAATTCTTCTAAGGTTTTAAAAGAACCGGAAGCAATCCAGAAATTAGCAGTTTTGGCTTTAACCAATATTTTTTCAAAAGATAAACCTTCACTTCCGGTTCCTTTCAAATCAGACCATAAATAATTGGCCTGCGCATCTTTCATAAATTGTGCAACCCAACTATTACCTTTCGCTACATACCAGACATCCTGATACATAGTACCATATAAAACGGTTGAAGTTGCAGGTTGATCAGCCACAAGTTTTTTCGCCTGATTGTAACTCAAAACAATTTTATCAAATAATTCTTTGGCTTGATCTTCTTTCCCAAATAATGCACCGTAAAGTTTAATCCATTCTGCTTTTCCAAGTGGAGATTGCTCCATCCAATCGGCCTGAATAAAAATATTCAAACCACTTTTTTTCAAATTCTCCAGCATCGGATTATTGTTATCTATTCCAAAAGTAACAATCAAATCCGGTGATAATTCTATTAATTGCTCGATATTTAATTTCTCATTCTGTCCAACATTTTTAACAGATCCTTTATCGATTAATACTCTTGTTCTTTCAGAAGAAACATAATCGGTATTTGGAAAACCTACTAATTTATCCTCGACATCAAGCATTTCAAGAAACGGAATATTTGTTGTTGAAGTTACAACCACAGATTCTAAAGGAACTTTAATTGTCGTATATTTTTGCAGGCTATCCGGAACTTTCGCTTCTTTTTCTTTTAAAACGTAAGTGAATTTTGCTTTTGCATTTGGCCAGGGATTTGACACGGTTACAACAGAATATCCTTCATGTTTTACGATCGAAAGCCCGGAAGCATATTCGATACTATTTTTGGCGATTTCAGTTTTTACAATCTCTGTAGTTTCATTTTTTTTGCATCCAACAAGAATAAAAAAAGATAACACAAAAATAAATTTAGGAAATAAATGTTTCATATATAGGTTATATTGCTCTTATAGATTGTTTATCGTCGTTTTTACCATTATTATTATTGATTTTAAATGGCCCGATTTAATAATTACATTTTTCGATAAAACAAAGGTAATGCAATTTCTATTTTTTTTATTTACCTTTATTCTTACAAAACAAAATAAGTTATCGTTGCAATTTATGAATACCTCAAAAACAAAAGTTTGCTCAAGTTGCGAATCTATTTTTTTCTGCGGAGATATTTCTGTTGAAAATAAATGTTGGTGCAATGACTTCCCTCCTATTTTTAATGTTTCAGACGAAGGAGATTGTCTTTGTCCTAATTGTTTTAAAGAAGCATGCGTAGACAAAATCGATGCTTATGTCGAAACGATGACTCCCACAAAAGCACTACAAAATAAAGCGGTCTCTTTACCAAAAACTGAAAAGCTAATTGAAGATATTGACTATTATATCGAAAATAACAAATATGTTTTTACGACCTGGTTTCATCTAAAAAGAGGAAGTTGTTGCGAAAATAATTGTCGCCATTGCCCTTACTAAATTGAATTGTAAAATATTGAACGTGATTATAACTTCTAAATCACAACTTAAAACTTCTAACTCACAACTCGTAACTCTTCAACACAAGTAATAAAAATAGTACTTTAAACACCTTTTTACTTAGAATTTAGCACAAAAAGCGAAGTAAATTTGAAAATTCACTAATTTTAACTTTATCTTTGCACAAAATTAAGGTTGCGTTTATTTCAAACGCATTAAAAGGGAATCAAGTTATATTAAAATCTTGAGCTGTACCCGCAACTGTAAGCTTAGTTCTTAAATGAATGCTTGTTGTTAACTACAAACCACTGCTCGCCCCCAAGCGAATGGGAAGGTAAACAACAAGACGCAAGCCAGGAGACCTGCCTTTTTATAACAAATATCGAACTCTCGGGAAAAAGAGTGTAGAAATTATGACTTTAAAAAAACGTTTTGCATTTTGTCTCCTTTTGTTGTGCCAAATTATTTTGGCGCAGAATGACTCTGTTACCAAACTTAAAGAAGTTGTGGTCTCAGATGCAAATCTTAAAAAATATTCTGGTTCGCAATCGATTCAGGTATTGAATGATTCTTTAATTGATAGAAACCAACCTTCTTTAACTTCTCTTTTAAATTATAATACGGTTATTTATTTTAAAGAAAACGGACTTGGGATGACTTCTGCCCCATCTTTTAGAGGAACTACAGGCGCACAAACAGCCGTTATTTGGAACGGAATAAACATAAATTCTCAGTTTCTGGGTCAGGCAGATTTTAATACAATTGGCACAAGAGATTTTAATTCCATATCTGTAAAAGCCGGAGGAGGAAGCGTTTTATACGGGAGTAGTGCCATAGGCGGTAGCATCCATCTAAATAATGACTTACGATTTAAAAACGAATTCTCAAATCAATTGTTCTTTAGTTTAGGAAGTTACAATACTTTGAGTGCAAATTATCGTGTCATTGTCTCATCAGATAAATACAGTCTTCAGGTTAGCATTTCAAGAAATAGCTCTGATAATGATTTTAAATATCCGGGAACTACGGATCAGAGAAACATCAACGGAGAATATTATAATACTAGTATGAATACCACTTTTGGATATAAAATTAACTCCAACAATACTTTAAAAGTATACAGTCAGTTTTATGATTCAGAGCGTCATTTTTCTTTGACTTCTCCAAATGCAACTAAAACAAAATATGACGATTTTAATACCCGAAATCTTTTAGAATGGGAAAGTAAATTCGATCGTTTTACTTCTAAATTAAAGGTTGCTCATATTGGGGAATCTTATAAATATTTCTCTAATATTAAGTCGCAACTATTTACTTATGGAAAAGTTGAAACTTCTATAATAAAATACGATTTGGCTTTTGATGTCAGTGATAAAATCAAACTAAATTCTATTATCGATTATAACAGTAATAAAGGACATGGATCAAGTATTGACAATGCAAATAGAGAAACTGGTTCGGCTAGTTTATTATTAAGTCATGTATTAAATGATAAATGGGATTATAACGCCACGATACATCAGGAAATAACCGATAATTATGGCAATCCTTTTCTATTTTCTTTTGGAACACGTTATCAATTTACTGATTTTTATCGTGTAAAATTAAATGCTTCAAAAAATTTCAGAATGCCAACTTACAATGATTTATTTTGGGAAGGAAGTGGCAATCCAAACTTAAAACCGGAGACTTCTTATCAGGCTGAGATTGGCAATGAATTTTTTACCAAAAACTTTTCCTTGTCTATAACTGCTTATTATAATTCAATCAAAGATTTATTACGCTGGGTACCAACAGCAGGTGGCGGAGATATCTGGTCGCCTGAAAACACCGATAAAGTAAGAGCCTATGGCGCAGAGGTACTTTTGGAGTGGAAAACAAAAATACATAATCACAATTTTAAAGTTAACGGAACTTACGCTTACACTGTTTCAGAAAGTGAGCAATTAATAGAGGAAGAACTTGTTTACAAACAATTGATCTATGTTCCGTACCACAAACTAACAGGATCTGTTTCTTATAATTGGAAAAAAATATCCTCTTATTTTCAATATTTATATAATGGAGATGTTTTTACAACTCCATTTAATAATCCTGCTTCTAAAGTAAAAGATTATAATCTTGGTAATCTTGGAGTTGATTATGATTTTGGAAAAAAGAACAGTTACAAAATTGGATTCCAAGTACTAAATGTATGGAACGAAAATTATCAGCCTGTACTTAACAGACAAATGCCAGGAAGAAATTATACTATTTACATAAACCTTAATTTTTAAATATCATGAAAAGATTTAACAAACTATTTTTAACAGTCATTGTAAGCTCGGCATTTTTTGTGTCATGCAGTAGTGATGATGATAACACTCCTGAACCTCGTGGAAATTACGAAGGGGGACTATTTGTTGCAAATGAGGGTAACTTTGGTTACGCTGATGGAAATATATCATATTTATCAGATGATTTAAAAATTGAAAACAATGTTTTTTCTTTAGTAAATCCTGAAAAAACAAAAAACGACATTATTCAATATATAGGTTTTAATGGAGACTTCGCCTATCTGGTTGTAAATTATTCTAATAAAATTGAAGTAGTAAACAGATATACTTTTAAGAGTATTGCTACTATTACTGCAAGTTTAGAAAATCCAAGATATATTGCTTTTGCTAATGGAAAAGGGTATGTTACAAACTGGGGAGACGGAGGAGATTCTGATGACGATTATGTAGCTATACTTGATCTTACTACAAACACTGTTACTTCTAAAATTCCTGTATTTGAAGGTCCGGAAAAAATAATTGAAAACGACGGTAAGCTTTATGTAACTCACAAGGGAGGTTACCATTTCGGAAATTCATTAAGTGTAATTAACGCTACGACTAACAAAGTGGAAACTAATTTTGTAGTAGGCGACATTCCAACGGCACTGATCAAAAATAATGGCAGTTTATATATTTTATGTGAAGGGAATCCATATTATGCTCCAACTGAAACAGCCGGTAAATTAGTTAAAGTTAGCTTAAGCAATAATACAATTACATCTTCAATAAGTTTTGAAGGCATAACGCATCCGGGATATTTAGATCTTGAAAATGACAAATTGTATTACAATGTTGACAACAAAATTTATACTGCTCCTACAAGCACCACAACATTACCAACAACTCCTCTATTTGAAGCAACCAAAGTTACTGTACTTTACGGTCTGGCAGTAAAAAATAGCAAGATTTATCTAGCAGATAAAGTAAACGGTCAGGATAATGGAAATATTTATATCTATTCTCTAACGGGAACACTTACTAATGATTTTGGAGTAGGTGTCAGTCCAAACGGTTTTTACTTCAACAACTAATAAAGACAAACTAAAAAATACTTGGAATTATTTTTTAGACAATCAATTTACTTTATTTTTTTTTATTTTTTTTGGAAAAAAAAAGGCTTTCAGAAATGAAAGCCTTTTTTGTTGTTATTATTTTAATGATCTTAAAAGTCCTTCGGGAGCCTTTTCGATATACATTTGATTTCTAATTCCATTGATTGATTTAACATCTATAAAATTTCGTAAAGCTTGTCCTCTGTCTTGTTGTACCTTTTTGGTTGCCGCACCCGTAATCGCCGAAATAGTAGCGTTTAATAAAGGTTCAGATGGATCTCCTAAAACCCCTAAGGTAGAAATATATTCCAGTTGCTGATATGTTGGCTGAAGTCCGTTTGTATATTCTCCAAAACCGGTTGCATTGACAATTTTCAGAACCAAAGGCTGCATTGCATATTTATGATTTGGATTTACTTTTGTTTTTGTAAAAGTTTCTGAATCATATAAAGTTACAGATCCAACATTTTTACCAACAGTTACGTCTCCAACCTGAACCACTTGGATGTAAGGCGCCAAACCATTAATTACCAATTCACTTGCAGATGCAGTTCCGTTTGTAGTCACGATATAAACTTTTGTCAATCGTAAGCTATTCAAAGGTGTTCCATTTATATTGTCTACAAATCTATTATTTAATGATTCCGGATCTTCACTTTCGAAATAACTATTTACTTTATCATTCCATTTTTCTTTAGCAAAAATCTGATCTTTAAATTGTCCCGTAATCATACTTGCTAAACGTGTCGCAGTCTGAACTGATCCTCCACCATTATATCTTAAATCTAAAATAAGTTCTGTAATTCCTTGTGCTGCTAATTGTCCAAAAGCATCATTTAATTGAGCATCATAATTAGCATAAAAACCATTATACATTAAATAACCTATTTTATGACTACCGGAAGTAATTACTTTATTGATTAAAATAGGATTTTCGTCTAAAGTTGTTTTTGTTAGCGCTACCGTTTTTCCATTGGTATTTATTGAATTTCCGTCATAAGTAGCCATGTTTAAAGTGTAACTGTCTGCAGCTAATAATGTCTGGTAATTAGATATTGTTAATTGGGTTCCGTTTATACCTGTAAAAAGATCCCCTCTTTTAATATCTTTTGTTGAAGCATTAGAATTAGGAATAATATAACGCACAAAACCAACCAAGTCAGTTGAACTTCCTGGTTTATAGCTCAGTCTAAAATCAATTCCATCATTTTTGGTTGTTCCCTGAAGTTCCCCTTCCAAAACAGAATAATCTTCTACTATCCAGCTAAAACGGTCTATAGCTTCTCCTTTCGGAAATTTACTAATCGGTTTGTTTAATAAATCTTCAAACAAACTTTCCGGCTTAGAATAACCTCTTAAATAGGAGTTTAAAGCCTCTTGCGTACTAAAACGGTCATCAGCTAAAACAGGAACATCTCCTTGCCATAAATAAAACTGATTTAAACCTTTCCAGACAAAATCATTGATTTGTAAATCTGCCGGAGCATCAACATCATCCTGATCTTCACAAGATTGCAAAGAAAAGGCCAGCAAAAATAACAACAGTATACTTCTTAATAGTGGTTTCATAAAACTTAGTTTCGGTATAGTATTAACGTAAAAATACTACCTTTAGTTTTAACAATTACAACTTTATTCGTTTTTTCTATAAAAAAAAATACAATTTCGTTGTAACAAAAATAATAGTGCCTCGTCTTGACTATATAAGCGCTGTAATAATCTTGATTTATTATATAAAATAAAGAAAGAATACGGAGAGTATAACGACCAACCAAACCAACCAGCATGAATCAAATTGTGTTTATAGAATTAATAAATCCTTTTAAAGACAAAGTTTTTCGTCTGGCAAAAAGATTGCTTACCAGTACTGAAGAGGCTGAAGATGCAACTCAGGAAGTAATGGTGAAATTATGGACCAAAAAAGAAAATTTGGACTCCTATAATAATATTGAAGCACTAGCCATGACAATGACCAAAAATTATTGCCTGGATCAGTTAAAATCGAAAAGAGCGGGAAACCTGAAAATTGTACATAATAATTTTACAGACCGTGAGCCTCAATTAGACAAACAATTAGAAGACATTGATAGTTTAGAATGGGTCGAAAAAATAATGAGTCAGTTGCCGGAACAGCAACAAATATTAATTCAGTTACGCGATGTTGAACAATATGAATTTGATGAAATTGCGAAAATTGTTGACATGAATGAAACGGCTATCCGGGTAGCCCTTTCGAGAGCGAGAAAAAAAATAAGAGAATCAATGCTTAATACACACCGTTATGGAATTAAATAGAATAGAAGATATAGTAGAAAAATACTTTCAGGGAGAAACAAGTATTGCCGAAGAAAACGAATTAAAAGAATATTTTTCTTCACCAAATGTTGCGCAGCATTTAGAGCAATACAAACCAATGTTTGGTTATTTCTCTCAGGTAAAACAACAAAAATCAACGCAGGAAATACCACTCCCGAAGTCTCGGGACAAAAAACGAAATCTGGCGTGGTTATCAATTGCAGCTTCTGTTGTTGTTTTACTGGGAATTGGAACCTATTTGTATGTGAGTGACCAAAATGCAACTCCGGTTGTAGCACAATCAGAATTAGGGACCTATGATAATCCGGAAGAAGCCCTTGCCGCAACGCAAAAAGCTTTGGCCCTATTATCAAACAATGTTAATGTAGGTATTGGAAGTGTACAATACATTAAAGAATATCAACAATCAAAAAATAGAATTTTTAAACAATAATTAAAAAAAAATCAAAATGAAAAATTTCATCATAACACTAGTTTTCGCATTTGTTACTACTACTTTTTATGCACAAGGTGCTTTTGACAAATATGATGGTCAGGATGACGTAACATCAGTAATTGTAAACAAAAAAATGTTTGATTTAATGAGCAAAGTAAAAGTTGATGCTTCTGATAAAGAAATGCAACAATACATTAGCCTGATTAAAAAACTGGATTACTTAAAAGTGTTTACAACCAAAAATCCTAAAGTTGAAGCAGACATGAAAGCTTCTGCCGATAAATATGTAAAAACAGCAGGTTTAGAAGAATTAATGCGAGTTAACGACGGTGGCAGAAACGTAAAAATATTAGTAAAATCAGGCGCCAGCGATACGCAGGTAAAAGAATTACTGATGTTTATTGACGGAGCCAAAAACGAAGAAACAGTCTTATTATCTTTAACAGGTAATTTTGATATCAACGAAATTTCGGTACTTACAGACAAGATGCAACTTCCTGGAGGAACTGATTTAAGAAAAGCTTCTAAAAGCAAAAGATAATTATGAAACGTAGCCTTTTTACCTCAGCCATTGTAGCATTACTAACTTTAATAAGTTGTAGTTCTGAACCTTCATTACAAAAATATTTTGTTGAAAAAACAGATAATAAGGATTTTATTGCACTCGATGTTTCGCCTAGTATATTAAACTTAGAGAAAGCAAAGTTATCTGCAGAACAAACAGAAGCTTTAAATTCTTTCGATAAGATGAACATTCTGGCTTTTAAAGCCAATACTAAAAATCAGGCAGAATTTGAAACTGAAAGAGCTAAGGTAACTGCGATTTTAAAAAATCCTAAATACCAGCAGTTAATGAAGTTTGGCTCTGGCAAAGAAGGAGCATCAGTAAGTTTTGTTGGCACGGATGAAAACATAGAAGAATTTGTGGTTTTTGCCAACAAAAAAGAAAATGGTTTTGCAGTGGTTCGCGTTTTAGGAAAAAATATGAATCCTAATAACATTATGACTTTAATGTCTGTTCTAAAAGAATCAAAAATTGATATGGAACAATTGAAGCCTTTGCAGCAATTAATAAAATAATACATTCTTACTTTTAATTCAAAAAAAAGCTCCATTTTCATGGAGCTTTTTTTGTTTGGTTACTTGTGATTTAATATTATTTGCATCACAATAGAATAGGGTACTCTGGAGTTTCTTTTATAATTGTTTTGTTGCTCACATATCCTACGATGACTTTTAATATAGCTTCAGAATTAGTTGTTGTATAATCATAGTGATACATATAAGATGGAGTTTGTCCTGGTTTAGATTCATAAATTCCATAACTATAAAGAGCTGTTGTTCCAGGTTGCTGAGTAGGATATAAGTACCCTAAAATAACATCATTAGATGAAGTTTGATTCTTATTTAACTTATGATCTTTAACAGTAGAACCATTAAGTATTCGGTATAGGGGTACTGTCCCGGGAATTTGCGTCTCATATAAATAACCAGCATCGCCAACAAGAAGATAGCCATCCTTGCTAGGAATTATTTCGCAAGGGTCTGTTGTATAAAAATAGTACTGGTCTTTTCTGTATTTATATAATTTTTTTGTCCCAATTGCAATAGGATATAAAGTGCTAATTGCAACATTGTCAAAATAAGTAAAGGCTGTATTGTCGTCATGCATCCCAAACATTATGGACCCGATGTCTTTACTAGAAGTGCACGGTATTAGCGATCCTTCAGTTTCCTCAGTATGACCTAATCCAAAATTGTGACCTAATTCATGAATGATTGTATGAAGTCTATCGGTATCATTTAATTTATTCATATAAATAGTATTTATCTTCATTCTCTTTCCTGGTCCACCACCGGAAGGATAAGAAGCATTAGCAATTGTATATTTTTCAGGTATTTCCCCCATAATTATATTTATGCTTAAAGATGTTGTAGTGTTTGTTGTAGTTATATTTATACTGGAATTAGTATTATTCCAAATAATTATTGCCTTATTTATTGCAATTCGCCATTCTGATGTAACTTCTGGAGATATGTATACTTGTACCGATCCTGCCATCTCGGGTTTCATCTTATAGCCACTATATTGCTGATTAGTTTTATTTGAATTTTTACAGCTAGAATCACTATAATGATCTCTGGCTTCTTCTATTGGCATTACTACATCTCCATCAATTATAAAACTGCTTATGCCCGAATCATAAATTATTTTGTTTATATCTATATGTAGACTGGTTGAAAGAAATTTTCTTAGCATAATCACATCATCTGTATACTGTTCAATAACTGGTTGTTCTGTGTCTTTTTTATTGTCATCACTACTACATTGAACAAAAAGGTGTGAGGAGCAAAAAACGATAATCAGATACACAATTTTTAGGTTTTTTATAATATTTTATTTTAATACTAATCTTACAAAGATATAAAAGCAATTTTAAAATAATGTTAAAAAATAAAGTATTTTCTTATTTTATTCCTACTTGTAAAAATTTAGTGAGATTTTTTGCATTTCAAATAATAATAACAAAATTAATTATGGAGCTTTTTTGTTTAAACATTTTAGAAGATTATACATAATAATATTTATTTCGTTTTTTTATAATGAGAATCTTATTTAATTATATTTGTTGCTAACCAAAACATGATTATTAAATTAAAGAATATGGTACAAAAAACATCGAATGCCTTTATTGCGGCATCTTGGGTAGCTCTTGGAGCTGGAACAGTAGGTTTTATAGTTGGACTTGCAAGAGCCGAAATGTTATTAAACGAAAAAGGATATTATTTTACTGTTTTAATGTTTGGTCTTTTTGCTGTTGTTTCATTACAAAAAAGCGTTAGAGACAGACTTGAAAAACTTCCGGTAACTGATATTTACTATGGTATTTGTTGGTTCGGAACACTTTTATCAATTGTATTATTGGTTGTTGGGCTTTGGAATGCTACTATTTTGCCAAGTGAAAAAGGTTTCTATGCGTTTGCATTTTTACTAGCGCTTTTTGGTGCAATTTCAGTACAAAAAAACACCAGAGATAATATGTCATTTTCTAATGAATAATCTCCAAAAATTATAATAAATAAGAATAACTTCCAAATGTTAATCAAAAAAAAAGCTCCATTTTCATGGAGCTTTTTTTATATCAGAATCTGAGTTATTATTTACTCAAATACATTTTTCTTCTTGAATATAATTCGTAGAATTGATCATCTTTTAAGTCATCAATAAACAAGATGCTTTCTCCGGTCGATTTCATTTCTGGTCCTAATGCTTTATTTACATTATGGAATTTACTGAAAGAGAAAACCGGTTGTTTAATCGCATAACCTTTCAATTGTGGATTAAAGTTAAAGTCTGTTACTTTATTATGTCCTAACATTACTTTCGTAGCGTAGTTTACATAAGGCTCGCCGTAAGCTTTTGCAATAAATGGCACTGTTCTAGAGGCTCTCGGGTTTGCTTCGATAATATAAACTGTATCATCTTTTATTGCAAACTGAATATTGATTAAACCAACTGTTTTAAGAGCTCTCGCGATTTTTACAGTATGATCTTTTATTTGTTGCATTACGAATTCCCCTAAGTTAAAAGGAGGCAAAGTAGCATTACTATCTCCAGAGTGAACTCCGCAAGGTTCGATATGCTCCATAATTCCGATGATGTAAACATTTCCGTCAGCATCACAAATGGCATCCGCTTCTGCTTCAATTGCTCCGGCTAAATAATGATCTAAAAGCAATTTATTTCCTGGAATCGTTTTCAATAAATTGATAACGTGTTCTTCAAGTTCTTTTTTGTTGATTACGATTTTCATTCCCTGACCTCCTAGTACATAAGAAGGACGAATTAATAATGGGAAGTCTAAAGTATCTGCAAGCGCAGAAGCTTCATCAGCCGTTTCAGCAATTCCGAATTGTGGGAAAGGAATATGTAATTCTCTCAATAAATCTGAGAAACGACCTCTGTCTTCGGCTAAATCAAGTGCATCAAAACTAGTTCCGATGATTTTTACGCCGTATTTAGATAGTTTTTCAGCTAATTTCAAAGCCGTTTGTCCACCTAATTGAACAATTACACCTTCAGGTTTTTCATGCTGAATAATGTCGTAAATATGCTCCCAGAAAACAGGCTCGAAGTATAATTTATCTGCTGTATCAAAATCAGTTGAAACTGTTTCAGGATTACAGTTAATCATGATCGTTTCGTAACCACATTCTTTTGCTGCCAAAACTCCGTGTACACAAGAATAATCAAACTCAATTCCTTGTCCAATTCGGTTTGGTCCTGAACCCAGAACAATGATTTTCTTTTTATCTGTTACAACGCTTTCGTTATCTACATAACGCTCGCCATTTGCTTTTTCGATTTCAGCCTCAAAAGTGGAATAGTAATAAGGTGTTTTTGCTTTAAACTCAGCTGCACAAGTATCAACCAATTTAAAAACACGGTTGATGTTTTGATCCATACGTAAAGTATGCACTTCGCTTTCCAGACAATTTACCATGTGAGCAATTTGTCTGTCGGCAAAACCTTTTTGTTTCGCTTCAAGCAAAAGTTCTTTTGGAAGAGTAGAAATTTTATAGTTAGAAATTTCTTTCTCTAAAGTATAAAGCTCTTCATATTGTTTCAGGAACCACATATCGATTTTTGTGATTTCATGAATACGGCTCAACGGAATTCCCATTGCGATAGCATCATAAATTACAAAAACACGATCCCAACTTGCAAAAGTTAGTTTCTCGATAATTTCTTCGTAGTTTTTATATCCTTTTCCGTCAGCACCTAGCCCATTTCTTTTAATTTCTAAAGATTGAGTTGCTTTGTGTAGAGCTTCCTGGAACGAACGTCCAATTCCCATTACCTCACCTACAGATTTCATCTGCAGCCCTAAAGTTCTGTCAGCACCTTCAAATTTATCAAAGTTCCAACGTGGTATTTTTACGATTACATAATCAAGAGTTGGTTCAAAAAGAGCCGAAGTCGATTTTGTAATTTGGTTTTGCAATTCATCTAAATTGTATCCTAAAGCCAGTTTAGAAGCAATTTTAGCAATTGGATATCCAGTCGCTTTAGATGCCAAAGCAGATGAACGAGATACACGAGGATTAATCTCAATCGCTACGATATCTTCTTTTTCGTCTGGCGAAACTGCAAACTGTACGTTACAACCTCCTGCAAAATTTCCGATACTACGCATCATTAAGATCGCATAGTCACGTAATTTTTGGAAAGTTGTATCAGATAATGTCATTGCTGGCGCCACTGTAATCGAATCTCCGGTATGAATTCCCATCGGGTCCATATTTTCGATCGAACAAATGATTACCACATTATCATTTTTATCTCTTAAAAGTTCTAACTCATATTCTTTCCATCCCATTAAAGCTTTATCAATCAAAACTTCGTGAATTGGAGAAGCTTCAAGTCCGCGAGTTAAAAGCTCATCAAAATCTTCTTTTTTGTAAACGATTGCTGCTCCAGTTCCTCCAAGTGTAAATGAAGGGCGAATTACAAGCGGGAAACCAAATTCCTGTGCAATCTCTTTTCCTTCTAAGTAAGAAGTAGCCGTTTTTGCAGGTGCAGTTGGTACATTTATTCTTTCTAAAAGCTGTTTAAACTGCTCTCTGTCTTCAGTAATATTAATTGCGTTTACATCAACTCCAATTAATCTTACTCCAAAATCCTGCCAGATTCCTTTTTCTTCAGCCTCCAAACATAAATTCAAAGCTGTTTGTCCTCCCATCGTAGGTAAAACAGCATCAATTTGTGGATGTTCTTTTAGAATTTCAATAATCGATTTTGTAGTTAGTGGTTTCAAATATACATGATCGGCCATAGTTGGGTCGGTCATAATAGTCGCTGGATTTGAGTTTATCAAGATAACTTCAATTCCTTCTTCACGAATAGAACGTGCAGATTGAGAACCTGCATAATCAAATTCGCAAGCTTGACCAATAACAATAGGTCCTGAACCTATTATTAAAACGGATTTTATTGATGTGTCTTTAGGCATTTTATTTGTATTGTGTAGTTATAATTCGGTATTCAAAAATCATTCGTAGTGCTTTATAAACCAGAATGTTGCAAGTTTTTTTACTGACAAGGTATAAAAAAAGGCGATACTAAAAAAGTAACGCCTTATTTATGTTTATAGAAACATTATTTTTTGTGTCTAGGCTCGCTAGAAACAGTTAATTTATGTCTTCCTTTTGCTCTTCTACGCGCTAGAACTTTTCTTCCATTCGCAGAAGCCATTCTGTCCATAAATCCGTGCTTATTTCTTCTTTTTCTTTTCGATGGTTGAAATGTTCTTTTGCTCATTGCTTTGTATCTTTAAAATGGTGTCTAATATCTTGTTTCTGTTTTTGAATATCGTTATTCCAAAACCGAGTGCAAATATACAAAGACTTTTTTTTCTGGCAAGTACTTTAATAAAAATATTTTTAATTCATTTTACTATATTTGCAATCACAAATATACATCTATTATGTTTCACAAAAATATTAAACTTATTTTGGCCGGACTTCTTGTAGTTGCTGGCATCTGGCAATTTACCGAAAGTAATATCGGGAACGGAATCTTCCTTATATTATTGACGGCAATTCCGATTTTTCTTTATTTTAAAAACGAATTCATCCTTTTAGCTTTCCTTAAATTAAGAAAACAAGACTTCGAAGGTGCTAAAAAATGGTTAGCATACATTAAAAACCCTGAAGCTGCATTGGTAAGAAAACAACAAGGTTACTTTAATTACCTTCACGGAATCATGCTATCTCAAACCAATATCAACCAGGCTGAGAAACATTTCAAAAAAGCAATCGAACTGGGACTATCAATGGATATGGATTTAGCCGTAGCAAAATTAAACCTTGCCGGAGTTGCCATGTCACGCAGAAGAAAACTTGAAGCAACTAATTTATTGAACGAAGCTAAGAAATTAGACAAACAAGGAATGCTGAAAGAGCAAATCACGATGATGAAAGAGCAAATGAAGAAAATCTAACGATTTTAAATTACAATCCCGAAGCCTCGGGATAAAAATCCCAAATTCCAATTGTGTGAATTTGGGATTTTTTTTGTCTCGTATGTTTCCATAATGCTTTTGATCCTGAGAAACGAAGGATCACACTAGGGAATCGACAAAGATTAGCGATTTAGTTTGCGGAGTTTCTTGTGCGATCCTTCGTCGCTCAGGATGACAAGATTGAGCGTATTGGAATTTGTTTTTTTTTAAATTGGAATTTTATTCCAATATAATTGAAGGTAAATTCTCATTTAACCACTTATACTTATTGATAATCATAATATGTGTCCCTCCTTTTACGACTATGCAACTGTTAATATATTTTATAGGAAAAACATCGTCCTGGTCGCCGTGAATGTGAACTACTTTTTCATCAATTTGAGTTCTGTCCCAACGTATTACAGATTCTACCGCCCATTGCAAATAGCGCAAATCACGAACAGATAAGAATTTCTCATATAACTTAATACGCTTATTGATTTTTTCGCCAAAAGAATATTTCGCCAGACTTTCGATATTCAGCAGTATTCGCATCGGAATCAATTTATATGCTTTTGTTGTTTTCCCGATTTTCATTCTTCTCGGAAATTCAACAGAACTTCTAACACTCGAAATTATAATAATTTTACGGGCATCAATATGTTTTCCGATTTCCTGAACGAGAATTCCGCCAAAGGAAACGCCAATTAAAACCGGATTTGGATGTGTGATTTTCTTCGCAATTCTAATAGCATAATCTGTAAGAGATTCTTTTGTTGTTGGAATTTCCCATTCTAAGAAATGCATTTCAAAAACAGACGGATCTAAATTGATTCTTTCAAAAATGGCTGGACTTGCAGCTAAACCAGGCATAAAGTATACAGGAATTTTACTCATTCGTAAAGGAATTATCGTTTTGTATTTTAGCTAAAATTACTTTTTTTATTCTGATACTTAACAAATCGCATGCCTAATATTTTATTTAAAAAACAAAAGTAAGAACAGGCTTTCATTCTACTCTGCTAAAAAATAATTTTATATTGAAAATCAAATGATTACCTTTGTGGTCATAATAACCATTATCCAGATCTCAATTACAGAAATTTGGCATACTGTTATTCAACGTTCTTTTTCTATTATTTTTTAATCCACCCCCAAAACATGACAAATATGGAACCTATTGAAACTATGGAAATCAAAGACAACACCTTTGCAAGACAATTTGAAACCATAGTCCCTGAAGGATTACTTTCTGTAGAATATTCTTTTCAGGAAAAGAAAATTTTTCTAACCAAAATTAATACACCAGAAGGATTCGAAAACCAGGCTTTGATTGATGCATTACTTAAAAACATCATGGAAATTATTGTTGAAAAGAAATTTCGATTAATGCCAATTCACCCGAAGATTGTTTTATTTATTAAAAAAAATCCGAAATATAAAGAATTACTTCCACCCGGAATTAGAATCTAATTTTAAAAATCGCCAATAAGTCTTAGCCACAGTCCACCGATGACCATGTAAATAAACAACATGGTTAATCCGGTTACTAAACCTTTGACCCACCAGCTTTTTAAATCTACGTAGCCGCTCCCAAAGAAAACAGGTGCCGGACCGTGACCATAATGGGTTAAAGTTCCGTAAATAGAACCTATAAAGCCCAGCATAAAAGCCAAAAGCAAACCCGGGATTCCGAGTGAAACCCCTACGCCCAATAATGCCGCATACATAGCAGCAACATGAGCTGTTGCACTTGCAAAAAGATAATGACTAAAAAAGTATACTAATATTATTATCGGAAAAGCCATTTGCCAGCTTAATCCGCCAATTTCGGTTTTTACGACATTACTAAACCAACCAATAAAACCCAATTCGTTGAGCGAACTGGCCATCATTACCAAAACGGCAAACCAAACGATGGTGTCCCAAGCTCCTTTTTCGGCTTTTACATCATCCCATGTTAAAACTGATGTTAGTAATAAAACCACCAAACCTATGAATGCCGTTGTTGTTGCATCGATAGAAAACAGATCGCCTGTCATCCAAAGAAATAATAAGATAAAGAAAGTCAATAACATTAACCATTCGTTGCGGCTTATTGGCCCCATTTCTTTTAGCTTTTGAGTTGCTATTTGCGGGGCATCGCCGGTTTTTTTAAGTTCTGGCGGATAGATTTTATATAACACAAACGGAATCACAAAAAATGAAACTAATCCCGGAACTATCGCCGCAGTCGCCCAGGAAATCCAGGTGATTTTAATTCCTAAATTAAGAGCGAATTTTTGACACATTGGGTTACTGGCTGTTCCGGTTAGAAACATTGACGAAGAAATTAAATTTGCGTTATAACTGCTCAAAGTCAAATAAGAACCCAGCTTTCGATGTGTTTCGGGCTGATCCGGAACCGAACCAAAACTTATTGCCATTGATTTCATTATTGGATAAATAATTCCTCCGCCTCTCGCCGTGTTACTTGGTACTGCGGGAGCCAAAACCAAATCGGCCAGACCTAAACCATAAGCCAGACCAAGTGAACTTTTTCCAAAAATTTTTATAAATAAAAAAGCAATTCTGTTTCCTAAGCCCGTTTTGATAAATCCTCTTGCGATGAAAAATGAAATTCCGATTAACCAAATTACTTTATCTCCAAAACCTTTCAATGCCAATATGATCGATTTTCCCGCATCGCCTGGCGCCAAAACCTGTGTTAAAGCTGTTAATGCAATAGCAATCATACACATGGTTCCCATTGGTGCAGCTTTGAGAATAATTCCGAGAATTGTCGCCACAAAAATTGCAAACAAATGCCAGGCTTCTATTACAACTCCATTTGGCGCGGGAATTAACCAAATTGCAATTCCAACAGCAAGCGTAATTATGGTTTGAGGAATTTTTACTTCTTTCATAAGATAAAATTAAATTAAAGCCTGCACTGAAATTGTATCACAAACAGTTTATTATCATAAGTTGATGTATCAGGAATATTACGATCAAAATCATCTATTTGAAATCCCATTTCTATTCGACCCGTATAAGCTTTACCAAATTCAAGACTAATCATTGGTGTGTAAGTTTGCCGCACATTTGAACCCATTTTAAAAGTCGGATCAAAAAATTCATAACGACAGGATAATTCTAATGAAGTTAATTTTTTATAATTTACTGTATACCTTAAATTTGGCAAGAAATAAATTCCTCTCATTACATAATCGTCAAGATTTGGAGTTCTTTTAGAGACTGGCATAGAGAAATATAAATTATGATTTGTTCCTTGCTTGTATTCAATTTGCAAATCAAAAGTAAATCGATCTGTAAGTTTAAAATCGCTTGTAATATCAGCTCCTACAGCAAATACTTTTTCTTTTGAAACTTTTCCGATACCGCCATTTAATCCTAAATTGATTTTATGTTTTTTTGATAATTCAAAAACCAATCTAGACGAATATTGTTTGCCATTATCATTATCTTTTTCCTGATTTTTTCCGTTTCCGTTTAAAACTGAAAAGGAATAATTAAACGGGATTTTTCCAATATCAAAAGCTCCGGTTGCAGATGCTCCGATTTGAAAACTTGTCCAGCCGTTTTTTCCAAATTCGTAATACTGATTAGAGAAGTCGAACGATTTTATAATATCTACCGGAACTAATTCTTCAATACCAAAAGCAGGACGAAATTGTCCTCCGGTTAAAGCGATATACTTATTAAAGGTATATTTTCCATAAGCATTTTCGAGTACCTTACCTTGTGTATCTGATTTAAAATCAGCAAGGTTTACTAAAATTACAACTTCTGTAGATTCGCTTAATTTAGTATTTAAGCCAACACGCATTCTTTTTATATCAAATGAACTCTGCGTAATATCACCTGTAGAATGGTGCATTCCCAGAACATCGACATTATTACCAAAACTTTCTAAATATCTTGCCTGCAAAAGTCCTTTAAATTGAAATTGAGGATAGTTAACATCACTTTCAGAATCGCTTGTTGTTTGGGCATTCATAGAAAGTGAAAAAAGAAGTAAGAAAGCAACTTGTATGATTAATGATTTCTTCATAGACTTTATAATTAAATTAGTCTTATAACCGACGTCAAAACCATTTTTTTACTTATAGGAAGGAAGCAAAAAAAGCTAACTGCTTATATATCAACATAAAATAGAGTGCTAATGTAAGAAAAAAGAAATAATTTAAGAGAATTTTTATCAAATATTTTTTTTGCATAAAAAAAAAGCACAAGAATTAACTTGTGCTTTCGCCTTTATATTTGTTAGAAAATTACTTTTCTATTTCTCTCATAGAATCCATTTTCTTGTGCGCTAAGAAACCTGCAACATCTTCAAAATGTTCTTTCACACGTTTGTTTCCGAATTCAAAAACCTTCGTTGCCAATCCGTCAAGGAAATCACGATCGTGAGAAACCAGAATTAAAGTTCCGTCAAAATCACGTAAAGCATCTTTGATAATGTCTTTCGTTTTCATATCAAGGTGATTTGAAGGCTCATCCAGAATTAACAAGTTAACAGGTTCCAACAATAATTTGATCATTGCCAAACGCGTTTTTTCTCCTCCAGAAAGCACTTTTACTTTTTTGGTAATATCATCGCCCTGAAACATGAATGCCCCAAGAATATTTTTAATTTGAGTTCTTACATCTCCAACAGCAATGTTATCAATTGTTTCAAAAATGGTAGCATTTTCATCTAATAAAGAAGCCTGGTTTTGGGCAAAATATCCAATTTGAGAATTATGACCAATATCTACACTTCCTTCATCAATACCAATTTCTTTCATGATCGCTTTGATCATCGTCGATTTTCCTTCTCCATTTTTACCAACAAAAGCTACTTTTTGCCCTCTCTCGATTACAATATTAGCATCTTTAAAAACGACATGATCTCCGTAAGATTTTGATAAATCTTTTACTATAACAGGATATTGTCCTGAACGTGCTGCAGGCGGGAATTTTAATTTTAATGCTGAATTGTCAACTTCATCAACTTGCACAATTACCAGTTTCTCAAGCATCTTAACACGCGACTGAACGGCATCTGTTTTAGAGAAAGTTCCTTTAAAACGGTCAATAAAAGCCCTGTTGTCAGCAATCATTCTTTGTTGTTCATCGTATGCTTTTTGTTGGTGAACACGACGGTCTTTTCTAAGTTCCAGATAATGAGAATATTTCGCTTTATAATCATAGATTCTTCCCATTGTAACTTCAATAGTACGATTCGTGATATTATCAACGAATGCTCTATCGTGCGAAATTACCACAACTGCTTTTGCTGAATTGATCAAAAACTCTTCTAACCACTGAATACTTTCGATATCCATGTGGTTGGTTGGCTCATCCAGTAAAATTAAATCCGGTTTTTGAAGTAAGATTTTAGCCAATTCTATACGCATTCTCCATCCTCCTGAAAATTCAGAAGTTTGACGTGTAAAGTCTTCTCTTTCAAAACCTAAACCAATTAATATTTTCTCAACTTCTGCTTCGTAGTTTACTTCTTCGATAGCATAAAATTTCTCACTTAAGTCAGAAACTCTTTCAATCAATTTCATGTAAGCATCACTTTCATAATCAGTACGAACAGTTAATTGCTCGTTGATTTCATCGATTTCAGCTTTCATACTAAAAATTTCACCAAAAGCTTTCGATGCTTCTTCCATTACAGTCGATCCGTCTTTCGTCAATAAATGCTGAGGCAAATAAGCCACAACAGCATCTTTTGGAGTCGAAATACTTCCGGTAGAAGGTTTGCTTTGACCTGCAATTATTTTTAAAAGTGTCGATTTTCCCGCACCATTTTTACCCATAAGGGCAATTTTATCATTTTCATTGATAGCAAAAGAAACATCGCTAAATAATGTAGTTCCACCAAACTGAACCGAAATGTCGTTAACTGTAATCATTTAGATTTTTAGATTTTAAGACTGCTTAGATTTTTAGATCTTTCAGCAAGTATTTTTTGAAAGCGCAAAGATAGATTAATTAAACAATTAGATTGTTAGACTTCTTAGATTTTTAGATTGTTGGATTTTAGATTAATATTAAAAAAATAAAAAAGCTTCACAAAGTATAAACTTTGCAAAGCTTTGACAATCCAGTATCTTATTATAGTCTAAGAAGTCTAACGATCTAAAATCTAAGAAGTCTAAAAAATTAATCTTTTCTCCATTTTTTTGTTTCCTCAAAAATATGTTCTAAAATTGCAGCTTCAGTTTCGTCGAAATCTATATTTCGTCTTCCCATAACCAATTTTGCGGTTTCAAAAGCTTTTTTGGTTACATAAGTTGCAAAACCCGCTGCACCGCCCCAGGAAAAACTCGGAACAAAATTTCTAGGAAAACCACTTCCAAAAATATTAGTGCTCACTCCTATTACAGTTCCTGTATTAAACATTGTATTGATTCCGCATTTACTATGATCTCCCATCATCAAACCACAAAACTGAAGTCCGGTTTTAGCAAAACCTTCGGTTTCATAACTCCATAATTTTACTTCTTCGTAGTTATTTTTCAGGTTAGAATTATTGCTGTCAGCACCAATATTACACCATTCACCTAAAACAGAATCTCCCAAAAATCCGTCATGTCCTTTGTTTGAATTCGCAAAAAGAACTGAATTTTTAACTTCGCCCCCTATTCTTGATCCTGGTCCAACCGTTGTTGCCCCGTAAACCTTTGCATTTAGTTTTACTTGTGCATTTTCGCATAAAGCAAAAGGACCGCGAATTACTGAACCTTCCATGATCTCTGAATTCTTACCTATATATATAGGTCCGGTTGAAGCGTTAAGAGTTACAAACTCTAATTTCGCCCCTTCTTCAATAAAAATATTTTCTGGCGCAATAACATTGACGCTTTTAGGAATTGGCTGTGATTTTCGATCTTCTGTCAAATAACTAAAATCAGCACGAATGGCTGCATCATTTCTAGAGAAAATATCCCAGGTATGTTCTACAGTAAGAACATCTTCATTATATTGAATAATTTCATACGAATCAAAATCAACTTCTTCCTGATTTTCAGTTGTAAAAAAAGCAATTACATCTTCGCCTTTAAAGATTGCCTGATTTTCTTTTAAATCAGAAACCAATTCTGCCAGCGTATCATTTGGTAAATACGCCGCGTTTATCATTACGTTTTCTTCCATTTCTACCATGGGAAATTTCACTGATAAATAATCTTCGGTAATAGTTGTTATGGTTGAACCTAAACGTGCTTCCCATTTTTGGCGAATTGTCATAATCCCGACTAAGATATCAGCTACTGGCCGCGTAAATGTAAAAGGTAATAAAGCA
The DNA here is from genome assembly GCA_001507425.1 of Flavobacteriaceae bacterium CRH. GTDB lineage: Bacteria > Bacteroidota > Bacteroidia > Flavobacteriales > Flavobacteriaceae > Flavobacterium. Next base: position 111,799 of record LMAJ01000009.1, read on the forward strand.
TTCCGGACGGGACCGTCAAAAAGAATGTAGTTCATAAAATTGATTTAATATTGTTAAAATTGATTTGGTTACCGAATTCAAAGTTACAAATATTTATGTGTTTGATTAAATTTACATTTATTACAACTAAGAAAATAATTAACCGCAAAGCGCGCAAAGATTTTTTTCTATCAGTTAGTAGGTTCATAAACACATCCCGAAGCTTCGGAATGCCTTTTTACAAAAACCTAATAGAAATTTTTTGCGCACTTTGCGGTTAAATCTGAACCATAAAAAAAAGCCTTCCGATTGGAAGGCTTTTGTATAATAAAAACAGCTTTTATTATTTAGCGTGTTTTGCATATTTAGTTTTGAATTTATCAATACGTCCTGCAGTATCGATAAGTTTAGATTTACCAGTATAAAAAGGGTGAGATGTTCTAGAAATCTCCATTTTTACAACTGGATACTCAACTCCGTCAACTTCAATTGTTTCTCTTGTATCTGCAGTAGATTTAGTGATAAAAACTTCGTCATTTGACATGTCTTTAAATGCAACTAATCTGTAATTTTCTGGGTGAATTCCTTTTTTCATCTTTTCTTTTTATTTATTGTTTAGAGCATTTTTATTTTGAAGCTTTTTCATGGTTAGAAAAAGGTGTAAACAAAGGATCCTCTTTTTTGTTTAAAAATTTTAATTATTTTCAGTTTGCAAATTTACAATTCTTTTTTAATCTACAAATGTTTAGCTCACTTTTTTTTAGTAAAATTCAAAAAGCTTTTTTTACGTTTGATTATATTGGGAATTGCTATATTTGTGGATTAATTTTAAAACATATATAAATATGATTAATGAAGTTATAAAAAAGAATGGAATTACATTTGGTATAGTTATAGGAGTTGTCGCATGCTTATCTCAGGTTATTACTTATGTAGGTGGTGAAACTTTCTATAAAAGTACACTTTATGGTATTTTCATTTCCTTATTATATTGGGGATTAAGAATATATCAGGCTATAGTAACTAAAAAACAATTAGGAAATATAATTAATTTCAAAGACAGTTTTACAACTTTGTTAATATCTACAAGTATCGGAATATTGATATCAATATTATTTAGCTATGCTTTCTATAATTTCATAGTACCCGAATTTAAACCTGAAATTAACAACTTTATGAATTCTAAACAATTAGAACTCTTTAAAGCGATGGGAAAAACTACTTCAGAATTAAATGAATTATTAAAAAATGACAATTTTTCTATAGTCAATCTTTTAAAAGGAGGCCTTTTTTCAATAGTAATTAGTTCTATTTTCAACTTAATTATTTCAGCAATTATAAAATCTAAACCATTACAACAATAGTGAATTTATCTATACTTATACCACTTCTAAACGAAGAGGAATCACTTAAAGAACTCTACACATGGGTTATTAAAGTGATGGAATCTAACAATTACTCTTATGAAATCATTTTTGTAGATGATGGCAGTACTGATGATTCCTGGAATATTATTGAAGGTTTTTCTAATGAAAATTCGAATGTTAAAGGCATTCGTTTTATGAAAAATTTCGGAAAATCTCAAGCCCTTCACGCTGGTTTTGCCAAAGCTAAAGGCGATGTTATTATTACAATGGATGCTGATTTGCAAGACAGTCCGGACGAAATTCCGGGATTGTATGAAATGATTACGGCTGAGAAATTTGACTTGGTTTCTGGCTGGAAAAAGAAACGCTACGACTCTGTTGTAGCAAAAAACCTTCCTTCGAAATTATTCAATTGGGCAGCAAGAAAAACCTCGGGTGTTGAATTGAATGATTTTAACTGTGGATTAAAAGCGTATAAAAATACAGTTGTAAAAAACATTGAAGTTTCGGGCGAAATGCACCGATATATTCCTGTTTTGGCAAAAAACGCCGGTTTTAATAAAATTGGAGAAAAAGTTGTAATTCATCAGGCCCGTAAATATGGTGAAACCAAATTTGGAATGGATCGTTTTATAAACGGTTTTCTGGATTTAATTACGATTTGGTTTTTATCAAGATTCGGAAAAAGACCAATGCACTTATTTGGTTTATTAGGTTCAATTATGTTTTTAATTGGTTTTTTACTGGCTTTGTATTTAGGAATAGATAAATTGTTTATTCACAAAACCAGCAGGTTAATTACAGAAAGACCACATTTTTACTTATCAATTACATCAATGATTATAGGAACGCAATTATTTTTAGCCGGATTTTTAGGCGAAATTATTTTGCGAACCAAAAGCAATGAAGCACGTTATAAAGTATCAAGAGAAGTTAATTTTTAACGCAAACGCATCAAAATATACCATGCTCCTGAATTATTTGGGAGCATTTTTCTTGTTCTTAAGGGAACATAAAATATTTTTTTTCGATAATCATCAGAAAGCAGGATTATTCCTTAAAAAATATTATCTTTAATTCAAACATTAAAAAAACATTTACATGAATATAGCACCTAATATTTTGAATGCTGTAAACGAATGGTTGACACCTACATTTGATAATGAAACACAAGCGGCCGTTAAGGAATTAATGACTACGTCGCCAAAAGAACTTGAAGAAAGTTTTTATAAAAACCTTGAATTTGGAACTGGCGGTATGCGTGGCGTTATGGGCGTTGGAAACAACAGAATCAATAAATATACGCTTGGCAAAAACACACAAGGACTTTCTGATTATTTACAAGAAGTTTTTCCAAATCAACCTTTAAAAGTGGTTATTGCTTATGATTGCCGCCATAATAGTGATACTTTGGCAAAAGTTGTGGCTGATGTTTTCTCAGCTAACGGAATTCATGTTTATTTATTCTCAGATTTAAGACCAACTCCTGAATTATCTTTTGCACTTAAATATTTAGGTTGCCAATGCGGAATTGTTCTTACTGCATCGCACAATCCGCCTGAATACAACGGGTACAAAGTCTACTGGCAAGATGGAGGGCAAATTGTTCCACCGGAAGATGCAGCCATTATTAACGTAATTGAAAATTTAGATTACGATAAAATTAAATTCAATGCAAACGAAAGCCTGATCGAATATATCGATACTGAAATTGATAAGGCTTTTGTAAAATCGTCTATAGAAAATGCCAGTTTTAATACTCCGGCAGAAGCTAAAGATAATTTGCATATCGTGTTTACCTCATTGCACGGAACATCTATAAAATCTGTACCGGATACTTTATCGCAGGCAGGTTATAAAAATGTGCATATCGTTCCTGAACAAGCAGAACCAAACGGCGATTTTCCAACGGTAAAATCTCCAAATCCGGAAGAACCTGAAGCTTTAACAATGGCATTGGCATTGGCAGACAAAACCAACTCTGATATTGTTGTTGGAACAGATCCTGATTGTGACCGTTTAGGAGTTGCCGTTAGAAACAACGATGGTAAAATGATTTTGCTTAACGGAAATCAAACCATGATTTTAATGACTTCTTTTCTATTGAAACAATGGAAAAAAGCAGGCAAAATTAACGGTAAACAATTTGTAGGTTCTACTATTGTTTCAACTCCAATGATGATGGAATTGGCAACAAGCTACGGTGTTGAATGCAAAGTTGGTTTAACAGGCTTTAAATGGATTGCTAAAATGATCAAAGATTTTCCTGAACTTGAATTTATTGGCGGCGGAGAAGAAAGTTTTGGTTTTATGGTTGGCGATGCCGTTAGAGATAAAGATGCTGTTGCCGCAACCTTATTAATATGTGAAGTTGCCGCGCAGGCAAAAGCTGCCGGAAGCAGTGTTTATAAAGAACTTTTGCAGCTTTATGTTGAGAATGGTTTTTATAAAGAATATTTGGTTTCATTGACTAAAAAAGGAATAGAAGGTTTACAGGAAATTAATCAGATGATGATTGATTTACGTGAAAACCCTTTGAAAGAAATTAGCGGACAACGTGTAATTATGGTTGAAGATTATCAATCATCAATTGCACTGAATTTGTTAACTGGTGAAGAATCTGCAATGGATATTCCAAAATCGAATGTATTGATTTATTATACAGAAGATGGTTCTAAAATTTGCGCAAGACCAAGCGGAACCGAGCCGAAAATTAAATTCTACATCAGCGTTAATGCTGAATTAGAATCCGTTGAAGATTTTGATACTGCCGAAAGTTTCTTAGATCAAAAAATACAGAATATCATTACAGGAATGCAATTGAAGTAATAAAATGAGTGATAAACTCTTTTTAAATACATTTCAACTTTGCACACAGTGTGTTCAGGATTGAAATTATATTATATTTGAACTCTTATTTATATTGGAAACAATGTAAATAAGAGTTTTTTTTATAAAAATGAATAAAAAGAACACAAAAATAAATGAATTGGATTAATTTTGTCCAGTAAAAAATCGTCAGGAAACTGGCAAAAGACATTGCTACAGCAAAAAAAATAATATCTAAGAATATAATGAGTAATATCAAAAAAATAATTCCTTTTATATATCCATATAAAAAATACGCTTTCTTAAACATCTTTTTCAATGTTTTATATGCGATTTTTAGTACACTTTCGTTTGTTGCATTAATACCAATGCTTCAGGTTTTATTTGACAAAACAAAGCAAAACACAGTAAAACCGGTATTTCACGGAATTTTAAAAATTCAAGAATATGGCGAAGACTATTTAAGTTACTACATTACAACATCAAAAGGTACGCACGAATCAGGCTACGTTTTATCAATAATGGTCACCATTATAATTTCAATCTTTTTATTAAAAAACCTGGTTGATTATGCTGCAATGTTTTTTATCACCTTTTTACGAAACGGTGTTTTAAGAGATATGCGAAATGCGATGTATAAAAAAACGCTCGAATTGCCTTTGGCTTTTTATTCTGAAAAAAGAAAAGGAGATGTGATTTCCAGAATTTCGGCTGATGTAAATGAGGTTCAAAACTCATTCTTGGCAATTCTTGAACTTATCGTAAAAGAACCGTTAACTATTGTTTTTACAATAGTTACCATGTTAATTATTAGTCCTAAATTAACTTTATTTGTTTTCATTTTTATTCCGGTTTCAGGGTATATAATTTCATTAATCGGAAAACAGCTTAAAAAACAATCAACAAGAGCACAACAGGAACAAGGTACTTTTTTATCGACAATCGAAGAAACGATTGGCGGATTGAAAGTAGTGAAAGGATATAACTCTGAAAATTATTTCAATTCTGTTTTTCAAGGTTCTACAGAACGCTTTTTTAAATTATCAAACAGTATTGGTAATCGTCAAAATTTAGCTTCGCCAGCCAGTGAATTTATGGGAATTACTGTAATAGCAATATTATTATGGTATGGAGGCCAAATGGTTTTAATAGACAAAACATTAGACGGCGCTGCATTTATCGCTTACATGGGATTGGCTTATAATATTTTAACGCCTGCAAAAGCCATCTCTAAAGCTTCTTACGGAGTAAAAAGAGGAAATGCCGCTGCAGAACGTGTGTTGGAAATTTTAGATCAGGAAAACCACATTACAAGCAAGGCTGATGCTATTGAAAAAACAACTTTTGACAACAACATCGATATTAAAAATATCAATTTTAAATATCAGGATGAAACTGTTTTAAAGGATTTTTCCCTTCAAATTAAAAAAGGACAAACGGTTGCTCTTGTGGGGCAATCAGGAAGTGGAAAAAGTACTATCGCCAATTTATTAACCCGTTTTTATGACGTAACTGACGGATCAATTTCTATTGACGGAATCAACATAAAAGACTTAAACCTGCAATCGCTTCGTAGTTTAATGGGATTAGTTACCCAAGATAGTATTTTATTTAATGATACTATAAAGGCTAATATTGCATTAGGAAAACTTGATGCAACGGATGATGAAATTATTGAAGCTTTGAAAATTGCTAATGCATATGAATTTGTAAATGAATTGCCTTTAGGAATCTACACTAACATTGGTGATAGCGGAAATAAATTATCAGGCGGGCAAAAACAACGTTTATCGATTGCACGTGCCGTATTGAAAAATCCTCCAATTATGATTTTGGACGAGGCTACATCTGCATTGGATACTGAAAGCGAAAAATTTGTTCAGGTTGCTTTAGAGAATATGATGCAAAACAGAACTTCTATTGTAATTGCGCACCGCCTTTCGACAATTCAAAAAGCAGATTTAATTATTGTAATGCAAAAAGGAAAAATTGTAGAACAAGGAACGCACGATGAATTAATTGTACATAACGGAACTTATAATAAGCTTGTAACGATGCAATCTTTCGAATCTTAGCAGAGACTTTTTTCTGTTTAAAAATACTTACTTAATTTCTCTGACCGATTTAATACATCTCAGAAAACTAAGTAAGTATTTTTTTTATAGTATTTTATAAAATCAATTTGTAATTTTATTAGAAATACTAAACGCCTGCTAAATGTATCTCAACAATCCGAACATAAAGTTGCCTGAAGATCCGGATACCATTGTTTGGAAATATCTGGACTTATCTAAATTTCTGGATTTATTGCTTTCTAAAAAATTATTCATGTCACGTTCTGATAAATTTGAAGATCAGTATGAAGGCACTTTTAGCGAACCTACTTTTGAAGAGATTAAAAAACTGGCCGCTGATAATCCTGACTTTTTAAATTATTACAAAACACATCGCGAAAAAGTAGCAATAAGCAGCTGGCACATTAACGAATACGAATCGTTTGCCATGTGGCAGATATTTACGCAAAACAGTGAAGGCTTAGCAATTCAGTCGACAATTGGGCGATTACAAAAAGCATTAAATCCTGAAAACAACTTTGATCAGTATATTGGAGAAGTAAACTACATTGATTATAAAAAAGAATATATTCCGTTTGATGATTTATTCTTTCCGTTTTTGTTTAAGCGAAAAAGTTTTCAATACGAGCGCGAAGTCCGTATTATTACTGACACTTCAAAAAGCACTATAAAACTAAACGACGGAATAAAAATTAATGTGGATATAAATCAGTTAATTGAGAAGATATACATTCATCCCAAATCAGAAAACTGGTATAAAAAACTGGTAATCGAATTGGTCGAAAGGCTTGATTTTGGTTTTGAAATCGAAAAATCTGATTTAGAAAGTGATATTTTGATTTAGGATTTTTAAAGTTGCTAAGGTTTTTAGACACTAAGATTCTGAGTTTTTTTTACTACGATAAAAGAAAGCCCCTTAAAAATTAAATGAATATAATTTTTAAGGGGCTTTTTATGTGCAAAGATTTGAAAAATCTTAGAATCTTAGTGTCTCAGAAAATCAGAGTCTTATATAGGTTTATACCCTTTAACTTCCCATTTTTTAGAAGCTAAATCTATGTAGTTGTAGTGCAAAACATCGTTTTTATCAAACTGACCGTTTTGGTTGGTGTCTTCAATAGTTCTAAAATACAAACGGCTTTTAGATTCTATTAAACTCCAATCTACCAATTCCTGAAAGTCTTCTGAAATTTTAGTAAAACTGGCTCCGCTAATATCGCTTAAATACAAGGTTTTAATATCGCTTGCATCGATTTTACCATCTTTATTAGTATCAGCATCTGCTAATGTATATACCATAATTTGGTTCTTGGTTTTATCTGCAACTGGTTTTAAATATGTCGCTGTTAAAATCAATGCTGGTTTGTCTGTTAAGGGACGAATGGAATCTGAATCTACTTTTTGAAATTTCAGGTTTTGTAAATAACCCGTAATTTCATATTCGCCTAAATTTGAAATTGTAAAACTTAAATCACTCACGCTTGAAGATCCGTAACGTGATTTTGTTCCTCTTTCATAAACTCTCAAATCTCCCACAGGATGAATTAAATAATCTGTTCCTTCCATCTGAATTGGCAAATCTGCAACCTCAATCTGCGTTGAATCTGTTTTTCCAACAACATTTGCTTTACTTGAAGCATCATAACTTACTTTTGGCTTCTGAACTTCATCTTTACAACTCACTAATGTTCCGATGATTACTAAGGCTATATATTTTAAGGTATTTTTCATGTCTGGAAATTATATTAGAATATCAAATATAGTATTTTTGATTGTATTATCTGTTTTTATTGAATTTTACTAGCGCGAAAAGATTGAGAATAACAAGACCAAAATAACCCAGAAAAATAATCCAGTTATTTCTATATAAAGATAAAACGTATTTTCGCTCTGCTTCTTGTGCTTCTTGTGCCCAAAGATCTTTATTGGCTGCAACATATCCACAACTAAAAACCTTTAATGGTTTTATAGATGCATCTGGTTTTCGTTTTGGCTTCATAAAAACCCAAAAATCATCTTTATGAGGAATATAAATTTCAATTCCCTCATCTGCGAAAATATTTAATACCTGAACATAAACTCCGTAGGTCATCTTTTTGCCTAGATGAATTTTTACACCATTAATCGTGTCGTTTTCGTTTTTTAATTTTCGCAATGAAAAGCGTAATTTATCCAACTTTTTGCCTTCCTCAAATTCATTACTATTGTAATTAAATATCTTGTATTTTCTTAGATTACCAATATGTAGTTCTTCAAATATATTATTATCAGGAGCAGGGAGCCCAACATTTATTAATCTATAAACCTTAAAAACATCTGTTTTATAAAAGTGAACCAAACAAAACAAAGGAATAAAGATCAAAGAAATCATTCCGGGAACGTAAAAAATCCTTTTCCTTTTTTGTTTGTCTATCATAAATGGCGCTTTTTAAAATGGTAATATCTGTTTGTTTTTATGGAATTTTACTAAAACGAAGATATTTAGAAGCACAAGACCAAAATAACCTAAAGAAAGTGATATCCATTTTTGTTTGAAAAAAGATATTCCAAAATTATGTTTTTCTTCTTCTTTTCTTTGTTTTTGCTCCCAATAAGCCTGTTGTGCCATTATCGCTCCGGTGCCACAGTTCATTGTATGATTTACACTGTCCTGTTTAGCCTTTTTAAACGACCTATTACTTGCAATTATATAAACATCATTACCAAATATACCCCAAGTTGGAGCATTCTCTATTGCTAAAATATCAAGAGTTCTAATAAAGACATCATAACTTGTTTTTGTGTTATACTGTAATTTAACTCCATTTACAGTGTCTTTATCACTTATCAATTTTCTAAGATAAAATGTCATTTGATTAAGCGTCTTCTTATCATCAAATTCATTCCCTTTAAATTTATAAACTTTGTATTTTCTAAGAGTTTCAACTTTATACTTAACAAAATCCCCTTGATTTGGCATTCCTAATCCTATTGAACCATAAACCTTAAAAGCATCAACTTTATAAAAATGATAAAAACAAAACAAAGGAATAAAAACCAAAGAAATCATTCCCGGAACGTAAAAAATCTTCTTTCTTTTTTCACGTTTTTCGATCATAATCTCGCATTCAGTTTTATATTAAAAACTCTTGAAGTCATATAATTCGGAATTGCATATTGATTTTTAGAATATACATCGCGAACCCACGTATTGGTTATCGCATTTTGATTATTGAAAAGGTTGAAAATCTCAACGCCTAGAGATAATTCTTCAAAGTTTTTTATCCAGCCTGTTTTATTATTTCTTGTGCTGCTATCCACAAAAACCTTGGCAAAACCTACATCAGCTCTTCGATAATCTTTTAATCGGTTTTGGTACAAATACGGATCAGAATAGGATGGCGCTCCGCCTGGCAAACCTGTATTATATACTAAATTCAAATACAATTTCACACTCGGAATATTTGGCATATAATCCTGAAACAACATAGCAAATTTCAAACGTTGGTCTGTTGGTCTGGCTATATAACCTTTGTTTTCATAATTTTCTTCGGTTTTAAGATATCCAAAACTAATCCACGATTCTGTTCCGGGCACAAATTCTCCATTCAATCTAAAATCAAGACCTTGTGCGTAAGCTTTTGCATTGTTATTGGCGACATAACGAATTCGGACATTATCGATAGAATATGTATTTACATCTGAAAGCGATTTATAATAAATCTCCGTAACCCATTTAAAAGGACGGCTCCACATTTTAAAAGTATAATCGTTACTCAAAACTACATGAACAGATTCCTGCGCTTTTACATTGGGGTTTACAACGCCATTTAAATCCCGAAGTTCCCTATAAAAAGGTGGTTGATGGTATAATCCTCCGGAAAGCCTGAAAACCATATCCATGTCCCAATCGGGTTTTAAGGCAAATTGAGCACGTGGACTAAATACAATTTGATTTTTTCCCTCAATTGCTGCTCCGGAAACACTCCAACTCTGAAAACGGACCCCAATATTATACCAAACCTGACTTGAACCAATTTCTGTTTTCTGGTTCCATTGTGTGTATCCTGAAAATCTATTTATGGTATTAAAATTAGTTGCCCGAACATCCTGATAAGGCAATAATGGTCCGGTATAAGGTTCGTATGGCTGATTATTTTGAGGTAAATTAATAATTGGCGGATTTATAGAAAATCCTGCCGAATCGATCATTTCCCATTCTACTACTCTATCGCGAATTGATTCAGTAGTATATTTCAAACCAAATTCTAACTGACTGTCTTTCCACTCTTTAAAACCTTTAATTTCTATATTTGCAATTAAGGCATCGAGATCGTTTCGGGCATGATTAAGCTGAGAGCCAATTCCTGTTGTAAAATCAACGTTGTCAATATCAGTTTCACCATCTGCGTTTACATTTCCTAAACGATATTGTGCGAGAATATCAAAATGTTCTTTTTCTTTGGTGTGAAATAAGGAACTAATCAATTTAAAAGTTAACGATGGCGAAGCCTTATAAGTTGTTTTTAAAGCTCCAAAATAAGTATCGTATTGGTCTTTTTCCTGCCCTTCATAATAAACCGCAAGTGCCATTGGCTGATCTATTGTCCCAAATTTGGTTTCTCTGGTTAAGGGCTGATACAAATATTTATTTTGCGAAATATTCCCTAAAAAACTCATTTGCCACTTTTCAGAAATATCATAATTTATATTGGTCTGAACGTCTACAAAAGTTGGTGTATAATTGGTTTGTGTATCCTGACTGTTGACAAGCAAACTATTGTTTCGGTAACGAACTCCGGTTACGGCCGACCATTTTTTATTTTTAGAAACGGCATCGACGGCAAAGCTTCCGCCTAAAAAACTGGCTTCAAGAGCTGCTCCAAATTGAGTTGGCTTTCTATACGTAATATCTAAAACAGATGATAATTTATCCCCAAATTTTGCCTGAAATCCTCCAGCCGAAAAATCTACATTTTGTACTAAATCTGTATTGGTAAAACTTAAACCTTCTTGTTGTCCGGAACGAATTAAAAACGGTCGATAAACTTCGATTTCATTTACGTAAACTAAATTTTCATCATAATTTCCACCACGAACTGCATATTGCGTACTCAATTCGTTGTTCGAATTTACGCCCGGGAGCGTTTTTAGGATATTTTCTATTCCGGCATTTGCTCCTGGAATTTTCTTTATCGTTTCTGTGTCAATAACCGTAATTCCCTGAACGCGTTTTTTATTATTAGAAGAAACAAAAACTTCTCCCATTTGTTCAGCAGAATTGTTCATTTTCGGATTAAAAACAAACACCTCATTCGGTTTTAAGTTTACCGTCAGGCTCATCATTTTTAATGAAACATGGGTAAAAATCAAAGCGATTTTTTTGTTTGATGGAATTTCGATTTCAAAAAAACCATTTGAATCGGTTTGCGAAATATTTCCGGAAACTGAAATATTTACATCTGCAACCGGACGATTTTCATTATCTAAAATAATCCCTTTTACACGAGCATTTTGAGCAAATGAAACATAACCAATGCACAAAAAGAGGAAACTGAATATTAACTTGCTATAATTCAAAAGCTTTGGTTTTATTTTTGTTGACTTCTAAAAAAGTGAGTTTCAAAGATAGCAGAATTTCCTACATTGTCAACTACTTCAATTTTTAAATCATTTGCACCTTCTGCCAATAGTTCATCTTGAAATTTGTGCGTGATTTTTCTAGTCTTGTTATCATATTCAAATAAAACCCAATTTCCGTTTATATAACCGTTATACGATTTTATTCCGGACAAACTATCGCCAATAGTAAACTGAATGGCGTTCACTTCACTAATCCATTTATCCTGAATTGGTTTTGTAATTTTTATTACGGGCGCAACGGTATCTAAAACCAGACCAAATTGACCAAGCATTTTTGATTTTGCCGTATACACATCTTTGTTTCTAATTGTGCCGTAATAACTTTTGCTGTTTCCGCTAATTCTGGCAATAAAAACTTTATCTTTTTCTGTTTCCGTATAACTACTGTCTTTTATTGTAATTGTAAAATTGGAATGTACGGGAATAACATCTTCATGAATATAAATCCGGTTGTTTTTTACATCAAAATTCATATCAAAATCATCGTAAAAAGTTCCCGCCGGAAAAAATACAGACATATTATCTTTTTCAAAATTTGAATCTTTATTGGCGTGAATAAAATATTTTGAAGTAACAGGCTCCTCATTTACAATTGGAGTTTCGATATCATATTCTATGGGAACTGTAACGGTATTCATATTTCCAAAATAATCTGAAACCTCAATTCTGTAAGTTGACGCTAAATTCGGTTCAACCTTAATAATACCGCGAAGCGAATCTGTTTTTATAATGCTCAAAGCATACGGCGTTTTCATAAATAACTTTTGAACGCGCTGACTTGTTTTTTTATATCTCGGATAATCGATAAAAGCATTTATGTAACGCATTTCATCAAATGAATAGGTATTAAACTGGTAATTGTAGTTTTGATTTCCGTTGAAAAAAGTTGAAACATTAAAAACGCCATTTTTATTTCCCGAAACGTCATCGAAATCAACCGCATTGATTCCGAAACCAATTTTGCCGTTTGCTTTTACTTTACTGGCCAAATAAGTTCCGTCTTTTTGAAGCGATAAATTTAACAATAAAGGCAGTTTTGACTGATTTACGGTTGTGTTGTCTATCGGATAAACAAATACATTTGAAATAGTTGGCTTTTTAGAATCTTTTATGTTTTTATCAAATCCGAAAAATATCGGATTTATAACAAATTCTGTTTTTGAATCACGAATTTCAAAATGCAAATGTGGTCCTTCAGAAGATCCTGTATTTCCTGAAAGCGCAATTAATTGTCCTTTTGTAACCGGTAATTCATCTGGTTTAAGAAACATTTCTATTTCAAAAGCTTTTTCTTTATAATGTGTTTTCTGAACATAATCCTGAATAGTACCAAGTGGCGTTTGTAAATGTCCGTAAACAGAAGTGTAACCGTTTGGATGCGTTATGTAAATGCATTTACCGTTTCCAAACGTTGAAATTTTTATTCTTGAAACATATCCGTCAGCAATGGCGTATACATTTAAACCTTCTCTTTGATTGGTCTTTAAATCGAAACCTGCGTGAAAATGATTCGGGCGCAACTCTCCAAAATTACCGGAAAGCTGCATCGGAATATCCAGCGGAGGACTAAAATAATCTTTAGGATATTGAGTTTGAGCAAATAAAAAATGACAAAAAAATAAGGTAAGTACTGAAAATCTCATAAGCAACATTTTTGCTAAGATAAAAAAATATGAGGCCAAAAACGAGTAAAAAGCTACAAAAATACAATTGATTGAATTTCATTTATTTGGTTATTTTTAATGTAAAAAAATCGATAAAAAATTGCATTAATAAAAAGGAATACTAACTTTGTATGATTAAGTAATGAATAGGATTTATAATGAGTGTAATTGCCGAAATAATTGATACTCTTGAATATAAAGTCGAAAAGCTTTTTGAGAAATCAAAAAGACTGGAGAAAGACAATCAGGAACTAAGATTACAACTAGCCAAAGCTGCGCAAATCATCCAGAAACAATCTGAAGAAATTGAAGCTTTGAAGAAGCAATATGATACACTTAAAATAGCCAATTCGTTGCTCGGCAGCGATAATAACAAGAGAGAGACAAAGCTTAAAATAAATTCATTAATTCGCGAAATTGATTACTGTATAGCACAACTATCAGACTAGTAAAACTATGGACGGAAAGCTTAGAATTAAAATATCAATTGCAGACAGAGTTTATCCGTTAACGGTTGAACCAGCTCAGGAAGAAGGACTTAGAAGTGCTTCTAAAAAAATTGATGCTATGATTAAGCAATTCGAAGAAAGTTACGCAGTTCGCGACAAGCAAGATGTACTGGCCATGTGTGCCCTGCAATTTGCGTCACAAGTAGAACAAAAACAAATTGATAACGCTATCGATGGTGAAGAAACCATCGAACGAATTAAAAGATTAAATTCGCTTTTAGATCAATATCTCGAAAATTAAACGTTCTTTACAGAAACTAAGATACTGCCTACATTAGTTCACAATTGGTAAACTCAACACTAACAAATTAAAGTGAGTGAATCTTCGCTACTATAGTATGCCATGCTCCGGCTTGGAAACTTGAACAGCGAGTTAGCTCAAAACTTGTCTTTACGAGTTTATACAAGCAATTAATGTAGGCTTTTTTATATATAAATTTTAACAAACATGGACATAATAACGATCATTATTTCAGGAATTATAGGTATTGCAGCAGGTTTTGGAATAGCTAAAATTATCGAAAAAAGCAATATTTCAAACTTAATTAAAAACGCCAAAAAAGAAGCTTCATCCATTTTAAAAGACGCTAATTTAGAGGCTGAAAATATTAAAAAAGATAAAATCCTTCAGGCAAAAGAGCGTTTTATCGAACTAAAATCAGAACACGAACAAGTAATATTAGCCCGAGATAAAAAAGTAGCCGAAGTAGAAAAAAGAGTTCGCGATAAAGAATCACAAATCTCGAATGAGTTATCTAAAGCTAAAAAAGTAAACGACGATTTTGAAGCTAAAACAGCTGAATACAATAACAAAATTGAAGTTTTAGACAAAAAACAAACTGAAGTTGACAAATTACATAAAAGTCAATTACAGCAACTTGAAGTAATTTCAGGACTTTCTGCTGAAGAAGCAAAAGAACAATTAGTAGAAGGTTTAAAAGCTGAAGCTAAGAGCAAAGCTATGTCTCATATTCAGGATACGATTGAAGAGGCAAAACTTACGGCACAACAAGAAGCTAAGAAAATCATCATTAACACAATTCAAAGAGTTGGAACTGAAGAAGCAGTTGAAAATTGCGTTTCTGTTTTCAACATTGAATCTGACGATGTAAAAGGTAGAATTATTGGTCGTGAAGGTCGTAATATTAGAGCACTTGAAGCTGCAACTGGAGTAGAAATCATTGTTGATGATACGCCGGAAGCTATTATCCTTTCTTGTTTTGATCCTGTTCGTAGAGAAATTGCGCGTTTGTCATTGCACAAATTAGTAACTGACGGACGTATTCACCCTGCAAGAATTGAAGAAGTTGTTGCTAAAACAGCCAAACAAATTGATGACGAAATTATTGAAGTTGGTAAACGTACGGTTATCGATTTAGGAATTCACGGTTTACACCCAGAATTGATAAAAGTTGTGGGTAGAATGAAATACCGTTCTTCTTACGGACAAAACTTATTACAACACTCAAGAGAAGTTTCTAAACTTTGTGGTATCATGGCAGCTGAATTAGGCTTAAATGTAAAACTGGCAAAAAGAGCTGGTTTACTTCATGATATTGGTAAAGTGCCGGATACTGAAAGCGATTTACCTCACGCCTTATTAGGTATGCAATGGGCTGAGAAATATGGTGAAAAAGAAGAAGTTTGCAACGCCATTGGAGCTCACCACGACGAGATCGAAATGAAATCATTACTTTCTCCTATCGTTCAGGTTTGTGATGCAATTTCAGGAGCAAGACCAGGTGCAAGACGTCAGGTTTTAGATTCATACATTCAGCGTTTGAAAGATCTTGAAGAAGTCGCTTACGGATTTAGCGGTGTAAAAAATGCATACGCAATTCAGGCTGGTAGAGAACTTCGTGTTATTGTAGAAAGCGAAAAAGTTTCTGATGATAATGCAGCGAATCTATCTTTTGAGATTTCACAAAAAATTCAAACTGAAATGACTTATCCGGGTCAGGTTAAAGTAACAGTAATTAGAGAAACAAGAGCAGTTAATATTGCGAAATAATAATTTCTCTTTTATATAAAAAAACAAAGGCTATCTTATTTTAGGATAGCCTTTGTTTTTTTTATAACTATTTCAATCTTAAAATAGATTATTAATTATTGGACTCTACGGTTGAAACCGTAGGCTATGTTTAGCCATAAATGCTATTTATATGCTTTTGCCTTACATATCGTTAAACACGATTTTGAAGCTTGTTCCTACTCCAACCTCACTTTCTACAAAGACACTTCCTTTCATAGCTTCAATTTGATTTCTGGTGATATACAAACCAATTCCACGGGCTTCTTCGTGTTTGTGAAAGGTTTTATACATTCCGAATAATAAATCACCGTAAACTGCTAAATCTATTCCTAAACCATTATCGGTGATTTTTAGCGATTTATAGCCTTCGGGTTCAATTGCAAAATCGAAAATAATGATCGGGTCGCGATCCGGATGTCTGTATTTTATGGCATTTGTAGCAAAATTCAATAAAACACTTTCTAAATAAGCGGGATTAAAATTAATCTTTAAATATTCCGGAACATTATTTACAATTGAAACATTGGTTTGCTTATCATATCCTTTTATGGTTGAAATCGTTTTTTCGATATATTCATTAAGCTTTAAAGGAACAACGGCAATATTGATATTACTTTGGGTTTTTACAATCTGCGTTAAGTTCGAAATCGTTTCATTCAAATCATTAGAAACTGTTCGAAGATGAAGTAACATTTCATTAATCGTTGTGCTATCAACATCTGCATCTATAAAATCAAGTATCGATTTTATGTTTCCTGCCTGAGTATTTAAATTATGCGAAACAATATGTGAGAAATTCAGCAATCGGCTATTTTGGTCGCTGTAGAGTTTCATCGTTTTTAAAAGCTCTAACTCTTTTTCTTTTTGCAAAGAAACATCCGTATGGGTTCCGATTACACGAAGCGGGTTTCCGTTTTCATCTCTTTCTATCACTTTTCCCCGATCTAAAATCCACTTATAATTACCGCTCGACGTCATTACACGATGATAATTTTCGTAATACGGAATCTTATTATCAAAGTGTTCCTGAATGTCTGAATAATATTTTGGAAGATCATCCGGATGCACAAGTTTATCCCAACGTTCCGGATCATCAAAAATATCTGTCGATTCTAATTCTAAAATTTTAAGTGAAAGTGACGAATAGAAAACAACATTGGTAACCATATTCCAGTCCCAAATACCAGTTGTCGATGCTTGAAGCGCAAATTGAAAACGTTCTTCAGAAATACGAAGTTTTTCTTCTTTATCTTTTAAATCTGTAATATCAGAAACATGCCCAAAAAAACTAACACAGCCATCAACGGCAAGTTCTGTTTTAGAAGAAACCTTAAACCAACGCAAACCTTTTTTAGGCAATATAGCTTTAAATTCTACGATCCAGGGCTTTACTTCTCTTCGCGCTTTAACCAAAGATTGAAAAAATAAATCCTTGTCGTTTGGATGAATCCGGTTATAAATAACCAATATACTTTCATTGGAAAAAGCTGTTGAAGGTAATTCAAAAATATCGTCGGCAGATTTGCTGACAAGAGGAAAAGTGTAATTGTTATTGCAGTCTATAACAAACTGAAAAAGCAAATCAGGCATTTCTGCAAACAATTTTTTATAAAAATTATTTACTTCTAAGCAATCCTCGTTTTCATACAAATCAAAAACCATATATTTCTTGTTTATGCAAATTAAATTATTAAATAATCTTCAAACAGAAAACAGAAAAAGACGTAACTTATTGTTTTTAAACTATTATTAATACAAAAATACAACACAAGGTATCATCTTTTAAGAAATAAATTGTGAATTTTGCAGGAATTTTATGTAATTTATTTTCTTGGATGAAACGAATGCATAACTTCTTTCAAAAAACTTCTGTCTAAATGCACATAAATTTCTGTAGTTGTAATAGATTCATGTCCAAGCATTAATTGAATTGATCTTAAATCGGCACCATTTTCAAGTAAATGTGTAGCAAAGGAATGCCGCAAAGTATGCGGACTAATATTTTTATGCAAACCAATTTTTACAGCGAGATTTTTTATAATGGCAAATATCATCGAGCGTGTAAGCTGTTTTCCTCTTCTGTTTAAAAACAAGGTATCTTCTTGTCCTTTTTTAATATTCAAAGTATTTCGAATCGAGTTTTGATAAATCTGAATATACTTCTGGGTTAGTTTTCCAATGGGAACAAAACGCTCTTTGTTTCCTTTTCCGGTAATTTTAATGAAACCTTCTTCAAAAAATAAATCAGAAATTTTTAATGAAACTAATTCAGAAACCCTCAATCCGCAACCGTACAACGTTTCGAGCATAGCACGATTTCTTTCGCCTTCATTCGAACTTAAATCTATAGCAGCAATAAGCGCATCAATTTCAGGAACTGATAAAGTGTCCGGTAACTTCCTTCCTGTTTTGGGAGATTCTATTAACTCCAACGGACTATCTTTTCTGTAATCCTCAAAAACCAAATAACCAAAAAAACTTTTTAATCCGGAAATAATGCGCGCCTGCGAGCGTGGGTTGACTTCTTTAGAAACGGCATAAATAAATTCCTGCACGGTTTCATCAGTAATATTTACAGGAGAAACTTCAATTCGATTGGTTTCTAAAAAAAGGCATAATCGCTCAATATCAAAGCTATAATTCTCGATTGTATTTTTAGACAATCCCCTTTCGATTCGTAGATACGATTGATAATCTTTTATATAACTATTCCATTTCATATGTACAAAGTAAAACATTTTTGAGGATAAAAAAACCTTCCGGATTAGAGAAGGTTTTTAGAAAATCTCACATAACTACTAGAATTTGCATGCTAATGATAACGCTAAAACACTATTACGGATTTTTGTATCATCACCAGATTCTGTTTTTGCAATATTTGATAAACCAATGTTATAACGGAGGTCAGTCATTAAATGCTGAGTAATATTATATCCAACACCAACAACAAAACCAAATTCAACAGATTGAAACATTTTTTTCACGTCCTGATCTATAGTTGGACTGTATTGAGTTAATTTGGCTGATGCTTTTGCTGATGTTAAAAAACCAATTTGTGGTCCCGCTTCGAAAAAGGATTTATCATCAGCAGAGTATTTAAACAATACAGGTACGTTGATATAGGAGAAGTTCAATTTTATATCCCCTTTATAATTCCAATCGTTTACATTAACCTGAACATTTTTAAATTTTGTTCCTTGAGTCGAATAGAAAACCTCAGGTTGAATATCAAAGTTATCTGATAATTTGATTTGAGCTAAAGCCCCAATATTAATTCCAAATCTTGCCTTTAGATTAATCCCTTCAGTATCTCCGGACCAACTTGACAGGTTTAGCCCACCTTTCATTCCAATCTTTACATCCTGAGCATTTGCAACCCCAAATAATAGAAGTGTAACTAAAGATAAAATATTTTTTCTCATTTTCTAAATTAATTTATTAATGAAACAAATGTAGCTTTTTTCTTTCAAATTTAAAATGAAAATAAAAAAAACCTTCCGGATTAGGGAAGGTTTTATAAATATTATAAGTTAATATTAGAATTTGTATGCTGCAGTTAATGCAAGAACATTATTAGTGTATCTATTATCATAATAGCCAAAATTACTATAATAATCATCATCATAATCGTAAGCACTAGTTAAACCAATAGTATAACGAATACCAACAGAGAAATTATCTGTAAAATTATATCCAGCTCCTAAATTAAAACCAGCGTCAACTGTTTTTTCACGAAACCTGTCGTCACTAGAAACTAAAAATCCAAGTTGTGGTCCAGCTTCAACAGTAAATTGTTTCGTAATGTAGTACTTAGCCAATACAGGAACATTGATGTAGTTTAAGTTTACAGTATAATCACGTTGAGTATTATATCCATCAAATTTACCTCCTTGAGCAGAAAATAAAAGCTCTGGTTGAATATATAATTTTTTCCAAACTTTCACTTCAGCAAAACCACCTAATTGAAAACCTATTAGTGCATTAGCACGATCCTCTCCACCAATTGTAGCAATATTAAGACCACCTTTTACTCCAAATCTAGTTTTTTGGGCATTTGCAAACCCAAATGCCATTATTGCAATAGCACATAAAATAATTTTCTTCATTTTAATTGTTTATAGTTAAAATTAAGTGGCAAATATAAAACTATACTTAGTGAAAAAGGATTTGTTTTTTAACAAAAATTATAGTAATTGTATTAAATTATGTTAAAATAAATCAATCGTTAATACCCTATAAATAAGAAAAGCCTCCCATATTTGGAAGGCTTTTATCTGTAAAAATAAATTGCTTAGAATTTGTATGCTAAAGATAAAGCTAAAACACTATTTTTAGGACTATCTAGATATTCTTCAGTGTCATCAGTCTCATAATCACCAATATTTGACAAACCTACTGTATAACGAAGACCTACAGAAAGATTATCGGTAAAATTATAACCTGCTCCAAAATTAAAACCAAAATCGGTAGATTTATAGAAATCTTTTGCGTCTTGACCATCTTCTTTTGCTGAAACTAAAAATCCAATTTGTGGACCAGCCTCTACTGTAAATTGTTTAGTAATAAAGAATTTTGCTAAAACAGGAATATTTATATAGTTTAATTTAGTATCCCAATCTCCATCAAAACCTCCATCAAATTTAGCACCTTGTGTAGAGAATAAAACCTCTGGTTGAATCGCTAATTTTTCAATAATTTTAATTTCGGCAAAACCACCAACATGGAATCCTACAAGAGAGTTCGCATCATAATAATTTCCTCCAGCAAAAGTTGTTAAGTTAAGTCCTGCCTTAACTCCAAATCTAGTTGACTGTGCATTAGTATACCCAAATGCGATAACTGCTAGTGCAGATAAAATAATTTTTCTCATTTTATTTGTTTTGGTTAATATTAATTACTCAAATATAAAACTATACTTACTAAAAATTAATTTGTTTTTTAAGAAAAATTGTAATAATTAAGAACTAAGACTTTATTAAACAAAAAGTTATTCGTTTTTAATTTAAAAATAAAGCGAAAAATATTAAGAGTCTAGGCGCTATTAATTAGATCAAATGTGAATTCTGTTAATTATTAAATCAATAATATAAAAGCAATAAAACCATAATAATCTAGTTTTACTTATATAAAAACAATTTTAATCTTAAAGAAATAATTTATGAAAAAGATATTTTTAGCAGCTGTATTGTTCATTGCAACTTCAGCTACAATTCAGGCGCAATTATTGAGAATAGGTGTTAAAGGTGGGGTAAATTTTGCTAGTCAGACTGGAGATGCATCTATGGAAGGTGTCGCTTTTGACAAAGACGGAATTACAAGTTATCATGCAGGTTTAGTTGCAGAAATTAAACTTTTAGACCGATTTTCTGTTCAACCGGAACTTTTATACTCTACTCAGGGAGCGACTTATAAAAATGCGGTTGATGAATTTAAAAATGAATTAGGTTATTTATCTATTCCGGTAATGGCTAAATTTTACTTAACAGATTCATTTAGTCTTGAAGTTGGACCACAAGCTTCTTTTTTATTAAGTGAAAAAAATGATTTTGATGTAAAAGATGCTGAAACTTTTGAATTTGGTGTAAATGCCGGACTTGGTTTTAAAATCACTAAAAACTTCTTCATTCAGGGTCGTTATGGTTTAGGATTGACAGAGGCTTCAAAAAATGCAGATGTTAAAAACTCTACCATACAATTGTCGGCTGGATTTTTATTTTAAAAATAATATCACATAGTTTTATATAAACCGTTCTATTAATTAGTACGGTTTTTTTATTTTTACAAAGCAATATCAATGTCAATTGCAAAAATCAATACTAATGTTAATTCAAAAATGAATTTAGCTTAATTAAACTCATATCTCTTATGGTTTAAAAAAAGTTAAATATTTAAATATCAAAATATACTTTTAAATATGAAAATCTGCATTATCAACGGACCCAATTTGAATCTTTTAGGCAAAAGAGAACCAGAAGTTTACGGTAGCCAAACTTTTGAAGATTACTTTGAATCGTTACAAAAAGAATATCCAAACATAGAACTTTCATACTATCAAAGTAATATTGAAGGCGAACTGATTGGTAAAATTCAGGAATGTGGTTTTACTTTTGATGGAATTATTTTGAATGCCGGCGCGTATACTCATACCTCGATAGGTTTGGGCGATGCCATAAAAGCCGTTACAACTCCGGTTATAGAAGTACATATTTCGAACACTTATGCACGCGAAAGTTTCAGGCACCAATCGTATTTATCGGGAAATGCAAAAGGCGTTATTCTTGGTTTTGGCTTAAAGAGTTATAACCTTGCCATACAATCTTTCCTGTAAAATATTATCCTGAGTAATTCAAATTTGCTCAGGATAAACTTTATCCTAAACATACCTCATCTTCAATTTTGCTCTACTGACATTTAACAAATTATTAATAAGCTCAGATTTAACTTATTATATTTTTGTGAAAGAAACTATTTTCATGAAAAACTTTATTTTATTCGCCCTTATATTTTTTTCGATTTCAAGTTTTGCCCAAATCAAAGGAACCATAACCGATGAAAAAGGAAATCCGTTGCCTTTTGTTTCTGTTTTTGAAGAAAACACTTATGCCGGAACGACTTCAAACGAACAAGGGCAATACCAAATAAACGTAAAAGAAGTTGGCAAAAACAAAATTACATTTCAATATTTAGGCTTTAAAACCCAAAAAATAGCAGTTTCGCCAGATTCAAAAACGATTATTTTGGATGTAAAAATGCTGGAAGAAAGTTTTGATCTGAATGAAGTTGTAATTGATCCAAAAAACAATCCAGCCAATGCAATCATTAGAAATGCGATTGCGAACAAAAAACAAAACTCTGAAAAAACGGCAAGATATACAGCCGATTTTTATTCGAAAGGAATGTTTAAAGTAAAAGATCTGCCTAAAAAAATTCTTGGGAAAAAACTGGACATTGGTGATGATATGGCTTCTAACCTTGATTCTACAGGAACCGGAATTTTATATTTATCTGAAACCGTTTCGAAAATTACTTTTGAAAAACCCAATAAATTAAAAGAAAAGATTATCGCTTCTAAAATTTCCGGAAACAATAAAGGATACAGTTATAACACAGCTACTTTATCGACTTACGATTTTTATGACAATACGTTAGAATTTGGCATCAATCTTATTTCTCCAATTGCCGATAATGCTTTTAATTATTATAAATACAAACTCGAAGGAACTTTTTTTGATGCGAACAATCAGGAAATCAATAAAATAAAAGTGACTCCAAAACGCGATAAAGAACCCGTTTTTGAAGGTTATATTTATATTGTCGATGACAGTTTTGCTATTTATGCGATCGACTTAGACATAAAAGGATATCGTATGAAAAATGAATTTACAGAATCGATGACCTTAAAACAGAGTTTTAATTATAATGCAAAAAATAAAATCTGGTCTAAAAATGCCCAGACATTATCATTCAACGCCGGTGTTTTTGGAGTGAAATTTTCCGGAAAATTCAATTATGTCTATTCAAATTATGAATTTCCTGACTCTTTTGAAAAGAAGACTTTTGGAAATGAAATTGTTGCTTTTGAAGATAATGCAAATAAAAAAGATGATGCTTTTTGGAATGAAATAAGGCCAATTCCGCTAACAATCGAAGAAAGTACGGATTATACAAAAAAAGACAGCCTTCAAACCATTAGAAAATCTCAAAAATACATTGATTCTGTTGATGCTAAAAACAATAAATTTAATGTTTTGGATATCTTGATGGGATATGAATATAAAAACACTTTCAAAAAACATTCATTTGAATATAAAGGCTTGCTGAACATAGCTTCACTAAGTTTTAATACTGTTCAGGGTTTCAATTTTGATTCGGGATTTGCTTTTAAAAACTGGAATGAAGAAAAAGGAAAAAGCACTACTATAAGCACAACCTTTAATTATGGTTTTTCAGACGAACGTTTTCGTGTTATTGGTGAATTCAATCATAAATTCAACAACATCACTTACGCCACAATTGGAGTTTCGGGAGGAACTAAAGTCGCACAATATAATAACGCTGAGCCTATAAGCAAGTTCGTAAATTCTATAAGTTCTTTGTTTTTTAAAGACAATTACATGAAGTTGTACAATCTCGAATTTGCTCAAATTAATTATGCTCAGGATGTGGCAAATGGTTTGAATTTGAATGGAAAAATTGTTTATGAACAGCGAAAACCACTCTTTAACACAACCGATTATTCGTTCTTTAAAAGAGATGATTTTTACTCATCAAACAATCCGTTAGCGCCAAATGATTTTGAAACACCGGCTTTTGATCAGCATCATTTATTTAAAGCTACTTTGACCGCCCGAATTAACTTTGGAAATAAATACATTTCAAGGCCTGACGGAAGATTTAATTTTAAAGACGACAAATACCCAACTATCTTTTTAACAGTGGAAAAAGCAGTTGCAGCAAGCGAAAAGAAATACGAATTTGAACGAATTGGTGCTTCTGTACAATATGATTTATCTCTGGACAATAAAGGAATTCTGGGAATGAATTTCAGGGCCGGAAAGTTCTTTAATGCTGAGAATATTTCGTTTATCGATTACAGGCATTTTAACGGAAACAAGACTCATGTAGGCACAAGCGATCGTTATTTGAATGTTTTTAATTTAATGCCATATTACGCAAATAGTACCAACGACAGCTATTTCGAAATGCATTTAGAGCACAACGATATGGGATTTATTACGAATAAAATTCCGTTATTGAATTTATTAAAATCGACAATGAATATTGGTTTTCATGCTCTGGCAATTCCGGACAGAAAACCGTATTCTGAATTTACGATTGGTTTAGATAATTTAGGTTTTGGAAAATTTAAATTCTTCAGAGTAGATTATGTTCATTCTTACCAAAGCGGAATTGAACAAAATGGCATTGTATTTGGTTTAAAGATTTTGAATGTGTTGGATTAAGGGGCAAAGGAACAAAGGTTCAAAGGGACAAAGTTTAAATGCTGTACGGGTTCTCTCCTGAAGCTTCAGAGCAGCTGAACTGAGAAATATTTCACATAAAAAATCCGTTTACTCTCTTAAAGAATAAACGGATTTTTTCTATTTTAATCTTTATGAAATTTTAAGACTTAACAAATAGTTTACGTTACAACAAAACCTTTGTCCCTTTGAACCTTTATAACTTTGATCCTTTAAAAAGTGTGATAATCATCCGGTTCAATGTGAATCAAAACATTTCCTAATTGAGGTATTTTTTCTTTTAAAGTATCCTGCAATTGATGCGATAAATCATGTCCTTCTTTTACAGAAATTTTAGCCGATACAATAGCATGAAGATCAACGTGGTATTTCATTCCGGCTTTACGGATAAAACATTTTTCAGTACCTAAAATTCCGTTTACGGTTAAGGACTTTACACGAATTTCTTCAACTAAATCATCATTTAAATGTTCGTCCATGATTTCGCCTAATGCGGGTCTGAAGATTTTATAACTATTGTATAAAATAAAAAATGCCGCAAAAAGAGCTGCCCAATCATCTGCAGATTCATAACCTTTTCCCATAAACAAGGCAATCGAAATTCCGACAAAAGCAGCTATTGAAGTAATAGCATCACTGCGATGGTGCCAGGCATCGGCTGCAAGAGATGAACTGTTTGTTTGTTTGCTTCGTTTCATTACCAAACGAAAAGAATATTCTTTCCAGATAATAATGGCACCTAAAACGTATAAAGTCCAGGATTTTGGTAAGTCATGCGACGATTGGATATTGGCAATACTTTCGTACCCAATAATTGTTGCCGAAGTAATTAAAAACCCAACAACCAAAAAAGTAATTAGTGGTTCTGCACGACCATGCCCATAAGGATGATTTTCATCAGCAGGTTTATTAGAATATTTGATTCCGAATAAAACTAAACAAGACGAAAATATATCCGTAGTCGATTCGATTGCATCTGCAATCAGGGCATAAGAATTGCCAAAAAAACCTGCTAGGCCTTTTAAAATGGCCAAGCAGGTGTTTCCAGCTATACTAAAATAAGTAGCTTTTATAGCTTTTTGTTCATTCGTCATTTGAGAATTTTATCTACGCTCTCACGATTTTTGCTCCAATTGCTCTTAAACGTTCGTCGATACGCTCGTATCCACGGTCGATTTGTTCTATATTTTGAATAGTACTTGTTCCTTTTGCTGATAAAGCTGCAATCAATAATGAAATTCCCGCGCGAATATCCGGAGATGACATTGTAGTTGCTTTCAATTGAGATTCGAAATTATGTCCCATAACCACCGCTCTGTGTGGATCGCATAACATAATTTTTGCTCCCATATCGATTAATTTATCTACGAAAAACAAACGGCTTTCGAACATTTTTTGGTGAATTAAAACATCGCCTTTTGCTTGTGTTGCCACAACCAAAACGATACTCAATAAGTCAGGTGTAAAACCTGGCCAAGGTGCATCGGCAATCGTTAAAATAGAACCATCAATATCTGTTTTTACTTCATATCCGTCTTTGTGAGCAGGAATGTAAATATCATCTCCGCGTCTTTCTATTGTAATTCCAAGTTTTCTGAATGTATTCGGAATCAAACCTAAATTATCCCAGCTTACATTTTTGATTGTGATTTCACTTTTTGTCATAGCCGCAAGGCCAATCCAAGAACCAATTTCGATCATATCCGGAAGAATTGTGTGCTCACAACCTCCAAGGCTTTCAACACCTTCAATAGTCAATAAATTAGAACCAACTCCGGTGATTTTAGCTCCCATAGAGTTCAGCATTTTACACAATTGTTGCAAGTAAGGCTCGCAGGCAGCGTTGTAAACGGTAGTTGTTCCTTTTGCCAAAACAGCAGCCATAACAATATTTGCTGTTCCGGTTACAGAGGCTTCATCAAGCAGCATATCTGTGCCGATAAGCCCACCTTCCGGAGATTCTACTCCATAAAAGTGATCTTCTCTGTTGTATCTGAATTTTGCTCCAAGATTAATAAAACCTTCAAAATGTGTATCTAATCTACGACGACCAATTTTATCCCCACCCGGTTTTGGAATATATCCTTTTCCGAAACGGGCCAAAAGCGGTCCAACAATCATAATAGAACCACGAAGCGCTCCACCTTCTTTTTTGAAAGCTTCGGTTTCTAAATATCCAACATTAACTTCATCAGCCTGAAACGTAATCGAACCCGGTTCATTTCGTTGAATTTTCACCCCTAAATTACCCAACAAAGTGATTAATTTATTGATATCAATAATATCGGGAATATTATTAATTTTTACTTTATCGCCCGTTACAAGTACGGCACATAAAATTTGTAATGCTTCGTTTTTTGCTCCTTGCGGAGTGATTTCTCCTTTTAAAGGAATTCCTCCTTCGATTTTAAAAATTCCCATAGATGTTTTTTAAGTTTCTAAGACTCTAAGACTCTAAGATTCTAAGCTTTTTTTCTGAGAATAAAATCTCAGTACCTTAGAGTCTTAGCAACTTAGCAGCTTTCTTTATTTTTGATTATTATTTTTTTGGAAAGGTTTTGGTTTTCCAGGTCCTTTATTATTTTTATTGCTTTGGATTTTTGGTTGTCCAGGTGGTGTAATTTTATTCGACATGCGTTTATTGGTACGCAATAAATCAGTTGTATTTAAAAGCTCTTCTGTACTTTGCAATAAATTGATTTTCCCTCCTGATAATTCAAACAAATGCTCAAAAATCACATCATCTTTTACGGTGTCTTTGTTCCAGCTTAAATAGGACTTTTTCATATGGTTGGCAATCACCAGTACCAATGCATTTTTCATTTCGCCGTCCTCCCATTTATTGGCAACATCAATCATATATTTGATGTTGTTACCATAAAATCTGTATTTTGGAAAGTTTTGCGGATATTGCAAAACATCTGGTTTTAACTGCAATACATCGCGGGACGGAATTGGGTATGGCGAATCTACATTCAATCTAAAATCAGACATGATAAAAAGCTGATCCCATAATTTATGTTGAAAATCCGGTACGTCACGCAAATGCGGATTTAAGCTCCCCATTACCTGAATGATGTATTTTGCGGCTTTATTTCGCGTTTCAGCATCTTCAATATGAGTAGCCTGATCAATCAGTTTTTGCAAATGACGACCATATTCAGGAATAAGTAAACGTTGTCTTTCAGAATTATATTCTAAATTAAAGACAACATCATTCGCGACTTCTTTTTTATATTTTTCGATCATAAGTTATAATGAAACTATACCTTCTATTGTAGAGACTTCTTTGTATTTAGCAATAACGTCATCTGAGCTATGCATTGTAACATCTACAGAAACACTGGTAAATTTACCTGTTTTAGATTTTGTTGTTTTAATAACCGCGCCCATGTTGTCAAAAGCTTTTTGAACCCGCTCAACATTATCAGCTACCGAGGGCATTATAAATTTATACAAATATTCTGCTGGCCAGGTATTTGAATTATCTAACTCAACCTTTAACCTTTCGTAAAACTCGGCGGTGGCTTTTTCTTTATCGTTTTCCATTCGTAATTAAAAATAAACGCAAATATACGGTTTTGAGTTTAGATTTTTATTTTTTTTTATCTGTAAAAAGGTGCAACGTTACAGCGGTTCAAAGGTGCAAAGAAAAAAGCTTTGTAACTTTA
This sequence comes from Flavobacteriaceae bacterium CRH, assembly GCA_001507425.1. Classification (GTDB taxonomy): domain Bacteria; phylum Bacteroidota; class Bacteroidia; order Flavobacteriales; family Flavobacteriaceae; genus Flavobacterium. Next base: position 140,528 of record LMAJ01000009.1, read on the forward strand.
TTTCTTTATAAAATTTCATCTTATATTTGAGAAAACATTGAGCAGAAATTTGCACGCAAAGTCCCGAAGGCGCAAAGTTTTTAAGCTTTTGAATATTTCACTTTGCGCCTTCGCAACTTTGCGTGATTAAAATACATTATCTATGAAAAAAAACATTCTTATTGTTTTCATTGCACTTATCAATAACTTCATTCAGGCTCAGGAAATAAAAACAATTACGTATTTTCAAAACGACACAATCAAACTGGATCTGGATTTGTACTTACCTCAAAAGAAAACTAACGAAAAAACTCCTTTAATCCTTTTTGCTTTTGGTGGAGGGTTTTCCGGCGGAGACCGTGCGCATGAAAAAAGCTTCGGAATGTTTATGGCGCAAAACGGTTACGCTGTTGCCAGTATTTCGTACAGTTTATATATGAAAGGAAAAGATTTTGGATGCAAAGGAACTTTAACAGAAAAAATAAAAGCAATTCAAATTGGTGTGAGCGATATGTGGCAGGCAACTTCATTTTTAATTGAAAATGCAAACAAATACAATCTCGATACTTCAAAAATATTTATTTCCGGAATCAGCGCAGGTGCCGAAATTGGTTTTCACGCTTCATTTTGGGATTACAAACTGATGAATTTATACAAAAATAATTTACCGGAAAATTTTAAATATAAAGGTTTTATTGGAGGTTCGGGCGCGATTCAGGATATTAATTTGATTACGAAAGAAAAAGCAATTCCAATGTTATTGGCGCACGGAAATAATGACGACACTGTTCCGTATAGCGCGGGTTCGCATCGCTCCTGCCCTACCAATGCTTCGGGTTGGTTGATTCTTTTTGGATCTTATGCCGTTTACAATCATATGAATGATTTACATCAAGACATTGAACTCATTACTTTTTGTGGCGGTGGACATGAATTCTCCGGTTATCTTTTTCACGAAGGGCAACAGTATGTTTTAGATTTTGTAAATGATGTCTTGAAAGGGAAGAAATTTGAATCGCATATTATTATTCCTTCGAAGAAAAAAGGTGTGGATTCCGGGAAATATTTGTTTTGTGATTAATCTTTTTATTTAAACTGGACTAAAGTCCAGCCCTACAATATTTGTTGAGACCTACGGCTCTTTTTTTTCAAAGAATGTAAAATTCCGGAGGAAATGATTTATATTGTAGAGCTGGACTTCAGTCCAGTACAAAGCGATTGAAACCAACAGTTTTTCCCATTTTTATTTTCCTGACAACAATTTATTTTCCACAGCTAGATTTTAATCCAGCACCATAATAATTACAAAAATTGCGAAATCATTCGCTCAAGGCAAAATAATCTTTTTAAATACAATAAGTTTAGGTAAATTTGCGCTTTATTTTACGAAAGTGCAAAAAGAAATCATAGTTCTCATTGGTGGCCCGGGAACGGGAAAATCTACTCTTATCAACGAATTAGTAGCTCGTGGCTACTGCTGTTACCCTGAAATTTCAAGACAAGTTACACTCGAAGCACAACAACGCGGTATCGAGCAATTGTTCCTGGAACAGCCTTTATTGTTTAGCGAAATGTTATTGGAAGGACGCATTAAACAATTTGAAAACGCACTTGAAGAACCTGAAAATGTAGTTTTTATAGATCGCGGAATTCCTGATGTTGTAGCTTATATGGATTATATTGGCGATGAATATCCGGCGCATTTTACAAAAGCCTGCGAAGATTTTAAATATTCTAAAACTTTTATTTTACCGCCTTGGGAAGAAATTTACGAAAGCGACACAGAGCGTTACGAAAATTTTGAACAGGCTTTAACGATACAAAAACACCTTGTTGAAACGTATAAGAAATACGGTTACGACTTAATTGAAGTACCTAAAGATACGGTTGAAAACAGAATTCTTTATATCTTAGATAAAATTTAGGCATGTGTTTAAAGTTGCAAAACTAGAAACTGCTTTCTAAATTTTTTAACTTTAAAACACGATCCAATGTCAGAAGCGCAGGAAATTCTTTTAAAATACTGGAAACATGACAGTTTCAGACCGCTGCAAAAAGAAATCATTGATTCGGTTTTAGACGGTCAGGATACTTTTGCTTTGCTCCCAACCGGTGGCGGAAAATCGATTTGTTTTCAGGTTCCGGCTATGATGCAGGAAGGAATTTGCCTGGTAGTTTCGCCTTTGATTGCTTTGATGAAAGATCAGGTGGCGAATTTGCAAAAGCGCGAAATTAAAGCTATCGCACTTACAGGCGGAATTCATACGGAAGAAATCATTGATCTTCTGGACAATTGCCAATACGGAAATTACAAATTTCTATACCTTTCTCCGGAACGACTTCAGTCTGATTGGATTTTGGAACGCATTAAAAATCTTCCCATAAATTTAATTGCCATTGATGAAGCACATTGTGTTTCGCAATGGGGACATGATTTTCGTCCGGCTTATTTGAAGATTTCAGAATTAAAGAAACACTTTCCTAAAATTCCTTTTTTAGCTTTGACCGCTACGGCAACCCCAAGAGTTATTGAAGATATTAAAACTGAATTAAGTTTAAAAAATCCGATACTTTTTCAGCAATCTTTTGAAAGAAAAAATATTGCTTACATGGTTTTTGAAGTCGAAGATAAACTGTATCGTGTTGAACAAATTTTAAAGAAAAATCCACAACCTTCTATTATATATGTACGAAACCGAAAATCGTGCCTGAATATGTCAACGCAATTGCAATCGCTGGGTTTTAAAGCGACGTATTATCACGGTGGACTTTCGTCTAAAGAAAAAGATAAAAACATGCAATTGTGGATGTCTGAACAAGCGCAGGTTATTGTGGCCACGAATGCATTTGGAATGGGAATTGACAAGGACAACGTAAAAACGGTTATTCACACACAATTGCCTGAAAATCTAGAAAACTATTATCAGGAATCCGGAAGAGCGGGACGAAATGGCGAAAAAGCTTTTTCTGTTGTTTTGACGAATTCATCAGACAGTAATCAATCAGAACAGCAATTTTTAAGCATTTTGCCGGATAAAAAGTTTTTGAATACAATGTATGTGAAACTTTGCAATTATTTTCAGATTGCTTATGGAGAAGGCTTAGACGATACATTTTCGTTTAAACTGAATCATTTTTGCCAGAAATACGACTTCCCTACTTTAAAAACTTATAATGCTTTGCAATTTTTGAATCAGCAGGGAATTATCACGATGTCGCAGGAATTCTCTGAAAAAATTACGATGCAGTTTTTAATTGAATCAAAAGAAGTAATTAGATACATGAGCCTGAATCCAAATGATGAAGAAATCATGTTGGCAATTTTGAGAACTTATCCCGGAATTTATGAGATGAAAACACCTTTTAATATTTCATTAATTGCAAAAAAATCACATCATACGGAAGCACAAGTTGCTGCTGTTTTAGAAAAATTAAATGAAAAAGAAATCATAGAATATAAATCGAAAAACAACGATGCGACGATTTTATTTAATGAAGTTCGGGAAGATGATTTAACAATAAACAGAGTTTCTAAATATCTGGAAAGACAAAATCAGCTTAAAAAAGACCAGCTTTTGTCTGTCCTTCATTATATAAAGGACAAAAAAACCTGCAAGAACAGATTAGTTTTGGATTATTTTGGAGAAGAAACAACTCAAAATTGTGGCGTTTGCTCGTATTGTATTACTCAAAAAGGAAAAATTACCGAAGCAGATTCGATTGCAGATAAAATTCTGTCTTTATTAAAAACAGCTGCTTTGACTTCGAGAGAAATTCAAACGCAAATAAAACTAGATGCAAACGATATAATTTTTGCACTTCAGGAATTATTAGAAAACAATCATATTACCATACAAGCGAATAATAAATACACTTTAAAATCATAATGGAAAAATTGAGAATTATATTTATGGGAACTCCTGAATTTGCCGTTGGCATTTTAGATACCATTATTAAAAACAATTACGATGTTGTTGGCGTGATTACGGCTGCAGATAAACCGGCAGGACGCGGACAAAAAATAAAATATTCAGCAGTAAAAGAATACGCACTGGCAAACAATCTTACTTTATTGCAACCTGCGAGTTTAAAAGACGAAAGCTTTTTAGCCGAATTAAAAGCATTAAATGCCAATTTGCAAATTGTAGTTGCTTTTAGAATGTTACCAAAAGTGGTTTGGGAAATGCCAGGTTTAGGAACTTTTAATCTTCATGCTTCTTTATTACCTAATTATCGTGGTGCAGCTCCAATCAACTGGGCCATTATAAATGGAGAAACCAAAACAGGCGTAACAACTTTTTTTATTGATGATAAAATAGATACCGGAGCCATGATTTTAAATTCGGAAATTGCTATTGAACCGGAAGAGAATGCGGGACAATTGCATGATCGATTAATGTTGTTAGGAAGCGAAACCGTTATTGACACCTTAAAAGTTATTGAAAACGGAAACGTAACTACTACTATTCAGGAAGATAACGCTGAAATTAAAACGGCTTATAAACTGAATAAAGAAAATTGTAAGATCGACTGGACAAAATCCGGAGAAGAAATTAATAATTTGATTCGTGGTTTGAGCCCTTATCCTGCTGCCTGGACTTTTTTGAAAGATAAAAATGAGGAATTAAGCGTTAAAATATATGAGGCAAAATTAGTTACAGAATCACACTCTTTCGAGATTGGAAGCCTGATTAGCTCTAAAAAAGAGATTAAAATCGCTATTAAGAATGGTTATATTTTACTTTTGAGTTTGCAATTACCAGGAAAAAAGCGAATGCAAGTGGCTGAATTACTAAATGGTATCACTTTTTCTGAAAGTGCAAAAGTCTATTAAGCTCAGTAAAACAGGGGTTTTTACCCGTTTTTGATCGACAAACGACTTGCTTTATGAACAAAAAAAGTAAGTTATTAACAATTTTTGCTAAATTTAAAGAAAACACTTGCAAGGAACGGATTTCCTATTAAATTTGTGTATTAACAATTTTTTTTTTAACCAACAATTAATAACTAATTATTATGAACAAATCAGAATTAATCGATGCTATCGCTGCTGATGCAGGAATCACAAAAGCTGCGGCTAAATTAGCTTTAGAATCATTTTTAGGAAATGTAGGATCTACTTTGAAAAAAGGAGGAAGAATTTCATTAGTAGGTTTTGGATCATGGTCAGTATCAGCTAGAGCTGCTAGAGACGGAAGAAATCCTCAAACAGGAAAAACTATAAAAATTGCTGCTAAAAATGTAGTGAAATTTAAAGCTGGAGCTGAATTAGAAGGTGCAGTGAACTAAGTAAGAAAAGTTCTCTAAACTTATAATATAATTAAAACCCTCCCTTCGGAGGGTTTTTTTGTGCGGTTTTACGATTTTATTTGGGTTTTTAAAATTTTATTCCTAAATTTAATAAAAATTGTAACCGTATGATTTCAGAAAAATTAAAAAAAGGACACCTGCTTATTGCCGAGCCTTCTATAATTGGAGATTTATCATTTAATAGATCGGTAATTTTATTAGCAGACCATAACAAAGAAGGATCAATAGGTTTTATCATTAATAAACCCTTAAAGTATACTATTAATGACCTGATTCCTGAGATTGATGCCAGTTTCAAGATATATAACGGAGGTCCTGTTGAACAGGACAATCTTTATTTTATTCACAATATTCCGGAATTGATACCAAATAGTGTTGAAATTTCTAATGGAATTTATTGGGGAGGTGATTTCGAATCGACCAAAGACTTAATAAACGAAGGAGCTATTAGCAAAAATAACATCCGTTTTTTCTTAGGCTATACAGGATGGGACGAGAATCAGCTTGAAAGTGAAATGCAAGGTAACTCCTGGATTATTGCCGATAATAATTATAAAAATAAAATTATCGGAAAATCGACCACTCATTTTTGGAAAGAGCAAATTATTGAGTTAGGCGGAGATTATGTTATTTGGTCAAACGCACCTGAAAATCCATATCTGAATTAATTTTCAGAAATGGATTCATTTAGTTTCTGCACTAATAAATGAGCGACATTACTTGTAAATTCTTTTTTTCGATATTTACTTATCGGCTGTATCCCTGTGATTACATTTGTCAGAAATAATTCGTCCGCTTTTTGAAGATCAAATGGCGAAATTACATCTTCACTTACTTCTATACCTTCTATTTTTTTGGCTAAAGCTAAAATTTGTTTTCGCATTACACCATTTAAACAACCTTCAGAAACTGGCGGCGTTATTAGTTTTTTGCCTAATACCATAAATAAATTTCCCTGCAATACCTCAACAACATTCTTTGTATCATTTAGTAAAATACAATTTTCTAAACCATTTTCGTGGGCAAAAATACTTCCGGTAACATTTATTATTTTATTAGTCGTTTTAATAGACGATAATAACTGTTTTGTTACATAAAAATCTTTATACAAATCAACTTCATAAGAAGCGGTATTTAAGGCATATAAAGTAGTATCAAGTAAAGTTGCATGAATTAAAAATGAAACTTCATTTGTTTTTGGCAAATATAAACCTCCATCATTTCTAAAAACCGTAATTCTGGCTCTTGCAGATGCAGAAAGTCCTTTTTCCTGAATGAGTTTTAAAACCTGTTCTTCAAAGTATTCCATTGTAAAATTCATTGGAATTTCCATTCGAACCACACGCATTGAAGACATTAACCTGAAATAATGATCTTCGAGAAACAAAATTTTGTTGTTGATTATTTTTAATGTTTCAAAAACACCGTCTCCATAAAGAAACGCACGGTTTTGAGTTAATATATTATTGTCTTGCGCTACTATGTTTCCGTTAAAATTGATCATAAAAAAACCCTGAATTTTGTTCAGGGCAAATATAAGTCATAAAATAGACTTTTACTAAACAGAACCAATAAGATGTTTCAGATCTGAGATCTGATTCTCCCACAATTGTTTAGCTTCTCCTACTTCTTCTTTTTCAGCGAAATCGACAACCATTAATGACACATCTTTAGTCAATTCATCGACTAAAATATGCAATTCAAAAAAGTATTCAGTATCCTTACTGCTTTCGTCAACCCATTTAAATTTTACTTTTTCACCAGTTTTTTTAGAAGCGAGACGCGCTTTTTCCTGCGAGTCATTCCAGATGAACGTAAAGAATTCCCCTCTTGAATTCACATTATCAGCAAACCATTCTGATAAACCTGACGGAGTTGAAATATATTGATATAATAATTGCGGCGAAGAATTTATGGGAAACTCGATTTCGTAACGTATTTTTGAATCCATGTGCTACTTTTAATTTTTTCGAAATATAAGAATATATGTCCAAAAACAATGCGTTTTTAAAAATATTTTTTTTTCTTCATTTTATGCTTGGAAGCTTTAATATTATTTCTATATTTGCACCCGCAATCAGGAACTCAATGATAGCAGTCCAGGCGAGGTAGCTCAGTTGGTTAGAGCGCAGGATTCATAACCCTGAGGTCACGAGTTCAAATCTCGTTCTCGCTACAAGGTTGAAAAGACAAAAAATATAGATTTTATGCGGTTTTAGAGTGATTTAAAACCGCTTTTTTTATGTCTAAAATTTGCCACCTCTTAACCAAAGAACACGAAAACGCACACGTTTTGAGTTACAAAAAGAAGTATTCAGTACCAAGCATTTACGATGCAAATGGAGATTTATCCAAACGATGGTATGTATATTTTTCCTTTAGAAATCCTGCAACAGACAAACTAGAACGTCAAACTCATGTGTATGCAGGAGTAAATCAGTTCAAAACTCTCAAAGAAAGAAAAGAAGCTATAAAAATCCTTGCTAAAGCTATTGAAACTATTTTAGAAAATGGCTTCAATCCTTATGATGATGCCATTTCTATAGACCAATCAAAGAAATATAATATCCCCGAAGCGGTTACTTTTGCGCTTGAACTGAAAAAAAGCACCCTAAAAGAGAATAGTTATCGTGATTTTAGAGTGAGAATAAAATCATTTGAGAAGTGGCTTTTGGTAAACGGATATGAAAATAGATACATTACAACGGTAAACAAAAAGACGGTTATCACTTTTCTTAACTCCATTTTATCGAATACGAGTCCTAAAAATAGAAATAATACTCGCTCTAATCTATCTATGTTCTTTCAATCACTAGAGGATAATGATATTATTACGGATAATTTTGTCAAAAAAATTAATGTTCTAAAATCTACACCCGAAAGAAACAAGACTTATAGCACTACCCAAGAAGTTGATATTTTCAATTATCTAAAAAGCAATGACGATTTATTACTCTTGTTTATTCAATTTATTTCCTATAATCATTTGCGACCAGTAGAAGTTGTTCGATTGAGAATTAAGGACGTAAACATAAAAGACAAACTTATTTATGTTCGAGCCAAAAACAAAGCTGTAAAAATCAAAATCATTCCTGAAATACTTTTATCCGCTATTCCTGATTTAGAAAAACTGAACCCTGAAAGCTTCTTATTTACTCCAAATGGCATTGGTCACGACTGGACAACTGGAGAAACCGACAAAAGAGATTACTTCAGTAAACGCTTCAAGAAAGTAAAAGATAGTTTAGGATTGGGTAAAGACTACGGATTGTATAGTTTTAGACATACATTCATAACCAAGCTATACCGAGAATTGGTCAAAAACAGCACTCCAAACGAAGCGAAAAGCAAATTAATGCTTATTACTGGTCATACTACAATGACTGCTTTGGAGAAGTATTTACGGGATATAGATGCAGTGTTGCCTGATGATTATTCGGAGCATATAAAATAAAAAACGTGCTACATAAGTAACACGTTTTTCAAAATTTTACTGCAACCCACCATCGGTTATAACCCAATTATTTGGTGCTGATGTCAAAATGTTCCTTGAATTTTTCCCGCTAATTGTGTAACCCATCGAACCAAAACTTATTGTAATTCCTTTTTGTACGGAACGTGAAGCCCATCCATTCAAAAGTGCATCATAATTTTGTTTAGACATACCATTAGCAGACGTTATCAGATTCATAAACCCTAAAAACAACGTTACATTTGAAATATTCCAATTGCTAATATCTTGATTGAAATAAAAGCAAGAATTAAACATTAAACCCATATCTTTTACATTGGTAGTATTCCAATTGCTTAAAGGCTGATTAAAAATATCACACATTGTAAACATTGCATTCATAGTCGCAACACTACCCGTATTCCAAGTATTAAGGGATTGATTAAACTTCCTGCAAGAGGCAAACATTAAAGACATATCCGTAACATTTGCCGTGTTCCAATTATTTAATGACTGATTGAAATTCGAACAGTCCGCAAACATCCATTTCATTGTCGTAACTTTTTTAGTATTCCAATTATTCAATGGCTGATTAAAATTAGTGCAATTTTTAAACATCAACTCCATATTAGTAACACTGGATACATTCCAATTACTCAAAGACTGATTAAAATTCACACAATCTACAAACATCCATTGAGTTGTGGTAAGACTAGACGTATTCCAATTATTTAAAAACTGATTAAAATTGGTACATTGATAAAACATAAACGACATATTAGCGACATTAGCAACGTTCCAATCAATTAAAGCTTGATTGAAATTTGTACATCCCGAAAACATCCTTTCCATTGCAACAACCTTTGCCGTATCCCAGCTACCAATGAATTTATTGAAATTGATACAATCCTGAAAAGTATAATGCATTTGGGTAACATTAGCCGTATTCCAACTGTTTAATGGTTGATTGAAATTTTTACAACCTGAAAAAGTGGCGGTCATATCGGTTACATTAGCCGTGTTCCAATTATTTAACGATTGGTTGAAACTGATACACCCAGCAAACATCCCTGCCAAATTCGTTGCGTTAGACACTTGCCAAGTTCCAACATAGCTTTGATTAAAAGCAATACAGGACGAAAACATATTCGATAGATTCTTAGCTTTAGAAGTATCAATCGTTACTATGTTATTGAAAATTGTACAGCCAGTAAACATACTACCCAAACTCAATGGTGCGCTATTACCAAAATCTACAGGAGAATTAAACTGAACACAGTTCATAAACATTTGCAACATATCAGTAACATTCGTCAATGTATGGTTGGTAATTGACTGATTAAATTTATCACATCCTGCAAATATGGCTTCCATAGTTTTTACAGTTGTAAAATCCCATTCGTCTAGTTTTGCTATTGTTGTCAATGCCTTACAATCCATAAATAAAAGATCTAAAGCAGTAATGCCAGTTAAGTTTAAAACATCTGACACCATAGATAAATCTAGGTATTTGCAACCGTAAAAATTACCAATTAGCTTACCTAGTTTCAGAATTCCCCATTGAAGTACGCTAACAATTTTAAATTTATCTCCCGAATTATAGAATGACCATCCATCACAAATTCCTGTAATTGTAATAGTGTAAATTCCCGAAGATGCATAGGTATGAAGAATTTCAGCTTGATTATATGAAGTTATATTGCTCGTTAAACCATCACCCCAATTCACTTTGAAATTATAGTTTCCATTATTTAAAAGAGGTAGTTTTACTTGATTTGAATTACTCGAACCGCTTGAAATATTTGCGGTATTCCAAGTAGATACAAACTGATTAACAGGTTCAATTTTTCTAAAGATTTGTCTTGTCAAACTATTCATTATATCTCGCCTATTAAAACAAATTCATTCGTAGCACCGATTTTCTTTAATGTACTCATCTTACCTCCCGCCATGACTAAACCAACATTATTAATAACAATAACACCTGACAACAATAATAATGTCAAAGTCATTCCCGCTCTAGTAATAAAATTACACTCAAAATCAACTCGCAAGCCTACTGGTATAGTGATTGTAATATTTGCACCAACTATTAAAACACCGTTATTATAAGCATCCGACAAAGTAATATTTCCTAACAACGGAAACGTTGGGCTTGTTGTTATCGTTCCAGTATCTCCTTTAACCCCTTGAATACCTTGTAATCCTTGAAGTCCAGTATCTCCTTTTACACCTTGAATACCTTGTAATCCTTGAAGTCCAACATCCCCTTTAGCTCCTTGAACACCTTGCAACCCTTGAAGTCCAATATCCCCTTTTACTCCTTGAACACCTTGTAATCCTTGAAGTCCAGTATCCCCTTTTACTCCTTGAATACCTTGAAGTCCTTGAAGTCCAATATCCCCTTTTGCTCCTTGAACACCTTGTAATCCTTGCTCTCCTTTTAATCCTTGAATACCCTGTTCACCCGTAACACCTTGTATGCCTGTATCTCCTTTTAACCCTTGTTCTCCTTGAAGTCCAACATCCCCTTTTATCCCTTGAATACCCTGTTCTCCTTGAAGTCCAGTATCTCCTTTTACACCTTGAATACCCTGTTCCCCCTGAATACCTTGAAGACCTTGTTCTCCCTTTTCTCCTGCACAATCATTATCCATAAAAAAGAATTTTCTAGCTAATTCAATTAAAAAATCGTTGAAATTATCCGCTGTAATTATGGGGTCACATAGTCCTGTATTAACTTGTAAATAATCCAAAACAAAAGGATTTGTCCCAAACGAAGCTTCAGATTGAATTTTAAACCTATTAGGAATTGAGGGAACTCCTACCACGTTTTGTGCGGGATTAAAAGACGTAATTAAGGAATTGTCTTGTGTTCTATACAACAAGACATTTCCGTTTTTGTCCTTTACAAATTTTATAATTTTACTCATCTATTTTAGGTTTAAGCTGCTCTTTTAACAACTCGTCTTTTTACCGTTCTCTTTCTAACTGGTTTCTTTTTTATAACTTTCTTAACCACTCGCTTCTTTACTGGTTTTTTCTTCGGAACGACTTTGACAACTTTACCTCCTTTGATATATTTATACCCTTTTTTAAGAGTTCCATCCACTTTTAAGCCAGTTGCTTTTACTACTCTTGCACATACCTTTTTTAATCCTCTTACTGCGGGTTTTCCTAATCCTGTTTTCATAATTGATTGATTTTTGATTGATTTTTTTGTTTTAATTTACTGCGAATGATAATTTTTCCTTGGTCGTTGGTTTTGCCTGTTCTTCGGATTCATTCTGCACTAGCTTTTTATTGAAAATATTGAATTTCAAGCCATCAAGAGGTTTGTCTTGGTATCGATTTTTATCAGCATAGATGTAATTGTCTCTATAATCCGTCTTCTTTTCTGTAAACAAAACAATGTCCGCATCAAATTGACTTTTGCTACCGCCACGCATTTTTCCGTCGGTGGTTTGTTGAAAAATCACAATGAATAATTTACCATCATATTTTTTTCTCAAATCTTTATCCACTTCAAAACCCTTATGCATTTCCTGCATTTTGGTAAAACTGTCAATGACAATCACATCATTTTTTTTGATGAGTTGCTCCAGTTCTTGAACCGATTTTACTTCGGGAGCTTCAATGTTATTCAAAGCTTTTGCGTTTAAATATTGTTCCGCTTTATCAAAATACAAATTGCTCTCGGGATGCTCTTCAATACTGGCGTGTCCCACTTTATAATTTTGTGCTAAAGCATTCATAAACTGAAATGCCATTCTCGTTTTCATCGAACCTTGCCCGCCCGTAAGCGAAATAACAATACTCTCTTTTTTCTTGCGCTCTATTTGCCCTAAGAAACTTGCGATTTCAGCATTATCAATCTTGAAATAATTCACATTTTTGGGTTTGTTTGCCATTTTATAAGCAAGCGAATTTCTATTCTCTTTTGAACCTTTTACCGCTCCAAATAGTGCATATTGCCCGCCCGAAATTTTAGGCTCTTCCTCTTTTTCTTTCTTCGTAACGGCTTGTGTTGGAGTCGCTTTTTTGACAACATTTTTAGGCTTTACGGACATATCAATTATTCTCTTTGGCTTCCTATTATTCCCTTTTACAAGTTCTTTCAAAGCCATAATAAATTGTTTTGTTTCCAAATAAACCCAAATCTCTTCTTCATTTTTTCCTGCTTGCATTTCGGCAACCTCGAAAACTTTTGTCTTTTTATTGTAATTGATTAGTAAGCCATCAACATTGATTTTCCCAAAACTTCTTGGTTCAAAAACCACTTCATAACTTTCTTTGAAATCAGTTGCTTTAAGACTTATTTTATGCGCACTCAAAAAACCATTCGCTATTTCGGTCAATGAGCCAATCTCATTTTCTGTTTTTAGCTTTGGTGTTTTTTTTACTGTCTTAACCGCCACTTTTTTAGTCGGCTTCGCCTTTACAGCTCTTTTTTTAGCTTTCTGTTTTTCATTTCCTTTCATAAACAAGAAATCTCCTTTTGCGTCAGGTTGCAAAATATAATCAGATGCTTTTTGCGCTTGACTACTGGCTTTCATTAGAAAACGATTGTCATTTTCTAAATTTGGCAATAGAACTTCGTTCCAACCTTTCAAATAACCTGCGTGGTTTTTATTGGTGTAAAACATAATCCCCGCTTGTGTGCAAATTCTGGTAAAAGTGAGCATCCCATTCCGGTAAAAGAGAGCAATTGATTCCGGTTTAAAGTGACCACCCTATTCTTGTAAAAAAGATCAGTTGATTCCGGTTCAAAGTGACCACCTCAAAAAGTAGTGTTTATAAAGAATATCTTACTTGTTTTTAAAACAAAA
>LMAJ01000010.1 GCA_001507425.1 Flavobacteriaceae bacterium CRH
ACTAACGACCTTAAGGTGGTTATTGCGGCGGGGCTCACCTCTTCCCATCCCGAACAGAGTAGTTAAGCCCGCCTGCGCAGATGGTACTGCAGTTATGTGGGAGAGTATGTCGTCGCCTTTCTTTTTAAAACACCCTTCATCATAGATGAAGGGTGTTTTCGTTTATATCAAGTTTTTAAATTTAGTTAAGAATATAGAATAAAGTTTAATTTTTTCTGTTAAATTAAAGTCAAATTTGGGTTTTAAACTATGACGGGTTAGCCTTTTTGAATGTGAATCTGTATTTTTGTATTAAATTATAATTTAAGTATGAAAAAAAGTATTGTATTGTTGACATTGTTTGTTATCTCAAATTTAAGTGCTCAACAACGTCCTAAATTGGTTGTCGGTATTGTGGTTGATCAGATGAAAATGGAATATTTATATCGGTTTTCAGATGATTTTTCTCCAAATGGATTTAAAAGATTAATGAATGATGGATATACTTTTCAGAATATGCATTATAATTATATGCCAACTTATACTGCTCCTGGGCATGCATCGATTTATACTGGTACAACACCATCTACACATGGAATTGTGGGGAATGAATGGTTTAGTAGGTCTCTAGGAAAAGAAATGTATTGTACTGATGATGCTTCGGTAAAAACAGTTGGGGATGGAACAGCAGAAGAAGGTGCAATGTCTCCAAAAAACCTGCAAGCTACTACAATTACCGATGAAGTTCGAATGGGAACTAATTTTGCAGGTAAGGTTATTGGAATGAGTCTGAAAGATCGAGGCGCAATTTTACCGGCAGGACATTTTGCTAATTGGGCTTTTTGGTATAGCAAAACGGGTTCTTTTATTTCCAGTACTTTTTACGGTGAAAAATTGCCGGAATGGGTTTCTCAATTCAATAAAGAGAAGCATTATATGCCTTACATTAATAAAGGTTGGGACTTATATAAACCGGCTTCTACATATAATGAAAGTTTACCGGATAATAACCCTTATGAAGGGAAGTTATATGGAAGCTCGGCTCCCGTCTTTCCATATGATTTAAAAACAATGTATGAGAAAAATGACGCTGGTGTCTTAAGAGCTACTCCATATGGTAATGATCTATTGGCAGAATTTGCTATGAAAGCTATTGAAAAGGAAGAATTAGGTAAAGATAATATCACAGACTTTTTAACAGTTAGTTTTTCTTCTACAGATTATGTTGGGCATTTATTAGGACCACGTTCTATGGAACTTCAGGATACTTATTTAAGATTAGATCAAACTATCGCTGATTTTCTTAATTATCTTGATAAAACGGTTGGTAAAGACAATTACTTACTTTTCTTAACGGCTGATCATGCCGGTGCAGAAAATGTAATTTACCTGAAAGATCATAAATATAATGTAGATAATTATCCATCTAAAGATGTTAAGAAAAGTTTACAGGATTTTTCTATAAAAACTTTTGGTGTTGATTTAGTTTTGAATTATTCAAATTTTAATATTTATTTCAACAAACAAATTATCAAAGAGAAAGCATTAGAACTAGTAAAAGTAAAGCAAGCTTTTAAAGAATTCCTGATTTCACAGCCACAAGTTAAGAGAGTGTATACAGAAGAAGAAATCTTGGCTAATTCTGGAAATGACTATTATCTCAATTTTGTTGCCAAAGGATATGATGTTACTCAGGATGGGGATATGATTATTATAGATAAGCCCGGAGATATTGAGTATTCTACTACGGGTACATCACACGGGACTCCTTATAGCTATGATACACATGTACCAGCTATTTTTTACGGCTGGCATATAAAAAAGGGTGAATCATATGATAAAAAAGTAATCACTGAAATAGCTCCAACAATAGCTCAAAAAATTAAAGTAGCTTTTCCAAATGGAACTGAAGCAAAAGTATTACAAGAAGTTTTAGATGAAAAATAAACTGTAATAGAACTAAAAAATTAAACCTGTCTAAATAGACAGGTTTTTTTATAACCATAAAAAAGGCTTTTCAGTTAAGAAAAGCCTTTTAAATTTAGTGATTTACTAATCACTTATGTTATTTATGTTAGCATTATGCGTTTGCTAATACTAATTCTTCATTAAATGGAAGATTCCAAGCTTCAGCAACTCCTTTGTAAAGGATTTTTCCGTTAGCAATGTTTAATCCTTTTTTCAATTCTTCATTTTCATTACAAGCTTTTTGCCATCCTTTGTTTGCTAATTGAACAGCATAAGGCAATGTAGCATTTGTTAAAGCCAAAGTTGATGTATAAGGAACAGCACCTGGCATATTAGCAACACAGTAGTGAACAATATCATCAATAATAAAAGTTGGATTCTCGTGAGTTGTTGGAGTACAAGTTTCAATACAACCACCTTGGTCAACAGCAACGTCAACAACAACAGTTCCCGGACGCATTAATTTAAGCATATCACGAGTAATTAAGTGAGGTGCTTTTGCTCCTGGAATTAAAACGGCACCAACAATTAAGTCAGCATCTTTAATTGCTCTTGTAATATTATAATGGTTAGACATTTCGGTATTTACATTTGCAGGCATAATATCATCTAAATGGCGTAGACGTGGCAAACTTAAATCCATAATAGTAACCTGAGCTCCTAAACCAGCAGCCATTTTTGCAGCTTGAGTTCCTACGATACCTCCACCTAAAACTAATACTTTGGCTGGTGGTACACCTGGAACACCACCTAAAAGAATTCCTCTTCCTTTTAATGGTTTTTCAAGATATTTTGCACCTTGTTGAATTGCCATACGACCTGCAACTTCAGACATTGGAACTAATAATGGTAAACTACGATCTGCTTTTTCAACTGTTTCATAAGCTAAACATACAGCTCCTTTTTCAAGCATTGCATGCGTTAAAGGCTCAGATGAAGCAAAGTGAAAGTATGTGAAAAGTAATTGGTCTTTTTTGATCAATGGATATTCTGATGCAATTGGCTCTTTTACTTTAATGATCATTTCAGCGATAGCGTACACTTCTTCGATAGTTGCTAAAACTACAGCACCAGCATTTGTATATTCTTCATCACTGAATCCACTTCCTAAACCGGCAGTTGACTGAACATAAACTACATGTCCGTTGTTTTTCATTTCAGAAACACCTGCAGGTGTTAAAGCAACACGATTTTCATTATTCTTAATTTCTTTTGGAACACCTATTATCATCTGTTATATTTTTTAGTTTCTTTTGAATTTGTTCTTACAAAGCTACAGATAGAGAAGATATTATGGATATATGGTTGATAAATAAGAAAATATTATTTTATTTAGTAATTTTACAGAAAAATATTCTTTTTAAAGCCATTTGTATTTGCCTAAAAAGAAAAAATGACTAAATTTTAGTAACCTAATCAAACGTTTTCGTTATGGCTTTAGATGAAATTGACAAAAAAATCCTACGACTTTTACAAGAAAATGCGCACTACACTTTGAAGGACATTGCAAATAAAATAAATTTGTCGCTGACGCCGGTTCATGATAGGGTTAAACGTCTTGAAAAAGAGGGTGTTATAGAGAAATATGTTTCGATTTTAAACAAGAAAAAACTAGGGAATAATCTAACGGTTTATTGTCAGGTCACACTTACCAAACAAACCTATGATACCTCAGAAGGATTCAATCAGTCTATTTTGAATTTACCAGAGGTTGTAGAATGTAATTACGTTTCCGGAAATTTCGATTATATGCTTAAAATTATTATTCCGGATATGGAAAGTTATCATCACTTTCATCAAAAAAAATTATCAATCTTACCAGAGGTTTCTCTTATAAATACTGTTTTTGTAATTTCAGAAGTAAAAAGTACAACAGTTTTACCAATTTAAATCAAAGCAAAAAACCATCAGGAAAAACTTGATGGTTTTAAGAATAGTGGTTTTTGGTTGTATATTAGTAATAAGTAAAACGTCTTACTTTTGCAATGTATTTGGCTAAACGAATAACCTGATGACTATAACCATATTCGTTATCGTACCAAATATAAAGAACAATACTTTTTCCATCTTTTGAAACTATTGTTGCATTACTGTCATAAATTGATGGAGCAGAAGTTCCAACAATGTCAGATGAAACCAATTCGTTATTCAATGAATATTTAATTTGTTCTACTAATTCGCCTTCTAAGGCATATTTCTTCATTATTTTATTAATTGCAGCAATAGAAGTAGCTTTTTTAACTTCTAAATTCAAAACAACTAAAGATCCGTTTGGCACAGGGACTCTAATAGCATTTGAAGTTAGTTTTCCTTCAAGAGAAGGAATCGCTTTTGCAACAGCACTTCCAGCACCAGTTTCTGTAATTACCATGTTTAAGGCAGCGGCTCTTCCACGGCGGTACTTTTTATGCATATTATCTACCAGATTCTGATCATTTGTATAAGCATGAATGGTTTCTAAATGCCCTTTTACAACTCCTAAAGAATCTTCAATAACTTTCAAAATAGGAGTGATGGCATTTGTAGTACAAGAAGCTGCGGAAAAAATATTTATTTCGTCAGGATTATATTCATTATGATTAACGCCATGAACAATATTTGGAATTCCTTTTCCCGGAGCAGTCAACAAAACTTTACTCGCTCCATTCGAAGTTAAATGTCTTTTTAGATCTTGTTCAGTTGTAAAAGCTCCCGTATTATCAATAACCAGTGCATCATTAATTCCGTATTCGGTATAATCGATCTCTTCGGGTGTATTTGCACTAATTATGTGCACCGTAGTTCCGTTAATAATCAAAGCATTATTTTTTGGATCAGCAATTACAGATCCCTGAAAATCTCCGTGAATAGAATCGTATCGTAATAAAGAAGCTCTTTTCTCTAAAATAGAAACATCATTTTTATCACGGGTAACTATTGCTCTCAAACGCAATTGGTTTCCTTTTCCGGTTTTCGACATTAGCTCTCTTGCTAATAATCGACCAATTCTGCCAAAACCATATAAAACAACATCTTTTGGTTGAATTTCTTCCGATGATTTGGCTTTTTTCAATTTGTCAAGAACAAAATATCTTGCATCAGGATATTTTTCTTCTTCCAAGCAATATTCATAAGTTAATTTTCCAAGATCTAATTTTGCAGGTGGAAGATCCAGAGTTAGAATAACTTTTGCAATTTCAACAGAATCAAAAATGGTGATTGGCTTACCAACAAATTCACCAGCATATTGATGTAAATTGATGATGTCACTAACATTTTTGTCTAATAATTGATTCTTGAATAAAACCATTTCTATGGATTTATCATACCATAAATCGCTTATGACTTTTATTAATTCGACTCCGGCTCTTCTTCGGTCGACTTGTAATGATACCTCTTTTTGGTACAAAGATTTTTTACTCATAATTGATTAAATTGAAAAAATAAAAAGCACAATATTTTAAAATTTTGCGCAAAAGTATCCATTTCAATCGATTTCGTAAACTATTTTAGTATTTATTTTTAGAAATAAAAAAAGCCACCTTATTGCTAAGATGACTTTTGAAATTATATTTTTTGAAAAAGTTTTCAGTTTCAGTCACAGTTTTTCAGTCTTAAAAAACTGTAAAAAGAGACTAAATACTGTGATTATTTTTAGATGATAATTCTAAAAATTTCACCATTTTTATTGATCATTTCAATACGAACACTTTGGCCTTCATCTTTTTTACTTAAAAGTTTTGAAACCGTTTCAACATTCGTTGCTTTAATATTATCGATACTTAAAATAATATTGCCCTGAAGTTCATTCTGATATTGCATCAAATTCTCATTGCTAATGTTTTTAATTTTTACACCATAATCAATACGGAATTTCTTTTTGTCAGCAGCATCAATATTCTCCAGTTCAATTCCTTTAAATTCAGTACTGTAAAATTCATTTTTACTTAAAGTTACCGGAACAACTTTTGTTTTTCCTTGTTGCATATAAGTCACTTTAACGACATCATTTGGTCGCTTCGTATTGATGTAACCCGAAAGATCAGCATAAGTTGCGATGTTTTGATCATCAAGTTTTACAATAATATCTCCTTTTGCAAGTCCGGCTTTTTCAGCTCCCGAATTTTTAGAAACTTTACTAATATAAAAACCTTGAGTTTGGGAAATTCCTAATTCTTTAGACGCATTACTGTTCAATTCACCACCTTCAACACCAAGAATTCCTCTTTGAACATTCCCAAATTCCATTATATCTTCAATAATTTTTCGGGCAATATTAGAAGGAACTGCAAAAGAATAGCCAACATAAGAACCTGTCATTGAAGAAATCATGGTGTTAATACCAATCAATTCTCCTCGTGTATTTACTAATGCACCACCACTATTTCCTGGATTTACTGCAGCATCAGTCTGAATAAAGGATTGAATTCCGTTTGTGTCTAAATTTCTGGCTTTCGCCGAAACAATACCCGCCGTTACAGTTGATGTTAAGTTATAAGGATTTCCGACAGCCAAAACCCATTCTCCAATTTTTACGGAATCTGAATTTGCAAATGCTGTGTAAGGAAGTTTTTCGTCAGCATTAATCTTTAATAATGCGATATCCATTTTAGAATCTGTACCGATAAGTTTTGCAGTATACGATTTTTTATTGTTCAGCGTAATTTCAATTTCCGAAGCATCTTTAATAACGTGATTGTTCGTTACTATATAACCATCTTCAGAAATAATAACACCAGAACCGGTTCCAACTTGTTCTTGTTGTTGTTGACCGCCATAACCATAGAAAAATTCCATCATTGGGTTACTAACCGTTCGTCTCGAAACATTTTTTACGTGCACAACAGTGTGAATTGTTTTATCGGCAGCTTCAGTAAAATCTACAGCTTCGGAAGGTAAGCCTATCGTTTTTCCGAATGAATTGGGGGCAAGAGTCACAACTGAATTTCCTCTTCCAAAAAAAGAATTGTTGCTGTCAAATAATAACTTGTAAGCACCAAGGGTAGTGGCACCACTTAATAATGACACTAAAAATAAGGTTGAAAATCTTTTCATAATTGGGATTTATGTTTAAGTTATTTAACGTAAAATTACTGGAAAAAATTATTTGTGAAAACGCTTTAACGCTCTTTAACAATGATTAACATTTCATTAATTAATAGTTCGTACTTTTGTACTTATTAATACAGTAAAAATGCAAATAGAATTCTATAAATATCAAGGTACGGGCAATGATTTTGTAATGATTGACAATCGTACTAATTTTTTCCCAAAAGGAGATATAAAATTAATTGAGCGTTTATGCGACAGACGTTTTGGCATTGGTGCAGACGGATTAATTTTGTTAGAAAATGATGCTGAAACCGATTTTAAAATGGTTTATTATAACTCTGACGGAAACCAAAGTTCGATGTGCGGAAATGGTGGCCGTTGTCTTGTGGCATTTGCGAATCAATTGGGCGTTGTTAAAAACAATACTACTTTTATTGCAACAGATGGTTTGCATCATGCATCAGTTGGTGATGACGCTATTATTTCGCTGCAAATGATTGATGTTGATGAAGTACAGCAAAAAGATTCTTATACTTTTTTAAATACTGGTTCTCCACATCATGTTCAAATTGTTGAAGATTTAGAACATTATAATGTAAAAGAAAACGGAGCTGCAATTCGTTATGGAGAATTATACGGCGAAAAAGGAAGTAATGTCAATTTCGTTAAAAAAGTGGATGACAGTACTTTTTCACTTCGTACGTACGAAAGAGGTGTTGAAGATGAGACACTTGCTTGTGGAACCGGAGCGACTGCCGTTGCCATTGCAATGAATGCTATCGGACAAACAGATAAAACTTCGATTAATTTGAATGTTGAAGGAGGAAAATTAGTAGTTTCTTTCGATAAAATAGGAGATCATTTTACGAATGTTTTCTTAACCGGACCTGCAAAATTTGTTTTTAAAGGAACAATTGAAATTTAAAAAGTTCAATTATTAAATTCCAATAAACGACATTTCAAAATCTAAAATCTAAAATCTGCAATCTAAAATCTAAATTTTAAAATGATTACACTCAAAGGTGATTCCATTTATTTACGTGCACTCGAACCTAATGATTTAGAATTTGTGTATGCCATGGAAAATGATCAGAGCATTTGGGAAGTTAGTAATACGCAAACGCCATACAGCCGTTTTCTGGTGCGTCAATATTTAGAAAATGCGCAACAGGATATTTACGAAGCAAAACAATTACGCTTGGCAATTTGTCAGGATGAAGATTTTCCGGCTATTGGATTAATCGATTTATTCGAGTTTGATCCCAAAAATAATAGGGCAGGAATTGGAATTGTAATTCAAAATAAAGAAAACAGGAAACAAAACATTGGTTCTGAGGCTTTAGAGCTTTTAATCAAGTATGCGTTTCATAATTTAAATTTACATCAATTATACGCAAATATTAGTGTAGAAAATGTAGCGAGTATAGCTCTTTTTACTAAATTTGGTTTTGAGAAAATAGGAATTAAAAAAGATTGGATTTTGCTAAATGGCCACTATCAAGATGAAGCAATTTTTCAGTTAATTAACAAACAAATTTAAATTTTTAGTTTTGAGTATAAAAAAAATTATCACATTAACTGCCGTTGCCGTAATCTCAGTTTTAATGATTTATGGTTTTATTTTAATTAGCAGAATTTTTAGCGCTAATACTAAATTCGAGGAAAAAGAAGTTTACGTACACGTTCCAACCGGAGCCAATTATACAGATGTAAAAAAGATCTTAGAACCGTACATCAAAAATTTCGACAATTTTGAAATGGTAGCAAGTAAAAGAAGCTACCCAGATAATGTTAAGTCGGGTCGCTTCTTGCTTAAAAAAGACATGAATAATATTGATTTGGTTCGTGCAATGCGTTCTAATGTTCCGGTAAAATTAGCTTTTAATAATCAGGAACGTTTAGAGAATTTTGCCGGAAGAGTAGGTTCAGAAATCGAAGCTGATAGTTTGTCGTTAATGAAAGCCATTAAAGATTCTACTTTTCTAAAAGCAAATGGTTTTAATGAAGAGAATGTTTTTGCTATGTTCATTCCTAATACTTATGAAATTTACTGGAACACTTCTGCAGAGAAATTCCGCGATAAAATGATTAAGGAATACCATAATTTCTGGACAGATGAAAGAATTAAAAAAGCCAAAGATCAGGGTTTAACTCCGGTTCAGGCTGTAATCCTCGCTTCAATCGTTCATAAAGAATCGGTTAAAAAAGATGAAAGACCTCGTATTGCAGGTGTTTATTTAAACAGACTTCGTTTAGCAATGCCTTTGCAAGCTGACCCAACAGTAATTTATGCATTAAAATTAAAATCGAATGATTTTGATCAAGTTATCAAAAGAGTTTTTTACAACGATTTGATAATGAAATCGCCATATAATACTTACGTGAATGTTGGACTTCCTCCCGGACCAATTGCAATGCCGGACATTACAGCTCTTGAAGCCGTTTTAAATCCTGAAAAGCATGATTATATTTATTTTTGTGCAAGCATAGACCGTTTCGGATATCATGAATTTGCTTCAACATATGAACAGCATCAAATTAACGCAAAAAAATATTCAGACTGGATTGCTAGTCAAGGAGTAACCAGATAGTTTTGAATTTTAAATTTTCCCTTTATTTATCGATTTTATTTATCTTTAGTTTTCAATATATTGATGCACAAAGTAAAATCGAATCCTTTTTAACGCCTTCTGATACTTTAAATTTAAAAAGACAAAATACAGTTATAATAACCGAAGTCGCTTTGGCTTCGGTTACTTTAGTTGGTTTAAATCAGATTTGGTATGCCGATTATCCGAAATCGAAGTTTCATTTCATTAATGATAATGCTGAATGGCTTCAAATGGATAAAGTGGGGCACATGTATTCTGCTTATCATCTTGGAAGATTTGGCGCCGAAATGATGGAATGGAGTGGTGCCGATTCTAAAAAAAAGCTAGTATATGGTGCTGGTTTAGGTTTTGCTTTTTTAACCGCTGTTGAAGTTTTAGATGGATATTCTGCAGAATGGGGAGCATCTTCGGGTGATATTATCGCAAACGCAACAGGAACGGCTTTATATGTTTCTCAGGAATTACTTTGGAAAGAACAGCGAATAACGCCAAAATTTTCTTTTCATACGACTCAATATGCAAATCAAAGTCCCGATAAACTCGGAACTTCTCTAAATGAACAGATTTTAAAAGACTATAACGGACAAACATATTGGCTTTCAGTCAACCTTCATTCTTTTGCAAAAGAAAGTAAAATTCCGAAGTGGTTAAATGTTGCTTTTGGATATGGAGCTGATGGAATGTTAACAGGAAATTTACAAAATGATAATCTTGTTTTCGCTCAAAATCCCGAAAGATTTCGTCAGTTTTATCTTAGTTTTGATGTTAATTTGACGAAAATTGAAACAAAATCACATTTTTTGAAGACTGTTTTTTCTGTTTTAAACACGATAAAAATTCCTGCTCCAACTCTCGAATACTCCGCCAATAAAGGGATTAAAGGACATCTTCTATATTTCTAAAAAACGTTAAATCACTGAAAATCAGGATTGTTTTATATTTATTATCTTTGCACCGTAGAAATTTCAAAAAGGTGACAGCGATTTGAAGAAAAACAATTTATGATAAAGAAGTGGTATTTTTATGCGAGTTTGATCGTTATTATTACATTTTTGAGTTTGGGTTTTAAACCCTTTAATTTAGAAACCAAACCTTGGTTTCTCACAGAAAAAACAGATGGAGAAGAATACTTATTTCCATCGCAAGAAGAGGATGATTATCCTATTTTGACAAACCTAAACATTCCATTCACCGGAAATCACCTTATAGGTTTTAAAGAAGCAGTTGCTTTTAAGGAATCTCAAGGAAAATACCGACTGGTTAATTCTCTTGGTTACATGGGAAAATACCAATTTGGTTCTAAAGCTTTACGAGCTATAGGTGTTCGAAATGACAAAGCCTTTTTAAAAGATCCCGCTTTGCAGGAAAAAGCTTTTATTGCATTGTTATCCAAAAACAAATGGATTTTACGTCGTGAAATTCGCAAGTACGAAGGGAAAATTATCGATGGTGTCGAAATTACGGAATCTGGAATTTTAGCTGCTGCACACCTTGGCGGCGCCGGATCAGTAAAAAACTTTTTCAAAAACAAAGGGAGCAGACATTTTAGAGATGCTTATGGTACTTCATTAAGAAGTTACATGAGAGCCTTTGGAGGTTATGATCTTTCTTTTATTGAAGCAGATAGTAATGCCACAATAAACGATTAAGAATTGGAATAAAATAAAAAATCCCGAGCGATCGGGATTTTTTTATGCTTTTAGTCAATCAATATTTCTAATATTTTAATGGCAGCTTCACTAATTTTAGTTCCGGGTCCAAAAACGGCAACCGCTCCGGCATCAAATAAATATTGATAATCCTGCGCCGGAATTACTCCGCCAACAATCACCATAATATCTTCTCGCCCGTGTTTTTTTAGCTCCTCAATAACTTGTGGAACTAAAGTTTTATGCCCCGCAGCTAATGAAGAAACACCTAAAATATGGACATCATTTTCGACGGCTTGCTTGGCTGCTTCTGCTGGAGTTTGAAAAAGCGGACCAATATCTACATCAAAACCTACATCTGCATAACCTGTTGCAACCACTTTTGCACCACGATCATGTCCGTCCTGTCCCATTTTGGCGATCATAATTCTAGGGCGTCTTCCTTCTTGTTTTGCAAAGACATTTGCCAATTGTTTTGCCTTTTCAAAATTTTCGTCGTTTTTTATTGCTGCACTATACACACCGCTAAAGGATTTAATTTGCGCCTTAAATCTTCCAAAGATACTTTCAAGAGCATCGCTTATTTCACCTAAAGTTGCACGATTTCTGGCAGCTTCGACAGCAATTTCTAATAAGTTTCCTTCTCCGGTTTTGGCACAAAGAATTAATTTTTCGAGTGATTCATTTACTTTTTGAGAATCTCTTTTGGCTTTTATTTCTTCAAGACGCTCAATTTGCTGCTTACGCACCATTTGATTATCTACATCTAAAATATGCAAAGGATCTTCTTTTTCTAATCTAAATTGATTGACACCAACAATAATATCTTGTCCGCTGTCTATTCTCGCTTGTTTTCTGGCAGCAGCTTCTTCAATTCGTAGTTTCGGAATTCCGGCTTCGATTGCTTTCGTCATTCCGCCTAATTCCTCTACTTCTTCAATAAGTTTCCAGGTGCTTTCTAATATTTCATTCGTCAGGCTTTCAACGTAATAACTGCCTGCCCAAGGATCAACCGTTTTTGTAATTTTAGTTTCTTCCTGCAGGAATATCTGTGTGTTACGCGCTATTCGTGCAGAAAAATCGGTTGGTAAAGCAATGGCTTCATCAAGTGCATTGGTGTGCAAAGATTGAGTTCCGCCAAAAGCCGCCGCTGCCGCTTCAATACAAGTACGCGCCACATTGTTAAAAGGATCTTGTTCTGTTAAACTCCAGCCACTGGTTTGGCAATGTGTCCTTAAAACCAATGATTTATCACTTTTAGGATTAAATTGCTGGACTAATTTCGCCCAGATCATTCTTCCGGCTCTCATTTTTGCAATTTCCATAAAATGGTTCATTCCAATTGCCCAGAAAAAAGATAGGCGGGGAGCAAATTCATCAATCGTCATTCCGGTTGATAATCCGGTTCTGATATATTCTAAACCATCAGCCAATGTATAGGCTAATTCGATATGAGCTGTTGCGCCTGCTTCCTGCATATGATATCCTGAAATCGAGATAGAATTGAATTTCGGCATTTTTTTGCTCGTAAATTCAAAAATATCCGCAATGATTTTCATCGAAGGCGTTGGCGGATAAATATAAGTATTACGCACCATAAACTCTTTTAAAATATCGTTTTGAATCGTTCCTGAAAGTTTTTCAACTGCAACACCTTGTTCTTCGGCAGCCACAATATAAAAAGCCATAATAGGCAAAACAGCACCATTCATAGTCATCGAAACCGACATTTCATCGAGTGGAATCTGATCAAACAATACTTTCATATCTTCTACAGAATCTATGGCAACACCAGCTTTTCCAACATCACCAACAACTCTTTCATGATCAGAATCGTAACCGCGATGCGTTGGCAAATCAAAAGCAATTGATAATCCTTTTTGTCCGGCAGCTAAATTTCTTCTGTAAAAAGCATTGCTTTCTTCTGCTGTAGAAAATCCCGCATATTGTCGAATTGTCCACGGACGTCTGACATACATTGTAGCGTATGGCCCGCGTAAATTTGGTGCAAATCCTGCTCCGAAATCAAGAAAATCTAAATCTTCAATATCCTTTTCAGAGTAGGTTTCTTTTAGCTCAATTCCTTCAGCCGTGGTGAAGTTATGAGTTATAGGTTCGGAGTTATGCGTCAGTTCTTCTAACTCTTTACTTTTAACATCTAACTTTATATGTGTAAGGTTTTTTCTTATCATGGAAATACTCTTTTGAGTAGTTTTTTAATTACTTACAAAAATGATTATTCAAGTTCAAGTCGTTCTTGCTCTAATTTCTCCGCTAATCTTTTTTCTATAATAGGTGTAATTAATGTTTTTCTTGGCTTAATTTTTACAAACGGAAACAATTCTAAATCATGTTTCATTTTGTCATCTTTGTTCGGGTATTTATTAGTGCCTAACAAAACTTCTTTTTTCGAATCAAATAATTCCTGTTCTTTAGAAGCACTTTCCTGAATTTTCTTTTTGATTGTTCCATCATTTAAAAGTTTTAAAAAACCTCCACTAGCTTCAATATCTTTAAATAAAGCTAAACTTTTTTCTGCCAGTTGCATGGTCAGACTTTCGATATAATAAGTACCATCCGCCGGATTATTCACTTTATCAAAATAGCTTTCGTGTTTTAATATCAACAATTGATTTCGGGCAATTCGGTCTCCAAATTCATTGTCTTTATGATATAGTGAATCGTAAGGTAAATTAGCAACGCCATCTGCACCGCCAATAATAGCCGACATGCATTCAGTCGTTGTGCGAAGCATATTAACATTGTAATCGTAAATAGTTTTGTTGCGTTTGGTTGGCGTAACCAATAAATGACATTCTAAATCAGGATTATATTCGGCAGCAATTAATTTAAAAAGCATTCTCAAAGCACGAAGTTTGGCAATTTCAAAGAAATAATTGGTCCCAACAGAAACTTGAAAAACAATAGTTTTAGAAATGTTGGGCAAACGGTTTAAATATTCATTTGCATGCGCTAAACTATATGCAATTTGCTGTGTGATATTTGCCCCGGCATTTTGATATAAGCCAGCATCTATACTTACTAAAGAAAGATTTGTTGTTGCTTTTGAAATTAATTCAATCGTTTCAAAATTATTTTTATCCGTAGTTGTAAACCAATTTCCGTCTCGTGCAATATGACCAATCGGATCAAGATTGCAATAAAAAAAGGCTTTTTTCTGAATAGAAATAGTGTCTAATTGTTTTACGAAATCGATTGAAATAAATTTCAAATTAAAGTAAACGATTCTGTTTTCTAAAGGAAGTTTTTCTAATAATTTCTGAACATCAATTTTTTCGTTTTCGATAGTAAAACGTAAACTTTCCGCACCTCTTTCAAGGGAATTAATGGCTCTTTGAATCGATTTTTCAATATCATAAACAAAGATGTTTTGGCAAATTTTAAAATTCGTTGCCTGAGTATTTACCGGAGCGGCTTTTGTAAATTCATCTTTATGATAGAAAGGTTTTACCTGAATATCTTCCGGAGAATTCCAAATTACAGTTTCGTTGTAATCAGCTCCATCTAATTCAAACTGAATTTTTTGTTTCCATTGTTTGGATGAAATCGGATTAAAATCGTCGAATAGGGTAGTAGCCATTTAGTGTTTTTTCTGATTATTCTTTATCTTGAATAGTGTCTCCTTCAAATTGAATGATGTATATGTCTTCGCTGTCTTTTTTCATAAAGTACTTTTCGCGGGCATATTTTTCGATTTGTTCAGGATTTTTTAATTGTTTAATCTGTTCCTGATCTTTTTTTATTTCCTCTTTATAATAGGTTTTATTATCCTCAAGTTCATTGATTTGGTTGTCTAAAAACCGATGGTCAAAATAAGAGTAATTGTCTAAAAACAGCATCCAGACAACAAAAAATAGTAAGACCCAGACATATTTATTGCCCAGAAATTTAAACCAAGATTTGTTTTTATACGGATTTTTCATTTTAGTTTTTATTTTACTTCCGATGAAGCCGGTATTCTTTTTATGTTCACCGCAGCAAACATAAAAAGATAAAGGCCAGAGCGGAATAGCTCTTAATTTTTATGGAATAAATTTACAATAAAAATTATGAAATTCGTTGATTTATTACAGCACGAACGACATCAATTGCAACAGTATTGTATTTATCGTTTGGAATTATAATATCAGCAAAAGCTTTCGATGGTTCGATAAATTGCTCGTGCATTGGTTTTAAAGTATTTTGATAACGTGTAATAACCTCGTCAATATCACGTCCGCGTTCTGAAATATCACGTTTTAAACGACGAATTAATCTTTCGTCAGAATCCGCATGAACATATACCTTAACATCAAAAAGATCACGTAGTTCAGGATTTGTCAAAATTAAAATTCCTTCAACAATCATAACTTTTCTTGGATGCGTGGAAACGGTATCGTCAGTTCTGTTATGTTTTATGAATGAATAAACAGGCTGATCTATAGTTTCTCCTTCTTTTAATGCTTTTAGATGTTTTACCAATAAATCAAAATCAATAGCACGCGGATGATCAAAATTGATTAATGCTCTTTCATCAAACGACAAATTATGGGTTTCCTTGTAGTATGAATCCTGAGAAATTACGCCCACTTCAGTGTCTGGTAATTCGTTCATGATTTGGTGTACTACCGTTGTTTTTCCACTTCCTGTTCCTCCTGCAATTCCAATAATGAGCATAAATTTGATGTTATATATTTGTTTGGCAAAAATAATAATTTAAGTGAATTGTATAAACATATTATGAATTTAAACCATATAAGTAATATAAGTAAATGTAAGCAGCTAGATATTTAAATAAACTATTATTTAAATGAACTTATATTACTTATATGGTGAAAAACAAAAAAAATCCCGAAAGTATAACTCTCGGGATTTAGTGCAATCAGTATAATTTTAAAAAATATTCTGAATTTAGTAAGCACGTAAAATTATTTATTCTTTTTTGCTTTTATCATCATTTCAAGCTGATCCCAAAGTTCTTCCGGAATTGCTTCTAACAAATTGAATTGTCCGGCGCCTTTTAACCATTCGCCACCATCAATCGTAATAACATCTCCGTTTACATAAGCAGAAAAATCAGAAACCAAATAAGCCGCTAAATTGGCCAATTCCTGATGATCACCCACACGTTTCAAAGGCACTTTTTTGGCCATATCGAATTTCTCTGCCAGATCGCCAGGTAATAATCTGTCCCAGGCACCTTTTGTTGGAAACGGTCCCGGAGCAATTGCATTAGAGCGAATTCCGTATTTTGCCCACTCTACAGCCAAACTTCTTGTCATAGCCAAAACTCCGGCTTTTGCAGTTGCGCTTGGCACAACATAAGCAGAACCTGTCCAGGCATAAGTAGTAACAATATTTAAAATCGTAGATGATGTTTGTTTAGTGTCAATCCAGTGTTTTCCAAAAGCCAGTGTACAGTTTTTAGAACCTTTAAGTACAATATCTATAACAGTATCAAATGCATTGGCAGACAAACGTTCTGTTGGAGAAATAAAATTTCCGGCAGCGTTATTCAAAAGAACATCTACTTTTCCAAAAGCTTTCAAAACTTCCTGAAGCATATTTTCTACTTCTTCATAATGACGAACATCACATTGAAGTGGCAAACATTTTCCGCCAGTTTCAGTTTCAAGTTCAGTAGCTGTATTTTTAAGCTTTTCTAAATCTCTGGAAGTAATGGCAACCTGTGCGCCTAATTCTAAGAAATATTTAGTCATCGCTTTTCCTAAACCGCTTCCGCCGCCTGTAACTACAATGACTTTTCCTTTTAAAGCGTCGTCACGTAACATTTTATCTGTATAGCTCATACTTTTCTTTTTTTACAATATTAATTAAAATAATAGGATGCACGCATAATATTGTTATAAAATTTTGATAAACTTTATATTTCACATATTTTTTTTGCTGCCGACTCTAATGTAAAATTGTCTTTGGCAAAGCAAAAACGGATTAATTTTTGGTCTTTATGATCGGAGTAAAAAGTAGAAATTGGAATCGCTGCAACCCCATGATCCGTGATTAATTTTTTGCAAAAAGTCACATCATCGTCATTAGAAATATTCGCGTAAGAAGCCACCTGAAAATAAGTTCCTTCGCACGGTTTTAATTCAAATCGGCTGTTTTGAAGCAGTTTTTGAAAATAATCACGCTTCTCCTGATAAAATTTCCCAAGTAAATTGACATCAACAACATCTAAATATTGACTAATGGCAACTTGTGAAATACTATTAACACTGAAAACCAAAAACTGATGTACTTTTTTGATTTCCTTCATCAGATATTTGGGAGCTACGGTATAACCAATTTTCCAGCCCGTAATATGAAATGATTTCCCAAAAGAAGAAACCATTATACAACGATTCAAAAGAAATTCTTTGGTATGAGCCGAAATATGTTTTTCTTCAAAAGTAATATATTCATAAACTTCATCAGACAAAACAAGAATATCCGGATATTTAGAAAGTAATTTTTCCAGTTGAAGAAAATCAGATTCGGTTAAAATTTTTCCCGTCGGATTATGCGGATTATTAATGATAATCATCTTCGTTTTTAAAGAAAAGGCTTTTTCTAGCGTTTCCCAATTTGGGGTATAATCATCATTTAATGCAACTCGAACCGGTTTTGCATTACACAATAAGACAGGAGATTCATACGAATCATAACTCGGATCAAGAATTACAACTTCATCATCCGTTTTTACCAATGCTAAAATAGAAGTAAAAATTCCCTGCGTCGCGCCCGCTGTAATCAACAGTTCTAAATCAGGATTAATGGTTCGATTATAAGAACTTAAAATTAATTTTGCAATCTGGCTCATCAATGGCGGATAACCTGCCATCGGAGTATATTGATGTACATTTTCTTTAGTCAGTTTCGCCAGAATATCGGTCAATCTTTCATCAACAGGAAAATTTGGAAATCCCTGCGAAAGGTTTATCGCATTATATTCAGCTGCCATTTTTGACATTACTGTGAAGATGCTTGTGGTTACGTTAGGGAGTTTACTCATGAAAAAGTTTGATTAAGAAAAACTTGTGAGTACAATATAAGATAGTTTTTACAATTACATTTTATGAATAATAAAAATTGTCGGCCTGTTATGCAAATCAACTTTTAATTTTTTCCAATCAGCAACACGCAATGTTTTGATAAATTCGGTTGGTAAAGTAATATCAGTAGCAATACATAAATGTGTTGAAGGATTTACAATTTGCAAAATATCTTCAACCAATTTATTATTTCTATATGGCGTTTCAATAAAAATTTGAGATTGATTTTTATCCTGAGATAATTTCTCAAAATGTTTTAAAGCCGATTTCTTCTCGTCTTTATCAATTGGTAAATAACCGTTGAAAGTAAAGCTTTGTCCGTTCATTCCAGAAGCCATCATCGCTAATAAAATAGAAGAAGGACCAACCAAAGGCACCACCTGAATTCCTTTTTCGTGTGCCAATTTTACAATTACGGCACCAGGATCAGCAACTCCGGGACAACCGGCTTCGCTCATTAAACCAACATTTTTTCCTTCTAATAAAGGTTTAATAAAATCTAAATGTTCGCTTGGTTCTGTTCTTTTATTGAGTGTGAAAAGTATAAGTTCGGATTGTTTTTTTTCCGGAGAAACCGCTTTTATTGATTTTCTCGCCGTTTTTTCGTTTTCAACAATATAATGATCTATAAAATCGATGCTTCTTTTTACTGTTTGTGGCAAAACATCCATCGGATCACTTTCGCCCATAGTAGTTGGAATTAAATATAATTTTCCTAAAAGTTTCATCTGATTTATTTTATAGATTGTAAAACAAAAAATTTTCACTTATTTAAGAATAAATGAAAATTACTTGATTATGAATGTTTTTCGATAAGTTTTTTTGCGATAATGTCAGTTGCTTCATTCAGCATCTGATACACGTTCTCGAATCCGTTAGAGACACCAAAATAAGGATCGGGTACATCTACATTTTCATCCGGAAATAATTCGTTCAAAATAAGATTAACCTTGTTTTTATGCTCGGGTGTTTTTGCCAGATGAATTATATCGCGGTAATTTGAATTATCCATTACATAGATATAATCAAATTCATCAAAATCAGAAGTTTGAAATTGTCTTCCTTTTTGATTATCAATGCATAAGCCGTTTTTTTGAGCAACGGCAATAGAGCGTTTATCAGGAGAATGCCCAACATGCCAGGATCCGGTTCCGGCAGAATCAACTATGAAATTGTCTTTTGATAATTTAGATGCTAAAATTCCTTCTGCTAAAGGCGATCTGCAAATATTTCCCAAACAAACCATTAAAATTTTTACTGGCATGATTCGCGTTTATAGCGTTAGTTTTTTGTTGATGTCTTCGACAAATTTCTTGAATTGTTTGTCTGTAGAAACTAAATTGTCAACAGTTTTACAAGCGTGTAATACCGTAGCGTGATCGCGATCTCCAATTTGTGAACCAATGTTTGCTAAAGAAGCTTTAGTAAATTTCTTTGCAAAAAACATGGCCAATTGTCTCGCCTGAACCACGTGTCTTTTTCTGGTTTTAGATTGAAGCGTTTCAATATCCAACTGAAAATAATCAGACACAATCTTTTGAATATAATCGATAGAGATTTCTCTCTTTACGTTTTTAACAAATTTCTCTACAACACTTTTTGCTAACTCGATTGTTACTTCTTTTTTATTGAAAGAAGATTGTGCAATTAATGAAATAATAGCGCCTTCAAGTTCACGAACGTTGCTTTTGATATTACGGGCAACATATTCAATAATATCTTCCGGCATTTCGACACCATCACGATATAAAATGTTTTTTAAGATAGAAATACGGGTTTCGTAATCCGGCTGATGTAACTCTGCAGATAATCCCCATTTAAAACGAGATAATAAACGTTGCTCAATATCCTGCATATCAACAGGAGCTTTATCCGAAGTTAAAATTACCTGTTTTCCGTTTTGGTGCAGGTAATTAAAAATATGGAAGAATACGTCCTGAGTTCCTGATTTTCC
Source organism: Flavobacteriaceae bacterium CRH (assembly GCA_001507425.1). GTDB lineage: Bacteria > Bacteroidota > Bacteroidia > Flavobacteriales > Flavobacteriaceae > Flavobacterium. Next base: position 20,246 of record LMAJ01000010.1, read on the forward strand.
AGATAAAAACTGAACGTCATCAATAATCAAAACGTCGATTAATTGGTAAAAGTGAATAAAATCATTACGATTATTCTTTTTAACCGAATCAATATATTGCTGTGTGAAAATTTCGGCAGAAATATATAAAACCGTTTTTTCAGGATATTTATCTTTTACTTCAACACCAATTGCATGCGCTAAGTGTGTTTTTCCTAAACCAACTCCACCAAAAATCAATAATGGATTAAATGATGTTCCTCCAGGTTTATTGGCAACAGCCATACCTGCAGAACGCGCCAAACGGTTAGAATCTCCTTCAAGGAAATTGTCAAAACTGTAATTTGCATTTAATTGCGATTCAATTTTTAAATTTCTAATTCCGGGAATTACAAACGGATTTTTAAGTTCTGGATTTAAGTTTTTAAACGGAGCGTCAACCTCTTGCGGTTTCATCGGTACTCTGTTGGCGCTTGGCAACTGTTCGGTAAACGGTTGTTTATTGCCATAAGTGTTCTCCATTTTAATTTTATAGAGTAACTTTGCGTTTTTTCCCAGTTCTTTGGTAAGCGCAACTTTCAATAATTTAACGTAATGTTCTTCTAGCCATTCGTAGAAAAATTTACTTGGAACTTGAATATATAACGCGTTGTCGGTTAGCTCAACTGATTTGATTGGTTCAAACCAAGTTTTGTAGGCTTGATCTTGAATATTGTCTTTTATAAAGGACAAACAGTTTTCCCATACCGATTGAGCAGTTTTAGTCATAGATTCAAATAAATTTTTTTATTATTGATAAAGATTCTCCTAATAAAAAAGGAGCAATTTTATTCCGTATTTCGGGATAACAAATATGTGAACAAATTTCTGTAAAAAAAAATATTTTGCCTTCTAATTTTATAAAAAAATGTTGTAAGGAAACTTTTAAGAGTTAATTTTTTTTAATCAATAAATAATGAAAAATCATCAAACGCAAGTGCGTGTTCGTTACTCGGAAACAGATCAAATGGGAGTCGTTTATCACGGAAATTATGTTCCTTATTTTGAGATAGGACGCGTGGAATGGCTTAGAAATAAAGGGGTTTCCTATAAAAGTATGGAAGAAAGCGGAATTGGACTACCAATTGTTTCCATGCAAATTAATTATAAAAAATCAGCACGTTATGATGAGCTTTTAACGATTCATACAACTTTCAAAAGTCAATCTTCAGTTAAGATTGAATTTGACTGCGCAATCTATAATGAAGCGAATGAGTTATTAACAACTGCGGTGTTTATTTTAGTATTTATTTCGTTAAAAACAGGTCGTCCGACAGCCCCTCCGGATTATATTTTAGAATTATTTAAAACGCTTGTATAATTGTTAAAACACAATCTGTTTTTGTATTAAATTATATAATTTTTATATCAATTTCAAACATTAAATCAAAAATGTCGAATACCATTTCGGCATTTTTTTTTCGTGTTTTTGTAATGATTTTTCCAATTGGCAACCCGGATTCTTCGTCAATTTCCATTTCCTGAGAAACAATATCGAGTTTTTTTTCCTTAATTACCCGCATCACTTTATTCATGTTTTTATAATCAAAAGAGATTAAAAAATGCACATCAATCGTTTTTTCGATAATTTCACAAACTTCTAATGTCATTTGTGCAGTTGTTTTATAAGCAGCAATCAACCCGCCAACGCCCAATTTAGTTCCTCCAAAAATACGAACGACTACCACAATAACGTTTGTTAGGCCAAAAGATTGTATTTGTCCATAAATTGGAGCTCCAGCCGTATTGCTGGGTTCGCCATCGTCATTGGCACGATACGATATTTTTGGTGCGGTACCCAATTGATAAGCATAACAAAAATGCACAGCATGCGGATGTTGCTTTTTTAAGTTCTCTATGATAGGCTTTACTGCATCTTCATTTTCTAAAGGAAAAGCATAACCAAAGAATTTGCTGCCTTTTTCCTTAAAAAGCACTTCTTCAGACTCAAATGCAATGGTTTGGTACGTATCGTTATATTCCAAAAGTAAATTTCTAAATTATGTTTAATTGTTTTTTACAGAGTTAATTTTATCGCAAAGTTCGCGAAGGTTTTATTGTTAGCTGTCTGTTTGAACTTTAAAAAAGTTCGCAAAGCTAAATCAATACAAAGCTTTGCGAACATTGCCTTCTTTTCAACTTAAGCTTTTGTGACTTTGCGTAAAACCTTTGTGAACTTTGCGGTTAAAAAATACGCCATGAATTCACGAATTATAAAATCATTTTAGTCTGTGCAATCAGTGGCAAAATATACGAGTTAAAGTATTTTTTTATCAAATAAATCAACAACATCTTCCTGACCCACTTGTAAATTCCAAACGTGAAGCCCTAAAGCAGCTGCCGCATCTGTGTTTTCTTTTTTATCATCTACAAACAAAGTGCGTTTTGGTGACAATTCATGTTTGTTAATAATGTATTGATAAGCTTCAGGATTTGGTTTTCGTTTTCCAATTTCAAACGAAAAATAAACTTTTTCAAAACATTGATAAAAATCGCTGTAAAATGAAATCCCGCTTTTATTTTCGAAAGTTTCAATATGAATAGAATCAGTATTACTCAATAAAAACAATCTGTATTTTTTAGAAAGCATTTGCAGAAATTCTAATCTATATAAAGGAAAATCAGCCAAAATAGCATTCCAGGCTTCGAGAATTTCTTCTACAGAAGCATTTGGAAGTTCCTTTTGAAAACCGGCCAGAAAATCGTCATGCGATATATCTCCCGTTTCAAACAAAAGATTTAAACGATCCAATTCTGAAGTCCATTCTTTTAGGCCCAATTTCTGAAATCCCGAAATTGTGGCTTGTTTATCTAAATTGATAAAAATGTCTCCAAAGTCAAAAATTATAGTATCAATCATGATTTCTAACATTTATTAATTCGTCATTTTGAATAATGGTTTTCAGCGCATTTTTCTTTTGCAGAATCGGAGCTTTTGTTCCATTTTCAAAAGTAGATTTTCCTGTAAAAATGCGGGCTTCATCCCAAATATTTTGATCTATAAAAGATTGTAAAGTCTGTAAACCGCCTTCTATAATAATAGACTGAATTTGATTTTGATGCAAAATCGCTAAAATCTGCGGTATTATATTTTGATTAAAATCAATTACTTCAAAGGTAGTATTTTCTGCTGAAAAGCTAATTTCAGATTTTGTAAAGACTATTGTTTTAACGCTGTCATCAAAAATAAAACTCTCTTTTGAAATTCGGTTATTCTGATCTAAAACAACTCGTACCGGATTATTTCCTGACCAGTCACGAACGTTCAATTTTGGATTATCATCTATAACGGTTTGAGTTCCCACTAAAATTGCCTGTTCTTCACTTCGCCATTTATGAACCAATTGTCTTGAATAAGTGTTGGTAATCCAAACGGGTTTTCTTTGCTGATTTGTATCTTTTTCAGGCGCTAGAAATCCGTCCAGACTTTCAGCCCATTTTAGTATAATATAAGGTCTCTTTTTTTGATGAAAAGTAAAAAAGCGTTTGTTGAGTTCGTTGCATTCTTTTTCTAAAAAGCCAACAGTAACATTTGCTCCGGCAGCAATTAATTTTTTGATGCCATTACCGGCAACTTTTTCGTTAGGATCTACAGTTCCAACAACAACATTCGGAATTTCGTTTGCAATAATTAAATCACAGCAAGGCGGCGTTTTTCCAAAATGGCTGCACGGTTCCAGGCTCACATAAATAGTGGCTTTTTTTAATAGCGATTTATCTTTTACAGATCGAATTGCATTTACTTCGGCATGAGGTTCTCCGGCCTTTTTATGCCAGCCTTCGCCAATAATTTTGTCTTCATAAACAATTACACTGCCAACCATTGGGTTCGGATATGTAGTTCCGAAACCATTTTTGGCCAATTCTATGCAACGTTTTATATATTTATCATGTTTATTCACGTTACAAAAGTAGTTATTTTTGAGTTTACTGTTAGTTGTGAAACAATCCAATTAGTTATGATACAATCGGAAAAGTATTTTTACTTTTGTAGTTATATTTAGAAATAGTAGCGAAATATGGAAAATTGGATTATCAGAAGAATAAAAAAAGAAGACAATCAGGCTGTTGCACAATTAATAAGATCGGTTTTTGATGAAATGGAAATTCCGAAAGTGGGCACAGCTTATGCAGATCCGTATTTAGATTTAATGTTTGAAGAATATAATAAGCCAAATTCCGTTTATTTTGTAGTTGAAAGCGATTCAAGAGTTTTGGGTTCTGCCGGAATTGCGCCTTTAGAAAATGGAGATCCCGCAATTTGTGAATTGCAAAAAATGTATTTTTTACCAGAAACCCGAGGTTTAGGAATTGGTACTGAAATGATGGAAAAATGCCTTAATGAAGCAAGGGATTTTGGTTTTAAAAAATGTTATATCGAAACGATGCCTTTTATGCATGCCGCTCAAAAATTATATGTAAAATCAGGTTTTGAATATTTAGATGCTCCAATGGGTGGCACCGGGCATGATTCTTGCCCTGTCTGGATGTTGAAAGATTTATAAAAACAAATTGTAACAAATTTTGTTTTGTAATACTTATTTATGGTTGAATAGAATTAGTCTTATTTAAAAATTAATACTCAAATCCCAAAATGAAAATCAAACAATATCGTACTCAATTTATTCAGGAATTGTCTCCCTTTTACGATGCGTATGAGGCAGAGAGTTTTTTCTATTTAATTTTAGAAGACAAGCATAAATTGCGACAAATTGATCTTGCTTTGAATCATGAATTGGCGTTTGAAAAAGCTGATTTTGTATATTGGAATTCGATTCTGGAACAATTAAAAAAAGAAGTGCCTATTCAGTATTTACTTGGAAAGACCAATTTTTATGGCTTGTATTTTGAAGTAAATGACAATGTTTTGATTCCGAGACCGGAAACAGAAGAATTGGTAGAATGGATTATCAATGAAAATAAAAACATAGATAAATCTGAAAAGATAAAAATCCTCGATATAGGAACTGGCAGCGGATGTATTGCAATTACATTGGCAAAAAATCTTCCAAATGCTGAAGTTTATGCCATTGATGTTTCTAAAAAAGCGCTGGAAACTGCCAAAAGAAATGCCATTAATAATAATGTAGACGTTACTTTTATCTTTCAGGACATTTTAGTTACTGATGAATTGAAATGTAAATTTGATGTTATTGTTTCGAATCCGCCTTATGTTCGAAATTTAGAAAAGGTAGAAATTAAAAAGAATGTTTTAGATTATGAACCGCATCTCGCACTTTTTGTAGACGATAATGATGCTTTGGTTTTTTACAGAAAAATAGCTTCTCTGGCTCAAAATAACCTGTTGGAAAACGGACAATTGTATTTTGAAATCAATCAGTATCTGGGACAAGAAATGATTGATTTACTTGGAAAAATGGATTTTATAAATATCGATCTCCGAAAAGATATTTATGACAATGACCGCATGATTTCCTGCAAGGTTTCTAAAACCTTGTAGGTTTAGTTTCTTGAAAAAATGAAACTTCTAATCTAGCCCCGATAGAAATGGAAATCCTTTTATGCCGGCGTTCGGCATAAAAGATTGAAATGTATAGCGGGACAAGTGGTCTTTTGAAACGATTATTTCTGCTTCAGATAAAAATTATTCATAACGCAAAGCCTCAATAGGATCGAGTTGTGACGCTTTTATTGCCGGATATAAACCAGAAACAATAGCAACAGCAAAACTGGTTGCAAAAGCAGCAAAAATCGCCACCCACGGAATTACGAATGCAAAATTCATTATAGCTGCAAAACCAGCACCTACGAGAATTCCAAGTACAATTCCGACCAAACCACCAATTTGACCAATCAACAAAGTTTCGATAAAAAACTGAACTGAAATCGTGACTTTTGTTGCCCCCAAAGCTTTACGGACACCAATTTCCCGCGTGCGTTCTGTAACCGATACAATCATAATATTCATTAAAGCGATCGATGATCCTAAGATGGTAATTACACTGATGATCCAGGCAGCCCAACCTAAATATTGTGTGATTCCGAGAATTTTGTTAATTAAATCATCGCTTCGGCCAATACCAAAATTATTGTCACGAACAGGGCTCAGTTTACGAACTCTGCGCATGGTACTGGTTGCGTTATCGACAGCTTCATCTAAAAGTTCTTTTTTAGAAACCATTACACTCATCGTATAATTGATATTAGGAGCAGTAAATAAAGAACGTGCCACCTGAATTGGAATTAGAACACGTAAATCCTGACTATTTCCAAAAGTAGATCCTTTTTCTTTTAAAACCCCGATAACTTTAAATCGGGCACCACGAATTGAAATAACTTTATCAATAGGGTTGACATCTTTCAGTAAACCTTTTTCGAAATCAGAACCAACAATACAAGAATAGGTATTATTGTCGATATCAAATTGATTGAAAGAACGGCCCAAAGTGGTTTCTAAACCTGAGTTCGAAATAAAATGTTCGTCGACCCCAAGAATTTTAATTTCAGGATCAGTTTTTTTGTCTAAATATTTTACTTCAGCAGTTGAAGTTGCAGTAAAAGACAATGAGGTTTCTGTAAACGGATATTTAAATTTATTTTTGAAAGCAACAGCTTCAGGATAGGAGATAATTGGGTTTACAATTTCGCGTTCTTTTCCTCCACGATTTTTAACGTTGTTTTCGTATTGGTTGATATTGAAAGTATTAGCTCCCATTGATGCAAAATTGGTAGAAACCGTATTTTCAAGTGCCGTTACAACCGTTAGGATTCCAACCAAAGCAGTAATTCCGATAGCGATGATTAATACGGTAAGAATCGTACGCAGTAATTGTGTTCTGATAGAACCAAAAGCAATTCGGATATTTTCTTTAAATAATTTTAGCATCATGAACAATTTGTCACGAAAATACGTTTTTTGTTACAAGTTTGTTTTGGAAGAGGCATTATTTATTTTAAAAAATAAGATATTTGCAGACGATTTAGGATTTTGAAAAAATCTAAATCTCAAGAAAATAATTTATAAGATTTTTGGATTTAAGAGTTCAATAGAAATCTAAAATCTAAAAATCTAAAATCTAAAATAAAAAAAAGATGGCTTCAAAACCAAGCATACCACAAGGAACAAGAGATTTTTCGCCTGCAGAGGTGTCAAAACGTCAATATATAATTCAAACGATAAAAAATAATTTTGAGAAATTTGGTTTTCAGCCAATAGAAACTCCTTCTTTTGAAAACTCAGATACCTTAATGGGGAAATACGGAGAAGAAGGCGATCGTTTAATTTTCAAAATATTAAATTCAGGTAACTTTTTCTTCAATAAAAATAAAATTGAATTACCGGAATCTATAGAATCATTACAAGTTAATTCTGCCGAAACAATTAATCTTGATCAAAGAATTGAACTCAATAAATTTACCGGAAAAATTTCTGAGAAAGCTTTGCGTTACGATTTAACGGTTCCGTTTGCAAGATATGTGGTACAGCACCAAAACGAAATTGAATTTCCTTTTAAAAGATATCAGATTCAACCGGTTTGGAGAGCTGACAGACCGCAAAGAGGCCGTTACAGAGAATTTTTTCAATGTGATGCTGATGTTGTAGGCTCAAAATCGTTATGGCAGGAAGTAGAATTGGTTCAACTGTATGATACGGTTTTTACTTCTTTAGGTTTAGAAGGTGTTACGATAAAAATCAATAATAGAAAAATATTATCCGGAATTGCTGAAGTTATTGGTGCATCAGATAAATTGATTGATTTTACAGTTGCTTTAGATAAGCTGGATAAAATTGGTGAAGATGGTGTTAAAAAAGAAATGATAGAAAAAGGTATTTCTGAAGAAGCATTAGTAAAAGTTCAACCACTATTTAATTTTACAGGAACTTTTGCAGATAAAATAAATCAGCTTTCTGAATTACTGGCTTCATCAGAAGAAGGTATGAAAGGAGTACAGGAACTTAAATTTATTTATGACAATGTGGCAACTTTAGGTCTCGCAACAGCAACTCTAGATCTTGATGTAACGCTGGCTCGTGGATTAAATTATTATACTGGAGCTATTTTTGAAGTAGCAGCGCCAAAAACTGTTTCAATGGGTTCTATTGGCGGCGGTGGAAGATACGATGACTTGACTGGTATTTTTGGTTTAAAAAATATGAGCGGCGTTGGAATTTCTTTTGGCTTAGATCGTATTTATTTAGTTTTAGAAGAATTGCAGTTGTTTCCTGAAACTGTTGCAGCAACATCAAAAGCCTTGTTTATTAATTATGGAGATGCTGAAGCTTTATATGCTTCGCAGGCGATTCAGAAACTGAGAAAAGAAAATATAAAAGTAGAATTGTACCCAGATAACGTAAAAGTTGGGAAACAGTTTCAATATGCAGACAAGCGTTTAATCCCGTTTGCAGTTATCGTAGGTGATCAGGAAATTGCTTCAAATTCATATTCGCTTAAGAATCTAGTTTCGGGCGAACAGGTTTCAGTTGATTTCGAAGGATTGAAAAATGCTTTGTTAAGTTAAATATCTTGGATTGAAGATTTTTTGTTTCACGCAGATTCGGCAGATTAAAGCAGATTTAATTTGATTTTACATAAAATAATCTGCTTTAATCTGCCTAAATCTTTTTTAAAATCTGTGTGAAATAAAATTTTTTGGTGACAAGCGAATAGATTTTAACGAATTGAAAAAAAAACTTTATTAGGTTAACTGTTTGGAATGAAGGTTTTTGCTGCAGATTGCATAGGTTTAAAGGTTTTTCTTTTAAAATCTCTACGCGAAATTGTTGCTGGGACAGAAAAAAAACTTTTAATTTGCGGCCTTGATACGGGCGTAGTTCAAGGGTAGAATAGCGGTCTCCAAAACCGTTGATGGGGGTTCGAATCCCTCCGCCCGTGCAATATTTTTTACTTCAAAGAAATCAAAGATTTTATCTAAGATAATTTCAAAAAAGGAAAAGTTTATAAAGCTAAATGAATGCTTTGTAAACTTTTTCTTTTTTAAGATCAACTCTAATTATTTTTACCGCAGAGAACGCAAAGATTTTTCGCAAAGTACACAAAGATTTAAGTTGTGTTTACACAATCTAAGTACACAAATCTCTGCGGTAAAAAAAATTGGGTTAGACAAAAAAAAGCTTCGTCTGAAATAGATGAAGCTTTTTTTAATATAAGGTAAACTTGAATTAATAATTATTTATGAAGCCGAGGCCAACCCTTAAATTCAATTTTGATAGGTAATAAATTATTTTTTATATTGGTGCCTCAAATTTACTACAAACTAAAACGTAATAGTCTTAAAATTATACTAATTTTTTCTCCTACAAAAAATAATTTTAAAACACTGAACTTTAATAGAGTGACAATTTGACATTTTGAAAGATTTGGCAGTACTTTTGCAATCCAAAAGAAAGAATTGAAAATGAAGTTTAAGAATATTTTTAAAAATACAAATAATATGACTACGGAAAATACAGAATTCGATCAGGAATTAGATGATGTAACGTTAGAAACGAACGCCAACGGTGAGCAATTAATTGTTGAAGAATTAAGTGTTGAAGAGCAATTGGCTCAAGACTTGGCAAAAGAAAAAGATAAGTTTTTGAGATTATTTGCCGAATTTGAAAATTACAAAAAAAGAACTTCAAAAGAGCGTATGGATTTGTTTAAAACAGCAAACCAGGAAGTTTTGTTAGCAATGCTTCCTGTTTTGGATGATTTTGACAGAGCAACTGTAGAAATCAACAAATCTGATGATGAAAATTTGAAAAAAGGAGTAGAGTTGATTCATGAAAAATTGAAAAGTACTTTGGTAGCTAAAGGTTTAGAGCAAGTTGAAGTAAGAGCAGGTGATGCTTTTAATGCTGATTTTGCTGAAGCAATTACCCAAATTCCAGCTCCGTCTGACAAATTAAAAGGGAAAATTGTTGATGTTATTGAAAAAGGATACAAATTAGGAGACAAAATTATTCGTTTCCCTAAAGTGGTTATCGGAAACTAAAAAATGCAAATTAGATTCTGAATATCAATTTTTTAAGAATTGGATTTTGGATTTTACGATTTGGAATTTAACCTAAATTATGAAAAAAGATTTTTACGAAATACTAGGCATTTCAAAAAATGCTGATGCTGCCGAAATTAAAAAAGCTTACCGAAAAAGTGCGCTAAAATATCACCCGGATAAAAATCCAGGCGACAAAGAGGCAGAAGAAAACTTTAAACTTGCGGCAGAAGCTTATGAAGTTTTGAGTGATCCTAACAAAAAAGCAAAATACGACCAATACGGACACCAGGCATTTGATGGTTCTGGCGGATTTGGCGGTGGTGGTCATGGTGGTATGAATATGGATGACATTTTCAGCCAGTTTGGCGATATTTTTGGTGGAGGATTTGGCGGTTTTGGCGGAGGCGGAGGTGGCCCTCGTCGTGCTAAAGGAAGCAATCTTAGAATTAAAGTGAAACTGACTTTAGAAGAGGTTGCAAATGGTGTAGAGAAAAAAGTAAAAGTAAAACGTAAAGTTCAGGCCAAAGGGGTTACCTACAAAACGTGTTCGACTTGTAACGGTCAGGGACAGGTAATGCGTGTAACAAACACAATTTTAGGAAGAATGCAATCTGCATCAACTTGCCCTAATTGTGGTGGTTCTGGACAAATTTTAGATAAAAGACCTTCTGAAGCAGATGCTCAGGGAATGGTAGTAGAAGACGAAACAGTTTCTATTAAAATTCCGGCCGGAGTTGTTGACGGAATGCAATTGAAAGTTTCTAACAAAGGAAACGATGCTCCGGGAAATAGCGTTCCGGGAGATTTAATTGTTGCTATTGAAGAATTAGAACACGAATTCTTAAAACGTGAAGGAGAAAATATACATTTTGATTTGTATATCAGTTTCCCGGAAGCCGTTTTAGGAGTTTCTAAAGATATCGAAGCAATCAACGGTAAAGTTCGTATTAAACTCGAAGAAGGAATTCAATCCGGAAAAATATTAAGATTAAAAGGAAAAGGAATTCCAAGTATAAACGGTTACGGAAGCGGAGATTTACTAGTTCACGTAAATGTATGGACACCTAAAACCTTGAATAAAGAGCAAAAACAATTTTTTGAAAATGCTTTAAACGACGAACACTTCGTTCCAAGCCCTGAAAAATCAGAAAAATCATTTTTTGAGAAAGTAAAAGATATGTTTTCATAAGCTAAACTTTTTCTAAAAGGTTCAAATAATTTATAAAACCCATTTTAAATGCAAATTTAGAATGGGTTTTTTACGTATTATTACGCAGATTCGTTTCGAATTATTTACTTTTACAGACCGTTAACCACAATGGTCAAACTGACGAAGAAAATTCTAAAAACAGCATGAGCAACTTACTCGAAGTACATAAAGTCGTAAAACAATACGGTGATTATGTAGCGCTTAACGAAGTTTCATTAAATGTACCAAAAGGTAGTATTTATGGACTATTGGGACCAAATGGAGCTGGAAAAACTTCCCTTATCCGAATCATAAATCAAATTACATTGCCAGATAGTGGCGAAGTAATTCTTGATGGAGAAAAATTGCAGCCAAAGCACGTGCAGACTATTGGTTACCTTCCTGAAGAAAGAGGTTTGTACACTTCTATGAAAGTAGGGGAACAATGTTTGTATCTGGCGCAAATGAAAGGACTTTCTAAAGCTGAGGCAAAAATACAATTAGAATACTGGTTTGACCGATTAGGAATCCAGGGTTGGTGGAACAAGAAAATTCAGGAACTTTCTAAAGGAATGGCACAAAAAATTCAGTTCGTGGTTTGCGTACTCCATAAACCTAAATTGCTGATTTTTGATGAGCCTTTTTCCGGATTCGATCCTGTAAATGCCAATATTATTAAGGATGAAATTTTAGCATTAAAAGAACAAGGCGCTACAATTATTTTTTCTACTCACAGAATGGAAAGTGTTGAAGAACTTTGCGACCACATTGCCTTAATTCATAAATCGAATAAATTAATAGAAGGAAAACTTAGCGATGTAAAACGTCAGTTTAAAACCAATAGTTTTGAAGTTGGAATTCTAACAGATAATGTGGAAGGTTTGATGTATGACATTACACAAAAATTCACCGTTTCGCCTGCCCATTTTAAATCGTTAAATGATGATTTAAAATTAGACATCCAAATAGGAACTGCAACACCAAATGAGTTATTACACCTTTTAACACAAAGAGGTCAAGTAACCCATTTCGTAGAAAAAATACCAAGTGTAAACGATATTTTTATTCAAACAGTTACTGATAGCAAAAATTAAAATTCCAAAAAATAAATTCCAAATTCCAATATTAGAGCGATCAAAATTGGAATTTGGAATTTGAAAATTAAAATATTTATGAGTATCATTTCGTTGATTATAAAAAGAGAATTCATTGCAAAAGTCCGCAATAAGTCTTTTGTTGTCATGACTTTTTTAAGTCCGTTGCTGTTTGTGGCAATTGCTGGATTTATTGGTTATTTGAGTTCGATGAAAGCAGATACAAAACGAATTGCAATTCATGACGAAACAGGTTTGTTTGCAGCTGATTTTGTAAAACAGAATAAAAAAAACGGTGAATACAGATATTTGAATCTTTCTGAAATAGATGTAAAATCTTTGAAAGACAGTATTACAAAAGAAAATTTCAGCGGTCTGATTGTTATTCCAGAAACAGAAAATTCAAAAGATTTAGAAAGTAAAATTGAATTCATTTCAAATAATAGTCCGAGTATAGCTTTTATAGAAAACACACAGGATATCATTGGAACAAAAATTACAAAGCTCAATCTCGAAAAAGCAAAACTGGATACTTTGGCAATTCAAAAAGCACAATCAAATGTCAATATTCATTTGGTAAAAGCTTCCGGAGAAGAAAGTCTAAAAGGATTAAATGAAATAAAGATTGGTATTGGCGGCGCTTTCGGTTATTTAATTATGATGTTCATTATTATTTACGGAAACATGGTAATGCGAAGTGTCATCGAAGAAAAAACTAACAGAATCATCGAAATCATTATTTCATCGGTAAAACCATTTCAGTTAATGATTGGTAAAATCGTTGGAACTTCACTTGCCGGAATATTACAATTTGTAATTTGGGCGATTATTGGTTTAGGATTAATGTTTGCCGCTTCTGCATTTTTTGGAGTAAATGTTAGTCCAACAGCTAAAATTCCACCAGAATTAATGCATTCTGCTCAGCAAGAATTCGCCGGATCAGCACAAATGTATATTAGTGAATTATGGAATCTGCCAATCGCCAGCATTATAATTGGTTTTGTAGTTTATTTTATTGGAGGCTACTTTTTGTATAGTTCCTTTTACGCAGCAATTGGAGCTGCTGTCGACAATCAAACCGATTCTCAACAATTCCTTTTGCCGATAATTATGCCACTTATTTTGAGTGTTTATATTGGTTTTTTTACCGTTGTAAATGATCCACACGGAACAGTTGCAGTTATATTTTCTATGATTCCGCTTACATCGCCAATCGTCATGTTAATGCGTATTCCGTTTGGAGTGCCGTGGTGGCAAATCGCAATTTCGGTATCATTATTGTTTGCAACCTTTTTCCTTGTTGTGTGGTTCGCAGCAAAAATTTATCGTGTAGGTATTTTAATGTACGGCAAAAAACCAACCTGGAAAGAATTGTATAGATGGCTGAAGTATTAAATTTTTATAGTTGCAAAGGTTCTGAGGTACAAAGGTTCAAAGGTTTTTTTGAGACTGAAACTTTGTAATAGAATAAAAGTAAGTTTAACAATTTATACATGAAGCATTAAAGATATATTATTAATAATAGGTTAAAAGGTAACAAGCGACAAAGATTATAAACTTTGCACCTCTGAACCTTTGCAACTTTGAACCTTAAAAAAAGAATGAGTAAAATACTAATTATAGAAGACGAAGCATCGATTCGTAGAGTTTTGGTAAAGATTTTATCAGAAGAAAATGACACCTATCAGGTTGATGAAGCAGAAGATGGTGTTGCAGGTCTTGAGAAAATAAAAAACAACGATTACGATTTGGTTTTGTGCGATATCAAAATGCCAAAAATGGATGGTGTTGAGGTTTTAGAAGAAGTAAAAAAAATTAAACCTGAAATTCCGATGGTCATGATCTCTGGTCACGGCGATATGGAAACGGCTATTCATACCATGCGTTTGGGAGCTTTTGATTACATCTCAAAACCGCCCGATTTAAATCGTTTATTGAATACCGTTCGTAATGCTTTAGATAAAAAACAACTTGTCGTTGAAAATAAAATCCTGAAGAAAAAGGTCAGTAAAAACTATGAAATGGTTGGCGAAAGCGAAGCTATCAATCATATAAAAGTGATGATTGATAAAGTTGCCCAAACCGAAGCCAGAGTTTTAATTACAGGACCAAACGGAACCGGAAAAGAATTAGTAGCGCATCAGTTACATGAAAAAAGCGAACGTGCTAATTTTCCTTTAATTGAAGTAAACTGCGCTGCGATTCCGAGTGAATTGATTGAAAGCGAATTGTTTGGTCACGTAAAAGGTGCTTTTACATCAGCAGTAAAAGATCGTGCAGGAAAGTTTGAAGCGGCTGACAAAGGAACTATTTTCTTAGATGAAATTGGTGATATGAGCCTTTCGGCGCAAGCCAAAGTTTTAAGAGCTTTGCAAGAAAGCATGATTACCAGAGTTGGAGCAGAAAAAGATATTAAAGTCGATGTTCGTGTTGTGGCTGCAACCAATAAAGATTTAAAAACAGAAATTGCCGAAGGCCGTTTCCGTGAAGATTTATACCATCGTTTGGCTGTAATTTTGATAAAAGTTCCGCCATTGAATGAAAGACGTGACGATATTCCGGCATTGATAAGACACTTTGCAGAGAAAATTGCCTCTGAACAAGGAAACGTTGTCAAAGTATTTTCTCAGCCAGCCATAAAGTTATTGCAGGAATACGATTGGACAGGAAATATTCGTGAACTTCGAAATGTAGTTGAAAGATTAATTATTCTGGGAGGAACAGAAATTTCTGAAACAGATGTAAAAATGTTCGCAAGCAAATAGAATGCTTCGCGCAATAAGCTTTAAGCAATAGGCTTTAGGCTTTTAAAAATTAAATAATTTTTGCTTATGGCTTATTGCCTAAAGCTTAAAGCATACAAAGATGAAACTAAAAAAAATAAACGAAAAATTACAGGACGCTTTAATCGAAAATGGTTTAACGGAACCTAATATATTACAAAAGGAAACTTTTTCAACGATAAAAAGCGGTGCTGATTGTATTATTCTTTCTCCTGCAGGAAGTGGAAAATCGACTACAATTGTATTGAATGTAATTCAGCAATTGTCGGGTCATACTGAAGAATCTCCACGTGCTTTGATTTTTGTTGAAGACAAAACCAAAGTATTAGAAATGGTCGAACTTTTTGCTAAATACGGTAAATTTTCTAATCTTGAAGTGTACGGTGTTCACGACAAAGGCGACATGGATTATGATAAAAACTATATTTCTACAGGGATAGATGTTTTAATTGGAACACCAAATAAATTAAGCGACATGTTTACAACCGCAGGTTACAATGTAAACCGTTTAAAAATGTTTATTCTGGATGATGCAGATCCAATTTTGAAATTACGCCACGAAACTAAAATCATGCGTATATCAAACAGTATTACAAAAACACAGCGTATTATTTTTGCTGAGACATTGACTGAGCGTATCGAGATTCTGGCAGAAAAAATGTTATTGGAACCATACATATTTGATATGGATGAAGAAGGAGAAGAAGAACTTGATGAGGAAGAAGGCTTAATTGAAGAAGAGGAATAATAGCTAACAAATAACATTAATGGAAATAATTAAAACGCTTAAATTTTTGACGATTGTTCTCGTATGTTTTTTTGTTATTATTTATGTGTTATTGATTTCCTATGTTTATTTCAATCAGGTTGGCATGGTTTTTCAGAGTGCCAGGCTTCCAAAAGATTATAAGTTTGATTATCAGCAGAAATTTGAAGAATTAAATATTCGTTCGTTTGATGGAGTTCATCTTAATGGTCTATTATTTAAAGCAGAGAATTCTAAAGGGTTGATTTTTTACCTTCATGGAAATGCAGGAACATTAGAAACCTGGGGGAAAATTGCTAAAATTTATACTAGTTTAGGTTACGATATTTTTATTTTAGATTACAGAAGCTTTGGCAAAAGTGAAGGTGAAATCGAAAATGAAGAACAGCTCAATAAAGATGTCTCTGTTGCTTATAATACATTAACAAAGCGATATCCTGAAAATAAAATTATTATCACCGGATATTCTATTGGTTCCGGATTGGCTACCATTTTAGCCTCTCAAAATAAACCAAAAGCGTTAATTCTTCAGGCGCCTTATTATAGCTTTACAGAATTATCAAGTTCAAGAGTTCCGTTTTTTCCTGATTTTATGAAAAAATTCAGTCTTGAGACTTATGATTATTTACCCAAAATAAATGCACCAATTTACATTTTTCATGGAATTGATGATCAATTAATTCCGTATAAAAATTCCGTTCGATTGAGTAAATTGTTGAAAGAAAGTAGTCATTATTATCCTTTAAAAAATCAGGATCATATTGGTATGAATGAGAATGAGGAGTTTCAGAATCAGTTAAAGATTATTTTAGAATAGAGAATAGAGAATAGAGAATAAAGAATAAAGAATAAAGAATTCAATATTAATAATAAATAGAATGTTATGGGATTAATGAAGGTGTTTTCAGGGAGCGAAGTTTTAGCAATCGCTTTACAGCAAAGATTAGAAGAAGCAGGAGTAGAAACTACAAAAAAAGATAATATTCAATCTGCTCGTTTGGGTGGTTTTGGACAAACAGATTTAGCGGTTGAAGTATTTATTCAGGAAACTGATTTTGCAAAAGCAAATCCGGTTATTGAAGATTTCAGGATGAGTATCTAAATTAGTAATCAGTCTCAGTTTTTAGTCTCAGTTACAGTTTAGAGATTGAAAACTGCGACTGCGACTGAAAACTAAAAAACATGCAATATAAAATGTTAGTGCTCGACATGGATGATACCTTGTTGACAGACGATCATAAAATATCAGATTTAAACAAAAAAGTGCTTATTGAAGCGCAGGCCAAAGGTGTTTATGTGGTTTTGGCTTCCGGCCGGCCGACATCTGCAATGACGGCTTATGCTAAAGAATTAGAATTAGATTTAAATGATTCTTATATTATTTCTTTTAATGGTGCAATAATCAGTACTGTAAAAGATGATCTTGTTTTATTTGAACAATGCTTAACTCCAGAGCAAATTCATGATTTATACGACTACAGTGTAAAAATGAAAACACATATTATTACCTACATTGATGGAGAAATTGTAAGTGAAACAGATTCTGAATATATCGAAATCGAAAAAGATATTACCGGACTGCCACACAATAAAGTTCCTGATTTTAAAGCAGCAGTTACCAAACCGGCAGTAAAATGTATTTTATTGGCAGAACCGTCTTATTTAAAAGAAGTAGAAAAAGATTTAAAATTAACAATGCCTCACTTAAGTGTTGCAATGTCTAAACCTTTTTTCTTAGAAGCTGCTCAAAACGGAATAGATAAAGCGGCGAGTTTAAAACTTTTGGCAGCGAAATTAAACATTCATCAAAGTGAAATTATTGCTGTTGGAAACGCAGGAAATGATCTTACTATGGTAGAATATGCAGGTTTAGGAGTCTGGGTAGATAATGTCACCCCGGAATTGCGTGACAGCGCTGATGTAATTGTCGCATCAAATAATGATGATGGGGTTGCAGAGGTCGTTCAACGCTATATTTTAAATAGTTAATTATGAAAAAACCAATTGAAACAGAACGATTAATTTTGAGGGAATTACTTCTTTCGGATGTTGACGGAATGTTTGAAATGGATTCTAATCCGAATGTACATCGATTTGTGGGTAAAAAACCTTTAACTAATATTGATGAAAGCCGGGATCAAATTGAAAAAATTCAAGAGCAGTATAAAAAAAATGGAATAGGCCGCTGGGCCGTTATTCTAAAAGAAACCAATGAATTTATTGGATGGTCGGGAATAAAACTTATTTCGGCCGAAATCAATAAGCACCAAAATTTTTATGAAATAGGGTATCGTTTCATCGAAAAACACTGGGGAAAAGGATATGCAACGGAAGCAGGAAAAGCTTTTGTCGATTACGCTTTTAATGAAATGAAAGTTGAAGCTCTTTACGCTTACGCAGATGAAGGAAATGAAAATTCAAGAAAGATTCTCGAAAAACTAGGTTTACGTTACATTAATTCATTTGAATACGAAAATGAATTAGAAGTTTGGTACGAACTTAAAAATCCGAACTTATAATATTTTAATCAGAGAAATGTGTCCCAAATCTTTATCAACTTTCTTAATGAGTTTGCAAAGATTTGGAAAACAGCTCTTGGTTTTTATTCTCTGAAAAATACTTTATATTATTTTTTAGCTACAGAAACAAAATATTTATTTCCATCGCCCATAGTTAATTTTACGCGTTCGTCGCAAAGATCGATTGCAAAAGCGGCACTTTCGTAACAGCTGCAAGTCGTGTTTTTATCTTTAGACATTTCTGTTTTACAATTGTTGTTTTTAAAAGTTGCCAATTGCGGAGTATACAAACTTACTAAATCTGTAGAAGCAGTTACTAAAGAAATAATACTAGCAGAATTATTGTTTGTAATTCTGTAAACTATTCTATCAGTGTAATTTACTTCATTAACAGTAACTTTACGAATATAAGTATAGGCAGTCGATTCTGTACTCGGTTCTTTTACTTCAAACTTAAAACCAACGGCACGAATTGCAATGTCAAATTGTGACTGAGAGTTTAAACTCGCCCAATTTGTTAAAGTGCTTATAGAAGGGAATGGGTTCGTAGCCGGAGCAGTTTGCGCTTGCGAATTGAAAAAGGTTAAGAACATCAAGCAGATCGTGGGTAAAAATGCTTTCATAATAAGTTTGGATTATTTTAATTGTTTGCCTACTCTTTATGGTTTTCGGCTTACCCATTTTTTATTGATAACAAAACAACAACTTTAACGATTAAAAATCAAAATTGTTATGGCTAAATCTACGGTTTCTTATTGAATTTTTTCAATTTTTTTTTTGGAGTGTAAAATTACAGTTTAAAAGTTAATTTTCACGAAGTTAAATGTAAGAAAATTTTAAAATAATCATTAAAAAAACGTATTTAATCGATGAATTTTGCTTTTAATCGATGATTTTGTCATGTTATTCTTATTCAAATTTATTTTAATCTTTTGTAACCAAACTTTATTTTAAGATCAGACATTGATGCATGACGGTTTTTTAGGCCTAATTAAAATACATGTTTACTGCAAAATACTGATATATAGTTTATTATTGATTTTATTTTAAAGAATATTGTATGTAAATTTGCAAACTCTCTAAATTGAGATGTAAATATAATATCTTACTACTTAAAATGTAGTGTATTCTCATGGAAAATAGAAAAAAAGTTGCTTTTTATACGCTTGGATGCAAATTGAATTTTTCTGAAACGTCTACAATTGCCAGAAACTTTAATGAAGAAGGTTTTGATCGTGTCGATTTTGAAGAAGTGGCAGACATATATGTGATTAATACTTGTTCTGTAACAGAAAATGCAGACAAGCAATTTAAGCAGGTTGTAAAAAAAGCCATGAAACTTAACGATAAGGCTTTTGTTGCTGCAGTAGGCTGCTACGCGCAATTAAAACCAGAAGAATTAGCAGCTGTAGATGGCGTTGATTTGGTTTTGGGTGCGACCGAAAAATTTAAAATTACTGATTATATCAATGACCTGAGCAAAAACGATATGGGTGAAGTTCATTCATGTGAAATTGCTGAAGCCGATTTTTATGTTGGAAGTTATTCAATTGGCGATCGTACCAGAGCTTTTTTGAAAGTTCAGGACGGCTGCGATTATAAATGTACGTATTGTACGATTCCGTTAGCAAGAGGAATTTCGAGAAGTGATGCTTTAGAGAATGTTTTGCAAAATGCCAAAGAAATCTCAGCTCAAAACATCAAGGAAATTGTTTTAACCGGAGTAAATATTGGTGATTACGGAAAAGGCGAATTTGGAAATAAAAAACACGAACATACTTTTCTTGAATTAGTTCAGGCTCTGGATGAGGTTGAAGGAATTGAACGTTTGCGAATTTCATCGATCGAGCCTAATTTATTGAAAAATGAAACCATAGAATTCGTTTCTAAAAGCCGCACTTTTGTACCTCATTTTCATATTCCGCTGCAATCAGGAAGCAATGATATTTTAAAATTGATGAAACGCCGTTATTTACGTGAAGTTTATACAGAACGTGTTAACAAGATTCGCGAAGTAATGCCGCACGCTTGTATTGGTGTCGATGTAATTGTTGGTTTTCCGGGCGAAACAGACGAGCATTTTCTTGAAACCTATCATTTTCTTAATGAAATGGATATTTCTTATTTGCACGTATTCACCTATTCTGAAAGAGATAATACAGAAGCCGCAAATATGCCAGGAATTGTTCCGGCAAACGTAAGGGCGAAACGTAGTAAAATGCTACGCGGATTATCGGTTAAAAAACGCCGTGCTTTTTACGAAAGCCAATTAGGGACCAACAGAACGGTTTTATTTGAAAGTGAAAATAAAGAAGGATACATTCACGGTTTTACTGAAAACTACGTAAAAGTAAAAACACCCTGGAATCCTGAATTGGTAAATACTTTGCAAGATATTAATCTAACAAAAATTGATGAAGACGGTAGCGTTCGTTTAGAGTTTTTGAATAAATTAGCAGAAGCATAGAAATATAGACTTCGAAATCTTTGTCAAAGTTTTAAACTTTAACAAAGATGAACATAAAATGAGAAAAGCCCTTTATTTAAAAAGGGCTTTCTCATTTTATAAAACACGAATATTTACTTTATCTCTTTCTCAATAACCAATTTCAATGAATTAATATAATCCGTATCAAATTCAATCACTCTGATTTTTTCAGGATTAAAACTCAATTCACCACCAAACTGACCTTTTGTATCTAAAAAGTCAATTAAAAGTTCTTCTTCGTTTAGAGAAATCAATTTTCCTAAATAAGCCGATTTGGCTGATTTTTTTGAAATTTGAAAAATACCGTATTTATTCGTTATAAAGTTTACGATAGAAGCTAAATCCCGAATTGGAATAATATCTTCTGCATTGGTTTTTAAACCTTTTAACCGAATCACTTTTTCAGTAAAAGCAAGATCATGATCGCGATGAACATTTTCTACATTTTTATTTTTCAGAATTACAAAACCATCCAAAATATAATCAACGGGATTGTTTCGCAACAAAATCCAATCATCAGAATAATCAATTAAAAATCCGGTAAAAATTTCTTTTTTATCACTAAATTCTATTGCAATTAATTGCCTTAAATATTGTTCCATTAGGTTAGTTTTTTTAAAATCCCAAATTTTAAAATCCCAAATTCCAATTCAATAGTTTTTGGAATTTGGAATTTAAATATTGGAATTTAAGTTCTTAGTTTAAGGATTTGTAGACCAAATACTGCTGTTTTTTATAAAAACGCGACGACTTAATTTAAGTTGTGCAATAATTAATTCAGCAATATCTTCAGACTGCATTACTTTTTCAGGATTTCCGTCTGTCAGGTTTAAGTCTTTTGCCATATCAGTTGCAACAGTACTTGGCGTTAAAGCGGTAACACGAATATTGTGCTTTCTCATTTCCTGCATTAAAGAATCGGTTAAACCTAAAACAGCAAATTTAGAAGCACTGTAAGCACTTGTTAAAGCATTTCCGTTTAATCCAGCCGTAGACGAAATATTAATAATATCGCCTGTTTGTCTTTCGATCATATTAGGTATTACGGCACGGGTTGCATAATAAGTTCCCATTAAATTTACCTGAATAATTCTTTCCCAGGCCGTTGGCTCTAATTCAAGGAATTTCCCAAAAGAAGCAATTCCGGCGCTGTTAATTAAAATATCAATATTTGTAAATTCAGCCAAAGCTTTTTCAACCGCATTATTTATAGAATTAATGTCTGAAACATCGGCAGATAAAGCTAATGATTTTACGCCTAAATTTGAAGTTTCAACTGCCAATTGATCTACATCGGCTTGTGTTCTTGAAACTAAAATTACGTTTACGCCTTCTTTGGCCAAAGCAATCGCAATGGCTTTTCCAATTCCTTTTCCGGCTCCCGTAATTAGGGCATTTTTATTTTTTAAGTCTGTCATGGTTTATTTTTTAGAAATGCAAAAAAGCATCATTTAAAGTTACACAAAAATATTGCATTTGCGAACTAAAATGATGCTTTTAGGTGTTTCTTAAACTAAGTTTAACAAACTTATTTATTCTTTCAAAACCATATCGATGCACATAACGGCTGCAAGAATTAATTGTCTGAGCGGACTATCTTGTGCTACAGTTTCTTCTATTTGAAGTACATAATTATCAGCACTTGTAAAAAACTCTTTGCCCATTCCTGCCCATTTTTTATTTACCTGGGCAAGCTGTTTATTTTCGTAAGAAAATTTAAAATCCCAACCCGTCCATTTTCCTTGTAATGTTGCCACCGGTTTTTCGTTTTTATCCAGAATTTCGAATTTTCCTCCAATAGAAAAAAACTTTTGTTTGAAAGTTCCAATCAATCTGTCTTTCTCGTCAAAAACTTCAACTGTCGAACGGAAGATTGCAATTCCTCTTTTTACAGAAATTAATTTTTCGCCAGAGGTAGTAGTAATTTCAATATTAAAAGGTGTAGCTCTTTTATAATCTGTGAAACGAAATACTTTTGTAAAAAAGCCAAGATTGTTTTCTCTGCAATTCATAATGATCTGATTGCTTTCAGGATCATAAATATCATAATTGTTTGCAGCTTTAAACATTCCGACATGTTCTTTTACAAGAAATAGGTTTTGATTTAAGATTGGGTTCATTAACTTTTGTTTGAAATTGATTTATATATACTTTGATTATTCCAGGAGAAAGCGAACTTGTACAGAACTTACAATTTTTATTTTTTCAAATTCAATATTTGGTTCATTGTAAGAGTTTTCGTTGTCATACTTTTTTGCTGAATATCCTCTAATGGCTATTCCGGCAATGCTGCCCGCTAACTGACTCGAAATATCTTCAAAGTTATTTATTTGGATGGCATTTCCAACTTTTTGGCTTAAAGGTTTTGATAAACTTTCGGCAATTTGTCTGGCTCGAAGAATTGCTTTTTCATTTATTAAAAGCCGAATGTTTTTTTGCTGATCATTTTCAACTTTTTCAATATGAACATTTGAGATGCCGATTTTTTCTAATCCGATAAATACATTTGACACAGTTTTGGCATCGGCAACTAAAACAGAATATGATTTACTCTTAAAAACGTCATTTTGTTTTAAAAGATAAAATTTAAAATTGCTTGACATATCGCTCACACTCACATTTTTTTCTGTGTTGATACCAATTTCCTGTAATTTCAAAATCATTTCTTTTTCCAGATCTTCTACAGATTTTTTTCCTTTAGAATCTCTTTCTGTCAATAACACATTGATCCAGATTTTATTCGGTAAAACCAAGGTATCGGCCTGACCGGAAACTTCAATAAAGGGCTTATCCATTAAAGATTTGTTTTGAGAATAAGAATTTATTGTAGCCAATAGTATTAGAGCGAAAAATATTTTTTTCATTGTTTAAAATTTAAATGTGAATTAAATTAAATCGTAAAGATGATTAATAAACCTGTTTTGCAGACTCTGCCAAACGAATAAATTCTGCTTTATAACCTTCACTGTCATTTGATTTTCCTTGTTTTGCCAGTTTTACAATTTCTTTCGGGGATTTGTCAGCAATTAATTTAGAATCTCTTAATTTTAATCCAAACCAGGCAACGGCAGTGCTAAATTTAAAATCATCACTTGCTTTTTCTAAAGAAACCGATTTGTTTTCTATCACATTTACCATTTCAATACTTTTATCACCGTCCGGTTTTTTGTAACGGAATTTTATCGTGGCCAGTTCATTAGAATAATTATTCGAATTCGTTTCTGTTTTGGTATATTTTAAAGCATCAGGTTGTTCTTTTAAATAATCGCTGCTAACTCCCGCGGGAATAATTTCATACAAAGCCGTAACGGTATGATTGCTTCCTAATTCGCCGGCATCAATGGCATCATTTTTAAAATCTTCCGCACGTAATTTTCTGTTTTCATAGCCAATTAAGCGATAAGCCTGAACTTGTTTTGGATTAAATTCTATCTGAATTTTTACGTCTTTCGCAATAGCAAACATTGAACCTTTAAATTCTTTGCCTAAAAAGCGATTTGCTTCCTGAATGTTATCGATATAAGCATAATTTCCGTTTCCTTTATCGGCAAGAGTTTCCATTTTGCTGTCTTTATAATTGCCCATTCCGTAACCCAGACAAGTTAAGAAAACACCCGTTTTTCTTTTTTGTTCAATTAGTTTTTCCATATCTGAGTTAGAAGAGCCTCCAACGTTGAAATCGCCGTCAGTTGCCAGAATTACTCTGTTGTTTCCGCCTTTAATAAAATTCTCAGAAGCAATTTTATAAGCCAATTCGATTCCCGCGCCGCCAGCTGTACTTCCTCCGGCTTTTAAATCGTCTAATGCATCAATTATGGTTTCTTTCTCATCGCCTGATGTTGGCGGTAAAACCAATCCCGCAGCTCCGGCATAAACCACGATAGCGACATTATCTTTAGCTCTTAATTCGTTTACCAAAATTTTCATTGATTCCTGCAATAATGGTAATTTATTATCATCGGCCATTGAACCCGAAACATCAATTAGAAAAACAAGATTTGATGCCGGTAAATCATCTGTCGGGATGTTTTTTCCCTGAAGGCCAATTCTTAAAATTTGGTTTTTAGAATTCCATGGCGAATAACTTAATTCTGTATTGATAGAAAACGGATGCTCGCCTTTTGGTTGAGGATAATTATATTTAAAAAAGTTTACCATTTCTTCGACACGAACGGCATCTTTTGGAACTTCTTGTCCGTTGTTAATAAAACGTCTGATGTTTGTATATGATGCATTATCAACATCAATAGAAAAAGTAGAAAGCGGAGCCGTTTTTGGGCTTTCAAAAGCATTTTCTACAAAAGCATAATAATCTTCCTGAGTTGGTTCAGCAGGGCGAATAGGAGTAATTTTATTTAGTTTTGAATCTAATTCTGTTTCAGAGAGATTTTTATAAAGTCCGTTTTTAGTCGCAATAACCACAGCGCCATTGGCAGCTCTGGTTCCATAAATAGCAGAAGCCGTAGGATCTTTTAAAACTTTAACTTCATCAATATCATTCGGATTTATTTTTGCCATTTGATCAGCTTTAACAGGAACTCCGTCAACAATATAAATAGGTTCGTTTTTAGACGAAATAGATTGAGATCCTCGAATTGGTGTTATGATTGGACTTGGCGTATATTGTATATTTGATGAACGGGAAATAACTTGTCCCTGAACCATTGTTACTGATGCAGCAGTTGACATTTTTCTTTTCGAAACCCCATAAGCTGTAACGACAACTTCTTTTAATTCACTGCTACTTTCTTGTAATATAACATTAATAATATTCGAATCTTTTACAACAACCTTTTGATTGTTCATTCCAATATAGCTAAAAACAAGAATATCTCCTTTTTGAGCTTTAATACTGTACTGTCCATCATAATTTGTAGTTGCTGTTTTTTTTGATTTTTGAATGTAAACAGTGACTCCTGGAAGACGAAGAGAATTTGCATCTGTAACTGTTCCTGTAATTGTTTTTTCTTGTGCCGTTGTTACGAAACATATAAGCATAGTAATGGCTAATGAAATAAGTTTTAGACTTTTCATGATAGTAAATTTTAAGTTAATGTTCGGAATTTATCTTTGTCAAAGGTTTAAGCTTTGACAAAGATTTTTTGAAGTAAGATTATTTTTTGTTGACCGGTTTTCCTGTTTTGGTGGTAATTATAACAACTCCTTTTTTTCCTTTCTCGCCATATTTTGATGTGGCTTCCAGATCCTGAAGTATCGTTATGGTTTTTATTTCCTGTTTGTCTAAAGGCGCATAAGGACTTGTTGGGTTTGAACCATATAAATCATCTTCGGAATAGTAAATGCCGTCGATAATATATAAAGGTTCATCCAGAATTACCAGTGAGTCTACATTTGAAGGTTCTAAATTTGAAAGTTCTGCAGACATCATTTTGTCTTTTTTTGCCTCATCACTATGCGCCATTGCAGTTCCGTTAAGAATAATAAGAGGAGTATTTTTCTTGACCATTGGGGCCGATGCTGATCGTTTGGCTGCAAATGAAACTTTATCAGATTGTTTTTCTTTTGTGTCAGAATAAACTTCTGAATCCATTTTTCCTTTTATATTAGCATTCTCGTTTTTTGAATATTCAGCTTCAGCTAGTGCCGGAGCAGCCAAATAATCTTCATTTGCGACTGGCGAAATGACTGTTCCATTTCCAGTAGCTTCAGAAATAGTAGCTTGTGGCTCATTTATAGCAACTTTTTGTTGATTTTTAACTTGATTATTTAAAATCTCAATTGCTTTTTCTTTGGGTATAATATTGGAATCTTCTGCAACAGCATCTTTGTTTTTTTCTATAACAGAATTCTGAATGGCTTCATTTTCATTAACCACAACTTTTTGATTTTGAATCGTCGTTACTTTATCTGATTTTAAAAACTGAGATCCTATAGAAATGATTAATGATAAAGAAGCTGCAATTGCAATTTTTTTCCATAATGAAATCGCTTTTTTATCTTCTTTTTTGTCGAGTTTATCTTCAACGCGCGACCAGACTTTCTCCATTCCCGGAAAATCTTTCAGCTCCGAATTGTGAGCCGCCTCTTTAAATTTATCGAATATTTTATCTTGATTGTCCATGACTATTTTGCTTTTTGATAATACAATTTATTTACTAATTCCTTCAGCTTGGTTTTCGAGGCATTCAATTGTGATTTTGAAGTTCCTTCAGAAATATTCAGCATCGCTGCGATTTCCTTATGTCCGTAACCTTCAATAACAAAAAGATTAAAAACAGTTTTGCAGCCGTCTGGAATATGGTTTAGTAAATTGAGTAAATCCTCTTCTTCAAGAGCGTTAATTTCATCCGTAAAAGGTTGCGATAGCAATTTGACATCATCAAGGTACATATTAAAATTAGTATGTTTCTTAATCGTTGCCAAACAATGGTTCACGGTTATTTTTCTTGCCCAGGCTTCAAAAGCTTTATCTTCCTTAAGTTGATCCAGTTTTGTAAATATGGTATAGAAAGCGTCAGCCAGAGCTTCTTCAATTTCTTCTTCCTTTTTGAGGTATCGTTTGCAAAGGCGATACAATTTTGGAGCCATGTGCTCATAAACCTGACGCTGCGCATCGCGGTTCATTTTTTTGCAGTTAGAAATTTGAGTTTCGTTTATCACAATTGTTGTCTTTATACTAAAGAGAGGGAAAAAGATAAAAAGGTTGGGACAGAAATTAAATAAAAGTAAAAATAATTCAAATTGTTTTGTAACGTATTGATTTTGTTGACTTTATTTTTTTAAATAAAGATCTGATAGGTCTAACGGAAAAAAGGTTAATTTTTGTGTCTCTCTGTGAAATCTTTGCGAATCTCTGTGGTAAAACTATAACACAAAGATTCGCAAAGGTTTCGTGAAATTTCACAAAGTAGAATCTAAAATTTATTTAAGCGGCAAACTCAATTTAAAAATCTTCGTCTCCAAAAGTTCCGTATCATTATCTTCACAAAGTAAGAACTCAATTTTATCATTTGATTTTTTATAGAAAGTCAAACCTTCAAATTTGTTGGTTGAAGTTATTTTTTGAGTAAAATCTATTTTCATGGTTTTAAGATCGATTCGGCCAATGAAACTTCCCAGAATTTCGCCGTCATCATAAGTAGATTTGGTATCTTCTGCCGTTGAAAGGAAATAAATTTTGTCGTCGACCAAAATAGCATCAGTAAAACTGGAGCGAACTCCTTTTATTTTTGGAAGTTTATAATTGGTGGCAACCAATGCAAATTCTTCTCCCAAGCTTTTAGCATGGATCGTAAAAATCGTGTTTTTGTTTGAAATTCCGTTTCCTCGATTGAACAAATACCAATTTTCTCCATCGAAAATAGCGCCTTCCAAATTAAAATCTTCCGGTTTTATAGATCCGAAACTTTGCATAACGGCATACAAATCAACAAGATTGTTTTTTTGTAAAATGGTTTTGGTTTTCAGATCGAACTCAATCATTTTATTTCGGTTTTCGGTAGAACCGGAGCCAAAAACATACAAGGTATCGTTATGATGCGTAATCGATTCAAAATCGGGTTTTATGTTTTTTGGAATGTTTTGCGACGGATTTTCGATTAAAGCGTGATGGCTTAATTGCTGATTTTGCATATTGTATTCGTATAAAAACCCGCTGTTGTCGCCAATTATATATAATGAATCGTTGTTGAAAAATAATCCTGATGCAGAACCGATTCCGATGATTTGAAATAATATTTCTAATGTGAATTTTTCCATGAATGTTGTTTTGAAAACTTAATGCATATAACTATAAAATATTGCAATGAATAGCAGTTCCGATAGCTATCGGAATTCGTAAAATTAGTATATTTATAATTATAAAAATAAAAGATATATGAAATCGATAGATCCAAATGATTTTAAAGTCACAGATAAAATAAAATTATCAAAGATTCCAACTTTGTTAAAAGTAAAAGCGGATGACGATGAAAAAGCAGAAAAACTAGATAAGGTTCAGGCAAAATTGAGCGATTTGCAGGATGTGATGTATGCACACAATAAATATTCGGTTTTAATTTGTCTTCAGGGAATGGATACTTCCGGAAAAGATAGTTTGATTAGAGAAGTTTTTAAAGAATTTAATCCGCGTGGAGTAGTGGTACACAGTTTTAAAACGCCAAATTCTACAGAGCTGGAACACGATTATTTATGGAGACATTATATCGCTTTGCCTGAAAAAGGAAAGTTTGGTATTTTTAACCGAACGCATTATGAGAATGTTCTGGTTACACGTGTGCATCCTGAATATATTTTGAGTGAAAATTTACCGGGAATAAATTCTGTTGATGATATAACACCAAAGTTTTGGAAAAAAAGAATTGAACAAATAAATAATTTTGAAAGTCATATCGCTGAAAACGGAACGATTGTAATGAAGTTTTATCTTCATTTAAGTAAAGAAGAACAACGCCAACGTTTATTGCGCAGACTTGAAGAGGGAAAGCACAATTGGAAATTTTCTCCCGGAGATTTGGCAGAACGCGAACATTGGGATGAATATCAGGAATATTATGAAGAAGCAATAAATAAAACTTCGACAGAACATGCGCCTTGGTATATAGTTCCTGCAGATGATAAAGAAATGGCACGCTATATTGTTGCCAAAATTATTTGGGAAGAAATGCAAAAACATACCGATATAAAAGAACCTGAATTGGACGATAAAATAAAAGCCAATTTTGAGGATTATAAAAAACAATTAAAAAAAGAGTCTTAAAATAAGGCTCTTTTTTTTGTTTGAATGTTACTTTAAGTTTATGAGTATTTTGTATTACTAATTTAATGTTAAATTTATGTATATCGTTGATTGAGTTTTGTTTAAACTCTTCATTTTTTGATAATATCAAAATCATTTTTAGTTAAAGGGTAAGGATTTACTTTGTAAAAAAATATAATCAAACCACTAGCTAAATGAAACGAATTATTTTACCCCTAATTATTTTAGGCTCGCTGATCTCGTGTAACAACGATTCTAAAGATCAGGACGAAACTACACCACCAACTACAAGTGTTGTATTGAAGGATCAATCTGTAACGCCAAGTTTATTAAAAGCGCAGGCAGGTTTTGAAAGTTTAAAGATTTATTCTCTTTTTAGTTCAGATGACGTTTTTGCAGATAGTCCTTCTTATGTTTTTGGAGGTTCTGCAGACGGTTCAGGTCTATTAAAAAACACGGACGGAACTTTTACATTTTTAGTAAACAATGAAGACAACTTTGCTGTTTCGAGAATTACATTAGACAAAACATTTAAGCCTACGAAAGGAGAATATCTATTAAACTCTAGTGGAGGAACATGGAGATTATGTGGTGCTACAATGGCTACAGTTGCAGAACATGGTTTTGGCCCGGTTTATTTAACCTGTGGAGAATCTGGAGAAGAATCACGCACGCATGCTCTAGATCCTTACGGAAGTGCAGGTACAGCTTCAGTATCTAAAGAATTGTCTGGTTTTGGTCGTTTAAGTGCCGAAAATGCTTTACCATTAAGAACTTCTGCTTACAAAGGTAAAACAGTAGTTGTAATTGGTGATGATGATTCTGGAACTTATGGAGGTCAGGTTTTTATGTATGTGTCTAATACCGTTGGTGATTTAACCGGAGGTTCTTTATACATGTTAAAAAGAAGTGATGACAATCAAAGAGAAAAAGATATGGCAGTTGGTACATCGTATCCGGTTTCTTTCGTAAAAATCGATAATCATACTACTTTAACGGGTGCTCAAATTAATGCATCTGTAAATACTTTGAAAGCGATTAAATTTGGACGTGTTGAAGATTTAGATTATCGTAAAGGTGGAAATACTGCTGATCGTGAATTGTATTTTAACGTAACGGGACAAGATGTAACAGGAACAAATGCTGATGCCTCAAGAACTAAATATGGTAGAGTTTACAGATTAAACCTTGATGCAGCTGATCCGTTAAAAGGAACTTTAGAAGTTATTCTTGACGGAGATAACCGTACTGGAATTGCTGCTAAATTTCAAAATCCGGACAATATTTGTGTAACTAAAAACTACGTTTACGTTCAGGAAGATTCAAACGGATACGGAGACGAAACTCACGATGCTTACATCTATCAATATAATATTGCAACAAAAGATTTGAAAGTTGTATTAGAATTAGATCACCACCGTACTGCAACTGACGCAGCAAAATACAACGTAGGCGGAACTTCTAAATTAGGTAGCTGGGAATATGGAGCATTAATTGATGTTTCTGAGCAAGTAGGTATCGAAGATACTTTTATGTTAAGCGTACAGCCACATACCTGGACAGGCGAAAAATACAAAGCTGTTGATGGAGGAACTAATCGTCCTAATGAGCAACAAGCCAGTCAAATCGTAGTTATTAAAGGTTTGGCGAGATAAATTTTTAAGTCATTAAAAAACAGTTTTCCACTATTTCAATTTTGAGGTAGTGGTTTCTGTTTTTCTGAATATTCCTCTTTTAATCGTTATTAATCATGAAAAAAATATATTGTTTGTTGTTCTTAGTAAGCCTTGTTGCTTGTCAGAAAAAAAACAAACATCAGGAAGTAAATGAATTGTTTCAGTCTGATATTACTTTGTTAGTTGAAAAAGTAGCTAAATTAAAATATTCCGTACAAGCTGATTCTACCGAAGCTCAAATTCAAAGGCAATTTATAGAGGCACATCAAAGTTTTAAGAAAGTCGAAATGATTAGTGAATATTATTCTCCAGCAGTTGCTAAATCAATCAACGGACCAGCAATACCTGAATTTGAAGAAAATGATAATGTAACCGTTTCGCCCGAAGGATTTCAGGTTATTGAAGAATTGGTTTTTCCGAAATATAATAAAGAGAGTAAAAAAGAATTACTGAAGGAATTGGGCATTTTGTCATCAAATTTAATTCGGTTAGAAAAAGTTTCAAATTCTAATGAATTAACCGATGCGCATGTTTTTGATGCCATGCGATTAGAAGTATACAGAATTATTACTTTAGGAATTACAGGGTTTGATTCCCCTGTTGTTCTAAATTCACTTCCGGAAGCTTCTGTATCTTTAGAAACAATCGAAAAATATTACCGTGTTTATCTTGAAAATAAAACAGTTTCAAATGCTCAGCAAGTACTTAATATTCTGGAAAAAGGAAAAAAATATTTAAAAACAAACAACAATTTTAATGCTTTTGATCGCGCTTATTTCATTAAAGAAATTTTAAATCCGCTAAGCAAAGGACTTTTTAAAACACAATCTGAATTAGGATTTCCATTAATGAAAGAACAACGCGGCCTAAAAGTTACAGCCCAAACATTATTTGATAAAGATGCTTTTGATGCTGAAGCTTTTTCGGGTTTTCCCGATTATATAACAACAACTGAAAAAATTACTTTAGGTAAAAAGTTATTCAATGACCCTATTTTGTCAGGAAATAATACACGTTCGTGCGCTTCCTGCCACCATGCCGAAAAAGCTTTTACAGATGGTTTAGAAAGAGCAGTTTCATTAGACGGAAAATCAATGATTCAGCGCAACACACCAACATTGGCAAATATTGCTTTTCAGCGTGCATTTTTTGCAGATTCAAGAGTAAGTTACCTCGAAGATCAGGCAATCGCAGTAATTAAAAACGAAAATGAGATGCACGGATCTTTAGATAAATCGGCTAAGGAAATTCAGAAAAAAGAAGATTATGTAAAAGAGTTTAAAAAAGCTTTTCCAAAAGGAGAAATAAATGAATTTACTATCAAAAATGCTTTAGCATCGTACATTCGTTCGTTAAGCCATTACGATTCTAAATTTGACGCTTTTATGCAAAATAAAACCACATTTACTGCAGATGAAAAAGCAGGATTTAATTTATTTGCCGGCAAAGCCAAATGTGCCACCTGTCATTTTATTCCGCTTACAAACGGAACTGTTCCGCCAAACTTTAACAAATCTGAAAGTGAAATTTTAGGAGTTCCAAATAAAAATAAAAAACTCGATGGAGATTTGGGCAAGTTCGTTATAACGCAAGCCTCGATTCATAAAAATTCATTTAAAACGCCAACCATAAGAAACATAGCGCTTACAGCTCCGTATATGCACAATGGAGTTTATAAAACCCTTGAAGAAGTTATTGATTTTTATAATGAAGGCGGAGGAATTGGTTTAGGATTTGAAGTTCCGAACCAAACATTGCCTGAAGACAAATTAAACTTATCAGATAAAGAAAAACAACAACTTATTATCTTTATGAAAACATTGACAGATAAAAAGTATTTAAATTAAAAAAGAAATTTGATTTTTTATAGGATACGTTAAGCTATAAATGGTAAAAACCCCACAGACTATGAGGAACTGTGGGGTTTTACCAAAAACAAAAGAATAAAAATAAAAGTATTTTCTACAAGTCAAAACCGTAGGCTAAACGAAGCGCTACCTGATCAGTTTTGAATTCGTGATAATTTTCGTAACGTACACTAACGTCAATGTATTTGTTTGCATAACCAATTCCCGGAGCCCATAAAAAAGTAGTGTCATTGTAACCATTTGTTACCGCAAAACCAGCACCAAGTTCACCTAAAACATAAAATTGATCTTCCCAGATAAAAGCTTTAAATCCTGCTTTTGCCGGAATAAAGCCAAGATCTTTTGTGTCAACTCCATTTTCATCTTTTCCCTGAAATAAATTCGTGAAACCAGTTGTTAAAGTAAGAGAAGCTCTTTTTGTTAAATCATATTGCAAACGCACATCTCCACCCAAAGACCAATCATAATCGTTGTCTGTTGGTAAACCGCCATTTATACCAAAACCTAATCTAAAACCCTGATCGTAATTTTTAATTTCACTTTCTACTGTAGTTTGAGCGAATGTTGTATTGGCGTATAAAATAGCAATAAATGCTAGGCTTAATGTTCTTAGATTTTGTAATTTCATTGTGATATTATTTTGAATTATTAATAATGTAAAAGTAAATCGTAGTGTTTAGGGCATTGTTATATAATTTTTAATAATTGTTATATAATATTTCGGTTCATGCTGAATTCTTAAAATTCGCTTACAATTTTTAATAATAAGAAAGAATCCAAAGCTTCTGATTATCTTTGCCGACTAAAAAGAGTAAAAGTGAATTTAAAGCAGTACACCAAAGAGTTTTCGTATAATTTTAGACTGGCATATCCTATAATATTAGGAATGGTTGGCCATACCTTAATTGGTATAGTCGATAATATAATGGTAGGGAAATTAGGAAGTACAGAATTGGCGGCAGTTTCACTAGGAAACAGCATGATTTTTATTGCGATGTCATTAGGAATTGGTTTTTCGACAGCAATAACGCCAATTGTTGCCGAAGGTGATGCTGAAAAAAACGATGGTAAAATTCGTTCTGCATTTCATCACGGTTTATTTTTATGCGCCATTATTGGGTTGATGCTTTTTGGCTTAATTGTTTTGGCAAAACCGTTAATGGAATTGTTAGAACAGCCCAAAGAAGTAATTGTACTTGCAAAACCTTATTTAGACTGGGTTGCTTTTTCATTGATTCCTTTAGTAATGTATCAAGGTTATAAGCAATTTGCCGACGGAAAATCGATGACAAAATATTCGATGTATGCTATGATTATGGCAAATGTACTTCACGTAGGCATCAATTATCTGTTGATTTACGGTATTTGGATTTTTCCTAAAATGGGAATTATCGGTGCAGCACTTGGAACTGTAATTTCGAGAATATTTCTCGTCATGTTTATGCATATTATGCTATCTAGAAGAAATGATTTAAAACATTTTTTCAAAAATTTCGCTTTTAATGAAATTAAAAGCGAAACCCTAAAAAAAATAATAAGCTTAGGATTTCCATCGGCAATGCAAATGCTTTTTGAAGTCGTTTTATTTACAGCATCAATCTGGCTTTGTGGCAATATTGGTAAAACCAGTCAGGCAGCCAATCAAATCGCATTGAGTTTGTCTTCGCTCACATTTATGTTTGCTATGGGATTAAGCGTAACGTCGATGATTCGAGTTAGTAATCAAAGAGGCTTGAATGATTTTAAAAATCTCGTTGTTGTGGCTCGTTCCATATTTTTACTTGCCATCATTATCGAAACTTTTTTTGCATTTCTATTTGTAGTTTTTCATGATTTTTTCCCTCACATTTTTTTAAATATGGAAAACGGAGGACAGCTTTTAGATAATACAGAAGTTATTGAAATTGCTTCAAAATTATTATTGATAGCTGCTATTTTTCAAATATCTGACGGAATTCAGGTTGTTGTTCTGGGCGCCTTACGCGGATTGCAGGATGTTAAAATCCCAATGTATATTACATTTGTAGCCTATTGGGTAATTGGTTTTCCGATTTCTTATTATTTGGCAGAATATACAGAATGGAAGGCGCAAGGAGTTTGGATAGGACTTCTGGCAGGATTAACTACAGCTGCAATTTTTCTGTATATTCGCTTTCATTACTTAACCAAAAAATTAATCAAAAATTCACTTTCAAATAACTAAATTTGAAAACATAAAAATATAGGCCACAGATTTTCCAAATTCTCATAGATTTGAAAAAATCATTTTAATCTGTGACATCTGTGGCAAAAAATATAAAAACAAAAAATAAATTAAAATGGAATTACCTAAATTTTTACTCGGAGACAATACTGATTTTCCAGATGATATTTTTATCATTCACCTTGATTATCCAAGATTTATAATCAATTTAAAAGATGATGAGGTTGAGATTATGGAAGAAGCTGAAGATCTTGATGAAGCTGAATTAAACGCTGAAATGGAAGGTTTGATTGTTTTGGCAAATGAATTTTATGACAGAGAAATAAACCGCTACGAAGAGTAAAATGTTTTGCTGTGCATTTACCATTATGTCTCAATCAAAAAATAATTAAATCTTCCTGATGAAAAAATTGCGTTTTTTAAAACCCGTTTTTAATTTTATAGCAATCGGATTGCTAATTACTACTTTAAGCAGAATCTTTTTATTTTTTCTTTTCAAAGAAAGGGTAACAGAGACAGCAAATTTCGGGTATATTTTTCCAATCGGCCTTCGAATGGATTTAATATTACTTTGTTATTTGTCTTTTCTTCCGGCTGTTTTAATTACTTTTTTACCCAATAAATGGTTGAAGTTTACCAATAATTTTCTGGTAATTTATAGTTTTTTATTCCTATTTTTAATTCTGTTTGTAGAATTGGCTTCGCCGGATTTTGTAAAACAATACGATACACGTCCGAATAAAATATTCTTAGATTATTTAATTTATCCGAAAGAAGTTGTTGGAATGCTTTTAAAAAGTTACCTCACTTCAATCATTGTGACTTTCCTGATTTTAGGAGTTGTTTTATATTTTGCTTTCAAAAAAGGAAAAAAATATTTTCATACTACAAGTGCCGAATATAAATTTAAATTAATGGTTTTTCCGTTAGTTGCTTTTCTGTTATTCTTTGGAGCACGTTCAAGTCTAACTTCAAAACGTCCTATAAATGCCAGTAATGCTGTTTTCTCCACAGATCAATTAACCAACACGTTAGGTTTAAATTCATTTTATACCGTCGCTTTTGCTGCGTATTCAATTAAAAATGAAGGGAACACCAAAATGTACGGAAAAATGGATGAAGCAGAAGCTATTGCGCGTGTAAAAAAATACATGATTGCAGGGCCTTCAGATTTTACCGATGCCAATATTCCGTTTTTACACGTACAACAACCTGATACAGTTGTAAAAAAACCTTATAATTTGGTGATTTTTTTACAAGAAAGTTTAGGTGCTGAATATGTTGGAATTTTAGGAGGAAAACCATTGACACCAGAATTTGATAAATTGTCGAAAGAAGGTTTACTGTTTACCAATTTATATTGCACAGGAACAAGAAGTGTTCGCGGAATTGAAGCCGTTGTAACAGGATTTTTGCCATCACCGTCTGAAAGTGTTGTCAGGTTAGGAAACTCGCAACAAGGATTTTTTACATTAGCCGATGCATTAAAACAAAAAGGATATGAAACGAGTTTTATTTATGGTGGAATGGCGAATTTCGATAATATGGCTTCGTTTTTCAACGGAAATGGTTTTCAGGATATAGTAGATCAGAGTGATTTTGAATCTGATGGAAACAAATATGCTTTTAAAGGAACCTGGGGTTATTCTGATGAAGATTTAGTGACAAAAGCCAATAATTATTTCAAAACAAAAGGCGATAAACCTTTCTTCTCTTTAATGTTTTCAACTTCAAATCACGAACCTTTTGAATATCCTGCAGGAAGAATAAAACTTTACGATAAAAAACCGGCTACGGTAAATAATGCCATGAAATATGCCGATTTCTCGATTGGAAAGTTCTTCGAAATGGCGAAAAAAGAAGCGTATTTTAAAAATACTATTTTCATAGTAATCGCAGATCATAACACAAGAACGTACGGAAAAAATTTGGTACCAATTAATAAATTCCATATTCCGGCTTTAATTATAGGGCCAGGAGTTCAAAAAGGAATTTCGTATAGCAAATTAGCCAGTCAAATAGATATTCCGCCAACATTATTGGGTTATTTAGGAATTCCTTTTGAAACACCAATGGTAGGAAGAAATTTAAATAAGTTAGATCCAAAAGTTCAGGGAAGATCAATCATGCAGTTTAATGACATCAACGCCTTTAGAATAGAAAATCAGGTCGTGATCATGCAGCCGAATTTGAAACCTCTGCAATTCGAAATTAAAAACGATACCACTTTAATTCCTGTAAAATTAAATGAAGAATTAGCAAAAGATGCTTTGGCGCATGTTATTACAGCAGGTAATTTATATAAGGAGAATAAGTATAAGCTTAGGAAAAAATAGGTTCTCGCAGGTACAAAGGAACAAAGGAACAAAGGAACAAAGGAACAAAGGAACAAAGGAACAAAGGTTCAAAGAAACAAGGGATAAAACCTTTGTCACTTTGAACCTTTGCTACTTTGCACCTTTATTAAAAGTTCTCTCCCGAAACTTCGGGACGCTTGAACTGACAAACTGAGAAAACCTTTGTCCCTTTGAACCTTTGCTACTTTGCACCTTTATTAAAATACAATTCTAATAACTCCTGTGCAGCAGCAAAAGGTGATATTTCATCATTTTGCACTGCTTTTTTGTTTTGTTCCAGTTGTGCTATAATTTCGGGATGATTATAGAAATTTAGTTTGAGTTGCTCATTTATTGTTTCCATCATCCAGAAATGATTTTGTTCTTTTCTTTTTTCCTGAAAAAAACCAGATTCATTAGTCATTTGAAAATATTGAGAAATCGTTTCCCGGATTTCTGAAATTCCTTCTTTTGTGATCGCGCTGCAAGTCGTAACTTTTGGCTGCCAGTTTGATTTTTTTGGAGGAAATAAATGCAAAGCCCTGTTGAATTCTAATTTCGCCTGATTTGCTTTTTTGATATTATCCCCATCCGCTTTATTAATGACAATCGCATCTGCCATTTCCATAATACCGCGTTTTATGCCCTGAAGTTCATCGCCTGCACCGGAAATTTTCAGTAATAGGAAAAAGTCTACCATACTGTGAACAGCAGTTTCACTTTGTCCAACGCCGACCGTTTCAATAATAATAGTATCAAAACCTGCGGCTTCGCATAAAATGATAGATTCACGGGTTTTACGCGCAACGCCGCCCAAAGTATCGCCGGAAGCACTCGGACGGATAAAAGCATTTGCATCTTTTACCAATTCTTCCATACGGGTTTTATCACCTAAAATACTGCCGTGAGAAAGTGAACTACTCGGGTCAACGGCTAATACCGCAACTTTTTTACCTAAGTCAGTTAAAAAGGTTCCAAAAGCTTCAATAAAAGTACTTTTTCCAACGCCGGGAACACCCGTAATTCCAATTCTAAGTGAATTATTTGCGTGTGGTAAACATCCTTTTATCACTTCATTTGCTTTTTCAGCATGTTCAGGATTTGTGCTTTCGATTAAAGTAATCGCACGACTTAAAGCAGTTCTGTTTCCGTTTAAAATTCCATCAATTAATTCATCCGAAGAAGGTTGTTGTTTTCTGTTTTTCTGAATTTGAGAAATGGCAGAAACATTGATAATTTCAGGGGGCGAAATTCCAGCTTTTTCTTGTAAACTACCTGATTGGTTTTTTGAACTTGACAAAATACTTTTTTTGGTTTTGTAAAAGTACAGAAAACAAAAACAGTTTCAAAAAAGGATTTTTTTTGAAACTGTATTGATGTAACACGTTTTTGGTCTAACACGAATTTCACAAATTTTCACAGATTGTAACCCCATTTTTGTCATCCTGACGGAGGAAGGATCACACTAGAAGCTCTAAAAAGCAAGTCGTGAATCTTTGCAAAGTTTTCTAGTGCAATTACTTCAATTTTCTCAAGAAGCTAAAGATTATAAAACGCCAAATTTGCTAAACGCAAAGAGACCCGACAGGTTTTTAAAACCTGTCGGGTCTAAACTTATATTGTGGATTTACTTTGTAGAGTTTCTAGTGTGATCCTTCCTCCGTCAGGATGACAAAATACGGTGAAATCTGTGTAAACCCTTGAAATTGTGTTTAATATCCAGCCGTAAAACGAACCTGATGATGTTTTGGAGTTTCTGTTTCATCAGCAATTACAACTGCTAAATCTTCTACAGAAAGAATACTTCTTTGTTCGTCATTAAATACAGGATTTTCTAAACCTAATCGGTATTTTCCGGTTCTTCCGGTTGTTGTTCCTGCGTGCATTTCGAAAGCAGGGCTAAAAAATGCCCAATCCAAATCTTTTTCTTCTTTAATAATGTTCAGATAATCTCTTGCAGCACTTGCTCCCGGATAGATTTCTTTTGGAAAATCCGGTGTGTCAACAGCTTGCAAATCTGGTGCAACAAACAAACTTCCTGCGCCACCAATCGTGATAAAACGCTTCACTCCAGATTTTTTTGCAGCTTCCTGAATAGATTTTGAACCTACAAGAAAATCATCATAAATATTTGGATTCGTCCAACCTGGGTTGTAAGCGTTTATGATAACGTCATTTCCTTTTAAAATGTCAGCTAAAGCATCAACATTAAAAATATCTGCTGCAATCCATTTTGCCGTTGAGGTATCTTTTGGATTTCTTGCAATAGCGGTAATTTCATGATTTCTGTTTGCTAATTCGTTTAGAAGGGCTGAGCCAACAAATCCTGTTGCTCCAATAATTGCGATTTTCATATATATATAATTTAATTAGTAATAATAAATGTTACAGTTTTGTGTAAAAAAATAGTTTTAGAATTGATTTGAAAAATCTTCTAAAGAAATGCCATTCAATTGTAAACTTACTTTTTCGTTCATTTCAGCATATAAAGCAGCTAAATTTTGATTGATTTTTTTCCCCACAGGACAATCAGGATTAGGCTGATTTTTGGCGTAACCTAAGTTAATGGTTTCAAACGTCATTTCAAATATTTCTTTTAAGGTTAATTTTGAAGCATCTACAGCCAATTTTGTTCCACCATTTTTTCCTTCTTTACTTTCTACAACATGATGCGATTTTAAATTGGCGATTTCTTTTCGTACCAAAACAGGGTTCAAATTAATACTTCCCGCAATAAACTCTGATGATAAATAATCATTTGGAAATTTAGTGAGTAAAGTAAGAATGTGAATCGTTATGGCAAATTTACCTGAAATCATACTGTAATAAAATATGTTACAAATGTAATGATTTTTTTTGAATTATAGTTTTTTTTTAGTTTTTTAGTGGTTAGTCCCTAGTGATTAGTAATTAGTCCTTAGTAATTAGTCTTTAATACTTAGGTGATCAATAAAAAGGTTTCAATAGAGAGAAATTAGCTAAAGTCCTTACTTTTACAAAAATATAATAGTAGCACTTCTAACTAATCACTAAGGACTAATTACTAAGAACTAATCACTAAGAACTAACTACTAAAAACGAATGAACAACTTTATTCTCATATTCTTCTTCTTATTTTTAGGATTGCTTTTAAAAAATATAAAGCAATTCCCAACTCATATTTACAAGACTATCAATAAGATTGTCATTTATTTATGCTTGCCGGCAATAACCTTATATCACATTCCGAAAATAAAATGGAGCAACGAATTATTGTTTCCGATAGGAGCAGGATGGATTAGTTTTTTACTGGCTTTTATATTTTTTCATTTTTTAGGACGAAAATTAGGCTGGTCAAACAAACTCATCGGTTGTTTAGTTTTAACGGCAGGATTAAGTAATTCATCATTTCTTGGTTATCCCATAATCGAAGCTTTATTTGGAAAAAAAGGTTTAGAAACGGCTGTACTCGTAGATCAGCCCGGAACTTTTGTTGTCGTTTCTACTTTAGGGGTTTTTGTGGCCGCATTTTATTCCAAAGGAAGTCCGGATGCTTTGAGTATTTTCAAAAAAATAATTTTATTTCCGCCTTTTATAACATTTGTTGTCGCTTGTTTGATGAATGTTTTTCAATACGATTTAGATTTAAATCTTCAGGGGATTTTATTAAAAATTGGAAGTCTAGTAACGCCATTGGCTTTGTTTTCAGTTGGGTTGCAACTTAGTTTTGATAGAAAAAGCCAGCATTGGCGTTTTTTACGACTCGGGCTTTTTTTCAGATTGATAGTTACTCCATTTATAATTTTGGTTTTATATGTTTTTATTTTTAACCAACATTCTGAAGCGATTAAAATAACGGTTATGGAAATGGCTATGGCACCGATGATTACGGGCGCAATTTTAGCTTCGACGTATGGTTTAAAGCCAAAGTTAAGCAGCATGATGATTGGTTTTGGAATTCCAATTTCTTTTATAACGCTCGCCATCTGGTATTTTATCGTTAGTTTTGTAATATAACTTCGTTTACTACAATATGAATTCATCTACACAAACGGCCGCTATCGACGGTGGTGCTTTAGCTCAAAAAACAGTTTATTCGGTATTATTTTCAATTGCATTTGCCCATTTATTAAATGATTTAATGCAATCCGTAATTCCGTCAACATATCCAATTTTAAAGGAAAACTTTCATTTAAGTTTTACTCAAATCGGACTAATTACTTTTGTTTTTCAACTGACAGCATCTTTACTGCAGCCTTTTGTTGGTTTTTATACGGATAAAAAGCCAAAACCGTATTCGCTTGTTGCAGCCATGATTTTTACCATTTTAGGTTTGGGATTGTTGTCAATTTCGAGCTCATTCTGGATGTTATTGATTTCGGTAGCTTTAGTGGGAATTGGTTCTTCAATTTTTCATCCTGAAGCATCGCGTGTTGCCTTTTTAGGTTCTGGCGGGAAACGTGGTTTAGCACAATCTATTTTTCAATTAGGAGGAAATGCAGGAAGCGCCATCGGGCCATTATTAGTCGCTTTGGTGGTCGCACCTTACGGACAATCGTATGTTATTTGGTTTGTTATTGCAGGCGTTATCGGAATTGGGATTTTGTCAAGAATTGCTATTTGGTATGAAAATCATATGAATTTAAGAGCTGCTAAAAAAGGTGGTTTAGAAGAAGAAACAGTTCCATTATCAAACAGAAAAATCACCATTTCGATTATCGTTTTATTATTGCTGATTTTTTCGAAATTCTTTTATATGGCGAGCATGTCGAGTTATTTTACTTTTTATTTAATTAGTAAATTTTCGATGTCAGTTCAGGATTCTCAATTTTACTTGTTTATCTTTTTGGCTTCTGTTGCAGCCGGAACTTTAATTGGAGGGCCGTTAGGAGATCACTTCGGAAGAAAATATATTATCTGGTTTTCTATTTTAGGTGCAGCGCCATTTACGTTGCTTTTGCCTTACGCTAATTTATTCTGGACTGGTATTTTAGCTGTAATTATCGGCGTTATTATTGCATCTGCATTTTCTGCAATTTTGGTTTTTGCACAGGAATTAAAACCGGGAAAAGTGGGAATGATTTCAGGTTTGTTCTTCGGTTTTGCCTTCGGAATGGGCGGTTTAGGTTCTGCCATTTTAGGTTATATTGCGGATCAGACGAGTATTGAATATGTTTATAAAATAAGTTCCTATTTACCGTTAATTGGAGTCTTGGCGTATTTTTTACCGAATATTAAACAGAAGAAATAATTATTATCTTAAAATTGATAGAAAAAGTAGAGTTTAGTTTTTTTTAATTATTTTTTTAAGTAATTTTAGAGGAACTAAAAACTTTAAATTATGTCAACATTAAGATTAGGCGATATAGCTCCGGATTTTCAGGCCGAAACAACAGAAGGATCAATAAGTTTTCACGAGTGGTTAGGTGATTCCTGGGGCGTTTTATTTTCGCATCCTGCAGATTTTACTCCTGTTTGTACTACTGAATTAGGGACTGTTGCGAATTATGTTCCGGAATTTACTAAAAGAAATACGAAAGTTATTGCTTTGAGTGTAGATGGTTTAGAGTCACACAAAGAGTGGATCAAAGACATTAATGAAACGCAAAATACAACGGTTAATTTTCCGATCATTGCTGACGAGGATAAAAAAATAGCGACTTTATATGATATGTTACACCCAAATGCAAGTGAGAAATTTACAGTGCGTTCGGTTTTTGTAATTGGTCCTGACAAAAAAATAAAACTAACATTGACTTATCCGGCTTCAACAGGAAGAAATTTTGAAGAATTACTTCGTGTTATTGATAGTTTGCAATTAACTGCAAATTACAGCGTTGCAACTCCTGCAAACTGGAAAGACGGAGAAGATGTAGTAATTACACCGGCAGTTCCGGATAGCGATATTCCGGCAAAATTCCCAAAAGGGCATACCGCAATAAAACCATATTTGCGTATAACACCGCAACCAAATAAGTAATTTTTTGAGTTTCTAAGATAGTAAGGCTCTAAGTTTCTAAGATTAA
Organism: Flavobacteriaceae bacterium CRH; assembly: GCA_001507425.1. Classification (GTDB taxonomy): domain Bacteria; phylum Bacteroidota; class Bacteroidia; order Flavobacteriales; family Flavobacteriaceae; genus Flavobacterium. The sequence continues at coordinate 63,870 of LMAJ01000010.1, forward strand.
AAATCTTAAGAACTTAGAGCTTTTTTTGGAGCTTTTGAGATCTAAGTTGCTAAGTAAAAAGCCTTAGAAACTTAGCGACTTAGTACCTTAGCATCTTTAGAAATCAACTCATTCATTCTTTTTTTATCGCCTACAACCCACAGGATATCATCTTTTTGTAAAATCAAATGCGATTCCGGATTTAGGATTCGGTTTCCGTTTCTTTCAATTCCAACCACCATACCATTGGTTTTGGTTCTAAATTGTCCAATACTTTTTTGAATAAAATCTTCGTTTGAAACTTCAAGTTGGCGCAATACAATTTGAGATTCTTCTACAGTTGTTGCTGTTTCAGTTTCATTTTGGTTTAGGTATTTTGTAAACTCCGTTACCTGAGCATCCGTACCAATTACGCAAATTTCATCACTCGGAAACAAACGCTCTGTTTTCGTCGGAATCGGAATTGTTACGTCGCCACGTTTTATGTAAGCAATATTAATTCCCATTTCTTCACGAATACGCAATTCCTGTAATGTTTTACCAGCCAGATTTGATTCTTTTCCAATTTCAAAAAACGACATGTGTCCATCCCAGGGCATTAAATTAGCATAACGCCTGTCGATTTTTTTGTTTTCGCGATCGTTGAAATTCTTTAAAAAGTGATTTTCAATTTTATGATATTGTTCGTTTAGTTTTTTAGGAAATATTTGATACACGACAATGGCAATTATTAAAGCAATAAAAGCAACCAAAGGCGAGAAGAAAATATTCAGCAAGAATCCAATAAAAAACAATCCCAAACTCATTCTGATTAAAATCATCATCAAAAGAGCCCCTCTGTATTTACGTTCTTCCCAAAGTAATTCGACTTCCTCTACGGCCACACGTCGCAACGAAAGTGCCCATAAAAAAGGTGCAATTGCAATCAATGTAATAAGTGCACCCAGAGTATTTCCAAATCTTGTATCAGCTACAAGCGGCGCAACATATTTAGAGGATAATAAAATAATAGCGGCAATAATAATTGTATGCAGTATAATTTGAATTACATAGGCATTAAGAACTTTTTGCCAAATACTTACTGATTTTATCGCTTGCGCATTTACACTATATCTGTTAATGTTTTTAACCCATTTTTTAGGTAGTTTCTGCTCCAGAAAATGAGAAAAAGGCACGGCATATTTTACCATAAAAGGTGTAGTAAAAGTGGTTATTGCAGAAACAGCAACCACGACCGGGTATAAAAATGAACTTGTAACATTAAGTGTTATTCCTAAAGTTGCAATAATAAACGAGAATTCACCAATTTGCGATAAACTCATTCCGGTTTGAACGGATTGTTTAAGCGGTTGTCCGGCCAGCAAAGCGCCAATGGTAGAACTTACAGACTGTCCCAAAATAGTAACAACCGTTAAAATAGCAACCGGAACAGCATGTTCATACAACATCTTCGGATCGATTAACATTCCCACAGAAACGAAAAAGATAGCTCCAAATAAATCTTTTACCGGTTTTACCAAATGTTCTATATGTTCAGCTTGCGTTGTTTCGGCAATAATTGAGCCCATTATAAATGCGCCTAAAGCAGGAGAAAAACCAACATTTGAAGCAAAAATTACCATCGTAAGACATAATGCCAAGGAAATAATAAGCAGCATTTCATCTGTCAATAAATGTTTTGCTTTTTTTAGAAGTGTCGGAATAAAAAAGATTCCGCCCAAAAACCAGGCTGTAAGGAAAAATACCAGTTTTAAAACCGACATCAATAATTCACTTCCTGAAAATTGCTGGCTTACCGCAACCGTAGAAAGTAAAACCATCATTAAAATAGCAACTATATCCTGCACAATCAAAGAACCGAGTACAATTCCGGCAAATTTTTGTGCTTTAACGCCAAGTTCATCAAATGTTTTCAGGATAATAGTTGTAGATGAAATCGATAGAATAACGCCAAGGAAAATACTGTCCATTTGCGACCAATCCATCCATCTTCCAACGAGATATCCAATCGCCACCATCGTTATAATTTGCGTACAGGCGGTAATAGAAGCCGTTCCGCCAACTTTCATCAACTTTTTAAAACTAAATTCGAGACCCAAACTAAACAAAAGGATAATAACTCCAATTTCTGCCCAGACTTCAACACTTTTCATTTCTGTTATTGAGGGGAAAAAGTCAAAGTGGTTTCCGGCTAAAAATCCGGCAATTAAATATCCTAAAACCAGAGGCTGTTTCATTTTTTTAAAGATCAGTACAGCAATTCCGGCGGTCATCAGGATTAATCCCAAGTCGCTAATTAATGGTTCTAAATGGTGTGTAGTTTCTGCGGCGGCATTTAAGGCAATCATAAAAAAGGTGTTTTAGTTCGGAGCTTCCTCCAGGATTTAATGTAAGCTTATAGTCAAAGCATTCATTTAATCTGTTCTGGCTTCCCGAGGTAAATAAAAAAAGCTATCTCGATAAAGATAGCTTTTTTTGGTAAAATATTTTAGGTTTTCTTTAGATTCCTGTGAAATTGCCAGGTGTTATCTGCATTAATTCTTCCTTAATAGCATCAGAAACCTCTAAAGTCGCAATAAAATTGTGAATTGCTTTTTTGTCAATTGCTTCGTTTGTTCTTGTTAAACCTTTCAAAGCTTCATACGGATTTGGATATGCTTCACGACGCAAAATAGTCTGAATTGCTTCTGCCACAACGGCCCAGTTTTTCTCTAAATCTTCAGCAAATTTACCTTCGTTTAAAAGTAATTTGTTTAAACCTTTTAAGGATGCTTCAAAAGCAATAATAGTATGTCCAATCGGAACTCCAATATTACGTAAAACAGTACTGTCAGTTAAATCACGTTGCAATCTTGAGATTGGTAATTTAGCTGCCAAATGTTCAAAAATAGCATTAGCAATTCCTAAATTCCCTTCAGAGTTTTCAAAATCAATTGGGTTTACTTTATGTGGCATTGCCGATGATCCAATTTCTCCGGCTTTGATTTTTTGTTTAAAATAATCCATAGAAACATACGTCCAGATATCACGGTCTAAATCGATAATGATATTGTTGATTCTTTTTAAAGCATCAAAAAATGCAGCAAAATGATCGTAATGTTCTATTTGAGTTGTTGGAAAAGAATGGTGCAAACCAAGTTCATTTTCTACAAATTTACTTCCAAATTGTTTCCAATCGATTTGTGGGTAAGCAACATGATGAGCGTTGTAGTTTCCTGTTGCGCCACCAAATTTAGCTGCAAACGGAATGTTGAATAACAAACGCATTTGCTCTTCTAAACGCTCTACAAAAACCAAAAGTTCTTTACCCAAACGAGTAGGAGAAGCCGGTTGTCCGTGCGTACGAGCCAACATCGGAATATCCTTCCATTCTACGCTTAATTCTTTTAATTTTGAAATTAAAGCAATTAAAGATGGCATATAAACCTGCTCAAAAGCATCTTTTGTAGAAAGCGGAATGGCAGTATTATTAATATCCTGAGATGTTAATCCGAAGTGAATGAACTCTTTATGTTGAGATAAACCTAATTTTTCAAAAGCATCTTTGATAAAATACTCCACTGCTTTTACGTCGTGGTTTGTTACTTTCTCTGTTTCCTTAATCCAAAGCGCATCTTCTGTTGAAAATTTTCTATAGATATCGCGTAAACTGTCAAATATATTTGGGTTTACACCGGAAAGTTGTGGTAATGGCACTTCGCACAAGGCAATAAAGTATTCAATTTCAACCAATACACGGTATTTGATTAAAGCTTCTTCAGAGAAAAAAGGTGCTAATGAAAGGGTTTTGCTTCTATATCTTCCGTCAATTGGCGATATAGCATTCAATTCGTTTAAAGTAGTCATTGTTATGTTGTTTGTTCGAAAGGTGCAAATATAAACAGAATTTGCGGATTAAAACAGGCAAATTAAGTAAACACAAAATTCACAAATTTTCACGAAATTTTTTTTTCTAATGCTGAAAATAAATTAGAAAGAATTCATTTTCAATTTAAAACAGCAATGATTAGTGCAAATTGGTGAAATTTGTGTTTAATAATTCCTTCATAATTGCAACACCTTCTGAAGCTGGTTTGGCGATTACTTCAATTTTATTTTTAATATTCGGAATCGAAATTGGTTTTGGATCAATGTAAAAAACAGGCGCGATGCTATTGGTATATGCAATTAATCCTGCCGCCGGATATACTTGCAATGAAGTACCAATTACGGCAAAATAATCAGCAGTTTCTGTAATTTCAATGGCTTCTTCAAGAGCAGGAACATCTTCGCCAAACCAAACAATATGCGGACGTAATTGATGTCCGTTTTCGTCAAGATCGCCCGTATATAAATCGTCTGTCCAGTCTAAAATTAAATTTCTGTTTCGAGTACTTCTTACTTTTAATAATTCTCCATGCAAATGCAAAACCTGGGTACTTCCGGCGCGTTCGTGTAAATCATCGACATTTTGAGTGATAATATGAACATCAAAATCCTTTTCTAATTCGGCCAGAATTTGATGGCCTAAATTGGGTTGTACTTCCTTAAGTTGTTGGCGTCTTTTGTTGTAAAAGTCCAAAACCAATTCCTGGTTTTTATGCCAGCCTTCGGGAGTGGCAACTTCCATTACATCATGACCTTCCCATAATCCGTCGCTGTCACGAAAAGTTTTTATTCCACTTTCGGCACTAATTCCAGCACCCGTTAAAACAACAAGTTTCTTTTTCATCTTATTCAATTAAAAGATAAAAATAGTGATTTACTTATGTAATTCTTGAAAAAAATCAAGGCTTAACACTACATTTTTAGTTTTGAATTTTGAGAAGCATTTAGCGTACTTATACGTGTTGTTCGGGTTTTGCAAATTATTTAATTTTAAACCTGACAGATCAAAAGAAATTAGAAATGATTTTAATACAATTTACAGGATTATCAGGTTCAGGTAAAACGACATTGGCAGAAAATGTTCGCTATTTGCTGCTTAAAAACGGATATAAAGCCGAAATAGTCGATGGCGATGTTTATCGTAAAACAATTTGCAAGGATTTAGGATTTTCTAAAGAAGACCGTTGCGAAAATGTCAAGCGCTTGTTTCATGTTGGTCAAAATTTTGTTGAAGAAAATACAATCGTTTTAATGTCAGTAATTAATCCGTATGAAAATCTCCGAAGTGAATTGAGAAACTACAATTTTGTCAGAACTGTATTTTTAGATTGTTCGATACATAATCTCATTAAAAGAGATCCGAAAGGATTGTATAAAAAAGCGTTGCTTCCGGACAACGATCGTAATAAAATTAAAAACTTTACCGGAATAAGTGACGTTTTTGAAACTCCCACAAAAGCAGATTTTGTAATAAAAACAGATTCCGAAACCGTTTCTCTTTCAACTTCTAAACTCTATGATTTTATTATTGATAATCTGCCTTATCCGAATTTAAATACTATAAATCTAAAGTCTAATTTGAAATCCAATAACGTATGAACCCTTCTTCAAGCAAGCTTCCTGTTTCATTTTCTATTGATAAATTGCAAAATGATCTCATTATATGCGAAAATAATTTATGGACTCCGCATTTCAATACAAACAGGTACGAAGGAAATTGGACAAGTGTTTCTTTAAGGTCACAATCGGGTTTCGTGAACGATATTATGTCGTTTGCCAATCAAGAATACAAAAACACAAGTTTGCTCGATCAATGTCATTATTTTAAAGAAATTATGGATTGGTTTCAATGCGAAAAAGAAGCGGTGAGATTGCTTCGGTTAGATCCTCAAAGCGAAATTAAAGAGCATGTTGACAACGATACGTCTTATGAAGATGGTTTTTTTAGAATTCATATTCCAATTATAACCAACTCAGAAGTTTGTTTTTATGTAGATAAAAAACGTGTTCCGATGAACATGGGTGAATGTTGGTATGCTAATTTTCAACTTCCGCATAGTGTCGAAAATAAAAGTGCAGAACCGCGAATTCATTTTACACTTGATTGTATTAGAAACGATTGGTCTGATAATTTATTTACTTCAATGGGTTTTGATGTGAGTTATTCTCCAAATAAAAATGAATATTCAGAAGAAACAAAACAACAAATTATTGCTGAGCTTTCCCGAAATCCATCAGAAACAACAGCTAAAATCATAGCAGACCTGCAAGCAAAATAAAATTTAAAAATGGAAAATATAAACCATCCTCTTTTTAATTGGATTCCGAATAATTTAGTCGAAAAAGATAATCAGGTATATTTTGAATGGATTTATCTGGCCGATTTAAAATATGCCGAACCATTTTTTGATGAAACTATTTTGAAATGCAGAAGCCACGCTTACAACTCAAAAGCATTTAAAGTAATTAGTACCGAAGAAAATCTTATAGATTGGTCTGAAGAACTTATTTCAGTCGAATTAAAATCGTTGGTTTTTCATGTATCACGATGCGGTTCTACTATGCTGAGCCAATCTTTAGCCACTTCTTCAGAAAATATAATGATTTCTGAAGCGCCAATTATCGATCAGATTTTAAGAAGCAATCTTTTTACGTTAGAGAAAAAAAGTATTCTTATAAAAGCAATTCTAAAATTATTAGGACAAAAAAGATTTCCCGAACAGCATCATTTAATTATCAAACTCGATGCCTGGCATATTTTTCAGGCGAATTATTTGAGATCGATTTTTCCTGCAATACCTTTTGCTTTGCTTTACAGAAATCCGAAAGAAGTTTTAAAGTCGCATCAAAAAAAAATGGGAATGCATATGGTGCCAAACGTATTGCCTCCAGATGTTTTCGGAATTTCGCATAAGGAAATCGAAGAAATAAGTTTTCAGCAATATGGAGCGTTAGTTTTAGAGAAATATTTTCAGGCCTTTATTGATTTTTACAAAGAAGATGAAAATGTTACACTCCTTAATTATAATGAAGGAATGAAACAAGTTGTAGAGAAATTTTTAGCATTCATCAATGTCAATTATTCTAATAATGAATGGAACAAAATGTATGATCGTTTGCAAAAACATTCAAAAAACGAAAATGATATTTTTGCCGGAGATTTTTTTAAAGAAGAGCCTTTGCAACTAAATTTTTCGAGGCTTGCTATCTTGCATGGTAAATTGAATAGTATTTTTATTAGACATTTAGAGTATTAAAAGCACAAATTTTGTTTTTAAAAAAAGATAAAAACGTTATCGGTTTTTTTATCCTGAACATGCCTTTTTCTTACTTTTATATATTATTTTTATCCAATGAAAAAGTTAATTTTAGTACTTGTATTTCTGCAGACGGCTGTTTCATTCGCTCAAACTAAAGCGGATGAAATAACATTATTTAGTAATTATAATTCGATAGTAAATTTTCAATTCTCAAAAAAAGACAATTATACTATTGATTATCAAAAGTACCTGAATTCTCCTGTTCAGTTTTCTATTTACAATCCTAAACCGGGTTTTAATCCTTATAAAATCGAATCTCAAAAATATTATTCTTTTGCAAATACTAATTTATTGCTAAAAAGAGAAATGAGTAATATTGAGCCAAAACCAATTTATCCGGATCAGGGTAAAAAGAAAACCTTTGGCGAAGCTATTTTTGAAGATGTAGTCGATGGACTTTTTAGTAAAAAATCTAAATAAGCAATTCAAATACTTTTTTTAAAATGTATTTTTGCCTTAAATAAGATTTAAAATGATTGATTTAGATTACCTCGCTTTTCTTGAAAATATATTAACGGATAATCGTAAAGAAAAATTTCTGAAAGTACTCGGAAACCGAACAAAACATTTTACAATTGTTGTCGAAGATATTTTTCAGATGCACAATACAAGTGCGGTTATGCGCAGTTGTGAGGTTTTTGGAATTCAGGAACTTAATGTTATCGAGCAACGTTACGGAAAACGAATTGATAAAGAAATTGCAATGGGCGCCCAAAAATGGGTTGACATTCATAAATTCGATTCGGTTACCAATTGTATTTCAACTTTAAAAAATCAGGGATATCAAATTATTGCCACAACGCCTCATGAAAACGATTGTTTGATGGAGGATTTTGATATTACAAAACCAAGTGCTTTATTTTTTGGAACGGAAAGAGACGGTTTATCTGAAGAAATTCTCGAAAAAGCCGATGGTTTTCTAAAAATCCCGATGGTTGGTTTTACAGAAAGTTTAAATATCTCTGTTTCAGCTGCAATCATTATTCAAAACCTGACAAACAGATTACGAGAATCTGATGTAAACTGGCAATTAACAGACAAAGAAATTCTCGAAAAACGCTTAGATTGGGCTAAAAATTCGATTAAAGATATTAAGCGAATTGAAGCGCGTTACTACGAAGAAAACCCCAGATAAGCGTTCCTGCAAGGTTTCCAAAACCTTATAGGTTTAATATTGAAGTTAAAAAAAAAATACCTGCAAGGTTTCCAAAACCTTGCAGGATAAAGTTGTATCGAAAGAATAGTTATAAAGCTATCTTCCAAAAGTATCATAATTATCTTCGGCGTATTTTTCAAAACGCTTTAATAAAACTACATTTTGTTTTTCGGTTAATGTCAATTTATCGTTTACATCACTTGAGATTGGAATATACCAATTTACGCGATCAAAAAACTGACGAACGGTTTTTGTTTTAAAAGTAAGTCCATGTCTTGCGAAAATGGTATTTCTAAGAATCTCTAAATCAATTTTCTTAAGATTTTTTACGTCTGATTCTTTTAGTTTTTGTGTAGACGAATTTAGCGTGTATACAGCGGGAGAAGCTATTCTGTAAGTGTCTTCTGTGTATTCGCCTTTTCCATCTGTGTTTTCTTCTGTATTTCCCTCCTCATTTTCTTCGTCTTCAATTTCAATTGCAATTTTTTGTTTTTTAGGATTTACATAATCAATATACATTTCTCCTTCAGACAGCATTAGATCAGGATCGTATTTGAATTCTTTTCTAATAAGCTCAAATTTTCGTTTGGTTACTTCTTTTTTCGAACTATTTGCAGTCCAGGTTCCAACTAAGAGTGTGTCATTTTTTATTTCAAAATCAAAAACACCGTCATTTTTGTCATCTCCAGGTTCTTTAAGTATAAAATGAACCGTGTTTCCTGTTATTGTCATTTTGCCTGTTAGAGGTCTGTTGTTACCCGCTACAACATTTTGACCGATAACTTTTGATTCGGTAATTTTTTTTATGATGATATTGATCTTATTGGTATAATTCTCTTTTTGAGTTCTGGTAGTGTCCCGTTCTAAAACAATAAAATCGCCTACATATGAACCATATAAATCAGTTTTAATTTCTTTTTCTTCGAATGCTTCAGCTATATTTTTTTCAGATTTGTTTTCTTTACAGGAAACAAGCATTATGATAAGCGATAAACAAAAAAGTTTTTTCATTTTAGTTGTTTGTATAAGTAATATTCAACAATCAGTAAATTAGGAACCCAGCCCAGCCAGGCTATAATTTGATAAACATCCATAGGCGAGGGGTGAAACAAATATACTAGAATAACCTTCCAAAAACGCAAGGTTATGGCAGAAAATGTTAAAGCGAAACTTCGTAGCATAAACGCCTTATGTTGCTGAATATTTTTGTTTTTAATGAAGAGAAAACCTTTCAAAGTAAAATAAAACCATAAAATCGACAAACTAACAAAGGATATTTTTGAATATAAACCTCCGTTTGCAAAAACACCAATAAATAATCCCGAAGGCGCACTTAAAAATAAAACTACTAAAACATAAAATTTGCCTATGTTTCGATGCACTTTAGGATATTTTTTTAAAAGAGAATTGTTGAACTGAAAAAATCCGGCCAGCAAAACAAAAATTGCTGAATAGACATGTACATAAAAAAAAGTGAGGTAAAACGGAATTTCAGCAACTTCTGTTTGTTTGATTTGAAGAAAAGCAACTTCGCTCTTAAATGGAATATATTGCCAGGTTATTTGAATCATTAAAATGAAGAAATAACTAAAACAAATAAGCCAGATGAATCGTAATGAAAGCCAAAGGTTCTTTTTCAATTTTTTGAGGTAAGTAATTGCGTTTTCAAATATAAAAAATCCCTAACTACTTTTGCAATTAGGGATCTTATAATATTTAGAAACTTCTCGATTACAGCGTATAATTTAAGTTTACACTCCATCTGTAATTTGCTTCCATGTTTCCGCTAGATAGATTTTGATTAATAGGTAACATTGCATTTACTCCAACAGAAAATTTATCTTTTCCAGCCTCAATACCAAATTTTCCAAACAAAATATCGCCGGCAGTATTGGGTAAATCTAAACTGTGTTGTCGATTGGTTTGATATACTTCGCCAGCCAAACCGGCTTGCGGAACTATTTGCACCGTTTTTAAATCGAATAAATAAAAAAATGTTCCTGCATAATTAAACTGATCGCCATATTGGTAATTTTTACTATTCTCTGTTTTAAAGATATAGTTCATAGTTGTGTTTAAACCCAGGTTTTTATGTTTGATCACATATTCTGAAACCAATGGAAAATCCCAACTTCCGGTTCCCAATTGAAAACTCTGGTTTACACTTCCTAAATTATTAGCTTCTGTAAATTTTCCGGTCGGAATTTTAACTCCACCGCCAAGATTTATTTTATGGGTAAAAAAAGTGCTGTCTTTTTTCGTTTCAAAAACCGTATACAAAGCCATCACGGTAATATCTCCCAAACCGGCAATATTTTCAGTTCCTGCTGTTAATTTTCTTTCATTAAAATGATAAGGAACTAATGCCGAAATCTGTATTTTTTCTGTAACCGGAATACGCGCCCAAGCCTGAATGGTGTTGAAGTTTTCATCGATCCAGGGAGAATTGGCAAAAATTCCGTCACGGCTCGTATAACTTTGTTTAAAATATCTTAATCCGACAAAATTATTGTTCAACATTGAGCCAAAGCCCATACTGCCGCCACTTGCAGAGCAACCGCAGGCATCACAATCAAAATCTTCCATCATTGCCAAACGATGAAAAGTAAAAGCCGAAATACTATCTTTTTCAGTAAAACTAAAGGCCGAAAAACCAACCAAAAGAATACATATTACTATTAATTTTTTCATTTTAATTATTTTTAGGAGCTAATCCCGCTTTCCGTTGCAAGCTTTTTTCAAAATAAGGTCTTTTTTCAAAAAGGCTTTACACTTAATCGGGGCTAGAATAGCCACAGATTTCACAAATTTAAATGATTTCTAATCTGTGAGAATCTTTGAAATCTGTGGCTAATTTTTTTGTTTAATTTTAATATTCTGAGAAACGTTTATCTGTCAAATATTGAGTATCAGTCAACGTTTTTAAAAAGGCTATGATTTGTATTTTATCCGTTGCAGAAAGCGTAATTCCCGGTTTTCCATTTTGTTGTAAAATTGGATCTAAAGTTGCCGAAGATTCAATTCCGTTTGCATAATGATCCAAAACACCTTCAAGAGTTCCAAATCTTCCGTCGTGCATATAAGGTCCTGAAACTTCTACATTTCTTAAACTTGGGACTTTAAATTTATAATAATCACTTGCAAGTTCAGTTACTTTATAACGGCCAACATCGTTTACCATTGGGTTTACAGCTAAGCCATTATTTCGAAATGAATTATCGGTTTGCAAATCTGTTGCGTGGCAAGAAGCACATTTAGATTGAAATAAATCGTAACCTGCTAATTCATCTGTTGTTAAAGTTCCGCCAGTTTCATTTCTACGGTATTTATCAAATTTAGAATTTGAGGAAACAATCATAACCATAAATTGCGAAAGTGCTTTAAGCATGTTTTCGGTTGTAATGGCGCCATCATCAAAAGCTTGTCCAAATAATTTTTGATATTCTTTGTCGGCTTTCATCATTTTCAAAATGGCATTCAAATCACCATTCATTTCAATAATACTTGTCAACGGAATTATAGGTTGTAAATCTAAATGATCAGCAGCGCCATCGTACATAAATATACTTTGGTAAGCTAAATTCTGAATCGATGGTGTATTTCGTGTGCCTTGTGCATTGTCTACACCATGACTTACAGTGTGTCCGTGATGGGTAAAAGCATTAGCTTGTATATGGCAAAAACCACATGAAACAACCCCATCTGAAGCCAAACGACCATCGTAAAACAACTTTTTTCCTAACTCGAATCCTTTTTCGGTTGGTGGATTCAACGTTATATTATAGGCAAGATCCGGAAAATTCGATGGAACTTTAAATTCTAAAGGGATATTTACATATTCTTCATCTTCATTACTGGAACAGCTCAATAACAACGGAATAATCAACCAAAGAAAATATTTTATTTTCAGCATGATTTTTTATGTTTTTAGAAGCACAAAAATTGTTGTCAGCAGGACATTATTTCTGTAAAACCTCAACTTTTGTGCTCCTGAAAATAAATTTAGTCGTTGTGTACGTGATCTACTCTGAACATTGCGCTGATATTTTGAGTAATCAACGGTAAATTAGCACCACTCATGATCATGGCGCCCATTCCATTAGCATTGTTGTCAGAAAGTTTGATTTTGTTTGTTCCGTCGATAATTTTAGACAGATCTGTAATTAAGTGAACTTCTGGTGTAATGGTAGCACGAACCAAAGCTTTTGTTGGCATATCAACAGTTACTTCAGTGTAGTTGTAATCTGTTCCTGTTTTACCGGTATGAATCATAAAAGGTGTTGCGGTATTAACAGTTGGAGAAGTAAAAGTGCCTTCAAAAGCAAGGAATTTGTAACCTGCAGCCCAAGACCACATCATTCCGGCTGCATCAGCCTGAGCAAGAAAATCGCCTTGACCTGAAGCACCTAATTTCCATTGTTCTTCATCAACCCCAATTCCGAATTTTACTTTTACGTAATCTCCGGCAGGAACATCTGTAAGTTCAAATTCGCGTCCGGCAGCAGTTGATTCGTCAGCAATAAAATAGCTTTTGCTTTTTGGATACGTAAAGGTTGTTCCGTCAGCTTTTGTTAAAACTACATTACTAATGATGTATTTAACCAGGCTAATTTTTAGTACTTCATTGTTTGAAGTTGTATTGCCTTGTGTGTTTAAAATTAGGTCGTTAGCACCGTAAGCATTGTCAAATTCTAATATAAGTTTTCCGTTTGAAGATAAATCATTGTTATCGTCGTCACTTGAACAGGAAAATAAAGATATAGATAATGTTACAATTGCTAAAGCTCTGTATAGATTTTTCATTTTATGAATTTTATATAATGTGATTTTAAATTTAGATATGCGTAAACGCGTTTTTCATTGGTTTTAAGTAATGAAAAATGATTTCAATTTGAAAATGAAATCTGGATTTAAAAAATTATATAAAATAGGAGGGTGGGCGGAAAGATACAACCGAAACCGAAATTGGTTTTTTATCTAAAGCGGCAAAGTTCTGTGCTTTATTTTCGATTGGAGCTACTAATTTGTATTGTGCAGTAATTGAATTTTGAATGTAGACAACCTCTGATTTCTCTTTAAGATTATCCTGCATTTTCTTTTCGTTTTCAGAATATTTTTTTAAACTTTTTTGAAGTTCGCATCGACCGTTACAAGTATTAAAAACCATTTTACGTTGTACACAAATCGTTTTTGATATTTCGTCCTGGTTTAATTTGAAAGAAGCATAAACAAAGAAATTGCCAAAAGATGGCACTAAAAGCATACAAGAAAGTAATATGATAAAAAACTTCTTCAAAGTTGGTTTCGTTGTTTCGAATGCAAAAATACATTTAATTCGTTTTAGAATGAATTTATTTTGTCATTTTCTAAAAAAAAAATATCTTCAATAGCTGGTGCTATTGAAGATATTTGTAATTGACAAAACCTAACAGGTTTTAAAACCCTGTTAAGTTTTATGCCGAATATGTTATAAAATTATTCTTTAACAATAACCCAAGCTCCTGAAGCTATAAGAGTTTCTGCTTTTTTAAATTTCATTGTTTCCGTTTTACCAGTTGCAACTTCCTGAACTGTTACAGTATCATTACGGTTGATTTTTGGATTATCTCTCACAATCGTTTCTGTAACCTGACGTTGTTGTGTTTCTCCAGCTTCGCGGTTGATATCTTCGCTGTTTACAATTTCGTCTTTGCTTAATTTGAAGTTTTCTTTTTGACGAACTTCTCTTGCTTCGTGAATTTCAGAAGTAACGTTTTGAGCTGGTAAATCACCTTTAAACAAGAATGAAATAACTTCTTTATTTACGTTGTCTAACATTCCTCTAAACAAGTTAAAAGCTTCTAATTTGTAAATAAGCAATGGATCTTTTTGTTCGTGAACGGCCAATTGAACAGATTGTTTCAATTCGTCCATTTTACGCAAGTGTTTTTTCCAAGCCTCATCAACGATAGATAAAGTAATGTTTTTCTCGAAATCAGCAATTAACTGTGTTCCTTCGCTTTCGTACGCTTTTTTCAAGTCAGTAACAACATTCAAAGTCTTGATTCCGTCAGTAAACGGAACTACAATTCTCTCAAAATGATTGTTTGGTTCTTCAAAAACACCTTTGATAATTGGGAACGCTTCTCTTGCGCTTCTTTCTGTTTTTTCTGTATAGAAAGCTAATGTTTCTTTGTATATTTTTCCAGTGATTTCGATATCAGTTAATTTCGTAAAATCGGCTTCAGAAATTGGAGAAGTGATTGAGAAATAACGGATCAAATCAAATTCGAAATTTTTAAAATCATTAACAGGCTTAGTTTGGCTTACGATTAATTCGCAAGTGTCATAAAGCATGTTTGCAATATCCAGTTTCAAACGCTCACCAAATAAGGCGTGACGACGACGTTTGTACACTACTTCACGTTGCGAGTTCATAACGTCATCATATTCTAATAAACGTTTACGAACACCAAAGTTGTTTTCTTCTACTTTTTTCTGAGCACGCTCGATAGATTTTGTCATCATAGAATGCTGAATCACTTCACCTTCCTGAAGTCCCATTCTGTCCATCACTTTAGCCACTCTTTCAGAACCAAATAAACGCATTAGGTTATCTTCAAGAGAAACATAAAACTGAGAACTTCCCGGATCTCCCTGACGTCCTGCACGACCACGTAACTGTCTGTCTACACGACGAGAATCATGACGTTCGGTACCCACGATTGCTAAACCTCCTGCAGCTTTTACTTCTGGAGATAATTTAATATCGGTACCACGACCAGCCATATTTGTTGCAATAGTTACAACTCCGGCTTTTCCTGCTTCTTCAACAATTTGTGCCTCTTGTTTGTGCATTTTCGCATTCAAAACGTTGTGTGTAACGCCTCTCATTTTCAACATTCGGCTTAATAATTCTGAAATCTCTACAGAAGTTGTTCCAATTAAAACTGGTCTTCCTGCGTTTGATAATTCAGTAACATCTTCAATTACAGCGTTAAATTTTTCACGTGTAGTTTTGTAGATATAATCTTCTTTGTCTTGTCTTGAAATTGCACGGTTGGTTGGAATTTCAACTACGTCTAATTTATAGATCTGCCATAACTCGCCAGCTTCTGTAACTGCTGTTCCTGTCATACCACCTAATTTACTGTACATTCTGAAATAATTCTGTAATGTTACAGTTGCAAAAGTTTGTGTAGCAGCTTCGATTTTTACGTTTTCTTTAGCTTCGATCGCCTGGTGTAAACCGTCAGAATAACGACGACCATCCATGATACGACCTGTTTGCTCATCAACAATCATGATTTTGTTGTCCATGATCACATATTCTACATCTTTTTCGAATAAAGCGTAAGCTTTTAAAAGTTGTGTAAGAGTGTGAATACGCTCGCTTTTTACTCCAAAATCCTGAAATAATCTTTCTTTAGCTTCGGCTTCAGCATCTTTATCAAGTTTTTGTTTTTCGATTGCAGCGATTTCAGTTCCGATATCCGGAAGTACGAAAAAGTCAGCATCAGTATCTCCTGAAAGGTATTGGATACCGTTATCAGTCAATTCAACCTGATTGTTTTTTTCTTCAATTACAAAATACAAAGCTTCATCAACTTTATGCATTTCGCGATTGTTATCCTGCATATATTGATTTTCAGTTTTTTGAAGCAATTGTTTGATTCCTTCTTCACTCAAAAATTTAATTAATGCTTTATTTCTAGGTAAACTTCTGTAAGCTCTTAATAATAAGAATCCGCCTTCTTTAGTTTTTCCTTCTTTGATTAGTTTTTTAGCTTCGGCTAAGAAACCATTTGCCAATTGACGTTGTTGGCTTACTAAGTTTTCGATTTTTGGTTTCAGCTCATTAAATTCATGGCGATCTCCTTGCGGAACCGGTCCTGAAATAATAAGCGGTGTTCTTGCATCATCAATTAATACAGAATCGACCTCATCGACAATTGCGTAGTTATGTTTTCTTTGTACAAGATCGCTTGGCGAGTGTGCCATGTTATCTCTTAAATAGTCAAAACCAAATTCGTTATTGGTTCCGTAAGTGATATCTGCGTCGTATGCTTTTTTTCTTTGTTCTGTACTTGGTTGGTGATTGTCAATACAATCAACAGTTAAACCGTGAAATTCGAATAAAGGCGCTTTCCATGTACTATCACGTTTTGCCAAATAATCATTCACAGTTACTAAGTGAACTCCGTTTCCTGTTAAAGCATTTAAGTAAAGTGGAAGTGTAGCCACCAGCGTTTTTCCTTCACCTGTTTGCATTTCGGCAACTTTACCTTCGTGCAAAACCATTCCTCCAATTAACTGAACATCATAATGAATCATGTCCCAGGTGATTTCTTTACCTGCAGCATTCCATTTATTTGCCCATGTTGATTTTTCACCATCAATAGTGATATACGTTTTAGTAGCCGATAGTTCGCGGTCTTTTGCAGTTGCAGTAACTTCGATGAAAGAGTTGTCTTTAAAACGACGCGCTGTTTCTTTAACAACAGAAAAAGCTTCAGGAAGAATTTCCAATAAAGTTTTTTCTGAAATTTCATAAGCTTCTTTTTCAAGAGTATCTATAGCATCATAAAGATCTTCTCTTTTATCGATGTCTTCGATGTTTTCTACTTCCGCTTTAAGCGAAGCAATTTTAGCATCTTTATCAGCTCTGGCTTCTTTTATTCTTTCTTTAAAATATACGGTTCTAGCTCTCAATTCGTCATGAGACAAACCCATTAGGCTAGTTTCGAATGTTTTAATTTTTGTTAAGTAAGGCTGTAAAGCTTTGACATCTTTTTGTGATTTATCACCTACAAAGACTTTTATAATACTGTTTATGAAACTCATGATTTATTGTATTTCTATTATATGGTAAATGTTGTATTTAGAACCAAAAAAAAAGCCTCTGTGATGAGACTTTTTCCTTTGGTTTATTTTTTAATATTCATCCTCATTCCAAAGATAATCTTCGTCTGTTGGATAATCAGGCCAAATTTCTTCCATTGATTCGTATATCTCCCCTTCATCTTCAATCGACTGAAGGTTTTCTACTACTTCTAAAGGAGCACCAGCTCTAATAGCGTAGTCAATAAGTTCGTCTTTGTTAGCAGGCCATGGCGCATCACTTAAATAAGATGCTAATTCTAATGTCCAATACATCTGTTATCTGTTTAGTTTGTGCAAAAATAAATTTTTTACTGAAAAAGACAAGTAAATTTTGATTTATTTTAAGAAAATTTAAGAACGTCCCTTGTTAAATCCCGATTTTTAAATTCCAAATTCCAAAAAAGGAACTAAAAATCTCTAATATTGGAATTTTTTATATTATTTTAAACTCTAAGAATTTTTTAGTTTTCTTTGGAATTTGGGATTTCAAAAAATTGGAATTTGCAGAAAATTTATTTTCTGGGAATCCATTTCACTTCATCCGCTTTTAAGTCTGAGGACAACTTCCGTGCCAAGACAAAAAGGTAGTCAGAAAGTCGGTTTAAGTACATAATTGCGATTTCAGGAACGTGTTCATTGTGGCTTAAATGTACTGCCAAACGCTCTGCGCGACGGCAAATACAACGTGCAATATGACAATGTGACACGGTTGGGTGACCTCCTGGCAAAACAAAATGAGTCATTTGCGGTAGGCTTTCTTCCATTTTATCTATTTCGTTTTCGAGTAATTCGATATCGGTGTCAATTATTCCGAGGTTTTTTAACCGAAGTTCTCCATTTTTTAAAACTTCTTTTTCTGCCGGAGTTGCCAAAATAGCACCGACAGTAAAAAGACGATCCTGAATTTCGATTAGAATATCTTTATAATGCGAATCGATTTCCTGATCGCGAATTAATCCTATATAAGAGTTTAGTTCATCAACAGTTCCGTAACTGTCAATTCTGATATGATCTTTAGGAACACGTGTGCCTCCAAAAAGAGCCGTTGTTCCTTTGTCGCCTGTTTTGGTATATACTTTCATTTTTTTAAGATGCTAAAGTTTCTAAGATTCTAAGATATTGAGAGTTTTTTAGTTTTCTTTGAAATCTAGTTGATGATTCAGTTTTTTTAATTCTAACGCAGCTTTTTTGTTAAAGTCTCCATTTAATCCAGCAGTTTCTGCAGATGATTGAAATCGCGAGCAACCTATACAAACTATTGTCTGACATATTACTTCATTGTTTTTAAAGTAAACAAATCCAAGTCGTGGTTCGTAACAATTTGCAATGTTTGGATTCTCAAACATTTTTTTATTATTGAAAATCGAATTTAATTTAGAAATCTGTTCTTTATTAAGTTTTTGTTTTTTTTGAATGGTGCTTATATACTGTCCTTTTTCATTGATTGGAAAATAGAAATGTTCGCCAGAAAATCCAATATAATCAATTCCGATAACCGAATCACACTCAAAACCTTTTATATAAGATAAATGACATTTGGGTTTTATTTTAACCTGATTTTCAGTCAACCATTTTATTTCGATTTTAGGTGCTTTTGGTGGAGGAGGAAGAGGATTAGATTTTTTATTATCTGTCTCATTTTTACAAGAAACAAAAGTTAGAAGAATAAATAAAAAATAAAGTAAACGCATGTTTAGATTTTAGAGTTAGGATTTTAGATTTTAGATTAATCGAAACTCTAAACTCTAAAATCAAAAATTATTTAGTAGTGTCACTTTCAATTAAACCGTCACGCAAACGAATTACTCTATGCGCATAAGCGGCAATATCTTCTTCGTGAGTAACAAGAATTACAGTATTTCCCTGTGCATGAATATCTCCGAAAAGCTTCATGATTTCTACAGACGTTTTACTGTCTAAGTTTCCTGTTGGTTCATCGGCAAGAATAATAGAAGGTTTGTTAACCAATGCACGGGCAATTGCCACACGCTGGCGTTGTCCTCCAGAAAGCTGATTGGGTTGATGATCCATTCTGTCTGACAGATTTACTTGTGTCAAAACTTCTTCAGCTCGTTTAGTACGTTCTGATTTCGAATATCCCGCATAAATCATAGGCAATGCTACATTATCTAAAGCGGTAGTTCTTGGCAAAAGATTAAAAGTTTGAAAAACAAAACCAATTTCTTTGTTTCGAATTCCGGCCAATTCATCATCTTTCATTTGGCTGACATCTTTTCCGTTTAAAACATAATGTCCGGAAGTAGGTGTGTCTAAACAACCAAGTAAATTCATTAAAGTCGATTTTCCGGATCCTGAAGGTCCCATTAAAGCTACATATTCGCCTTTGTTGATTTCTAAATTAATTCCTTTTAAAACATAAACGATTTCATTACCAAGTACAAAATTTCGTTTTATGTCAGTTATTTTAATTAATGGATTTGCCATTTCGTTTTACAATTTTGGATTTAAAAGTACAAAACACTTTTCAATAATTTAATAAGTAGTGTTTAATTGATTTTTGTTACAAGAACCAACAATTGAGATATTCGTTTCTGCAGAAATAATTATCACTTTAAAAAGTATATTCTAATTCAAATAAAAACATGTTATATGATTTTATTATGTTTTTATATGATTATCATATTTTTTAATTTTTATTAAATTATTTTTATTTTAAGTATTAAATTTTTAATTATTATTTATAATTATTCGATTTTTTAACTATATTTGCCTTATAACTTTAAAATCAAGATTATGAAAAACATACAAATTTTATCAGGTATTGCATTAATTGCACTAAGTTTTACATCATGTAAAGACGAAAAACAAGAACAAGCTAAAAAAACTATCGATGCATACGTAACGTACGTTGATTCAGTAAAAAATGTGAAAGCTGACGAGTTAAAAGCAGATTGGAAAGATGTTGAAGCTGAATATGCCAGAAGAGAAGCAAATGCTCAATTGGCGCTTGCAGATCTTAAAGACAATACAGCCGAAACTGAAAAAATAAATACTAGTAAAATTAAATACGAAGAATTTAAAAATAGTATGGCAGCAACCCTTGCTCCGCCGGTAACCCCTAAACAACAATTGCGTAATGCTTTGTTTGGTGAAGGAAAAATTGGTGATGATATGAGTTTTTCTTGGGTAAATGCTCAAAATATTCATAGTGTTTATCAACAATTTGTACATACTGTAGAAAATAATAAAGACAGTTATTCTCGTGAAGACTGGGATGAAATTAAATTAATGTATGAAGCACTTGACAGTCGTAAAAATACGGTTGAAAAAGAAGGTCTTTCATCTGAAGATAACAGAAAAATTGCAGGTTTAAAAATCAAATTTGCTCCAATGTATACTGTAAACAGAATGGGAGCTAAATCTGAAGAGAATAAAGAAGCTAAAAAATAAGGTTAAATTATTTTAAATTAGATTTTGAAAATGACAATCAGAAATGGTTGTCATTTTTTTTTATGGTTGTTTTTGATAATCATTATAAAATAATTTTACTTTAGTATTTTAAAATAGTGGATATGGAGTTTTTTTTAGATTTAAATATTTTTTTTAAAATTATAATATTTTTATTAGTTACGTTAGTACTTTTTCGTTTATGCTATTTTTTTGAAGGATTTTCAACTTTTAAATTTCCAACCTTACTTGGTATTTTTGTTTTTTTATTAATTGCTGTTATAATGTTTTTTGGAGCTTTGATTCAAACTCATTTTGTTATAAGAATTAAAGAAAATTATGCTTTAGCTGAAGGTAAAATAACCTATTATCATTCAGGAAGAGGAAGGGGACAAACAGGTAAAGTTGAATTTAATTATGTAGCTGATGATGAATTGATATCAAATAGTTTTACTGAAAATAGTTTTGTTGAAATTCCAGAAACAAAACCAGATACAACTATTAGTTATTTGGTAATTTATGAAGATAGTTTGCCTGAAAACAGTTATCTTCTTTTTAATTATCCTATAAAGGATTCGGATGATATGCTTGAATATGAGGAGTTGTTTAAAAAAGGAATTCCTGAAGATGTATTTGTGAATTAAGCTCTAATTACAAAATGCTCTTTTTCCTGTTCACGTCTGAAGAAAACAAATCCCCACTGAAAAGTATCTATGGTAACAGTAACTTTTGGGTGGTTTTTAATAACTTCCCAAGCTTCTTCCATTTCTGAAGACCAATGAATATCATCAAAAATCCAAACTGAATCATTGTCGATGGTTGGCAATAAAAGATCAAAATAGGCCAAAGTTGCTTTTTTAGAATGATTGCCGTCGAAATATATTAGATTGTAGATTTTAGATTTTAGATTTTCAGAAATTAAAAAAGATTCAAATTCGCTGATGACATTTTCTACTTCATTGTAATTGAATTTTTGCAATTGTAATTGAGCTTGTTTTGCCGTTTGCGGGCAACCTTCTAATGTAATTACTTTTGCTTTTGTATTTCCCAAAGCCAGGGCAGAAGTGGCCAAACCCAAAGAAGTTCCAATTTCTAAAATAGTTGAAGGCTTAAAATAATTGGTAACCCTAAATAGTAATTCAGCACGTTTTGGAGAAATCCCTGCTGTTTGTGCAATCTTTGAAATTTGCCTTTTATTCGATTTAAAAACTTTTGAACCTGCACCAAAATCAGTTACTTCTATGAAATTTTTATTTTCTAAAAGAGATTTTCTGTAATTTTTCAGAATTGAATATTCTGCTTTTTGACTTTTATCATAAAAACTCTTCGTCAATAAATTAAAGACAAAAGGAGAATGTACGGCATGTTCGTTTTTGGAGTTCCAAAGGAATTTTAAATATGATTTTATTTGAAATAGCATAGAGATAATTACATATAGGCGCGAAGATACAAAAAAGTAGAAAGTCTGAATATCATAAAGTCCAAAGTCCAAAGTTGAAAGTATTACTTGTATTCCTAAGACTTTTGACTTGAACTTTCGATTTTTAAAAAGACTATATTTGCGCATTAAGTTAATAGTAATACGTTTTTATAATGTTGAAGGAAGAAGTGGAACAAAGTGTTATAACCTCAGAAGAAATTAATCGATGCATTGCTGTTTTGGCACAATTAAATTCTGATACAAATCAAATTTTTGATATTCCGAAAGAACAGCGAATCGCTTTGATCAAAGAAGCAGGAATGTTTTCAAGACCTGACAGAGGTGAGTTTTCCAGAAGAATTAAAGACGGATTACAAGCGGCAAAACGCAAAAAAGAGAAGAAAGACAAAACCGCACGTAAAGAAACCGGAATTCGTCATGCGCGAGAAGCAAGCATATTTGTTGCTCCTAAATTATTAGGATTTAATGATCTTGCTCATAAAGAGCAATTAGAACTTGAAACGCCCAGAAATTGTTATGTCTGTAAAACTGAATTTACTAAAATGCATCACTTTTACGATACGATGTGTACCGATTGTGGCGATTTTAATTACGCCAAACGTTTTCAGACAGCAGATGTAAAAGGACAAATTGCTATTATTACAGGTTCTCGTTTAAAAATTGGTTATCACATAACATTGATGCTTTTGCGCGGTGGCGCAACGGTCATTGCTACAACCCGTTTTCCGGTAGATTCTGCTTTGCGTTTTGCTAAAGAAGATGATTTTATGGAGTGGGGACATCGCTTAAAAATTCACGGTTTAGATTTAAGACATATTCCGAGTGTGGAGATTTTTTGCAATTTTATTGAGCAAAAATACGAACGACTTGATATTCTGATTAATAATGCGGCACAAACCGTTAGGCGACCTGCCGGATTTTATTCCCATTTAATGGAGAATGAAGAATTACCAATAAGTTCTTTGCCAAAACAAGCACAGGAATTATTGTTAGATCATATTAATTGTCTTGATGAATTGAAAATCCTGACAACCGGAGCTTCTTCAAATGAAAATATGCCGGTTACCTGGCATGGTCCTGAACCCGGAATTGGTTTGCGTGCTTCGGCCCAATTATCTCAAATTCCTTATTCTTTTGATAATGCTTTAGTTGCCAATGAAGTTTTTCCGGAAGGAGAACTCGATGCCGATTTACAGCAAGTCGATTTGCGAAAAACAAACAGTTGGCGTTTGCGTTTAGGCCAAATTGAAACCACAGAAATGATTGAAGTACAATTGGTGAATTCTGTTGCGCCTTTTGTACTATGCAACCGACTTTCGGAAGTAATGAAGAAAGATAATACGGGACAAAAACATATTATAAATGTTTCTGCAATGGAAGGGAAGTTTCATCGTTTTTTTAAAGAAGATCGTCATCCGCACACGAATATGGCAAAAGCTGCCTTGAATATGTTAACGCATACTTCATCCGGGACTTTGGCAAAACATGGTATTTTTATGAATGCGGTCGATACAGGTTGGGTTACTGATGAAGATCCTGCTGAATTGGCGAAGAAAAAACAAGAATTAGAAGATTTTCAACCGCCGCTAGATATTGTAGATGGCGCCGCACGTGTTATGGACCCATTATTTGATGGAATAAATACAGGAAAACACTGGTGCGGAAAATTCCTGAAAGATTATAATCCGATTCCCTGGTAGAATTAGTTTCATAAAACTTATTAAAATAAAAAACCACAACAGAAATAAATTTTGTTGTGGTTTTTCTTTTGGAAAATAAATAGATTAGCGATAAACGTTTTCTCCTTTATTTGATTTCCATTCTCTTTCAAAATATTCAGCATCTTCATCATTACGAGTATGAACTCCTAATACAACGTGACCGTCTTTAATACCTGATTCGTAAACTTTAGCTCTTTCTTCAGGAATTCCAGATCCTACTAAAGCACCAATTAAACCTCCTGTAATTCCTCCTGCACCTGCGCCTGCTAATCCTGCAGCAAGTGGACCTGCAATAATTAATCCTAATCCAGGAATAACAAGACTTGTTCCTAAAGCGGCAATAACACCTACAATAGCACCAATTGTTCCTCCAATTGCAGAACCTGTTCCAGCCGTTTCAGCAGCTTTAGTTCCTAATTCAGAATGATCATCTTTGTCTGAATAATGTTTTTTTCTGGTATCGTCAGACATAATAAGATTGATTTCATCTTTTGTATATCCTCTTTCACTTAATGTTTCGTAAGCTCTTTCTGTGCTTTCACGATCTGAAAACATTCCTGTTAGCATTTTACGTTGATTATTGTCCGGGTTATGTAAATTTTCCATTTGTATGTTTGTTTAATTGTGAATTCGTTTTCACATATACAAATCTCGTTAAACCACTTTGTTTATATTTATATAATTATTCCAAATTCTTACATACTGAATTTAACATTCTTTCATTTTTTAGATGTTTTTCTGATTATTAAATAAAAAAATCCCAATATTCAGTTTTAAACTGAATATTGGGATTTAATAATAAGTTTGTTTATAAACTAATTAACAGAAATTAATTTAACCTCAAAAATAAGAACAGATCCTCCGGGAATACCTCTGTAATCATAAGGTCCGTAACCTAAATGCGATGGAACTAAAAGAACTCCGCTTCCCCCAACTTTAAAATAAGGAATACCTTCTGTCCAGCCTTGTATAACCTGGTTTAATCCAAAAGAAATACCTTCTGGTTTACTTTCGTCAAATACTTTTCCGCTTGTATAATATCCTTTATAAGCAACTGTTACATTAGATGTTGAAGTTGGTTTTTCACCTGTTCCTTCTTCATTAATGATGTAATACAAACCTGAATCGCTTCTTTGTGCGGTTAAGTCATTTTTGGCAATATAATCTGTTATTTCTTTTTCGTTTTCAACAGTGTAATCTGTTTTTTGTGGTTCTTTGTCGCTGGAAGAACAAGAAATCAAAAGTGTCATTGCTAATAAGGCAGAAAATAAATGTTTCATGAAATGGGGTGTTTTTATTGAAGTACAAATGTAATATAATTGTATAATTTTTTTGTTTCAAAGAGGTTCACAAAGAAAAAACGCAAAGATTCACAAATATTTAGTGCAACTCTGCGTTTTTTTTGTGAATCTCTTGAAATAATTTATCCCTCAATCTTAGCAGAAAGCTCAAACCAGCGTTCTTCTTTTTGGTCTATTTTATTAATAATATTTTGCAATTCGTTTGCTTTTTTCTCAATATCAGCATCGGCTACTTTTCCTTCAGAGAATAATTGTTCGATTTTAGTTTTGTCTATTTCTAAATCTTTAATTTCTCTTTCGAGTTTTTGATATTCTTTTTGTTCGTTGAAAGTTAGGTTTCCAGTCGGGTTATTTTGTTTCCAATCTTTCTTCTCCGCTTTGTTTTCTTCTTTTTGAGCAACATCGGCACTATCTTCATAAGCTCTGAAATCAGAATAATTTCCAGGGAAATTTTCTATTTCACCATTTCCTCTGAATACAAATAAGTGATCGACAATTTTATCCATAAAATAACGGTCGTGAGAAACTACCAATAAACATCCAGGATAATCTAAAAGAAAACTCTCCAAAACGTTTAACGTTACAATGTCTAAATCATTTGTTGGCTCATCCAGAATCAAAAAGTTCGGATTCTGAATTAAAACTGTACATAAATACAAACGTTTCAATTCTCCACCACTTAATTTTTCGACAAAATCATATTGTTTTTTCGCATCAAAAAGAAAACGCTCCAACAATTGCGAAGCCGAAATCATTCTGCCTTTAGCAAGCGGAATAAATTCTCCGTATTCTTTAATAATATCAATAACCCGTTGTCCTGGTTTTGGATTAATTCCCGATTGTGTGTAATAACCAATTTTAATAGTTTCACCTTTTACAACACGTCCGCTATCTAAAGGAAGCGTTCCGGTTAAAAGATTTAAAAAAGTAGATTTCCCGGTTCCGTTTTTTCCAATAATTCCGATGCGCTCTCCACGCTGAAAATCAAAACTAAAATTATCCAGAATAACATGGTCTTTAAATTTTTTAGAGATTTTGTGAAGCTCGATAATCTTGCTTCCCATACGCTCCATGTTGATTTCAAGTTCAACTTTGTTTTCCATACGGCGGCTTTGTGCTTTTTCTTTAATTAAATAAAAATCATCCTGACGCGACTTCGATTTAGTAGTTCTTGCTTTTGGCTGACGGCGCATCCATTCTAATTCTTTTACGAATAAGTTTTTTGCTTTGTCAACGCTGGCATTTTCTGAGGTAATGCGCTCTTCTTTTTTCTCTAAATAATAAGAGTAGTTTCCTTTATATTGATATAATTTTCCGTTGTCAAGTTCGATAATTTCATTACAAACACGTTCTAGAAAGAAACGGTCGTGCGTTACCATAAACAATGTAATGTTTTCTTTGGCAAAATAGCTTTCTAACCATTCAATCATTTCAAGATCTAAGTGGTTGGTTGGCTCATCCAGAATCAATAAATCAGGACGATTGATTAGAATAATAGCTAACGAAAGACGTTTTTTTTGTCCACCCGAAAGGTTTTTCACTTTAAGCTTAAAATCTTCCAGTTTTAATTTGAATAGAATTTGCTTGTATTGCGTTTCAAAATCCCAGGCATTATGTTGGTCCATTCCGTCAAAAGCTTTTTGGTAAGCTTCTTCGTCATCAGGATTTTCTAATGCTTTTTCATATTTTTCAATAACCTTTAGGGTTTCATTGTCTGAAGCGAAAATACTTTCTTCAATAGTCAATTCGTCTTGCAAATTGTTATTTTGAGAAAGAAAAGCCATTTTAATACCTTTTCTTAGAACTACTTGTCCTGTATCTGGTTCGTCTAAACCATTAATAATGCTCATTATGGTTGTTTTACCAGAACCATTTTTGGCAATAAAAGCGATTTTTTGGTCTTTATTAATTCCGAATGATATGTTGTCGAACAATGTTTTTTCACCAAACGACTTCGATATGTTTTCTACAGATAGGTAATTCACTTTGTAAATTATAAGTTATAAATTATAAGTTATGAATGTTTTAAAACAGAACTTTTTGCAAAAGTAAACTATTATATTGCGATTTGCGAATTATTTATGGAGATAAGAATTCAATACAGAACTTAAGTCAAAACGATGAATTTGTTGCGGAACATTCAAAAGAGGTTTCCGAACCAAAGATTCATTGGTTAAGTAATAATGCAAACCGTCTTTTGTCGCTATTCCTTCTATTTGATGAAAAGAAAGCTGAAGATCAATCTTTCTTTTATTTCCGGAGAGAAAATCATGATTGTTAAAATCGTATAAAAGATATATAAATGGTTTTCCAATTTTTGAATAACCGCAAAGTGCAATAAGCCTTTTATCTTCCAGATAAGCAGCGCCCGTTACCAGCCCTTTTACATCAAGAGAATCTTTGAGTTTTGCAACATGATTTCCAGATTGTTTAGATAATGCATAAATATTCGTTTTTGATGATTGCCATTGTTTGGTAAACAAATAAATACTGTCTTTTGAAACTATAAAAGCCTCACAATCAAAATTAGTTGTGTTTGGTTTTCTTAAATTGAAATCAGTCTGATCAGAATAGGCAAAGGAAATATTCTCTATTTTGGGATTTCCTTCTAAAAATGATTCTTTTTCGATTTTTAAAATTTGCAGATTAGTTCTGTTTCCAGAGTAATTATTTCCAAAATCTCCAATATATAAGTATGAACTGTCTTGTGCTATTTCTTCCCAGTCGTGATTAGTTACAGTATTCAAAATGATTTTTTTTTGAATTTTCCCAAGAGAATCTAAACCATATATTGTTTTGTCGTGATCATCGTTATGTGTCCATAATAGATTAGCAAAAGATACTAATCCCGAAGTTTCTTTAATAGTGTTGTCTATTTTAATGGAATAGTCAGATTTTATTTTAATTTTTTTATACACGCAACTTCCGTCATTTATTGTTGCTGAATTGGTGATGTTTTTTGATAAAATATCAGTACAACCTTTCAGTTGAGCATAAGTCGAGGTAAAAACCAGGAAGAAAATAAGTGCTATAAATTTCATTTTTAAGATTTCCGCTTTTTATTTTAAATATAAATATATGTATTTATAATTTTTTTATTTTTTTTTAGTTTGTAAGAATAGGTTAATTTTTACAGATAGCGTTTTTTTATTGGCATATTATTAACACAAATAAAATTATTACGTTTTAATTATGTCAAAATAGGGTAATTCTTTCTTTTTGATTTTATGTAACAATTTTATCGTGTTATTTTTGCAAGAAAATAATGCGTATATTAGTCTAAGAATTGAATTATTATTTTGATTTCTAATAAATTGACATATATAATTTAAAGAATGTCTTTTTTTTTGTGCCTTTCTTACAATTTTCTAACTCATCGTAAATGGGAGTTGGAATAGCGAAGCTGTACATAGAAGTTATATAATTAAAAACGTATTAATTTAAAAATGTAAAATTATGAAAGTAGGAATCACCTTTAGTGCTTTTGATTTATTGCATGCCGGTCACATTAAAATGTTAGAAGAGGCAAAGCAACAATGCGATTATTTAATAGTTGGTTTACAAACAGACCCAACATTAGACCGCCCTGAAAAAAACAGGCCGACACAAACTGTAGTTGAAAGATATATTCAACTTAAAGGATGCAAATTTGTAGATGAAATAGTTCCTTATGCTACCGAACAGGATTTAAATGATATTTTAAGATCTTTTAAAATTGATGTTCGCATTTTAGGCGATGAGTATAAAGAAAAAGATTTTACCGGACGTACTTATTGTGAAGAAAAAGGTATCGAATTATTTTATAATGTACGAGATCATCGTTTTTCCAGCAGCGGTTTGCGTAAAGAAGTAGTTTTTAGAGAAATGGCAATAGCCAAATAATTTTTAAAATAGAATATGGATAAAAATGCTAAGATTTACATTGCAGGTCATAAAGGAATGGTGGGTAGTGCCATTTGGAGAACATTATCTGATAAAGGATTTAGTAATTTAATAGGTGTTTCCAGCAAGGAATTAGATCTTAGAAATCAACAAGCTGTACGTGATTTTATCGCAAAAGAAAATCCCGAAGTTATTATAGATGCTGCTGCACGTGTTGGTGGAATTTTAGCCAATAATGATTTTCCGTATCAATTTATTATGGAAAATATGCAAATTCAGAATAATTTAATTGATTCTGCTTTACAAGCTGGTGTCGACAAATTTATTTTTCTCGGAAGTTCTTGTATTTATCCAAAATTAGCTCCCCAGCCTTTAAAGGAAGAATATTTGCTGACAGATACGCTTGAACCAACAAACGAATGGTATGCTATTGCTAAAATTACAGGAGTAAAAACCTGTCAGGCAATTAGAAACCAATTTGGAAAAGATTATGTAAGTCTGATGCCGACCAATTTATACGGAACAGATGATAATTTTGATCTAAATACATCGCACGTTTTACCTGCTATGATTCGAAAATTTCATGAAGCAAAAGAAAATAATCATGCTCCCGTAACACTATGGGGAAGTGGCTTGCCTATGCGCGAATTCCTCTTTGTAGATGATATGGCCCAGGCAGTGGTTTTTGCTTTAGAAAATAAATTACCTGATTATTTATATAATGTGGGAACTGGTGTAGATTTAACAATTAAAGAATTAGCAGAAACCATTCAGGAAATTACAGGGCATCAGGGTGAAATTATTTGGGACTCAAGCAAACCAGACGGTACGCCAAGAAAATTAATGGATGTATCTAAAATGCATGATTTGGGATGGAAACACCAGATTGAATTAAAAGATGGAATTCAAAAAACATACAATTGGTTTTTAAAAAACACAGAAAATTTTAAACAAGTAAAATTATAATAGATTAGATAGATCTTTAGGATCTTCGATACATAAAAAAATATGAAAGTAGCATTTATTACAGGAGTAACAGGACAGGATGGCGCTTATTTAAGTGAATTTTTACTTAAAAAAGGATATAAAGTTCATGGTTTAAAAAGAAGGTCTTCACTGTTTAATACAGACAGAATTGATCATTTATATCAAGATCCTCATGTAGATCACCGTAATTTTTATTTGCATTATGGTGATATGACAGATAGTACGAATTTAATTCGTTTAATCAAAGAAATCCAGCCAGATGAAATTTACAATTTAGCAGCTATGAGTCACGTGGCAGTTTCTTTTGAAACGCCAGAATACACTGGTAATGCAGATGGATTGGGTACCTTACGTATTCTGGATGCTGTCCGATTGTTAGGACTAGAAAAAAAAGTTCGTATCTATCAGGCATCAACATCTGAATTGTACGGAAAAGTTCAGGAAGTGCCGCAATCTGAAAAAACACCTTTTTATCCGCGCTCACCTTATGCAGTAGCTAAAATGTATGCCTTTTGGATAACAGTAAATTACAGAGAAGCTTACGGAATGTATGCCTGTAATGGTATTTTATTCAATCATGAATCTCCAATTCGTGGAGAAACTTTTGTAACAAGAAAAATTACAAGAGCAGCTTCAAGAATTGCACTAGGATTGCAAGATAAATTGTATTTAGGAAATTTAGATGCTAAAAGAGATTGGGGACACGCAAAAGATTATGTTCGCATGATGTGGATGATTTTACAGGCTGATGAACCAGAAGATTGGGTTATTGCAACCGGAAAAACTACGGCAGTTAGAGATTTTGTTCGTATGAGTTTTGCCGAAGCAGGTATCGAACTTGAGTTTAAAGGTGAAGGAGTTGATGAAAAAGGATATGTGAAATCTTGCAGCAATCCGGAATTTCAAGTAGAAATTGGAAAAGAAGTCCTTGCTGTTGATCCTAAATATTTCAGACCAACTGAAGTTGATTTGTTAATTGGTGACCCAACAAAGGCAAAAACAAAATTAGGATGGGAATGTAAATATGATTTACAAGCATTAGTTAAGGACATGATGAAAAGTGATTTAAAATTAATGCAAAAAGACCAATATTTAAAAGATGGTGGCTATAGAACGTTAAACTATTTTGAATAGTATAATTACCGAAAAAGTGTTTTATTAAGAATTTGTGTTAATGTTCGGTTTTTATCTATGGCAGTAAATCAATTAAAGGTTGGTGCACTATTATCATACGTTGTACTAATACTAAATAATATAGTAGGTCTGGCATATACTCCATTTATGCTTCGTATGATGGGGCAGAGTGAATATGGCTTATATTCATTAGTAGCCTCCGTTATAGCTTATTTAACAATACTTGACTTTGGATTTGGAAATGCTATTATAAGATATACATCCAAATTTAGAGCTCAGGGTAAGTTAGATGAGCAATTTTCTATGTTTGGGATGTTTATAATGCTATATTCAATTATTGGGGTAATTGCTTTTATTGCAGGTTTGTGTTTGTACTATAATGTAGATTCTATGTTTGGTAAAACAATGACAATTGAGGAACTGGGAAAGGCTAAAATTATGATGCTTTTGATGGTATTTAATATAGCTTTTACGTTTCCATTAAGCATTTTCGGCGCAATTATTACTGCTTATGAAGATTTCATTTTTCAAAGAATTATACAGATTGTCAGAATAATACTTAACACTCTTGTTATGATATTATTGTTAAATATTGGTTATAAGGCAATAGCTATTGTAATTGTCACGACTGTATTTAATTTAATGACATTGTTGGTTAATTATTTTTATTGCAGATATAAAATAAAAATAAAAATAAAAATATACTTCCATAAAATTGACTGGAGTTTCTTAAGAGAAGTTGCCTTGTATTCATTTTATATCTTTTTAAGTATGATAATGGATCGTATTTATTGGGGTACAGGACAATTTATATTAGGTATGTATGTGGGTACAGCCGCTATTGCTATTTTTTCGATAGCTATTTCTTTGCAAAACA
This sequence comes from Flavobacteriaceae bacterium CRH, assembly GCA_001507425.1. GTDB lineage: Bacteria > Bacteroidota > Bacteroidia > Flavobacteriales > Flavobacteriaceae > Flavobacterium. Next base: position 95,805 of record LMAJ01000010.1, read on the forward strand.
TGTACATGAGTTTCTCTGCTTCGATTGCCAATGTATTTCTGCCTAAAATCACAAAAATGATTACCGAAGGACAGTCTGAAAAAACCATTTCAGATTTGTTCATAAAGACGGGAAGGATCCAGTTTATTATTATTTCATTTGTTTTGGCGGGGTTCATTATTTTCGGACAGCAATTTGTTGTTTTGTGGGCTGGTAAAAGCTATAGTGATGCTTACATAATGGCATTATTCTTTTTTATTCCCTTGACAGTTCCATTAATACAAACAGTTGGAATTACTATTTTGCAAGCCCGAAATCAAATGAAATTCAGATCTTTGCTTTACATATGGATTGCACTTTGTAGTCTCGCAGTTCAATTTTTGCTAGCGAAAAAATATGGAGGAATTGGTGTAGCAATAGGAATTGCATCAGGTTTGTTTTTAGGACAAATAGTAATAATGAACATTTATTATTATAAAAAGCAAAAAATAGATATCCCTTTCTTTTGGAAAGAAATTGCTAAAATGTCTGTTGTGCCTTTTATATTAGGAGGCATTGTATATTATTTGTCTACATTTTTCATAATCAAATCAATTACAGATTTGTTAGTGGCAATAGTACTTTTTAGTGCTGTCTACATACCATTTTTCTGGATATTCAGTATGAATAAATTTGAGAAAGATCTTTTTGGTGCACCTGTAAAGAAACTCTTCGTGAGGAAATGAAATTTATAATATCATTAGTTAAAAAATTTAAAGAAGAATTCGAAGAAGAATTCAAATTGTTGTAATACTTAAAAAAAATATTAAAATAAAAATGGGTAAAATTTATTTATACTGGTTTAATAAAAAAGGAAAATTTGGAAATTTTGGAGATGAGTTAGGACCTTATATTATACAAAAGCTTTCGGGCAAAGAAATTTATCAAATACCAATACCAAGAAGTTCAATTAAATTAATCCTTGCTTTTATTAAAGCAGTTATTTATAAATATCACAGTATAGATATTTTTAAATCTGTTGCAAAGACATTATTCTTAAATGGTAAATACATCATATCTGTCGGCAGTATAATTGGCTGGGGGAGCGGAAAAAGAATAGTTTGGGGAAGCGGTATTCTATTTGCAAACGAAAAAATTGATAACGGGACATTCTTAGCGGTAAGAGGCAAGTATACACAGGCCAGATTAAAAGAATTAGGATATAATTATCCTGACGTTTTTGGTGATCCGGCTTTGCTTTTGCCATTAATATATCCTGTCACTTTAACAAAAAAATATAGATTAGGACTAGTTCCTCACCACACTCAATTTGAGCATTTTGCTAATTTTGAAGATAAATTTGGTATAAAGGTGATAAATCTAATAGGTGATGTAGAATCTATACTTGATGATTTTGCAAGCTGTGAAACTATCATTTCTTCATCTCTTCATGGTGTAATTGTAGCACATGCATATAATATTCCAGCTTTGTGGTATGAATATCCAAAAATAAAATGGCACGGTGAAAACATCAAATTCTTAGACTATTTTTCTTCTGTAGGTATTGATGAATATCAACCATTTCCTCTAAAAGAGAGTGATTCGTTTGATGTAGAAAGTGAAATAGAAAATGTGAGAAGAAATTTTGATAAGGCCAATATTAACGCAGATTTAAAAACAATTCAGGACAAACTTATTGGAGTAGCTCCATTTAGTGTATTACCAAAATTCACTAATAAGGCTTAAGAAATAAGACGATTTATAAAACCGATTTGAAAGTCATGTATAGTATGTTTTTATACTATAACCTGATTGAATAAAGTAAATAAAAAACTTAAATGAGATTTAGATATGATATTGGCTTCCTGAGAGCATTAGCAGTTTTTATAGTGGTATTTTTTCATTATAAAATACCGTTTTTTGAAGGTGGTTTTATTGGGGTTGATATTTTTTTCGTTATAAGCGGTTTTCTTATGACGAGTATAATTTTAAAAGGTTTTGATAAAGATTTTTTCTCTATTAAAGAATTTTATATAAGGCGTTTTGAAAGAATTGTTCCTGCACTCACATTTATGATGATGTGTGTTTTAATAATTACATTTTTTCTTTACTTTCCTGTAGATTTAAAACAAGTTTCGGTATACACATTTTTTTCAGGTTTATTTTTATCAAATTATTATTACTTATTTAATTCAGATTATTTTGATGCCTCTTCACAATCTAATATCTTATTGCATACCTGGTCACTTTCTGTAGAATGGCAATTTTATATAATTTATCCACTTTTTTTAGTGCTGCTAAAAAAGTTTTATCTTAAAAGTAGAAATAAATTTAATGCTATATTTCTGGGTATTACTTTGTTCTCTTTCCTTTTAGTAATTGTTTTTAATAATTTTTTTCCATCGTCTTATAGTAAAATCAGCTTTTTTTCATTTACTCACAGGGCTTGGGAAATGATGTTTGGAGGTATAGCATTTCTATATAAAGATTTTTTTGAAAATAAAATATCAGATTTTTTTAAAAATGTCATAATTTCTTTCAGCATTATTGTTATAGGAATTAGTATTGTTTGTTTTAATGAAACTTATGCATGGCCTTCTGGCTTAACCCTTTTTCCTGTAATTGCTTCTTTTTTTGTAATTGCTCTCAACAAAGAGTATGGTATTTATAAAAATTCAGTCATTCAGTATATAGGAAATATTTCTTATTCTTGGTATTTATGGCATTGGCCCATATATGTTATAGCAAACTACTTTGATTACAAAGGTGTTGAGGTAACAGTGTTATTAATAGTTGTGTCTTTATTGTTAGCTACCATATCTTATGAACTAGTTGAAAAAAAGTCCAAACTTATCTCTTTAAAAAAGATGTTTATTGGTGCTTCATTTGTTATTCTTATCTCTTTGATCGGAGTTTTTTTAACTCCAAATAAAAAGTTGTTTTCGGAAGACGCAACAATACTTTCGGAATACAAAGATCATTATGATGAAAACAGGAGAAAACAATTTAATTCTGGTGTATGTCATAATGTTAGTGAAATAAATTATAAAAAATGTTTGTGTCTAAACATAAAAAAGAAAAATATCTTATTGTTGGGCGATAGTCATGCTGGTCAATTTTCTCTTTCCTTTAGGAAAAAGTTAGATAGTACAAAATTTAATTTTATGGAGCATACAGTTGTTGGGACTTTCCCTTTGATCAATGCACACGGAGAGAAAAGAGCATCTGGACAATTCAAAAGTATATTTAATAAATTTATTGTAGAACATAAAAGTAATATTGATGTGATCGTGCTTTCATGTAATTGGACAAATTATCCTAGTTCAGCAGGGTATGCGACTAATGAAGAATTAGTTAAGGATGTTTATGCCACGGTAAAGATGTTGAAAAAAATGGGTATTAAAAAAGTTTTTGTTATTGGCCAGGGAGAAGAATACAATATTGACTATCCAAGAGTTGTTGCATTTAATTTAGAAGGAAAACACGGAAAAAGTTATATAAATGAAGAATCAGTAGTATTAAATAATGATTTAAAAAAACTAATTCCTTCAGAAAACTATATTGATATTTTTTTAAACAATAAAATTAAGCATTATGATGCCGTAAACAAAGTACCATATATGTTTGATGATGACCATATGACTATTTACGGCGCTGACCAGATTGTAGATCTATTACTCAAAAAAAATATTTTTTGAATATGAAGAAAAGAAAAATTGCTTTTATTTTATATCAGTTTGGTGTATTATCCGGTAGATCTAATGGTGTTCGAAGCCAGGCACTATCGACTTTTAATATTTTGAATGAATTTGGCGACGAATGTGTTTTGATAAACGGTTGGGAGCATTATGATTGGAAATCGTTTGATGCAATTCATATTTATGGTTATGACACTGCTATACATACCTTTATTAAGGCATTATTGTCTAGAAATCCCAATATATATATATCACCTATTATAGATTCTACTAAATCAAATTTCATATATAAATGGGCTACATTTAATGGTTTTGATAAATTAAGATTATATAGCAATAATTATGCACTTCGCAAGGCATTGCAATTAGTAAAAGGAGTGTGTGCCAGAAGCGAACATGAAGCTAAATTTTACAGAGAGTCTTTTGGAATTAATCCTCAAAAAATCTTCACTATTCCTCTTTCTTATGGTTTAGAAGCACCAAAAAACATTTATGAAGTTTTAGAAAAAAAAGAAAATTTTTGTTTTCATTTAAGTGCTCTTTATCAGGATAGAAAGAATGTAATACGATTAGTTGAGGCTGCAAAAAAATATGGTTTTAAACTTGTACTTGCGGGTAATAAAGGTAGCGATAATCAATTCTTGAAAATTAAACAAGCCATTGGTAATGCAGCAAATATCACAATCTTAGGATTTGTGTCTAATGAAGAATTAAAAGAAATATATTCAAAAGCAAAAGTCTTTGCTCTTCCAAGTACAAATGAAGGAGTAGGGATCGTAGCGATGGATGCTGCTCTTTACGGGTGTAATATAGCGATGACCAATCTTAAAGGACCAGCGGAATATTATCCAAATATTAAAACAGTAGAGATTTTAAACCCATATAGTGTTGATGATATAGGCGAAAAGATTGTAAAACTTCTTAACCAAGATAATGATGATAATATTTATAAACATATGTTATTAAATTATTCTGGAAGTAGTATCTATTCAAGACTTGAACACATGTACGATGGTCAAAACTCAGATCTGTTTAAAGAAAAGTTAAAATATTAATTTTAACGAATTTTCCTAAAATTTTCAAAAAATAATAGATCTAAAACATTACCTTAACTGTAGAATAAAGAATTGTTTCTCATTGAAACAATAAAAATATCAGAAGTTCGAGTTGAATATGAAGCATTTAAAAAAATTCAAATTTTATTATATATTAGGAATTATTTTCTTTTTAGCCAGTTTTCGTGGTGATCCTGGTTCGGGTGAAGCCTTAACTTATAAAGTTCCTTTTTACATAGCATTTGTTCAAAAAGTTTCTATTTATATAGTAATTCTAATGATGATAATTTCTTTACTGTTGGATAATAATAAGTTTAGATATCAAAGTTATTACAGGCATTCAATGTTCTTTTTCATTTTTTTTATTATCATGATATTAAGCGGAGGGTATTCTGATGATTTATTTTACAGACTGATATTTTCGATAATAACATTTTTATACTTTGTAAAGATTGTTTCGAGATTAGAATTAAAATATGCTGTGTTGTTTGTCTGTTTTGCTGGCTTTGCCCTTAGTCTTGTTAATTTTTTATGTTATTTTTTATTTCCTTCAACAATTTGGAATGGAAGACTTTTTGGAGTTACAAGTCACCCTAATTTTACAGGTGTAGCAGCGTGTATTTCGGCCATTTTTTCTGTTTATTTTCTAATATATTCAAGATGGAAACTGAAATTGCTTTACTTATTTATGTTCTCTATTTCAATATCAGTTTGTATATTTTCAGGTTCTAGAAATTCAATAATCTCATTTGTATTCTCATTTTTGGTTTATTTATTTATAAAAACTAAAGGGTTTGCTCCACGAGTAATGCTAATTTTAGTATCCATTTTATTCATTTTATTATTATTAAATATAGACTTTTCAATGTCAAGTCTAGATTACGAAGGTAGAGGAAACACGAGGGAAGGAACATGGAAATCAATGTCTGATGCGGCTTTAGAATTGCCAATTTTTGGTATAGGAAAAAGTGGGGCATCATCCAACAGTTATTTATTTGCAGTAGTAGCTTCAGGCATATTAGGTTTTTTGTTTTTGATGGGAAGTATTATAGGACATATAAAGAGGCTGGCAACATCTAAAATAGCAAATAATAGATATGTTCCGCTATTTTGTATGATTACTGCAGCGTTGTTTTTTGCCGCCATTTTTGAGGGTTTTTTATTAGATCAGGTTGGGCTTCCTGTATTTGCGTATTGGTTAGTATTAGTTGTTAAAACAGATAATTATAATGTTAATGTTAAAGATGAAAAACGATTTTTTAAAATGGGGTATTAGGCTTGCAAGGCCATGGTTTATTTTTGGTTCATTAAAAAGACCTGTTTTGCCTTACAGAGTAAATCTTATGTTTTTTGATGAAAGATTAGGGCCAGATAAACAACCCAACGTAGGTGATTTGCTATCTAAAGTTATTTTTGATTTTTTACTTAAGCACAAAGGAATAAAATCACTACGCAGTAGGCGTACTTTTAGAGTAAGTTTTTTGGGTTCAGTAATCCAGTTTCTAACGGGTGATGCGGTTGTATATGGTAGCGGTTTTCTTTATGAAAGTGTGGTAGGTAAGTTTGCATCTGAAAAAGTGAAATTAGACATTAGAGCTGTAAGAGGACCTAATACCAGACGAATGTTGCAAAGCATAGGATATACGGTACCGGAAATTTATGGTGATCCTGCAATTCTCTTACCTATGTTTTACCAACCTAAAATAGCAGATCCCAAAAAAGAGTTCATAGTTATACCGCATTGGAAAAAAACACAGGATTATGATTCAAACAAATATCCTGTATTGTCTACATTAACAAATAAGTGGGAACATTTTATTGATGAGATAGTTTCTGCAAAGTTGGTGATAAGTGCCTCTTTACATGGAATCATCATTGCAGAAGCTTATGGTATACCAGCAATATTATTAGGGCACACCGAAAAAAATGATTTGTTTAAATATGAAGATTATTATTTAAGCACAGGAAGAACAAATTTTGTAATAGCGAAAGATATCGAAGAAGCTTTAAAATTAGATATTCCTGAAGTTCCTGAATTTACTAAAATGCAACAGCAGCTTTTAGACGCATTTCCTATAGATATTTTTAAAGACAAATAATATGCAGTCAAGTAAAATAGCATATTTGATTCAGGCTCACGAAGATCCGGAGAATTTATTGAGAATGATAAATGCTTTGGATGATAATAATGATTTTTTTGTCCATATTGATAAGAAAGCCAATGTAGATCCTTTTTATCAACTTTTAAAAGCAAAAAATAATGTCTTTTTCATGGAAGACCAAAATCGCATCAATGTGTATTGGGGAGGATTTTCTCAAGTTGAAGCTACATTAAATTTGATTCAAAAATGCCTGATACAAAATGATATTAATGATTCCGACTATTTAAAAGTCATTTTCATGTCTGGATCTGATTATCCAATAAAAAGTAAAGATGAATTAAGGAATTATTTTGTAAAGTTTAAAGAGCTGAATTTCATTAGAGGGATGAATATTACTCAGGCAAATACAAAAAAATACAATTACTGCCTGCGTAATTATTTGTTTTTTGATTTTTTCTTAATAAATAAAAAAGTAACAAGATTTTCAAGAAAGATATTAAACATTTTGGGGAGTACGATATTTAAGAAACCTAATTATGTTTTAGAAAATAATGGAAATAGAATTGATATTTTTCATGGCTCCTCATGGTGGGCATTAAATATTGATATTGTAAAATACATAGATACATATTCTAAGGATAATGATAACCTTAAAAAATATTTTCAGTACTCTTTAGCCTCAGATGAAAAATATTTTCATACTATTTTTTTCAATTCAAGGTTTTCAAATACAAACATTTATAAAGGGCCAGAACCCTATATTCCAACTACAAGTGCTTTTTCAAATATGCATATTATTGACACTTCATTGAGTAAATGGTTTGATGAAAAAGATTTTAATTTTATTAAAGCTTCAGACAAATTCTTTGTGCGAAAAGTTTCTACAAAGAACTCCAAAACATTATTAGACATGATTGATTTTGAACTATTATGAAGATTCTAATACTACAACCGATTATACCACATTATAGAGAGGACTTTTTTAAACTTTTAAGTGAAAAAATTTCCCTGGATGTTTTTTGTTATGAAAAAACGGCAAAAATTGAATCAGATAAATTTAAAATAGGTGCATTTAAAAATAGTTATGTAAGTAATATCAAGTTTGGACCTTTTGTGCTGTATAATTTTTTTAGTAAAAAATACGATCTGTTAGTTTTAATGTTACATTTTGGTCATTTAAGTACATGGCTTTTGCTTTTGACAAAAAAAATTCATGGCAAAAAAATTATTCTTTGGGGGCAGGGTATTTCTGTTAAAAGATATATGGCTGAAGAAACTAAACCAAGTCTATTATTAAAATGGATGATTTATTTTTCAGACGGTGTTTGGTTTTATACAGATAAAGAATTGGAACAATGGAAAAAAATATTTCCAAAAAAGGAAATGATTTCATTAAATAATACCATATCTGATATAGAATCTATTTTAGATCATAACAAGGCCTTAACGAAAGAAGAATTAAAAGTAAAATACAAAATTCATCAGGAAAAATGCTTTATTTTTTGTGCCCGCTTTACCCATCCACACAGAAGAGTCGATTTATTACTATCAAGTATCGATTCTTTAGATAAAGAAAAATTTGCATTCATAATAATTGGTGACGGACATTTTAAACCTGATTTTTCAAATTATAAAAACGTTTTTGATTTTGGAGCTGTTTATGATTCAGATCTTAAAAATGAACTTTTTGATATATCAGATATTTATTTTCAACCAGGATGGGTTGGTTTGTCTATTGTAGAAGCAATGGCATATGGTAAACCAATCTTTACTTTTAAAAGATCGGCAGATATACTGCAATGTGTAGAATACCATTATATTGAGAATAATGTAAATGGATACACGTTTGATTCTATGGATTCTTTTCTGGATACAGTAAATTCTATCTCACCAATTAAAATAAAAGAATTGGGAGAAAGTTCTAAAAGTTATGTGAAAGAAGTACTTACTATGAATAACATGGTGAAAGCAGCAGTTAATAATATACTACAAATCAAAACTACTAAATAAATTAAAGAATGAAAATTCTACATGTTATTACTTCAATGAATCCAAAATTGGGAGGTGTTTGCCAGGTTTTGCGGAATTTGAATCCTTATCTTATTGAACAAGGTATAAATGTTGAAATTGTTAGTTTGGATGATGAACATGATGATTTTGGAATACATGATAATTTTGTAACACATAAAATAGGTTATGGAAAAACTTCTTATCAATATCAACCTAAATTAGTACAATGGTTAAATGATAATGTTTCAAACTTTGATTATGTGATAATTCATGGGCTTTGGCAATATCCCAATTTGGCATCATACCAATCTATTAAAGCACTGAAAAAGCAAAATAAAAAAGTTCCAAAAGTTATTATCATGCCTCATGGTATGTTAGATCCATATTTTCAGAAAGCTCCTGAACGCAGGTTAAAAGCATTGCGTAACGAAATTGTTTGGGCATTAATAGAAAAAAAATGTATCAATAATGCAGATGGTATTTTTTTTACATGCGATGAAGAAATGAGATTAGCAGCAACAACTTTTCCGGGTTATAAACCTGCAAAAACAGTAAATGTTGGTTTAGGTATTCAGCCGCCACCAGATAATAATGAAAGTTTTAAGGAAGCTTTTTACGATAAATGTCCACAAATAAAAAGTAAGAAATATTTTCTTTTTCTAAGTCGGATTGATGAAAAAAAAGGTGTAAATTTATTAATCAATGCATACAATGAGTTGTCTGATAAAAATTCAAATCTGCCAGATTTAGTGATTGCAGGACCATTAGATACTGAATATGCAAAGGAAATGATGAAGTTAGCTTCACATAATCAAAAAATACATTTTACCGGTATGCTGAAAGATAAGGCCAAATGGGGTGCATTTTATAATTGTGACGCTTATTTATTGCCAAGCCATCAGGAGAATTTTGGTATTGCAATTGTTGAGGCTATGGCCTGTAAAAAACCGGTTTTAATTACCAAAAATATTAATATCTGGAGCGAAATAATTGAAGGTGGTGCTGGATGGATTGCCAATTTAGAAGAAAAAGAAAGTTTGAAAAACGTTCTTTCAGATTTGCTAAATTATACAGAAGAAGAATTAAAGCTTAAAGGGGTAAAAGCTTTTGAAACTTATCAAAGTAAATTTAAAATTGAAACTTGTGCAAATAATTTTATTAAAACATTAAAGAGTATTTAATGGAAATTCCTAAATATATAGATACAATTCCTAAATCAGATAAGATTTATAGGTTCATCTGGCGTATTACTTCCTTATTTTTATTTAAACCCTTCTCTCTACCTTTTTTTAATGGTTGGCGTATTTTTTTGTTGCAACTTTTTGGTTCCAAAATTGGAAAAAGCTGCAATGTTTATGCATCAGCATATATACCATCTCCAAGAAATTTAATTATGGGTACACATTCTACGTTGGGGCCGGAAGTGCAATTACATCTGGGTAAAACGATTATAGGAAATAAAGTTACCGTTTCTCAAAGAACTTATCTATGCAGTGCAACTCATGAAACGAATTCGTTAAACATTCCTTTTGTAGCAGGAGAAATAGTAATTGGAGATTTCGCATGGGTCGCTGCAGAAGCATTTATAATGACCAATACCGTAATAAGTGAAGGAGCTATTGTAGGAGCCAGAGCAGTTGTTGTAAAAGATGTCGCACCTTGGACAATTGTAGCTGGAAATCCGGCGAAATTTATTAAAAACAGAGTAATAGAAAATTAACTTTTCTATGAAATAAGCAACATAACAGATTTATGATTTCAATATTAATACTTACCAAAAACGAAGAGCAGGATTTGCCAGGATGTCTTGAGTCAGTATCATGGACAGATGATATTCATGTGTTTGATTCATATAGTGAAGATCAGACTGTTGCTATAGCAAATAAAGCTGGAGCCAAAGTCACACAACGTGTTTTTGATGGTTATGCGTCGCAAAGAAATGCCTCTCTTCAAACTTTAGATTTTAAATATCCCTGGATTTTTATATTAGATGCTGATGAGCGTATTCCTGAAAATTTAATATCTGTTATAAAGGATAAAGTATCAAAAGCGGAAGAAAATACGGATGGATTCAGGATTAGACGAAGAGATTATCTTGGTAATACATGGTTAAAGTATTCGCAAATTTCGCCTTTTTATATACGCCTTGTTCGAAATGGTAAAGCAAAATATCATAGAGAAATAAATGAAGTGCTTTTAGTCGAAGGAAAAGTTGAAGAAATACAAGGTTATTTTGATCATTATCCATTTTCAAAAGGATATTCTCACTGGTTAGAAAAACATAACAGTTATTCTACAATGGAAGCTAAAAGATGGTTTGAAGAACAGAAAGGGGATGAGAAATTTTTATTAAAGAAGGCAATTTTCAATAAAGATTTTTCAGATATGCGTTACCATCAAAAAGGAATTTTTTATAAACTTCCGGGTCGTCCATTAATAAAATGGCTTTATATGGTTATTATTAGGAGAGCTTTTCTTGACGGATCGGCTGGTATTACTTATGCCACTTTACAATCTATATACGAATACTTTATTGTTTTAAAAAGTAGAGAACTTCTCAAACAAAAAAAATAAAAAAATCCTTTTTTAGATAAAAACATATGAAAGTTTCCATAATTACAGTTTGCTATAATCGAAAAGCAACTATCGCGCAATCTATACAAAGCGTTCTGGATCAGGATTATCCTAATATTGAGTATATTATTATCGATGGTAATTCATCAGATGGTACTCAGGCAATTATTGAATCTTATTCTGATAAAATTACTCGTTATATTTCTGAACCTGACAAGGGAATGTATGATGCCATCAATAAAGGTTTACAATTAGCAACAGGAGATATTGTTGGACTAATGCATTCTGATGATGTCTTTTATGATTCGACAGTAGTTTCTAAAATAGTAAATGGATTTAATAACATTCCAGAAACCGATGCTGTTTACGGAGATGGTATTTATGTAACAAACGATACCAAAGAAAAAATAGTTCGCAACAGAATTGGCGGTGCCTATAATTTCGAAAAAATAAAATCAGGCTGGTTGCCATTACATCCTACAGTTTACATCAAGAAAGAAATTATTGAAAAATATGGGCATTATAATTTAGATTTTAAAATAGCTTCTGATACAGAGTTTTTACTACGCTATTTATTCAAACACAAAATAAATATTGTTTATGTGAAAGAATATTTTGTAAAAATGAGAATGGGAGGTTTAAGTACCGATCATAAAAGATTTTTACAAGTATTAGATGAAGATTATAGAATTTATAAATACCATAATTTATCGGCTTTTCGAGCTGTTTTTCTTAAAAAATTTTCAGCATTACAACAGTATTTAAAATAATATAAATATGAAATATATATTGTTATATGAAGACATTAAATAAATTATCTCAATACCATTTTTCGAGGTATTTTAAACTTTTTTTTGTGATATGGGATATTGTTCTACTTAATCTAGCCATTCTTTTATCATCATTAATTGGGTTTGGTTGTGTAGATAAGCTCTTTTTAACGCAAGTAGAAACTATATCACTATTGAGTAACCTAATTTGGATTATTTTACTTTTATATAATAATTCTTTTAAGATTATAAGAGTAGAACCCATTGAATCAATATTAAAGAGAACAATAAAAAAAATTATCATTCACGCAGCCATAATTGCAATTTTTGTTGTGTTTTTAAATTATAAAGAAGTGTCAAGATGGTGCTTACTTTATTTCTATTATTTTTTCTTCTTATTGCTAATGATTTCGAGGTATTTATCAATAAGTTTTTTAAAATACATAAGAGCAAAAGGATATAACTATAAGAGTTTTATTATAGTGGGAGCAAATGACACTGGAGAAAGAATACGTAAAATGTTAGCAAGTGATTTGACATACGGATATCGATTTTTAGGTTTTTTTGATGAGAAAGTAGATCCGTTTGCATTTATTTCAGGTCCGGTAGTAGGTACTTTTGATAATCTCGAAGCATTCCTTTTTGATAAAAAAGTTCATGAAGTATACGTGGCATTACATATTGATAATGTTTCAGTTATCAATAAATTGATAAAGATCTGCGAGCATCACATGGTTCGAATCAAATTTATTCCTGATTTTCAGCTTTATACCAAATCTAGTAAAGTCGAAATTTCATTTTATGATAACACACCGGTTCTGATGTTCCGACGAGAACCTTTAGAATTTACGGTAAACAGAATACTAAAGAGAACGTTTGATATTTGTTTTTCTTTAGGAGTAATTTTATTAATCTTTCCATGGCTATTTCTTATAGTGATGATAATTATAAAATTAGAATCACCGGGTCCCATTTTTTTTAAACAAGAACGTTCAGGCAGGGATAATGACAGTTTTACATGCTTGAAATTCAGAAGTATGCGTATGAATGCTTTGTCAGATAGCAAACAGGCGCAAAAAGGAGATCAGCGTATCACTAAATTTGGAGCTTTTATCCGTAAAACCAGCATTGATGAATTACCTCAGTTTTTTAATGTTTTATTTGGAAATATGTCTGTAGTTGGGCCAAGACCACATATGTTAAATCATACTAAGCAATATACGGAGTTGATTAATAATTATTTAGTGCGCCAATATGCAAAGCCGGGAATTACGGGCTGGGCTCAGGTAAATGGTTTCCGCGGTGAAACCAAAGAAATTATCGATATGGAAAACAGAGTAGAATTTGATATTTGGTATATTGAAAATTGGAGTATTTTATTAGATTGTAGAATCATAATAAAGACTGTGGTTAATATATTTGATGGAGAAGAGAATGCCTACTAAAATTTAATAACAATACAATTATAATCAATATTTTAAAATCTTATGTTAAGTCAACTTATACCCCTAATAAAAAATAAATCATCTGTTTTTATAAAAACTACATGTCTTTTATCATTCATATTTTTGCTTTTTTCGTGCGCTTCAAGAAAAAAAATAGTGTACTATCAAAATATTGATGCTATGACAACAGAGCAAAATGCAAATTCTTATGAAGTAAAAATTCAGCCTGATGATTTATTGATGATTATTGTTTCAGCGGAAGATCCTGAAATTGCAATTCCTTTCAATTTAAGTACTATTTCTACACAAAGTGATTCAAATTTACAATCTGCTTCAGGTCAGCGTACAATTCAGTCATACTTAGTTGATAGAAATGGAAATATTGAATTTCCTGTTGTAGGAAAAATACAAATAGGAGGTTTAACCCGTACGGAAGCGTTACAGTCTTTGAAAGATAAAATACGGGTTTATATTAAAAATCCAATTATTAATATGCGAATCATGAATTTTAAGATTTCCATGCAAGGTGAAGTCAATATCCCCGGAACTTATTCTGTCTCATCAGAAAGAGTTACTTTGATCGAATCTTTAAGTATGGCAAAAGATCTGACGATTTATGGTAAGAGAGATAATATTTTGGTAATCAGAGAAATTAATGGTGTTAAATCATACAATAGAGTAGATATTACAAAAGCTGATTTTATAAATTCTCCTTTTTATTATTTAGCTCAAAATGATGTAGTTTACGTAGAACCTAACAGGACTAAAGTGAATGCTTCGGCTGTAGGACCTAATACTTCTGTTATTATATCAGCAGTTTCTATTTTAATATCTCTTTCTGTTCTAATCTTTAAATAAAATTATATTACAATGCAAACACAAGAATTTTACAATGAGGCAGAAGATAAAACCGAAGATGCAAATCTGAGGGAACAGCTATATAAATATGTAATTCATTGGAAATGGTTTTTATTAAGTGTAGTAATATGCTTGATAGCTGTTTTTCTATATTTACGATACGCGACACCAATATATCAGGCAACTACCGCTATATTGGTTAAAGATGAAAAAAAAGGAGGAATGCTTTCAGAATTGTCGGCTTTTTCAGATTTAGGTTTAGGAGGGTCTTCGAATAATGTAGATAATGAAATTGAAATATTAAGATCCAGAACTATTGTTGAGAGAACTGTAAAAAGGCTAAACCTTAATATTAATTTAGTAGTAGAAGGTAGTGTTGTTGATCGCGATATTTATGAAGATGCATCCATAAGTGTAAATTTTGTTAGTAAAACAGATTTATTTGATAATGCTAAAACAATTTTAAAATATAACTTTTTAACCAACAATACATTTGAATTAACACATGAAATAGATAACGAAAACATCATTTTGTCAACCAAAAAAGTCTTTAATTTTGGTGAAAAAATACCAACTACTTTAGGAGTACTGGTAATAGAAAAAACCAATACTGTTGCGGATAGTAATTTCATAAATTACAAAGCAATAAATATTCTAATAAATCCGATTGAAAGAGTTGCTGAGAGTTATAAAAGCAGGATAAGTGTTGATCCTATCAGTAAAACAAGTAGTGTAGTAAATATATCTATTTCTGATCCTGTTCCAGAAAGAGCTGAAGTTTTTTTAGATAAAATGATTCAGATTTATAATGAAGATAGTGCTCAGGATAAAAACTTTATTTCTGAAAACACATCAAAATTTATAGCAGGCAGGTTAGCTTTAATAGCACAAGAATTAGACGGAGTTGAGCAAGATGTAGAAAGTTTTAAAAAATCAAACAGATTAACAGATATTGACTCAGAAGCAAAACTTTTTATCGAAGGTTCTAATGAATACGACAGAAAAGGAGTAGAAACAGAAATTCAATTAAATGTTGTATCGTCGTTGTTAGACTTTATAAAAAAGAGCACAAATTCAGATTTACTGCCAACAAATCTAATTACGGAGAGTGGCGATACTGGCGGATTAATTAGTTCCTACAATCAATTGGTTTTGGATCGTAATCGTATTCTGAAATCGGCAACAACCGAAAACCCATCAGTAATAAAATTAGATCAGCAGATTTCTTCTTTAAAATTAAATATGGCTGCGAGTTTAAAACGAATGCAGTCTAACTTACAAATTCAAAATAGGGATATCAAAAGCCAGGAAAATATTTTGAATAGTAAAATTGGTAAAATTCCGGTTCAGGAAAGACAATTCAGAGTAATTGCAAGGCAACAAAAAGTAAAAGAAGAATTGTATTTGTATTTATTGCAAAAAAGAGAAGAAACAGCTATTTCATTAGCTGCTACAGAGCCAAATGCACGCGTTATAGATGTTGCCAGAGCTGGAAAATTCCCTGTAAGTCCTAAGACAAAAATAATATATTTAGGAGGAATATTAATTGGGTTATTAATTCCTTTTGGATTCATCTATGTAGACGATTTACTAGATACAAAAATTAAAAGTAAATTAGATTTAGATGGAAAAACTCAAATTCCATTTATTGGAGATATACCTACATCTAAAGATGCAGAAGAATTAATAAAATCTGAAAGCAGGACCAGTTCTGCAGAAGCTATCAGAATTGTCAGAACCAATCTGGAGTTTATGCTTAATAAAGTTCCTGAAGGAATTGCTAAAACGTTATTTGTGACGTCTACTTTTTCATCAGAAGGTAAAACATTCATATCTGTAAATTTGGCGGCAACATTTGCACTATCAGGAAGAAGAGTTTTATTAATTGGTATGGATATTAGAAACCCAAAATTTTCGGAATACATTGATGTTCCTCCTTTAGGTTTAACAAACTATTTATCATCAAGTGATAATAATATTGAAGATTATATTATAAAACATCCTGATTACCAGAACTTCTTTATTCTTCCTTCAGGTATAGTCCCGCCTAATCCTGCTGAATTGTTAATGAGCAAAAAAGTAGATCAGCTTTTTGAAACATTAAAAAAAGATTATGACTACATTATTGTTGATACAGCTCCTGTTAGTTTAGTTACAGATACATTATTAGTGGCTAAAAAAGCTGATACATTTGTATATGTAATGCGTGCAAATGTTTTAGAAAAACGTATGCTGTCTATTGCAAATACTTTTTACAGAGAAAAAAAATTACCAAATATGTGTATTCTTCTTAATGACACTGACTCTACTAAAGGTTATGGTTATGGTTACGGGTATGGTAATGTAGATGAAAAAAAGTCTTGGTTCAAAAGACCTTTTTCGTAGTAGGAAAAAAAATAAACATAAAAAAACGGTTCAATTATTTGAACCGTTTTTTTTATATTCTATCCTAAAATATTTACTTAAAACTTAAAGAACTGATTATTTGCTATAACTTCTTTTAAAGTAGCAATATTGTTTACTTTTATTTTTTGACTAAACGCCGCGATATGACTATAATGGTGAACATCGCTTCCGGTAAAATCATACAATCCCTTTTTTAAAAGATGATCAGCAACATTGGAGATTCGTTGTCCATAATAACCAACTAAAGACAATAAATTTAATTGAAACAGGCATCCTGCTTTTTTTAGTTTGTCGTATTCATCAAGGTTCTTATGGTAAAAGTAATATCTCTCCGGATGTGCTAAAACAGGAATATATCCAGCCACCTGCAAATCAAAAAGTATTTTATACAATTGTACAGGAGCATTCATGTAAGACATTTCAACCAGGACATAATTGTCTTTTAAAGTAAGAAGTTTTTCAGATTTAAAATGATTTTCAAACCAGTCATCCATGAAATATTCCGCTGCAGCGTGAAAAGGAACCTGAAGATTGTGATCGTCTAATGAAAGTTTAGTTTCAGAATGATTTGCAATAATAGACTGTGGTGAATTGTCCCAAATATAATGGCTTATGTGTGGAGTTGTTATAAATTGATTGATACCAATTTCTTTCAACGCCTTAACAAGCCTCGTAGTTTCGCTTATGGTTCTTGCGCCATCATCAATCCCTGGTAATAAATGAGAATGAATATCTATATAATCGTCAGATAGAAGATCTTTTAAGTACGGTTTTGATTTAAAAAATGATAGCATAACACAAAAGTAACTAAATTGATAGAGATTTTCTTACTGATTAGTGTATTATTTACAAGAATTAATAATTATTAGTTGATGAAAGATAATTTTGCATTTAATTAATTATGTTATAATTTGCATTGCAAAATATGTAATAATTTATGAAAATTAAGGAAAGTTTATACAATCAAAGAATTGTTTCAATAGATGCTTTACGTGGAATTACAATTTTTGTGATGATTTTTGTAAACGAATTAGCAAGTGTGAAAAATGTCCCGCAATGGATGAAACACATGCCGGCAGACGCAGATGCGATGACTTTTGTAGATTTAGTTTTTCCTGCATTTTTATTCATTGTCGGAATGTCAATTCCATTTGCGTTTAATGCGAGATTAATAAAGGGCGATACTATAAAAACGATTTGGGTACATACTTTGAAAAGAGCATTGGCTTTAATTATAATTGGAGTTTTTATGGTAAATGCCGAATATGGTTATGATGCCTCAAAAATGATAATTATACCAGCATTTTGGGGATTGCTGGCTTATATGATGCCAATTCCAATTTGGAATAAATATGCTAACGATTTTCCTGTTTGGTTGAAAAATGTACTTCAATACGGCGGAATATTGACTTTGATAACACTGTACTTTTTATATGTTCAGGAAGATACGGGAGAAATTGGCATGACACCAAAATGGTGGGGAATTTTAGGTTTAATAGGTTGGGCATATCTTTTTACCGTAATTTATTATTGGCTTGTTTCAGGAAAATTGTGGGCAATGATTGCTTTTTTGATTGTTTGTGTTATCGCTAACTCCATTAACTTAACAGAAGGATTAGAATTACCGAAATTATTCTGGTTTAATTTTATAGCAGGACATTTAACCCATGCCTCCTTAGTTGCCGCAGGAGTTGTTATTTCATTATTATTTTTTGATCGAAAAATTCCACTTAAAATTAATTGGCCGGTTATACTATTTGCGATTTTGTTTTTTGCTGTTGGATATTTTTTAAGGCCTTTTTATGGAATATCAAAAATAAAAGGAACTCCATCCTGGACAATGTTCTCTGCTGCAATTTGTACAACCCTCTTTTATTTTCTGTATTGGTTAATGGAAATTAAAAAACAAACCAAATGGAGTGTCTTTTTCATGCCCGCAGCAGCAAACCCTTTATTGATTTATATTTTGCCGGGCGTAATTTATTATTTCAATTTGGCTTTCAACATCAAAATTATTCCTGACTTATTTCGAGAAGGTATTCCCGGAATTATTTGGAGCCTAGTTTTTTCTACTATAATGTTGTTTGTAATGAGGTTATGTAATAAATATAAAATTCAACTGCATTTATAAAGGCATATTTTTCAAATTCATTTTATTGTTTTAAAACTATCCGTATATCTTAATAAATTTTAAATTTGTAGGAAATATTCTTAATTTTATTTAATGAATAGCTCGAAATTAAAATGGATAGTATTTTTTATTTTAAGCACTCCATTTTGTTATGCACAAAATGACAGCATAACTATGGAGAAAAAGGATATTCTGGACGTCATACATAATGTTTTCAATAAAAAAGAAACTAGAAGTGAAATTAAAGATAAAAAAGTTGCCTTTTCATTATTGCCCGTTCCCGTCGATGCCAGTTCGAGTACAGGATTGGTGGTTTCGTTTTTAACAACTTTTTATTTGGGCGAAGATCATAAAACAACTAAAATGTCGCAGGTCTCTTTTTCTCCTTATTTTAGTTTTAGCAGTCAATATGTTTTTCCATTCCAGTTTTACATTTATACAGAGGATAATAAATGGAATTTTATTGGCGATTATCGTTATTTGATTTATCCACAGCTAACATACGGATTAGGAGAACATAATACCAAAGACGAAATGTCTACTTTAGATTATCAGCAATGGCGATTTTATCAGTTTGTTACCCGAAAAGTAATAGGTGATTTTAGATTCGGCATGGGTTTGATGTTAGATAATTACAAAAATATTTCAGAAGAATCATATATTGATGAAGATACAGATTATGTGAAATATATGAATGGAGATTTCTCAGATGAAAATTCTTTTGGTTATGCTTTTCAGGCTTTGTATGATTCAAGAGAAAATAATGTAAATCCTGAACAAGGTTTATATATTGAAGCCGATTTGCGAATAAATACAAGTGGAGCAGAAGGAAAAAAATGGAAATCAATTTATATTGATGCCCGAAAATATCATTCGTTTAATAAATACAAACACAGAGTTTGGGCTTCAAGAGCTTTTTATTGGGCAACTTTTGATGGTAAACCGCATTATCTTGATCTTCCGAGTATAGGTTGGGATCGTGAAGGAAAAACCGGCAGAGGATTTACGAAAAACAGATACCGAAGCAATGCCTTGTTGTATTTTGAAACGGAATATAGAACTGACATAACACAAAATGGTTTTTTTGGAGCTGTATTTTTTGCGAATATTTCATCAGTTTCAAAATTAGAAACCTATCAATTTGAAAAGTGGAATCCGGCCGTTGGAACCGGAATTCGCATTAAATGGAATAAACGAAACAACAGCAATTTAGCTTTGGATTTTGGTGTCAGCAAAAACGATTGGTCATTACGGTTAGGATTAACAGAAAATTTCTAACTTTCCAAAAAATCTACAGCAAAATTTTTCATGCAATTATCGGTAATTATTCTCAGTTATAATGTGCGTTATTTTCTCGAACAATGTGTTTTAAGCGTTCAGGAAGCTATTGCCACACTTAATGCTGAAATTATAGTAATCGACAATAATTCTACAGACGATAGTTGTTTAATGATGGAACAACAATTTCCGGAAATTAAACTTATTAAAAACAAAGAAAATGCAGGTTTTCCTAAAGGAAATAATATTGCCGTTGCACAAGCTCAGGGAAAATATATTTGTATACTAAATCCGGATACAGTCGTTGCAGATGATACTTTTAGTAAAATTTTGGCTTTCGCCGAAAAACAAATAAATTTAGGGATCATAGGCTGCAAATTAATTGACGGAACAGGAAATTTTCTGCCGGAAAGTAAACGAAGTATTCCAGCGCCTTGGGTTGCTTTTACAAAGTTTTTTGGTTTGTATAAAATTTTTCCAAAAACACATCTTTTTAATCAATATTATGCGCAGCATCTATCTGAAAATGAAACAGGAAAAGTGGATATTTTAGTTGGCGCCTTTATGTTTATGCAACGAGATTTATATCTTGATTTAAAGGGTTTTGATGAAGATTGTTTCATGTATGCAGATGATATCGATTTGTGCTATCGTGCTTTGCAAAATCAAAAAGCAAATTATTATTTTCATGAAACTACCGTAATTCATTACAAAGGTGAAAGTACGGTAAAAGATGAAAAATATATGAAGCGCTTTCAGGAAGCGATGCGCTTTTTTTATAAGAAGCATTTTAAAAAATCATTCTTTTTTGAAATTTTTATTCAGGTCGGAATTATATTTTTTTCTTTTGTTAAAATGTTTCAGGGAAAAACAAAGCCAAAACCATTACCGGAAAGTTATGTTTTGTATTCTTCAAATGAAATATTATCCGAAAAATTGACTCATATTTTCAAAAATAAAGTAGTTATTTTCGATTTCAAAAAAGAAAAAACAGTAAATTCGTCTCAGATTTTTGGGGCTAAAAGACTAGAGATAATTTTGGATAATCAATATGTTTCATTCAAAAAATGTATCAAAATCATAGAAACTCTTAAAGATAAGAGCATTACTTTTAAAATTTTCCCCAAAAACACAAATTTTATTATTGGGAGTGATTCAAGAAATGATCGAGGTCAAATTATAAAAATCGAGTAAAAAATTATATTAAATGTAATTTATATTTAAAATATTCAGTAATTTCGCAATCTGAAAATTAAAATCACCCTTGAGGTTAACAATATGGCAAGATTTGAATTAAAACTTCCTAAAATGGGAGAAAGTGTAGCTGAAGCAACTATTACAAACTGGTTGAAAGAAGTTGGAGACAAAATTGAAGCTGATGAAGCTGTACTCGAAATTGCTACTGATAAAGTAGATAGCGAAGTGCCAAGCGAAGTTTCAGGAATTTTAGTTGAACAATTATTTGGCAAAGATGATTTAGTTCAGGTGGGTCAAACCATTGCAATTATTGAAACAGAAGGTGATGCACCAGAAGTTAAAGTTGTAGAACAAGTTGCAGCTCCGACAGAGGTTGAAGCAATTGAAAAAACGATTGAAGCAGCACAGGAAACTGTTGCTACTCCACAAAATTTTTCAGGGTCAGACAAATTCTTTTCTCCATTAGTAAAAAATATTGCAAAAGAAGAAGGCATTTCGGTTGCTGAATTAGATAATCTTAACGGTTCAGGAAAAGACGGACGAATTACTAAAGAAGATATCTTAAAATATATTGAAGATCGCAAATCTGGTGCAATTATTTCAACTCCAAAAGTTGTTGAAGATGCTCCAAAACCAATAGAAGTTGTTTCTCAAATTGCTCCACAGGTTACAGAACCTGCAGTTCAAAAAAGTCAACAAGCAGTTCCTGTTTCTGTAAACGGAGGTGATGAAATTATCGAAATGGACAGAATGCGTAAACTGATTTCAGGTTACATGATCGCTTCTGTACAAACTTCGGCTCATGTTCAGTCGTTTATAGAAGTTGATGTAACCAATATTGTAAAATGGAGAGATAAAGTTAAAACAGCTTTCGAAAAAAGAGAAGGCGAGAAATTGACTTTTACGCCAATTATGATGGAAGCAGTTGCAAAAGCATTAAAAGATTTTCCGGGAATGAACATCTCTGTTAATGGCGATTACATCATTAAAAAGAAAAATATAAATTTAGGAATGGCTGCGGCCTTGCCAAACGGAAATTTGATTGTTCCTGTTATTAAAAATGCAGATCAGTTAAACCTGGTTGGAATGGCAAAAGCGGTAAACGATTTAGGAAACCGTGCGAAAACCGGAAAACTAAAACCAGACGATACGCAAGGCGGAACTTATACAGTAACAAACGTAGGAACGTTTGGAAGTGTTTTTGGAACGCCAATTATCAATCAGCCTCAAGTTGGAATTTTAGCTCTTGGTGCAATTCGTAAAGTGCCCGCAGTTATCGAAACTCCTGAAGGTGATTTTATCGGAATTCGTCAAAAAATGTTCCTTTCGCATTCTTACGATCATAGAGTTGTAGACGGT
This sequence comes from Flavobacteriaceae bacterium CRH, assembly GCA_001507425.1. Lineage (GTDB taxonomy): Bacteria > Bacteroidota > Bacteroidia > Flavobacteriales > Flavobacteriaceae > Flavobacterium. Next base: position 118,646 of record LMAJ01000010.1, read on the forward strand.
GCATTAGGAGGAAGTTTTGTAAAACGCGTTGCAGAATATTTAGAAGCTTTTGATGTAGATAGAGACTTTTAGGAAATAAGAATTTTATAAATATTTAACCCTTTTAACATTTTAGATGTTGAAAGGGTTTTCTTTTTCTGATAAATTTATAATCAAAGTAAGAATCCTAGAACTTTGTAAAAAAAACGGGGAAAATTCGTCTTTAAAATTTATATTTGTAGACTTATAAAATTTAAATATGGAACTAAAACTCAACAAACCAATTTGCTTTTTTGATCTCGAAACGACAGGAATTGATATAGGAAAAGATCGAATAGTAGAAATTTCAATATTTAAAGTTTTTCCTAACGGAAATAAAGAAAGTAAAACCTGGTTGGTGAATCCTACAATTCCAATTCCGGCTCAGACAACGGCAGTTCATGGTATTACAGATGAAAAAGTGGCAAATGAACCTACTTTTAATGAACTGGCGCCTCAAATTCATAATATGATTAAGGATAGTGATTTGGGCGGATTTAATTCAGATCGTTTTGATATTCCGTTATTGGCAGAAGAATTACTTCGTGCCGGAGTTGATTTTGATATGAAAAATAAAGTTTCAGTAGATGTTCAGACTATTTTTCACAAAATGGAAGAACGCACATTAAGTGCTGCATTGAAATTTTACTGTGGAAAAAGTTTAGAAAACGCACACTCTGCAGAAGCAGATACCATGGCAACTTATGAGATTTTGAAAGCACAATTAGATCGTTATCCTGAATTGGAAAATGACATGAAAATATTGTCTGAATTTACAACTCGCAAAAAAATCGCTGATTTTGCCGGAATGATCGCTTTTGATAAAGATAATGAAGAGATTTTTGCCTTTGGAAAACACAAAGGCGCAAAAGTAGAAAAAGTCTTAGAAACGGAACCTGGCTATTTTAGCTGGATTCAAAATGCTGATTTTCCTCTATATACCAAAAAAGTCTTAACAGCCATTAAATTAAGAAAGTTAAATACTAAATAAGGCTCTAAGTGGCTAAGCTTATAAGGTTCTGGGTTTTACTTGAATTCTTAGAAGCTTAGCTACTTAGCCACTTAGAAGCTATAAAAGATGAAAATACTTTGTATCGGTAGAAATTATGCCAATCATATTGAAGAATTAAAAAACGAAAGACCTTCAGAACCTGTCGTTTTTATGAAGCCGGATTCGGCAGTTTTATTAAAACAACATCCTTTTGTAATCCCTGAATTTTCTGAAGATATTCATCACGAAATAGAAATAATTGTTAAAATTAATAAAGTTGGTAAATACATTGAACCTAAATTTGCGCATAAGTATTATGATGAAATTAGCGTAGGTATCGATTTTACTGCCAGAGATTTACAAGCTCAGTTAAAAGCCAAAGGATTGCCTTGGGAAAAAGCAAAAGCATTTGATGGTTCTGCTGTGATTGGAGATTTTTTGCCTAAAACCGATTTTGTTTCGATGGAAAATCTTAGTTTTGAGCTTACAAATAACGCACAAACAGTTCAAAAAGGCAATACAAGTCATATGCTTTGGAAGATTGATGAACTTGTTTCGTATGTTTCGCAATTCTTTACGCTTAAAATAGGGGATATAATTTTCACAGGAACTCCGGAAGGTGTTGCTGCGGTAAAACCAAATGACGTTTTAGAAGGCTTTTTAGAAGATAAAAAATTATTTAGAATACAAGTAAAATAATGGCTTTAAAATATAACCTTTCGAAAGTGTATGCACTTTCAGATAACGATCCTGAATTTGTAAACGAAATTCTTAAACTATTCGTTACAGAAGTTCCTGAAGATTTAAAACAAATCAAAGAAGGAATCAAAAAAAAGGATCATAAATATGCCTATGCCTATGCACACAAAATTAAGCCAACATTAGATTTAATGGGTTTAAATGTGGCCTTTGAAGAAATTCTTCAGGTAGAAGCCTGGACAAAAGCTGAAGGCAAGAAAAAAGAAATTGTAGAAACATTTAAAAGTATTAAGCTGCAGGTAAAAGAAGCTATCAAAGAAATTAAAAAAGACTTTGACGTTTAATTTGGCGTTACCCTATTTTTGTCCTTTTTAAAAGTAGGTTAAAAAATAGGTATTCCCTAGGCTTCGGTAGTGCAATATCTTTTATTTCGGTTTTTTTTGTTCAATAAGCGCCTTTAGTTTGTTGCAAAAAGATGCCGTTCTACCCCTTCTCAAAATCGTTTCAATGACAACCTACTTTCTAATAATAAACTTACGATTAATAATTTAAAACTTCGTAAGAAAAATATTTCACGATATGAAAGCAACTATTATTACTATTGGAGATGAAATTTTAATAGGACAGATTGTAGATACAAACTCTGCATTTATTGCCAAATCACTTGACCGGATTGGTGTCGAAATTCATGAAATGATTTCGATAAGCGATGATAAAAAACACATTTTAGATACTTTTGCACAACTACAAAATAAAGTTGATGTTGTTTTAATTACTGGCGGATTAGGTCCGACAAAAGACGATATAACTAAAAAAACATTCTGCGAATACTTTGATGATGAGTTGGTTGTAAATCCGCAAGTTTTGGCTCACGTAACAGAATTAATCGAAGGTTTTTATAAACGACCAATTTCGCAATTAAATAAAGATCAAGCCTTAGTTCCGTCAAAATGTACTGTTTTGCACAACAAAATGGGCACTGCGCCAGGAATGTGGATGAAGAAAGAAAATACCGTTTTTATATCACTTCCTGGAGTTCCGTACGAAATGAAGTATTTAGTAGAAGAAGAGATAATTCCTAAAATAGTAAGCGAATATAAACGTCCGTATATTATTCATAAAACCATTTTAACCTATGGGCAAGGTGAGAGCTTAGTGGCAGAACGTATCGAAGATTGGGAGAATAATCTGCCTGAATTTATTAAATTGGCTTATTTGCCAAATCCGGGTAGAGTACGTTTACGTTTGTCTGCCAGAGGAACAAATAAAGAGCAATTAGAAGCAGCAATTGATAAAAATGTAAAATCGTTAGATGCTATTATTCATGATATTATAGTAGGATACGAAGAAAACGAAACAATAGAATCTGTAGTTGGAAAGTTACTTACAAAGCAAAATAAAACAATTGCTACCGCTGAAAGTATTACAGGTGGAAAAATTGCTTCAATTTTGTCAGCCGTTCCCGGGGCTTCTAACTACTTTAGAGGCAGTGTAGTTTCGTATGCGACAGAGGCTAAAGTGAGTGTTCTCGGTATTTCACAAGATTTAATAGACCAATATTCGGTAGTAAGTGCACAAGTAGCTTCGGCTATGGCTTTGAATGTGAAAGAGATACTCAAAACTGACTATGCAATTGCAACAACCGGGAACGCCGGACCTACAAAAGGAGACTCAAATGCAGAAATTGGTACTGTTTTTATCGCTTTGGCAACTCCAAATGATATAATTGTTGAAGAATTTAATTTTGGCCAACCACGTGAAAAAGTGATAGATAGAGCCACGATTAAGAGTTTAGAAATATTACAGAAAGAAATTTTGAAAATTGTGCAATAATTTTTTGCTACAATGGTTTATTTTTCTTTTCTTTGCACCCTGATTTTGAATAACGATAAAAGATAAGTATAATGTCAAGAGTTTGTGACCTTACAGGTAAAAGAGCGATGGTAGGAAATAACGTTTCTCACGCTATGAACAAAACTAAGAGAAAGTTTTCTGTAAACTTAGTTAAAAAGCGTTTTTATCTTCCAGAAGAAGATAGATGGATTACTCTTAGAGTAGCAGCATCTACGATAAAAACAATTAATAAAAATGGAATCACTGCTGTTTTGAAAAAAGCACAGTCAGAAGGATTTATCAAATAATCTTTTCCTAAATAAATATATAGCAAGATGGCAAAGAAAGGTAATAGAATCCAGGTAATTTTGGAATGTACTGAGCACAAGACTTCTGGTGTTCCAGGAACTTCAAGATACATTACAACTAAGAACAAAAAAAATACTCCGGACAGATTAGAGATTAAAAAATTTAATCCAATCTTGAAACGCGTAACTGTTCACAAAGAAATTAAGTAATAATTAGAGATTTTTGTAAATCTCAAATGGTTTTGCCATTTAGAGTTTTATAGAAAACTTCAAATAACATTTGAATCATGGCAAAGAAAACCGTAGCATCGTTACAAACATCTTCTAAGAGATTATCAAAAGCCATCAAAATGGTGAAATCTCCTAAAACTGGCGCATATACATTCGTAGAATCTATTATGGCTCCTGAAGAAGTTGATACTTTCTTGAAAAAGAAATAATTACAATCACATTATATAGAAAAGCTACTTTCATTCGGAAGTAGCTTTTTTATTTTTTATATTTGTCTAAAGTTTTATAGAAGTAGAATAATTGGCTTGTTTTTAAGCAATAATTTGGGCTATACTTTATATCTTTACTGTTCATCTTATTGAATAAGCAAAGAATATTTATGTAATAAGACTAGTGTAAAAATAATTGACATTCTTTAAAGATTAGGATTTCGGATAATCTAAAAATCTAGAAGTCTAACAATCTAATAATCAACAAAAATGAGTTTTTTTAAAAAATTATTCTCTACTGATAAAAAAGAGACTTTAGATAAAAGTCTTGAAAAATCAAAAACTACTTTTTTCTCAAAGTTAAGTAAAGTTGTTGCCGGAAAATCTAAAGTCGATGACGATGTTTTAGATGATCTTGAAGAAATTCTTGTGGCTTCAGATGTTGGTGTAAATACAACGCTAAAAATAATCTCAAGAATAGAAAAACGTGTTGCTGAAGATAAATATTTAGGTACAGAAGAATTAAATCAAATTCTTCGTGAAGAAATTGCTGGCTTATTGTCTGAAACCAATAGAGGAGAAGCAACAGAATTTGATATTCCGAAAGATAAAAAACCTTATGTTCTGATGGTTGTTGGAGTAAATGGAGTTGGTAAAACAACTACCATTGGTAAATTGGCTTATCAATTTAAAAAAGCAGGTTATAAAGTTGTTTTAGGTGCCGCTGATACTTTTCGTGCCGCAGCAATTGATCAGCTACAAGTTTGGGCAGATCGTGTAGATGTGCCAATTGTAAGGCAAAATATGGGGAGTGATCCTGCTTCTGTAGCTTTTGATACTTTACAGTCGGCTGTAGCGCAAAATGCAGATATTGTTATTATAGATACTGCGGGACGTTTGCATAATAAAATCAATTTGATGAACGAACTTACAAAAGTGAAACGTGTAATGCAAAAAGTCGTTGCCGATGCACCTCACGATGTACTTTTGGTTTTGGATGGTTCTACTGGTCAAAATGCTTTTGAACAGGCCAAACAATTTACGGCTGCAACCGAAGTGACTTCTCTTGCTGTAACTAAATTAGACGGAACTGCAAAAGGTGGAGTCGTAATTGGTATTTCAGATCAATTCCAGATTCCTGTAAAATATATTGGTGTTGGCGAAGGAATTGAAGATTTGCAAGTCTTTAATAAATACGAATTCGTAGACAGTTTTTTTAAATAATTTTTGAGGTAATTTATAATGAGTTTTTCTTCTTTAAAAAATATATCGCCTATAGCGTTTTATTTCGCAAGCGTTATTTCTTTTGTTTTAGCTAACGTATTAAGAGATAAAAATCTATCTTTTTATTACGTTTTGTTAGTGTTAGGATTAGTTTTCTTTTTTATTGGAATCCTACAGCGACTGCGTACTAAGCGATAGTTTTACTTTTGGAAATTTATTTAGCAAATATTGCTTATTATTGAAAGTTGTAATTATTATGAAATATTGTGTTTTTATTTTGATTATCAGCTTGTTTTCTTGTACAAACAAGAACAATGAAAACAGTAATGAAAATTCAAAAGTAATTCAAAAAGTTATAGTTATTCAGCCTTTGGGTGACTTTAAAATTGATCAGGCCAAAAAGATTTTTACGAAAATCAAAACTATTAACTCAAATGTAGTTTTGCGGCAAAATATTCCTTTTCCTGACAATTCATATTATAAGCGCAGAAATAGATATCGTGCCGACAGCATTATAAAATCACTTCGACTTAACATTGGCAATGATTCTGTCATTGTTGGATTATCTCATTCTGATATTAGTACCACAAAAGACAAGATTCAGGATTGGGGAGTGATGGGGTTAGGTTACAGGCCTGGAAAATCCTGTGTAGTTTCTGATTTTAGATTGTCTGTCAAGAATAAAAACCAACAGTTTTATAAATTGGTTTTGCATGAACTTGGTCATACAGCGGGTTTGCCACATTGCGCAGTGAAAACTTGTTTAATGCGAGATGCAGAAGGCGGAAACCCACTGGATGAAGAAAAAAACTTTTGCAATAGCTGTAAAAGCTTTTTAAAACTAAAGGATGGCAATTAATTTAATTTTTTGCAGTTTACTGATACAAAGCACTAATTTTCTCCCATAAAACTTTATCAAAGTCAGATAAGGCAAGATTCACATTATCTGCGGCATCTCCCATTCTAATAATGACCATATTCTTGCTTGGCACTACATATATTTTTTGGTCGTTTTTTCCCAAAGCCATAAACATATCGTTCGGCCCGGTTGGAATTACACTCCCGGGAAAAGTAAGTTGTGATTGTGGTAAATGATAATTTGCTTTTCCGTTTAACCACCATAAATAGCCATATCCTAAATTGATGTTTTGTGAAGTAGTCGTGGCTTCAGTAAAATAAGCTTCATTTAAAATTTGGGTGTTTTCCCATTTTCCTTTATTTAGCATTAATAATCCGAAACGTGCCATACTTCTGGAAGTGCTTGTGTAAACGCTGTTTACTCCAAGCTGAACCCAATTTCCATTCATACCAATTTTGTCTCTTAATTTGGTATTGAAATAGTTTTCCCAGGTTTGTCCGCTTGCTTTTGCAACAACATCTTGCAATTTTACATATACATTATGATATGCCCAACGATTTCCTGCATCGGCTTTATAAATTAAATTCACAGGATCTACATCATCTGTGCTATCATCAAGTCCAGAAGTCATTGTTAGTAAATTTTTGCAGGTAATTAAATTTTCTTGTGCTAAAGTTTCACTTGTCCAGCCTGTTCCAATATATTGAGAAACTTTGTTATTGATATTTAATAAACCTTCTTGCTGAGCAATTCCTGTTAGGGTTGAGGTTAGCGTTTTGCCTGCGCTTGCCCAATACCAATTTGTAGTTGCGGTATGTCCGTTAAAATAGTTTTCTAAAACAATTCGCCCATTCACAAGAACAATGAACGATTTAGAATTTTTTAGTTCTAAATAATCTAAGAGTGGCTGTACAGCATTTTGATTCCATTTTAAATCTGAAATTGTTTTTGTTTCCCAGGTATTTCCTGTTGTTGGCGGATAATACATGCTTTCAGTTGGCGTTGTTGTTGGTTCAGCAGGATCTGAAGTACTGCATCCTGCAAACACTAAGATCGTCAGGATTGAAAAAATAGTTTTGGTCATGTTTTTTTGGTTTTGGTTTAGGGTTTGATCAAAAATATGCAAAATAGTTTAATTGGTTTTTGTAAATTTTTATTTCTTTTGAATATATAAAGCTAACTTTGTAGTTCACTAAACTTCTTTTGAAGACGGGAGTCCTAGCCCTGATGGGAGAGGTATCCTTTTGTAATCCTACGACTACTAAGGGTGACAATGATTGAATTTTAATAAATATAATATGAAAAACACTTTTATGATTTTGGTTTTAGCGCTTTTGTTTGTGGGTTGCAAACAAGAAATTAAACCTGCAGATATTGCGAAATTAAATGGTTATTGGGAAATTGAAAAAGTGGTTTTTGATGGAGGTGAAGAGAAGGCATACGGAATGAATGAAAACTTTGATTTTTTTAAAATTAAAGGAATAAAAGGAACAAGAACAAAGGTTATGGCGCAACTTGATGGAACTTTTTTGACAACTGATACTTTTGAAAATGTTTTGGTTAGGATTACAGATAAAGGAACTTTTCTGGATTATAAAACGGATTATGCAAAGTGGAGTGAAGAATTAATTTCGATTTCTGATGAAACGTTTGTGGTAAAAAACGATCAGGATAAAGAATATCATTATAAAAAAGCAGGACCAATAAATATATTAAACGATGGCAAAAAGACTAAATAACCAAAGTACAATTGGGGATGTTTTGCAACAGATTCTTCAGGTGAATAAATTACAGCCCGGAATGGATCAGATTGATGTGAAAGAAGCGTGGAGACAATTGATGGGAAATGGTGTAAACACGTATACAAAAAACGTTGTTTTGAAAGGAAGTACGCTGTATGTTGAACTTGGATCAGCAGTTTTAAGAGAAGAATTAAGTCACGGAAAATCGAAAATCGTTAAAATGATTAATGAAGAATTAGGGCGCGAGGTTGTGAAGGATGTAGTTTTACGTTAGACTTTGCTTAGACTTCTTAGATTTTTAGACTAGCTTAGATTTTTAGACTTTTAAAAGTAATGTCCTTAAATTAGATAATAAAACAAAACCCACTTCATCGAAGTGGGTTTTGTTTTATGTAGTTCTAAGAAGTCTAAAAATCTAACTATCTAAGAAGTCTAAATTAGAATTGCTCTCTTCCAGCAAAATGGAATGCGCCTTCGATAGCTGCATTTTCATCGCTATCAGAACCGTGAACAGCATTTTCTCCAATAGAAGTTGCGTATGCTTTACGAATAGTTCCTTCAGCAGCTTCAGCTGGATTTGTAGCTCCAATTAAAGTTCTGAAATCTTCTACTGCATTATCTTTTTCTAAAATAGCAGCAACAATTGGTCCGCGTGACATAAATTCAACTAATTCTCCGTAAAAAGGTCTTGCAGCGTGAACAGCATAAAATGCCTGAGCATCAGCTACAGTTAGTTGAGTTAATTTTAATGAAACGATTTTGAAACCTCCATTAGTAATCATTGCTAAGATATTCCCGATGTGTCCGTTTGCTACAGCATCTGGCTTAATCATTGTAAAAGTTCTATTTGTTGCCATTTTTGTGTTTTTAAATTTTGTGCAAAAATAGACTTTTTTATGAATTGATTTTAATAAATTCATAATTAAAACACTACAGAATGATGTTTTAAGTAAGAAAAGCTTTTTTTTAAAACATATAAGTAATATAAGTTCATTTAAATAGCTTTGTGTGTAAATATTTTGACAAATTATGCTTTTTTCTAAAATGAACTTATATCACTTATATGGTGATTTTTTTATACTTTGAATATTAATTTATTTCTGTAGAATATCCATAAAATAAATGTCCAGATACAAACGTAAACTAATGCCCCAGCCAAAGAAGCTGTCATTGGATTATTAAAAAATGGTGCAATCCCAAATCGATATAAATAATCTAAAAGATTGATTTTTTCTGCAGCATTGTGCGGATTTTGAAATTCGATCATTACTAAAGCTTGTGGAATAATTTGCGAGCTAAAAAACACAATCATCGGATTTACGCCCCAAATTAAGAATGGTGTAAAGCCTTTTTTATAATCTGCAATATCAATAATATAATATAAAATAGCTAAAAATGTCGCTGCCAGCCCTGTTGTAAATAAGACATAACTACTTGTCCAGAGTGATTTGTTTAGAGGAAAAACAATATTCCAAAGTAAACCAACAATGATAAGTGCAACACCAGCAATAACCATTTTTTGAGTTTTTTGTGTTTTGGATATTTCACGTTGAAGTAACTGCCCAATTAATAAACCAATAATTCCGTTTACGATTGATGGAATTGTACTTAAAACTCCTTCCGGATCCCAAGTTACCGTTTCGTGATACATATGGCCTTTAAGTAAAACACTATCCAGCCATGAAGCTAAATTAGTCCCTTTTTCTAAATTTGCTGCTCCAATTCCGGGAACAGGAATTAAGGTCATTATTGCCCAATATCCCAATAAAAGAACAACTCCGGTAATTATTTGAGTTTTTTGGGAGGTTTTTAAATATAAAAGAGAAACCACAAAATAGACAATGGCAATTCGTTGTAAAACGCCCGGAAGTCGAACATCGTGATAAGCCTCGATGCCACTGTAAGCCAAAAAGAGATAAATAAACAGAATCGAAAAGGCTAAAATGTTTTTGACTTTTGAGCTAAAACTGCCCATTAGAGCATAGCCAACGGCAATAGTTATGGCTAAACGCCCAATAAGAAGCGGGATTCCGTCAAGACCAAATAATTGTATTTTTGCAAAAAAGTTAAAGAAAATACCTAAACACAACATGCATAACGAACGTACCAAAATTTTATTAAAAGTGGTACTATCGTAAATTTTATCAGGCATTGCCAAAGGAACGGCAACTCCCATAATAAAAATGAAAAAAGGAAAAACCAAATCAGTTGGTGTACAGCCATTCCATTCGGCATGTAAAAGTGGCGGAAAAACATTGCCCCAATCTCCCGGGTTGTTTACAATGGTCATTAATAAAATCGTTAATCCTCTAAAGACATCTAATGAAATCAAGCGCTCTCTGGTCATAGTTTTGTAATAGGTTAGTTTTTGTTTTAAAAAGTTACTATTTGGTTTAGAGAGGCAATAATTTCAGAAGAAGTGGTTATTTGTTTCTGAAGATTATTACTTTGTTTTTTATTTTTTTTGCTACCAATTTTGCGAATTTGCACAAATGCAAATAGTTATGATCTTGTAAATTCGTGGCAAAGCTTTTTTATATTGTTATAATATTAAAATTAGTTTCTAATGGTTTTAATTTCTGAATTAAAAGCGGAATCAATTGTTCTCCTTTTTCTAGATAAATTTCAGAGAAATTAGTCTGGCGTTCCTGTAAACTTTCATTTGGGAATAACTCGCACTGTAAATCAATAACACGTTGTAATTCGTTATCCAGTTTTCGTTTTTGTGCTTTTAATAATCTTTTTTCAAGGTTTTCTAAGCCTTTTTTCTGTTTAACTTCTTGTGCTTTAACTGCTCCGGTAAATGATTTGTCGGTTTGTTCAGCTAATTCGTAAAGATATTCAAATTGCTTTTCTAACGCTTCTTTTTGAGGTGTTAAATCAATCGGGAAATCAGATAATTTATGTGTAATGGCATTCACTAAATCAGAAGGTTTTGTAAATAAATCTGCCCAGCTTAAGTTTAAATTGTCTGCTTTTTTAGCTTGTTTGTCAGTATTAAGAAGCACAGAATTTCGAATCAAAAGCATTGGAAAAGTAATGTTTACAGCATTAAAAAATGATTTTAATTCTAACCAATAAGCAATTTCTCCGCCGCCGCCAATGTAACATAAATTAGGTAAAATAATTTCCTGATACAGCGGACGCATAATAACGTTTGGACTAAATTTTTCCGGATTGCTTTCTAATAATTTTAGAATTTCTCCTTTAGAAAATGAAGTTCTTGTATTGTTTACAAAATACTTATCATTTTCAAAAATAATTCGTTCACGCAAATCATCTTCAATATAGAATAAATTGATTTCACGAGGATTAACCTGAACACTATAATCTTTAAGTTGTTCTATAGTTTTCTGAACGGCTTTAAACGAAGTTTGATTTTCTAATTCTTCTTTTATGTAAGGAATAAAAGGACGTTTTAAACTTGCATCATCAGCATCTAAAATTACTAGGCCATAATTTGCAAATAATCCGTTGGCTAAAAAACGTGTAGCATCAGCAAGATTTTCATGTTTTAAATAAGCTTCTTCAAAAAGTTTTTTCAAAATACCTGCATTGGTGCTGGAACCTAATTCTTTAGAATAAATTTCGAAGAATTCAGTTAAACCTTCAGTAGAAAGTCTTCCAACAGGACCGGTACTTTCTTTATTCCATCTGAATTTTTTTCCTTTAAAATTAAAATAATTAATCTCTTCAAAATCATGATCTTCCGTTGCCATCCAATAAATGGGAACAAAATTATATGTGGGATATTTTGATTTTAATTCTTTCGTTAGATTAATCGTTGAAATAATTTTATATAAGAAATACAACGGGCCGCTGAATAAATTTAACTGATGCCCTGTTGTAATTGTAAAAGTACATTCATGTGCTAAAAGTTCAATATTTTGCTTTGTTGAATCTGAAATTTCAATGTTTTGATATTGCTTTTTTAAAGTTTCAACCAAAGGAATTCGGTTGTCATTATTAAAGTTAGCTGCTTTTTCAGCAATTTGTTTTTCGAAGTTTTCTAAAGTAGGAAAATAATTGTACAGCGGTTTCAATTCTGATTTTTGATCTAAATAATCTTGTATCAATTTAGAGAAATATCCTGAAGTTTGATAGCTGATACAGTCGGTAGGCATAATTTTAAATTTATTTTTGACAGCTGTAAATTTAATGAAAATATACAGTTAAAAACGGTTTTAACCATTGCTAATTATTTGATTTTCATTTTTTGTTTTAAAGTTCCTATAATCAAGTTTTTAATGTGAAGTGTTTTGGTAATTTATAAAATGAAAAATATATGATATTTGTTAAAATAAAGTAGTCTTGCAAAACTAATCTTTATAAAGATGAATTATTGGCGATGAAATTCTATTTTTGTAATCAAAAAAAGATATATCCAAATTGCATGAAAAATAGCCCTAATCAGGAGAATTCCTTACGACATGTTCTTTTTGGTTCTTTAATAGGAACTACAATTGAATTTTTTGACTTTTATATTTATGCCAATGCTGCTGTATTGGTTTTTCCGCAACTTTTTTTCCCGGGAGCCAGTAGTACAAATTCTACACTCGAATCTTTGGCTACATTTTCGATAGCCTTTTTATCAAGGCCGATAGGTTCAGCTGTTTTTGGCCATTATGGAGATAAAATAGGCCGTAAAGTGACTTTGGTCGTTGCGCTGTTAACAATGGGATTGTCGACAATTGCAATTGGTTTTTTACCAGGCTATGCAAGTATCGGAATTGCGGCACCAATTTTATTAATGTTATGCAGATTTGGTCAGGGAGTTGGTTTAGGAGGAGAATGGGGAGGTGCTGTTTTATTAGCAATCGAAAATGCTCCGCCTCACAAACGTGCATGGTACGGTATGTTTCCGCAATTAGGAGCGCCTATCGGGTTGCTGCTTTCTGGAGGAACTTTTTTAATTTTAACAGATACGATGAGCAGCGAAGCTTTTATGGATTATGGTTGGAGAATTCCATTTATTGCCAGTTCGCTTTTGGTAATTGTTGGGTTTTATATTCGATTGAAAATTAGTGAAACTCCAGCTTTTGAGAATGCTAAACTAGAACAAAAAGAAGTTAAAATCCCGTTTTTGACTTTAATAAAATCCTATAAAAACCAATTGATTTTTGGAACTTTGTCAGCAATTACAACTTTTTTGGTGTTTTATTTAATGACTGTTTTTACGCTTAGCTGGGCTACTTCAGATTTAGGTTTTACTAAAAGAGACGGCTTGTTGACACAATTATTTTCGGTATTGTTTTTTGCTGCTTTTATTCCGGTTTCGGCTGTAGTTGCAGATAAAATCGGTCGTAGAAAAATACTAATTATTACAACATCAGCAATAGCTATATTCGGTTTTTTCTTTTCGTATTTTCTTAATTCAGGAAATCCTGTTTTGGTAACCGCATTTGTTTGCATCGGAATGTCATTGATGGGCTTTACTTACGGACCGCTGGGAACTTTTTTATCAGAGTTGTTTCCTACCGCAGTTCGCTATTCCGGAGCTTCTTTGACATTTAATATGGCCGGAATTTTAGGAGCTGCATTTGCACCACTAATTGCAATTTGGCTTGCAACTACTTATGGCTTAAACTATGTAGGTTTTTATCTTACTATTGCTGCATTGATTTCTTTAGTTTCATTTTTAGTAATTTCTAAAAAAGTGCATCAGTTTTAAAATTCAATAAAAAAATAAATTCTCTAAAGAGGCTGTAATCGAAAATTATAGCCTCTTTTTTTTGCTAATTAAAAAAGTATTTAGATATTTGTCTAAATATATAAATGAAGATTGATGAATGATATTTTTAAAGCATTAAACGATGCAACCCGAAGAGAAATTCTGGAACTTTTGAAAGAGAAAGATTTATCAGCAGGAGAAATTGCAGATGCTTTTAATATTTCGAAGCCTAGTATTTCACATCATTTGGATATTTTGAAGCGCGCCGATTTAATTACTTCTGAAAAAAATGGACAATTTATCATCTACTCCATTAATACCACCATAATGGAAGATGTTTTGCAATGGATATTAACTTTTAAAAAATAATGAAATGAATTTGACTTTAAAAAAAGAACTTCCAATTATTGGGATTGTATTAATTCCGTTTGTGTATTTAGCGGTTATTTGGAGCAGCCTTCCGGAAAGAGTTCCAATTCATTGGAATATTAACGGAGAAATTGATGATTGGGGAAGTAAGTCTTTCCTGATTGCGTTGGTGTTTATGCTGCCGGTTTTAATGTATGCCCTGATGTTTGCAGCTGCAAAATTTGATCCTAAAAACAGGATTTCCTTAATGGGCAAAAAGTTTTACCAATTAAAGTTTTTCATGGTATTGCTGATGTCTTTACTGGCTTTATTTCTTTTAAATGCCTCAAAAAATCATGTTGTCTCAAATCCAAATTTTATTTACGTTTTGGCTGGAATTTTAATAATGGTTTTGGGGAATTATTTTAAAGTAATTCAGCCCAACTATTTTATCGGAATCAGAACACCATGGACTCTTGAAAGTCAGGAAGTATGGAAAGCTACTCACGCATTTGCGGGCAAAATTTGGTTCTTTGGAGGTTTGATTATTATTCTCGGAGGATTAATTTTTTCAGGATTAATTTTTTCAAAAGCCTTTATCGCTATTGGGATTATTTTAGCATTTGTACCAGTAGCATATTCTTTTGTCAAATTTAAGCAATTGGAGAAAACACAAGATAAATAGTAATTCTAAATCATCAATAAAACAACCTTTCATATTTATTAAAATGATAAAAACAATACTTATTCAGATAGCAATTTTGACTTCTTTTATAATGACTGGACAAGAAATTTCAGGACAGTGGAACGGAGTTTTAAAAGTACCGGGCGCTCAATTAAGCGTTGTGTTTCATATAGCTAAAACAGAAACTGGATATGCTTCTACAATGGATAGCCCGGATCAGGGAGCAAAAGGAATTCCTGTTTCCAAAACCTCTTTTGAGAATGCTGTTTTGAAATTAGAAATCGCTGCCATCAAAGGCTCTTATGAAGGAATTTTGAACACTGATAATATTATTATAGGCAAGCTTACGCAAAACGAACAATCATTTGATATCAATTTATCAAAAGAAATTATTGAGAAACAAGCGATTGTAAGAGCACAAGAACCTAAAAAACCATATCCGTATTACACTGAAGAGGTTAAATTTGAAAATAAAACAGCAAATGTAACTTTGGCAGGAACGTTATCTCTCCCTAAAAAAGAAGGAAATTTTCCCGCTGTAATTCTAATTACTGGAAGTAGTCCACAAAATAGAGATGAAGAAGGGCTTGGGCATAAACCATTTCTAGTATTATCTGATTATCTGACTAAAAAAGGAATTGCTGTATTACGTTTTGATGATCGTGGCGTAGCTGAATCTACAGGAGATTTTGCAAAAGCAACTACGTTTGACTTTGCAAAAGATGTACAAGCTGGAGTTGATTATTTAAAAACCAGAAAAGAAATCAATAAAAATAAAATTGGTTTGATAGGACATAGTGAGGGAGGAACTGTTGCGACTATTGTAGCAGGAAATTCTAAAGATATTGGTTTTATTGTTTTATTAGCAAGTCCCGGACTTCCGGGTGATAAATTACTTCTGTTACAAAAAGAATTAGTAGAGCGAGAAAGTGGAATTCCCGAAACCGAAATTCAAAAAGGGCAAGATATTTTTAAAGGTGCTTATGATATTATCAAAGCTTCTGCTGCATATGACGATACTTTTAAAAGTAATATTAATAATTACTTCAAGTCAAAATATGTAGGGACTGAAAACGATGCTAAAGTAAAATATGTTACCGCTTTGGTGAGTAATGTTTGGTTTTATAATTTTATAAAGATTGAACCAGTTTCAATTTTAGAAAAAGTTAAATGTCCTGTTTTAGCCCTTAACGGAAGCAAAGATTTACAAGTTCCGGCCGAAGCAAATTTAGAAGTTATAAAAAAGACCCTGGCAAAAGCCGGAAATAAAAAAGTAACGGCTAAAACTTTACCTGATTTAAACCATTTATTTCAGGAATGCAAAACGGGCTCGCCAGATGAATATCAAAAAATAGAGCAAACATTTTCTCCGGTGGCGCTAGATGAAATTTCAAATTGGCTTTTAGTGCAAACGAAATGATATAAAATTTTAAAATAAATTTAACCGCAAGTTCACAAAGATTTATACGGTAACAAAGCTTATTACTTTGAACTTTGCGGTTAAATTAATTATCGTTTCAAACTAAAATGTCCTCGATATTCTGTTCCGTTTAAGCGAATTACAGTAAACCAATAATCTGAGGAAGGTTCATCATGACCAATATAAGTTCCGTCCCAGGAAGTATTAGTAGTCAATTCTTTTATGAACTTTCCATAGCGATCAAATATTCGAATTCCGGTATTTGGAGCTAAATATATAAAATCTATTGTCCAGGTATCATTGTAGCCATCATTATTTGGTGTAAAGAATTTCGGGAACGGAAGTTCATCAACAAAATTAATGCAGTCGTTAGTAGTGGCTTCAAGAATTTTTATAGTTACCGGAATTCTGTCACTTTCACAATTATTAATGGTTTGTGTAGCATAATAAGTTATTTCGTTTTGCAGCAAAGTTGATTCTGATAAAGTAGTATTTGAAGAGACACTTTCAAACCATTTTATATTTTCGCCAGCAATAGTAATGTTTTTTATTGCAGCATTTTTTTGAATACAAAATGATTGTGGTGAATCTGAAAATGGAATTTGGGTATCCTGAATTTTTACTTTTACAGTGAATCTTTGACTTTCACAATTATTTAGAGTTTGTGTAGCATAATAAAATCCAGTCTGTAATAAGGTTGTTTCTTGCAAAACAGTTCCGCCTGTTGCTTTATCGTACCATTTAAGGTTCGTTCCCGTTATATTAAGGTTTTCTAAAGTGGCAATTTCATCAATGCAGAATTGTTGACTACTATTACCCGTTGGCAAACCAGTGTCATGAACTTTTACTAAAACAGACGTTCGGTCACTCTCGCAACCAACAGTTTGCGTAGCGTAATAGGTTTTGTTGTTTTGTAATAAAGTGGTATTTGGCAGAGAAACTGCAGAAAAAGCAGTGTCGTACCATTTTATGTTTTGACCAGCCATTTGAATGTTACTTAATTTTGCATTCTCATTTTTACAAAACGCTGTATTTCCATTTGCAGTTGGAGCAGGAGGTGTATTTATAAATGAAATTGTAACTCCTAATCTGGAACTTTCACAACTGTTTTCTGTCTGAGAAGCATAGTACGTTTTCCCATTTTGAAGATTTGTGGTTTCTACTAATAATGAACCATTGATCAATGCGTCATACCATTTTATTGAAGTTCCCGTAATTTTAATGTTTGCTAAAGTTGGATTTTGTCCTGTACAAAATGTCTGATTTGTATCGCCGGAAGGAGCATTAGTTTTTTGAATTTTTATAGACACAGCAACTCTTTCGCTTTTACAGTCATTTATAGTCTGAGAAGCATAATAGGTTTTAGCATCTTGAAGCACAGTTGTATTGGGTAAAAGAGATCCATTTGTTAATGCATCATACCATTTTATGCTTTGCCCTGTGATAATAATTGAATTTAGTGTCGCATTTTGTAGAATACAGAATGTTTGAGGGCTAGCTAAAGCAGGTTTTGGAGTGAAATTTGTAAAAGGAGTGATGATAACCGTGGTTGCATTTGAAACACAACCGTTATTATTTTTGATCTTAATATAATAGGTTTTGGGATCAAGATTTGATTTCATTGCAGTTGTAGTCCAGCTAACACCATTATCGAAACTATATTCTGATGCAGCGTCGGTAATTGTAATAGCGCCTTTAAGATTATTGCAATCGGGCTGGATAGTTGTAAATACAGGATTGCCCGGATAATCTGTTGGAGGATTAATGGTTGTAGATAATGGAGCAGACTCGCAGCCACTACTATTTTTAACACGAACCATATAGGTTCCGGCTATTAAATTTCCTGAATTAGGATTGGCTGAATAATTTTTACCATTGTCAAAACTATATTGATCAGCAGTACTTGTAATTAAAATAGAGCCAAATGGATTGCTGCAAGTAATAGGTTGAGTAACATTTAAAGCTGGAGTTGCGGGAGCATTTGGCGCTGCATTGATGGTTGCTTTATACGCAATAGATTCGCAGCCATTAGTATATTTTATTCGGACAAAATAACTTCCGGGAGATAAACTGGCACTATTGCTAGTGTTCCAGGTAAGACCATCGTCAAAACTATATAGATTAGCAACCGTAGAAACCATAATGCTGCCTGTAGTTGAATTACAGCCAATTAGGTGTGTGACTACAACTTGTGGTGCTTCAGGAATTACAGGTGCAGCTTGTATAGTAACGGGTACCGCAAGAGAAATACAACCCGAATTATATTTAATCATCAAATTATAAGTTCCTGCAGAAAGATTAGATTTTGTATTGGATGTCCCATACGTGATTCCGTTATCAAAACTATATAAATCGGCTACGGTATTAATTGAAATTGATCCTGTAAAATTGGTGCAATTGGGTTGAACTGCTGTAAAGGCAGGAGCTGAAAGTGCTGATAATGTTGAAATTGTGACCGGAGCAGCATCTGAAATACAACCCGCTAAACTTTTAATTTTAATGAAATAAGTACCCGGAGAAAGATCTGTTTTTGTATTAGAAAAAACGTAGGTTAATCCGTTGTCATAGCTATATGTTGATGCATTTGTTGTAATGGTAATAGAACCTTTTGAGGAGCTGCAATTTGGCTGAGTAGTAGTAAAAACCGGAGCTGCAATTGTACTGCCAGAACTCAAATTGACAACGGTTGTTAATGATTCACAACTATATGAATTTGTTTTGATTTTAATAATATATGTACCAGCCCCTACATTTATTTTCGTAGGGCTTGTTGTCCAACTATTTCCATCATTGAAACTATAACTTATGGCCGATGTTGTTATGGTGATGCTGCCATCAGTGGCGCCGCAGGAAGAAGGTTGAACTATCTTTACAGCGGGCGCCGCAGGAATTGCGGGAGGTGTATTTATATAGATATAACTACCGGAAGAGGTACAGCCCAGAGTATTTTTTATTACCACATAGTATGAGCCACCGGCTAAATTTTTCTTTATAGGATTTGTAGTCCAGGTTATTCCTCCATCAAAACTATATTGATCTGCAGTAGAATTTACTATTATAGTTCCAGTAGGAGTACTACATGTAGGTTGAATAGTAGATACATTTGGTGATGAAAGGTAATATTTGTTTACATATGTATATTGTGAATTTGATTTACAACCCTTTGCATTTTTAATAAGGATATTATAAGACGAACTTACAGGATTTAATAAAATTGGATTTGTAGTCCAGGTGGTTCCTCCATCAAAACTATAACTGTCTGCAGGAGTAGTAACGGTTATGCTTCCTCCATTTCCGCAGCTGGGCTGTACTACTTTTATATTTGGATTGGGAAGATAATAAGGATTGATTGATATGGATAAACCATAAGATTTACAACCTAATGCATTTTTTATCATAATGGTATAATAACCAGAAGTAAGTCCTGAAAGAACTGGGTTATTTGTCCAAGTATTGCCATTATCAAAGCTATAAGAACTTGCAACTGTTGCAATAGTAATACTTCCATTGATACCACAGGTTGGTTGAATTAACGTAAAATCCGGATTAGGTAAATAATACTGTTGTAGGTAAGCGTATGTACCGTACGGATAAGATGTGCAACCGGAAGCATTTTTTACTAATAAATAATAACTGTTTGCACTTAGATTATTAAATACAGGATTAGTGCTCCAGGTTTTACCTCCATCTATACTGTATTGTACTCCAGTTGAAGTAAAGGTTATGCTTCCTCCGGCGCCACAAGTAGGTTCTGTTATTTTAAAAGTTGGAACTGGAAGATAAAATTCTTGAAGGGATACACCGTTTGAGTTAGAAACACAACCTTGAGCATTTTTGATCATTGGATAATAATAACCTGTTGAAAGATTCGAAAAAACAGGATTTGTCCCCCAATTTGTCCCGTCAAGACTATAAAAGCTAGCAGTAGTATTAATTTTAATACTGCCTTTTGTTCCGCATCCTGGCTGAACAATAGTTAAATTGGGCTGAGCAAGCTTCGAGGTATCCATATAAATGGAAATAGAATTGGATGTACAATTAACTTTTTTTATCATTAAATAGTAATATCCCTGGACTAAATTATTAAAAACATTACTTGTACTCCAGGTTGAACCATAATCAATACTGTAATAATCTGCAGTTGTGTTGAATGTAATATTGCCAATATTTCCACAACTCGGGTTGGTAACTGTATAATCCGGATCAGGAAGCCTTGGGCTGTTAATTGAAACACTTGCAGAGTTAGAAATACACCCTAAATTGTTTTTTACTGAAATGTTATAATATCCATAAGAAGTAAGATTTGATAAAGAAGGAGAAGTTCCCCAGGTATAGCCTCCGTCAAAACTATAGAAACTAGCAGTTGTATTTATTGTAATGCTGCCCGATGACGTACAACTGGGCTGAACAACAGTATAATCGGGTACATCTATATTTGGATTAGCTAGATAAATACTAACTGGATAAGAGGTACAGCCAAGATTATTTTTTATAATTATGCTGTAAATACCAGGAGGTAAAGATTTAGAATTGAGAGTTGTCCAGGTTACACCATTGTCAAAACTATAAAAATCGGATAATGAGTTAATAGTGATTTTTCCGTTTACACCACAAGTTGGCTGTACCTGTGTAATAACTGGCGAATTCAGGTAAGGCTGATTTATATACACATAACTAGCAGGGCTGATGCATCCCGCACTGTTTTTTATTTTTATTTGATAATTTCCGAAAGGTAAAATTTTAACATTATTACTAGTCCACGTTGCACCATTATCAAAACTATACGAATCTGCTACTGTAGTAATAGTAATGCTGCCATCTGTTCCGCAAACAGGTTGTTCAGTTGTATATTGAGGATAGGAATCTTCAAAAGTATTTAAATAGGCATAAGTATAATAAGAAGTACAGCCTAAAGCATTTTTAATTCCTAAAGAATAGCTTCCTGCATTTACATTGCTCATTTTATTGTTTGTAACCCATGTGCTTCCTCCATCAAAAGTGTAAAAATCTGAAAGAGTATTGATTATAATACTTCCTTTTGCAGTACAAGCAGGTGATACGATTGTATAAGTTGGAGTTTCTAGCGTATTACTACTAATGAGCACATTGTTTGCCGACGAAATACAACCTTGTAAATCTTTGGTACGAATTTTATAATTTGCAGGTAAAAGATTGTTAGCAGTAGCATTATTTCCCCAAGTTACACCATCATCAAAGCTATAGTATGCAGCTGGAGTTGTGATAGTAATACTGCCTTTATCTCCGCAAAATAACGGATTGGTATAGGTGTAATTTGGATACAAAGTAGAGGCGGCTGTAATGGTTACACTTTGCGAATACGAAGTACATCCATTTACGGTCTTTATTTTTACTAAATAGGTTCCGGGATATAAATTACTCTTTGTATCGCTTGTAGCCCAAGTTGAACCATCATCAAAACTATATTGTGATGCTGGTGAAGTTATTTTTATTGTTCCTGTGGAAACAAAACAAGAAGGTTGCGTAATCTGCAAGATAGGAGAAACGGCAGTTTGACTTGGTTCGATAGTAACACTTGCATTGCTCTTGCATCCAAAAGAATCTGTGACAGTCACAGAATAATCTCCTAACGAAGTTACCGTAATACTTTGTGTAATTCCTCCTGTATTCCATAAATATGAAGATCCAGGAGAAGAAGTTAAGACAGTACTTCCAGAGCAAACATTTAGGATACCTGTAATATTTGCTGTGGGATTTCTTACCTCTAAATTGGCAGAAATTATTTTGTAGCAAGTTGCATCCCTGCTCACTCTAACAAAAATAGAAGAACTTGAACTTGGATAACTTGTAAAATTGGTGATAGCATTCAAGTTGGATTCTGCCTCGTTGTAATTTTTGAAATAACTAAAATTTAAACCCGCAGTAGAAGAAACCATTAAAGAATTTAATGTAGACAAATCAAAATTTTCATTCCCATCATGATTGGCATCACATTGAGATATTTTGGCAGTAGTTACATTAATAGTACAACTTGAAGAGCAATTCAGAAAAGAAATATCCCAACCAGGATTTGCGTCAGGATCTATGGCAGAATTAAATGTGGTTCCTGCGCAAGAAGTTCCGGAAATGTCGTAATCTACCTGTACACCTACATTATAATTAGCATTTGTAATATTTGGAAAATCACTGGTTTTTAATGTAAAACAAAATTTTTTATTTGTTGTGTCTAAGCTTGAGGTAGTTGATGTACTGTAAACGGACACATTATTGCTGTTGTAAACATTTAAAGTGATTTTTTTAACTGATGCAGAAATTCCTCCAGAATTAGGAATCGTATAACTACCACACACTGAAATCGGTAGAGTTGGACAAACTTTATTCAAAGGATCAAGTTCTATAGAACCTTGCAAGTTTTCTGCGGAATGTAAGATACAAACATCATCAATATACATATACCCGAAATGCCCGCCCAATCCACATCTTGAAGCCATAAATTCAACCGTAAATTCTTCATTATTGGGAATTGATGAAATGTCCAATAATCCTGATTGCCAATTGGTAGTATATAAAGTAACATAATCAGAAGTCTGACTCGGAACCTTGCTGAAAATGCAATTTTTTTCATCTCCTACCAAACAAAATTCACTGACAACAGTCTTATTTTTATCTAAAATCCGTGCTTTTACAAAAGCTTGATTATCAGTATGACTATTGTCGTACACACTTTGCAATACCGCTTTGTAGTTAAATTTCAGATAATTTTCATTATTTGTTTTAAACCTTTTGCCCTGAACAATAGAACCATAAGTAGAGGAGTTCTCATAATTAATTTTAAGAGCATATTGATCAAATGCTTTAATGTCTCCTATATATGGGTCAACCAAATTGGCAGAAACACCAGTTGCCATAATGTTCATATTATTAGGATTGTAGCGATTGATGTATGAATCGGCAGTATTGGTAATCGATCGGCATTGCGTTGGTCCTGGAGGATCACCTATTGTGCAAAGAAAATTCTTTAGATAACTGCTTCCATTTATAGTTTCATATTGCTCAAAACCTCCATTAGTGCACATTTCTACTCCTTGAAGAGTAGCTGCTGTTTTTGAAGTCAAATTTCCATCTTTTGAATTTAAAATTACTTTTTTTAAATCCAGGATTTCTGCTTTCATTTTTTCTTCCCTAATCTTTAAAAATTGTTTTTGTTGTTCCAAATTTTGAATGAGATGACCATTTTTATCTTCTAATAAAAAATTATTGGACGAATTAGGATTAATTTCTTGCGCAAAAACACAAGTAAATTTGATAAAAAAAATAAATAAGAGTAAAATTCTAAGCTTCATTTAGAGAAATTTTGTAGGCAAATATAGCCAAAAAACTATCCTTAAAATGCGAGAAAAAAAATGTTTTGTAAGTTTTATGTCAATAATAAAAACTTAAAATGTTTATTGATGTTAACCGAATAATTAGGATTTATTTCTTTTGTCAAATAATTCTAAATATCTCGTATTTTTGCAAAAAATAATTTCTGTTGAAAACCAAACTCTTCGTCATAACACCACCTTTTACGCAACTGAATACTCCGTATCCGGCAACTGCGTATATAAAAGGATTTTTAAACACAAAAAATATCGAATCGGTTCAGGCTGATTTGGGGATTGATGTGATTTTGGAGTTATTTTCTAAGAAAGGTTTAGTTGATTTGTTTGATTTTTCAAGTTTCAGGTTTCAGGTTTCAGGTTCTGAAGTTTCGGATAATTCTAAGCGTATTTTTGCTTTACAGGACGAATATATCAAAACTATTAATCCGGTTATTCAGTTTTTGCAGGGTAAAAATCCAACCTTGGCTTTACAAATTTGTCAGGAAGATTTTCTGCCCGAAGCTTCTCGTTTTGCACAATTAGAAGAACTCGATTGGGCTTTCGGAACCATGGGAACGCAGGATAAAGCAAAACATTTAGCGACTTTATACCTTGAAGATATATCGGATTATATAGTAGAATGTGTTGATGAAAATTTTGGCTTTAGCCGATATGCCGAACGTTTAGGCCGAAGTGCCAATTCTTTTGATGAATTGTATGAAGCTTTACAACAAAAACCAACCTACATAGATTCGATTTTAATTTCGATTTTAAAAGATAAAATTGAAAAAGTAAATCCAACCTTGTTTTTAATTTCTGTTCCCTTTCCGGGGAATTTATATAGCGCTTTTCGATGCGCACAATGGGTAAAACAGAACCATCCTGAAATAAAAATTTCAATGGGCGGTGGTTTTCCAAATACAGAATTACGTTCACTTTCAGATGCTCGCGTTTTCGAATTCTTTGATTTTATTACTTTAGATGATGGTGAAGTTCCAATTGAGGAATTAATCTTCAATCTCGAAAATCCAAATGATGTCACTTCAAGCGAAGTCGAGAAGCGGTACAAAAGAACTTTCCTTTTAGAAAACGGAGAAGTAGTTTATAAAAACAATTCCCTAAAACACGATTACAAACAAGCTTACGTAGGAACTCCCGATTATTCTGATTTGTCTTTGGATAAATACATTTCGGTAATCGAAATCGTAAATCCAATGCACAGAATGTGGAGCGACGGTCGTTGGAATAAGCTTACGATGGCACACGGATGTTATTGGGGAAAATGTACTTTTTGTGATATTTCGTTAGATTACATTAAAGTATACGAACCGGTTGCGGCCAATTTGCTTTGCGATCGTATGGAAGATATGATGCTTCAAACAGGCCAGAATGGATTTCATTTTGTTGATGAAGCTGCACCGCCGGCGCTGATGCGTGCTCTTGCGCTGGAAATTTTACGCAGAAAGTTAGCCGTTACTTGGTGGACTAATATTCGTTTTGAAAAAAGCTTTTCTAAAGATTTATGTTTATTGCTAAAAGCTTCCGGTTGTATTGCGGTTTCAGGAGGTTTAGAAGTAGCTTCAGACCGATTATTAAAATTAATTGATAAAGGTGTTACCGTTGAACAAGTAGCAAAAGTAACAAGGAATTTTACCGAAGCCGGAATTATGGTTCATGCGTATTTAATGTACGGATATCCAACTCAGACCATTCAGGAAACGGTTGATAGTTTAGAAATGGTGCGTCAGTTGTTTGAAGCAGGAATTCTGCAATCTGGTTTTTGGCATCAATTTGCGATGACGGCTCACAGTCCGGTTGGATTATATCCGGAGAAATTTGGCGTTACAAAAAAAACAGAAAAAATTGGAACTTTTGCCAATAACGATATTGATTATACCGATTCTACAGGAATCAATCACGATAAATTTAGTTTCGGATTAAAAAAATCACTTTTCAATTTTATGCACGGAATTTGTTTCGATTATGAACTCCAGGATTGGTTCGATTTTAAAATTCCGAAAACAAAAATTGATCCTGATTTTATTTTTAATGCACTCGAAGAAGGAAATGATTTCAATACAAAACCAAATGCAAAAGTAGTTTGGTTAGGAGGAAAACCTTCGGTAGAACATTTTACAAAATCGAAAAAAGGACAAACCTGGGAAATGGTGACTTTTACTTTTCACGATAAAAAAGAAAGCTTCAACATTCAAACCAACAAAAATGAAGGCGAATGGCTGGTAGAAATCTTAACGAAAATTACGATTGCAAACGCTAAAAATTATACTTTTCAGGAAATTAAAAATGATTTCGAAACTCAGTTAGAGGATTTCGAATTGTTTTGGTATTCTAAACCAATTAATACTTTACGTGAGTTTGGATTGTTGGTTTTGTGATTTTTGGGTGTTATTTCGATTATAATTACGATGAATGGATTAAAATCCATCCCTACAATATGTTTCGAGCCTAAGGCTCTCTTATAAAGAGTTCCGGAGGAACGGATTATTTTGTAGCAACGGTCCCTAAGCTTCGGGATTAATCCGTTGAAAAGAACAAAAAAATAGTTTTTATCATAGAAATCGAAATGATACAACTTTGAACAAAAATGAAACTAAAAACTAACACTCTCCCCATCCTCAGGAATAGAAACCTTCGATAAAAGATTATTCTCTTTCAAAGCTTCTCTTAATTGCGATCGTGTTGTAGGGCAATGATTTAAAGCCTCCAAATGATTTGCCAGAATCTGACTTGGCGCCAGAGCAACAAATTTCAAAATATCATTCATTCGCATCAATAAAGGCTGACCAATATCAAGTCTAGCAGTTCCGCACGCCACGACAGCGATTTCAGGTTTATATTCAACAAGAACTTTTTGAACATGTTCTGTAAAAATAGTATCAGAACTAAGGTAAATGGATTTTTCATTTGGCAATTCTATATGAAAACCCATTACATTTCCCATTAGTTTTGCAATAAAACCATAACCATGAATAGCAGGAATTCCAATAATTTTTCCGTCTAAAAAAGGTTGAGGCTGCCAATAATCCAAAGTTTGAATAATATTGAGACCTCTTTTTGTTAGTTGTTTTTCATCTTTGATACTGCAAATTACCGGAATACTTTTTCTTCTTAAAAAAACTTCACCGGCTTTATCAATATGATCAGGATGCAAATGTGTGATCAGGCAATGTGTTACTTTGCTCAAAATATCCCGGCTGTTTTTGGGTAAAGCAACAAGCGGATTTCGTTTTGGTTTATATCTAAATATCGTAAAAGGCGGAATCGTTTTTCGTTTTCCTAACATCGGATCAACCAGAATTACATGTTGATCTGTTTCTATAACTAAAGTAGCATTTCGTAAATGATGCAATTTCATATTGAAAAATTTAGATATTAAAAATACGAAATTTTAAAATAATTATTGTCAAGAAATTACATCTTAAAACGAAAACCAACTCCGTGAATGTTTTCTATCGCAATTTCTTTTTCATTAATTAATATTTTACGCAAACGGGAAATAAAAACATCCAGGCTTCGTCCCATAAAATAATCATCATTGCCCCAAAGTGCCGAAAGAATTTTTTCCCTTTTTAAAACCATGTTTTTATTATCAAAAAATAATTTTAAAAGCTCAGCTTCGCGTTGTGTAAGACCTATTTTTTCATTTTCATTAAAAAGGAAGAAATTTTTAAAATCAAATTGATATTGACCAATTTCATAAAGTGCATTTTCAATGTGATTATTTTTCTGCGATCGCTTCAGGAAAATTTCGATTTTTAATAATAATTCTTCAATACTAAAGGGTTTAACCAGATAATCATCGGCGCCTAAACGCAAGCCTTTCAGGCGATCTTCTTTTAAAGTTTTGGCAGAAAGAAAAATAATCGGAATATCAGTATTACTTTTTCTAATTTCCGTAGCCAATTCAAAACCATCCATTTTGGGCATCATAATATCAAAAATGCAAATATCAAAATCTTCTTCTTTAAAGGCTTCCAAACCAGATTTTCCATCACGGCAATGAATAACTTCGTAGTTGTTTTGTTCCAGGTTGTCTTTTGTCAGAAACGCTAATGTTTCATCATCTTCGGTATAAAGAATTTTAAAATTTTTCATTTTTTATAAGGAATTGATAAGGTGATAGTCACACCTTTTAGATCATTATTTAGGGCATTTATTTTCCAGTTTTGCAAATTGCAAATTTCTTTTACATAATACAAGCCAAGACCAAAACCATTGACTTCGTTGCTTTTTTCATTTTGTATGCGATAGAATTTATCAAAAATAAACGAAATATTTTTAATCGAAATTCCGATTCCGTTATCGATAAAAGCCAATTTTAAGATTTGATTTTCTAATAAAATCCGAACCGTGATTTCAGGTTTTTCACTACAATATTTTACAGCATTATCGATTAGGTTGTAAACTAAATTCGTAAAATGAAAAACATCCGTTTCAATTTCAATATCAATTAAATCCGTTTCAATTTGAATGTTTGCTTCGGGATATTTTAAAAGGATATTTTCAATAGTTTCTTCAATAACAGGAACAATCAAAACCGATTCTTTTTTTAATTCTAATGTCTTATAATCAGATTTGCCAACATTTAAAATTTTCTCAATATGATGGTTTAATTTATGACTTTGCTTAATAATAATGTCCGTGTAAGTGTGGAGTTTTTTATCTTCTTTAATGGCATTTTGTTCAATTAAATATTTAGAAGCAATTAAAATCGAAGACAAAGGCGTTTTAAATTCATGCGTCATATTATTAATGAAATCACGCTGCAATTCAGAGTATTTTTTTTGCTGCAAAAGCGTAAAAATAGAATACACATAAATCAATAAAATAAGAATCAGCATAATGGAAAGTACAAACCAAAAACGCATCGAACTAAACAAATAAGAAGTTTCATTGGGAAAACGAACCGCAAAATAATAGACTAAATTTTTATGTTTCGGAAAATAAACCGATTGTTTTCCTCTCCCTTTTTCAGACAATGAAATATAATTGCCATAAATCATTTCGTCGCTCTGACAATTGTACATGGCATATTCAAAATCAGTCGTAATATTCATTTTTTTGAATTCTGTTTTCAGATAAAATTCCAGAATATCAGGTTCAAAGTCATTTTCGACATTTACGATATAATAATCATTGGCTATTTTCTGAACAGGATTTTGTGCCGGCAACTCGTGGTTTGTGCCTTCATAAAGTTTTTTGGCAACTTCGAGCAAAGCAATATGAGTTTTCTGGCTGAGCTTTTTTTGCTCTAAAGTAAAGGCTTCTTTTGTCCAAAGCAATTGCGCAACCAAGATACTTATGATGGCAATAAGTCCTAAAAGAATGATACTATTGAGTTTATTTATTTTCAAAAATGAGGCGTTTAGACAGTGTAATATAGGCAAAATTTAAATTAAAAATACCCGTTAACAAGTCGTTAACAAACATTTGAAACCGCTTAACAGCGATTTGATTTTATCTCAATTACTTTTGGTATAGAAAATTTAACTATAAACCATTTAAAATAAATTGACTATGAAAATTATTAAAATTTCGATGTTGGCTTTAGCTTTAGGATTAATGTCTTTTTCAGCGATAGCCCCGGTTAAGACATTAGTTTGTAAAAATGAAAACACAGCAATTACTGCATCAACAATAGTTTGGAAAGCAGAAACAGTTGATGTTGGAGAAATTCCGCAGGGAACACCAAAAGCAATTGTTTATGAATTTAAAAACACAGGAAAAACAGCCGTTGTCATTACAACAGTTCAGGGATCTTGCGGTTGTACCGCAACAGATTATACAAAAGAGCCAATCGCTCCCGGAAAATCTGCAAAAGTAACAGCAACTTATAATGCAGCAAATAAAGGAGCTTTTACTAAAACCGTTACAGTAACAACAAGCGCAGAAACTGCTCCGAAAATTTTGACTTTAAAAGGAACAGTTATTTAAAATACAAGGTTGATTATAAAGGGGAAAACTCCAGACATGTAATGTGTCTGGAGTTTTTTTTTGCTCATTAATTAAATTAATTTTAGAGAGAATCGAATCAAAAATAGTGTTCGTAAGTGTGTGACTTTATTTTTTGCAAAAGTGGTATTTATATCAAAACTTTTCTATTTTTATTAAAAAAATGATTATGAAAATTTTTTATTCAATTGTTGCTTTTGTGCTTCTTATGGCTGTTTTTTCTTGTAATAGGAAAGAGGGAAAGAAAGAAATATTAATAAAAACTTCAGAAAAAGAAGTTCCCGAACTTAAAATTACAATCGATAGTTCTGGTATTTCGGCTTTTTATCAAAAATATCCTAAATTAATTAAATTTCAGAATGAGGTTTTTGCTTTATACAAGAAAAATAAATCGACTCAATTGTGGCTCGACAACAAAGGTATTGTAGAGTACGGGAATACTTTATTCAATAAATACAAAGGATTAGAACAGGAAGGTTTGAAAGCTAATTTTCCTTATAAGGAACAAATTAGTCCTGTTTTTGAACATATTGCAGAAAATAAGCTGTCAAAATCAGATACTGATTTAATGATTTCAAACTTGTATTTTTATTATGTTCAGAAAGTTTCTGGTGTTGATGAAAAAACGTCAAGAGCGCTGGAATGGCTTTTGCCCCGAAAAAAAGTCAATTATCAGGTTTTTTCAGACTCTATTTATAAAAAAGCTACAATTAGCGATGACAAAAAGAGCAAGATGTTCAGTCAATATTACAAACTTCGTGACGCACTTCATCAATATAGAGAAATTGAAAAAAACGGAGGATGGAAAGCCATTCAGACTGATGTAGATTTTAAAAGTTTTAAATTAGGAGATTCCATAGCTTCAATTGGGCAAATAAGAGAAAGACTTTATGTAACCGGAGATCTTAAAGAAGACAGTAAAAGTAATATATGTGATACTACTTTAATAAAAGCTATTAGAAGTTATGAATTACACCAGGGTTTAACTCCAAAAAATATCATTTTACCAGAACATATTGCCGAGTTGAATGTTTCTGTTTCAGATAGAATAAAAACCATAATTGCCAATATGGAACGTTGCCGCTGGATTGATCCTGAACTTGAAAAAGGAAAAGAATATATAGAAGTGAACATTCCGGAATTTAGATTGTATTTAGTTCGCAATCACGATATCGCATTTGTATCTCCGGTTGTGGTAGGAAAAGCAATGACTAAAACCGTTATTTTTAGCGGAATGATGAACAATATTGTGTTTAGCCCTTATTGGAATGTACCGCCAAGTATCATTAAAAGTGAAATAAAACCCGGAATGGCTAAGAACAAAAATTACCTGGCCCAGAAAAATCTGGAGTGGAATAATGGTGCTGTTCGTCAATTACCGGGAAAAAACAATTCGCTTGGTTTAGTGAAGTTTTTATTTCCAAATTCAAACAATATTTATTTACACGACACGCCGGCAAAAAGTTTGTTCGAAAGAGAAAACAGAGCTTTTAGTCATGGCTGCGTTCGTGTGGGAAAACCACGAGAACTGGCAATCGAACTTTTAAAACAAGATCCGAACTGGACACCTGCAAGAATTGATAAAGCTATGCATGCAGGTAAAGAAAGCTGGTATACTTTAAAAAAGAAAGTGCCCGTTTATATTGGTTATTTTACCGCTTGGGTAGATCGCGACGGAAACTTGAATTTTTATAAAGATGTTTATAAAAGAGATGAAAGCCTTATTAAACTATTGACTGAAGAATAAACTTAAAAATGCTTGTCAATAATTGTAATTTTCACGCAGATTTAGCAGATTAAAGCCAGACTTAATTAGATTTTTTTTTAAGCTTATCAAAATAAATCTGCGCCTATCTGCTTAAATCATTTTAAATCTGCGTGAGAAAATCGATAAAATTACTGGCAAAAAAATCTATTTGGAAATCACATCAATACATTTATAAAAACGATTGGTATAATGTTCTGTACCAAGAGAAGTGATCGTAACACTGTTTACTTTTCCTGAAGATGCATGTATAAATTTCGATTGCATACCGTTGGCCTCGCAAATAATGCCGAGATGCCCCACAACAGTTCTGTCTTTATAACCGTAAAAAACTAAAATATCACCAACTTTAAAATCTTCAGGATTTAATGCAGTTCCTAAATCTTTATAACCGCTGGAACTTCTTGGTAAATTTATATTGAAATTTTTAAAAACATAACTCACAAATCCCGAACAATCAAATCCTTTTTTCGGATCATTTCCTGCATATAAATAGGGAGTTCCTAAATAATTCTTAGCATAATTGGCAATAGAATCGCGGTTAGTTTCAGTTGATGTTTTCTGAGTTTGAAGAATTATCGGTTTGTTTTCTTTTTCGCATGTGAAAGAAGAAACTAAAATTGAAACGAATACTATAGAAATATATGACTTCATCTTGAAAATAATTTTTTGGCTAAGACGATTTAATCTGTCCAAAACCTTTGAACCTTTGCAACTTATTCCCTTATACCTTTTTTATAAAGATAGCACGTTGCTTTTGAAAATCAAAGGAATAGTTCTTTACAAGGTTTTCATGTGAATAATAAAACGTAAAAAGGAGTATAATATTTTGGTGTTTTTTTATTGTCTTTTGATGTTTTAGTATCTTTTTTTAAACGATATTCTGGATATATTTGTGAATGTCATTTAGATTTAACGAATATATTATGTTTCTAAAAAAAATATCGCTTTTAATTTTGTTTTTAATGATTTCAGTAGTTTCAAAATCTCAAAACAAAACCAATACATTTCTGTATCATGGACGAGTTGAAAAACTTGAAAATAATAAAGTAATTTTAATCGGAACTGCATCTTCTGTTTCGTTTAATTTCACCGGAACTGAATGTTCGATTTCGCTTCAAAGTGTTGACTCATACGAACATCATAATTATGTTTCGTTGGTCTTAGACGGAAAATATTTAGGGAAAATAAGGATTGAAAAAGGAGCAGTACAATCTTTTCCAATAAAAACTACAGCTACTAAAAAAGTTCACAGACTTGAAATTTATAAAAATACCGAGGCTCAAAGCGGAAATATTTTATTTGCCGGGACAACCGCAAAACTGACTCCAATTGCTACAAAAAAGAAAAAGAAAATCGAATTTATTGGAGATTCTATTACATGTGGTGCCGCAAGTGATTCAGTTGATTGCGATAAAGGAGATTATATGGATCATCATAATGGTTACTATGCGTATGGTCCCAGAATTTCAAGAGCAATTGATGTTGATTATTTGGTAAGCTCTGTTTCCGGAATTGGAATGTATAGAAACTGGAATGATGAAAACAAAGATGAAGCTATAATGCCAGATGTTTATCAGAATTTATATTTGACCAAAGACAATGCTAAACCAAAATATGATTTTGCATTTCAGCCCGATATTATCAGTATTGCTCTGGGAACCAATGATTTTTCTGGCGGAGATGGCAAAAAAGAACGTTTGCCTTTTAATGTGGAGAAGTATGTTTCAAACTACATCAACTTTATAAAAATGTTGTACAAACATAATCCGAATGCACAAATCGTGATAACAAACAGCCCAATGGTTGGCGGAGAAAGAGGAGTTGTTTTTGAAGATTGTCTTAATAAAGTGAAGAACGCTTTCGCGGAAGACAAAACACATAAACCAATTTTGATTTTTAAATTTAAACCAATGAATCCAAAAGGTTGTTTAGGACATCCTGATGTTAATGATCACAAAGTTTTGGCTAATGAATACGCTCCATTTTTAAAAAAGCTCTTAAATGAAAAATAATATATTTAAGTTTGTTTTCTTTCTATTGATTTCCAGTACTATGATGGCAAACGTTACACTTCCGAATATTTTTGGCGATAATATGGTTTTACAGCGCAATGCTGAAGTAAAAATTTGGGGTTGGGCAAATCCAAAAGAAGAAGTAAAACTAGTTTCAAGCTGGAACAATCAGGAATATAAAGTCGTTGCCAATAATCAGGCACAATGGGAATTGCACATAAAAACTCCAGAAGCCGGCGGACCTTTTACCATTTCTATAAAAGGATATAATGAAGTTGTCCTGAAAAATATCTTAATTGGAGAAGTGTGGGTTTGTGCCGGACAATCTAACATGGAAATGTCTGCAAGCTGGGGAATTGACAATGGTGAAGAGGAAATGAAAAATGCTGCGAATCCTAATATTCGTTTTTTTACAGTTCCGAAATTAACGGCGACAACACCACAAAATAACCTATTGGGAAATTGGGTCGAATCGACTCCCGAAACTGCAAAATACTTTAGCGCTATTGGCTATTTCTTTGCCAAACGTTTACGTGAAGATTTAAAAAACGTGCCAATCGGATTAATTTCTTCGAATTGGGGCGGTACTCCCGCTGAAATCTGGATGCCGGAAGAAGTAGTTCAAAACGATCCGGTTTTATTAGAAAATGCTAAAAAACTCAATGAACAGGAATACGGACCGCGCCAACCTGGGCGTGCTTACAATGCCATGATTTACCCAATTGTTGGTTTTAAAATTGCAGGAACTTTATGGTATCAGGGCGAATCGAATGTTGGTTCCTTGGTTTATGATAAAACATTATCGGCTTTAATTACTTCCTGGAGAAAGGTTTGGAACGACGAATTTCCTTTTTACTTCGTTCAAATCGCGCCTTATAAAACGGGAAGTAATAATTTCTCTAATGTAACGGTGAGAAATTCTCAAAGAAAAGTTTTGAAACAAGTCCCGAAAACGGGAATGGTTTTAACTTCTGATATTTCAGATACGATTGATATTCACCCAAAAAATAAAAAATCAGTTGGAATTCGTTTGGCGAATCTGGCTTTGGCAGAAACGTATAAAGTGAATTCTAATTTGGTTAATGGACCTCTTTTTAAAGCAATAAATACAGAAAAAAATAAGGTAATCGTTTCGTTTGATTATGCAGATGGATTGTACTTTAAGAATAAAAAATCAAATCAATTTGAAGTGGCTGGAGCCGATGGAAATTTCTTTGCTGCAGAAGCTTCAATAAAAAATAATGAAGTGATTTTGACAAGTAAAAAAGTGTCAACTCCTGTAAAAGTGAGATTTGCATGGGGAAATACGATACAATCTGATTTGTTTAATAAAGCGAATTTACCGGCTTCTTGTTTTATTACGGAGTGAGAGAATTTTAGACTTAAGATTTTATATTTTAGATTTTTTCGCATTTTGTGTCAGGCTGAGCGGAGTCGAAGCCCTCATTTTTTGTCATCCTGAGGAACGAAGGATCACAC
>LMAJ01000011.1 GCA_001507425.1 Flavobacteriaceae bacterium CRH
ACTCTAGCTTATAGTGGAGCAACAAACGCACCGACAACATATAGCATTGTTTGGAGTGCATCTCCAACGAATACTTTTGCAGCGGTAACAGATGCAACATTAAGTGCAAGTCCAATTTCAATTGCAGTTCCGGCAGGAACTGCGGCAGGAACATACACCGGAACATTAACGGTGAAAAACGGCAATAACTGTAGTTCTAGTTCTGGTTCGGTTCCGGCGGGAACTGCGGCAGGAACTTACACCGGAACATTAACAGTGAAAAATGCCAATACCTGTACTTCAACACCCGGAATAAGTTTTAGCGTTGTGGTAAATCCTTTGCCTACATCTCCGGTAATAGAAACGATAACGCCTGCCACTTGTACAGTAGCAACTGGTAGCATTGCTTTAAGCGGATTGCCGGTTGGCGGAACATTAACTCTTTTTCCGGGTGCGATCGTAGAGCCATATTCAGGAACTGCAGTTACTATTTCCGGACTTGCTCCTAATACGTACACTTTTACTGTAAATAATGGAACTTGTACTTCATTAGTTTCATCAAATGCAGTAGTACCTGGATTGGTTACCAATACTTATACGACTACATGGTCTAACGGAACAC
Source organism: Flavobacteriaceae bacterium CRH (assembly GCA_001507425.1). Taxonomy (GTDB): domain Bacteria; phylum Bacteroidota; class Bacteroidia; order Flavobacteriales; family Flavobacteriaceae; genus Flavobacterium. The sequence goes on from LMAJ01000011.1 coordinate 602, forward strand.
CAACACTGGATCAGAATATTGTTTTTGCAGGAAATTATGTTTCAGCAGGTGGGGGTTCAGGAAGTGTTAATGGTTGTAGCTGCACCGTAAATGCTGGCGTAAATGTCGTAATGCAATTTCTTGATAATTTAACGTTAGTCAATTCTTTATCAAATAATGGCGGCACTGTAACTTTTGAAAACCATTCTAGTTTAGTACAAATTGCAAATACCATTAATTCTGGAAATATTATTTATAAACGTACGGCTCCACTAATTCGTCAGGCCGATTATGTGTATTGGTCAACACCAGTAACACCACAACGACTTATAGATGTTTCTCCATTATCTTCCTACAATAGATTCCTGGGCTTTAATGGCGATACGTGGGTAGAAGTTTATCCAACTAATAATATGGTTGTTGGAAAAGGTTACATCATTCGTGGTCCGAATAATTATTCAAATACTTCAAAAGCAGATTATACGGCTTCATTTGTTGGCGTGCCTAACAATGGTAATTTATCTGGTGAAACAGTAGCGGCGGGAAAATATTATTTGGTAGGAAATCCTTATCCTTCAGCTCTAAGTGCAAATGCATTTTTGGCAGCTAATCCATTTTTAGATGGAACTCTATATTTCTGGACTCACAATACTCCTGTTGTATTGGTAGGCGCATACCGTTATAATTCTGATGATTATGCAAGTTACAATTTAACTGGTGGTGTCGGGGTTCCTGCTCCGAGTGGAAATGGGGGGAATAATAACACTCCTCCATCTGGTAATATTGCTTCAGGTCAATCTTTTTTTGCAAGTACTATTAATGCCGGAACAATTGTATATAATAACTCCATGCGACTTGGAGGAGCTTCGAATACCCAGTTTTATAAATCTGCAAGTACAACAGCAGCAACTGTTGAAAGACATCGCGTGTGGCTTAACATGACCAACGAAGGCGGAGCTTTCAAACAAATGTTGGTTGGTTATGTTGAAGGTGCCAGCAATGAATATGAAAACAGATATGACGGTAAAAGTTTTGATGCCAATCCGTATTTAGATTTTTATAGTGTTGGTAACGGCAATAGTTATGTTATTCAGGGTCGCGGATTACCTTTTACCGACACTGATACAGTTCCGCTGGGTTACAGAAGCACAATTTCAGGTGATTTTTCAATTGCAATAGATCATGCAGATGGTGACTTGAGCAATCATGCAATCTATCTCGAAGATAAAACAACAAATGTTATTCATGATCTACGAGCCAGTAATTATACTTTTACAACATCAACCGGAACTTTTACAGATCGTTTTGTGTTGCGTTATGCAAACAAATCATTAGGAACCGGAGAGTTTGAAAAAGCAGATGAAAATGTTGTAGTAAGTGTAAGAAATAAAGCAATTACAATTAGTTCTGATGTAGAGAGACTAGGAACTGTTTTAGTCTATGATTTCTCAGGAAAATTACTTTATAAGAAAGTCAATATTTCAGATACAATTTTAAAAATTGATAATTTAAAAATCTCTGATCAGGTGTTATTGGTCAAGGTAATTTTAGAAACAAATGCAACAAAAACATATAAGATTATTTACTAAAAAGTAATTTTTGAGTTAAAAAAGTCCACTTGTACATTTTCAAGTGGACTTTTTTTATGGAAAAATGTTAAAAAGTAAGAAATAAAAGTAGGGATTTTAAAACACAATATTTTTTATTTAACATCAAAAATGTATTTCGTCGTTAATTGGTGTTTTTTGTCGGAAAAGTTAATTTTTAAAATAAAACACTTGTAAGACATTCTTTTTTATACTTTATTTGGAATAGAATAATCTTAAAAGGAATAATTTATTTTAAAAAGTTCTGACGTTTAAAGAGTTAGCATTTTTTTGAAGTTTGGTCAGGTTTTACATTCGCATTTTGAAAATTTATTTTGTAAAAAAAAGCTTTCAAAATGTTAAAAAATACATTTTTATTCAAAATTGTAAAACCAATCTTACCTAAAAGTCGTAAATCTTTAAAAATCAGAGTTTTTGAGTATTCCTAAAAAAATCATTCCAAAGACAAATTATAAATACAAATACCACCCAAGTCTATGATTAGAAAATTACTTTTACTCGTTAATTCTTTATTTTTTAATTCTTCTTCGGAAAAGTCATTTCTACCGAGTGTAAAACTACTTTGTCTGGTGATGTTTTTTACTGTTTCATTTGCTAATGCAGAGACCTATTTTTCAATAGCTAGTGGCAATTGGACAAGTAGAAATACGTGGTCATTAACATCGGGAGGTGGACGTGTTGGTAATGGTGTGTTTCCTGTTGCGGGAGATGTTGTGCATATAGAAGGGGGCTTTACGGTTACTTTAACAACAAACGCTGCTTGTGCTACAATCGACTTTTCTACAGGTGCGAATAGCAGTTTGGTACTTGGTACTAATACACTAAATGTCTCCGGAAATATTACTATACCTAGGGCACCCACACTTAATACTTTAAATGTTGGTGCAGGAAATTTAACTGCTGCTTCGATTGATTTCCCAACAACAGGTAGTGCTGTACGACATAAAATTATTATTTCAACAGGTACGGTAACTGTTTCAGGTAGCATATCTACAGATAGCAATTCAGCAACAAGTGCAACAATTGAGTTTACCGGAGCTGGAACCTTAAAAGTTGGAGGGGATTTTTTCGCCAGTGGTGGTGGTGCTCTAACACAGAGTACAGGTACTGTTGAATTAAATGGAGCAAATCAATCTTTCAATTCATTTACTTATTACAATCTTACACTTTCAGGAAGCGGTACAAAAACATTTAATTCAGTTGATCCAACTTCTGTAACAAATAACCTGATCATAAATTCTGGAGTAAATGCTAATCTTAGCACTCTAACTCATACAGCAAATAAATTGACATTGGGTAGTACTCAGGCACTTCCAAGTTCTTGGGGAAGTACAACTTCAAATGCTACAAATAAAAGCGATGTATATTTTACTGCTACTACTGGTAAAATAAATGTGACAACAAGTACGTGTTCTACTTTCTCTTCAGTAACTCCGATAACGAATGTTTCATTCAATACTTTAAATAAAACAACTTCAGCTTCAAGTACAACAGGCTATGAGAATTATACAACAGATACACCAACTACAGTATTCAAAACTCAATATTATCCATTAACTGTAAAAGGAAATACAGGCGGAGATGTAAATGTTTATTATACTGCATTTTTTGACTGGAATAATGATGGTGATTTTGATGATGCCGATGAATATTATATAATTGGTACTATTAGAAATTCTTCTGGCACAGATGCCAAGATTACTTCTGTTTATGTTCAAATTCCTTCTACAGCGGTTACAGGAACTATAAAAATGCGTGTAATTGGTCGACTTACTAATTACAATACGACACCTTGTGCTATTAGTGGCAGTACAGGACAAATGGAAGATTACACAGTAACAATTCAGGGTGGATGTACAGAGACTATAGCAACTACGAATACTTTAACAAGCGCTGCTAGTGTTTGTCCAAATGCTCCATTTACACTTTCATTAGGAAGTACATATGGTGAGGCAGTAACCTATTTATGGGAAACTTCTCCAGACGGAAATGCGCCATGGACAGCTGCAACAACACCTTCAGTTGACTTTTTTAACAGTACATTTTCAACCAATCAGGCTACTAACACAACAGTTGGTGACATAATTCTTGTTGGTCCCGATACAAAAATCAACGCAGGAGCATTAGAATTAACCGACATTACTGAAACTGGACACAATGGTGGTTTTTTAATAAACAAAGCAAACACTGCTAATATAACTCCATTTACAGCTACTTTTAAGTATAGAATTTGGGATGGCGGTCTTGGATTTACAGGCGCAGATGGTATGAGTTTAAGTTATGGTTCTAATTTGCCAGCTAATGCCGGAGGGGGAGAAAACGGAGAAGGATCAGGACTTATTATACAATTTGATACTTACGATAACGAAGCTGCTATTACCGGAAGCCGTGTTAGGGTATTATACAATAATGCAATTCTTTTTAATACAGCTATTAATGCACCTTTTAATTTAAGAACTTCGGTATTTAGAGATGTCAATTTAGCGGTTGATACCGATGGATATTTAACATTGGGTATACAAAATTCATCAGGAACAATGATTACGGTTGTTTCTAAATTGTTGTTACCAGGTTATGCAGCAGCTAACAAATCTACATGGAAGTTTAAATTTTCTGCCCGTACAGGTGGAACAAAAGACAAACATAGTATCGATGATCTTGTTATTACCTATTTAGATTCGGCAAATTCAAAAGCTAAATTTACAACTTCAGAAACGACTAAAACCTATTATCGTGCTACAATAACTTGCGGATCTTCTTCTGTTACATCTACGCCAGTTTTAGTTGATATTACTTCTGCTGCCATAACTCCAATTACAGCATCTACTTGTTCTAGTGCTGCTTTTACTGTTACACCGGTAAATGGTACAAATGGTACTGTTCCTTCAGGAACAACTTACAGCTGGCCAATTCCGGTAGTTACCGGAGGATTAACAGGAGGTGCAGCAAGTACAGCAACGTCATCTAGTATTACCGGGACTTTAGCAAATCCAACGACTTCAGCTCAGACAGCGACCTATACCGTTACTCCAACTACATCAGGTTGTGCGGGAGCTACATTTACGGTTACTGTTACGGTTAATCCATTGCCAACACCAACTTTTACGGCACAACCAGCAACGTCACCTTGTATTGGAACATTAGTTACTTATACAACACAAGGATCAATGACTAATTATATCTGGGGATTTCCAGGAACAGCAGGAACAAATTATACAATTGTTTCTGGTGGAACAACAGCAGATAACACCGTTACTTTAAGATATTTAACAGCAGGTAGTAAAACCGTAACGATTAATTATACAAATACTAATGGTTGTAAGGCAGCTTCAGCAACTTCTTCATCAGCAGTTACAGTAAATGCATTGCCAACACCAACATTTACGGCACAACCGGCAACTTCACCTTGTATTGGTACATCGGTTACTTATACGACAGATGCCGGAATGACTAATTATACTTGGGGATTTCCAGGTACGGCAGGAACTGATTATACTATTGTTTCCGGAGGTACAACCGCAACAAACACCGTTACTTTAAGATATTTAACAACCGGTAGTAAAACCGTAACCATCAATTACACAAATACTAATGGCTGTACGGCAGCTTCAGCAACTTCATCATCAGCGGTTACTGTAAATGCATTACCAACACCAACATTTACGGCACAACCTGCAACTTCACCTTGTATTGGAACATCAGTTACTTACACGACAGATGCTGGAATGACTAATTATACTTGGGGATTTCCAGGCACAGCAGGAACAAATTATACCATTGTTTCGGGAGGTACAACAGTAACAAACACCGTTACTTTAAGATATTTAACAGTTGGAAGTAAAACTGTAACCATCAATTATACAAATATTAATGGTTGTACGGCAGCTTCGGCAACTTCTTCATCAGCAGTTACTGTAAACGCATTACCAACACCAACATTTACAGCACAACCGGCAACTTCACCTTGTATTGGTACATCGGTTACTTATACGACAGATGCCGGAATGACTAATTATACTTGGGGATTTCCAGGTACGGCAGGAACTGATTATGCTATTGTTTCCGGAGGCACAACTGCAACAAACACGGTTACTTTAAGATATTTAACCGCTGGTAGTAAAACCGTAACCATCAATTATACAAATACTAATGGCTGTACGGCAGCTTCAGCAACTTCTTCATCAGCAGTTACTGTAAACGCATTGCCAACACCGACATTTACGGCACAACCTGCATCATCAACTTGTATCGGGACATCGGTTATTTATACTACTGAAACGGGAATGACTACTTATACTTGGACATTTCCGGGTACAGCAGGGACTGATTATACCATTGTTTCAGGAGGTACAACAGCGGATAACACTGTTACCTTAAGATATTTAACAACCGGAAGTAAAACGGTAACCATTAATTACACAAATACTAATGGCTGTACGGCAGCTTCAGCAACTTCTTCATCAGCAGTTACTGTAAATGCTTTGCCAGTTATTACAACACAGCCTCAACCTCTTACATTATGTCAGGGTGAAAACGGAAGCTTCAGTGTTGTAACATCAGCGACAAGCCCAACATATCAATGGGAATATAGCACTAGTACTTCTGGACCTTGGACAGTAACAAATGGCGCGGCTGGCGTTTCAGGACATAATACAGCTACTTTATCATTAGCAAATGTACCAGCCAATTATTCTAATTACTATGTGCGTAGTATAGTAACTAGTAGTACTTGCAATACTATTTCTAATGCAGTTTTATTAACTGTAAACCCACTCCCAACATCCCCAAGTGTAAGCACAACCAATGTTGACTGTGCCTCTTTAGGAAGCGTAACGTTGAGCAATCTTCCTTCATCAGGAACCTGGACACTGGAAAGAAGTCCCGGTGCAGTTATAACAACAGGTACAGGAATCACTACAACCATTACAGGTCTGGCAGCGGGCACTTATACTTTTAAAGTAAGCAACGGTACCTGTACTTCGGCAGCATCTTCAGATGCCGTGATCACAGACCAGTCTTCTACAACATGGAACGGTAGTTCATGGTCGCCTGTGGCACCTGATGCTACAAGAGCTGCTATTATCGCAGGTCCTTTTACTGTAGGTGCTGATTTAACGGTTTGTTCTTTAACCATAAACAGCGGTATTAACATCGTTGTACCTTCTGACCGTACTATTACTATTGTAAACGGCCTTACCGTTACTACGGGCTCAAGCTTAACATTCGAGAACCACTCAAGTCTGGTTCAGATCAACAATAACGCTGTCAACTCAGGAAAAATTACTTATAAACGTATCGCTGCACAAATTCGTCAGGCTGATTACGTATACTGGTCAACACCGGTAACCCCACAAAGGCTTATTGATGTTTCTCCGGCAACTCCGTATGTTAATTTCTATGGCTTTAATGGTACGACATGGGCATCTGCTTACCCGACAGGCAATATGATGGTAGGTAAAGGATACATCATTCGTGGTCCTAACGGTTATTCCAATACGGCAAAAGCGGATTATCAGGCTTCGTTTATAGGAATACCTAACAATGGTATTATATCCGGGGAGACAATGGCAGCGGGTAAATACTATTTAATCGGAAACCCGTATCCGTCTGCTTTGGATGCCAATACTTTTATAACACAAAACAATTTCCTTGAAGGAACATTATATTTCTGGACACATAACACACCAGTAGTCCTTACAGGAGCTTACCGATACAGCTCTACGGATTATGCCAGTTATAATATGACCGGAGGTGTGGGAACCGGTACACAGGCCGCCAGCGGAAATCCTTCAAACAACAACAACAAACCAACCGGTAAGATCGGCGCAGGACAATCCTTCTTTGCTGCTACTGCTACTGCGGGAACGATAAGCTTTAACAATGGCATGCGACTTGGAGCTGCCGATAATACACAGTTCTTTAAATCGGCTTCTAAAACTGCTGCGGTTGAAAGACACCGTGTTTGGTTAAACATGACCAATGCCGAAGGTGCTTTCAAACAAATGCTTGTGGGTTATGTACAAGGCGCTTCCAACGATTATGAAGCGAGATACGATGGAGTAAGTTTTGATGCCAATCCGTATATTGATTTCTATAGTGTTGCCAACGGTAATAATTATGTTATCCAGGCGCGTGCATTGCCATTTACCAATACAGACCTGGTTCCTTTAGGATACAGAACTACCATTGCAGGAGAATTTACCATTGCCATAGACGAGGCAGACGGAAATTTAAGCACGCAGGTTATTTATCTTGAGGATAAAACCACGGGCACCATTCATGATTTAACGGCGGGCAACTATAAATTCACCACAACGGCAGGAACTTTTGCAGATCGTTTTGTATTGCGTTACACCAACAAAACACTTGGAACGGGAGATTTTGAAAATGTAGAGAATGGCCTTTTGATCTCGGTTAAGGAAAAAACCATCAAAGTAACCTCTTCTACAGAAACCATCAAAGAAGTTACCATTTATGATATATCAGGAAAACTGCTTTACAGCAAAAAGAAAGTTGGAACAACCGAACTACAAATCCAGAACCTGCAATCTTCAAATCAGGTATTGCTTGTAAAAGTTACCCTGGAGAATAACTTTACAACAACAAAGAAAATTATTTTTAACTAAAAGTTAAATAAGGTTTAGAGTAAAAAGACGCACTATTTAGTGCGTCTTTTTTGTTTTTATCATGTAAAAATAGATTTTATAATTTCATTGAAATATCACGGAAAGTGGGTATTGCGGGATTTAAACCCAAATTATAATTTTAATCAAATTCTTATATATAAATAATAATATAAACTTCATTTTAATTTTGATTAAAAAAATACTCCTTTCATTAGTTTTCTTTCTGCTCATTAGCAATATGGAACTTTCTGCACAACAAGGAAAAGTTGACGCTACTTTTAACACAATTGACGACGGACTAAACGGAGATGGTTTTGACAATACGGTTCGGACTTTAGCTTTACAATCAGATCAAAATCTTATAGTTGGTGGCGATTATTTAAATCTTAACGGGATCTCTTCGGTATACTTAACCCGGCTAAATCCAGAAGGAAATATTGATGTAACTTTCAATACCGGAACCGGGTTTAATGGAAAAGTCTATTCCTCGCATATACAATTAGATGGAAAAATTATTGTTGGGGGAAGTTTTACGGCATATAACGGAAGTAATGCGGGAAGACTTATTAGATTAAATACAGATGGTTCAATTGACACCTCATTTAATACTTCAATTGGTGCAACAACCGGAATTATTTATGCCATAAAAGAACAAGCCGACGGCAAAATTATAATAGCGGGCAGTTTTACAAAATACAATGGCGTTACTGTAAGTAGGGTTGCTCGCATCTTATCAAATGGTACGTTAGATTCTTCTTTTAATACCGGAATTGGTTCCCCTTCAAATATTACCAATATTGAAATACTAAATGATGGAAAGATTTTGTTATCCGGTAATTTTACTTCTTTTAATGGAGTTGCAAGCAATAAAATAGTTCGGTTATATTCAGACGGAAGAGTTGATACCAGTTTTAATATTGGAACAGGTTTTGACGAAGATGTAAGCGCAATGACTGTGCAGCCTGATGGGAAAATTATTGTCGGTGGAAAATTCACAACCTATAATGATAGTACTGCTAACCGGATTATTCGAATTAATCAGGACGGAAGTATTGATAACAGTTTTTTACCCGGATCAGGTATCAATTCAGGTGCTGTTCAAACAATTAAGATAAGTTCTTCAGGGAATATTATGGTTGGCGGCTCCTTTACAGGTAATTATAATGGAGCAGATATTAATAGAGTATTTCTTTTAAATCAGGATGGAACTTTAATGACAGATATCGATTTTGGTTCAGGGCCAGGATCAGCATCGGTTTTGGCTTTAGAAAATGATTTAGAAGGGTCTTGGTATATTGGAGGCTCGTTTTCGGTTTTTGATGGATTAAATCAAGGCAGGCTGGCAAAAATTAATGCCGAAGGAGAATACGACACAGCTTATTTATCAGCTGGAATTGGTTTTGATAATTCTGTTTATAAAGTTTTGTCATTAGAAAATAAAAAAACAATGGTTTTTGGGAATTTTAAGAAATTCAATGGCGAATCTGTTTCCAGAATTGCCAGGCTTTCAGAAAATGGGTTATTAGATACAAGCTTTAATTCGGGACAAACCGGAGCTAATAATTACATAAAAACAGCAGTAGTACAAGCTGATGGCAAAATCATATTTGGAGGCAATTTTACAAATTACAACGAAACGGTTGCTAACCGAATAATTCGGATTTTACCTGACGGCGGAGTTGATAATACCTTCAATATTGGTCAGGGATTTAATATTCAGGTTTACGCTATGGCAATTCAGCCAGATCAGAAAATTATTGTTGCAGGAAACTTTACACGTTATAATAATGATTCGTCTGTAATAAGAATCATTAGATTATTGCCAGACGGAACTCGGGATACAAGCTTTAATCCCGGTCGGAGTGCGGATGGAATTATTGAAACCGTCCTGGTTCAGCCCGACGGGAAAATTCTGGCAGGAGGGCAGTTTAATAATTTTGACGGACATCCATTTGCAAAATTAATTCGTTTAAATTCTGACGGAAGTATCGATTCAGGTTTTAATATTGGAAGCAGCGGTTTTGATAAAAATATATATGCGCTCGCATTACAATCAGATGGAAAGATTATTGTTGGTGGAGCATTTTTAAACTATAACGGATTATCTCAAAAACGAATTCTGCGATTAAACAGCAACGGAAGTTTAGATACATCTTTTGATTCCGGAACAGGTTTTAGCAAAGGAGATGTTCGTAGTATTTTAGTACAACCTGATGATCGTATTTTGGTTGGAGGAACTTTTTCAGGAACCTATAAAAATCATACTTCCTTACGATTAATTCGATTATTAAAATCAGGAGATTATGATCCTTCTTTTGATGGAAAATTAAATAACAAGCTTTTTGCAATGAGCTTTACATCAGATTACAAATTGATTATTGGTGGCAATTTCAATTCAGTTTCGGGAATTTCAAAACATAGAATTGCACGTTTAAAACTTTGTTTAGACGAAACAACCTGGAATGGTGTTGTATGGTCAAACGGTTTGCCGTCAGTCGGAAAGCAAGTATTTTTTAAAAATGATTATTCAAATTTAATATCTTCAAATGTTTGTAGCTGCTCTATTGATGAAGGTAAAACGGTTACGCTTTTAAATGGACATACTTTAGGAATTGAATTTGATTATTCCGGTTTGGGAACTTTAGTTTTAGAAGATACTGCAAGTTTAGTGCAACTCGATGATGACATGGTAAATACCGGAATTGTGCATGTAAAAAGAAAATCATCTCCAATATTAAAATTAGATTATACCTATTGGTCATCGCCTGTTGAAAACCAAAAACTGATCGATGTTTCGCCTTATACAGCATTAGATAAATTTTTCTCCTATAGTATTACTTCAAACAATTGGAAACAGGAAAAACCATCAGACAAAATGATTTCCGGTAAAGGATATATTATTCGCGGGCCAGAGTATTTTTCGGCAACGGAGCCTGAAAAATTTGAAGCGACATTTAAGGGAGTTCCTTTTAATGGAAAAGCCAGTTTAAGTTTCGGCAAAACAGATGGTTTTAATTTAGTTGGCAACCCGTATCCGTCAGCACTTGATGCAGATATTTTTTTAACTAAAAACGAATCAAACATTTACGGAACGCTTTATTTCTGGACACACAATACGCCATTAGTCAATAATAAATACGCATCAGATGATTATGCTGTTTATAATTTGCTTGGAGGTGTTGGCACGCGAGGTGCATTATCTTTAGGAACTAATGAAAATATTCCTGATGGAAAAATTGCTTCCGGTCAGGCTTTTTTTGTAAATAGTAAAGGTTTAGAAAATGTTGATTTTGATAACAGCATGCGAATTTCGGGAGAAAACACCACTTTTTTTAAACCAACAAAAGAAACGAATAAAGCTGTAGAAAAACATAGAATTTGGTTAAACCTTAAAAATACAGAAGGAGTTTTTAAACAAACTTTGGTAGGTTATATAAAGGGAGCAACTAATTTTTATGATGAAACTTATGATGCAGAATCCATGAATGCAAATCAGTTCGTTGATTTTTATAGCGTAAACGATAATAAAAATTTGGTGATACAAGGTCGCGAGTTGCCATTTTCAGATACAGACATCATTCCTTTGGGATATCGTATTTCAGTTGCCGGCCAATTTACAATTTCCATAGATCACGCCGATGGAAAACTAAATGATCAGACTGTTTATCTCGAAGATAAAACGACCAATACAACTCATAATCTGTCAATAAGTGATTATAAATTCAATACAAATAATGGAATCTTTAATGATCGTTTTGTACTAAGTTATACAAACAAAACGTTGAAAAATAATGATTTTAAAAATATCGAAAATGAAATATATGTTTCAGCAAAAGATAAAGTAATCAAAATACATTCCATCAATACACCAATCTCTGAAGTGACAATTTTTGACATATCCGGAAAAATATTATTCAATAAAAAGAAAATAGAAGCGACAGAATTTAAAACAAATTTGCCCTTATCCCCTAATCAGATTTTGGTAGTGAAAACCATCTTAGAAAACGGATATAGTAATGTAAATAAAATTATATTGTAGTAAAAAAGCAGTTGTTTGTACAACTGCTTTTTATATATCAAGCGCTTTTCGCTAAATGTTCGTGGGTATTCTGAATCGCTTTTTCGTTTTTGTAATCAATCCATTTTTGACCTTTAAATTTTCGCATTAAAACATCAAAATGTCTCATAATAAAAACATTATAAGCAGCTTTTGATAAATTGGCAATATTTCTTGGAAAAGCTCTTAAGCTCATAGAAAATCCAGGAGTCAAATACTTCATATAATGCCAGTAACCTTCAGGCATATATAAAACTTCACCATGTTTTAAATTTGTGATATATCCTTCGACATTTTTTAAGGCGGGCCATTTTTCGTAATCGGGATTATCAAAATCGATATCTTCTCTTGAAATCAGGGCATGAGGAATTTTGTACATGTATTTAGATTGATCCGGTGGAAAAATCATGCATTGTTTTTCTCCATGAAAATGAAAATGCAAAATGTTCGAATAATCGATATCAAAATGCATAAAAACTTTAGAATTTTCTCCTCCAAAAAAGAGCATCGGTAACTGTTTTACTAATTTTAAACCAATATCTGGCCACAAAAAGTCATTTCTTAATGCAGGAACCTGTTTCATTAAATTATAAAGAAAAATACGATAGTTCGTAGGCTCAGATTCTAGTAGATTAACGTAGTCGCTCATTTTCATTTTTGTGTGCGCTTCATTAAATCCATCTTCATGATTTACGTGCCTGTCATCGTATAAAGGAACAACAACATTGCCTGCAATCTCTTTCATATAGGCTAATTTCCATTTATGATAAGCCGGCCAGTCTTCGGTCAGCTCCTCGATAACAACGGGAATTTGGTTTTTTACGTATTGGGAAATAAAATCTGATTTGCTGATTTTTTTAACCCTTTTTATTTGATTTAATTTCATTTTTATAAATAAAAAAATTGCTTATAACTCTAGTTATAAGCAATTTAAAATTATTTATTGCGATGTATTAACTCTTTTAATTAATTTTTTGACTTGATCGAAGCTTCAAGATTTCTTTCAATCGTATGTCCGGGTCTTGACCATTTTGGTTTTTCGCCTAATGGTGCAAATTGAGAATCAGCTGCTTCTACAGTTTGTGGCTGCGAAACCTTAACGAATGGTTTTTGTGGAATTAATCCTAAAAGGTCAAACATTTTCATGTCTTCATGAACATCAGGATTTGGCGTTGTAAGCAATTTATCTCCTGCAAAAATAGAATTTGCACCGGCAAAAAAGCACATTGCCTGTCCTTCGCGGCTCATATTTGTTCTTCCTGCAGACAAACGTACCTGCGTATCCGGCATTACAATTCTTGTAGTTGCCACCATTCGAATCATTTCCCAGATTTCAACCGGTTTTTCTTCTTCCATCGGAGTTCCTTCAACAGCAACCAAAGCATTAATTGGCACCGATTCCGGTTGTGGGTTTAAAGTAGAAAGAGCAACAAGCATTCCGGCTCTGTCTTCGATACTTTCTCCCATTCCAATAATTCCTCCACTACAAACCGTAACATTCGTTTTACGAACATTTTCAATGGTTTGTAAACGGTCTTCGAAACCACGTGTCGAAATTACATCTTTATAATATTCTTCAGAAGTATCTAAATTGTGGTTGTAAGCATATAAACCGGCTTCTGCCAAACGTTGTGCCTGATTTTCTGTAATCATGCCTAAAGTACAGCAAACCTCCATGTCTAGTTTATTAATCGTACGAACCATTTCTAAAACCTGATCAAATTCTTCACCGTCTTTTACGTTTCTCCAGGCAGCTCCCATGCAAACACGAGACGATCCGCTGGATTTGGCACGCAAAGCCTGTGCTTTTACCTGACTAACGCTCATTAAATCATTTCCTTCAACTCCTGTGTTGTAACGTGCAGCTTGCGGGCAGTAACCACAATCCTCCGGACAGCCTCCGGTTTTGATAGAAAGTAAAGTAGATACCTGAACTACGTTAGGATCATGTTTTTGTCTGTGAATTGAAGCTGCTTCGTAAAGCAAATCCATCATAGGTTTATTATAAATGGCGATTATCTCGTCTTTTGTCCAGTTGTGTTTTGTAACGCTCATTAGGTAGATTGTTTTTGAAGCTTCAAAAGTAATTAAATTGTTCTAATCAGCAATATTGATTATTTTAAATGAATATCTTACATTTATTTCAAAAAGAAACACTCTAAAATCATAGAATTATAGTTTTATGATTTTAGAGTGATTAATTATTTGATCTATTTTGAAATATTAATCGGCAGCATATTTATTGTTCCAATACAACATCATCATTAGTGTGACAATTACAGAAGAGGCAAGCCCTTCAAACAATAAGCAAATGCAATAGGTTGGTACAGATGGGTTTCCGCCAAACATAAAAGCTTCAGATAATGTTTTTACATACTCATCTCCGCCTCGGGCGTAACTGTAAACCAATAATCCAAAAACACTCATTGATACTCCAACTACAGAAGTCGTCATTGCAGAAACTGCGTTAGATACAAAATTTGTTTCGCCTTCGTGAAGGTTCATTTGCATGGTTCTGTTTACGCCATAAAATATAAAAAAGACATTCAGCGTACGCAGATAAAACAAATCAGCGAGCCCTAATAGATTCATCAATAAAAAATAAATGCCAATTCCGAGGAAAATCAAAAAACCGTTGGTAATTTCTTTAGGTAATTTCATAATGGTTATTTTTAAAGAAGTTAATAGTAAATAATTGACAAACAGAGTTGTATATCAAATTTACTAAAAAAATAAGTACGATGATTTAAAAATAAGGAAAAGTATGTTTGGCTTAATTGGCGGTAAACTGAATGCAGTCCCTACGGGACATTCTTATACGTTAAGATATTTTTTTGTTACCAATATTTAATTCCTAACGGAGTATGTTCTGAAAAGATGTAAAGTTTTGAGTGTATTTCGTAGAGATTGTATATTGGTAGATTGGCAAGTTTTCGTGTCGCATTTTTTCCTCTACGAAACATTTGGAGATTTGAGTCTATCTCGTAGAGATTTTATATTGGTAGAAGAAATGTTTCAAGATCGTATTTTTGTCCCATCGGGACTACATATTATTCATTGTATAACCCAATCCAATAATTGAAAAAAACAATTAAAGCTGACTCACAAAATTGAGGGCAGTATTTCTGTCGTGATTCAATTGTTCTTTCAATAAATCAACAGAACCAAACTTTTGTTCTTCACGAATATATTCTAATAAACAGAGTTCGATTTTTTGACCATAAATATCGGCATCAAAATTAAAAAGATGCACTTCTATGGTTTGCTTTTCTCCGCTAACAGTAGGATTAAAACCAATATTCATCATTCCAAAAACTTCTTTTTGGGCGATGATGGCTTTAACGATGTAAACACCATTTTTGGGAATCTTTTTATAATCTTCCTCAATTTGAATGTTAGCTGTTGGAAAACCAATCGTTCTTCCTAATTGTTTTCCTTTAACAACTTCGCCGCTTAAAAAATAAGTATAACCCAGATAATCATTTGCTAAAGCGATATTTCCTTCGTCTAAAGCTTTTCTGATTTTGGTTGAACTTACAGAGACATCCTGAATTTCCTGTGCAGAAATTTGCTCTACTTCAAAACCGTATTCAGCTCCAAAAGCGATTAAATCGTCAATGTTAGCGGTTCTGTTTCTTCCGAAACGGTGATCGTGACCAATAATTATTTTTTGAATATGAAATTGATCTACTAAAATAGAATGCACAAATTCTTCGGCAGTTAATCTCGAAAAACTTTCGTTAAACGGATGAATAACAAGGTTTTCTATTCCGGTTTCTTCTAATAGTTTTGATTTTTCAGAAATAGTATTCAAAAGTCTTATTTCAGATTTGTCCTGTAAAACCATTCTTGGATGCGGAAAAAAAGTAAGTACTAAACTTTCGTATTTTCCGTTTTCAGTATTTTGAGTAATTCGTTCCAGAATTTTTTTATGACCAATATGCACACCATCAAAGGTGCCAAGTGTTAAAATAGTTTTCTTGGTTGATCGAAAATCGTTTATAGAATGAAAGAGCTTCAAAGCAAATTGTTTAGGATGGTGCAAATTTATACTATCTATTTTAAATTTAATACTAACGCGAATTGATTTTTTAATGATTCAGGTTCACTTTTTGAGATAAATACCTCACTCGTCGATAAAAAAGCATTAATTGTCGTATATATGTAAGATTTTGATTTAATTCTATTAATTTTGATTTTTCTAAAGCCTTTGAGTATGAGTAAACAGCTACTATTTTTATTATTTATTTTTTGTTGTGTCCAGGTTAATGCTCAAAATGACGATTTATGGCAAAAAAGTTCAGGTTCAGTTTTAAATAAAAGTGTAAATTTATCCGGTCAGGATAAATTATATTATAAGTTAAATGCTGATTTTTTGAAAGCAAAACTTTCATCAACCACAAATAAAAGCTCAAAAAGTAATACTGCAGAAATTACAATTCCAAATTCAGATGGTGTTTTAGAAAGATTTACCGTTTGGGAACATTCCAATTTTGACCCTGAATTGCAGGCAAAATATCCCGAAATTAGATCTTATGAAGGAAAAGGTTTAGATGATAAATCTGCAAAAATACATTTTAGCGTATCGCCAATTGGTACGCAAACCATGGTACTTCGTGCGGATAAACCTTCGGAATTTATAGAGCAAAACCCTGATGATAAATCAGAATATGTTTTGTTTACCTCTAAAAGTAGCCTTAATGCCACCTCAAAATTAGTTTGTAGTTTAAAAGATGAAGCTGCAAATAAAAATTTAACTAATAAAACGGCAAAAACTACGGCTAATAATAAAGTTTTCAAAAAGTTACGATTAGCATTGTCATGTACAGGCGAATATGCGGCTTATTTTGGCGGCACAAAAGCCGGTGCAACAGCAGGAATAAATGCAACAATGACAAGAGTAAACGGAGTTTTGAATAAAGATTTAGCTGTAGAATTGATTTTAGTAGCAAATAACGATAATGTAATATATACCAATTCAACAACAGACCCTTATTCAAATGCAGGAAAAGGAACTTCTGCAGATACAGATGGAAATGATTTTTGGAGCAAAGAAGTTCAAAGTACACTAACAAATGTAATTGGAGAAGCAAATTATGATATTGGACATTTATTTGGTGCCTCCGGAGGCGGTGGAAATGCCGGTTGCATAGGTTGTGTTTGCGATAGTCCAACACCATCTGACGTTATAGGAAAAGGAAGTGCTTATACATCACCCGCAGACGGAAAACCGGTAGGCGATACTTTTGATATTGATTTTGTAGTGCACGAATTAGGGCATCAATTAGGAGCCAATCATACTTTTTCTTTTGATAGCGGAGAAAGAACAGGCGTAAATGTTGAGCCGGGAAGCGGATCTACCATAATGGGATACGCAGGAATTACAGATTATGATGTTCAAAGTAACTCTGATGATTATTTTGCATACGCCAGTATTTTACAAATCCAGAATAATCTCGCTACAAAAAGTTGTCCGGCAACGACCACTATAATCGATAATAATCCACCAGTAATTAGCGCCGGAGCAGATTATACAATTCCTAATAGTACTGCTTTTATTTTAACAGGAACAGGTTCAGATTCAGAAAACGATGCCATTACATATACCTGGGAACAAAATGATAGTGCAACATCAACTTCCGGAGCAAACAGTATTGCATATGCTGCAAAACCAGACGGACCATTATTTAGATCTCTGGACCCCACCAGTTCACCTGTTAGATATATGCCAAGTTACGATTCAGTTCTTCAAAATAGATTAACAACAACTTGGGAATCTGTTTCATCTATTGCAAAAACGTTTCATTTTGTACTAACAGGAAGAGATAATGCAGATTTAGGAAAAGCACAAACCAATTCAGATGAAGCCATTATAACCGTTGCCTCATTTGCCGGGCCATTTGCAGTTACATCTCAAAATACTACTGATTTGAGTTGGGCACAAGGATCTAACCAGGCGATAAGCTGGAGCGTAAACAATACCAATACATTACAAGGTTCTTCAACAGTAAATATTAAATTATCGACAGATGGAGGTTTAACCTTTCCTGTAATTTTAGCAGCAAATACACCAAATGATGGATCAGAAACCGTAACAATTCCAACAAGTATAGTTTCGGCTACAAATTGCAGAATTCTGGTTGAACCTGTGGCGAACATCTATTACGCTTTAAACAGCAAGTCATTTGCAATTGGATATACATCAAAAACGGCTTGTAATTCATATAGTTTTGGAAACTCTTTTAGTATTCCTACATCAACAAGTTATACATCAAAAACCGTAAGTGTGCCTTCGTCAACAGGAACAGTATCTGATGTAAATGTTAGTATTAACGTAACACATGCAAGATTTTCTGATCTTGAAATTCAAATTGTAAACCCTCAGGGAACCGTTGTGCGTTTGTTTAATAAAGGCTGCGGAAGTACAAATGCTACATTAGATCTTCAGTTTGATGATTCCGGTGTCGCTTTAGATTGTTCGAAAACGACATCTCAAATCGTAATTCCAACAGATTTGCTGAGTGCTTTTAATGGTCAAAATCCAGAAGGAACCTGGACATTGAAAGTTCTCGATGCCGTTAGCGGAAGTTTCGGAACAATAAATGCTGCTTCAATAAACATCTGCAATCAATCATTTACCATTGGCATTCCTGATCAGGAAAATATAGAGTTTGTTTTGCATCCAAATCCAACTAAAGGAGAAATTACGATTGAATTTACAAGTGAATCAAAAACAGGAGTAAAAGTTTTTGTACATGATGTTTTAGGTAAAAATGTGTATAATAATACTTTTGCAAGTACAACAAATTTTAGCCAAACTATTTCTTTAGAAAATCTTTCTGCCGGGATTTACTTTGTAACAGTCATTGATGGAAGTAAAAGAACCGTTAAAAAACTAATAGTATATTAAATCTCAAAAATAAAAAATTCCAAATTCCAACTATTCAGGTTTGGAATTTGGAATTTTTTATTTGGAATTTAACCCTAAGAGTTTGCCATCGCAATACAAACAATACTAATTTTTGTACCGGGAATTTTTAATAAGGCACGCGAACAAGCTTCTAAAGTGGCGCCTGTGGTAAGTACATCATCAACAATTAAAAAATGTTTGTTTTGATTTTCTTCTGTTGAGATTACATCAAAAATATTTTCGATGTTTTCAGATCTTCCCAAAAGATTCTTTTTTGATTGTGTTTTGGAATATTTCTTTCGATACAAAATCGAATCGTTATATTCAATTTCTAAACCTTTAGATAAAGCTTTTCCAAAAGTAGCAACCTGATTATAACCTCGCTCCTTAAATTTTCTTTTATGAAGCGGAACAGGAATTATAACATCAAAAGGAGTTTCTAACTTTAATTCTTTTAAATCCTCCACATACCAATTTCCTAAAACAGTTCCAATTTCTTCAAGGCCTTTGTATTTGAGGTTGTGAATGAGTTCCTGAACGATTCCTTTTTTATTGAAATATAAAAATGCCGAAACATATTCGATCTCAACTTTACCATAAAACTTTTTGACAGCTTCATTTTTGGGATCTAAATGATATTGAGTAAGAGGCATTTCATGGCGACAATTAGTGCATAAAACAGTTTCATTACTCATTAAAACCGTGCGGCAACCGGCACAAACTTTAGGAAAAAACAGGTCAATAATATAATTAAACACAAATAGAAAGAATTTAGTTACAAAAATAACGAAATCAATCCTGCAATCTTTATAATTTTTCTTTTTTTTAAACGGACTTTTTATATTTTTGCATCACTATGGCAAAACAAGAAGATTTATTTAAGAATGTGGTTTCGCACGCAAAAGAGTACGGATTTATTTTTCCGTCGAGCGAAGTATATGACGGGTTAAGTGCAGTATATGATTACGCACAGAATGGTGTCGAGTTAAAAAAGAATATCCGTGAATATTGGTGGAAATCAATGGTTCAGATGAACGAGAATATTGTTGGCCTTGATGCTGCAATATTAATGCATCCAACAACCTGGAAAGCTTCCGGCCACGTTGATGCTTTCAATGATCCTTTAATTGATAATAAAGATTCGAAAAAAAGATATAGAGCTGACGTTTTAGTAGAAGATTATGCTGAAAAGTTAAATATAAAAGCTAAAAAAGAAATCGAAAAAGCAAAAGCTCGTTTTGGTGATGCATTCAATGAAGAGGAATTTGTAACTACAAATGCCCGTGTAATTGAATATTTGGCTAAAGAAAGAGAAATTCTGGAAAGACTTGCAAAAGGTATGAGCGAAGATCTTCAGGATGTGAAAGCATTAATCGAAGAACTTGAAATTGCTGATCCTGAAACCGGTTCAAGAAACTGGACAGATGTAAAGCAATTCAACTTAATGTTCGGAACTAAACTTGGAGCTTCTGCAGATTCTGCAATGGATTTATATTTACGTCCGGAAACGGCGCAGGGTATTTTTGTGAATTTCCTAAACGTTCAGAAATCTGGCCGTATGAAAATTCCTTTTGGAATTGCTCAAACCGGAAAAGCATTTAGAAATGAGATTGTTGCGAGACAATTTATTTTCCGTATGCGTGAATTCGAACAAATGGAAATGCAATTTTTCGTTCGTCCGGGAGAAGAAATGAAATGGTACCACCACTGGAAAGAAACACGTTTAAACTGGCACTTGTCTTTAGGATTAGGAAGAGAAAATTACCGTTTTCATGATCACGAAAAATTAGCACATTACGCAAATGCTGCTGCCGATATCGAGTTTAATTTTCCGTTTGGTTTCAAAGAGTTAGAAGGAATTCACTCCCGTACCGATTTTGACTTGAAAGCCCACGAAGAATATTCAGGTAGAAAATTACAATATTTTGATCCCGAACTAAATGAAAACTACGTGCCATACGTAGTAGAAACTTCAGTTGGTTTAGATCGTATGTTCCTGGCTGTTTTTGCAACTTCATTAAAAGAAGAAACATTGGAAGACGGTT
This sequence comes from Flavobacteriaceae bacterium CRH, assembly GCA_001507425.1. GTDB lineage: Bacteria > Bacteroidota > Bacteroidia > Flavobacteriales > Flavobacteriaceae > Flavobacterium. The sequence continues at coordinate 21,826 of LMAJ01000011.1, forward strand.
CAACAAGAACAGTTTTAAAATTACCGGCAGTTTTAGCACCAACAAAAGTGGCTATTTTGCCATTAGTTAAAAAAGATGGGTTACCAGATATCTCTAAAAAAATCATCGAAGATTTAAAATGGGATTTCAATGTGGCTTATGATGAAAAAGATGCTGTAGGTCGTCGTTACAGAAGACAAGATGCACTTGGAACTCCGTTTTGTGTTACAGTAGACCATCAAACAATTGATGATGAAACTGTAACCATTCGCCATAGAGATACAATGAAACAGGATCGTGTAAAAATCTCTGAATTGAGAGCTATTATCGAAAACGAAGTTTCAATGAAAAACTGGTTAATGAAAATGTAATTTTCCCGAAATCAATATAAAAAATCCCAAATTCCGGTCAGGAGTTTGGGATTTTTTCATTATAATCGTGTAGGATTTATTGGTGAAATTTTTGTTTATAGGGATGTGCAAATATTTGTTCATAATGTATTAGTAATGAAATTTTTAAATGAATTGAAATGCGTAATTTTAATTACATCGATAATATGAAAAGCACATGATTTTACAAATACCGCCACGATTTAGATGAGATTCATAAAAAACTAAGAAATTTAATATTGAAAAAGTATTCATATATTATTATAGATGACGACGGCGAAAGCATTTTGAAAACCAAAACGATTGCAGATGGTTTTTCAGAATTGACTTTTATGGCATCAGCTATGAATTATGAAGAAGGATTAAATTTAATTTTTGAACATAAACCGGCCATTATTTTCTTAGAAATTGCCCCACAGGATTTATCCAGTAATTTATCACTTTCCTTTATCAGCGAATTGTATCGCTATTTATCGGTTGTTCCTAAAATCATAATTACGACATCTAAAAAAGAATTGGCATTTGATGCAATTCAGTATGGTGTTTTTGATTTTGTTCTAAAACCCATTCAGCAAATCGATTTATTAAAAATTATGTTGAAGCTGGATAAAACTACATTAACCGAATTAAAGAATGAAATTGCTTCGTTAGTACTTCCTCCATTAGAAACTGCTCAAATTGTTGAGAAACCGCTTATTTTATGCATTAAATCGTATGGCGATTATCGTTACATCAACGCAGATGATATTTGTTATTTTCAGGCAGATAATAATTCGACTGATATTTATTTGAGTTCCGGTGAAATGATAACTGCGTTCAAGACATTAAAGCATTTTGAATTTGTTTTAATGAATCCATTTGTAAGAATTCATAATAGTTATATCATCAATAAAAATTATATTTCGAGAATTCATAACGGACACTCAGTTTGTTACATCAAAAACTCCACAAAGAAAATCCCTTTTTCTAAAACCTACAAATCAAATGTAGACTCCATTATTTCTGATTTTTCCGCAGGAAATTACTTAGAACTCTAAAAACTAAGTATTTACGCTAATTTGATGGCTATCTACTATCAATTGGGTACGTTCTACCACAAACTAATTTTTTCGTGTTATTCTTTTTGATTACAAGGCTAGCTTTGTCCCATGATTTGCAACAAAGCAGACATAAGCCCCAAATAAAAATCAAAAACTAAACACCTCAAAACATGAAAAAAACAGCTTTAACAATCGGATTATTTTCTTTAGTAATGGTAGCAACTTCTTTTACTACTTCTGAAATAGTTTCTTCCAATGTTGCAATAGATGGCGGAGGACAACAAGGACTCGATAAACGTAAGCAAGATGTTTATGCTACATCAAATAATCAGTTAAATTCATCAGATAATCAGTTAAATAGCTTCTCTTCTGACAGCCAGTTGACAAGATCAAGAATAAAAGTTGACTAAAAAAGTATAAAATCGCTATAAGAAAAGTTGTCATTTTTATGTCAACTTTTTTTTATGTTTATACTTTTAGTATTTTTGATTAAAATCAAACATACTTTGAAAAAACCTTTACAAATATTATTGTTTTTATTTCTTGTTCTATTTGGTTGTACAAACGAAAGGAAACAAAATAAGAATGTAAATCTAAATTCTTCAGTAGATAGCCTCTCCATTTATCTCTCATTAGCAAAGGACTTAAATCTGCCTTTGAGTTATAAGCAAAAATACAATCAAAAAGCACTTGATATTATTAATGCCCAAAAAGATGATTCTATTAAAAAAGTAAATCTCTTTAAGGTTGCCAATCGTTATTTTAATATGAATGATTGGGAATCGTATAAAAAGGTTTCGAGGTTGGTATTAGAAAAATCTTTAGTTAGCAAAGACTCGGCAAATATTGCGAAAGGATATGTTTATTTAGGAGACTATTATCAAGCCCAGGCAATTTCAGATAGTGCTTTTTTAAACTATTTTAAGGCTGAAAAAGTATTTTTAGGAATTAATGACGAATTCAATATTGCAAAAACTCTTTTGACCAAAGCAGATTTACAATTAAGTGAGGGTGATTTTTTTGAAAGTGAAATAACTATTTTTAAAGCACTTAAAATTTTAAAAGAGAAAAAAGATGTGAGTAACCTGCTGTATGATAGTTACAATTTGTTAGGGATTTTATATAATGAGCGGGAAGAATATGATAAGGCATTAGAATTTCATAACAAAGCATTGTTAATTCTCGATGATAAATCTATTCCATCAGATACTCAGTTAAAATCGACTTCACTTAACAATATTGGCTTTGTGTATTTAAAGATGCATAATTTTAATCTGGCCAAAATCTATTTTAAAAGAGGTTTGGAACAAGAAAATTTATTTACCGGTAATACAGTATTATATGCGATGCTTTTGGATAATTTAGCCTACGCGAAATTCAAATCAAAAGAATTTACAGCATTGCCTGAACAATTTTATGATGCCCTAAAAATTAGAGATAGTTTAAAACTTGAATCAGGAATTATATTAAATAAAATTCATTTGTCTGAATATTATGCGTTTGAAAGAGATACTCTTAAAGCAATTCAATTTTCAAAACAGGCATTAAACTTGTCGAGAACCTCAAATAATTCAAAAAACACTTTAGATGCTCTTAAACAAATGGCTGTTGTAGATCCGGAAAATTCATCAAGATATTCACGGGAATATATTAAAATCAATGAAAAACTACAGAGGGAAGAGCGTAAAATGGGCGAAAAATTCTCCCGTATCGAATATGAAACCAGCGAAATAAAAGACCAGAATTCAAATTTACAGGAAAAAAATAAAACTTTAGTGTATGTTTTTAGTATCTGTACTTTGGTAGGTTTGTTTTTTTATGTTTATAAAACACAGCAAGCAAGAAACCGGGAATTGCTTTTTAAGCAGCAACAACAAATTGCCAATGAGGATATTTATAATTTAATGATTTCTCAGCAAAATGAAATTGAAGCAACCCGAATTAAAGAAAAGAAAAAAGTTGCCCAGGAACTGCATGATGGCGTTTTAGGCAGAATGTTTGGCGTGCGGATAAGCCTGGATAGTCTCGATAAAATAGATGAAGTTGAAGCCGCAGCGAAAAGGAAAAAATATTTGACAGAACTAAAATATATTGAAGAAGATATTCGCGAAATTTCGCATGATTTAAATCGGGAAAAGTCAGAATTAATTAATAATTTTATTGTAATTCTGAACAAACTATTTGAAAATCAGCAAAATATTTATGATTCTAAATTGATAACTACGTTCGATTCTCATATAAAATGGGATTTGGTAAGTAATGCTGTTAAAATTAATTTATACAGAATCGTTCAGGAAGCGCTTCAAAATTGTAATAAATATGCCAATGCAAATATTATTACAGTAGAATTTAAAAGTGAGATAAATTATTTAGTTTTATCCATTTTTGATGACGGAATTGGTTTTGATACCAAAAGAACAAAAAACGGAATTGGGCTTCATAATATCGAATATAGAGCCGCAGAATGTAAAGGTTCCGTAACCATAAAATCGGCTAAAGGAGAAGGCACTTTTTTAATGATAAAAGTTCCGATAGACCAAAAACTTAACCTGCAACATACATGACAATTGAACAAAACGCCCCGGTTTCTCAATTAATCAAACGCAATATTTTGATAGTTGACGATCATCCTTTTATAATTGAAGGATACAAAAATGCCATAACACGCTATAATCCCAAGAAATATGACTTTGTTATTTCACAGGCTTACGATTGCAGATCAGCATATGATTTAATAGAAGATAAAGCAACACCTGATTTTGATGTTGCTTTTTTAGATATTAGTATGCCGCCTTACGAAGAAAAGGAAATTTTTTCGGGAGAAGATCTTGCCAAGTTAATTCTAAGAAAAATGCCCAATTGCAGCGTTATCCTGTTAACGATGTATACAGAATTATTAAAAATAAAAACAATAATCAGGACTATAAATCCGAATGGTTTAATTATTAAAAACGACCTGACTTTTGATGAATTGCTTTTTGCTTTTGATAAAGTAATGAAAAACGATAAATACTACAGCCAATCTGTTCAGAAGATGCTCAATCAGTCACCTCATAATTCAATTGAGATTGATGAATTCGACAAACAGATTTTATTTCATTTATCAAAAGGAACTCCGGTAAACGAAATGCCCCAATATATTCCGATATCATTAAATGCAATAGAAAAAAGAAGAACCAACCTAAAAGAGTTACTTAAAATAAAATCCGGCTCTGATGAAGAGTTGGTAAAAGAAGCAAAAAGCAAAGGGCTTTTTTAAAGAAGAAATTCCAAATAAAAAAAAATCCAAATTCCAAAACTGATACTTGTGTCGTTGGAATTTGGATTTTTTTTTAATTGAAATTTAAAGAAGTTATTCGCTCAAAGCATCCCAGCCGCGAGCCTTTAAAGGAATTTTTGTATTGGCGCGCGTTACCAAATGAATTCCTTCGTTTTCTTCGGCCATGTGGCCAATGATAGAAAAGTTTGGGTTTCCTTTTATTTTGTCAAAATCATTAATGTCAATTGTAAATAACAATTCGTAATCTTCTCCGCCATTAATAGCAACAGTTGTACTATCAATATTAAACTCTTCACAAGTCGAAATAAATTGTGGATCTAACGGAAGTTTATCTTCATACAAATTACAACCCACTTTCGATTGTTTGCATAAATGAATAATTTCAGATGAAAGTCCGTCTGAAATATCAATCATCGAAGTTGGTTTTATCTCCAAAGCATGCAATAAAGTACGAACATCTTTTCGTGCCTCAGGTTTTAATTGTCTTTCAATTAAATACGTATAAAGATCTAAATCGGGCTGACTGTTTGGGTTAACCTGAAAAACCTGTTTTTCACGTTCTAAAACCTGCAATCCCATATAAGCGGCACCAATATCTCCGGTTACAACAAGTAAGTCGGTTTGTTTCGCTCCGTTTCTATATACAATTTCATCTTCATCAGCTTCACCAATTGCTGTAATGCTAATAATCAAGCCTTTTTGAGATGAGGTAGTGTCTCCGCCAATAACATCAACTTTATATTCTTTTGCAGCGTGCGTAATGCCTTCAAATAACTCATCTAAGGCTTCCAGAGGAAAACGGTTAGAAACAGCTACAGAAACCGTTATTTGCGTTGGTTTCGCATTCATGGCGCAAATATCAGATACATTTACGACAACCGCTTTATAACCTAAATGTTTTAAAGGCATATAGGCAAGGTCAAAATGAACGCCTTCAATTAATAAATCGGTAGAAATAACTACTTTTTTATCTTTAAAATCAAGAACTGCGGCATCATCGCCAATACTTTTTAAAGTAGATTCCTGAGTAACATCAAAATTTTTGGTTAAATGTTCAATTAAGCCAAATTCACCTAATTGCGCTATACTGGTACGTTGCTGATTTTTATCTTCGATCATTTTTTTTGAGTTCCAAAGTTTTTAAGGTGCAAAGGTACAAAAGATGTAAAGGTTTTGTCTAATTTAAATAGTATTCGTTTTTTGCGTATAAAACCCGACAGATTTTAAAACCTGACGGATTTAATTCGACGTTCAAAAAATAAATTAAAACTTTTTTTTCCTGCTGACAAACTGTTGTCACCGACCCTCAATAATTTTGAAGTATTAAACAAATTAAAACTTTAAAATCATGAAAACACTAGAAGCACAAGCACAAGTAATTACTTCAGAAGATTTATTGAAACACTGGCAGGGACATCGCGCACTTACACGCCGAATCATTGAAGTTTTCCCGGAGAAAGATTTTTTCGAATTTTCGATTGGCGGTATGCGAACTTTTGCAAAATTGGTCGATGAACTTTTGGCAATCGCAGTTCCGGGTTTGAAAGGAATCGTGAATGAAGAAATTAAAGCTTTTACAGAAGAAGAATCAGAAAAATTGATTTTTAAAGCGCAATATCTTGAAAAATGGGATGAAGCAACTTTAGAAATTAATAAATATTGGGAACAATTATCAGTTGAAGACTTTAGCAAAAATTTTAATCTTTTCGGGCAATATGAATTTCCTGTAATTCAGAATATTTTATATTTTATTGATAACGAAGTACATCACCGCGGACAAGGCTATGTATATTTACGAGCTTTAGGAATCGAGCCTCCATTTTTCTGGGAAAGATAAATTTTTTCAGTTTGTCCAAATAAAAAAACTCCTAAAATGAAACTGAAATTCATTTTAGGAGTTTTTTTATAAGAGTCTTTTACGGTTCACTTCAAGCAATTCCAGCGTTCGAACTTTAAGACTTTCAGGTTCCAGAATTGTGGCATAATCGCCAAACATTAAAAACCAGCGCGGAAAACCGCTGTCGATATCGCGGCACATAAAGGTCATTTCGATTTTTCCGTTAATTTCTTTTTCAGAAACATAACCATGATATTTTCTTTCGAATTCTAAATAGCGAACAATTTTTTTGTCAATTAAAAGTCGAACTTTAGTTGTTGGGATTGTTTCGTTTTTGTTTAAATACGTTTCTAATGAATCATGTTCAATGGTAAAATCGCAATCTGTTTTTTTGATTCCGAGAATTCTATCGGTTCTAAACTGACGATAATCATTTCGCAAATGGCAATATCCCAGAAAATACCAATTGTTGTGATCATGAAAAACGCCCACAGGTTCTATGTTTCTTTTCGTAGTTTCTTCTTTGTCAAAAGTTTTATAAGATAATAGAATTTGCTTTTTCTCGGCAATACTTTCAAAAAGAACTGCTAAAGTATTGGGAGATTGATCATTAAAAAGAGGTTCAGCAGTTTGCATCACAACGCTGGATTCAATATTTGAAAGATAATCTTTATCGGTACTTCTCAAAACCGATTTCAGTTTAAACATCGCCGATGCGTAATGCGTTCCTAAAGAAGGATCTGTAAATTTCTGCATCAGTTTTTCTGCAGCAATAAAACTGCTTACTTCCTCTCGCGTAAACATAACCGGTGGCAAACGATAACCTTCCATCAAAGCATAACCAACGCCCGCTTCGCTGTAAATAGGAACTCCGGATGCTTCAAGCGTTCGAATATCCCGGTAAATAGTTCGTAAACTAACTTCAAAACGATCAGCCAATTCCTGAGCTTTTACAATTTTTTTAGATTGCAATTGAATCAGGATAGCGACAATGCGGTCAAATCGTTTTGGGGTTTCGTCGAGCATTTCTTTTGAGTTGCTAAGTTGCTAAGATTTTTAAGATTCAAAGATACAAAGGTTGAGAGTTTAAAGAAATAAGAAATCTGTTCCAAATTAGGACAGATTTATCGATAAAAAATTATCCGCAATTTTTATCTGTAGAGGCGCACAGCAGTGCGTCTACACAATCTAAATCAATTTTTAATTTGTTTTTTTAATCTATGTCGAAATTCTTTGCGGGAGACGCACTGCTGTGCGTCTCTAAGATATCCGTTGTGAAATGTATTGTGTACAAACAAAATAACAAAAAACCCAACAACTTTCGTCATTGGGTTAAATCTATATTCTTTACTCTTGATTCTTTCTTCTAAAAAAAAAAATTAATCGTTAAGTTTCAAAACAGCCATAAAAGCTTCTTGCGGAATCTCAACGTTTCCAACTTGTCTCATACGTTTTTTACCTTTTTTCTGTTTTTCAAGAAGTTTACGTTTACGGGAAATATCTCCACCATAACATTTTGCGGTAACGTCTTTACGAAGTGCTTTAATAGTTTCACGAGCGATAATTTTAGCACCAATTGCAGCCTGAATCGGAATATCAAATTGTTGTCTTGGGATTAACTCGCGTAATTTCTCGGTCATTTTTTTACCGATGTTATATGCGTTGTCTTCGTGGATTAATGCAGAAAGTGCATCAACCGTTTGAGCATTCAAAAGAACATCCAGTTTTACCAATTTTGAAGTTCTCATTCCGATAGGAGAGTAATCAAAAGAAGCATAACCTTTAGAAACCGTTTTTAAACGATCGTAAAAATCGAATACAATTTCGGCCAAAGGCATATCAAAATTTAATTCAACACGTTCTGTGGTCAAATACGTTTGGTTGGTAATTACACCACGTTTTTCGATACACAAACTCATTACGTTTCCAACAAAATCAGATTTTGTAATGATGGTTGCTTTAATATACGGTTCTTCAACTCTGTCTAAACGAGAAGGTTCAGGCAAGTCAGAAGGATTATTTACAATGAAAGGAACTTCTGGTTCTTTTTTGGTATAAGCCAAATACGAAACGTTAGGAACCGTAGTAATTACAGTCATATCGAACTCACGCTCTAAACGTTCCTGGATAATTTCCATGTGAAGCATTCCCAAGAATCCGCAACGGAAACCAAAACCTAACGCTGCAGAACTTTCAGGTGTAAAAACTAACGAAGCATCATTCAATTGCAATTTCTCCATAGAAGAACGCAAATCTTCATAATCTTCTGTATCAACAGGATAAATTCCGGCGAATACCATTGGTTTTACATCCTCAAAACCAGTAATCATATTGGTTGTAGGTGTTTTTGCATCCGTTAGTGTATCACCAACTTTTACATCTTTGGCTTCTTTAATCCCAGAAATTAAATAACCAACATCTCCGGTAGAAATCACATTTTTCGGAACCTGATTTAATTTTAGTGTTCCTACTTCATCAGCAAAATATTCATTGCCGGTAGCCATGAACTTAATTTTTTGACCTTTTCTGATTTCTCCGTTTTTAACACGGAAAATAACTTCAATTCCACGGAATGGATTGTAGTGTGAATCGAAAATCAAAGCTTGTAACGGCTCGTCTACATTTCCTGATGGAGGTGGGATTTTTTCGATAATGGCAGCCAAAATATTTTCGACACCAAAACCTGTTTTTCCGGAAGCATGAATAATATCTTCAAGTTTACATCCTAATAAATCGATAATATCATCACTAACTTCTTCAGGATTGGCACTTGGTAAATCAACTTTATTTAAAACCGGAATAATTTCCAGGTCATTTTCAAGAGCCAGATATAAATTAGAAATAGTTTGTGCCTGAATACTCTGTGCAGCATCTACAATCAAAAGTGCACCTTCGCAGGCAGCAATAGAACGAGAAACTTCGTATGAAAAGTCGACGTGACCGGGAGTGTCAATTAAATTTAAAATATATTCCTCTCCTTTATAAGTATATTCCATTTGAATGGCGTGACTCTTAATGGTAATTCCACGCTCGCGCTCCAGGTCCATGTTGTCAAGCAATTGTGCTTTTTCTTCACGAGCTGTAACGGTTTGTGTAGCGCCCAATAATCGGTCTGCCAATGTACTTTTACCGTGGTCAATGTGTGCAATAATGCAAAAGTTACGTATCTTTTTCATTTTATAATGTCAATTCTCTATACGAGTTTTTAAGTATTTCGGGTATAAATGTACTCTGCAGCAATTGCGTTAGAGCATGTAATTAAGGGGCAAAGATAGCGCAAAGTTTTGGATTCTGGAATGTAGTTGTTCGATTTTGAATTTTAAGTCTATAAAGTTGTCCTTTAGAATCTTAAATGCCAATAATCTTGAATGTTACAAGGGGCAAAATCTTAAAGAATGTTTTTATTAGGTGATCTAAATGATTGAATGTTTGCTAAATAAAAAGCAGAAATTACTTTTAACTGACAAAACCCTATTTTTTGTACGAATAATTGTAGGTTAGAGAAAATATAAGTATACTTGTAGTCATTATAACCATAAGATTAATCAGTTTATGGTTTTTCAAATTTTTATAAAAAATCTGTGAGCAGGAATTTTATAAAAATGAAGTGTTTTTATTTTTTACTAATTAATATAACCCAACAAATTATGGAAAAACAAACCGTGAAGCTGACTGAAAAATTTGGCAGGCTTTCAAAAGAAGAATTAAAAGGAATAAAAGGCGGTAATATAGGTACCGTTTGTGGACCAAGACCAGTACCAACTTCAATTTGCGCAAGCGGACGAGGAATTGCAGCCAATTCTGGAGATCAGGACCCTTCTCAATTTCAGGGAATTGTAGAAGGTTTTTGTAATGTAATAATTGTTTGTATGCCTTAAACGGATCAATATTAAAGATTTTATATCCTAATTATTTTAACGCAGAGAACAAAAAGGTTTTCGCAGAGTTCACTAAGATTTAAGTTGTGTTTACACAATCTAAGTCCGCAAAGCTTGTGTCGCGAAACTCCTTTAAAATACTTAAATGTCTGAAGATTTTCTTCGGGCATTTTTTTTAGAATTCAAAATTAAATCCTTTTTCAGTCAGTTTATTGTAAATTTCGGGATCAAATTTGTATAATTTGGCGGCACGATGCGAAACATCTTGTTGCTTTTCATCAAGTGCAACCAATAACTTCATGTGCAAAATTTTTCTGCGGAAATTCGATTTGTCTAATGCAACTCCTAATATTTCTTCATAAAGATGCATTAATTGCAATAAAGTAAATTTTTCAGGCAGAAGATTAAAACCAATTGGCGCCTGGCGAACATGATTGCGCAACTGCATTAAACTGAATTCAAGAATTTCGTTATGGTCAAAAATCAAATCCGGAACATCTTGAATTTTATGCCACTTTGCTTCAATTACAGAAACGCTGGCTTTAATATTATAATCTTCTCTGTTGAGCAAAGTATAGTAACCAACGGTAATAACCCTTTCGCTTTTTACACGATCCGGATCTGTAAATGCTTTTAGCTGTCCCAGGTAAATATTGTCCAGACCTGTGAGTTCATATAATATTCGCAGTGCGGCATTGTCGACACTTTCTTCCAGCTCTAAATTTCCTCCAAGAAGTCCCCATTTTCCAATACTTGCTCCTTCGGCATGCTGCACTAAAAGCACTTCAAGGTTTTTTTTATCAAAAGAAAATATAACGCAGTCGATCGATATGCCGTCAATAAGTGATTTTGAACCTCGGGTAATTATCGTAGTCGTTTTCGGATTATGCTCTGAAGATGAAAAAGCCATTAAAATTCGAAGTTAAATCCTTTTTCGGTCAGTTTTTTATAAATAGCAGGGTCGAACATATACAATTTTGCTGCTCTATGCGAAACATCTTGTTGCTTTTCGTCTAATGCAACCAATAATTTCATGTGAAGAATTTTTCGCCTGAAATTGGATTTATCCATTTCAATTCCTAAAATTTCTTCATACAAATGCATCAATTGCAAAAGAGTGAATTTTTCAGGCAATAAATTAAAACCGAGTGGAGCCTGACGCACTCTGTTTCGAAGATGTTTTAAACTATAAGAGAGAATTTCGTTATGATCGTAAATTAAATTCGGAATGTTATTTATTTTATACCATTTAGCGTCCGAAGCTGTAAAACCCGCTTTAATATTATAATCTTCTCGCTTTACCAAGGCATAATAACCAATCGTAATAACGCGTCGAAGCGGGAAACGATCGGGATCTCCAAAGGCTTTTAATTGCTCCAGATAAATATTGTCAAGACCTGTAAGTTCATTCAGTAAACGGTGTGCTGCGTTATCGGTACTTTCTTTTTTATAGATCCAACCTCCGGGAAGCCCCCATTTTCCTTTACTGATACCTTCTCCGTGTTGTACCAAAAGAACTTCCAGACTTCCTTTGTCAAAACCAAATATTACACAGTCAATCGTAATCGCATTCATTGCAGTTTGCTCGTTCTTTAAAACTGAATCTTCATCTACATCTTTAACCATATCCTATTAAAATTTCGACAAATTAAATAAATAAAATGAATAATTTGATTGATAAAAGCTTTATATTTTTTTTAACGTAACAATTTTCTGATAATCAGTGTATTATTTAATTGCTGATTTTCAATATTCTGAATATTTATTCTTAAATGTCTGATTGTCAAATCGCTAATTCGCTATTTTTTCAATAATTTTTATTTCACTTTTCGTCATTATTTTATTGTATCTGTAAAAATGCATATCGATTAATCTGAATAGCCAAAAAAAACATCTAATATTTTGTTAATATAGAAAAAATGTTTTACACTTGTAGTCAATATAACCATAAGATAAGTTCAATTTGACTATAAGTTTTAAAAAGAACTGTTTTGGAATTAATTTAAAAAATATCACAAATGCTTTTTTTAGGAATTGATTTAGGAAGCTCTTCGATAAAATTATCAGTTTTCGATCCGGAAAAAGGAACGACAATTGGTGCGGTTAGTGTTCCGGACTTTGAGATGCCAATTATTGCACAGGAATTTGGCTGGGCAGAACAAGACCCTGAATCGTGGTGGCAATATGTTAAAGACGGAATCAAACAATTAGGTTCAAAATCTAATATTGATTTGAAAAAAATTGCAGGAATCGGAATTGCCTATCAAATGCACGGTTTGGTTTTAACCGATGAAAATTTAAATTCGGTTCGTTCATCCATTATTTGGTGCGACAGTCGTGCCGCAATTATTGGAGATGCCATTTATGATCAGATTGGAGCAGAAAATTGTCAAAAACAAATTTTAGGAAGCCCGGGAAATTTTACGGCATCAAAACTAAAATGGGTAAAAGACAATCAGCCTGAAGTTTTTGCAAAAGCAAAATACATGATGCTTCCGGGAGATTTTATTGCTGCGAAATTATCAAAAGTCGCTCAAACAAGTACTTCAGGATTATCAGAAGCAGCTTTGTGGAATTTCTCAAAAGGAGAATTAGCAACAGAAATCCTTTCTCAAATGGGATTGCCATCTGAAATTGTTCCTGAAATTGTTTCCAATTTTGGAATTCAGGCTACAGTTCATGCTGAAATTGCTCAGGAATTAGGATTAAATCCTGATGCAAAAATAACGTATAGAGCTGGAGATCAACCGAACAATGCTTTGTCATTGAATGTCTTGAAGCCCGGAGAAATTGCTACAACAGCCGGAACTTCGGCAGTAGTTTATGCGGTAAGCGATCAGGATGCTTACGACAAACAAAACAGAATCAATACTTTTTTACACGTTAACAATACTGAAACCGAAAAACGCAACGGAGTTATGTTGTGCATAAACGGTTCAGGAATTTTATACCAATGGTTGCGCAAAATCATGTCGGTTGACAGAACTGAATTAATTGCGTACGAAAAACTAAATGCCGAAGCTGCAAAAGTTGAAGCCGGAAGCAACGGACTTCGTTTTTACCCTTTCGGGAATGGCGTTGAGCGTATCTTCAATAATAAAAATGCAACTTCAGGAATTCAGAATTTAAATTTCAATATTCATCAACCATCACATTTAGTTCGTGCGGCTTGCGAAGGAATTGTTTTCGCTATGAATTATGGGTTTGATGTGATGAAAGAAGTTGGAGTTTCAGGAACTGTAGTCCGTGCAGGAAATTCAAACCTGTTTTTGAGTCCGGTTTTTAGAGAAATCTTTACCAACACCACACAAACTACTTTAGAATTATACAATACTTCAGGAGCAGAAGGTGCCGCAAGAGGCGCTGCTTTTGGTTTAGGATACTACAATTCATTAAACGAAGCTTTCCAGGGATTGCAATGTTTAGATAGAATTGAACCAAATAAAATCCTGACAACTCAATATCAGGATTTATATCAAGAATGGAAAAGTCAAATTAAAATAGAACAATAAAATGAGCACAACTAATCAATATTTTAAAAACATCGATACAATTAAGTTCGAAGGAAGAGAAAGTGATAATCCACTAGCGTTTAAATGGTACGATGAAAATCGTGTTGTTGCCGGAAAAACATTAAAAGAGCATTTGCGTTTTTCAATGGCTTACTGGCATACGCTATGTAATACTGGTGGAGATCCGTTTGGAGCTTCGACTGAAACTTTCGCTTGGGATAAAAATGAAAATGCAATTTTAAGAGCTAAAGACAAAATGGATGCGGCTTTTGAATTCATGACAAAATTAGGTTTGCCATATTATTGTTTTCATGATGTTGATGTTGTTGATGATGCGCCAACTTTGGCAGAATTTGAAACTCGTATTCAGACAATGGTTGAATATGCAAAACAAAAACAACAGGAATCAGGAATTAAATTATTGTGGGGAACTTCAAACTTATTCAGCAATCCACGTTACATGAACGGTGCTGCTACAAATCCAAACTTTGACGTTTTGGCTTACGCAGGAGCTCAGGCAAAAATTGCTATCGATGCTACAATTGCTCTTGGTGGTGAAAATTATGTTTTCTGGGGAGGACGTGAAGGATATATGAGTTTGTTAAACACAGACATGAAAAGAGAATTAGACCATTTAGGAAGATTCTTAAATACTTGTAAAGATTATGCTCGTAAAGAAGGTTTTAAAGGAAACTTCTTAATCGAACCAAAACCAATGGAACCAACCAAACATCAATATGATTATGATGCGGCGACTTCATTAGGTTTTATCAATAAATACGGACTTCAAAATGATTTCAAATTAAACCTTGAAGTAAACCACGCAACACTTGCAGGGCACTCTTTCGAACATGAATTACAAGTTGCTGTTGATGCCGGAATGTTAGGAAGTATTGATGCTAACCGTGGTGATTACCAAAACGGTTGGGATACAGATCAATTCCCAATAAATCTTCAGGAAGTTACTCAGGCTATGTTGGTTATCCTTGAAGGTGGTGGAATTCAGGGTGGAGGAGTAAACTTTGATGCAAAAGTGAGAAGAAATTCAATCGATTTAGAAGATAAATTCATTGCGCACATTTCAGGAATGGATGTTTTTGCAAGAGGATTAATCTGCGCAGATCAGATATTACAAAATACAGATTACAGAAAATTACGCACACAGCGTTACAGTTCGTTTGACGGTGGTAACGGAGCTAAGTTTGAAAAAGGAGAATTATCTCTTGAAGACCTTAGCAAAATTGCCCGTGCAAGCGGAGAGCCTCAACCATTAAGTGGTAGACAAGAATTATTCGAACAAATTATTTCGAATGCATACTAAATTAAATTATAAGGTAACTAACTATAAATTTAACCAATTCTAATTATTATGAAAAGCAATTATTGTATAAAAACAACACTGCTTCCGTTTTGTATGGCGCTGCTGCTAAGCGTTTTTACAATGCAATCTGGTTTTGCTCAGGAGCAATCCAAATTTGTAACGGGAAATATAACATCAGCAGATGATAATATGGGAGTTCCGGGAGCCACAGTTTTGGTGCAGGGAACAAAAACCAGTACCGCAACTGATTTTGACGGTTTGTACAAAATTGAAGCTAAAACAGGTGATGTCCTGATATTTAGCTTTATGGGGTATAAAACACAAAAAATTACTGTTGGAACAAATACCAAAATAAACGTAACCATGCAGGCTGAAACTGCTGAACTTAAAGAAATTGTAGTTATCGGTTACGGTACACAAAAGAAAAAGGTAAACACAGCAGCAACTTCATTAGTTTCTGGAAAAGACATTCAAAATGTTGCCAGTCTTGATGTTGTTAATGCTTTGCAAGGTCAGGCTTCAGGGGTAAATGTTACTTCAACTTCCGGACAACCGGGAGCTGGAATGGCTGTAAACATTCGTGGGGTTGGAACCGCTGGAAACAGCACGCCGCTTTATGTAGTTGATGGTGTAGTGGTAGATAACGGAATTGGATATCTTGATCCTTCTTCTATAGAAAGAATCGACGTTCTTAAAGATGCTTCTGCAGGATCTATTTATGGTGCAAGAGCAGCGAATGGTGTTATTTTGGTAACTACCAAAAAAGGAAAAGATGGTAAAATGAATGTGTCGCTTAACTCTTATACAGGTTTTCAGCAAGTTGCTAAAAAACTGGATTTATTAAACACACAGGAATATACTACTATTATGAACGAAGCCCGTGTAAATTCTGGTTTAACACCTTTATATACGCCAGCGCAAGCAGCAGCTTTACCAAACCATGACTGGCAGGATGATTTGTTTAAAGATGGTGCAATAAAACAAAATCACTCGCTTACCATTAGTGGTGGAGATAAAAAATCTACAATTGCTACAGGATTGTCTTATTACGGACAAGAAGGTATGATTGGTGGAGCAACAAGCCAATCGCAATACGATCGTATTACATTTAATGTAAACTCAACTTCTGAAGTGATTGAAAATCATTTGAAAATTGGAGAAAATTTCTCTTTCGCCAATATCAAAAGTTCCGGAGTTGCAGATCAGGGAATTTACAGCAATGCTATCAGAAGCTTCTTAAACGCAGCACCTGTTGATAATGTTTATGATGCAGACGGAAATTTTGCTCATTCAATAGTAGCGCCAGATGTTAGTAACCCGGTTGGATCATTGTATTACAATAACTTTAATGAAACAAAATCAAACCGTTACGTAGGAAACATTTTTGCAGAATTAAAATTCTTAAGAAACTTTACTTACAGAACTAGTTTTGGTGTTGATATGACAGATAGTAACTACCGTTCTTTCAGACCGGTTTATTCTCTTTCAACAACAGATAATAATACAGTATCTAGTGTAACTCAAAATGCAACTAAATCATTAGGTTGGATTTTTGAAAATACATTACAATACAAAACTACAATTGCCGGAGTACATAATTTTGATGTTTTGGTAGGAACTTCTGCTAAAAAGAACACATCAGATTTCATGGAAGGTACAGGGAAAAACTTAACTTTTGATGATTTTGCACACGCTTATTTAAGCAATGCTACAGATCAAACATCAAATACAGTAAAAGGAAACCGTGCAGATTATGCGATTCAATCTTATTTTGGACGTTTGTTGTATGACTTCAATAACAGATATTTATTTACAGCAACAATAAGAAGAGACGGTTCATCAAACTTTGCACGTTCAAGCAGATACGGAAATTTCCCGTCACTTTCTGCAGGTTGGAATGTTGATAAAGAAAGTTTCTTTCCTCAAAATAAAGTATTAAACAATCTTAAGCTTAGAGCAAGTTGGGGACAAAATGGTAATGACCAGATTCCTGCTTTTTCTTATTTGTCAACAATTAGTACTTATAATAAAAGCTACCATTTTGGAACAGGAACAGAAACGTTGCAAACAGGAGCTAGCCCTGACCAACTTTCTAATCCTAATTTAAAATGGGAAACTTCAGAGCAAACAGATTTAGGTTTTGATGCTACATTATTCACTAACTTTACTTTAACGTTCGATTATTACGATAAAAAAACAAAAGACTGGTTAGTACTTTCATCAATTCCGGTTTATGCAGGAGCAACAGCTCCGTATATTAACGGGGGTGATATTCAAAATAAAGGTTTTGAAGTTGCTTTGGCATACCGTACTAAATTTGGAAAAGACTGGAATTTTTCTGTAAACGGAAATATTTCACACAATGAAAATAAAGTATTAAGAGTTGCCAACAGCGAAGGAATTATTCACGGAGAAACAAACTTATTGTTCCAGGGAACAGATGAGATGAACCGTGTTGAGGTTGGTCAGCCAATTGGTTATTTCTACGGATTAAAAACGGCAGGAATTTTTCAAAATGCAAGTGAAGTTGCTGCAGGTGTACAACCAAATGCGCAACCTGGAGATGTTCGTTTCGTTGACTTAAACAATGACGGAAAAATTGATGCAAACGATAAAACTAAAATCGGAAATCCAAATCCTGATTTTACTTACGGTTTAAATTTTGATCTTTCATACAAAGCATTCGATCTTTCGGTTTATACGTATGGAGTAGCAGGAAACCAAAACGTTTTTGGTGTTCACGATCCAACGCGTCCTTACAGTAATAACACGACAGAGGTTTTAAACAGATGGACAACAGAAGGAAGTTCAAATACGATTCCAAGAGTTACTTACGGAGCAGATACAAACGGGAACTATACAAAATTCTCTGATTTATATGTTCAAAATGCAGATTTCTACAGAATTAAAAGTGCTACTATAGGATGTGATTTCACAAAATTAACAAACAAGTTGAACTTCTTTAGTAAATTCAGAGTGTATGTAGCAGCTAATAACCTATTTACATTTACAAAATACCAAGGGATGGATCCTGAAATTGGATTTGGAAACAGTAACAGAGATAGTAGCGGTAACCTGACTCAGCCATGGGCAAGAGGAATTGATGTTGGATATTATCCACAGCCAAGAACGTATATGATGGGTCTTAATGTTAACTTTTAAATTATGAAAACGATGAAAAAATATATAAAACTATTCGCTCTTTCAAGCTTATTTGTTTTAGGAGCTTGTTCAGATGACTTTCTCGACACAGAATCTTCAACAAACAAAGATGAATCTAATTTTTATAAAACACCGAATGATGCTTATGAAGGTTTAGTTGCTGTTTATGATGTATTGCAGCGCGAAGCTTACGGAGGGCCTTTATTAATTAGCGAAGAAGCATCTGATGATTGTTTTGGAGGATTTGGAACTGCCGATGCTCAGGCTGATATCGAATGGGACCGCTTTCTATATTCAAGTAACAAAGACATGAACTCTGATGTTTGGAAATTTGCTTACTTAGGAATTTACAGAGCTAATATCTTATTAGAAAACCTGGATAAAGTAAACTGGGGATCTAATACAGCATTAAAAACAAGATACGAAGCAGAAGCACGTTTCCTTAGAGCACACTTTCACTTTACAGCAGCAAAAATGTTTGGAGATATTATTCCTCTGGACCATACTGTGACTACAAGTGAGTTTCAATTACCAAGACAAGCTGCAGAAGTTACTTATGCTTTAATTGCAAATGATTTAAAATTTGCTGCTGATAATTTAGGGACTGAAAACTACTCACAAGCAGGAAATGCTAATTACGGCCGTATTACAAAATGGGCTGCAGAAGCTTATTTAGCAAGAACATTTTTGTTTTACACTGATTATTATGGCAAAGCAGATTTAGCAGGTGTAATTACAAAAACACAAGCTACAGATTATATCAACGATGTAGTAAGCAACAGCGGACACGGATTAGTGGCTGATTTTGCTAATCTTTGGCTGGCTGCTTCTTTTGCAAATTTCGCAGGAGAAGACAATACAGAAATGGTTTGGGCTGTTCGTTTTAACGGTTCAGGAAAAGGAGATTGGGGTTTAAATGAAGGAAACCGTTTTCAGGTAAATATTGCACCACGTGGCGGAAGTATCGGGCCATACGCTACAGGTTGGGGAGGAGCAACTGTTAATCCTAAATTATACGACGCTTATGATGCTGGAGATACCCGTAGAGATGCTACAATTATCAGTTATAATACAGAACAATATAAAGGAGCACCTTTAAACTTTGATCCTGAAGCTAGAGATCAACGTCAATACACAGGATATTCATGGAAAAAATATTGCCCGATTACGAACGATGCAGGAACTGCAATTGTAGAAGCAAACGGAGGAAATTTTCAAATTGATAACTATCAGGATTATGCAGTAATTCGTTTTGCTGATGTATTGCTGATGGCTGCAGAATTAAATTTAGGTACAAATACTGCTTTAGCACAAACAGATTATGACAGAGTTCGTGACCGTGCTTTCAAAAACACAACAAGTCGCAAAGTTGTAAGTAAAACATTTATCCTGGAAGAGCGTCGTTTAGAATTAGCGCTTGAAGGACAACGTTATTTTGATTTAATCAGACAAGGAATGGTTGCTGCCAAAGCAGCAATTGACAATACTGTTAGTGGTACTGATCAGTTTAATGTAACTTTTAGATCAGAAACTCTAGGTTGGTTCCCGTTACCGCAATCACAGGTAGTACTTTCAAACGGTACTATCAAACAAAACCCAGGTTGGAATTAATTAAAATAAAATAATTATGAAACGTATATTATATATATCAATAGCTGCAATAACCATAGGCTCATTATTATTTTCATGTGAACCTGTTGAAGATCGCGAAAGTTTAGACGCTGTTACCTTAACGCCGGCTGACACAAAATTTACAGTTACTCAAAATCCGACGAATGACCACGAAGTAATTCTGAAGAATGAAGATCCAAATGTAATTCCATATTGGAAATATCTTGATAGCAGAGGAAATGAATTAGGACATTCTAACAAAGGTGATGATAAAATAGTACTTCCTTTTGGAGGAACTTATAAGATTTATTATACTGCGTATACCAGAGGAGGTTCTGTAGAGGCAGCTCCTGTTTCAGTGACAGTTGCAGAAAACGACGAAGCTTACTTTAGCGATCCAAGATGGAATTTGCTTACTAACGGACCAGAAGGAAAAACATGGGTATTAAACATGGTTCAGCCTCTTGAGTTTGTTGATGCAACTTACATAAACAGCACACTTAGCCCTCCGGGTTGGTGGCCTGTTCTTTCAGATATTCCTTGGGCAGGTCTGGAAAACAAAAACTGGGGAGAAGTTACTTTTGACCTTGACGGAGGTTACAATGTTTCTGTAACACAAACAAATCCGGATGCAGGAAGTACACAACAAACTACAAAAACAGGAACTTTCAATTTTACGCTTACAGATGAATCAAGAAAGGATAATATAAGTTTTAATGGAGGAACAGAAATGTTACACCCAAATGCTGCTAGTTATTTTAGTTCAGGATTTAGTTTTACAAGTGTAAAAATTGTAGAGTTAACTGCAACAACCTTAAGTTATATCGCTATCAGAGCAGATGGAGGATATTTGGTTTACCATTTAAATGCTAAAGCAACTCCACTATAATTTTTAATACTACAGTCTCAGTTTTAAAGTCATTTTTTGTACTTTAAAACTGAGACTTATTATTACTGCAAATAGAAATAAAACGTTCTTTTTGTTTCTATAACAAATTCCAAAACAAAAAATAGTACCAATGAACAAAAGAAAAAATTCAAGTACCAAACTATCATTATTAATGATAATTGGAATTATACTTTTTGGCTCTTGCAGCAAAAAAGAAGATGCTTTTGTGAATCGTAAAGTTTCTTTTAATTCAGATTGGAGTTTTCATTTAAATGACAGCATAAAAGACAAAGACACCATTGGAACTTCAACCAAGTGGAGAACCTTAAATGTTCCACATGATTGGAGTATCGAAGGGAAATTTGACGAAAAAAGCCCTGCCGGATATGGCGGAGGATCATTGAATGGAGGATTAGGATGGTATAAAAAAACATTTAAAATACCTTCTGAAGATATAAATAAAATAATATCAATTACTTTTGACGGCGTTTATAAAAACAGCGAAGTTTGGGTAAACGGACATTATTTAGGAAAACGTCCAAACGGATATATTGGTTTTCAATATGAGATTTCCCGATATCTAAATTACGGAGAAAAGAGCAATGAAATTATTGTAAAGGTTGACAATTCAAAACAACCAAACTCACGTTGGTACTCCGGTTCAGGAATTTTTAGAAATGTCTGGATTGAAACTACCGATAAATTACATGTAGCAAACTGGGGAACCTACATTACAACCCCAAAAGTTACTGCCGAAAAAGCTTCAGTCAATTTTGAAACTATCATTCAAAATAAAAATGCAGCATCAAAAAAGGCAACAATAACAACTACTATTTTTAAAGAAGATACCAAAGTAACATCAGTTACTAAAGATATATCGATTGGTGCAAATTCAAATCAAACCATAAAACAAGAAACTCAAGTATCAAATCCAATTTTATGGTCTGTTGAAAAACCTGAATTGTACACAGCAGTTACAGAGATTTCGATAGATGATAAAATTGTAGATCAATACAAAACCAGTTTCGGAATCAGAGATTTTAAATTTGATACTGACAAAGGTTTCATCTTAAACGGAAAACAAGTTAAGATTAAAGGAGTTTGTTTACATCATGATTTAGGCGCATTAGGTTCTGCCATCAACACGCGCGCTATCGAACGTCAGTTAGAAATCCTGAAAGAAATGGGCGTAAACGGAATCAGAACTACACATAATCCGCCAGCTCCGGAACTTTTAGACCTATGTGATAAAATGGGTTTCATTGTCATGGATGAAGCTTTCGACATGTGGAAACAAACCAAAACGAAATACGATTACGGAAATGATTGGGACAAATGGCATAAAATAGATTTAATCGATCAATTGCTTCGTGACCGAAATCATCCAAGTATTTTTATGTGGAGTATTGGAAATGAAATTCCGGAACAATGGAATGAAACTGGCGTTGCAATCGCAAAAGAATTAGCAGCAATTACACGTCAATACGATAAAACACGTCCGATTACAGCGGCAATGAATCCGCCCGTTAATATGAATCTTGATGGTATTGATTTGCAGTTTGATAAAGCAGCAGTTCAATACAATAAAATTGCAGCTTCTGGTGCATTAGATATTATTGGCTACAATTATGCACATCAAACGTATGAATATCACCAGAAAAATTTCCCTGGAATACCTTTCATTGCAACAGAAACAACGTCGGCATTAGAAACCCGCGGTTATTACGACAATAATTCTGATTCAATAAAAAAATGGCCGGTAAGATGGGACCTTAAATTTACAGAAGGAAATCCAGATAACACCGTTTCTGCTTACGATCAGGTTCAGGCGCCTTGGGGTTCAACACACGAAGCAACCTGGAAAGTAATTAAAAAACATGATTTCCTTTCCGGAATGTATATCTGGACAGGGTTCGATTATATCGGAGAACCAACTCCGTACGAATGGCCATCGGTTAGTTCGTATTTCGGAATTGTAGATTTAGCCGGTTTCCCGAAAGACGTTTATTATATGTACCAAAGCGAATGGACAGACAAAACCGTACTGCACATTTTTCCGCATTGGAACTGGAAAGCAGGACAAACCGTTGATGTTTGGGCCTATTATAATAATGCAGATGAGGTTGAACTTTTCCTTAACGGAAAATCAGTTGGAGTTCGTAGTAAAAAAGGAGAAGATTTGCATGTAATGTGGAAAGTTCCTTTTCAACCCGGAACACTAAAAGCAATTTCTCGTAAAAACGGAAAAACAGTTTTAGAAACCGAAATTAAAACAGCCGAAAATCCATCAAACCTAAAACTTACAGCAGACAGAAGTACGATTAAAGCAGATGGAAATGATCTGTCATTTGTAACCGTTGATATTCTGGATTCAAAAGGAACTTTAGCACCAAATGCCAATAACGAAATCAATTTCTCATTAAAAGGAAACGGAAAAATCGTAGGCGTTTGCAGCGGCGATCCCGTAAGTCACGAATCATACAAAGGTTCAAAACATACAGCCCTTAACGGAAAATGTTTAGTCATTGTTCAATCCGGAAATAAAACCGGAAGACTTGAATTAACCGCAAAAGCAAACGGATTAAAACAAGCCACAATTGTAATTACAGCAGAATAATAAGTTACCACTCCTGCAAGGTTTCCAAAACCTTGTAGGTATAATTAACGTCGCTAATAACTCAACATAAAACCTACAAAGTTTCGAAAACTTTGCAGCATAGTAAAGTGATAAAATACAGCAGAATAACCACAAATAAATAAAACTTAAAAAACACACAATGAAAAAAATACAGATAGCTTCCTTATCTATATTGATGGGTTTTGGATTGTTGCTTTCGCCAAAAGCAACGGCACAAATTCAGAACGCAGATGTGCTAAATGCTCCGATAGATATCAGCAAAGATTTTCAGAATTATCTGAACACGTTTTATTTTGCCGATGAACTAAAAGCTTTTGATCCTGCCACAGGAAAAGGGACCATAAAATATTTGCGATACAATTATAAAACACGTCAGGCTTTCAACAACATGATGATGAAACCGGATTCTGTTGCTGCAAACGAATTTCCTGCAACAGAATATGAAGCTTCTCCATTATTGCCATTCGAGATTCAGTTTATTTCTGATAGAACAATAAGAATCAAAACGACTTCAGGACCACAATTTCATCCGCAAAAAGAATCTCTAATGTTGATAAATGGCGTTGCGCCAAATCACCCTGAATTATGGAAATATTCTAAAATTGAAGGAGGTCATAAATACACCAGCAAACACGGAGTTGTAGAAATCTTAGTAAAACCATGGCACGTAAAAATTTACGATGAAAAAGGAAAATTACTGACAAGTACACTTCACGATACCGATTTTAAAAATACCTATACACCAACACTTCCGTTCTCGTATGTGCGAAGAAATAGCGATTATTCAAGAAGTATGGGAGCGGCTTTTAGCTTAGAACCGGACGAAAAAATATTTGGTTGTGGAGAATCTTTCACACAATTCAACAAACGCGGTCAAAAAGTAGTTTTGTGGGCAGACGATGCTAACGGAATTCAGAACGAAACCATGTACAAACCGGTTCCGTTTTACATGAGCAGCCGGGGATACGGAGTTTTCATGCACCATTCAACACCAATTACAGTTGACTTTGGGAGATATTATTCAAGCGCCAACGAAATGTACATTGGAGATGACGAAGCCGATTTGTTTTTCTTCATCGGAGAACCAAAAGACGTTTTAGATCAATACACAGATTTAACCGGAAAAGCAGCAATGCCACCACTTTGGTCCTTCGGTTTCTGGATGAGCCGAATTACTTATTTCTCTGAAAAAGAAGGACGTGACGTAGCAAGAGATTTACGTAAATATAAAATTCCAACAGATGTAATTCACTTTGACACCGGTTGGTTCGATGTAGACTGGAGAAACAATTACGAGTTTGCAAAAGCCCGTTTCCCGGATGCACAAAAAATGATGACCGATTTGAAGAAAGACGGTTTTCAGGTTTGTTTATGGCAATTGCCTTATTTCACACCAAAGAATACGTTGTTTAACGAAATCATGGACAAAAACTTAGCCGTAAGAGACCGAAAAGGAAACCTTCCGTACGAAGATGCTGTTCTGGATTTCTCAAATCCTGAAACCGTAACCTGGTATCAAGGAAAACTGAAACATTTATTCGATCAGGGCGTAGCGGTTTTCAAAGTAGATTTTGGAGAAGCTGCACCGCCAGACGGGATTTACCATTCAGGAAGAACAGGTTTTTACGAACACAATTTATACCCGTTACGATACAATAAAGCAGTTGCCGAAATTACACAGAAAGAAAAAGGTTATACTTTAATCTGGGCAAGAAGTACGTGGGCAGGATCGCAACGTTACCCGTTACATTGGGGTGGCGATGCTGAAACTACAAACGGTGCAATGTCGGCAGAATTACGTGGCGGACTTTCATTAGGATTAAGCGGATTCAGTTTCTGGAGTCATGATGTTGGAGGATTTGCAACAAAATCGCCAGAGAATTTATACAGAAGATGGGCACCATTCGGAATGTTTACTTCACACGTAAGAAGCCACGGAGAACCTCCGCGCGAGCCTTGGTTGTACAGTAAAGATTTCTTAGAAGGATTTAGAAAAGCAGATAATATGCGTTACGAATTAATGCCATACATCTACGCTCAGGCTAAAGAAAGTTCTCAAAAAGGATTGCCAATGATGCGTGCTTTATTTGTAGAATATCCAAACGATCCGGGAGCTTGGTTGGTAGATAATGAGTATTTATTTGGTTCAAGTATGTTGGTTGCACCACTTTTTGAAGAAGTTACAGAAAGAGATGTTTATCTTCCTGAAGGAACATGGATTGATTACCAAACTAAAAAAGTATACCAATCAGGCTGGCATAAAATTAAAGCCGGAGAAGTGCCAATTGTAGTTTTAGTAAAAGACGGAACAGCTTTGCCACACATCGCTTTAGCACAATCTACAAAAGACATGGATTGGAGTAAATTGACATTAAAAGTATACGCAAGCGACAAAACAACTTCGGCGACAGCCAAAGTATTTTTACCCGAAGGCGATGCTGTACAAGAAATAAAAGTGACCAAAAACGGAAACAATTTCGAAGTAGCTCCAAACGCATTATCTGGAAAAACCACTTTTAAAACAGAGTGGGTTAAATAAAAAGTATGCCACAGATTACACAGATTAAAAGAATTAAAAATTGAGAATTAAAAATTAAAAATCGGCTTAAATCTGCAAAATCTGCGTGAAACAATAAGCAGGGAACTTTAAAAAAATCATTTAATCTGTGGCAAAAAAATATTTAACACATAGAAACAGAGGTTTTAGTTAGTGAATAAAAGAAATAAAAAGAAACTAGTTTCTCACACATAGCACTATGTTTGTTTAAACAAGTGAAACGCCTATTTTAAATTTACAAAATCCTATGTCTCTATGTGTTTAAAAAAAAACATCTCAACAACATAAAAAACAAGTTTAGTTTTAGTTTAGTTTTAAATCGGATGAGGTTGAGCACGTCATCCGATTTATTTAAGAAGATTCAACAAAAGTACCATGAAAAATAACATCATACTCTCCGCTGTCTTACTTTCAATTACGATTGGATACAGCCAGAAAAACAAAAATGCTTACGAATTGGCATCGCCAAACGGGCAAAATAAAATCAAATTCGAGTTAGTAAAAAACGCTCCGAAATATGCTGTTTCACACGGAAAAACCGAAGTGATTACACCATCGGATATGGGATTTTTATTAAAAGGAAATGAAAGTTTAAGTTCTGACTTTGAAGTAAAAAGCGTAAAAAATTCCACTTTTGATGAAACCTGGGAACAAGTTTGGGGAGAAAAGAAAAACATCAGAAATCATTACAACCAATTATCGGTTCAATTACAACAAAAAGCAGGAAACAAAAGAAAGTTAGAAATCCAGTTTCGTGCGTTCGATGACGGAATTGCGTTTAGATATGTGTATCCAAAACAAAACGTAAAAGACAGTATTTTCATTATGGATGAAAAAACGACTTTTAACCTAAAAGAAGATGGAAAAGCATGGTGGATTCCGGCAAACAGAGAAAATCGTGACGAATATCTTTTTAAAGATGCAGCAGTAAGTACTTTAGATACGGTTTTAACGCCACTTACAATCGAAAGCAAAAGCGGATTAGCGTTGAGTTTTCACGAAGCCAATTTGAAAGATTTTGCGAGTATGACTTTGGTAAATACAACCGGAACACAACTTAAATCTGATTTGGTGCCGTGGGCAGATGGCGTAAAAGTTCGTGTAAAAGATACTTTCACATCTTCTTGGAGAACACTTCAAATTGGAGAAAATCCATCAGAATTAATTACTTCTTATTTGATTTTAAATCTGAATGATCCAAATAAATTTAAAAATACAAGTTATTTCAAACCATACAAATACTTCGGAATCTGGTGGGGAATGCACATTGGAAAATATACTTTTTGGGAGAGCGACAAACAAGGTGCAACAACCAAACATGCCGAAGAATATATCGATTTTACAGCAAAAGAAGGATTTCACCATTTATTGATCGAAGGCTGGAACAAAGGCTGGACACCGGCTTGGTATGAAAATCACATGCACATGTTCAGTTTTACAAAAAGCGCCGACAATTTCGATTTAGAAAAAGTGGTTGAGTACGGAAACAAAAAAGGCGTAGCACTTATTGGTTACCACGAAACAGGCTCCAACTTAATTAATTACTTAAAAGAAGTAGACGAAGGTTTTGCCTTATACAAAAAACTAGGAATGCATTCGGTTAAAATTGGACACGTTGGTTCTAAATTAAATATGAAACAAAATCACTTCGGACAATTTGGAGTGAATTATTTCAGATATATTTTAGAAAAAGCAGCACAATATGATTTAGCAGTTCTATATCACGAATCAATAAAAGATACAGGAGAACGCAGAACTTTCCCAAACATGGTTTCGAGAGAAGCAGCACGCGGACAAGAATACAACGCGTGGAGTGAAGGAAATCCACCAAATCACTTAACGATTATTCCGTTTACAAGATTACTTTCCGGACCAATGGATTTTACTCCTGGAATTTTTGATGTAGAAGTAAAACAAGGTTTCCCTGGAAAAAGAGTGCACGGAACTGCAGCGCAACAATTAGCATTATATGTTACGATTTATGCACCAATCCAGATGATGGCCGATCTTCCTGAAAACTACGAAGGAAAACCAGCATTGCAATTCTTAAAAGATGTTCCAACAGATTGGGAAGATACAAAAGTATTAGAAGGAGCAATTGGACAATATATCACAACTGCCCGTAAAGACAGAAACAGCGCTGATTGGTTTTTAGGAACAATCACAAACGAAAACGCAAGAGACGTAAACGTTTCATTATCATTCTTAGATCCAAATGCAACTTACGAAGCACAAATTTACGCTGATGCCGTAGGAACTGATGAAACACATAATCCATCAGAAATTGCAATTTCTAAGAAAACAGTTAAAGCTTCAGATTCATTAAAATTACATTTAGGTGGTGCTGGTGGAGCTGCAGTTAGATTTAAAAAATTATAATTTATAGAGATTGTCAAACCCGACAGTCCCGAAGCCTCGGGATAAAACCTGTCGGGTTTAGCACACGGTAAAACGTAGAGACGCATAGCAGTGCGTCTAACCCAATGTTATTCGACCCAAATAGAATTTAAATGAAAAAACTAATAATAACATCTCTGATTTTTATTAATCTAATCAATATTAATTTGTTTGGACAAAATAATACTGCTGAACAAAGAACCATAAAAGTCGATTACAACAAAACCGCAGGAAAACTGAACACCATGTTCAAAGAATGTATTGGTGCCGGAAGAGCAAACGAAGGTTTACGCGCCGACTGGCAACAGCAATTGGCGATGACAAAAAAAGAATGCGATTTTAAATATATCAGAATGCATGGTTTATTAACCGATGATATGGCGGTTTACAGAGAAGACTCAAAAGGAAATCCGGAATACAATTACCAATATATTGATGTTTTGTTTGATTTTCTGGTAAGCATTAAAATGAAACCTTTCGTAGAATTAGGATTTATGCCTAATGCATTGGCAAGCGGAAGTCAGACTATTTTTTGGTGGAAGGGAAATGTTACACCTCCAAAAGATTATAAAAAATGGGAAGATTTAATTCGAAACCTAACCCAGCATTTCAAAGAACGTTACGGAGACGAAGAAGTAAAAACATGGTATTTTGAAGTTTGGAACGAACCGAATTTATCGCCGGGTTTTTGGGCGGGAACTCAGGAAGAATATTTCAAATTATACGAATATGCAGCACGTGGAATAAAAAGCGTAAACCCGGCTTATAAAGTGGGAGGCCCTGCAACAGCCGGAGCAGCGTGGGTTCCGGAAACCATAGCATTTTGTGCGAAGAACAATGTTCCTTTAGATTTTATTTCAACACATACTTACGGCGTAAAACAAGGTTTTCTGGATGAATTCGGAACTTCGGGAACCGTTTTAAATAAAGAAGAATCAAGTATAAGCGGCGATGTAATTAACTCTCGCAAGCAAATTTCAAGTTCGGCAAAACCAAATTTAGAATTGCATTATACAGAATGGAGCACATCGTACACTCCCGCAGATCCTATTCACGACAGTTACCATTCAGCAGCCTATATTTTGCAGAAACTAAAACAAGTTGGCAATGCAGCAAACTCCATGTCGTATTGGGTTTTTACCGATATTTTTGAAGAACCGGGCCCAAGATTTACACCTTTTCACGGCGGTTTCGGATTATTGAATACGCAGGGAATCAAAAAACCGGCTTATTTCTCGTATGCTTTCCTGAACAAATTGGGCGAAACAGAACTTCAAAACAAAGACACCTCTTCATGGGCAACCAAAAATGCAAAAGGAGATGTTCAGTTGTTGTTTTGGGATTTCACCAATACACATCCCGGAGATTCGGTTAATAATCAAACGTATTATATAAAAGATTTACCATCCAAACCAAAAGGAAACTTAAAAATTGAAGTCGACGGTTTACAAAAAGGAAAATACACTTTAGAAATCTATAAAGTAGGTTATAAAGTAAATGACGCTTACGCTGATTATCTGGCTTTAGGAAAACCAAGTCAGCTAACAAAAGAGCAAGTTAAAAATATAAAAGAAAAGAATAATGGTACTTTGATCGCGACAGAAAAAGTTACCATTAATGCAAACGGAACTTTTAGCAAAGACTTTAAAATCAATGAAAACGATGTTGTATTGTTCAATTTTGTAAAGCAATAAAACCTTAAAAAAACTATTCAAAAAACTAAAATAAATTTATTAAGCATGAAAAATAAAATGATATGCCTATCGGCTGCATTTGCATTTTTAGCATTTGCATCTTGTAAAAATGATGCAAAAACTGCAGGTTCAGATTCGGCACAAACAGAAGAACACCAAGGAAAAGAAATAGGGACAGAATTCGATTCAGAAATCGACAAGTTGGTTGCTCAAATGACACTTGAAGAAAAAATCGGAATGCTGCACGGTAACAGTATGTTTACTAGTGGCGGTGTAAAACGTTTGGGAATTCCTGAACTTAAAATGGCCGACGGACCACTTGGAGTTCGTGAAGAAATTTCGCGTGATAATTGGGCTCCGGCAGGATTAAAAGATGATTTCGCAACGTATTACCCAGCTGGAGGAGGTTTAGCCGCAACGTGGAATACGGAAATGGCGTATACATTTGGAAATAGTGTAGGGCAGGAATTACGTGCCAGAGATAAAGATATGTTGCTTTCACCAGCCATAAATATTGTTAGAACGCCACTTGGAGGAAGAACATATGAATATATGTCTGAAGACCCGTTTTTGAATAAAAAAATTGCAGTGCCGTTAATTGTTGGTTTACAGGATAACGATGTTATGGCTTGTGTAAAGCACTTTGCAGCAAATAATCAGGAAACAAATCGTGATTTTGTCGATGTACAAATAGACGAACGTACACTTCGTGAAATTTATCTTCCGGCATTCGAAGCTTCTATAAAAGAAGGTCATGCGTACAGCGTAATGGGCGCTTACAATAAATTTAGAGGAGAATATTTATGTGAGAACGATTATATGCTAAACAAAATCCTTCGTGACGAATGGGGATTTAAAGGCGTTGTCGTTTCAGATTGGGCTGCGGTGCACTCTACAGTAAAATCACTAAAAAGTGGATTAGATATTGAAATGGGAACTCCAAAACCTTTCAATGAATTTTTCCTTGCCGATAAATTAATCGCTGCAGCAAAAAACAAAGAAATTACAGAAGCAGAAATTGATATTCACGTAAAAAGAATCCTGCGCACTTTATTTCAGGTAAAAGCAATGGGCGGAAAAGAGCGTGTGAAAGGAAGCATCGCAACCGAAGCACATTATCAGGACGCTTATAAAATTGCAGCAGAAGATATCGTTTTATTGAAAAACGAAAACAATGCATTACCATTAAAATTAGACGGAGTAAAATCGATCGCTGTAATTGGTAACAACGCAACAAAGAAAAATGCACTTGGCGGATTTGGAGCAGGTGTAAAAACCAAAAGAGAAATTACACCGCTTGAAGGTTTAAAAAACAGATTACCATCATCGATTAAAATTAATTACGCCGAAGGATATTTAGAGCGTTACGATGAAAAAAACAAAGGAAATTTAGGAAACATAACTTCAAATGGTCCTGTAACAATCGATCAGTTAGATCCGGCAAAAGTATTAGAAGCAGTAGAAGCAGCTAAAAAATCTGATGTTGCGATTATTTTTGCGGGTTCAAACCGTGATTACGAAACAGAAGCTTCTGATCGTAGAAACTTAAAATTACCATTTGGTCAAGAAGAATTAATTCAGAAAGTATTAGCCGTAAACCCAAGAACAATTGTAGTTATGGTTGCCGGAGCTCCGTTTGACATTGATGCAGTAAGCAAAAAAACTTCAGCTTTAGTTTGGAGTTGGTTTAATGGTTCTGAAGGAGGAAATGCTTTGGCCGATGTTATCTTAGGAAAAGTAAATCCGTCAGGAAAATTACCTTGGACAATGCCAAAACAAATCATGGATTCTCCTGCACACGCAACAAACAGTTTTCCAGGTGGAAAAACAGTTAATTATGCTGAAGGAATTTTGGTAGGATACCGTTGGTTTGATACTAAAAATGTAACGCCATTATATCCTTTCGGATTTGGATTATCGTACACTACTTTTGCTTTCGAAAATGCAAAAGCAGATAAAGCTTCTTACGCAGTAAACGAAACAATCGAAGTTTCTGTTGAAGTTAAAAACACCGGAAAAGTAGATGGAAAAGAAGTTGTTCAATTATACTCTTCAAAATCAGATTCAAAAATAACACGTGCTGCACAAGAATTAAAAGGTTTCCAAAAAACATTGGTAAAATCAGGAAGTTCAAATACAGTAACGATTAAAGTTCCGGTAAAAGAATTAGCGTATTATGATGTAGCGGCTAAAAAATGGACAGTTGAGCCAGGAAAATATACTTTGAAATTAGGAAACTCTTCAAGAGATATCAAAAAAGAAGTTGTTGTAACAATTAAATAAAGCTTGAAATAGTAATGCTCTTTGATTTTATTAAAGAGCATTATTTTAAACCCTTTGTTTGTAATTATTTTTAACACATAGAAATATAGAATTTATTGAACTCAAAAAGGCGTTTCACTTGCATTGACAAACATAGCTATGTGTGAGAAACGAGTTTCTTTTGATTTACTTTTTTTTCATAATCATAAGTATCTATGTTTCTATGTGTTTAAATATTTTTATGCATTACACCCAACGGGTTATTTTAATAAAAAGAAATGAAGTTACCTGAATAAAACTTAGAACTAACTATTAAAACCAAACCACATGAAAAATACTGTAAAAGGTTATCTGTTAAGCACCGCTTTATGTTTTTCTTTTTTAAGTCTTTGGGCTTGCAGTTCTGATAATAAAGAAGAAGAAGAAAAACAAGAGCAAAAAATTGAAGTTGCCGGTTTGTACCCAAGTTACAATACAAACCCAATTGCAGCCGATGCAACAGGAATGTCAAGTACGGCGGTACAATTAGCAGCAAAGATAAAATTAGGCTGGAATATTGGTAACACATTAGAAGCAACTGGCGGAGAAACCGCTTGGGGAAATCCAAAAGTAACCAAAGCTTTAATCGATGCTGTAAAAGCAAATGGTTTTAATGCGATCAGAATTCCGTGCTCATGGAATCAATACTTAGAAAATTCGGCTACAGCCAAAATCAAAGCAGATTGGCTAAACAGAGTAAAAGAAGTCGTGCAATATTGTGTTGACAATAATATGTACGTAGTCGTAAACATTCACTGGGACGGCGGCTGGCTCGAAAATAATATTACCGAAGCCAAAAAAGTAGAAAACAACGCTAAACAAAAAGCATTCTGGGAACAAATCGCAACACAATTACGCGGTTTTGATGAGCATGTACTTTTTGCAAGCGCCAACGAGCCAGCAGTTGAAGATGCAGCACAAATGGCAGTTTTAACTTCTTATCACCAAACATTTATAGATGCTGTTCGTTCTACCGGAGGAAAAAATGCGAATCGTGTTTTAGTAGTTCAGGGACCAACAACAGATATCGAAAAAACAAACAAATTAATGCTGACTTTACCAACAGATAAAGTAGCAAACAAAATGATGGTAGAAGTTCATTATTATGCTCCGTGGAATTTTGGCGGATTAACCAAAGACGAAACCTGGGGAAAAATGTTCTATTATTGGGGAGCCAACTTTCATTCAACAACAGAACTGGATCGAAATGCAAGTTTTGGAGAAGAAGCAGATTTAGAGAAAAACTTCAAATTAATGAAAACCCAGTTTGTCGATAAAGGAATTCCGGTTTTGTTAGGAGAATTTGGCGCCATTCGCAGAACAACTTTAACCGGCGATGCTTTAACTTTACATCTGGCTTCAAGAGCTTATTATTTAAAAACGGTAGTAAAACAAGCCAAAGCAAACGGATTATTACCTTTTTATTGGGATGAAGGAAGTCTAAATGATAAAGGTTTCGGAATCTTTAACAGAAGCAATAATACTGTTTTTGATACCCAGGCTTTAACCGCTTTGAAAGAAGGTTTACAATAAAAATATAATATTCACCACATAAGTGATATAAGTAAATATAAGCAAAATGAACAGACAGCGCTTAAATTATCTTATATCACTTATAGGGTTTAAAAACAACACAATGAAAAAAAATATAATCTTTATTTTTTTGATATTCAGCATACTAACAAATGCTAACGTAAGATTACCTTTAATATTTTCTGACGGAATTGTATTGCAGCGCAACAAAGAAATTCCGGTTTGGGGTTGGGCAGAACCAAATGAAAAAGTTGAAGTTCATTTTAACAAACAAACCAAAACCATTCAGGCCGATAAAAACGGAAAATGGATGCTAAAACTATCTGCCGAAAAAGCGGGTGGTCCTTTTGAATTATCTATTACAGGAAAAAATAAAATTGTCATCAAAGATGTTTTGGTGGGCGAAGTCTGGATTTGCAGCGGACAATCGAATATGGAATTTCAGATGTACAAAGTCATGAATGCTGAAAAAGAAATGGCCGATTCAAATTACCCAATGATTCGTCATTTCGGAGTTGCACAAGATTTAAGCGGAACCCCAAAAGAAGATTTAAAACAAGGGAAATGGGCTGTTGCCAACAAAGATAATATTCGTGATTTTACAGCCGCAGGTTTTTTCTTCGCCAAAAAATTATACGCCGAATTAAAAATTCCAATCGGAATCGTAAGCACTTCCTGGGGCGGAACCAATGTAGAAACCTGGACAAGCCGTGAAGCTTTCGAAAAAAGCGATGACTTTAAAGCGATGATTGCCGATGTTCCTCAAGTAGATATGGATGCCGTTTTTGAAGTTTATAAAAAATCAGTTTTAGACAACATCAGGAAAATTCAGGGTTTTGATGTTTCTATGGAAAATGAAAACCAATTTGCAGCTTTTAATTTTGATGATAAAAACTGGCCGGAAATAAAAGTGCCTTCACTTTGGGAAAACCAACAAATTGGCAATATCGATGGCGTAGTCTGGATGCGTAAAACCATTACCTTAACTGCCGAACAAGCCAAAAGCGAAGCCGTTTTGCATTTGTCTAAAGTAGACGACGAAGATATTACATACGTAAACGGAGTAGAAGTTGGAACCAATAAAATTTGGGAAGCACTACGAGTTTATAAAATTCCAGCCGGAGTTTTAAAAGAAGGTAAAAACGTAATCTCCGTTAGAATCGCAGATTATTCCGGCGGTGGCGGAATTTACGGCGATCCTGCCGATTTAAAAATTCAGTTTACAGACAAAAACATACCTCTCGACGGACTTTGGAAATTTAATGTCGTTCAGGTAAAAATTGCCGTTTCACCAAACAGTTATCCATCATTATTATACAATGCCATGGTAAATCCGTTAGTTCCGTATGCGTTTCAGGGCGTTTTATGGTATCAGGGCGAAGCCAATGTCTGGAGAGCAAAACAATACAAAAAAGCATTTCCGTTAATGATTACAGATTGGCGAACAAAATTCAAACAAGGCGATTTTCCTTTTTACTTTGTTCAATTATCCACTTTTGATGAATTCAAAGGCAATAGCAAAGTCGGAAGCCGTTGGGCAGAACTTCGAGAAGCGCAATCAGAAACATTGAAATTAAAAAACACAGGAATGGTTGTAACGACCGATATTGGTAATGCAAAAGACATTCATCCAACAAACAAACAAGATGTCGGATTACGTTTAGCAGCAATTGCATTAAACAACGTTTACGGTAAAAAACAAATCTATAGCGGACCAACTTTTAAATCCCAGGAAATAAAAGGAAACGAAATCATTCTTACTTTCGATAACACCGGCAGCGGATTATCAACGCCAAATAACGATGAATTAAAAGGATTCGAAATCGCAGGAGCCGACAAAGTTTTTCATTCCGCGAAAGCGATAATTAAAAACAACAAAATCATTGTTTCATCCGAAAATGTAAAAAATCCCGTTGCCGTTCATTACGGTTGGGCAGATGACGATACCGAAATCAACCTTTTCAATAAAGAAAAATTTCCTGCATCGCCATTTAGAACCGATAATTGGGAAATGATAACAGCAAACGAGATTTACAAAGTCAGTAAATAAACCCAATTATGAAAAAGATAATTTTCTTATTTACAGGAATAATTTCCTTAGCCTTACATGCACAGCAACAACAAGCAAAAGTAGGCGATGATAAATATCAAAATCCAATATTTGCTGGCGATTACCCGGACCCTTCAATAATAAGAGATGGCGAAGACTACTACATCGTACATTCATCTTTCAATTATTATCCCGGATTATTAATCTGGACATCAAAAGATTTAGTGAATTGGAAACCCGTAACGCACGCGCTTAAAAAAAGTGTAGGTTCCGTTTGGGCGCCAGATTTAGTAAAATTCAACAACAAATTTTACATTTATTTCCCGGCAAACGAAACCAATTATGTCGTTTCGGCAGACAATATAAACGGCCCGTGGAGCGAGCCAATCGATTTAAAAATTGGCAATATCGATCCCGGACATTTTACAGACGAAAAAGGAAATCGCTATCTCTATTTTAGCAATGGCGATTATGTACCATTGTCTAAAGACGGACTTTCCGTTTCCGGAGCAGGCAAACATGTTTACGACGGTTGGAAAATACCGGCAGAATGGTCGATAGAATGTTTTTGTATGGAAGGACCAAAAGTGCTAAAACGCGGAAACTACTATTACCTAACCGTTGCAGAAGGCGGAACAGCCGGTCCGGCAACAAGCCACATGGTAATATCGGCAAGATCAAAATCGCCTTTAGGGCCTTGGGAAAATTCGCCACACAATCCAATTCTAAGAACCAACGACAGTTCAGAAAAATGGTGGTCAAAAGGGCACGCCACATTAATTGATGACGTCAACGGAAAATGGTGGATGGTTCTTCATGGTTACGAAAACGGCTATTACAATATGGGACGTCAAACTTTATTGCAACCCGTAGAATGGACAAACGACGGCTGGTTTAAAAGCCCGGAAAACATCAAAACCGAAGAACCAATAAAAAAACCCGCAGGAAAAACTGTAAAAAACAATTTCACGCTTTCAGATACCTTTTCAGGAACAGAACTTCAGCCGCAATGGCAATTTTTCGATCATTTTGATGCCGAACGCTTTAAACTCTCCTCAAACGGAATTCAGATAAAAGCAAAAGGTAAAAGCATTGGCGAAAGTTCTCCGCTTTTATGCACACCCTCAGATCACTCGTACACTGCAGAAGTTGAAGTAGAAACAGAAGGCAACGCCACCGCAGGACTTATTCTGTTTTACGACAATAAACTCTACACCGGAATTGCTGCCGATAAAGAAAATGTTTTAGCCATATTGCGATCATGGCAGTTCCCAACCCAGAAAGGCGTCAACAAAACACATTTATTCCTTCGTCTTGAAAAGAAAGAACAATTGGTAAATATGTTTTACAGCATCGATGGAAAACAATGGAATAAAATTGAAAACTCTGCCGAAGTCTCCTCGTTCAATCACAATGTATTAAGCGGTTTCATGAGTCTTCGATTAGGGCTTTCTTCTGTTGGCGAAGGTCAGGTTACGTTCAAAAATTTCGTTTATAAAGCGACGAATTAAGTTATAAAGAATTATATTTAAAATCAAAATAATAGTTGTGGTGATCATTAGGGCGTGACCGCATTTACAAAAGGCGCTATTTAACAAACCGCTTATGTGCGCCTTTCACAAATGCGGTCGGGCTATACGCGCTACTTCGGTAGCCAGCTTCTATCCCTCACGCGCGCAAATTGGGTTTCGATATCCTAACAGGTTTTCAAAACGGGTTAGGTATAAAATTCAAGATGTCGATATTAGTTAAAAATAATACCTAACAGTCCCGAAGCCTCGGGATTGGAAAACTGTTAGGATATCATAAAAAAGAATAATCCATGAAATCAAACGGCATCACGAAAACATTTTTCATTTTACTATTCACCTCTTTCTGCCTAAACATGACGGCGCAATCCAGTCATGTTTTGTCGTACAATCAACCAGCAGAATTTTTTGAAGAAAGTCTGATTTTAGGAAACGGAAAAATGGGAGCAACGGTTTTTGGCGGCGCAAATTCAGATAAAATTTACCTGAACGATGCCACACTTTGGTCAGGCGAACCCGTAAACGCCAACATGAACCCGGAAGCGTACAAAAACATTCCTGCAATTCGCGAAGCGCTTAAAAACGAAAACTACAAACTAGCCGACGAATTAAACAAAAAAATCGAGGGTAAAAACTCCGAATCATTTGCGCCTTTAGGAACATTAGAAATCAACAATTCCGAGAAAGGAAAAGCAGTCAATTACCATCGGGAACTCGATATTTCGAATGCAGTATCAAAAGTGAGTTATGAAATGAACGGTGTAAAATTTACCCGCGAATATTTTGTTTCGGCACCAGACCAAATCATGGTAATCAAATTGACAAGCAGCGTAAAAGGAGGTTTAAATTTTGATATTAATTTAAGGAGTTTGCTAAAGTCAAATGTAGAAGTGAGAAATAATATTATGGTAATGACCGGTGTTGCTCCAATTCATGAAAATGCGGGATATACAGTTTTACCAAAATATCTGGAAGTACAAGAAAGAGGAACAAGATTTACGACCTTAATCCAAATCAACAAAACAGACGGACAAGTTACAAGTTCAAGATCTACCCTGACATTAAAAAATGCAACCGAAGCTTATGTTTATGTGTCTGTTGCTACAAGTTTTAATGGTTTCGACAAAAATCCTGCAACCGAAGGTTTAGACGACATATCAATTGCATTGCAAAACCTGAATAAAGCTTTTGCAAAACCATTCGATAAATTAAAAGAAACCCACATTGCCGATTATCAAAAATATTACAACAGAGTAACTTTAGATTTAGGAAAAACAACCGCTCCGGATTTACCAACAGACGAACGTTTGTTGCGATATGCTGACGGAAAAGAAGATAAAAATCTTGAAATTCTATATTTTAATTTCGGGCGTTATTTATTAATTAGTTCCTCAAGAACATTAGGCGTTCCTGCCAATTTACAAGGAATCTGGAATCCGCATTTAAATCCGCCGTGGAGTAGTAATTATACCATGAACATCAATCTGGAAGAAAATTACTGGCTGGCAGAAAACACCAATCTTTCAGAAATGCATTTGCCGCTATTAAGTTTTATAAAAAACCTTTCCGTTACAGGAAAAGTTACAGCAAAGACTTTTTATGGCGTAAAAGAAGGTTGGGCTGCCGCACACAACTCCGATATTTGGGCAATGACAAATCCTGTTGGACAATTTGGAAAAGAAGATCCGAGTTGGGCTTGCTGGCCATTATCCGGAGCGTGGTTAAGTACGCATATTTGGGAACATTACGTTTTTACACAAGATAAAAATTACCTAAAAACAGAAGGATATCCAATTATGAAAGGCGCATCTCAATTCTTTCTAGGATGGATGATTCTGGATAAAAACGGAAATCTAATAACATCGCCATCAACTTCTCCGGAAAACAAATACATCGCAACAGACGGATTTATAGGCGCAACCATGTATGGCGGAACCGCAGATTTGGCCATGATTAAAGAATGTTTTGATAAAACCATAAAAGCCTCAAAAGTTTTAAATATTGATGCCGATTTTAGAGCAAAACTAGAAACAGCATTGTCTAAATTTCATCCTTATCAAATTGGGAAAAAAGGAAATCTTCAGGAATGGTATTTTGACTGGAATGACGAAGATCCAAAACACCGCCATCAATCGCAATTGTTCGGACTTTTTCCTGGCGATCACATTACACCGGAAAAAACGCCGGATTTAGCCGAAGCGTCTAAAAAAACATTAGAAATAAAAGGTGATGAAACCACGGGCTGGTCAAAAGGCTGGAGAATTAATCTTTGGGCAAGACTTTGGGACGGAAACCGCGCTTATAAAATGTACAGGGAATTACTGCGTTACGTAGATCCGGACGGGAAGAAAACGGCAACGCCAAGAAGAGGAGGAGGAACATATCCGAATTTATTCGACGCGCATCCGCCATTTCAAATCGATGGAAATTTTGGTGGAGCCGCCGCCGTTGCCGAAATGCTCGTTCAATCGAATGAAAATGAAATCAGATTATTACCGGCTTTGCCAGATGCCTGGGAAACCGGTTCTGTAAAAGGAATTTGCGCTCGTGGCGGTTTCGAAATTGAAATGAACTGGAGTAATAAAAAGCTGGAAAAAACTATAATTTATTCTAAAATAGGAGGAAAAACAACTTTAATTTTTGGTGATAAGAAACAAAATATCACTTTGAAAAAAGGAGAAAAGCTAGAAATAAACTGGTAAAATAGTTCTAAACACAATCTTTGTCAAACCCGACAGGTTTTCAAAACCTGTCGGGTTTAATTATAGTAAATACTATTCTTCTTTAGAATTTGTTTCTTTAGACTTTTCTTCTTCAGACTCTTTCTTATGCTTTTCTCTAAAATCCTCATACCATCCTTCAATAGTAGGATAAACATACGCCGCCACTTTTTTTATCGGATTATAAAAAATAGAATCGTCTAGAGTTTCTTTTTTTGCAAAAGTGTTATCGAAATTTATTTTCTCAAAAAGCGCAATAATAATACTTAAAATCAGGATTGTCTTCAGGATTCTAAAAAATCCTCCGCCTACTTTATTCAACCAGCCCAACTGAGCAAAATCAGCAATTCCCGTTAAAAGTTTAGCCAATAAGTAAACACCAATAACGACTAATATAAAAGTCAGGAAAAAAGCCGTAACCTGAACAGTATTCGGGTTCCAGGAAACATGCTTCACGATAATTTCTTTCATAAAAGAGGAGAATTTAATCGCTAAATAAATTCCCAGTAACAAAGAAATAAAAGAAGCAATTTCTACAAAAAGGCCATTTTTTATCCCTTTGTATAAACTGTAAGCCAAAAGCCCTCCCAAAATCATATCTAGAATACTCATATTTCTGTCGTTTTATTGAGCCGCAAATATATGTTTTTTTAGGTTCAAAGGTTCAAAGATTCAGAGATGCAAAGGTTTTTTGGCTCACAGATTATACGGATTTAGCGGATTAACGCAGGTTAAAATTATTTGGCTGATTTATGGCTTAAAGTTTTCGTGATTTGCTATTAAAGATTACAGAATAAAAAAATAAAATCTGCGTTGATCCTTTAAATCCGCGCCATCCGTGTGCCGTTTATTCATAATAAAAACGGAAGTTTTCGTTTTTTAAGGTCTTTGGGTTTGAAGTCCGTATCTTTGCAAATCTAATTTTAGAATTCAGATTGCAGATTTTAGATTTTTAAATCAGCAATCTAAAGTCTAAAATCTAAAATCATAAATAAAAATGTCCAGAGATACACAACTAAAAGAGCGTTGGGAAAAGCTCGTCGATATACTTTCAAATCAGTTTTCGCAAGGTGAAGATTTAGATTTAGATGCCATAATTTACCTAATTGGAGTTCAGGAACTCGGAAAAGTACACCGTGAATTCAAAAAAGATGAAAAATTAAACCTAATGCACATCGCCATTTGCCGATTATTAGAACCATACGGATTTTATGAATTCGATTTTTTTGATGGAGATGGATGGCCACATTATAAAGTAAAAGAAGAGTTGCCGCCACTAAAAGCAGGAGAACAATCGGTTTTGATGAAAGAAGCGATTGTGAATTATTTTTTAGAAAGAAAATTGATTGAGTAAATTTTTAATTTCAGTTGCATTTTCAGTAGTTGCGACTGTAAATTACAACTGAAAACTTAGAAAAATGTGTAGATATGCAGTAATATCTTATAAACCTCATTACGCTTGTTTTAATTGTCAAAAAACATTTAAAAGAAGGCTTAAGAAAGATATAAAAGAAGGTAAAGAATTCACTTATGAAGCCAAATGTCCAGAATGCGGACAATTAATGGCTAATATGGGTTTTGATTTTGAATCACCGAAAAAAGATGATGCAAGAAAGTGGGAACATATTAAAAGTTTATATTCTGTTGGAATCACCTTTCATTCCTGTGGATGCAGCGGCCCAGGCTATATTCCTAATTCAAAAGAAAAATTACAAGAATATTTTCAAGACTTAAAAGGGAAATACCTGAAGAATATGGATTTCTGGCGGACAAGGACAGAGCCAACCAACAATAGAGAAAGAGATAGGGATTGGGATAAAAACTGGGTTGAATTAGGTAGTGTAACACGAAAACACAGAGAAATTATCAAGAATCAGGAAGGAATAGACTTTTGGTTGGAGAGAGTGAAAGAAATAGAAAGTAAAATTAACTTGATAAAATAGATTTAAAAGGAAACTTAAACTTTAAACGCTATACTTGGAACAAATTTCTTAAATTTGTTCCTTCAATTATTGAAGGAAAATGATAGACAAGATAAAACAACATATAGAGGAAGCTAAAGCCTTTAATGATAAAAATAAAGAATCCTTAGAGCAGTTCCGTATTAAATATTTAGGTAGTAAAGGTTTGTTGAAAGAACTTTTTACAGAGTTCAAAAATATTCCGAACGACCAGAAAAAAGACTTCGGGCAAGTAATAAATACTTTAAAAGCTGTTGCTGAAGAAAAAGTAAGAGTTATTCAGGAAGAGCTGGAAAGCAAAGAAGAAGTAAAAGGAGTTTTTGGTGATTTATCAAGATCTTCAGAGCCTGTAATTATTGGTTCTCGTCATCCTATTTCTATTGTAAAAAATCAGATTATCGATATTTTTGCCAATATCGGATTCAACGTTTCCGAAGGACCGGAAATCGAAGACGACTGGCATAATTTTACCGCATTGAACTTACCGGAATACCATCCGGCGCGTGACATGCAGGATACATTTTTCATTCAGACTAATCCTGATGTGTTATTGCGTACGCATACATCATCTGTTCAGGTGCGTTATATGGAAAATAACAAACCGCCAATTCGTACTATTTCTCCGGGACGTGTATTTCGTAACGAAGCTATTTCGTCACGTTCGCACTGTATTTTCCATCAGGTTGAAGGATTGTACATTGACAAAGACGTTTCGTTTGCAGATTTGAAACAAACATTGCTTTATTTTACCAAAGAAATGTTCGGAAAATCGAAGATTCGTTTACGTCCGTCTTATTTCCCATTTACAGAGCCAAGTGCTGAAATTGATATTTATTGGGGACTAAAAACAGAAACCGATTACCGTATTACAAAAGGAACAGGCTGGTTAGAAATTGGAGGTTGCGGAATGGTTGACCCGAACGTTCTTAAAAATTGCGACATCAATCCTGATGAATACAACGGTTTTGCTTTCGGAATGGGAGTTGAGCGTATCGCAATGTTACTTTATCAAATTGGTGATATCCGTATGTTTTACGAAAATGACGTTCGTTTCTTAGAGCAATTTAAAGCAAATATTTAATTTTAAGTCGAAAGTCAAAAGTCGAAAGTCTCAAAGTTTGGGACTTTCGACTTTTTGACTTATAACTTTTGACACATATGAAAGCAGATATAACAATCCCCGAAGTAGAAAACGTATTTTTAGCTGCCGTTCAGGAATGGAGCGACGATTTTATGGAAAAAGTATGGTACGCTTATCTTGTAAACGATAGCGACTTTAATTTAGACAGCGTTATGGTGGTTTCAAAAGCTTTTGGAACTATTGATGGCGAAATGAAAAAAACATCTGTTTTACGTCATGCTTTTGTAGAAGTTCCCGCTGTTTCAGTCGTAAAAATTGAAATGATCGAAAAAAGCCTTTTGGTTCTAAACAACGAATTTATGGTAACTTTCTTCATCGGAAATACTTTATACGACAAGAAATTCATCTTCAAATCAAACCTAATCAACGAAAAGAATACGGAAGAAGTACCGATTTTGTTTGTTGAGGGGGTAATGGTTAAGTAGAAAATAGAGTATAGAATATAGAGAATAGAAAATAGAAAATAGAAAATAGACTTTAGGAAATAGATAAAAGAAGAAAGAGTCAAGACGAAATTAATAAGTCTTGACTCTTTTTTTATGTTAATAGGTGAAAATCTATATTCTATTCTCTATGTTCTATATTCTTAAAATTTAATCCAAAGACTCCGTTAATTTTTTAAATACAGACTTCGCATCTTTTCCTTCGTATAAAATGCTGTAAACGGCATCGATAATAGGCGTTTTGGCACCGTAACCCTGATTTAGTTTGTAAGCGCTTTTTGTGGCGTAATAACCTTCGGCAACCATGCTCATTTCCATCATGGCACTTTTTACGGTATAACCTTTTCCGATCATGTTTCCGAACATTCTGTTTCTGGAGAAAACGGAATATCCTGTAACCAATAAATCGCCTAAATAAGCCGAATCATTAATGTTACGTTTCATTTTATGAACCTTTCTGATGAATTTTTTCATCTCACGAATTCCGTTACTCATCATCACGGATTGGAAATTGTCTCCATAACCTAAACCATGTGCAATTCCGGCAGCAATAGCATAAATGTTTTTAAGCATCGCAGCATATTCAGTACCAATAATATCATCTGAAATTTTCGCTTTGATATAATTTCCTGAAAGTGATTTGGCAACAATAGAAGCTTTATCCGGATCGCCACAAGCAATTGTTAAATACGAAAGTCTTTCTAATGCCACTTCTTCAGCGTGACATGGACCTGTAATAACGCCAATGTTGTAATATGGAATGTCGTATTGAATATGAAAATGTTCTCCAACAATTAAACTCGTTTCAGGAACAATTCCTTTAATAGCTGAAAAGATAATTTTATCTGCTAAAGAAACTGTCAGATTTTTTAATTCAGCATCTAAGAAAGCAGACGGAATAGCAAAAATTACATAATCTGCATATTCAACTGCTTCATTTATATTGTTGGTCAATCTAAGTTTATTAGTGTCGAATTCGACAGAACTTAGATAATTTGGATTGTGTTTGTATTTCTCAATGTGCTCGATCGCAGCATCATTACGCATATACCAAGCTATTTCTGAAAGATTTACGCATAACATTTTTGCAATTGCCGTCGCCCAACTTCCACCTCCAA
Source organism: Flavobacteriaceae bacterium CRH (assembly GCA_001507425.1). Lineage (GTDB taxonomy): Bacteria > Bacteroidota > Bacteroidia > Flavobacteriales > Flavobacteriaceae > Flavobacterium. Next base: position 66,806 of record LMAJ01000011.1, read on the forward strand.
TTACTGCAAACTTTAATTTTTCGCTCATTATTTTAATAATTTAAAGCAAAAGTACTTAATAATGTAGTAATAATACAAAATCTGATTTAAGAAATTTAAAATTACCCCAATAAATAATAGTTTTCAGACAGTTCTTAATAACAATCAAAATATTTTATGCACTACACAATAATAATTCAATTGTTGTGTTATAACTAGTTGTAAATTAGAATTTTAATGAGTTTAGCGAAAATTGAGTTAGTTAGTTTTGTTTTAGTATTTTAAAAAGGCGTTCCTAAATATAATTTAAGAACGCCTTTTTTTATAAATTCCAATTTCTAAAAATTCCAAATTCCAACATTTGGGTTTCGCATAAAAAGATTTAATATACCAATAAAAAAACTCCAAATCCCAATTTTCTAAATTCGAAATTCCAATTGCTTCACACTAAATATAGATTTTAACTTCAAATAAAAATTCCAAATTCCAATAACACATTTAGTTTTGGAATTTGGAATTTTATCCGAGGGTTCGGGATTGGAATTTATAAATTTAGTAGCTCATTTCAACAATCGATTTTACTTTGTCTAAAGTAATCAATTGTTTTTCTCCTAAACCTTTCCAGCCTCTTTCGTCGAAACGATTTACAATAAAATCTGCTGTTTTATCGTAGTCATTTACATATTGTGAAAGTTTAGTATCCATTCCCATAGTATGGAAAAATTCTACCGTTTTATTAATAGCTTCTTTGGCAACTTCGTCTTCTGAACCCGTTAGGTTAAATATTCTTCTTCCGTATTGTGCCAGTTTTGCTTTTTTAGTTTCGAACATTACCGTGTACAAACTTGGGCCGATAATCGCTAAAGTTCTTGCGTGGTCAATATCGTATAAAGCCGTTAATTCGTGGCCAATCATGTGTGTCGCCCAGTCAGACGGAACACCTTTTTGAATAAGTCCGTTTAGCGCCATGGTACAGCTCCACATAAAGTTGGATGCCAATGCATAATCCGTTGGGTTTTCTACTACTTTTGGACCAACTTCGATTAACGTTTGTAAAATTCCTTCTGCAATTCGGTCTTGTAAAAAACCTTCGTGCGGATACGTTAAGTATTGCTCCATTACGTGCGTGTAAGCATCTACAACACCATTTTGCAATTGTCTCTTTGGCAAAGATTCAATTACGGTTGGGTCGCAAATAGAGAATTGAGGAAACAAAGCACTTCCGCCGGAAGATAGTTTTTCCTGAGTTGCTTTAATTGTTACGACATATCCTGAATTCATTTCGCTTCCCGTTGCCGGCAAAGTCAAAATAGTTCCAAAAGGCACTGCATTTTCTTTAATCAACAGACGTTTTTGTAAAATGTCAATCGGATTTCCGTCAAAATTTACGGCAGCCGAAATAAATTTCACGCCATCAATAACAGATCCGCCACCAACAGCCAGAATAAAATCGATTTTTTCGGCTTTAATAACGTCAACTGCTTTCATCAAAGTTTCAAAATGCGGATTTGGTTCAATTCCACCAAATTCAACAATATCAAAACCTTTTAAATTCTTGATAACCTGTTCGTGAATCCCGTTTTTAAAAATACTTCCGCCACCATAAGCCAAAAGAATTTTAGCATCTTTTGGTACTAAAGTCGAAAGTTTTTCAATTTGTCCTTTTCCGAAAATTAAATTCGTCGGATTATATAATTCAAAGTTTAGCATGATTTTTTTTTAAGTTTCTGAGACTCTAAGTTCCTGAGACTCTAAGTTTTTTTAAGATATTGAAATCTTAGTAACTTACAGTCTAAGCAACTTAGAACCTATTTTTAGTTTAATTGTTGCAATAATTTTCCAGCCACCAATTTAGACGAAGCCGGGTTTTGTCCGGTAATCAAAAGTCCGTCTTCGACAGCGTAAGGCTGCCAGTCTGCACCTTTAGAAAATTTTGCTCCATTTTGAGTTAAAGCATCTTCTAATAAAAACGGGACAACTTTGGTTAAACCAACACCTTCTTCTTCAGAATTTGTAAAACCGGTTACTTTTTTATCTTTCACTAAAAACTCCCCTTTTACTTTTACGTTTTTTAAAACTGCCGGAGCGTGACAAACAAAAGCTACCGGTTTATTATGTGTGTAAAAAGATTCGATTAAAGCGATTGAATTTTTATCTTCAACTAAATCCCAAAGTGGTCCGTGACCGCCCGGATAAAAAACAGCGTCATAATCTTTTTGATTAATAGTCGAAAGTTTATGCGTGTGTTTTAATTTTTCCTGTAATGTTTTATCGGCATCAAAACGTTTTGTGTCTTCGGTTGCAGATGCCGGATCAGCACTTTTTGGGTCAATTGGCGGTTGGCCTCCAAGTGGTGTTGCGATTGTAATTTCAACTCCCTGATCTAGTAATTCATAATAAGGTGCAGCAAATTCTTCTGACCAAAATCCTGTTTTTTCTCCCGTGTTACCTAGTTTATCATTACTGGTAACAACAAATAATACTTTTTTCATGCTTTTTTTTGATTTTTGAGCTGTAGCAGAAATGCTAAAAGCTGTGAATATTATAATTGCTAGTGCTGTTTTTTTCATAAGTTATAATTTTTAACAAATTTACGATTAATGTGATATTACTAAATATAAAATAAACTATGTTTGTTATAAATATATTTATGTCATGGTAAATTTGGAATGGTACAGAACTTTTAAATCTGTATACAAAAACGGAAATTTTTCTGTAGCTGCAAAAGAGCTTTTTATGAGCCAACCTGCAGTTAGTCAGCAAATATCAATGTTAGAAGCTCATGTTGGCTATAAATTATTCAACAGAAAATCTAAAGGCGTTGAACCAACTGAATATGCTAAGTTACTCAATAATTTAATTATTGACGCACTCGACCGATTAGAAACTGTCGAAAGTGGATTTAGGGCAAAAGCGGAGGATTCTGTCCGATTAGTTTCTGTTGGAGTTTCAAAAGATTTATTTAATAGTTGCGGAAGTGTCTTAATTTCCAAATTCGATTTTATCGATTTTACTTTTGCCGAAGATGATGCTCTCTTTGCACTTGTCGATGCTAAAAAACTTGATTTTGCCATTACAACAAAAAGATTTGATACGTTCGATACGATTTATGAAATCGTCGGAAAAATTAAATTGATCATGGTGGCACCAATGAATTTAGACATAGAAGAATTTCGCAAGAAATTAAAAGCTGATAATTATACAGAAACTGAAAAATGGCTCAACGACCAAAAATGGTATAGTCATGATGCAAGGATTCCATATATAAAATTATTCTGGCTGCATGCTTTCAGTAAAAAAAGACCATCAATGGTTCCTAATTATATCATTCCGTCAGAATCTGAAATGCTCGAAATGTTATCTAAAAATTCAGGAATTGCCATAACATGGAATTGTAATGCCAGAAAATATATCAAAGAAAACAAATTGCAATTGGTTTGGAATAGTTTTCACGTTCCGGAGGAATTTGTGTATGTACTAACGGCTAAAAACAATAATTTGAATTCTTTCTTTGACGCAATTTCTAAAGAATTGAAATTGTTTTTGGGCAATAGATTATAATCTTAATTGCTTTCCAATAAATATTTAACCAACCAAATCCCTTAAACCTAAAAATGAAAACAGCAGCGAATATTTTATTACTATTAACCGTGTTTTTTATTATCAATTCCTGTACTGAAGAACAAATAATAGATGCTATAACAGCAGATTGTCGGGGACAATCATCTACGCTTGAAATACAATATTCTTTAGATCCACTCAACTCTAAGAGAATTAATTATGTATTAAAATATGATGGAAGTGGAAGTTTAAGTTCTATAGTCTGGACATTTGGTGACGGAAAAACAGAGACCGTAAATGGCTTAAAAGTAACACACTTTTATGAGACAGTTGGAACCTATGAAGTTAAAGCTGACGTTACAGTTACAAAAGATGAGGAGGAATGTCCTGTAACCGAAAATAAAAGGGTACAGGTGAACTAAGATATTTTTTTGCCACCAACTTTTTTGCCACGAATTTCACGGATTTTCACAAATTAATAGTAGTCTTTTTGATAAGCAAAAAGAAATTAGTGAAAATTAGTAAAATTCGTGGCAAACTTTTTCGTTTTAGTATAACAACGGGAAATTTCAATACTTATATTTGTTGTTAATGTATGTTGGATATGGAAAATTTTCAAAATATCAGAATCGCTGTTGATGCCATTGTTTTTGGATATAAAAACAACAGTTTATACGTGCTTTTAATAGAGCAAAAATTTGGTTCTGAAGATAAATATTGGGCTTTGCCCGGCGGTTTGGTCAAACAGGATGAATCATTAAAAGATGCCGTAATTCGTGAGTTGCATGAAGAAACCAATGTGAAACTGAACTTTATGGAGCAACTCTATACTTTTGGCGATGACATTTACAGAGATTCCAGAAACCGTGTTATTTCGGTTGCGTATTTTGCTTTGGTAGATGCTTCAAATTTGGAGATAAAAGCAGATACAGATGCCGATAAAGTACAATGGTATAAAATAGATGAAATCCCGGCTTTGGCATTCGATCATAATTTAATTATAGAAAAAGCAATTGCAAGACTAAAAGCAAAACTCACTTACGAACCCATTGGTTTCGATTTGCTTCCCGAAGAATTCTTGTTTTCGGATCTTGAAAATTTGTATTGCACCATTTTAGAAAAAGAAATTGACCGCAGAAATTTCAGAAAAAAGATACTTAGTTATGGTTTTTTAGAACAAACCGAACATTTTTCGCCCATAAAAAGTGGTCGTCCGGCAAAATTATTTAAGTTTAATGGTTTAAAATATAATGACTTGATTAAAAATGGCTTTCACTTTGAAATAAAATTTGCTTAACCTACTTGACATGATTAAACCATTTCCATTCCATTCTGATTTAAGAGATTATTTTAAAAAACAAGACAAAACCTGGTCCTGGTTTTCTGAAGAAAAAGTAAAAGCAGAACAGCAAGAAGCCTTTAAAACCGATTTATTAAAAAACTCATACCGAATAGATCCGGACACGGAACCCAAGGTTTATGAAATTTTAAATACGGCAAAAGATAAATTAGGAATCATTGTACCAATCACGATTTATCAATCGCAAAGTATGGATGGCAATAATGCCGGAGTTGTTTTTTTTGAAAACGAAGCCCATATTATTTTATCGGGAACGATTTTAAAATTGCTCAACGAAGACGAATTACTGGTTTTGTTCGGACATGAATTGTCGCATATTTTATTGTTTAATTTAGAAAATGGCGATTTCGAAATCACAAACCGAATCATCAATACAATCGCAAGCGACGGCAGCAGCGAACTGTTTTATTACGAAACCGCAAGATTATATCAGCTTTATACCGAATTATATTGCGATTTAGGCGCTTTAAAAGTGAGCGGAAGTTTAGAAAATACCATTCAGACTTTAGTTAAATTAAATACGGGTTTAGAAAAAGTTTCGGCAGAAAGTTATCTTAAACAAGCCAACGAAATTCTTGAACGAATCGAAAAAGGTTCTGTTGGAGAAACACATCCTGAGAATTTTATCCGCGCTAAAGCGTTAGAGATTTTTGAAAAAGATAATGCCAATTATTATTCAAAAACAGAAAAAATCATTTCCGGAAAAACCGATTTACATCAATTAAACTTATTCAGTAAAAAACTGGTTTTTGATATTACAAAAGAATTAATTTCGATTATCCTGAAACCAAAATGGACGCAATCTGAATATTGTACAGCGCTCTACAAACAATATTTTTCGAATTCAGATAAAAAAATTGAGGCTTTTATTGATGAAGCTTTCAAACTAAAAATCGAAAACAGCAAGAAAAACCTAAAAGAATATTACGCTTATGTAATGCTCGATTTTGCCTTATGCGATCCGGATTTGAAAGAAGCCTTTATTGGTCATATTCTGGATATTTCAGAACAATTAGGTTTGGAAGAGGAAATGAAAACGATTCTCAAAAAAGAAATGAATCTAACGGAGAAAACCTATAAAGCTTTCGCTCAAAATTGCACCACGACTTTAAATAGTATTTTAGAATCAGACTTAGAAAACACGTATTAAGATGATTACACCCATAAAGGAATCCGCTTTTTATCAATTTATTACCGAAAATTTTCAGAAAGGCGTTTTTGCCAACGATGACATTATTGCGATCATAATGCCTTTATTGAAAACCGTTGCTTCAATTCACAATCAGGGAAAAGTGGCTTCACTGCAAGATATTTCTACGATTTATATCGAAAATCAACATTTTCATATTACCGATGATGCCTTCGAAATAAAAGATAATAGAAAAGTAATTTCGGCATTTTTTAAAAGTAGAAGCAAAGCATTTGAAATTTCGGGAGAACATTTTAATACAACCGAAATTGGAGAAGGCGTAAACCGAGAATATGGCGATAAAAGTGTTTCTGAATCTGATTCCGAAAATGCCACAAAACCTTCTTATATAAAAGATTACAGTTGTTTTGAATTCGATTTTGACCATCACGATCCGTTGACCGATATTTTTGTTTTGGGAATGATTTTGGCGAGTATCGCTTTGCAATTTGATTTTACGGATATTGAAGACGTAAAACGTTTTGTAGAATACCGCAAGAAAATGTATTTTTTGAATAGCAAAATAAATCCTGCCGTTGCGAATATTATTTTGGGAATGACCGAATTAAACCGTGAAAATCGCTGGAAGGATTTAAATGAAATTGTAGAAAAACTGCAAAATTACAGAGATTATAATCCGGAAACGGAATATGATTTATCAAGTTTAATTGACGCAAAAGTTCAGAATAAAAACCAATTCATACACGAAAAGCTTCGAAACCGATTATTTGATAATAGTAAACGAAACCGACTTTTATATTTTCAGCCGAATTTAAAATTCCTGAATCTTACCGTTTCATCCGTTCCGCAGGCATTGAATTACGAGAATATCGATCCGAATGCTATTTTTTACTGGAATGCTGAAATCTCCAAAAAAATCAGCAATACCAGTACCATTTCGCTCAATAAATATTTAGAGTTTCAGGACAATACTTATATCGTGCCAACGCTCGATAAAATTCGTTTAGAGGCGAATAAAGATATTAACGAATACGGTTTCAGCCAATTAAAATTAGTTTTATGCAACCTGAATTGGTTTAATACCAAAGAAGATAGTTCAGAGAAAATAGTTTCGCCTTTGCTTTTGGCATCCGTAACGCTAACGAAGAAAAAAGGCGTAAAAGACGATTATTCATTAGAATTTCTGGATTCAGAAGTCGAAATAAATCCGGTTTTGGCCAATATGCTAAAAGATTTATATGACATTCGATTGCCGGAAACCATTCAGCTTTCTGAAACTAAAATCGAAGCGATTTATGAATTATTGCGCGTACAAGTCGAGAAAAATAGTTCAGGAATTGTTTTGGATTATATAGACAAACCCAAAATAAAACTAATTCATTCGCAGGCCAAACAAATCCTGACGCAGTTTAATAAACGTTCTAAAAAGAAAGAAGCCATTCAGGATCAAAGAAGTTTAAATTATTCTTATAAACCTGAAAATTTTCAGCCTTACGGTTTAGAATTGTTCCGAAATTATGTTTTTACACAAGCTTCGTCTTTAGAATATTTGATCAACAGCGATATTAAACAGAATACTCATTTTTTCAATGAGAATAAAACCATCGAAAGAGAATTTTATCAGCTTGATGAAGGCGATGTAAATCCTTTCCGTTGGGAATTTGATACTTGTAACTTAATCTTAGGCAATTTTAATTATAAAAAAATGTCTTTGGTTCGCGATTACAATCAGGTCATTGAAAATGATGTTGAAAGCAATGTTTTCAAAAGTTTGTTCAATTCATTGGCACAAAAAGATTTTAAGAACGAACTGGAATCCGGAAACAGTTTTACCAAAACGTTCAATGTTGTAGCGAGCGATCCTACACAAAACAATGCCGTAAAATATTCTGAATCTGGCGAAAGCTATATTATTCAAGGTCCGCCGGGAACGGGAAAATCGCAAACTATTGCCAATTTAATCGCCAATTATGTGGCAAACGGCAAAAAGGTTTTGTTTGTTTGCGAAAAGCGCGCGGCATTAGACGTTGTTTTTTACCGACTTAAAAATCAAGGTTTAGACGATTTGTGTTGTTTAATTCACGATTCGCAAGCCGATAAAAAAGAATTTATTTTTGACCTGAAACAAACATTTTACGATTTTACAGCATCCAAAAATAATTTTCAATCAATAGCAAAAAACAGAAATAATCTCGTAGAAAAAATTGATACTGAAATTAATAAAGTCGCGATTTTTCATGATTTTATGAATGCCAAAATCGATGAAGAAACGGATCTTACCATTAAATCTATTTTTGATGTTTTGGTTTCGAACTCGCATAAAGCATTGTTGGACAGTTTGAATATGCTCGATGATAAAGCAGGTTTGCAGGATTGGAACACGCATCACGAATTATTCAGTAAATTATTTGAAATAAATCAGGAAACGAACCAATCTGAGTTTTTCTCCGTGCATCCGTTCCGTTTTTTAAAGATGGATGTTTTTCGAAAATATCAGCATATATCAGATTTAAAAAAGGATTTAGAAAACAGCCAGGAAATACTGGAAAACATTTCAGAACGATTGGATTTTGTTTCAATTCCAAGAGAAATTGATACGTTTTTTGAGATTCAGAAATTCCTGCGAAAAGCAATGTCAACTTTTATTTATTTCGACACGAATCAATCAGAATTATTAGAGCCAAACAGCAGTCTTTTCAGAGCCCTTGAAAACGATGTTCAAACGTTGTTGAAATTGAGAAGTGATATTGAAAAGTCAGCCAAACAATATCCGTATTGGTCCAGCACAATTTCTGAAACCGATGCCAGAACAGCTTTGGAAATTATCAGAAAAAATGAAAGCAGCTTTTTTAATTTCATAAATTCCGATTATAAAAAGACAAAAGCAGAAATTCTTGCCGTTTACGATATTAATAAACATACTGTAAAACCAAGTTTAATTGTTGTTTTAGAGAATTATGTAGCTCAATTTGAACAGGAAGAAAAATTCAATACTTTAAAAAATGACTTCGAAAGCAAATATAATCTTGGCGATTTATTCGAATTAAAATATCATACAGAAACCCTTAAAAAAGAACTTGATCCGACGATTTTAAAATTTGCTGAAAATTTAGATACTTCAGAACGAAAAGAAGTTACTGAAGTAAAAAACCTGTTCTTAAAAGTAAATTCTTCTTTAGTTGACAGCATCGAAAATTATGAAAATATAAGCCTTTCTGAGATCGAAAATCGAATTACGGCAATCAATACAAAGAAAATGTACTTTGATTTGTACGCTTCATTCTTTGATGAAATTCAGGATTTGAATCCGTCGGTTATTCAATTATTAAAATCGAAGAAAATTCCGCTTGAACATCTGAAAATTACTCTGGCTGAAAGATCATTAGAGAAATATTATGCGATCAATTACACGCATAAAAAGTTCAATATGGATTTGCTGCATACTTCCATAGAAAAAGTAAAAAGAATGGTTGCCGATTTATTAGAACTAAACGGAAAATACATTATTGCAAAACAAGTCAGCAATTTAAAAGAATTGATTTTAACGTCTGAAATGTCCGTTTCCGGAATGACATCGGAACAAAAAGAAAGCAAAAGATCGATTACCGAAGGAAGAAAAATTCTCGAAAATGAATTCAGCAAAAGCATCCGATTCAAATCGATTCGGGAATTGGCTTCTTCAGATTCAGGACAAATTATACGAGAAATAAAACCCGTTTGGTTAATGAGTCCGTTGAGCGTTTCAGACACTTTACCACTCGATGAAAACTATTTTGACGTCGTTATTTTTGATGAAGCGAGTCAGATTACGCTTGAAGAAGGTTTAGTGCCGATTTACCGAGCCAAACAAACCATAATTGTGGGCGATGAAATGCAAATGCCGCCAAGTAATTTCTTCGGAAGTTCATCAGGAAACCAGGACGATTTATGGACAGATGCAACGGAAGACGATGATGATTATTTCTCTTTAGATGCCGATAGTTTCCTGACGCAGGGCGCAAGAAAATTCCCGTCGATTATGTTGGGCTGGCATTACCGAAGCAAACACGAAGCTTTGATTGGCTTTTCGAATGCTTCTTTTTATGACAGTAAATTATTGACAATTCCGGATTTAAAAGATCACAGCAAAATTGGCGAAGCAATTGTTGTACAGGACGTAAAAGAAGCGAAAAACAATCTCGATCATTTATTTTCTAAACCAATCTCTTATCATTATATACAAAAAGGCGTTTATAATGCCCGTTCAAATACGTTAGAAGCACAATATATTGCCAATATGGTTCGCGAACTTTTAATTCAGAATAAAGAACAAAGCATCGGGATTGTTGCTTTTTCGATGGAACAGCAAAACGAAATCGAAACGGCAATAGAAGCACTTTGTATCGACGATAAAGTTTTTGAAAACCTGATTGAAGAAGAATATAAGCGTATTGAAAACAACCAGTTTGTTGGGCTTTTTGTAAAGAATCTGGAGAACGTGCAGGGAGACGAACGCGACATTATTATTATGAGTACGTGTTACGGATATAATCCGCAAGGGAAAATGCTAATGAATTTTGGTCCAATTAACAAACGCGGTGGAGAAAAACGATTGAATGTAATTTTCTCAAGGGCAAAGAAAAGTATGTGTGTCGTGAGTTCTATAAAATATACCGACATTAAAAACGAATACAACGAAGGAGCGAATTACTTTAGAAAATACCTTCAATATGCAGAACTCATTAGTTTAGGACAATTAGAAGCGGCAAATAATGTTCTGAATTCGATAAACAGTAAAAACAAAATTGAAACATCGAGTTTAATCGCAGATCAGGTTCAGGCAGAAGTGGAGAAAATGGGTTATTTCGCTACTAAGAATATTGGTCAGAGTAAATTTAAATGTCATTTAGGAATCAAAAAAGCGGCAGAAGACAAAGAATTTGTTTTGGGAATTATGATCGATGATGATTTGCATTATGCGAATGACGATATTCTCGAACAATATCTTTTAAGACCGGAAATTCTGAAAGCAAATGGCTGGACAGTTTGCCAGATTTATTCGAAAGACTGGATCGAAAACAAACCAAGAGTTTTAAAAATGATTGCTGCGGCATTAAAGAACGAATCGTTTTTTGATGATGTAGAAATGGAAGAAAGCCACATCGAAATCGAAAAGGAACCTTCAAATAATTCTATTGAAGGAGAATCTAACAGCAATATTAATTTTGAAAGATACCTGAATACATCAAACGGAAGCAATAAATTCTGGGAAATTCATTCAGAAGGAAAAAATATAACCGTTCAATACGGCAGAGTAGGAACGAAAGGGCAAAAAATGGTAAAAGCTTTTGATAGCGAAGATAAAGCCTTAAAAGAAAAACGAAAATTAATCGCGCAGAAGGTAGCTAAAGATTACTTTAAAGAATAGCTAGTAATTATTTTAACACATAGAAACATAGTTTTGTTTGTGTTGAAAGGCGTTTCACTTGCATTAACAAACATAGCTATGTGTGGAAACTAGTTTCTTTTTTGCTCTTTTTACAACAACAAAATTCTATGTTTTTATGTGTTTAATAATTTAATTTAGCGTGTTTAACAAATAAAAATACAAGTTTGCGTAAATTTTACACAAAATAAATTGTTTAATAAAAATATTAATCTATATTTGCGTATAATTAACGCAAACTAAAAAAACTATGATACTTAATTTAGACCCAAAATTTACTCCGATAACGAATCAGGAAGAAATCAAATTTCAAAGTTTTACATTTTCTGGAGGAGAACCTCACATTAAAATCAATCCTGATTTTGATCACAATCAGAAAGTAACGATTACACACCGATTAAATTCATTCAACGATTTAGGATTGTTGTGTATCACGGTAGATGCTTTACGCAGAATGGATGTGAAAATAATCGATTTGTTTATTCCGTATTTCCCGGCTGCAAGACAAGATCGTGTCATGATAAAAGGAGAATCTCTTTCTGTAAAAGTGTATGCAGATATTATAAATGGACTTCAATTGAATAAAGTTTTTGTTTTTGATGCGCACTCAGAAGTTAGTCCGGCATTGGTAAACAATTGCGAAGTGATTCCGAATCATACTTTTATCGCAGCAGTTTTAAAAGTAATTGGAGAAAACGTAAAATTGATTTCTCCGGACGGTGGTGCTTTAAAGAAAATTTACAAAGTTTCTGAATTTTTAGGCGGAGTTCCTGTTGTAGAATGCAGCAAAAGCCGTGACGTAAAAACCGGAAAATTATCTGGATTTAAAGTTTACGAAGATGACCTAGACGGAATCGATTGTTTAATTGTGGATGATATTTGTGACGGAGGAGGAACTTTCGTTGGGTTAGCCGAAGAATTAAAAAAGAAAAATGCAGGCAAATTATACCTGGCAGTAAGCCACGGAATTTTCAACAAAGGATTTGACGTTTTAGATTGTTTTGATAAAATATTTACGACGAATTCTTTTAAAGATTTCGACAACGAAAAGGTTGAGGTTGTAAAATTAGAATTATGAATAAAAATTATAGAGTAGAAATAGCCAATAAAACCTTAGAAATCGTAAAAAATGGTTTTTATGAATATGATGGAAAAAAGATTATTGTAGAAAAAGAACTCAAAGAATCTATAGAAAATACGTTTACAATTGCGCCTAACGATTGGGAAGCAATTTTGAAAAATCCAATTGAAAATACGTTTGAAACAGAAATTATTACCAAAAACTGTTCTACAATTGAAGCAATTGCTCAGGAGAAAAATGGCAAAATTTGCGTGTTGAATTTCGCTTCAGCAAAAAATCCGGGCGGTGGATTTTTAGGAGGTGCATCGGCTCAGGAAGAAAGTCTGGCCAGATCATCAAGCCTGTATGAAACGCAGATCAAAGACAAAACGATGTATGATTTTAATAGAAATCAATCTTCGTTTTTATATTCAGATTACATGATTTATAGTCCGAATGTTTTGTTTTGGAACGATGATAATGGAAATTATTTTGAAAAACCATTAGTTGCAGATATAATAACAGCACCAGCACCAAACAAAGGCGCGATGCTGCAGCATAACAGGCAAGACGAAATTGCTGAAACAGAAGAAGTTTTAAAAAACAGAATGGATAAAGTTTTGGCAATTGCTCTAAAGCAAAAAAGTGAAACAATTATTTTGGGAGCCTGGGGCTGTGGGGTTTTTAGAAATGAACCCAAAGATGTAGCACATTTGTTCAAAGAAATTATTGCAGAAAAATATGCAGGCGCTTTTAAAAAAATAGTTTTTGCCATATTTGACAATTCTGAAAAAAAATCAAATTTTAAGCAATTTGAAGATGTTCTTTATTAGTTTCAGGTTTCAAGTTGCTGTACAGTACGTGAAACCTGAAACCTGAAACAAAAAAATGCTATTAACCATTTCAAGTTTAAGATTCCAAGTTTCAAGTCTCGTGTAAACCTGAAACCTGAAACAAAGAAAACTTGAAACTAAACCACAAAAATTATGAGTGATGATTTAAAACCAAGATTCATTGAATCTTTAAAAAGAAACAATGATCAGATTAGAGAAGACAGAGCCAAAACAATTGGTGAAGATTCTGAACTAATTTACAGAAGAAGAGTAGAAGATATAGAATTAAAAATAAAAAGGCTGGAGAGAGAACAAGAAGGGCTTATCGATATTAGTCCGCTGGATAAAAACAGTTTAACATTTGCCGATTTTCAACCGGAAGCTTTTGTGCAAAAAGATATGGAGCTTTCGCTGACAATCAGAAATTTGAACATTCAGTTTGAAGTAACAAAAAAGAGATTCGAATATTTATTTGGTAAAACATTTTAGTTATGGGAGGTACAAGATATGATTTAGGCGCTCGCGACAGCAGAGCAAAAAAAGCAGGTTACGGATTTAAATCTGCAAGTGAGATTTTCGTGCAAAACCAAATAGGATTAGCACATGAATCTATGAACCCGAATGGCATTACATTTAGAGAAGCCAGAGATTCTGAAGTTCATCCTAACACAGTTCCAATTATTTTGGGATTGGATGTTACAGGAAGTATGGGACACGTTCCGCACGAACTGATTAAAGAAGGACTTCCAAAATTAATGGGCGGAATTATTCAGGGCGGCGTTCCTGATCCGGCACTTTTGTTTCTGGGAATTGGAGATCACGAATGCGACAGATTTCCGCTTCAGGTTGGACAATTTGAATCTGGCGATGAAGAACTTGATATGTGGTTGACAAGAACGTACATTGAAGGCGGAGGCGGAGGAAATGCAGGAGAAAGTTATTTATTAGCCTGGTATTTTGCAGCTTTTCATACCAAAACCGATGCTTTCGAAAAAAGAGGACAAAAAGGATTGTTGTTTACCGTTGGTGATGAACCAAATTTACCAACGCTTCCGGCATCTGCCATAAAAGAAATTATGGGTTCAGGACAACAAACGTATACGCATCTTGAATTACTAACAGAAGCTCAGAAACGTTACGAAGTATATCATATCAGCGTATTACATTCTGATCAGGCAGTAAGAGCAAATGTAGCATGGAAAGAATTACTGGGACAAAATTGTTTGTCTATCGAAGATCACAAAGAAATTCCGAATCTAATTAAAAAGATTATTTGTGACAGACATAAAAGTTCAGGATCAGGAATAACTACAGATTTAGGAACTAATGGTTTAGATAATATAGAAATGCTTTAATTTTTAAACACATAGAAATATAGCTTTTTGTTTATGAATAAAAGAAAACTAAAAGAAACTAGTTTCTAACACATAGTACTATGTTTGTTTAAACTAGTGAAACGCCTTTTTAAAGTTTCCAAAAATCTATGTTTCTATGTGTTTAAATAATTGCATAACAGTTTTAAAAAATGAAAACAGCACAAATAGTTATAGGTTTAGGATTTGGAGATGAAGGAAAAGGAATTACAACAGATTTTCTGGCGAAACAAAATCCTGAATCTATAGTTATTCGGTTTTCAGGAGGACAACAAGCGGCGCATACCGTAATGATTGGTGATAAAAAACACGTTCATTCGAGTTTTGCAAGTGGTGCGCTTCGCGGTTTGCCGTCTTATTATAGTGAACATTGCACAATTCACCCTGTTTTTTTATACAATGAAAAAATAGAATTGGAAGAACAAGGAGGAAATACAGCACTTCATATTCATCCTTTGGCAAAAGTAACAACGCCTTTTGATGTTTGGCAGAACAGAAATAACGTCAAGAATCTGGATCACGGAACTTGCGGAAAAGGAGTTGGAGCCACAATGAAACGTAATGAAGGTCCTTTCAAGCTATATGCTATAGATTTGATTGCGCCTCGACAAATGTTTTTAGAAAAGTTAGAAAAGATAGCCTATTATTATGGTTTTCTAAATGAAAGTGAAATCGATGAAGAAGTAAATCATTACCTCGAAGTTATCGATAAAATGAAGTGGAATATTAGCGATTACAGCTTTTTAGAAAAGTATTCGAACCTTGTTTTTGAAGGAAGCCAGGGAATTCTGCTCGATATGGATCACGGCGTTTTTCCGAATGTAACGTACGCGAATACAACTTCAAAAAATGCATTTGAAATCTGTCAAAAGTTACAAATTGAAAATATCGAAATGTATTATGTGACCAGAAGTTATTCAACCCGACACGGAAATGGCTGGATGAGTAATGAAAGAGAATTAAAATTAAAAAACAACGAAGAAGAAACCTGTGTTTACAATGATTTTCAAAGAGAATTTAGAACAGGCGATTTAGATTATGATCTTTTAAATTATAGCTTAAAATTAGATGCAGCTTATAGTCCGAAAGCTAAAAGAAATCTGGTTGTAACGTGTATGGATCAGATTGAAATTGATTATGAATTCGAAAAACTAACAACAGAGTTTACAGAAATCTACGGATCATTTTCACCCGATTCTAAAGATTTTAAAAACATAACTTCTTTGTTTCAATAAAGAAAAAAATGAAATACAATATAGAAAATATAGCTCCGGAAAGTAAGTATTTATTTTTCTGGGGACATCAGCCAAGTAAAGACGGAACGATAACCAAAACTTGTTTTAGCCAATGGTGGTTAAGCTCTTTTGAAGTGGATAAAGTCATCTACAAAACAGCAGAACATTGGATGATGGCCAAAAAAGCCGAATTATTTAACGATCATGAAGTTTTAGAAAAAATCATTAAAGCCCATTCTCCAGCCGAAGTCAAAAAGTTTGGAAGAGAAGTTAAAAATTATGATGATAAACTTTGGTTAGAAAATCGATATGAAATCGTGAAACAGGGCAATTATCATAAATTCAGTCAAAACGCAGCTTTAAAAACGTTCTTAATTAATACCAACGACAGAGTTTTAGTAGAAGCAAGTCCCGTTGACCCAATTTGGGGAATTGGAATGGCGAGTGATCATAAAGATGTTTTGAATCCGGAGAAATGGAAAGGGCTGAATTTGTTAGGTTTTGCTTTGATGGAAGTTAGGGATGAATTGAAATAATTAAAAGTATGAAGGATAAAATAGAATCAGGTTTATTTGGTTTAGCGATTGGTGATGCATTAGGCGTTCCCGTTGAGTTTGAATCAAGATCTTATTTGAAACGAAATCCTGTTTCTGAAATGATTGGTTTTGGAACTCATCACCAACCTTTAGGAACTTGGAGCGATGATAGTTCTTTAGCTTTTTGTTTAGCCGAGAGTTTGTGTAACGGTTTTGATTTATCTGATATAGCCAGAAATTTTGTAAAATGGTATAGTGAAGAATTATGGACACCACACGGAAGGGTTTTTGATATTGGAATTGCTACAAGAAATGCTATTCATAATATCGCAAAAGGGCACCAACCAGATTTATGCGGTGGCTTTGCGGAAGAAGATAACGGAAACGGTTCATTAATGCGCATTTTGCCATTGGCATTTTATCTTAAAGATGAGAAAGATATAGAAGTCATTTATCAAAAAGTAAAAGATGTTTCATCAATTACTCACGCTCATTTTCGTTCTGTACTTTCATGTTTTATCTACGTTATTTATTGCTTAGAAATTTTAAATGGAAATGATAAAACAGAAGCTTATACGAGGATGCAAAATATTGTAGCTGAATTTTTAAGTGACAAGAAATTTAATCCTGGTGAAATTCAATTGTTTGATAGGATTTTGCAGCATGATATTTCAAAATACCCCGAAGAAAATATTCATTCTTCCGGATATGTACTTGATAGTTTACAAGCCAGTTTATGGTGTTTTTTAAATTGGAACACTTATGAAGGTACCGTTTTAAAAGCAGTTAATTTAGGCGAAGATACTGATACAACCGCAGCAATTACAGGAGGTTTGGCAGGAATCTATTACGGAATTGACAATATCCCGCAAAAATGGATTTCTGTATTAGCAAGAAAAAACGATATTGATGATTTGTGCGAACGATTGTCTTTAAAACTAAAAAAGAGAAGAAATGAAAGACATTAAATATATAAAAGATGATGCAACATCTCCTCAATCAGAAGATAACAAAGTAATTGTTCATGTCTGTAATGATATTGGCGGTTGGGGAAAAGGATTTGTAATGGCTATTTCAAAAAAATGGAAAAAGCCTGAAAATCAATATAGAGAATGGTTTAAAGCAAAAGATAATTTTGAATTAGGAAAAGTTCAATTCGTTCAGGTTGAAGAAGATCTTTGGGTGGCTAATTTAATTGGTCAGCATAAAATTAATAAAGACGAAAGCGGAAATGCACCAATCCGTTACGATGCCATAGAAGAAGGTTTGAAAGAAGTTGCTCTTTTTGCGAACGAAAATAAAGCGAGTATTCATATGCCAAGAATTGGTTGTGGTCTAGCAGGAGGGAAATGGGAAATGATAGAGCCTATTATCCTAAATAATCTATCAAATAATAATATAGAAGTAACAGTATATGATTTTTAGATAACTAAAAATAAAACTGTTGTAAATAAAATTAAATAAAACAATGAAGCTATTGTGTACAAAATAAAATGAAAATAGAATTAAAAAAATATGATGAGCAAATTGTAGATTGGCCAAAATCAGGTTATCACATTATGGCTCAATATGACGATGAAGAAATAATAGTTTATCAATCATACCGAAAAGATATTGGTGAATTTGCTGCAAAAAATCAGTTTTTTGGAGGAGAATTTAGCCTTACCAGAATGACGTGGATAAAACCGAATTTCCTTTGGATGATGTACAGAAACGGATGGGGAACTAAAGAAGGACAAGAAGTTGTACTGGCAATTCATCTCAAGATTTCAGCATTCAACAAATATTTGCAAAATGCAGTTTATTCCTCTTACGATGTCTCACTCGGAATGAGCCAAGAAAAATGGCAAGCAGAGGTAAAAACATCATCTGTTAGATTGCAATGGGATCCGGATCATGATCCTTACGGAAATAAATTAGAAAGAAGAGCCATTCAGATTGGTTTAAGAGATGATTTTATAAAGTCTTTTGCCAAAGAAGATATAGTGTTAATCGAGGATATTTCGGAATTTGTAAAAGAACAATATTCGTTTGTTCAAAATGGACAATTGGAAAAATTAATAGTTCCTGCCGAAAAGCCATTCGTTTTTAGGGATGAAGAACTGAATAGGAAATTAAAAATTTCAGAGAAATCATGAATGAAAAAACAGCAAAAAATATAAGCAAGTTTCTGAGTTTAGTCCTGAGACATTCGCCGGAAACTATAAATTTAAAATTAGACGAAAACGGTTGGGCAGATGTTGAAGAATTAATTCTAAAATGTAATAACAGAGGAAGTCAAAATCAAATGACGGCAGAACTGCTGAATTATGTGGTAGAAAACAATGATAAAAAACGTTTTGCTTTTAATGATGATAAAACTAAAATAAGAGCAAGCCAGGGACATTCGATTTCGGTTGAATTAAATCTGAATGAAGCAGAACCTTCTGAATTTTTATATCACGGAACTGTTGAGAAATTTTTAGAAAGTATTAAAAAAGAAGGACTTCAAAAAATGAGCCGCCAGCATGTACATCTTTCGAAAGATAAAGAAACGGCTATTAAAGTAGGTGGAAGAAGAGGAGTTCCTCAAATTCTAACCATAAAAAGCGGAGAAATGTTTAAAGATGGATTTAAGTTTTATTTGTCTGAAAATAATGTTTGGTTGACAGATGAGGTTCCGGTTAGATATATTCAATTTTAATTCAAAAATATGCTACATATAAAATTGGTTTACTTAGAAGATGAACTTGGCAATTCATGGAGAAATGATTTTTCAGAATGTGAGAACCTCAGTATAATAAAAGGGGATATTACAAAAATAAAATCTGATGCAGTTGTAAGTCCGGCAAATTCATTTGGATTCATGGACGGTGGATTAGATTGGCATTTGTCAGAAAGATTTGGATGGCATTTGCAGGATGAACTTCAATTAAAAATTGCGCAACTTGATGAAAAAGAACTCTTAATTGGAAGATCAATCACATTAGAAACAGGAGATAGTGAAGTTCCTTTTTTAATCTCAGCTCCAACTATGCGGGTTCCAATGAGCTTTAATATTGCAACTTCAGTAAATGCCTTTCTGGCTATGAAAGCAATTTTGATCGCTTGTATAAATAATCCTAAAATAGAAACAGTCACAATTCCGGGTTTATGTACTGGATGCGGAAGAATGCCTTTTCATATTGCTTCTAATCAAATGTTTTTGGCTTATGATGAAATTATAAATAGAAATTACAAACAATATGAAACTTTCGGCGATACCCAAAAGTACCAATATAGACTAAACGAAAAAGGACTAATCTGGGATTATTAAGTAACAAAACCACTACTTCATTTATAAATAAACATAATGAGAACATTAGTTATTGGCGATATTCACGGCGGTTTAAAAGCTTTAATTCAATTATTGGATAAAGTAAAAATAACTGAAAATGACAGACTTGTTTTCCTCGGTGATTATGTTGATGGATGGAGTGAATCTCGACAAGTTATTGATTTTCTGATTGCATTATCTCAAAAACATAATTGTGTTTTCATAAGAGGGAATCATGATGTTTGGTGTCAGGAATGGCTAATGAATGGTATAATAAATAAAATTTGGTTTTTACATGGAGGAAAATCAACCATACAAAGTTATCAGGATATTGATTTTTTAACAAAAGAAAAACATTGCGAATTTTTCAAAAACATGAAAGATTATTTTGTGGATGAAAATAATAATTTGTTTATTCACGCTGGTTTTTCATCCATGCACGGACCGGAAAAAGAATATTATGCCAGCAATTTTTCGTGGGACAGAACACTTTGGGAAATGGCATTAACAATGGATAGAAGAATCAAAAAAGATTCACTCTCGTATCCAAAAAGATTATTGCTTTATAATGAGATTTATATTGGGCACACGCCAACACTTCATTATAATA
Source organism: Flavobacteriaceae bacterium CRH (assembly GCA_001507425.1). GTDB lineage: Bacteria > Bacteroidota > Bacteroidia > Flavobacteriales > Flavobacteriaceae > Flavobacterium. The sequence continues at coordinate 87,223 of LMAJ01000011.1, forward strand.
TTGACATTCCAATGCAAGGTTGTAATGTCTGGAATATTGACACTGGCGCAGGCTTTTATGGAAAATTAACCTGTATTGATGTTGAAACAAAAGCATTTTGGCAAAGCGATGTTGTGCAGACATTTTATCCAAATGAAAAAGGAAGAAATAAATAATAAATTTAATAACTAAGAAAATATATGAACCCACTACTATTAACAGACGGTTACAAAGTTGACCACAGAAGACAATACCCGGACAAAACCACTTTAGTATATTCTAACTGGACACCAAGAAAATCAAGAATTGAAGGTCTTGATGAGGTTGTGTTTTTCGGATTGCAATATTTCATTAAAAAATATATCATTCACGATTTTGATGCTGATTTTTTCAAACAGCCTAAAGAAGAAGTAGTTAAAAAATACTCTCGCCGAATCAATAATTATTTAGGCGAAAACCTAGTCGGAACAAAACATATCGAAGATCTTCATGATTTAGGATATATACCGATGGTTTTTAAAGCCTTGCCGGAAGGAGCAAGCGTACCTTTGAGAGTACCAATGTTTACGATGTATAATACGATTCCGGAATTTTTCTGGCTGACAAATTATTTCGAAACGTTGCTTTCTGCCGTAGTTTGGCTGCCTTGTAACTCTGCTACTCTTGCAAGAGAATATAGAAAAGTATTAGACAAATACGCTGACGAAACTTCATCTGTACCTGAATTTGTAGATTGGCAGGCGCATGATTTCTCTATGAGAGGAATGGGCGGAATCGAAGCGGCTGTAACTTCAGCAGCGGGACATTTATTAAGTTTTACAGGTTCTGATACGATTCCGGCGATAGATTTCTTCGAAGATTATTACAATGCCAATTCTGATAAAGAATTAATCGCAGGTTCAGTGGCCGCAACAGAGCATTCTGTAATGTGTATGGGAACTACCGAAGGAGAATATGAAACCTTCAAAAGATTAATTTCAGAAGTGTATCCAAAAGGAATCGTTTCTATAGTTTCCGATACATGGGATTTATGGAAAGTTTTAACCGATTATTTGCCACGTTTAAAAGACGAAATTGTAGGCAGAGAAGGTAAAGTAGTAGTTCGTCCAGATAGTGGTGATCCGGTTGATATTATCTGCGGAAATCCAAACGGAAAAACAGAACAGGAAAAGAAAGGTGTTATTGAGCTGCTTTGGGATGTTTTTGGAGGCTCAGTGAATGCAAAAGGATATAAAGAGCTTGTACCTCAAATTGGAGCCATTTACGGCGATAGTATTACGGTAGCAAGAGCAACTCAAATTTGTGAAAAATTAAAAGCAAAAGGTTTTGCATCAACCAATGTGGTTTTAGGAATTGGTTCTTTTACCTACCAATACAATACCAGAGATACTTTTGGTTTTGCCATGAAAGCGACTTATGGTGAAGTTGATGGAGAGGGAAGAGCGATCTTCAAAGATCCAATTACAGATGACGGAACTAAAAAATCAGCTAAAGGATTAATGAAAATTGATTTAGTTGATGGCGTATATCATTTAACCGATAATGTTTCCTGGGAAGAAGAAAAACAAGGAGAATTGAAAGAAGTTTTCAGAGATGGAAAACTTTTAAATGATCAATCGCTAAGTGAGATTAGAGCAAGAGTTAAAAGCCAGATAGGCGTTTCGCTATAAAACTTGAAAAGCCTGAATTATAAATTCAGGCTTTTTTTTTGCGTAAAGATTGTCATCCTGAGAACCGAAGGATCACACACGTAACTCGACAACAATTGGCGATTTACTTTACGGATTTTCTAGTGTGATCCTTCGTTCATGATGATATATTTTGCACTCACATAATGTTAAATAAAAAAGCTGTCCAATAATTATCTTTGGACAGCTTTTTTATTTCTTATAAAAATTATTGTGATCAATATATTCCCAAACTTTTGATGGCAATAAAGGCTGAATGTTTTTTCCTTCTTTAATGCTGTTTCGAATAAAAGTAGACGAAATCTCTACAATTGGCGCATCAATAATATGAACTCTTGGATGCGATTTTAAATCCAGATTTTCCTCTTCTTCCGAAATGCGCGGATAAACGTAAACATCATAATGATCTAAAATTACTTCATAGTTTTTCCATTTGTGAAGTGTTTTCAAATTGTCTTCGCCCATAATTAAAGAGAAATCATGCGTAGGATATTTCTCGTGCAAATGAACCAAAGTGTTTACGGTATAATTTGGCTGAGGTAATTTAAACTCAATATCCGAAGGTTTAATTTTTGGATAATCTTCAGTCGCCAGAAAAACCATTTGCAACCGCTGATGATCATCTAATAACGTAGCCTTCTTTTTTAACGGATTATGTGGCGTAACAACCATCCAAACCTGATCTAAATCAGCAAACTCAGCCATGTGATTTGCAATAATCATATGACCAACATGAATGGGATTATATGTTCCGAAATAAAGGCCTATTTTCATAATTGAAGTAACTAGTAATTAGTAAAAAGTGATTAGTCTTTTAGTGTCTTAGAAAAAGCATTAATCATTTTTGATTCTTCTTCAATTTGATTTAAAATTTCTTTGTAAAGAGTTTGACTAGTTATAAAACCAAGATCATTTGCAATTATTAGTTGAGTTTCAATTTCGAATAATGAGCCTCTAGAAATATTTAAAAAATGACTAAAAGATTTATCTGTATTTCTGCCATAACCTTCTGCTATATTTGATGGGATCGAAACCGACGCTCTTTTTAATTGACTAGTTAAAGCAAATAGTTCTTCTTTTGGAAATGATTTTACTAGTTGATAAATCAGAGAAACAATTTTAATTCCTTTCTGCCAAATCAATAAATCTTTATAAGACCTTATTTCACTCATTTTTATGCTATTTACTAATTACTCTTCACTAATCACTTAGAAACAAAATCCTTCACCAACTGATAAGCCTCTTGTTTAGCGGTATCTAAATCGTAATTTTTAATGATCGTATCAAATTGAGGAGCAGTGGCTAATTCAACCGAAGCCTTTGCAATTCGCATATTAATTTTATCATCAGTTTCTGTAGAACGTTCTTTTAAGCGGCGTTTTAGTTCGTCCACACTTGGAGGTTTTACAAAAACGGCTAAAGTCTGATCCGGAAATTTGTGTTTAATACGCAATCCGCCGGCAACATCAATATCGAAAATCACGTTTTTGCCTAAAGCCCAAATGCGCTCAATTTCTGCTTTTAAAGTACCGTAAAAATTATCGCGATAAACTTCTTCCCATTCCAGGAAATTTTCGGCTTTAATGTGTTTTTTGAATTCCTCCAACGAAATAAAATAATAATCTTTTCCGTGTTCTTCTTCTCCGCGTGGGTCGCGTGAAGCCGCTGAGATCGAAAATTCTAAATTTAAATCTTCTTTTCCAAGTAAATGTCTTACTATAGTTGTTTTTCCCGATCCTGAAGGTGCAGAGAAAACAATTAATTTTCCTTTGTTCATTAATTTATGCTTTAGGCTTTAAGCAGTATGCTTTAAGCTTTTATTCGTTTTGTTTTTCAGCCTACAGCTTATAGCTATTACAACACATTCAAAACCTGTTCCTTAATCTTTTCCAGTTCATCTTTCATCATCACTACCAATTTCTGCATTTGCGCATGATTCGATTTAGATCCCATTGTATTAATTTCACGACCCATTTCCTGAGTAATAAAACCTAGTTTTCTACCATTAGCTTCAGTACCTTTAATTGTTTCCAGGAAATAATCTAAATGGTTCGTCAAACGAACTTTTTCTTCTGTAATATCCAGTTTTTCTAAATAGTAAATCAATTCCTGTTCGAAACGATTTTCATCAACATTTACTTTCAATTCAGAAATGGCAGTTTGCAAACGGTCTTTAATAGCCTGAACACGTTCCGGATCAAGCGCCAAAGCATCGTTCATATATTGACGAATATTTCCAATTCTTAAGTTGAATTCTTTTTCAAGAGATTCACCTTCATCTTTTCTAAAAGTCAGGATATTTTGCAGTGCTTCGTCAATGATAACCTGAATTTGCTCCCAGTCATTTTCATCGATTTCCTCGCGTTCTGTTTTTAAGGTGTCCGGCATACGAATCGCCATTTTCATTAATTCAGTTTCATCTGCAGCAGGATATACTTCTCTCAATTGAGCAATATAATTTTTTACAACAGGAACATTTACTTTAGTCGAAGTTTGTTCAGCCGTACTTTCAATGTAAATCGCAAAATCAATTTTTCCTCTTTCAAGTTTTGTAGATATTTGCGTTCTTAAACCTAATTCCATTTCGCGATAAAGCGACGGCATTCTTACGTTTAAATCTAAACCTTTACTATTTAAAGATTTTACTTCGACGGTAATTTTTTTTGTAGGCAATTGCAAAGAAGCTTTGCCAAATCCTGTCATCGATTGTATCATATAATTGAGTATAAAGGCGCAAAGATACTAAAAAAATCAGAGCGGGGGTTTCTAGTTTTTTACAGCCAAAATTTAAATTTTAGGGCGTTCCCTTCGGGCGGGCTATCCGCTCCCAATCTTTTTTTGAGCAGAAAAAGCTCAAAAAAAGGATTTCCGCTTCTATCCCTAACGCAAAAGCAAATTCATTAGAACTTTTAGGTATTATTTTTCTAAAGCTTTCGTAACCTGCAATGTCACAGGTTGCGTATTGCCAATATAAATTTTTTCGTCAATAATAAAAACGGGGCGGCTTATAAACGTATAATGTTCCAGAATGTATTTTTTATAATCAGCCTCCGTAAGGTTTTTGTTTTTCAAATCCATCGATTTATATAATTGAGCTTTTTTACTAAATAAAGCCTCATAACTTCCGGCGAGTTTATACATTTCCTCAAGTTCAGCTTCCGTGATAGGATTTTGCTTAATATCGTGAAAAACCAAATTATTGTCTTTTGGTAAACTCTTAATTATTTTTCGACAAGTATCGCAAGAAGCTAAGTAATATATTTTATTCATGATATCTGATTTAATTGAGTACAAAGAAAATCCATTTGAAATACAAAATTGCCTAATTTTATAAAAAAAAATACTTATGAGTTCAGTTTTTGAAACACAGAAAACCATTAGACAAGTTCTTTTGAATATTTTGGATAATTATTCGTTAGAACAACTAAATAAAATCCCTCAGGGTTTTAACAACAATATTATCTGGAATGCCGCACATTGCGTTGCTGTTCAGCAAGCTTTGGTTTATAAATTGTCGGGATTGCCAACAAAAGTTTCCAATGAATTTATAGTGAAATATGCTAAAGGAGCCAAGCCTGAAGGAGATGTTTCACAAGAAGAAGTAGATGAAATTAAAGGATTACTTTCTACAACTTTGCATCAGGTGCAACAGGATTATAATGATGCTATATTTGTAAGTTTTCATGAATATACAACCAGTTTAGGAAATACACTTAAAGATATAAACGGAGCGCTTGAGTTTAATAATTATCATGAAGGAATCCACACCGGTGTTATTATGAGTATTAGAAAGTTTGTTTAAAATAAAAAAGTCCCGCTAGCGGGACTTTTTTTATTCTATTATTCTCTCTATTGTTACTTTCATGGCGCCTGCGCCCTTACTTCGGGTTATTTCCATAAAAGCTCTTTTTGAAAGGTCTAATTCACGTGTTTTTACAAAGGGGCCACGATCTGTAATTTTTACAATTACAAATTTTCCGTTTGCTTCGTTGGTTACTTTTATTCTGGTACCAAACGGAAGTTTTTTGTGTGCTGCGGTATATTTGTTATTGTCGAACCTGCTTCCGTTTGCTGTTTTTCTTCCTGTAAATTTATCAGCATAATAAGAGGCATGTGCATTTTTCTTGTACGGTTTTAATTTTAAACCATTATCAGTAAAAATAGAATCACTTACTGCTGGTAGTGATAGTTTACCAATTTTTACTGTATCCTGAATAATTTTTGGGGTTTCTACTGCCTGTTTGTTTTGACTTATGACTGGAGTCAAACAACTTAAAAATGTAATTGCAAATAGAGCGAACGTAATGTTTTTTTTAATTCTCATGGGTTATTGTTTTTCAGACTTGGGGACTTTGTACAAATAATATGCCGAGATAAAAAAAGCCCTTTTTTAGGGCTTTAATGGCTGGTTTTTTAAAACCAAAGGTTCCATGGAATTCTACTTAAAATAAGTAATAATCCTAAACCGTAAAAAATAGCAAATGTTCTAAATTTTGCTTCGCTATTTATTAATTTTTTATGTTTTGACCATCCAATTGTGATTAGGATGATTGCAATAATATTAATAAGAGGGTGTTCTAATGAAGTCAATCTAAGTTCTGCGTTAGACATTTGCCCAAAAGCCGCTTTTCCTAATGGAGACACAAAATATAGGATTAAACCAATCAATAATTGAGTGTGTGTGCCTATTAATGCAAAAAGGGCAATTTTACGATCTTTAGCAGTAAAATCTTTTCTTGATGTTAAACCAATGATAGAATTTACGACAGCAATTAGTAAAAGCAACAAAGCTAAATAAGCCCAGCCAGAATGAAATTTTTGTAGAAAATAATACATAAATTGTTTTTTTGTTTGAAACAAATATAGCAAAAAAGGGTATAAAAAAACGGCATTGAACTTAAAAGTCAATGCCGTTTATGATATTTATTTAGATTCTAAATATTAGAAATCGTAACGGAAAGTAAAGTTCCAAGTTCTTCCGTAACCGAAGTAAACTCTGTTATCAGTTGCAACACCTTTGTAAAGAGCTCCTGCTTGTTGATAAGTTACTGCCGGATTACCTCCTGCAGCTGGTGTTTTTACGTCGTCTGCAAAAATGTTAGTGAAAGACTCATTGATAAATATTTTATCAAAAACGTTATTAACGTTAAATCTAAAGTTTAATGCACCTAATTTATCACTTAATACCCATTTGTAAGATATACCCGCGTCTGTAGTAGCATATCCAGGTAATTCCATAGCTCCTTTGTTGTCTTCTTTTGTAAAACTTGCAGGACTAATGTTTCCATATAACTTTTCAGAATAGTTAAGGTTTGCATCTACGTTAAGACCGTTTAAGATTTCATAAGCACCTCCAAGTGCCATTGTAGTCTGAGCAGCATTTCCAACTTTAACACCGTCAAGGTATAAAGTTTGAGCCGTTCCTCCGGCTACTGGTTGGTATTGATTATCAAAACGATTACTAGTCGCATTTCCATCATATTTCCAGTTACCAACAGAAATCATTCCGTTTAGTTTAAACTTATCAAATGGTCTTGCAGTAACGTCTAATTCTACTCCTGTATGTATTTCATTAACACCGTCAAAAGTGTATAATCCTCCAGGGTTTGAAGCTGCATCAGGATCAGTACCAGTTGTAAATCTGTCTTTCCAAGTTGTATAATAAGCATTTAAATTAGCAGTAAAGATTTTTGAACGGAAACCATAACCAACTTCAATAGCGCTAATTTTCTCATTCGTTAAATTTGGATTAGTAACTGAAAGGAAGTTAGGATATACTGATGTAAAGAAAGGTTGTTTTGAGTAGAATCCTCCGTTAACAAAAACGTTATGTTGTTCGTTAATGTTATAATTAACTCCCGCTTTTACGTCACCACCTGTAAGGTTTTCGTAATCTGTGCTTGAAAGAGGGTTTGTTGGAGCATAGTTAAAGTGATCTTCTCTTTTGTAACCTTGTGAAGAAATAGCTCCTTGTAAAAAAGCAGATAAATTACCTTTTGAATATTCTAATTGAGAGAAAGCACCATAGTAGTTTACTTTACTATCATATGAGAAATTTATTCTTTCTTGGTAATCTGTACTTACCCATGGATTTCCGGATGCTCTAGCTGCATATGTTGTAGAATAAACTGTATTGATTGGAGTTACTCCATCGCCACTTTTATTTGTTCTGTCAAGATAATTAGTAGCTCCAAATAAATCAACAAGTGTTTGGTAGTGAACGGCTGTATAAGTTCTTCCTTCAACTCCGAAGTTTAAACTAAAACTATCAGATAATTTTTTATCTAAATTTAAAACTGCCCCATACCAGTTGTGAGAGTTTACAGAAGAGTATTCTGTAATACCTGTACCATAACCTGTTGCTGCTGTTGTAGAACCAGTACTAGTACTGTTTTGGTATACAGCAGGATTACTGCCAGCTAGAGGAGTTCTTGTTCCTAACGCTGTAGGTTGTCCTGAATTCCACGCTTGGATTAAATCAAAATTAATTAAACCATTGGCATCTCTAAGTGCATTTGCTCTAGTAGGCGTTGATACTGTATAAGGGTTTTGACCTTGTATTCCACCACTAGATGATGTTCCTCCACCACGACCCCAAGAACCGTAAACAACTGTAGAGAATTTTGTAGTTGAGTTAATATCATAATCCCAGTTTAAACTCATTACCGGTTTGTGGTAGTAATTAGTTTTTAAACTTGTTTCTTCACCGTTTCTATATCCCCAATCAGAGTTATATTTGATGTTTGGTTCTTTACCGTCATTTCCGTATTTTAAGAAATCAGTTAAATATGGAGAAGTAGATCTTTGGTTGTGCCATTGAGGTGCACCTGTAAAAGTAAATTGGATACTGTTTTTATCATTGATTTTGTAACCAAAAGCCATGAAATAATTGTATCCTTCAAATTTAGTTCCATCAACATATCCATTTCCTTCAGTTCTACTGAATAAAACAGAAGCAGAAAGACCATTTTTCATTACTCCAGTGTTGTATGAACCTTGAACTTTAAGGTAGCTATCGTTACCAAAACTAGATGAAATATTTCCACCTTCTTTCATGTCAGATGTTTTTGTGATAACATTGATAGTTCCTCCAATAGAAGAAATAGCCAATTTAGAAGCTCCAAGACCTCTTTGTACCTGCATTGCAGAAGTTACATCAGACAAACCTGCCCAGTTACTCCAGTATACAGATCCACCTTCCATGTCATTAACAGGAACTCCGTTAATCATTACTGCAATATTTTTTTGGTCAAATCCACGAATAACAATTCTTGAATCACCAAAACCTCCACCTGCTTTTGAAGCATATACGGAAGGAGTACTTTTTAAAATTTCAGGAAATTCCTGAGAACCTAATTTTGCTTGAATTTCAGTAGCTTTGATAGTAGAAACAGCTACTGGAGTTTTTCTGTCTTGTACTAAGTCAATAACACCGCTAGTAACTACAACTTCAGTTAATTCGTTAGAATTTGAGTTTAAAGTAATAACTCCTAAGTTAACTGTTCCTCCACTTACTACAGTAAATGAAATTGTTTTTGATTCGTATCCAAGATAAGAAACAACAACTTGTCCAGACGTAGCTGAAGTTGTGATAGTAAATTTACCATCAAAATCACTTGAACCAGCGTCTGAAGATCCTTTAACCGCTGCATTAGCACCAGGTAAAGAAAGAGTACCATCGGTAATAGTACCCGTAATTTTGTTTTGAGAAAATGCGGTTGAAACTATCATGAACAATAGTCCCGTAAGTAACCAATTTTTCATTGTCTTCATTTGTTTATTTAGTTTATTGTTTTTGGCAAAATTATAACATTTAATTCTTATAATGTTATCAAAATGTTAAGAAAAAACAGTTTTGCTTAATCCGTTGCGCATTAAAATGATTTATTCTTTTTCTATTATCATAAATAATGTTTTCTTGAATTTAAGTATGCTCTTTTTGTTAAATGTATAATAATTAACGTGATGATGTAGGTCTAAACTTTCAAAAACAGCAGCTTTTTAGAATTAAAACGCTCGTTTATACGAAAAAACGCCTTAATTTTTATTAAATCAAGGCGTTTCAGTTCGTTAAGTAGCGATTAAATTATTTGTTCTTTAAAAAATGATTCAACAAGAATGAAGTTGAACTATCGTGATTTTTAACAGTTTTAGTATTTATCTCTTCTAAAATAGAATTGGCCAATTGTTTTCCCAATTCTACTCCCCATTGGTCAAAACTAAAAATGTTCCAGATAACTCCCTGAACAAAAATTTTATGTTCGTATAAAGCAATTAATGAACCCAAAGATTTAGGCGTTAATTTCTGAATCAGAATCGTGTTGGTTGGTTTGTTTCCGGTAAAAACTTTAAAAGGCAATAAGTAAGCTGCCTTATCTGCATCAAGTCCTTGTTTGTCAAATTCAGCCTGAACCTGCGATGCCGTTTTTCCGTTCATCAAAGCTTCGGTTTGTGCAAAAAAGTTCGACATCAATTTTTCGTGATGATCTTCGTTGCCATACAATGGTTTTACGAATCCAATAAAATCGGTCGGAATTAATTTTGTTCCCTGGTGAATCAATTGAAAAAAGGCGTGTTGCGAATTCGTTCCCGGTTCTCCCCAAATAATAGTTCCTGTTTGGTAGTTAACTGGTTTTCCGTCACGGCCAACACTTTTTCCGTTACTTTCCATAGTTGCCTGTTGCAAGTAAGGAGCCAATTTTTGTAAATATTGTGTGTACGGAATCAAAGCTTCGCTCTCAGCTCCAAAGAAATTGTTATACCAAACACTCAATAAAGCCAAAGTCACAGGAATGTTTTTATCAAAATCTGCCGATTTGAAATGTTCGTCCATTTCGTTGGCTCCGGTCAATAAATCATTATAATTATCAAAACCAATAGCTAAACTAATGCTCAAACCAACAGCGCTCCATAAAGAAAATCTTCCTCCAACCCAATCCCACATCGGGAAAACATTGTCTGGATTAATTCCGAATTCGGTTACTTTTTGAATATTGGTAGAAACAGCCACAAATTGTTTTGCAATGTCTTCCTGAGTTGCTGATTTTAAAAACCATTCTTTTATAGTTTCAGAATTTGTTAATGTTTCCTGAGTAGTAAAGGTTTTAGAAACAATTAAAAACAACGTTGTTTCAGGATTTAATTTTTTAATGACTTCGTTTACGTGATCGCCGTCAACATTCGAAACAAAATGAACGTTTAAGTGATTTTTATAAAACTGTAAAGCTTCAACAGCCATAACTGGTCCAAGATCTGAACCTCCAATTCCAATATTGACAATGTCAGTAAAAGCTTTTCCGGTGAAACCTTTTCTTTCTCCCGAAACTACTTCATTTGTAAAGTTTTTAATTTTATTTTTTACTTCGTAAACTTCAGGAATTACGTTTTCACCATCCGCTTTTATAACTGCCGATTCCGGCGCACGCAAAGCTGTGTGTAAAACTGCACGATTTTCGGTTTGGTTAATTATTGCTCCGCCAAAATAATCAGCAATTGCATTTTTTAATCCGATAGAGTTAGCCAACTCTAATAAAAGAGAAATCGTTTCCTGGCTGATATTGTTTTTAGAATAATCTACCAAAAAATCATTCCATTGTAAATTGAATTTTTCAACACGAGCATTATCTTGTTGAAACAATTCTTGTATAGTTGTGTTTTGAATTGCGTTATAGTGATTTTGCAGATTTTTCCACGCCTCAGTCCCGGTTGGGTTTGTTGTGTTTAAAGCCATTTTTAGTTTTATTGAAAGTTTGTATATTGAAACACAAAAATACTGAAATAAGTTTTAATAGCTAAACGGTTCACGATTATATAACAATTAGTTGCGAAAACGTTTTATGAATTTTCATCACAATTTTTTCCAGACAACCTCTGCAGTAACTGATTTTCCTCCTTGTGTTGTGTTCGTTACGACATATTTTAGCTCATTATCTGTATAAGTATAAAATCTTTTTTGAATGGTTTCTTCCCAATTCGGAAATGAAGCTGTTTGTATTTTAAAAGTAATCGTCTTATTTAATTCATCAATTTCAAATTTTCCAAAATGTGAATTAGATCCCTGAACAATTGCCGCATTTTCTTCGGGTGTACATTTATTTTTATCTCCAGAAATTATTTTAGCCCTTTCGTTTTTATAAATCTGAATGGCATAGTTTCCTTTTTCATCAAAAAACAAACTCCCTTTTGGGTTGGTTCCGTACGGAAATGTTTTCATTCCATCCGCTTGAGTATTTTCAACAGAAACCAAAGTCCATAATCCGGTTATTTTTGAAGTTATGAGTTTGTTTGATTTTTGAGCAAAAGCAAAATTGGCAACTAGCAATGCAACTAAAAGTGTTTTTAGATTTTTCATTTTTAGAAATTTAATAGTTTACTTTAATAATTTCTCCATTGATGGAAGTTTCAACGGTTTTGAAATAAGCGCTTACCAAATCATTCACCGGAATATCTGAAACTTTTCCCGGGCTTACTGCATTTATGCGAATTCCTCTTTCTAGTTCAAGTGAAGTTGCGAGAACAAAACTGTGAATTCCGCCATTTACAATCGCTTTGCTGATATTATTTTTCACCGGTTTATCTGCCATTTTTCCTGATGTTAACGTAAATGAACCATTCTCATTTAAATATTTTTGACCAACTAAAACCAGATTTGCTTGTCCTAACAATTTGTTTTTAATGCCAATGTTTAATTTTTCTTCGTCAAGCGAAAGTAAATCTCCCGTGTAACAATCGCCTGCAACGCATATACACGCATCGATTTTTTTAATTTCATTAAATAATTTTTCGATAGAATTGATGTCCGATAAATCAATTCTGAAATCGCCACTGTTTCTTCCGGCCGAAATAATTTCATGTTTTTTTGCAAATTCAGGTTTTAATATTGTACCGATTTCGCCATTTCCGCCAATTAATAATATTTTCATTTTTAAATTTTTAGGTTATTATCTGAAACAAAATTAGAGCCTTAGCTTTCGTAGAAAATTGTACTAATTGGTACTAAAATTGTATTTTAGCAGGATGACAAACAAAAACTTATATCTTCCTTTTGAAGTTGATTTTAAAGAGTTGGAACATTTTCCGAAAACAATTCGGAAAAACAATTTCTTTGAATTAATATATGTTGTTGCCGGAACCGGAATTCAGGTTATTAACGACAATACATTTCAATATCAAAAAGGAAACCTGTTTCTTGTTACGCCAAAAGATGTTCATTCGTTTGAGATTTTAACGCCAACGAAATTCTTTTTTCTTCGTTTTAATGAATATTACATCAAAACAAATTCTCAAAACGGACAAATGGAAACGGTTCTTCGAATGGAATATATTCTGCAGAATGCAAGTCATCGCCCGGGCTGTATTTTAAAAAATCATATCGATAAGCCTTTAATTGCTTCGCTTATTGAAAGTATAATAAACGAACAAACGAATCAGCAAATTTATCATCAGAAGGTTACGGAGCAAATCGTGAATACAATAATTACGGTTGTTGCCAGAAATATAGCTTTAAAACTCCCAAAGAATATTAAGGAAACTACAGGAGAAATGGTGCTGGAAATATTGCATTATATTCAGGAAAACATTTACGATCCCAAACAGTTAAAAGCAGAGATAATAAGTGAAAACTTTAATATTTCACTTCATTATCTTGGAAAGTATTTTAAAAAGCAAACTGGCGAAACATTACAGGAATACATCTCCAATTATAAATTAAGATTAATTGAAGCCCGACTTTTAAATAGTGATATGCGTATCAATGAAATTGCAGATGAACTTCATTTTTCAGATGAAAGTCATCTTAATAAAGTTTTTAGAAAGCATAAAGGAATGAATCCGTCTGAGTTTAGGAAAAAATTCTGCAAATAATATTTCCAAAATTTTTCACCAACGTTTTTATTAAATAGGTATTCAGCTCTGTAAAAATTTCACAGGTCTAATATTCACAGATTAGTTAAAATCTTCAGTATAAATGTTAATGGGAAAATAATAATACTAATGATGAATATCTTTTGACCACTATTTCTGTCTTCATTGTTATAGGAATAAATTCTCTCACCATTTGGAAGCGTTTTTTTAGACCTCCAAAGTGAATATCCAATAATAATTCCAATTCCGCCACCTAAAAAAGCAAATAGATATCCTGCAATTATCCAGGGTTTTTGATTTTCTTCTGGTTTGGATAAAATTTTTAAACGTTCTTTTTTTAAAGATGCCAGCATTTCCGGATCAATAGTTTTGCCTTGATCTGTTAAGATTTTCTGTGCTAACTTATAATCAAAAATATTCCATTCATCAGAATTTAAAAGAACATCATACAGCTCTTCATTTGTAAAACTTAATAAATAGTAATCTTTGTCTATTTCGTTAAGCAGGATTTCTGTTTCTTTTTCAAGAATAGCTTCTGCTTTTTCAAAATCAGATGGATCAATCTGTATTTCGTATTGATTTTGTAAAGTACTTCCGGAAAAAGTAATATCAACAGGAGCAATATTATCAGCTAAAACAGTTTTAATATTGTTTTTATTTAATAATGTTTCAAGTTCTTTTGCTTGAGATAATGTTGAGAAATTTCGAAAAGAAATACCATTTTCAATCATTTTTTGAAATATAAAGTTATTATGAAATTTCTAATTTATTAAACGGCTATTTACAAATTACCAATACTATCCAATTCTCTTTTCAGAGGTTCCATTTGTTTTAAGAAACGTGTTCTGTCGCTTCCCGTTAAAGATTCTCCCGTTGGAAGATTTAGTCGAAGCGCATCAACCTGGATGCCATTTTTCCAGAAACGGTAACAAACATGCGGGCCAGAGGCAAGTCCTGTACTTCCAACCAAGCCAATTTTTTGTCCTTGTGTTACGCGTTGTCCGCGTTTTACTAAAATTCTGGACATGTGTAAATATTGGGTAGAGTAGGTTCCGTTGTGTTTTACTTTTACAAAATTTCCGTTTCCTGCCGTATATCCGGTTGCTTCAACAACTCCCGCAGCAGTTGTAGAAATTGGAGTTCCGGTTGGTGCGGCATAATCAGTTCCTTTGTGCGCTTTCCAGGTATGTTGAACCGGATGAAACCTGTTCATCGTAAATCGTGAAGTAATTCTGCTAAATTTAATAGGCGTTTTTAAGAAGAAATTTTTCAGTGTTTTTCCTTCATCGTCATAATATTCAACTTTTCCTGAAAGTGTATCTTTTTCAAAAGGAAAAGCATAAATAATTTTCCCTTTATATTCAAAAAATGCAGCCTGAAGATCTTCAACGCCATCATAAACTTTTCCGTTTATAAAACGTTCCGTAAAAATTAATCCGTAACGATCTCCTTTTTTTAATTTAAAAAAGTCAATCGACCATGAAAACACTTTGGTAATTCTTCCTGCAAGTGCCGTTTCTACATCTTCGCCTCCTAAGGTTTCGGATAATGAAGTTTTTAAAACGCCACCAATTATTTTACGTTTAAAAGTAACGGGCTTGATTTTTTTATATGCTTTTGCAATAGTGTCTCTAAAATCAATAACATAGTAAGTCAACGCATCTTGCTGATAAATGAAAACTTCTAAATTGTTGGTTTTATTTTTAGAGCGAAGAATTGTATAAGGTTTGTTGTATCGAATAGTTCGAACATCAAAAGAATCTTTTACCTGTTCGACAATATCGTATACTTTTTTATCGCCAATATTTTGGTGTTGAATGATAGATCCAAAAGAATCACCTTTTTTTATAGTATCCTGAACAACATTAAAGTCACCATAATTAAAACCGAATTCTACTTTTTTTATTTTTGGTTTGCTAATTTTAGTTTCTACTTTTTCAGCGGTTTTATTACATGAAAATATAGAAAATAATACTATTATAATTACGAATGCTTTTTTCAAACTTTTAAATTTTTTGGAAAATTAAACAGTGGCTTCATTTCCCCAATTGGACAATTCTTCTTCGGTCCACAATTTAGGAAAAAAGATGCGTCTTTGGTATTTTGGATGCATATATTTTTGCCAGTCACTTCCGCCTGTGGCTTCACCATTGCCTTTTCCGCTCTCTAAAATGTATTTTCTTGCCGTATTTAAATGTTGCATTACCCAAGTGATATTCACCGTTTTATCATAGTGACGCATCGCATTAATTAATTCAGTATTTTGCTGATCATCGATAGGTAATTGTGTGAATTTTTGCCAAATATTTTTTGTTTTAAAGGTAGACATCTGGCGTAAAAACTGGTTTTTGTATTTGTTTTCGAATTCCTGAAGTAAATAGGATTTCTGTCCGGTATGATAATCTTTTCCTGCCGCTTGCCAATACAAATGCTCAAAACTAGTTTCTAAATCTGTATTTTCGTCAAAATTGTCTTTGTATCTGCGATCTGTTAAATTGATAACATCTGTCGAAGCAAATTCAATTAATCGATATTGAGCACTCTGAAAGCCACTTGCCGGAGTCAGCGTATTTCTAAATTTCATGTATTGATCAACCTCCATTCCGTTTTCCATAATGCTGAACGAATTGGTAAGCATGTCAAAATAACGTGTTATTCTAGATAATCTTTCACTGAAAAAATCAACCTGAATGTTCTGTGTTTCGGCAATCTGATCAATTTCCCATAAAATCATTTTAAAAATCAATTCATTTACCTGATGATACATGATAAAAACCATTTCGTCAGGAAGTGTTGTGCGCTGAATTTGCAGATTTAAAAGCGCATCGGTTTGAATATAATCCCAATACGTGATTGGTTTTGACCAAAGTAAACCTTCAAGTTGTACATCTGTTTTCTGATTTATAGCTTGAAATTTAAGGTCAATTTCTTTTAAAAGTGATTCAGAATGATCTGTGGTGTTCATTATTTTTTTACTTTAAATGGATTTTTTAATCCTTTGTATTCGTCAAGGTCCGCTTTTAGGGATCCTACTGCAAGATCTGCTTTTATTCGAACCGGAACTTTATTGTCGTCGTCTGTTATCCAGATTGTTAAGCTTTCTTTTTCTTTAAAAACCCTGCCTGTTTGTACCAATGGTTTAAATACCATTGTAGAAACGGTTCCAAATTTAGTTGTAATATCCTGAAGACCTACATATTTTAACTTAAATTTTGTGATTTCTTCGTCAAAAAACATGTCAATTGTTATCGATTCTCCTGATTTTAATTTGTCAATATTTGGATGGTTTCTTAAGTAATAAAAGGAAGAAACAATATCCTGTACATTATCTGTAAGAACAATTGTTTTTTCTGTTTTACGTTTGTAGTCTTTAACTAAAACTCTGTTTTCAGCCGGATTAAAAAATCCTTCCTGATCTTTTGTATAACCGCCTTCGTCAATTTTTCGAACGTAGCGATAAGGATTTCCGTTTTGTTTGTCAAAGTAACTTTCATAAATGTCTTCGACTTTAAAGAAAAATTTAGACATACCGGTTGTGTAGCCTTTTCCAACGGCATGAAATACTTTTTTGTTGTTTATTGTGGCATCTTTAACTTCGAGTGTAGCATAACCCGCGTTTACGATTCCGTAATGAATTCTGAATTTAAAATATTCTCCAACTCCGTAAGCATCTTCTTTTTGAGTATCGAAGGCAAGAGTAGTCAGGACTAATATGATGAGGACTAATTTTTTCATAGTACAATTTTTACATTTCATTATAAAGATAATTAAATGCAAATTCTATTCCAAATGTACCAAAACAAAAAAACTCCGTCAAGAAATGACGGAGTTTTTATGCTATTAACTAACCAAAAAACTATAAATTATGAAATTTATATCAATTAGGAAGGAAACCACCCCTTCCTGATTTGCGAGTGCAAAGATAGATAGAAAGTTCAAAAAACAAATAGCAAAAGGTGAGTTTAACATAACATTTGCATAAAAAGCATCGTTTTATCGAGAATTCCTCGATTTAATGCAAAAATATTACGTTTTTACAAAGTTCCTCTCAATTCTTGCTCTCTTTCAATTGACTCAAAAAGGGCTTTAAAGTTACCTGCGCCAAATCCTTTTGCACCCATTCTCTGAATAATTTCAAAAAATAACGTTGGTCTGTCCTGAACCGGTTTGGTAAATATTTGCAATAAATAACCATCTTCATCGGCATCGACCATGATAGCTAATTTTTCAATTTCATTAATATCTTCTTTCATCATATCCATATGAACCCCTAATCTTTCCGGAATTGCTTGGTAATAGGTATGTGGCGGAGCAGATAAAAACTCAACACCTCTTGATTTTAGATCCGAAACTGTTTTGATAATATCATCTGTTGCAATGGCAATATGCTGAATTCCAGGCCCGCCATAAAAGTCTAAATATTCCTCGATTTGCGATTTTTTCTTTCCTTCTGCAGGTTCGTTAATTGGGAATTTAATTCTTCCGTTTCCGTTAGACATTACTTTACTCATCAAAGCCGAATATTCTGTATTGATTTGTTTGTCATCAAAGGATAAGAAATTCACGAATCCCATAACCTCTTCATAAAATTTCACCCAGGTATTCATTTCATTCCAACCTACATTCCCAACCATGTGATCAATATATTTTAATCCGGTTGGAGCAGGGTTGTAATCTGATTTCCATTCTTTGTAACCTGGCAGGAAAACACCATTGTAGTTTTTTCTTTCTACAAAAATATGGACTGTTTCTCCGTAAGTGTAAATTCCGGAACGAACTACTTCTCCAAACTCATCAGATTCTACCGTTGGTTCCATAAAAGAACGGGCGCCACGTTTTATAGTTTCTTCATAAGCGCTTCTTGCATCTTCAACCCAAAGTGCTGCAACTTTTACACCATCGCCGTGTTTTTTAAGATGATCATTTATTGGAGAATTTTCGTTTAGAGGCGTTGTCAAAACAATTCTGATTTTGTCTTGTTTTAAAACATAAGATGCTTTGTCTCTTACTCCGGTTTCTAATCCTGCGTATGCTAATGACTGATAACCAAAAGCAGTTTTATAATAATGTGCTGATTGTTTTGCGTTTCCTACGTAGAACTCTACATAATCTGTTCCTAATAACGGAAGAAAATCTTGTGCTCCTTCGAAGATTTTTTCTAATCCGTATTCTACTGATTTAATTTCTTTGCTCATGATTTTTCAATTAGAAAATGAGTAAAATAGAAAATTAGAATATGCTGACACACATTAATAATTGTCTTATTTCTCATTTTGCTGTTTCTATTGTTTTGTTTAAAATGTTTATTATTTCGGCCAATTCGTTTTGCAAATCTTCGCAGTTTGGATAATCCTTGCGCGATGAGCAAAAGGATAACCAATGTTGTGTTTCGGTTGCTTCTTTAATAGCTGTTTCAAGTTTAGTAAAAAAAACGGACTCGCTTTTGGCATTTTCAGATTCTTTGGTATTTGCTCCAATAGCTGTTCCGCATTTTAATAATTGATTTCCAATTATAAACCTGTTTTGTTTCTGTAACTCCGCAGCGTAATTAATAATGCTTACTGTAAAATCGAAAGTTTTGTTTGTAAGACTAGTGTCTAAAATTTTCTCGTCTAAATTCATCATTTGTAAATTAGATAATTATAGAATGTTTCAAGAAAGTCTTTTGCGTTTAAAGAAAAATATTCTAAAAACTACAAAAAGTGGCGTGTAAAAATTAAAAATGGCGTGTATAAAATTGATTCATTCTGCATTAACTAATTATTCGCACCAAGACTTATAATAATGACCATCATCGAGACCCATTGCTTCTTCTGTAACCATTAATGGTCTAAAAGTATCGACCATAACGGCCAATTCCTGAGTTTCTTTGTGGCCAATACTGCGCTCCATTGCACCCGGCGCAGGGCCATGTGGAATTCCTTTTGGGTGTAATGTAATATGACCTTGTTCAATATTATTGCGGCTCATAAAATCGCCATCTACATAATATAAAACTTCGTCAGAATCTATATTGCTGTGATTATAAGGGGCTGGAATTGCTTTTGGATGATAATCGTAAAGTCTTGGGCAAAACGAACAAACAACAAAAGTTGCCGTTTCAAAAGTTTGATGAACTGGCGGCGGTTGGTGAACACGGCCTGTAATAGGCTCGAAATTATGAATAGAAAATCCGTATGGGAAATTATATCCGTCCCAACCCACAACGTCAAAAGGATGTGTGGCATAAACTACTTCATGGAGCATGCCTTCTTTTTTAATTTTAATTAAAAAATCGCCTTTTTCATCGTGTGTTTCCAATTCGTTTGGTAAAATAAAATCGCGCTCACAAAAAGGTGAATGCTCTAAATGTTGACCAGATTGGTTTTTATAACGTTTTGGAGTGTAAAATGGAGCAAAAGATTCGACATAAAAAAGTCGGTTTTCTTCTGTCTCAAATTCTATTTGGTAAATAATGCCTCTCGGAATAATTAAATAATCCCCATATTCAAAAGGAATATTTCCTAACATGGTTCTTAATTTTCCTTTTCCTTTATGAATGAAAAGCATTTCATCGGCATCGGCATTTTTGTAAAAATAATTTCGAAGTGATTCTTTTGGAGCTGCTAAACCAATAATACAATCTTTATTGACAAGCATTGCTTTGCGGCTGTCTAAAAAGTCGTTTTCAGGTTTTAATTCAAAACCTTTAAAAAGTAAAGATTTTATGTTTTTTCCGATTGCAATTTTTGGTTCAACCGAATATGATTTTAGAATTTCTTTAACCTGCGTTGGTCTGTGAACATGATAGGACAATGAAGAATGTCCGTGAAAACCTTCCGTACCAAACAATTGTTCGTAATAAAAACCTCCATTAGGTTTTTCGAATTGGGTGTGTCTTTTTTGAGGAAAATCTCCAAGTTTATGATATAATGGCATGCCTTTTCAATTAGATAATTTGTAAATTAGATAATTCGAAAAATTTGAATTGAACGCGCAAATCATCAGCTAAAATTTATAGCTGAAAAATGAGTTTCAATTCGTTGGTTTTATTCAGGATTTCTCTTGATAAGGAATTGAAGATACTCTAATAAACCTGTCCATTTTGTTTTCATTACAACAAATATCGTAATTTTTATTTATTTAAATTACAAATACTATCTTTTATAAACGTAAAAAATAGGCAGATGGTTTTTATAATGCCAATATGATGTAGAATGCATTCAATTTTATGAAATAAATTCTGAACATAATTAAATGCTAAAATAAAAATCCGATGCTAAACCATGTAAAACTTTTTGACATTTCAGGAGACCATGAATGTTTAATTTCGATTGGGCCAATAATAGTTTCTAATCCGTAACCTACGGCATAACCGGAATATTTAGGTACTGAAATCCAGTCTACGGTTGTAAATATATCATCGCCAAGATTGGCATAATTAGCTGAAATATTGATATGGTTTTTTTTCAATATTTCGTAGTCAAGCGTTAAAGCTGTTTTGATGTAGCTGTTTCCGGAAATACTTAAAAAATCATATCCGTAAAAATAATTGAAATTGTTGATTTTGCTATAACCGTAACCACCAAATATATAATCAAAAAACGGAACACTGTCGCTTCCAATATTAAATCCTGCATCGGCCTCAATTTTCATTGTGGCTTTTTTGAATAAAGTGTTAGCGAATGCAATTTCGGCTTTTGTTGTCGAAAAAGGCTTGAATTTATTGGTATAATCAGATGAAGCTAAATAGGTTTGCACGTCTGAAGAAAAATACAATCCGGAATGTGGAAAGGTTTTTTTATCGAATGAATCGTATTTTAAATAGCCAAAAAGACTAAAATAACTGCTTTTCTCAATGATATTATCAGTATTAGAAAGTGTTGGAGAATTTATTTTTAGGTATTTATATTCAAATCCGCCGCCCATTAAAAATTTTTGTACAAAAATAGTTTGAAAATAAACTTGATTTGTCAAATCTAAAAAGTCAACATTAATCAAATTTCCAATTGGATTTTCTGTAATTAAACTGCTAAAACTATTCGTAACATTTCGGTTGAACTGATTCAATCTCGAACGAAATCCAAAACTGATATTAAAACCATTTTCGACATAATAATTCAAATCATACCTAAAATTATCGCCAAGAATAACGTCCAGCGAAGTCACGTCATTTTTTAAAAATGTTTTTTTGTGAGTAAGATTTAATAAAATGGCACTTTTATAAAGTCCATCATAATGTAAGCCCAGTTTTAAATAAGTCTGTGTAGGATTTTCTCTTAAAACCACATCTAAATCATCCTGATTTCCATCTGGCTGTAAGCAATAGGAAATAGCACTAAAGTTTTGAGTAGCATCAAGATTATTTATTCCCGCTTTAAGATCGTTGTACGTTATAGTACTTCCGGGCTTAAAACGAAGTTTTCCGCGAATATATTCTCTGGTGTAATTGTCTAAAGGATCACTGTTTATTTTTCTGATATGAATTGTATCGTTGCTGATTTTTAGTTTTGGTTTTTTATAAAAAGTACTGTCGTTGGTCAGCGTTTTTATTTTTTCATAAACAGCAAAAGCAGCTTCTTCGCCTTTTCGTATAATTTCTTCGCCTTTATCAAACGAAATAACGCCATAATCACGAATGTCCGGTTTTATATAAACATCGGTGTTTTTTATTTTGTTTTTCATTTTATCAATCGACTGAAGATTGGTAATCTGAACTAATATTCTGGTGGCATTCTTGAGGTTTTTTCGCTTCATCAAATCATCCTGAACGTCGACCCCAATAATAATGTCAGCACCAAGATCGCGTACTTCTTTTATCGGATAATTATTGACAACGCCACCGTCAACCAATAATTTTCCGTCAATTTCTACAGGAGTAAATAGGGAAGGAAAAGCTGCACTGGCCATCATTGCCTGAACAAGGTTTCCTTTGTTTAATAAAACTTCTTCGCCGGTTTCAATATTAGTACCAATACATAAAAACGGAGTTGGTAATTTATTAAAGTCACGAATATGGCGCACATTACGGGTAAGACTGCTCAATAAATTGTAATTGTACATTCCCTTAGAAAGTGCTTCGGGAATTCCTACTCTAAAGTTGCTAAAAGGCAAAACGATCGCATACAATTCGTCATTTTTTTTGCCGTAAAAGTTTTTAGACGAACGCGGTATATAATCATTTATAAGATCATCAAAATTGGTTTGTTTAAAAATAGAATCAATTTGCGTTGCATTATAGCCAGAAGCATAAAGTCCGCCAATGATAGACCCCATACTGGTTCCGCCAATATAATCGATTTTAATTCCCGCTTCTTCCAAAACTTTAAGTACACCAATATGCGCAAAACCTTTTGCACCTCCGCCACTTAAAACCAAACCAATTTTTGGTCTTTTAACGCTGTCTTTTTTTATTTCTTGAGAAAATGCATGTTGAGAACTGAAAACTAAAAATGCTAAAATTAACAACAGTAACCTTGGGATAGAATTAAAAAAAATCGATAAGCCGTACGATTTTTCGCCTTGTAAAAAAAGTTCAGCGAAACAATCTCCTTTTTTGGAGATAGGAAAAAATCGTGAATATCGATTATTTATAATGGACGGCTGAATTAGGCGCATAAAATTTGCTAGTTGATTTTGTAAAAGTCGACAATTTTTTTGGCTTTTGATACTCCCACAACATCAGATATCTCTTTTTCTGTGGCCAATTTTAATCTTTTAACACTTTTGAAATGTTGTATTAATGTAAGCATGGTTTTTTCGCCAATTCCGGGTATGCTTTCAACAGACGAATTAAGCGCCGCTTTGCTACGTTTATCTCGGTGAAAAGTAATCCCAAAACGGTGCGCTTCATTTCGTAATTGCTGAATAACTTTTAACGTTTCAGATCTTTTATCGAGATATAACGGAACCGAATCTCCGGGATAAAACAGCTCTTCCAGACGTTTTGCAATTCCGATAATAGCGATTTTACCACGCAATTCTAAGGCGTCAATACTTTTTAAAGCTGCAGATAATTGCCCTTTTCCACCATCAATAATAATAAGTTGCGGCAAAGGCTCATTTTCATCCAGTAATCTTTTGTAACGGCGGTAGACAATTTCGGTCATCGAAGCAAAATCATCGGGACCTTCAACTGTTTTTACATTAAAATGACGATAATCTTTTTTGCTTGCTTTTCCATCTTTAAAAACCACGCAGGCCGCCACAGGATTTGTTCCCTGAATATTCGAGTTGTCAAAACATTCTATATGGCGCGGCTCAACAGGCAAACGTAAATCTTTTTGCATTTGCGCCATGATTCGGTTTACATGTCGGTCCGGATCAACGATTTGCAATTGTTTAAGCTGCTCTATTCTGTAAAATTTAGCATTTCGAATGGATAAATCTAATATTTGCTTTTTGTCGCCAAGTTGCGGAACGGTTACTCTTATGTTTTCTCCTAAATCAACTTCAAACGGAACAATGATTTCTTTTGATAATAAATGAAAACGCTCACGAAGTTCAATAATCGCTAATTCTAATAATTCTTCGTCAGTTTCGTCCAGCTTTTTCTTGATTTCTAAAGTATGCGAACGAATAATAGATCCATGCGATATTTGCAAAAAGTTGACATAAGCCGCACTTTCATCAGAAACAATTGAAAAGACATCGATGTTCGTGATTTTTGGATTTACAATCGTTGATCTCGATTGGTAATTCTCAAGGATTTCTATTTTTTCTTTGATTTTTTGAGCTTCTTCAAAATGTAAATCCTGCGCATACTGATTCATCAAACGCTTAAAATCTTTCATGCTTTCTTTGAAATTTCCTTTCAGAATTTCGCGAATAGCATCAACTTGTCTTTGATAATCTTCAAAAGATTCCAAACCTTCGCAAGGACCTTTGCAATTGCCAATATGATATTCCAGGCAAACTTTAAATTTTCCTGATCTTATATTTGATTCGCTCAAATCGTAATTGCAGGTTCTTAAAGGATACAATTCTTTGATTAAATCCAGAATAGTATACACCATTTTGAAATTCGTATACGGCCCAAAATATTCAGATCCGTCTTTGACCATTCTTCTCGTTAAGAATATTCTCGAAAAAGGTTCTTTTTTAATGCAGATCCACGGGTAACTTTTATCATCACGAAGCAGCACATTATAGCGTGGCTGCAAAGTTTTAATTAAATTGTTTTCTAATAAAAGCGCATCGGTTTCGGTAGGAACAACGATATGTTTTATGGTTACAATTTTCCTAACCAGAACATTTGTTTTTCGTGTATCATGAATTTTATTGAAGTAAGAAGAAACTCTTTTTTTTAAGTTTTTTGCTTTTCCAACATACAATATTTTATCGTCTTTATCGTAATATTGATACACGCCGGGATTGTCTGGCAAGGTTTGAATTTGAAGTTCTAAAGACGGTTTTTGCATACAACAAAATTAAACTTTTGAGTTTAAATTATTGTCATTCTTTTGAGTTTATTCCAAAAAAAAGAGTCCGTTCTATTGTAAAACGGACTCTTTTTTTGATAAGATATTTTTATTTAATCGTGAAGTATTCTGTTTGTAGCAAATGTGTTCTTTCATCAAAAACAAAATCAACATATTTAGCGTCATCTTTTTCAATAGAAACTTCCAGACTGCTTCTGCCAATTTCTTTTTTATCTTCATCAAAAGCTTTCAAAAGTATTTTTCCTTTAAAATCTTTTTTTGCAATTAAGTAAATAGTAACTTTTTTATGTTTTTCAGCATCAGCTCCGTATATTTTTTCAGCTTTACATTCATCAAAATTTACAGTAAAACTTGGGTCAGCGATTACTTTAGATGTGTTTATGCTTTCGTTTACTCCGGAATTCATTCCTTTTATTACATCTCCAATTCCTTTTGATGCACTTTTAGCGGCTGCTTTTCCTTCTTCAGAAAGTGCTTTTCCTGCACCTTCAATTAATTTAGATTTTACAGCGATTGCTTCGTTTCCGTCTGTTTCCGCTTCTTTCATTTTTTCTTCTTTACTCATGCAGGAAACAAGTAAAAGTAATGCTCCAAATAAAATGGCTGTTTTTTTCATTTATGGTTTAAATTATGAATGGAAATTTTGATTAAAGAGCTAAGTCTTGGCATCAAATATATAAATTTAAAATATAATTTCTATATTTAGATTTTATAATTCTATATGAAAAATAACAAGCCCATGATTATTTTTGGCGAATCGATTTTGCCAGGAGAAAATAGAACAATAAACGTTGAAATTGCCCGATTACACACTACGACAAAACTTAATATTCCTGTTATTGTGCGTCGTTCTAAACTTGATGGCCCGGTTGTTTTGTTCTCTGCAGGAATTCACGGAGATGAAATAAACGGAGTTGAGATTGTACGCCAGCTTATTAGCAAAAAAATAAACCGCCCAACTCGCGGAACTATTATTTGTATTCCAATTATTAATATTTACGGCTTTGTCAATAAATCTCGTGAGTTTCCTGACGGAAGAGATTTAAACCGCGTTTTTCCAGGAAGTAAAAAAGGCTCTTTGGCCAGTCGTTTTGCGTTTCATATTGTGGCAGAAATTTTACCGATTTTAGATTATGCAGTCGATTTTCACGCCGGCGGAGCAAGCCGTTTTAATGCACCGCAAATTCGAATTACCCAAAACAATCCCGAATTGAAGCTTTTGGCAGATGTTTTTAATGCGCCTTTTACCTTATATTCTAAAAATATCAATGGTTCTTTCAGGAATACATCAGAAAAAGCCAATGTAAAAATGCTGCTTTTTGAAGGCGGAAAATCATTAGACATTAATAATGTAATTGCCAATGAAGGTGTGATGGGAGTGAAGCGTTTGCTTCATTATTTAGATATGCTCGACCCACAGCAAATAGTTGAGGAAGCCGAAGATCCTACCATTTACATTAAAAATTCGGTTTGGCTGCGCGCCAAATGTTCAGGATTATTGCATGATTTTAATATGATTAGCCGTTTTGTAACCAAAGGAACTATTTTGGCCATTATTACAGATCCGTTTGGAAAATTCGAGCAAAAAGTAAAAGCACCACACGACGGTTTTGTTATCAACGCCAACCATTCGCCCATTGTTTATGAAGGCGATGCGATTTATCATATGTCTAAAAATACTCCAGAAGATGCCGTCGAATAAAAAAGAACTCAGAGTACAGTATAAAAATCTTCGAAAAGAACTTTCCGTAGATGATATCGAAGAAAAGAGTTTGGCTATAGCCAATAATGTACTCAAATTACCAATTTGGGATGAAACGTATTTTCATGTTTTTCTTGCTATCGAAGAACAGAAAGAAGTAAATACGGAATATGTCTTGCATTTGCTTTCCGGAAAAGATAAAGAAATCGTGATCTCAAAAAGCGATTTTGAAACCCGAAAAATGTCACACTTTTTATTGACGGATAATACCAAAATCAAGAAAAACGAATATAATATTCCCGAACCCGTAAATGGTTTGCAGGTTCCATCAGAAACTATTGATGTGGTTTTTGTGCCGCTTTTAGTTTTTGATGATTTTGGAAATCGAGTGGGTTACGGAAAAGGGTTTTACGATAAATTTTTAGCAGAATGTAATCCAAAAACAATAAAAATTGGACTTTCTTTTTTTGAATCAGAAAATAAAATCGATGATGTTTCTGAATTAGATATAAAATTAGATTATTGCGTGACACCCTTAAAAATATACACTTTTTAAATTTTCACCATATAAGTGATATAAGTATTATAAGCTTATATTAAGTAAAAACTTAAATTTACTTATATCACTTATATGGTGAACTTCAGCTTAGCGAAAAAATAAAAATTTCTTGGCATCAAATTTGGATTGGCGGAAATCGCAGATAATATTAACTAGTACATCCGGAATGCTGGTAGTTATTTGAGAAAAAAAACATTCACTAATCCTTAAATTTATTTTAAATGAAAAATAAACATTTTTATTTGATGGCATTCCTGGTTCTTATTTTAGTTGGTTGTAAAAAAATGGATTCAAGCGATTATGCTGCCGAATCAGCAGATATGGTTGTTGCTACGACTGATGAAATTCCAGAAGAAAACATTTCAGATCCAAATACTGAAAGTTACGCCGGACTTGAAGAAAATCCTTTCGAGTCTCCCAAAAAATCTCCCCTTTCTACTTTTTCCATAGATGTCGATAATGCATCTTACACCAATATCAGACGATTTATAAACGAAGGCCAAAAAGTTCCTAAAGATGCCGTTCGTGTCGAAGAAATGATGAACTTCTTTAAATACAATTATCCACAACCCGAAGGACAACATCCGTTTTCTATCAATACAGAATTAAGTGATAGTCCGTGGAATAAAAATTCGCAATTACTAAAAATTGGTTTGCAGGGAAAAAATATTCCGATGACTAATTTACCAACTTCAAATCTTGTTTTTTTAATTGATGTTTCAGGTTCAATGAGCGAGGAAAATAAACTTCCGTTATTAAAAGAATCCATGAAAATTTTGGTAAAAGAACTTCGTCCGCAAGACAGGGTTTCGATCGTAGTTTATGCAGGTTCAGCCGGAGTTGTTTTAGAGCCAACTTCCGGAGATGACAAAGAAGCTATAATGGATGCATTTGATAATTTAAGCGCAGGCGGCAGCACAGCCGGTGGCGAAGGAATTGAATTGGCGTATAAATTAGCAGAACAAAACTTTATAAAAGAAGGCAATAACAGAGTTATTATCGCAACCGATGGTGATTTTAATGTGGGCGCATCAAGCGATGCTGATATGGAAAAACTTATTGAGGATAAAAGAAAATC
The DNA here is from genome assembly GCA_001507425.1 of Flavobacteriaceae bacterium CRH. Taxonomy (GTDB): domain Bacteria; phylum Bacteroidota; class Bacteroidia; order Flavobacteriales; family Flavobacteriaceae; genus Flavobacterium. Next base: position 115,511 of record LMAJ01000011.1, read on the forward strand.
AGGTGTATTTTTAACTGTTCTGGGTTATGGAATGGGAAATTACAAGGATAGCAAAATGGAAATTTTAGCCGATAAAGGAAATGGAAATTACGCTTATATTGATAATATTCAGGAAGCCAATCGCTTTTTAGGAAAAGAGTTTAAAGGTTCTATGTTTGCGATTGCTAAAGATGTCAAAATTCAGATTGAGTTTAATCCAAAACATGTTCAGGCGTACCGATTAATTGGTTATGAAAACCGCAGGCTCAAAGATGAGGATTTTAAAAATGATGCAGTTGATGCCGGCGAATTAGGAAGCGGACATACGGTTACGGCTTTGTATGAAATTATTCCGACTGGTGTAGAAAGCGATTATGTTGCCTCAGATTTAAAATACACGAAAGTAAAAACAGATGAAACAAATTATAGCGATGAACTGGCAACGATTAAATTTAGATACAAAAAGCCGGATGGTGACAGAAGTATCGAAATGGTAAATGTAATTCCTAACAACAAAATATCTTTAGAGCGAAGTTCTTCTGACTTTAAATTTACAACTGCTGTTGCCTGGTTCGGCTTAAAATTAAGAGATTCGAAGTTTATATCGAATAATTCAAGTTCTGATATCAGAAGGCTTGCAAAATCGGGATTATCAAACGATGATGAAGGTTATAAAGCTGAATTTATCAGATTGGTTGATGCTGTAAACTAGAGAAATTACAAAATTGAAAATCCCAAATTCCAATTTATCTTGGAGTTTGGGATTTTTTTTATTTGATATATTTTAAAACTTTATTTTACTTCTTTAATTGTTGCTGCATCAATCCAGCCTTCAGTTCCGTCTGTTAATTCTATTTTTTTCCATCCGGCTAAAGTTTCAGTAACATAAACTTTTGCACCTTCATGCAATAAGAAAATAGCTGAACCCGCTTTTTGTGGCTCGCTTCGAACTTCACTTATTTCTGCGAAAACAATTGCCGGGCGATCGTTATCATAATGATCTTTCTCTGACATTCCAGCTGCAATACTTAAAGACAAAGCAATTAAAAGAACAAACATTCCGATGAAATAAATTCTTTTTGAAAGTGTAAGTTGAGAAAAATAATAACCAATAAAACTTAGTAAAAATGCAAAAGCAATTCCAACAGAAATTTTTGCCCAGGTATTATAATCAAAAATACCCGTAAAGCTCTGAATCAGTTTTGCAAAACCAACTTTAGGAACTTCTTTGATTTCATCGATCGTTAGTTTTTTGGCAAATTTTAAGTTGTTTAAAGTTTCTGCATCATTTGGCTTTAGAACCAAAGCTTTCTCATAATTATAAATAGAAGGTGCTACTTTATTGAGTTTGTAATAACAATTAGCCAAATTAAAATACAACTCTGCCGATTGTTGTTTGTCTTCTTTAATAACACTTTCGTATTCTTCAATAGCTTGCTGATATTGCGCCTTTTGATACAAAGCATTCCCTTTTTCGAAGCCGCTTTGGGCAAAGAAAACCTGAGAGATTAATAAAAAGAGATATAATATGTTTTTCATTTTCTAAATATGTAAAAAGATTTTAAACTTGGCGAACTTAAATTCAGCGCAATCTAAATCAACTTTTCTTAGCGTACTTTGCGGTAAAACTAAATTTGCGGTTATAAAAACTAAACGATTTGCTTTTCTAATTCTGAAATAATCAAAACAGCTTTATCATAATCCTGCTGAATCGAAGCACTCGATGCCGGAGCATAACGCGCAAATTCGCAGTTTTCTGTCAAAGCAATAAAACTTTGTACAGATTCCGGGTTTGCATTTCTGGAAAGCAATAATTCTCTAATATTGTCTTTGCTCATTTCTGAAGTTTCAATATGCAATTTGGCTTTCAGGAAATTATGCATTGCTTTTTCCAAAGCAATATAAAATGGCTCTTTGTTGTTAAGCTGTTTCTTGGCTTCAGATAAATATTTCTTCGCCAGTTTATTGTTCATTTTAATTCTGTTTCCAGTCACATCGCTGTCAATCGCTTCTTTCTTCTTCTTAGCCAAAACGATAATTGGTAAGATTATGAAAGGTAAAAACAACAAACCGTAATATAAATTCGAACCATAGAAATCGTTTTTAGCTATAGAAACTAAAATCGTTTTTGGTTTTATGTATTTAAACTGATCTGTTTTTGCAATAACATTTTTAGAAGCATTTGCAGCGGTATTAGCTTCAGCCTGCATTGGCCCGTCTAACACATCGACCATAATTTCAGGAGAAGTTATCGTTTTATAACTGCCTGAACTTAAATCGAAATAAGAAAACTGCATTGGCTTAATAGCATATTTTCCTTTGTATTGCGGAATAATGGTATACTTATCAGTAATTTTTCCGGACATTCCGCTCAATGAAGTCGTTACTTTTTCATCATGAACCGGATCATACATTTCTAATGCATTTGGTACAACAGGTTTTGGTAAAGTAAATAATTTCATGTTTCCTGAACCCGATGTACTTACAATTAAGTCAAGACTTTCGCCATTTTTTAAAGTAGTTTTTGACGGTGTAACAGTAAAATTAAATTTACCAACAGCGCCGCTAAAACCTTCTGGTTTGTTGCTTTCCGGAAGCGCTCTTACATTTATAGTTTTAGCTCCGGCCGAAACAATTTTATTGTCATCTGCAACAATCATCTGACCAAACATATCACGACGATTTGTTGGCAATTGTACGCCAATATCTAATGAAAGCGGTTCGATAGTAAGTCTTCCTGATTTTTGAGGATATAAGATCGTCTTTTTCAAAACAACAAAATAGCATTTTTGTCCCTGGTAACTTCCTTGTTCAATAGCCAATTGTTTGATGTCGATGTTCTGGTTCCAGAAATCATTGTATTTTGGTTTCGCCAATTCCTTAAAACCGGTAACACCAATATTGTAGAAATATAATTTGTAAACAACCGTAATTGGTTCGTTTAGATATGGATTTGTTTTAGAAATTTCAGCAACAAGATTAATCATTTCGCTTCCTGAACCTTGTTGTGGTCGCTCGTTCGGATCTCTTTCTTCGGCAACGGCGTTGGTAACGGTAATTTTTATTGGAGCTGTTTTGTAAACCTGACCATTAAATTCAATAGTAGCTTGTTTTATCGTTACGTTTCCTTTTTGCGCAGGCTGTAAAATATAAGAGTATATTTTTTGAAAAGAACTTCTTCCGTTTATCCAGGACTGACTTACTTGTTGGCTTGGTCCGGCAACAACTCTAAAGCCTTCAAAATTAGGCTGATCAAAATTGTCCCCATCAACATTCATGATAAAGTCAATACGAAGTCTTTCGTTTAGTCCGAGCGTGTTTTTGCTTACTTTGGCTTCAAACTGAACCTGAGCCATAAGTCCTTGAAAAGTGAATAGTAATAAAATTAAATATCTTTTCATTTAAATGTTTAATCGTTTTTTATGTTTAACCGTTTAATCGTTCTTTTATTGTTTAATCGTTTATTTGTTTAACTGTTTAATCGTTACAGTTTGGCCGAATAAACAAATTAACGGTTAAACGATTAACCCAAACCCTACCAGTCTTTTTCTGTTTTTCTAGGATTTCCTTTTACCTTTTGAGCGTTAACTTTATCCTGAATTTTCTTTTCTTCGTTGTTTACGGCATCTAATAAATTCTGAACGCGATCTTTTGAAATTCCGCCGGGCTGTGGTTTTGGTTCTCCTTTATTATCAGATTTATCATCTTTTTTAGGATCATTTTTACCGTCTTTTTTATCCTTGTCTTTATCGCCTTTGTCGTCTTTTTTATCTTTATCCTTGTCCTTGTCCTTGTCCTTATCTTTGTTTTTATCCTTGTCTTTGTCCTTATCCTTATTTTTGTCTTTGTTTTTATCGTTTTTAGGAGGATTTTCTTTTAGCTTTTGTTTTGCATACGCATAATTGTAACGCGTTTCATCGTCTGTCGGATCATTGCGCAAAGCTTGTTTGTAAGCTTCAACTGCTTGCGTATAATCTTTCTCTTTCATTAAAACATTTCCTAAATTATGATAGGCTTTATGTTTGTCTGATTTTGATTTGGCGTTTTTTATTGCTTTTGCATAAGCCAGCTTTGCTTCAGAAACCTGATTTTGTCTGTAAATCGTATTTCCTAAGTTATAAGAAGCAACACCGCGTTTTGCAAATTTTGATTCCGAAATTCTATAATTAGCTTCGGCATCAACAAATTTATTCTGCTTATATTCTTCATTACCTTCAGGCAATGTTTTGTCTTTCTCCTGAGCCGAAACCGCCAGAGAAACCGTTAATAAAATATAAAGAAGTAAATTTTTCATTCTAATTTTTTTATTTTTTTGTTCTGAATCTTAATACGAACAATTATTTCTTTTCGTTAAATAAATTCAACTCTTTAATCCAGTTTGTTTTTCTTTCTAATAAGAAAATATCAATAAACAATAACAAGAAAGCAAAGCCAATAAACCATTGAAACTGCGATTGAAAATCGGCCATTTGTGTAGCTTCAAATTCTGTTTTCTGAATGTTGTTTAATGCGTTTTTGATGTATTCTAAAACCTCTTTGGTATTTCCTCCATAAACATAACCGCCTTTTGTTGCTTTTGCAATACTTTTTAAACCGTCCTGATTTAGTTTTGTAATAACAGTTTGTCCGTTTTGATCTTTTTGATAGCTTTTTACAACACCATTTTCTTTTAACGGAATAGTGCCTCCTTTTTCAGTTCCGATACCAATTGTAATGATTTTCATTCCAAATTTATTGGCTTCTTCGGCTGCAACAGTAGCGCCTTCAGAATGATCTTCTCCATCAGAAATCAAAATCAATAATTTGCTGGTTTTGCTTTTTTCATCAAAATATTTCGCTGATAATCTTATCGCTTCATCAAGAGATGTACCTTGCGATGAAACCATATCAGGAGTCATACTTTGCAGGAACATTTTGGCAACGCTGTAATCTGTAGTAATTGGCAAAACCGGGAAAGCACTTCCGGCGTAAGCTACAATTCCAATTCTGTCACTTCCCAAATTATTAATGATTTGCGAAACCAACTGTTTACTTTTTTCTAAACGGCTTGGCGCGACATCTTCGGCAAGCATACTTTTAGAAACGTCGACTGCAAAAACAATATCAATACCTTCACGTTTTACCGTTTCCATTTTAGTTCCAATCTTCGGGTTCACTAATCCGATAATCAGGAAAGTAAGTGCTAAAAGGATAATGATTAATTTTAATACAGGTTTAAAAACAGAACTTTCAGGGCTTAGTTTTTTTACTATTTCCAGATCACCAAATTCACGCTGTTTTTTCCTTTTCCAATACATATTGAAAAGAAAAATACACACCACAATTGGGAGTAATAATAAAAGGTATAAATATTTTTTTTCGTCTAATTCCATATAATTTTTAAAATTCCAATCCCGATAGTTGTGGGGATAAATTCCAAATTCCAATTTTGTTCCAATTTTCAATACTTAAATTCCAAATTCCAAATCAATTGTTATTTGGAATTTTAAAATTGGAATTTTTTAATTTTGAAAAAATTAAATAAAGCTTCTATAAACTGTATTTCGTAAACCAACTTCTAACAATAATAAAAAGGCTGCCAGTAAAACAAGCCCTCTGTATTTTTCGTCGTAATCGTAGAATTTTAATTCCTGGATTTCAGTAGTTTCCAATTTGTTAATCGAGCTATATATTTGGGCTAATTTGTCATTGCTTGTCGCTCTAAAATACGTTCCGTCTGTTTTACGAGCAATGCTTTTCATCAATTGCTCATCAATTTCAACTTTTTGCATTTTAAATAAAAATCCTCCGTTTGGTGCATAAGCGTATGGAGATTCTGCCATTCCGTTGCTTCCAAGTCCAATTGTATATACTTTTATTCCGTATTGTTTTGCGATATCGGCAGCTGTTTCCGGTTCAATAAAACCTGCATTGTTTACACCATCAGTCAATAAAATAATAATCCTGCTTTTTGCTTTGCTGTCTTTAAGGCGGTTAACGGCAGTTGCCAATCCCATTCCAATTCCAGTTCCGTCTTGTAATGCAGTATCGTATTTAATTTCTTTAATAGCTTCCAGAATAATAGCTTTATCACTTGTAACAGGTGTTTTTGTATAGGCTTCTGATGCATAAAGAACTAATCCGATACGATCATTTGGTCTTTCTTCAACAAAATCTCCTGCCACTCTTTTTAAAGCCTCCATACGGTTTGGCTTCAAATCTTTGGCAAGCATACTTCCCGAAACGTCGATTGCCATAACAATATCAATTCCTTTAGTCGTTTTAGTCTGATTGCTAATATCAACGGTTCTTGGTCTTGCCAAAGCAACGATTAACGCGCTTAAGGCAATAATCCTGAAAACATACAAACAAGGTTTTAATTTTGTCAATAACGATTCACTATTTTTAAAACCCTGAGTTGAACTCATTTTTAAAGTAGCCGATTGTTGGTTGCGTTTCCAGAAAAACCAAGCAATTGCAATTGGAATTAATAGAAACAGCCAGAAGAATTCCGGATTTAAAAAAGTTATCTTTCCCATTAGTTAGCTGCTTTTCTAAGTTCAACAGAATTTAAAATTCGTTCAGAAATTTCATTTGCATACGTATCTCCTTCTTCGTGTAAAATCATAATTTGTTGTAATCCCTGGTCTTGTTTAAAAAGCAAAATTTCATAATAAGCTTTTGCACTTGTTTTAGTATCAGGATTTAAAACAGTCATTGTTCCGTAACCTTTTAATCCCTGAACACCTTGATTCGTTTGGAAATCTTCTTGTTTTACAATAATATTCTGTCCGCCCTGAGATTCAATTATTTTTAAATTTCCTTCTAAAGTTTTTGCCAAATCAAGATCAACCGGATTTTTAAATTTACTGGTAGAAACTGTAATGTAAAAATTGTCAATCATACTTCCGTATGCAAAAAGCTGCATTTCCTTAATCAAAGCCATAGCTTCTTTTGGAAGTACTTTTTGAGTATCCATTCTTTTTAAAACCTTTGGAGTTTCAATAAGAACGCCCGGATTTCCATATTCACTTTTTACCCATTCACCTTCTAATAATTCTTTAGTAGGATGTCCTATCACATTATCCTTTACATATTTGAAACCTTTGGTGGCAATGAAATAAGTAGTTGTTGCAACAAGTAAAAAAACAACCGTTCCTACAGCAATTGCAATACGTTTGTTGCGTTTTTTCTGCAATTGAATTTTGATTTGCTTTTGTCTTTGTGCTTCATTCAATAACTGATCTTCTATTTCCTCAGGAACTTCGGTAGGAATTGCATTATCAAGCGTCAGGATTACTTTTTGAATCTTATTTCGGTCTTCAGTAATTTCAAAATCAAGCGGTTTAGATTTTGCAAATTTCACCAAATCGGCCTGACGTAAAACACGCTCTAAATTCTCAACGGTTTCTGGCGTTAAGGTCATTTTTTTCTTGGTAGAAGCCGTTCTGATTGCCAGAATTAATTCAGAAGTTGTACTTTCCATTGCCGGAATATGAATGGCTTCTTCAATGTAATTACGCGCAATATCAGTTAGTTCACTATAGTATTCTTTAATTTCACCTTTTTGAACAAGTTCTTTTTGTTCTAAGTTGTTCAATAAACTAGTGGCTTTTTCGATAGGCGTTTTATAAACTTCCTCTTCGATTTTTTTCTGTTGGCGTTTTTTAACAAACCAATAGACAAAAGCACCAATTCCGATAATGATAATTACAATCAAAAGATAAATCCACCAATCGCCAATACCATTGTCAACGGCGGTAATATCTTTAATATCATACATTTTTTGTTGTAATGTATCGACTTTTATATTTGCCACTTCTACGCGAACAGAATCACTTAAAAATGGCTTTTTATCAATTAAAATTTTAATACTCGGAATTGTATATTTTCCTGTATCAAATTGCGTTAGGCCATATTTTTTGATCAGTTCGTAAGTGTCATTTTTTTTAACCGTATCAATTGGATAAGACTGAATTACTTCTAAAGGTCCAATGTTTTTTAGTTTAGGAAAAACAACTTTCGATTTTGAACTCACAACTGTTTTAAGTGTTAACTTAAACTCAGCTCCAATTTTGTTTTTTGTTGTATCAATGCTTGTCTCAACATGTTTTTGCTGTGCAAAAATAGCTGAGGAAAGTAAAAATAAAAAGATGTAAAACTTTAATTTCATTTGATTTTTGATTTCAGATTTTAGATTTTAGTCTAAAACGAAGCTTAAAAATGGCACGCGGATGACGAGGATTTAAGCGGATTTTTTATTTGATGTTTTTATTCTTCAATCTTGTTTAAAATCTAATATTCTAACAATCTAAGAAGTCTAAAATTCTTAGCGGGATTTAAAATAACCTAATAATTTAGTAACGTAATTTTCGTCAACTCTTGTGCTTACCACGCCAGCGCCGGATTTACTAAAAATATCTTTAAAATAGCTGACTCTTTCCTGATAGTGTTTTTCGTAATTCAATCTCACGGTTTTTGAGCCTGTATCGACCAATTGCGTTTTTCCGGTTTCAGCGTCAAGCATGGTTACCATTCCTAAATTCGGGATTTTTTCTTCGCGGATATCGTAAACGCGAACACCGGTTATGTCATGTTTTTTAGAAGCAATTTTTAATGTTTGCTCATAATTTTCAGACATGAAATCAGAAATGACAAAAACAATTGCTTTCTTTTTCTGGGTTCCGGATAAAAACTTTAAAGCCGCTCCAACATCCGTTTTTTGGCTTTTTGGTTCAAATTCGATCAATTCGCGAATGATTCTCAAAACATGCGAACGCCCTTTTTTTGGTGGAATATACAATTCGACATTGTCAGAAAATAATATTAAACCAATCTTGTCATTGTTTTGCGTAGCCGAAAAAGCCATCGTTGCCGCAATTTCGGTTACGATGTCTTTTTTAAACTGATTTTTTGAACCAAAACCTTCTGAACCCGAAATGTCCACCATTAACATCATGGTTAATTCGCGTTCTTCTTCAAAAACTTTTACGTGGGCTTCGTTATAGCGTGCGGTTACGTTCCAATCGATGTTACGAATATCATCGCCATATTGGTATTGACGCACCTCGCTAAAAGTCATCCCGCGCCCTTTAAATGAAGAATGGTATTCACCAGAAAAGATATGATTGCTCAGTCTTTTGGTCTTGATTTCTATTTTCCGTACTTTTTTTAAAAGCTCTTTTGTATCCATTTTTTCGGATTGCAGATTTTAGATTTTTAGATTTTAGATTATTTTTTAGATTGCAGATTTAATCTAAAAATCTGCAATCTAAAATCTAAAATTTCTTAAGGTACTTCAATCTCGTTTACGATTTTGTTGATAATGTCTACAGAAGTAATGTTTTCGGCTTCAGCCTCATACGTTATTCCAACCCTGTGACGTAAAACATCATGTACAACTGCACGAACATCTTCTGGAATTACATATCCACGACGTTTGATAAAAGCGTAACATTTTGCCGCAACGGCTAAATTGATACTTCCACGAGGAGATGCTCCAAAACTAATAAGAGGTTTTAGATCGGCTAATTTGTATTTCTCTGGATAACGAGTAGCAAAGATGATATCTAAGATATATTTTTCAATTTTTTCATCCATATAAACTTCACGAACTGCTTCTTGTGCACGCAAAATTTGTTCTACAGAAACTACTGCATTTACTTTTTCGTAAGTTCCTTTTAAATTTTGACGAATTACAAAACGCTCTTCATCAATTTTTGGATAATCAATTACGGTTTTCAACATAAAACGATCGACTTGCGCTTCAGGAAGCTGGTATGTTCCTTCTTGCTCAACAGGGTTTTGTGTTGCAAGTACTAAAAATGGACGATCAAGTTTGAAAGTCGTGTCGCCAATAGTAACTTGTTTTTCCTGCATCGCCTCTAAAAGTGCAGACTGAACCTTTGCCGGAGCACGGTTAATCTCATCTGCAAGCACGAAGTTGGCAAAAATTGGTCCTTTTTTAATTGAGAATTCATTTGCTTTAATGTTGTAAATCATTGTTCCAACAACATCGGCAGGTAATAAATCAGGAGTAAACTGAATACGGCTAAAAGAACCCTGAACCGCTTGCGACAATGTATTTATCGCTAAAGTTTTGGCTAATCCCGGAACACCTTCAAGCAAAATATGCCCTTGTCCCAGAAGTCCGATTAATAGACGCTCGACCATGTGTTTCTGGCCCACAATAACTTTGTTCATTTCCATTGTAAGAAGGTCTATAAAAGCACTCTCTCTTTCAATTTTTTCATTTATCGCTCTAATGTCTAAAGTCGTTGTATTTTCTTCCATATAAATATTTTTAAACCTTTTTGAACCGTTGATTTCTAAGCTTAACTTTTGAGAGTGCAAATTGAATATTTTTTGAGAAGTAAGATGTTAAAGAATGGTTAAAACTTCGACCAAAGACCTAATTTTAAGGACGAATTGTGAATCTATTTTTATATTTTTAAGAACTTTGATGATTATGCTTTATAAAAGCATATTTATTACGAGAAGTAAAGTATTAAAACTATGAGCAAAACAACATTATCGCCCATAATTTCGGGCACTATGAATTGGGGAGTTTGGGATAAAAACCTTACAACTAAAGAAATGGAAAACATGATACAAATCTGTATCGAAAACAAAATTACCACTTTTGATCACGCCGATATTTACGGAGATTATACCACCGAAGCCGATTTTGGAAAAGCATTTCAAAACAGTAAAATTTCACGCGAAAAACTACAATTAATTACCAAATGCGGTATTCAGTTGGTTAATGAAAACCGTAACAACAAAATCAAACATTACGATTATTCTAAAGATTATATTATTTGGTCTGTTGAAGAATCTCTTAAGAAATTAAAAACAGATTATGTTGATGTTTTTTTACTGCACAGGCCAAGTCCGTTAATGCAAGCCGACGAAATTGCAGAAGCGGTTGAGAAATTAAAAGCAGAAGGAAAAATTATTGATTTTGGACTTTCGAACTTTACAAATTCACAAACGGAGTTAATTCGCCAGAAAACAGAAGTAAGTTATAATCAGGTTCAATTTTCTGCAACTCATTTTGAAGCTATGGTTGACGGAAGTTTAGACTATATGCAAACGCACGGAATTCGACCATTATCATGGAATCCGCTTGGAACTGTTTTTAGAGAAGATACTAAGAAAACACGTCGTTTGAAAAAATTATTTTCGACTTTACTTGAAAAATATCATTTAGGAGCAGACACCCTTTTACTTGCCTGGATTTTGAAACATCCGGCTGCGGTTATTCCAATTGCAGGAACCGTTAATGTTGCCAGAATTCAGTCTTTAGCAAAAGCCGTTGAATTAGAAATGGATAAAGAAGACTGGTTCGCAATCTGGACAGAAAGTATGGGCGATGATGTTGCTTAAAAATAGTAGTCAGGATTTTTAAAATTAAAATATTTGCCACAGATTAAAATGATTTTCACAGATTAAAATCTGCGTTATTTGCAAAATCTGCGTGAAAAATTACTCTTGCAGATTTTGCAGATAAAAAAAATCATTTCAATCTGTGGCAAAAAAAACAAACAAAAGAATGAAAAAAACAGTACTAATAACTGGAGCCACAAGCGGAATTGGAAAAGCAACTGCGCAAATATTGGCCAAAAATAACTTTAAAATTATCCTTTGCGGAAGACGTAAAGACCGTTTAGTTGAACTTGAAAAAGAACTTTCGGCTTTTACAGAAGTATATTCTCTGTCTTTTGATGTTCGTGATAAAAATGCTGTTTTAGAAAATATTAATGCTTTGCCAGCAGAATTTTCAGAAATTGACGTTTTAATTAATAATGCTGGAAACGCACATGGTTTAGATCCGATTCAAACGGGAGATTTAGACGACTGGGACGCTATGATTGATATCAACGTAAAAGGTCTTTTATATGTTTCAAAAGTAGTAATTCCAAAAATGACTGCAAGAAAATCAGGTCATATTATAAATATCGGATCAACGGCTGCCAAAGAAGTTTATCCAAACGGAAATGTATATTGCGGAACAAAACATGCCGTTGATGCCATTACAGCAGGAATGCGAATTGACCTAAATCCATTCGGAATTAGAGTTGGAGCGATTCATCCCGGAATGGTCGCTACAGAATTTAGCGAAGTTCGTTTTAAAGGAGATTCTGAAAGAGCTTCAAACGTGTATAAAGGATTTGATCCGTTGCAGGCAGAAGATATTGCAGATATTATTCATTTTGTAGTTTCAAGGCCGTATCACGTAAATATTGCTGATTTGGTTGTAATGAGCACAGCGCAAGCCTCATCGACAATTGTAAAAAGAGACTAACTTAGATTTTTTAGACTAACTTAGACTTCTTAGATTGAAGTTTTGTATATTCCTAAAATCTAATAAGTTAAAGATTCAAAGTCCGAAAGTCTAAGAAGTCTAAAATCTAAAAATCTAAGAAGTCTAAATAAATGATCAACAAACGTCTTTTAATAAAAAACCTTCTCGCTCATAATGACGAGAGCAGTTTTTATGATAAAAAAAGACAGTTGAATTTGCATACACGCGAAGGAAAAGGAAAGTTTTTGAAGCATATTTGTGCATTATCAAATTCAAATCCAACCAATAATTCTTATATTGTTGTTGGGGTTGAAGATCAGGATAATGAAATAGTTGGTGATGATTTTTTTGATGATAGCCGAATTCAGAATCTGGTGAATGCTTTTTTAGAAAATCCTCCCAAAATTCAATACGAGAATGTACCATTTCCAAATCTTCCAAAAGATAAAGTAATTGGATTGGTGACTATTAAACCCAAAAACAAAACATCTTATTTTAAAAAAGGGATTCATACCATTCTTGCCAATAGTGTTTTTATGAGGCGTGGCAGTAATTCTGTTCCCATTGAAGGTGAAATTGAAAAGAATTACCAAAATGTTGAAACGGTAATTGGAATCGAAAATAGCTCCCGAAATAGTATTCAGTATACGCTTGACGGCGTAATCGATTTTATGAATTTCAGGCACAAAGATATGTCGCCTAAATATTATGTTTTTAAAGAATTATTTGTGATTTGCTGGGCTGGAGTTCCTAAAAAATCACGAGATACTACTTTTTTATCCCGTGTAGATATTGAGCTAATAAACGAGCAAATTAAACTTTTTTACTCCGCGCAGGATGTGGTAACTATTGTTTTTGACGAAGATAGTTTTACAATTACCGAATATGTTCCGTTAGGGTTAAATGACAAAACAAGTTATTATCCGTTAGAAGAACAAACCATTCATTTTTTTGATAACGGTTATTATAAAATCGACCGTAAAATGCTTTTTCAGCCACCGGAATTCAATAAGCGAATGTTATATCATATTTATAATTCGAATATGGCACTGCTTCAAAAATTGCAAAAAGGATTTGCTTTATCTGTTCGGGAGACAATTGATTTGGAAAACCTTCCGTCTACTTTTATGATTTGCCATCTTAATGGTTTTGAGGAAGCCAAACAAAAACTGATAGACTCAAAAGTGCTATTAAAACCTTTTCCGCAAGTGTATTTGTCTTTTAAGGAAGCTTTAAGAATCCTTCGGAAAATGAAATATGACTTTCAGTAAAGGTTCTAAGGTTTTCTGTAGAAACGCATAACATTGCGTCTAATTGAAATTAACAAGGACAAAGATTTTCCGTAGAGACGCACAGCAGTGCGTCTAACATTATCCAAATTTACTGATACAATAAATATTTACTAACCTTCTCATACGGAAAAAGTAATTCTTTTGAACCATCAGCATAAGAAGCTGCTTCGTATGCGTTATAATATAAAAGCAGGCCTTGTTCAGTATAAAAAATATTTTGCGGCAACTGAAACTTTTCATTTTCAAACATTAATCCTGTTGCGTTAATATTTGATTTTGCCGGAATTTTATATTTTGCCCGAAATTCTTTTTCGGCGAAAGCCTTAAACTCTTTTTCGTTTTTAAATAATTGATCGTTAAAAATTATTTTTCCGGTTTTTGGATCAAATAATAAAGATCGAAAACCCTGATAGCCGTGTGCTCCGCCGGTAAAAGTATAATGATCGATTTTTATATTTATAATTTGATCCGACTCAAATTCTATATTCCCTTTAATTTTAGCTTCCCATCCATATGTTTCTGTTGGAAATTTTTTATACATTTCTTCATACGAAGCAATAAAAGAGTTGGCTAATGCCTCATAATCTTTTACTTTTAACGGACTTTCTCCAAAGTATACAATCTCTTTTATTACTGAAAATATTTTTTTGTTGATACTATCTGCGACAACAGGAATATTTTTCGCAATTGGAATATCAATTGTAATTTGGGGACAATCTGTTTTGCAGGGAATGCTGGATTTTTTATTAAACGATTCATTTTCAAATGAAAGCTCCTTGTTACAACTAATGAATATTAAAAACAAAAAGACTAAAAAAGCATACTGTTTCATATCAAAAAGTGTTAATTATATACAAAGGTAAGAAGTTGTGTCAGGATTAAAATAAATTAAACGGTAAATTTGTACTCTAAATAAGAGTTTTAAAAACGTAACTATATGAAATTCAATACTAAAGTGATTCATGGTGGTCAACATCATGATCCAAGTACAGGAGCAGTAATGCCTCCGGTTTATCAAACTTCAACTTATATTCAGACAAGTCCGGGACAACCTTTAGGAGATTATGAATATAGCCGGGCATCAAATCCTACGCGTACAGCATTAGAAAATGCTTTGGCCAGTATCGAAAATGGTACTCGCGGATTGGCTTTTTCATCTGGTTTGGCAGCGACAGATTGTATTTTAAGATCGTTTAAAGCCGGAGACGAAGTTATTGCTATGGATGATTTATACGGTGGTACATACAGAATGTTTTCGAGAGTTTATAAAGATTCAGGAATTAAATTTCATTTTGTTGATATGACTGATATCTCAAAATTGAAAGCATTAATTAACGAAAATACAAAACTGATTTGGGTAGAAACACCAACAAATCCGTTAATGAAACTGGCTGATATTGAGGAAATTTCAAAAATCACAAAAGATAAAAAAATCTGGCTTGCCGTAGATAATACTTTTGCAACACCGTACTTGCAAAAACCTTTAGATTTGGGTGCTGATATCGTAATGCATTCAGCTACAAAATATTTAGGAGGACATTCTGATGTTATTGCCGGAGCTTTAATTGTAAAAGATGAAGCATTGGGAGAGCAATTGCATTTTCAACAATTTGCGACTGGAGCAACTCTTGGACCAATGGATAGCTTTTTGGTTTTAAGAGGAATCAAAACACTTTCGTTAAGAGTACAAAGACATTGTGAAAATGGAGAAAAAGTAGTTGAGTATTTAACGAAACATCCAAAAATAAAAACTGTTTATTATCCCGGGTTGCCAAGCCATCCTTTTCATGAAATTGCTAAAAAGCAAATGAAAGCTTTTGGGGGAATGGTTTCTTTTACTTTTACTTCTGGTAAAAAAGAAGATTCAATTGCGTTTTTAGAGAAACTAAAAGTTTTTACTTTGGCTGAATCTTTGGGTGGAGTAGAGTCGTTGGCAAATCATCCTGCTTTAATGACACACGCTTCTATACCAGCAGATAAAAGAGCAGAAGTTGGTATAACCGACGATTTGGTTCGATTTAGCGTAGGTATTGAAGATGCAGAAGATTTAATTGCCGATATAGAACAGGCATTAGCATAAAAAAATAAACCCCAACTCGAAAGAATTGGGGTTTATTTTTATATTTAATTTTTACTTTAGTATTCTAAGTAAAGAATGTATCCAACATTTAACCAAACTTGCCAATCGTTTGATTTGTTTTCTTTATAAAGATCTTTATTCGGATTTAAACCATCAACCCAGTCAGAACTAAATGCTTGAAAACGTGCTTCGACCATCAGATCGCTCATTGTAGTTAATTTGTAGTGACCACCTACTCCGGCAAGGGCAGATACAACTACACCATTTTCACTAGAAAAACCAAACTGACGTCCGTCAGAAGGAGTTAAGTATTTTGGATATGTTGTAGAAGGAAGTCCTAAAGTACCTAATGTAGAACTCGCTTTGGTTGAATAATAACTCCCCGCGATCCCCAAACTTAAATATGGACTGAATGCTCCAATAGTATTTTCGAAATCATGTATTTTCATGAAAGAAAATTCTAATTGAGATCCGAGGTTTATTACGGTAGAACTACCTCTCATAGCTCTAAGTTGTAAAACTGCTAATGTTGGAGGCGTTTTATCAACCCATTCTCCAAAATTTTGAAGACTGACTTTACTGAAAGACAATTCTGTTCTAACTTTAAAGTGTTCTGTAAAAAAACTTTCTCTATTATTATTTGCAGAAAAATTTAAAAAGTGAACAATTCCTACACCGAAACCTGTGTTTCCAACATTGGTGTCAAAATTGTGTCTTTCACCATAATCTGATTGAAATGCAACAGGACCGAAAATTATTCCTACTTCATGTGCCAAATCGCCTTGTGCGGTTGACATTGTAGAAATTCCTAAAGTGGCGAATAATGTGAATATTATAGGTTTAAGCATAGTTTTGGGCTTAGAAAATCATGGCAAATATATAAAAAACATGTACGATTCAAAATATTAAATTAACGTATTAGAAAATAAGTAGCAAAATACTTAATTTGTTAACTTTAATAATGGTATTTTGATGTAAAGTAGAACGTGAAAAATGCTATATTTCGTATTGTTTGAAAAAAATATAATTCATCATCTCAGAACGAAAAAAAATAACATTCGATTAGCATTTTGTTATATCTTTGTGTGTTAAAATATATGATCATATAGCAAAGCGAAAACGTTTTCTTAGGCGTATTTTTTATTTGAATGAGCAAAAATTAAGATAATTTACTTGAATAATTTATTTAAAATGGAACATAAAATAAATGAGTTTATGGCTCTTGTAGAGTCTAAAAATCCAAACGAGCCGGAATTTCTTCAAGCCGTTAGAGAATTTGCAGAAACGGTAATTCCATTTATCGCAGAGCGAAAAAAGTACGACGGAAAAAACCTACTACTTAGAATTGCTGAGCCAGAACGCTCAATAATATTTAGAGTTCCATGGGTAGATGATAAAGGAGAAATAATCGTAAACAGAGGATTTAGAATTCAAATGAATTCAGCAATTGGTCCTTACAAAGGTGGAATCAGATTTCATCATACCGTAAATTTATCTGTTTTAAAATTTCTTGCATTCGAACAGGTTTTTAAAAATAGTTTAACGACACTTCCTATGGGTGGTGGAAAAGGAGGTTCTGATTTTGATCCGGAAGGAAAATCTGATGGAGAAATCATGCGTTTCTGTCAATCATTTATGACTGAATTATGCCGTCATATTGGTCCTGATTTGGATGTACCTGCAGGAGATATTGGTGTTGGAGCAAGAGAAATTGGTTATTTATTTGGTCAGTATAAAAGAATCAGAAATGAATTTACAGGTGTTTTAACCGGTAAAGGACTTGCTTACGGAGGTTCGCTTATCAGACCTGAAGCAACAGGATACGGAGTTGTTTATTTTACAGATCAAATGTTGCGTACTATCGGACATGAAATTAAAGGTAAAAGAGTCGCAATTTCAGGATTTGGAAACGTTGCTTGGGGTGTTGCTTTAAAAATAAATGAATTGGGTGGAAAAGTAGTAACTATTTCTGGTCCTGATGGTTATATTTATGATGAAGAAGGAATTTCCGGAGAAAAAATCGAGCACATGGTAGAAATGAGAGCAACTGGTGATAACAGAGCAGAAGTTTATACTCATAAATATCCAAACGCTACTTTTCATAAAGGAAAAAGTCCTTGGGAAGTAAAAGTTGATATTGCTATTCCGTGTGCAACTCAAAACGAATTGACGGGAGAAGATGCTAAAAAATTAATTGATAATGGCGTTTTATGTGTAACAGAAGCTGCTAATATGCCTTCGACATTAGATGCAATTAAATTATTTTTAGATAATAAAGTTTTATTTGCTCCTGGAAAAGCTGCAAATGCCGGTGGTGTTGCTGCATCTGGGCTTGAAATGACACAAAACTCAATTCGTCTAAACTGGACAAGTGAAGAAGTTGATTTGAGATTGAAAGATATTATGGTTGGAATTCACAACCAATGTAAAAAATATGGTGCCGGAGAAGATGGTTATGTAAACTACGTAAAAGGAGCTAACATTGCCGGATTCGTTAAAGTTGCCGATGCTATGCTTGCACAAGGTGTAGTATAATATTTTAATACAATTTAAACATGCCTTCATTTGTCGCAAGATAAATCGAAGGCATTTTTTATTTATAAAAGAACAAAATTCTAATACTTTCGTTTGTAGTATATTTGTCTATCTGAATCACATTATAATATGAAGAAAAGGTTTCTGTATATTTTGCTTTTGTTTTTTGTGCAATTTGGTTTTGCGCAAAGTAAATTGTCCTGGCAAGGTTATTTTTCGTTTAACGAAATAAAAGATGTTGCAGAAGCTTCGACCACCGTTTTTGCAGCTTCAGAAAATGCTTTGTTCTCAAAAAATGCAACAACAAATAATGTTAAAACAACAACTACAGTTGATGGGCTTTCGGGGCAGACAATATCAGCATTGTATCATAGTGAAAGCTTTAAAAAAACGATTATTGGTTACGAAAACGGGATGATCATTGTCGTTAATGAAACCGATGGAAGCATTTTGAAAAAAGTAGACATCATCAATAAACAGTTGCCTGCAAATATCAAAAAAGTCAATCATTTTATGGAGCATAACGGATTGGTTTATGTTTCCTGCGATTTTGGAATTGTACAGTTTAATTTAACGACTTCTCAATTTGGCGATACCTATTTTATTGGTGATAATGGAGCTGAAATTAGTGTAAAACAAACTGCTTATTTTAACGGATTTATTTACGCAGCAACTTCAAGCGGTATTAGAAGCGCCAATAGTACAAGTCCAAATTTAATTGACTTTAGTCAGTGGGCAATTGTAAATTCCGGAAATTGGTCAAGTGTCGAAACTATAGATACAGAACTCATTGCTATAAATTCTGTTGGGTATATTCATCGGTTTAATTCAAACACATTTGTTGGTTTTTTGCAACTTCCGCAACCTTCCACAGATATGAGAGCAAAAAATCATAACCTTTTTATAACTACATCAAATTCTGTTTTTGTTTACAGTAACAAAATGATTTTAAACAGGCAAATTACCAATTCGGAGGTTTTTGATAATAATATAACTTTTACTTGCGCTACTGTTGTTGGCGATTTAATTTATATCGGAACAAAAGAAAAAGGATTGTTTTCAGGCTCTCTTTCCAGCGGATCTTTTTTTGAAAATAACACGCCAAAAGGCCCTGTGAGAAATAATATTTTTTCGATAGATGTTACTCCGTCTGCGCTTTGGACTGTTTATGGAGATTATGATACGACTTATAATCCATATCCTCTGGATAGTTATGGTATTGGTAAATATAACACTTCTGGTTGGTTGGATATTCCGTATGAAAATGTTTTTGATGCAAAATCGATGACGCGAATCCTTGTCAATCCAAATAATGAAAATCAGGTTTATGCAAGTTCTTTTTTTTCAGGATTATTGAAATTAGAAAATGATGTTCCGTCAATTTTATATAATGATAAAAACAGCAGTTTAGAAACTTTAAAAGTAGATAATTATAATCTTATAGATATTCGTATTAATGCAACTGCTTTCGATAAATCAGGAAATCTCTGGATCACAAACAGTCGTGTAAAAAACGGATTGAAAGTTTTAAAAAGCAATGGGCAGTGGGGAAGTTATTCGATGGCTACAATTCTTACCAATGCCGAAAATACCAGTTATGGAAGTCTTGTTGTTGATAAAAATGGTACCAAATGGCTGGCGACAAATAGAGATGGTGTAATTGGCTTTAATGAAACTACCAACACTTATAAAAAAATGAATTTTGGCGCCGATCTTGGAAATCTTCCTACTTACGATGTAAGAGCTTTGGCTGTTGATACTAAAAACCAACTTTGGATTGGTACAACAAAAGGATTGAGAGTTTTATCAAGTGTAAATAATTTTCAAACAGAAAGTCAGCTAAAAGCAAATGCGATTATAATTATAGATGATAATTTGGCCCAGGAATTACTTTACGAACAGTTTATTACTTCGATTGTCGTTGATGGAGCCAATAATAAATGGATTGGCACTGTAGATTCGGGCGTTTTTATGGTTTCGCCAAACGGTCAGGAAACAAAGTATCATTTTACAATAAATAACTCGCCTTTGCCAAGTAATGTTATAAACGATATTAAAATTAATAGTGCAACAGGAGAAGTTTTTTTTGCGACTGATAAAGGATTGATTTCTTTTAAAGGAATCTCAACAAGTGCCAACGAAGATCTAAATAGTGTTTATGTTTATCCAAATCCGGTGCGTCCTGAATTTTCAGGTACTGTAAAAATTGCAGGATTATTAGATAAAGCCAATATAAAAATTACCGATATAGAAGGTAATTTAGTTTATGAGGCAACTTCGGCCGGAGGAACAATAGAATGGGACACGACGGCTTTTGGCAGATATAAAGTTTCTACAGGTGTTTACATGATATTTATTTCAGCACAGGACGGAGGCGAAACCAAAGTCAAAAAAGTGATGATTATTAGGTAGTTCAAAGTCAGAAAGTCGCTAGTCCAAAGTTGAGAGTCCCTAGTCCAAAATCTAAGAAGTCTAACATCTAAGAAGTCTAAAAATCTAAAATCTAAATTTTGTTAATCAAGACTAAAGCAATCGTTATTTCGGCATTAAAATTTCAGGAAAAAAGCCTGATTGTGAAATGTTTTACGCTTTCAAACGGACTGAAATCTTATTTCGTTCGCGATGCTTTTTCGAATAAAAAAACGAGCCAGAAAATTGCTTATTTTCAGCCATTTTCGATTTTAGAAATCGAAGCAGTTCATAAAAATAAAGGTACTTTAGAGAATTTCAAAGAAATAAAAACAGCCATTGCATTTCAAACTATTCATACCGATATTGTTAAAAGTACGATTGTAATGTTTTTATCTGAAATGCTACACCATTCGATTCAGGAAGAAGAAAAAAACGAATCCTTATTTGTGTTTTTAGAAACGGCGCTGACATGGTTTGATCATCATGATGAAATTTCAAATTTTCATTTGATTTTACTTTTAGAAACGACAAAATATTTGGGTTTTTATCCGGATATTTCTGAAATTGATTTGCCATATTTTGAAATGAATGATGGTGTTTTTACACTTTTTCACGGCTTAACAGCTTTAACAGAACATGAAACCAATCTGTTTAAAAAACTCATCGATTTAAAATTTGATAATGATCAGAAAATTTTTCATGTAATAGAAAGACAAATACTACTTAAAATATTAATTGATTATTATAGTTTTCATTTAGACGGATTCAAAAAACCAAAATCCTTAGATGTTTTAAAAGAAGTTTTCTCTTAAATCAAACAAAACGTTACTATTTCTTGAATATTACATTATAAATTTCTCGATAACGGTCTTTTTTCTGTCATCTTTTATCTATTTTCCTCAAAATTCCTTACTTTCGCACCTCGATTAAGAAAAGGATAAAATGAGCACAAAATTTACTGAATACAAAGGACTTGACTTGCCAACGGTAGCGTCAGAAGTTCTTGATTTTTGGAAGAAAGAAAATATATTTGAAAAGAGCGTAACAACTCGCGAAGGTGCTGAGCCTTACGTGTTTTTTGAAGGTCCGCCTTCAGCAAATGGTTTGCCGGGAATTCACCACGTGATGGCGCGTGCGATTAAAGATATTTTTTGCAGATATAAAACTCAAAAAGGTTTTCAGGTAAAAAGAAAAGCCGGATGGGATACGCACGGATTGCCTGTAGAATTGGGTACCGAGAAAGAACTTGGAATTACAAAAGAAGATATTGGCAAAACCATTTCTATAGAAGAATATAACGAAGCGTGTAAAAAAACCGTAATGCGTTATACTGACGTATGGAATGATCTGACCGAAAAAATGGGATATTGGGTAGATATGGAAGATCCGTATGTGACTTACAAACCCAAATATATGGAGTCTGTTTGGTGGCTTTTGAAACAAATCTATGATAAAGGTTTGTTGTACAAAGGATACACGATTCAGCCGTATTCTCCAAAAGCCGGAACAGGATTATCTTCTCACGAAGTTAATCAGCCTGGAGCTTACAGAGATGTTACAGATACTACGATTGTAGCACAATTCAAAACTTTGCCGGAAACTTTGCCAGGGTTTTTACAAGGTTTTGGAGATATTTACATCTTGGCATGGACGACAACTCCTTGGACTTTGCCATCGAATACAGCTTTAACCGTTGGTCCAAAAATTGATTACGTTTTAGTAAAAACATTCAATCAATATACTTTTGAACCTGTAAATGTTGTTTTGGCTAAAAATTTAGTTGGAAAACAATTCGGGAAAGGGTTTTTTGCAAGCGAAGACGATGCCGATTTTGACAAAGTTAAAAACGGCGACAAACAACTTCCGTACAAAGTTTTAGCAGAAGCGAAAGGTATTGATTTAGTCGAAATCCGTTACGAACAATTATTACCGTACGTATTGCCTTATCAAAATGCGGAAAATGCATTTAGGGTAATCGCAGGAGATTTCGTTACTACCGAAGACGGAACAGGAATCGTACATACTGCCCCAACTTTTGGTGCAGATGATGCTAAAGTAGCAAAAGAAGCAAAGCCGGAAGTGCCGCCAATGTTGGTTTTAGACGAAAGCGGAACAGCAGTTCCATTAGTAGATTTACAAGGAAAATTCACTTCACATTTAGGTGAATTGGCTGGTAAATACGTAAAAAATGAATATTACGATGCAGGACAAGTTCCGGAGAAATCTGTTGATGTAGAAATTGCTATTCGATTAAAAGAAGAAAATAAAGCCTTTAAGGTTGAAAAATACGTACATAGTTATCCACACAGTTGGAGAACTGATGAGCCGTTGTTATATTATCCACTAGATTCTTGGTTCATTAAAGTAACCGATGTAAAAGATAGAATGTTCGACCTGAACGAAACTATCAATTGGAAGCCTAAGTCTACTGGTGAAGGACGTTTTGGAAATTGGCTGAAAAATGCCAACGACTGGAACTTATCTCGTTCTAGATATTGGGGAATTCCGTTGCCAATTTGGAGAACTGAAGACAAAAAAGAAGAAGTTCTTATTGGTTCTGTTGAAGAATTATACAATGCGATTGAAAAATCTATCGAAGCCGGTTTTCAAAAAGAAAACCCATTTAAAGGTTTCGAAATCGGAAATATGGATGAATCAAATTATGATATAATTGATTTACACAAAAATGTAGTTGATAAAATTACTTTAGTTTCGGCTTCAGGCCAGCCAATGAAACGTGAAAGTGATTTAATTGATGTTTGGTTCGATTCTGGAGCGATGCCTTATGCACAATGGCATTATCCTTTTGAAAACAAAGATAAAATTGACGAGAATAAAGATTTCCCTGCAAATTTCATTGCAGAAGGTGTCGATCAGACTCGCGGATGGTTTTATACGCTGCACGCTATCGGAACTTTGGTTTTTGATAAAGTAGCCTATAAAAACGTAGTTTCTAATGGTTTGGTTTTAGATAAAGACGGAATAAAAATGTCTAAAAGTAAAGGGAATACGATAGATCCTTTTAAAACCATCGCAGAATTTGGTCCTGATGCCACACGTTGGTACATGATCATGAATGCAAACCCTTGGGATAACCTGAAATTTGATTTGGATGGAATTGCTGAGGTGCGTCGTAAATTCTTCGGAACTTTATACAACACTTATTCATTCTTTTCGTTATATGCGAATATCGACGGGTTTAAATATGCTGAAGCGGAAATTCCGTTAAACGAAAGACCGGAAATCGATCAATGGATTATATCTGAATTACATACATTAATAAAATTTGTTGATGAATGTTATGAGGATTATGAGCCAACAAAAGCAGCAAGAGCAATTTCTGATTTCGTTCAGGAAAACTTAAGTAACTGGTACGTTCGTTTATGCCGTCGTCGTTTCTGGAAAGGCGAATATGCGCATGATAAAATTGCAGCCTATCAAACGCTTTACACGTGTCTGTTAACGATCAGTAAATTAAGCGCTCCAATCGCTCCTTTTTTCATGGATAAATTGTACCGCGATTTAACAAGTTCGACAGGATCTGAGCAATATGCCAGTGTTCACTTGGCTGAGTTTCCAAAATTTGTCGAAAACTTTGTTAATAAAACGTTAGAAAGCAAAATGCAGAAGGCGCAAACCATCTCATCTTTGGTTTTATCGCTTCGTAAAAAGGAAATGATTAAAGTGCGTCAACCGTTGCAAAAGGTAATGATTCCGGTACTTGACGAAAATCAGCGTGCAGAAATTGAAGCGATTTCAGAGCTTGTAAAAGCGGAGGTAAACGTGAAAGAAATTACACTTTTAGATGATGCTTCTGGTATCTTAGTAAAACAAATTAAACCTAATTTTAAAACTTTAGGGCCGCGTTTTGGTAAAGATATGGGGCTGATTTCCAAAGAAATACAGGCTTTTTCTGCAGATCAGATTAACCAGTTGGACAAGCAGGGTTCGTTAGATATTGTTATTGCTGGAAATAGTGTAACTTTATCATTAGAAGATGTCGAAATAACATCTCAGGATATCGAAGGCTGGTTGGTTGCAAATTCAAACGGAATAACAGTTGCGCTTGATATTACAATCTCTGAAGAATTGAAAAACGAGGGAATCGCAAGAGAATTGGTAAACAGAATTCAAAATATCCGTAAAGATTCTGGATTTGAAGTTACTGATAAAATTAAGGTTCAATTAAAAAGAAATGGTCTTTTAGAAGAAGCCATTCTTAAAAATGAAGACTATATTAGGTCTGAGACATTAACAGATAGTTTGGTTTTTGTAGACGCTCTGGAAAGCGGCACAGAAATTGAGTTTGATGATATAAAAACAATGATATTAATTTCAAAATAATTATAAATACCATGATAGATGAAATTACAAGATACTCTGATGCTGATTTAGCAGAGTTCAAAGAAATAATCCAAAATAAAATACAAAAAGCACAAGCCGATCTGGATTTAATAAAAAGTGCTTACATGAATGATTTAAACAACGGGACAGATGATACATCTCCAACGTTTAAAGCTTTTGAAGAAGGAAGCGAAACGATGTCTAAAGAAGCAAACTCACAGTTGGCTATCAGACAGGAAAAGTTTATACGCGATCTTAAAAATGCATTATTCCGTGTAGAAAACAAAACGTATGGTATTTGCAAAGTAACAGGAAAATTGATCAGCAAAGAAAGACTGAAAATTGTTCCTCACGCTACGATGAGTATCGAAGCTAAAAATCTACAACGATAATATATACAAAAAAAAACGCTCCTTTTAGGGGCGTTTTTTGTATTTGATAAAATATTTCCTTTTGTCAAAAATATTTATGCGATCAATTTAAAGTAAAATATAATAACTTAGAACTGTCTTGATTAAGCCAGTTCTAGATTATTACAAATTAATTAAGCAAGGTTTTTCTCTAAGTCTAATTTGTGCTTTCTTAAAATAGCTCTTGTCATTCCTAAATTTGCCTTACTTGCATCAGCAGCAAGGTAAATCATGAATTTTTTGTTTGGAGAAATATCAATGATGTGAATTTGATTCGACAACGTAATCAAAATATCTTCGATGTCCTGATTTAAATTTAAAGCTTTTACGGCGTTTAATTTAGCTTTTACAACCTCAAGGTTATAAGCTGCTGCAAGTTCAGGGTCAAAGCCCGGATCTACTGTTAAATTTCCAAAGCTTAATCCTGATTCAATTTCGGTTACGGCAACAGCAATAAAGCCATTTACATTTGTTTTCATTTCATTTAAAAACACGTTTAAAAAGTCATTACTCATAGTTAGGTGGGTTTGTTGTTAATAGATTTTATGTTATTTCAATAGGGAATTTTTACCTAATTCGGCCGAAAGTTCATCTGTTGTTCGCATTAGCAATCCAAGATTGGTTCCGTCTTTGGTAAATGCAATTACAAAATTTGAGCTGTTAATTTTATTTCCAATAACAACTCCTTCGGTCGTTTTCAAAAATAGTTGTTTAAGGGTTCCCTTTTCTAAATCAGAAACAAATTTTTCACTCATAGATAAAATTGCAGCACTCATTACGGCAATACTGTCTCCGTAATCAATGTGGAGGGAAGTGATTAGTTTTCCTTTTCCGTTTAAAATTAATGCAGAAGTAGATTTGGTGGTAACCAAATAATCGTTTAAGGTTGAAGTAATTTCATTCATTTTGGGTAAAGTTTGAGGAGTTGTTAAAAAATACTCATATCAACATTATATTTAAAGGAAATATATCTATTTGAATTAAACAAGTGTTAATTTTATTAACAAATATAAATTAAATTATGTATCATTGTAATGCGAAACCGTTAAATAATTTTATTTTTTAATATAAAAAACTTACATTATGGCTAAAGTGTTGAAATTCAAAGATGTAAACTCTGATGTTGAAAGTAGAATGAAAGAATTTGAGAAAATGAGACTCAAATTAAAAGCTCAAATTGATAAGGATGCTTCTAAAAAATCCAGTGCAGGAAAAGAGAGTAAAGGTTTGCTTAAGTCTATTTCAGGATTTTTTGCAGACAGTCCAAAAACTGCTCCTAAAACAAATGTCAAAAAATAGAGTTATTATTCTGTTTAACGATCAGGCTTTAGTAATAAGTTTTGTTACAAAAGAATTAACGTTCCATAAGGAGCGTTTTTTTTGATTAAATTGTTACTTTTGCGCATCAAAAATTATTAAAATGTCATTACGAAAAGCGTATCTCCTTATATTTTTAGTTTTACTTGTTGATCAGATTTCAAAAATCTATGTAAAAACCAATTTTACTTTACAGTATCCGGATAATGAAGTTAAAATTTTTGACTGGTTTAGAATTCATTTTATTGAAAATGAAGGAATGGCTTGGGGAACAAAAATTCCTGGCGAATATGGTAAATTGATTTTAACCGTTTTTAGGATTTTTGCTGTATTCGGAATTGGATATTGGCTGGCTGATGCAATTAAAAAACGTCATTCTACATATTTGATCGTCGCAATAGCTTTAATTTTTGCCGGAGCCGCCGGAAACATTATAGATTCTGTTTTCTACGGAGTTATTTTTGATGACAGTACACATAATCTTGCAACACTTTTTTCTCCTCAGCCATACGGAACCTGGTTTCATGGTTTAGTAGTAGATATGTTTTATTTTCCTATTTGGGAAGGTGATTTGCCAACTTGGATGCCTTTTTTTGGAGGTAAACATTTTATGTTTTTTAATGCTATTTTTAATGTTGCCGATATGGCGATTTCTACGGGAGTTGGAATTTTATTGGTTTTTAATAAAAGGGCATTTCCCAAAACCACATAATTATTTAAAATTTCAAGAAAAATAAATTCCAAATTCCAATATTTGAAGCTTTCATAGCAGCAATATATTGGAATTTGGAATTTCTATTTACAGCATACAGATTGGAATTTGGAATTTCACCTTATTGGGATTTAATATTTAATGTGCTATTTTTACAAATACAAAAACCAAACTTATGCAAAGCACGTCTTTCTCTATTTATGATGCGTCTGCAGGTTCAGGAAAAACCTATACTTTGGTTAAAGAATATCTAAAAATTATTCTTTCATCTCCTAAAAACGATGCTTATCGTAATATTCTGGCGATAACTTTTACCAATAAAGCGGTTCATGAAATGAAAAGTCGTATCGTTGGGAGTTTGTCTGAATTTGCCAAAGACGAGCCTTCGGCGAAAGCCAGAGATTTAATGGACGATTTATCTCAGGCGACCGGACTTTCGGTAATTAAAATCAAAACAAAATCGCAGAGTATCATTAAGCACCTTATTCATAATTATGCTGCTTTTGATATTTCTACCATCGATAAATTTACACATAAAGTCATTCGTGCTTTTGCGCATGATTTAAATCTGCCAATGACTTTTGAGGTTACTCTGGATACCGAAAATTTATTAATTGAAGCAGTTGATGCTATTATTGCGCAAGCCGGACAAGACGAAACGCTGACAAAATTGCTGATCGATTTTACGATGGAAAAAACCGACGATGATAAAAGTTGGGATGTTTCTCGTGAAATTCTGGAAACAGGAAGATTGGTTTTAAATGAAAACAACCGAAACGAGATTTCGCATTTTCAGGATACTTCTATCGAAGAATTTGTTGCAATAAAAAAGAAAATGTCAGCCCTGTGTGCTGATTTGGAAAAAGAAAATGGAGCGTTTGCAACACAGCTTCTTTCAGTGATTGAAAACAACGGAATTGATTTAAAATCATTTTCAAGAGGAACTTTTCCTAATCATTTAGAAAGTATTCGGGACGGAAAATTCAATCCCAGAAATAAAACTTTTCATGAATTTGAAGATATAGCGATTAATAAAACGGCAAAAGACAGAGCTTTAATAGAAAATCTTATTCCTGAATTTCTTCAGGCCTTAGAAAAAATCTATAAAAATTTCGAAAAAAGAGATTTTTACAAAGCCTTCTTAAAAAACATAACGCCGCTTTCATTATTAAATACCGTTAGTAATGAATTGGCGAAAATACAATCAGAACAAAATATTTTATCGATTTCAGAATTCAATGCGATTATCCATCGTGAAATTCAGAATCAGCCTGCGCCTTTTATTTACGAACGATTAGGCGAAAGATATCGTCATTTTTTTATTGATGAATTTCAGGATACTTCAGAGATGCAATGGCAAAATTTAATTCCATTAATCGATAACGCACTTTCCGGTCAGGACGATTTAGGAAATAAGGGAACGCTTATGATTGTTGGAGATCCCAAACAGTCTATTTATCGCTGGCGCGGAGGAAAAGCAGAACAATTTATTGAATTAAGTAAAGACATAAATCCGTTTAATAATCCTGATAAATCAATTGAACATTTAAATACTAATTACAGAAGTTACAGCGAAGTAATTGATTTTAATAATGCCTTTTTTAAACTGATTTCGACCGAATTTTCAAACGAAGATTATAAAGATTTATACGAAAATCATAGTTTTCAGAATACCAATTCTAAAAAAGGCGGATATGTAAATGTCTCTTTTCTGCCAATAATCGAAAAAAATGATTTTGCCGATGAAGACGAAGTTGTAGAAAAATCAGATTTATATGTTTTAGCAACTTTAAATACAATTCAAAATGTGGTTCGTGAAGGTTTTGAATATAAAGACATTGTAATTTTAACTCGAAAAAGAGATCAGGGAATTGCGATTGCAAATTATTTAACCGAGCAGAATATCCCGCTTTTATCTTCAGAAACTTTAATGATTCAAAATGCGACAGAAGTTCGCCTCATTATTCATTTGCTTAAATATCTCAACAATAGTATCGATCTTGAAGCAAAAGCTAATTTTCTGCACTTTTTAGCAAATACGATCAAAATTGGAATGCCAATTCATGATTTTATTGCAAAAGGAATGGCTCAGCGAATTGAAAATGATTTTGAGAAATGGCTTTTAACTTTTGATGTTTCACTTTCTTTTGAAAATATTCGAAAAAAATCATTGTACGAAGCTGTAGAAATTATCATTTCAAAATTCGTACTTCCTTCTGAAGGAAATGCTTATGTGCAATATTTCCTGGATATCGTTTTAGAGCGTGATATTAGAAACCAAGCCGGAATTGCTGACTTTTTGGGTTATTGGGACAAAAACGCACATAAATTTAGTATTCCGTCTCCCGAAGGAAATAATGCGGTTCGAATTATGACCATTCATAAATCGAAAGGTTTAGAATTTCCTGTTGTAATTATGCCTTTTGCCGAAGAAGATTATAACAGAAAGCCAAAAGATAAATTATGGCTCGATACCGAAGATGCTGATTTGGGAGTTCCAAAAGCGCTAATTGATAACAGTAGTGCGGTTGAAGGTTTTGGGGAAAGTGCTTCGATGGTTTTTAATTTAAAAAAACAGGAAGAATTGCTTGATAATATTAATGTTTTATACGTTGCATTAACGCGCGCCGAAGAACAATTGTATATTATTTCTCAAGCTATAAAAGAAAGAAAAGACGGCGAATTCCCGAGTAATATGGCTTCTTTTTTTATTAAATATTTAATGAACAAAGGAGTTTATGATCCGGAAAAATTAGAATATGAATTTGGAAATAAAGTAAAACTTTCTCCCTCTGGTGAAACTGTAGATTTGGTAAAAACAATCCCGATAGTTTCTGAGGTTTTAAATCCGAAAAATATTAAAATTGCTCAGAAAGAATCTTTAATGTGGGGAACACATCAACAAGAAGCAATTTCTTATGGAAATATAATTCATGAAATTTTGGCTTTTGTAAAAGATAAATCAGATGTTGATTTGGCAATTACAAAAGCAATTGAAAATGGTTTAGTTACTTTTGATCAGATTGAAAAAGTAAAGAAAACGCTTGATGAAATTGTAAATCACACGGAATTAAGTGTTTGTTTTGATGGCGCAAATACGATTTTAAACGAGCAAACAATTGTTCAGAAAGAAGGTAAGATTTTGAAGCCGGACCGAATTGTTCTGACTCAAAATAAAGAAGCCTACTTGCTAGATTATAAAACGGGTGCAATAAACTCAAAATACACAAAACAAATTCAAGAATATCAGGATGCTATTGAAGATTTAGGATACAAAGTGTTAAAAAGGGCTTTAGTGTATATTGGAACCGAAATCGATGTGGTAAATTTGTGATAAAATTAATCAGATGTTAAAGAGATGACGAGCGATAACTTGTTAATTTTTAACATATTAAATATATAAAAATGTACGGTAAAATTAAAGAGTATTTGCAAAGTGAGCTGCAAACGATTGAAGAAAACGGGATTTTCAAAAAAGAACGTATTATAACTTCAGCTCAGGATGCTGAAATTACTATTTCAACAGGAGAAAAAGTTTTAAACTTTTGCGCCAATAATTATTTGGGCCTTTCATCACATCCTGAAGTGGTTCAGGCAGCTAAAGATGCAATGGATACACATGGTTTTGGAATGTCGTCCGTTCGTTTTATTTGTGGAACACAGGATATTCATAAAACATTAGAAAAAAAGATTGCTGATTTTTACGGTACAGAAGATACCATTCTTTATGCAGCTGCTTTTGATGCTAATGGAGGTGTTTTTGAACCTTTATTGGGAGAAAATGATGCAATTATTTCTGATAGTTTAAATCATGCTTCAATTATAGACGGAGTTCGTTTATGTAAAGCGGCTCGTTATCGCTATGAAAATAGCAATATGGAAGATCTGGAGCAACAATTAATTAAAGCAAATGAGGCTGGTGCGCGTTTTAAACTGATTGTTACTGATGGGGTTTTCTCAAT
Source organism: Flavobacteriaceae bacterium CRH (assembly GCA_001507425.1). GTDB lineage: Bacteria > Bacteroidota > Bacteroidia > Flavobacteriales > Flavobacteriaceae > Flavobacterium. Next base: position 146,840 of record LMAJ01000011.1, read on the forward strand.
GGATGGAGTAGTAGCGCCTTTAGATAAAATTTGCGATTTGGCTGATAAATATGATGCCATGGTAATGGTTGATGAATGTCACGCTGCCGGATTTATTGGAGCAACCGGAAAAGGTACGCTTGAAGCAAAAGGTGTAATGGGAAGAGTTGATATTATAACCGGAACACTTGGTAAAGCTTTAGGCGGAGCAATGGGAGGTTATACAACCGCTAAAAAAGAAATTATCGAATTGTTGCGTCAGCGTTCACGTCCATATTTGTTTTCAAACTCGCTTGCCCCAGCTATTGTAGGTGCTTCGATTAAGGTTTTTGAATTGTTAGAAAAAGATACTTCTCTGCGTGATAAATTAGAATGGAACACTAATTATTTTAAAGCCGGAATGAAAAAAGCTGGTTTTGATATTATTGATGGAGATTCGGCAATTGTACCTGTTATGCTATACGATGCTAAGTTATCTCAGACCATGGCAAACGAACTTTTAAAAGAAGGAGTGTATGTAATTGGATTTTTCTTTCCTGTAGTTCCTAAGGAAAAGGCCAGAATTAGAGTTCAATTATCGGCTGCACATACCAAAGAGCACTTAGACAGAGCTATAGCTGCTTTTATAGTTGTTGGTAAAATGTTAAAAGTTATATAATTTCCATATACGGCAATTTTTGTAGGTTTTTTTTAACATTTCATTTTGTATTTAAAAATTTTGGTGTTACTTTTGTCTGTAATTAACTAAATTGTAATTAAAAAAATTAAGTATGAAACATCTTAACAAACTTTTAGTTGCTGTAATGATGGTGATGGGTTTAACTTCTCACGCGCAAGACAGTAACAATCCATGGGCGATCTCTTTTGGGGTTAATGCCGTTGATACTAGAACAAGTTCTGGGTCAGGAAGTGGATTCTTTGATCAACATTTTTCTCAGCCATTCGCTGTAAAAGACAACTGGAATATTCTTCCTTCTTTATCTTACATTGGTGTGTCTAGATACGTAGGTAGTGGTTTCTCTTTAGGTTTACAAGGGTCTGTAAACAAAATTGATAAATATGTTACTTTTGATCCTGCAAATCCTGCTAGCGATTCAAGAGGAAATGTTGTTACTAATCCTGGTGATTTGATGTATTATGGAATTGATGCTACTATTAAATATAGCTTCAAAGAAATTATCAAATCTAAAGTAATCGATCCTTCGTTATCTGTTGGTGGAGGTTACACTTTCTTCGGAGACAGTAGCTTTGGAACAGTTAACCCAGGTGTTGGTTTAACTTTCTGGTTTACTGATGCTATTGGTCTTGAACTTGCTTCAAAATACAAATGGTCAGTTAGTGGAGACAGACAAGATGCACTTGGTGCTCCGGATGCTCCATCTCATTTCCAACACACTGCAGGTCTTATCTTCAAATTTGGCGGAAAAGATACTGACGGAGACGGAATCTATGACAAAGACGATGCTTGTCCAGATGTTGCTGGTTTAAAACAATTCAATGGTTGTCCTGATACTGACGGAGACGGAATCGTTGACGCTAGTGATGCTTGTCCAGATGTATTTGGTTTAGCTGCATTAAACGGATGTCCTGATACTGACGGAGACGGAATTGCTGATAAAGATGATGCTTGTCCAGATGTTGCTGGTTTAGCTGCTTTAAAAGGTTGTCCAGATGCTGACGGAGACGGAATCGCTGATAAAGATGACAAATGTCCTACAGTTGCTGGTCCTAAAGAAAATGGTGGTTGTCCTTTCTTAGACGCTGATAAAGATGGTGTTTTAGACAAAGATGATGATTGTCCTACAGTTGCAGGTCCTGCTTCAAACAGAGGATGTCCAGAAGTTACTTCTGAAGCATTAGAAGATCTTAAAGTTCAAGCTAGAGCGGTTTACTTTAATACAGGAAAAGCTACTTTCAAAACAGGAGATACTGAAACTCCAGCTAGATTAGAAGCTATTAAAGAAATCCTTAAAAACTATCCAAACGCAAAATTCAGTGTTGAAGGACACACAGATAGTACTGGTTCTGCTAAAGTTAACCAAAAACTTTCTGAAGACAGAGCAAACGCTGTAATGAATGCTTTGATCGAAAGAGGTGTTAACCCTGAGAACTTAGTTGCTAAAGGATTTGGATCTACTGTACCAGTTGCAAGTAACAAAACTGCTGCAGGTAAAGCACAAAACAGAAGAACTGAAATCAAACATATTGGTTCTAAATACCAAGGTAAACTATAATTTACTTTGTAAATAATACAGAAAAGCCATTCTTAATTGAATGGCTTTTTTTATTTTTATCAAATGGTAAATATTTCTTTTCTCGAAAAAATTGCAGCGGTTATAATTCAGGATTATTCGAATAAATTAGCTGAAACAACTATTATTCTTCCTAACAAAAGAGCTAAAGTTTTTTTGATAGAAGCTTTGAAAAAAGAAACAAAACAAACTATTCTTTCTCCTGAAATAATTAGTATCGAAGATTTTGTGCAGGATGTTGCTTCAATTAGATCTATTGATTCTATAGAGCTCCTTTTTGAGTTCTATGAAGTTTATCTCTCTGTAACAGAAAAACAAAATCAGCAATCATTTGAATTATTTGCCAATTGGGCCAAAACCCTTTTGCAGGATTTTAATGAGATAGACCGCTATTTGTTAGAACCATCTCATGTTTTATCTTATTTGAAAGATATTGAAGATATTAAAAAATGGGGAATAGAAGTAGAAAATAAAACGAAGCTTTTAGAAAATTATATCGACTTCTGGAAACTTCTTCCCTTGTATTATGATTCATTATATAATCATTTACTAAATAAATTGATTGGCTATCAGGGTTTAATTTACCGTGAAGCGGTTAATAATCTAAATCATTTTTCGAATACAATTTCAAATCGTAATTATGTTTTTGCTGGCTTTAATGCTTTAAATGCAGCCGAAGAAAAAATAGTGCAACATCTTTTGGCTCTTGATCAGGCTAAAATTTATTGGGATGTTGATCAAGCTTTTTTAAATGATCCTTATCACGATGCCGGACTTTTTGTTCGTCGTTTTAAAGAAAGCTGGAAACACTATAAATCAAATCATTTTGAGTGGATTGTAGATGATTTTTCTCAATCTAAAAACATCCAGGTAATAGGAACTCCAAAAACCATTGGACAGGCTAAATTAGCCGGCAATATTATAGAGAATATAATAAATGAAAACCCTGAAACATCACTAGATAAAGTCGCGATTGTTCTTGGTGAAGAAAATCTATTAATGCCGGTTTTATATTCGCTGCCATCTTCTGTGGGAGCTTTGAATATTACTATGGGATATTCGAGCAAGAATAACCCGTCGCAAATATTGATTGCCAAATTATTTAAAATGCATACAAACGCACTTTCAAGAAAAGGCGAAAGCTATGTTTTTTATTATAAAGATGTTCTCGATATTTTAACGCATCCGTTAGTAGAGCCTTATGCAAAAGCAAATAATCTGGTAAAAATTATCAAGGAAAATAATTATACTTTTATTACCCACAACAGGCTTATTGAACTTGCAAATAATCCGTCAAATCTATTTCAGTTATTATTTCAAAAGTGGGAAAATGGTGCAGTAAATGTTCTTGAAAACATTTCGGCACTTTTGCTTTTAATAAAAGAAAATTTCGATAATGATAATGAAGAAGAAAAAATAGCAAAAGCATTTGTGTATGCTATTTTTAAAGTCATTAATAAATTAATCAATTACTATTCGCAGCATCAACATATTGACAACATAGATACTTTATATGCCATTTATAAACAAGTTATAGATGTCGCCGAAGTTTCTTTTGAAGGAGAACCTTTGCGTGGTTTGCAAATTATGGGTGTTCTTGAAAGTCGTGTTTTAGATTTTGATACCGTTATTGTTACTTCTATGAACGAAGGAAAGTTTCCTGCAGGAAAATCTCAAAATTCATTTATTCCTTATGATGTTAAACGCGAATTAGGTTTGCCAACATTTAAAGAAAAAGACGCTATTTATACGTATCACTTTTATCATTTATTGCAAAGAGCTAAAAATATATACCTTATTTACAATACCGAAAATGATGGTTTAGATGCCGGCGAGCGCAGTCGTTTTATTACACAGCTAGAAGTCGAAAAGCAGCCTGAGCACAACCTTACTTTTGATATCTATAATCCCTCTTTGCCAAGTACAGCATATCAGCCTATGGTTATTCCAAAATCTGGTGCAGTTATGGAGCGGTTAAGAGAAATCGCTGTGGCAGGTTTTTCCCCATCGGCATTGACAAGTTATATTCGAAATCCGATAGATTTTTATTTTCAAAAAATACTTCGTATTCGTGAAGTGGAGGAAGTTGAGGAAAACATCGCTTTGAATACGCTCGGAACTATAATTCACGAAACTTTAAAAGCATTATACGAACCTTTTATTGGTAAATTTATTTCTGAAACCGATATTTCTAATTGTTTTAAGTTATTAGATGATGAGGTTTTAAAACAATTTAAATTGGTTTATAAAGAAGGTGAAATTAAAAAAGGCCGAAATCTTTTAGCCTTTGAAGTCGCTAAACGAAATGTTTCTAATTTCCTGAAAATGGAATTAGAATCTATTCGCGATGGTGATGCTATTCAGATAATTGCTTTAGAACAAACATTTGAACGTGAATTTAAGCATCCTGGTTTGCCTTTTCCGGTTTTAATTAAGGGAAATGTTGATAGGATTGAACTTCGTAACGGAAAAATAAGAATTATCGATTATAAGACCGGAAAAGTCGAAAAGGCCAATGTTGTATTGAAATCATGGAACGGATTAACGCAAGAGCTTAAAAACGATAAAATTATTCAGGTTTTGGCTTATGCTTTCATGTTTGAAAATGAAGCGAAAGGCGTTCCGATTGAAGTTGGAATTATTTCGTTTAAAAACCTAAAATCAGGATTTCTGCCTTTTGGTTTTAAAGAAGAGAAGGAATTAAATAGTACGGTGACTTCAGAAATTCTCAAAAATTACTTAGAAGAAATTGCTTTATTGCTGCAGGAAATTTTTGATGCCTCAATTCCATTCGAAGAAAAAATAAATTAAAATATATCAATTTACTGACGTTTTCTGTTTTTATAGAAATTGAAAGTATAAACACTTTTTGCTAATATTGGACAATTTAAACTCGTTTAAATGAAAAAATGAAGTGCATTTTAAGTGATGAATTTCTTTGTCTGAAATTAAATGGAAAGCTAATAAATTAGTTTAAATTTATTTTAGGAAATGAAAAATAATCCCGATTCTATTTCGTTTTGACTGGTTTGACTGGAGATTGTAAAAAAGAATTATAAAGTTTAAAATGTAATCCGTTTTTTTGATGAATTGGCTTTGTAGAATTTGTTAGATATTGTTTTACAAAAGAAAAAAGCTGAAACTCTCATTGAGGATTTCAGCTTTTTTGTAAGTAGTTTTTAACTAAATATTTTTTTGAAAAAACCTTTCTTTTCAGGTTCTTGAGAGTCGGGATTATTCAGACGTCCATTTTCAAAACGAAACCTTCTGAACTTCATCAGTTTTACGTTTAGGTCAAATCTTAATTCTTCTACAGTTTTCATTTGATAAAATTTTTGCAAAGTTATGAAAAACTTCGATTAAACATACTTTCGTTGTAAATCTTAATTTTATAAATGAATTTTACGGAACAAAATTAAAGAAATATCAATAAATCTATTTTTTCTGTTAATTTTTTTTGAGAATCTTATTTTAAAGATTGCTAAAAATTAAAAGATAAACAAAACTAACTCAATAAGTTAGAAGTCTTTATTTTTTAACAACTGTTTATCGGTCAATTATGTTTATTGAAAATATCTTTGATATATAGATAAATGATAAATTACGACATGGTTGATATAAACACACTGGTAGAAGAGACAGGAGCAGAATCTGGATTGATTTTTAATATTGATGGAATTTTACTTGAATCTGTTAATTTAGAATATGACGGAAATGTTGCCGCAATGATTGGCATGATATTGAAAATGAGCCTTGAAATGTCTGAAGATCTTAATAACGGAGAACTGAAGCAAATCATGATTAAAAATAATGATGGTATTGTAGTAGCAAATAAAGATCAGGACGATAATTGTGTAGCACTACTTTCTAAAGATATAAGCAAAATGGGACTTTTGCTTCGCAAAATGGATACCGTTTTCAATAATTAATTGAAAATTAGAATTAACAAAACGACATTGTCGAAGTTCAAAAAGGATATTATTTCAAAACTATAATTTTTGCCCCCAACAATGAGAAAAAGGCTGTTTCAATATATTTGAACAGCCTTTTTTGGTTTTAATTTGTTTTGGTTTTATTGAAAAAATCGGGCCAGTATAACTTTCAGTTCCTCCTTGTTTTCAATGTGGCTCATGTGTCCGTCATCAAATGAAACAAGTTCAGCAGTGGTGTCTTCGATTTGAGAAATACTTTCTTCGTAATTTAAAACCGGATCTTTTTTTCCTAAAATTAATAAAACCGGAAACAGATTTTTTTGCAAAAGATCTTCACGGTCTTTTCTTATTTTCATTCCTTCGAGAGAAGCAATAACTCCCTGCAAAGGCGTTTTTAAAGCCTGAGTTTTAATTTTTTCAATTTCTTCGACCAATCGTGTCCGGTTGTTTTCGCTAAACAAATTTGCAATTGCCAGGCTTACAAAACCAACATAATTTTGTTTAACAGCTTTGATAGCGCGCGTTCGGTTTAGTTTTTTTTCCGGAGTATCTTCTTTTGAAGTTGAATTTAATAAAACCAATTTCCTGATATTTTGAGGATATAATTCGGCGAAAGCCAAACCAACATAACCTCCCATAGAATGCCCAACGACAATAGCTTTCTCAATTTTGAGATGTTCTAAAACTTCATGCACAGCATTGGCATTTTCTTCCATAGAATGAACATATCCCAAACAATCAGATTCGCCATGACCCAATAAATCAATAGCAATTACGCGATATTTTTCTGAAAACAGCGTAATGTATTCTGCCCACATTTTTTTGTTTTCAAGAAAACCGTGCAGTAATACAATTGCGTTTCCCTGACCAGAATCAGTAAAGGATATTTTAGTGTTTTTATATAGGATATTTTTCAAAATGACGTTTTTAAATTATAATAACAAAGATAAGAAAAGCCAAAACCATATAAGTTATATAAGTTCATTTGAGTTAAAATTACCAGTTATTCAGTTCAAATTTAAATGAACTTATATGGTTTAAAAAAAAACGGCCAACATTTCTGCAGCCGTCTTTATTCTATAATCTATATTCTTTTCTCTTTTTAAGAATTCATCAAACTCTCAATCTCATCGACTTCAACCGGAATATTGCGCATCAAATTAAAAGGATCTCCTTTTTCCTGAATGACAACATTATCTTCTAAACGAATTCCGAAACCTTCTGCCGGAATATAAATTCCTGGTTCAACCGTAAAAACCATATTGGCTTTCATAGGTTCGTGAAGCAATCCGTAATCGTGCGTGTCAAGTCCCATGTGGTGAGAAGTTCCGTGCATGAAATATTTTTTATAAGCTGGCCAGTCCGGATTTTCGTTCTGTACATCGGCTTTATCAATTAAACCTAAACCAAGCAATTCTGATGTCATAACTCGACCCACTTCAATATGATATTGTTTCCAAAGCGTTCCCGGAATCAACATATTTGTTGCTTCGTTTTTAACTCTCAAAACAGCATTATAAACTGCTTTTTGACGATCAGAAAATTTTCCTGAAACCGGAATCGTTCTCGTCATATCGCTGGAATAATTGGCATATTCTGCCGCAACATCCAACAAAATTAAATCTCCGGCCCTACATTGCTGATTGTTTTCGATATAATGCAAAACGTTGGCATTGTTTCCAGAAGCAATAATAGGTGTGTAAGCAAAACCTTTAGAGCGGTTACGGATAAATTCGTGCGCCAATTCGGCCTCGATTTCATATTCCGTAACATTTGGTTTTACAAACGATAATAATCTGCGGAAACCTTTCTCAGTAATATCGCAGGCTTTCTGGATCAAATCGATTTCTTCGCTTTCTTTTACAGAACGAATACGTTGCAAAATTGGGTTGCTTTTCGCCACATTGTGTGCCGGATAACGCTCTTTCCACCATTTTACAAAACGCGCTTCGCGAGTTTCAGTTTCAACAGTTGCACGGTAATGTTCGTTAGTGTTAATGTACATTGTATCGGCATAGGTCATCATTTCGTTCAAAACTTTATGAAAATCCTGCAGCCAATAAACCGTTCTAATTCCCGAAACCTGAAAAGCACGGTCTTTACTTAGTTTTTCACCTTCCCAAACGGCAATATGATCGTTGGTTTCTTTCAAAAAAAGAATCTCTTTTTGATTTTCATAAGCCGCATCCGGAAACAATAGCAAAATACTTTCTTCCTGATCTACACCGCTTAGATAAAAAATATCTCTGTGTTGTGCAAACGGCAAAGTACTGTCGGCACTAACTGGGTAAATGTCATTTGAGTTGAAAACGGCAACACTGTTAGGTTTCATTTCTGCCGTAAATTTTCTGCGATTTTTTACAAAAAGAGCGCTGCTTATTTGATGATATTTCATAATAACTTAGTTTTTGAACTTCGAATTTCAAAATTACTATTTTTTACAGAAGTGGCGTACGATTGATTTATTAAAGTTTTCTTATTTGTTTTGGTTTTGCCACGAAGGCGCTAAGGCACAAAGTTTTTACACAATATTGTCGTTCTGATTACTGAGATTAATAATTAAAAGGATTTTTTTCTCACGCAGATTTGGCAGATTGAGCAGATTTTTTCTTTTAAAGCTTAACCACAATTTTGTGATTCTTCTCCCGATGCTTTGGGAGAAGAATCACACAGATAACTCGAAAAAGATTGGCGATTCGCTTTACGGAATTTCTAGTGTGATCCTTCCTCCGTCAGGATGACAAAAATGAGACTAAAAGTAATCTTGTCATCCTGACGGAGGAAGGATCGCACAAGTAGCGCTACAAACAAAATCGCCAATCTTTTTCCGCAATCTTGTCATTCTGAGGAACGAAGAATCACAC
>LMAJ01000012.1 GCA_001507425.1 Flavobacteriaceae bacterium CRH
GTGTGATCCTTCGTTCCTCAGGATGACAAAAAATAAAATATCTATGAAAAAGTCTTTATTAGTAGCAACTTCCATTGCTTTATTAGCTTGCCAACAACAATCAGATAATGAATTAACAGAACTTTATTCGCTTCCTAAAAAGCTGAAAGAAGTTTCAGGAATTACTTATTTTCCAGAGAACAAACTTATTTATACTTTAGAAGACAGCGGCAATAAAAATGCAATTTATGCTCTTAATTCAGACGGAAAATTAGCTAAAACAATTACAATTAGCAATGCCACAAATGTCGATTGGGAAGACATTACGAAAGACAAAAATGGAAATATCTATATTGGAGATTTTGGAAATAACGATAATGAACGCAGGGATTTGTGCATTTATAAAGTTGCCAAAAACCAATTGAATAAAGATTTGGCTGTAGCCGAATATAAAATTTCGTTTTCATATTCGGAACAAACTGAATTTCCTCCAAAGAAAAAAGAAATGTTTTATGATGTTGAAGGCTTTTTTGAACACACAGGTTATTTTTACCTTTTTACCAAAAACCGAAGTAAAAATTTTGACGGAACTGCTTTTATTTACAAAATTAAAAATGCTCCAGGAACTCAAAAAGCAACAAAAATAGGAGAGTTCAAAACCTGTAATAATTATAATCATTGTGTTTTAACAAGCGCAACAATTAGTCCCGACGGCAAAAAAGTAGTTTTGTTAAGTCACGACAAAATAGTTTTATTTAAAGATTTCAAAGGAGATTTATTTCATAAAGGAACACAAACCGAAATAAAACTAAACAACTTCACTCAAAAAGAAGCTATCGTTTTTAAAGACAACAATACTTTACTTATAGCCGACGAAAAAACAAACAAAGTAGGAGGTAAAATGTATGAGTTTAGATTAAAGTAGTTTAAGCTTCTGTTTTTTTAGGCCCAAAGAGGTAAAGGCGCAGAGCAACAAAGTTTTAGCTACGAATTACACAAATTTTTACGAATTATAATTTAAAAAATAAGTAAAAATTTGTGACTAGCTAAAAAAAGCTTTGAACTTTTGTCGTTGTGAGCCTTTGAACCTCTCTTAGAAGCTATATGCCGCTCCAAAAATAACTCTTCCTACTTCATCAGGAGATTTAAAATAAGAAATTCTTGCTGTTATAACATTAATAGCATTCAGCCAAAGTCCGCCACCGTAATCCTGGTGCCATTTTTTAGAATCTTCACCATCAAGCCAAATTCTTCCATAATCAAAACCACCCAATATTCCGTAAGTAAAAGGAGCAATTGTGCGTCGAATTTTTCCAATACTCAATCTTAGATCAGAGCTTTGAGAAAAATAAGAATTCCCTAAAAAGCGCTCATTTCTATAACCACGCAAATCAGTATCGCCACCCAAAGTTGCACCCTGATAAAATTCATAGTTATTATTTAAAATAGCTTTCCCTTTTAGGTAAGTGGCTAAAACTAATTTCCCGTTGTGATCAATTTTATGCGTAAAACCTAAAATACTTTCCAGCGTTGGAAAATTTTTATTGGTATCATCCAGATTTGTTGTCCAGGTTCCGGCAATCATAAAATACATTCCCAAAGTCGGTTTTGCAGCAAAATCAGAATTTTTAAATTGATATTTTACTTTTAAGCCACCAAAGTTTTGAGAGTCAAAAACATTCGGATTTATAATATTTGGTGTGTCAATAAATCTATTTTCTGTTTCTTCAACGGTCATTCTTTGAAAAATGGGCTGTATGCTAAACTCACTTCCATAACGGCCAACATGTCTTATTGCGCCCGAAACATTAAATTTTCGAATACGAACACGATTATAATCCATATCCAGATCATCATCATTGTTTACCGTTTCATTTCCATATCCAAAATAATTCATGGCAAAATTTGGAGTCGTGTAAAGCGATTCAACATCAATAACCCATTTGCCCAATAATCCAGGAAAATGCGCTACGTAATTAAACTCTAAACCGCCCGTTGCAAAATAATAGAAAGCATTAATAACGTGTCTTTGTGTATACGGGTTTTGCTTGAAATTATTAACTGTATAATTCAGATTGATACCAACTTTTACGCCATCATCCGGATTAAAACCAATATTTGGAAGACCGGAAACTACATTGTATTTAGGCTTCTGAAAATTGTATAAATTAACATCGTAATCGTCTGTAAGTTGCGTTTGCGTTTTAGAATCAAGATTATAAGTATTGTTTTTAGATTTAAAATCGTAAACAATTACTTTTCGTCCATTTTCAATATTATAGGTATCATTATTTTGACCGCCAATTAAGCGAATTTTTATTCTCGATTTTTCATTTCCTGTAACTTCAAAAACATCGGTATCATCTAAGCCGTAAATCCAAAGATTTTTAGTTTTGGCATCTGTTACTGTTTTAGTGTAAACTAATTCGTCACCGTCTTTTTTAACTCTGTAAACATTAATTTCAATACTTTTTCTGGCATTATGATTCAAAACAAATTTGTCTTTTTTGTCTGTTCCGGCAATCATAACGGTTTTGCTTAAAACATCAGAATACTCAGAAGCGTATTTTTGAAGGTCTTTTTTTCTGTTTTTCAGTTTTCGTTTAATCTCGTCAATCGTTTCATCCTGAACTTCTTTGGGCATGCTTTTAAAAGCATTATCAATATCACTGTCTGATAAATTTTCCTGAATAAATTTAGCTTGTTCAATCCAGTCTTTTTCATCTGAGGTTCTCAAAAAAGCCAAATCCATTGGATAAGGTTCTCTACTCAGCCATTTTACGTTATTAATTTTGTCTTTGAAAGGACGCATATGGCGAAGTGCAGGAATGTTCATTAAGATCGAAAGCAGAGCTCCATCGTATTTGGCAAAAGCCTGATCACGGTCGCGCGGAATAGGTTTATAGATAACTTTGTCACCTTTTTTATATTCGCCCCAACGCCACTGATCGCTGTGCCTGTCCCAGTCGCCAATCAACATATCAAACAAACGGGCTTTTATATATTCTTTTTCATCTACAGAATATTTTTCATCTTTATGAAGATTCGCCATCATATCTTCTGTACTGATAATATTGCTTGGATTTCCGAAGTTTTTTCCGTCTAAATGATTATCGGCCGGTCTTTCTTCAACCATATATAATTCATCTCCAAAATTTGAATTAAACTCTTTTAATCCATTTTGTTTCGGAATGTAATATAAAATCGGATTCGTATGCGAAATACCCAAATGATCTGCCATATTGCCAATTACAAAAGGCGCATAAGGATGAGAAGTTGTGTAAAAATCTAACAGGAAATTCTCTGTATAAGTATCCTCAAAATCATTTACAATGTATTGATCTTTAAACGCTACAGATTGTAAAAATACGGTTGCACTTTTTTTCATGGCGCGCATTACGTATTCTCTTCCTTTAGGATCAGACATTCTTAAAGAAACAGACTGATGTCCTCCGCCTTCGCGAATCGGTTTTAAACCGCCCATTAAAGTATCTAAAGTTGCCGTTTTTGCACTAATTGGCAAGCTGTAATATTTTCTGTAATGTTGCCCGAATAAAAATTTATGAAATAAACTTTTGTCCGTCATTTTTTTAGAATAAATAGAAGTTGTAACCGTTGCAGGAAATTTATTGTCTACACCTGCAGACCAGTTTATCTCTTTTGCTTTTATGATTTCATGTTCAAAAAGCATTTTTTCCTTATTGTTTTCATTTCCAAAAAAGGTCACTTTTGCATCACCGCTTTTAAATAAAGTAAGCGTGGCGTAACCATTTCCGCCGTATGAAAATTCGGTTGGGTTTATAGCTCTTGCCGCTTCAGATTTAGAACCTGCACCGCTAATAATTTGCTTAATGTTTTCTTTATTAACGTATTGAAGGTTATGATCGTGGCCGGAAACTACAATTACATTTTTCTGACCTTGCAAAAGTGTCTTTATTCGCTTGGCATAAATTGTATATTGCTTGTTTTGAATATCCTGCGGACTAATTCCGGACGTTTTTCGCAATAAATTGATAAAAGAACCAATTACAGGAAGCGGGATTTTGTTCTCTAAAGGAAATAATTGTTTTTCTAAAGAAAATTGTCCGCCGTGAGTTCCGTTGCTCATCAAAGGATGATGAATGGCCACAACAACTGTTTTTTCCTGATTTTTAGTTAAAAGATTTTCTAATTCATCAAAAAAATCTTCTCTTGTTTTTATGTCGCAATTGTCATTAATCGTTGGGTGATTATCCCATTCTTCAAGAAACCATTCGCTATCAATTGTAATTAAAGTAGCTGTACTGTCAATTTTCACATCTTCAATCGGGCAGCCTTTTCGTGGTAAAAATGCTTTTTTGTCGTTAAGGTATTTGGTAACAAAATCAGACTGAAGTTCAAGGCCTTTAATACCACTGTACCAATCGTGATTTCCGGGAATAAATACAGTTTTTCCCTTAAATCCTTTCGTTAATTTTAATTGATTTGTAAGTTTTGTTTCTGCCAAAGCTTTTTCAGCAGCATCGTCATTGCTCGGAAAACCTTTTGGATATATATTGTCGCCTAAAAATAATAAAGTTGCTTTTTTATTTGATTTTTTTAGTTTTGTATGTAATAACTCTAAAGTTTGTTGCGCCTGCTCTTCATCGGCATTTCCAGCATCTCCAACTAAATAAATAGTATGAGCAATTTTTATAGAGTCTGTAGCATTATCTGTTTCGTTTGCACTAACATTTTTGCCATATTGCGCTTTGTGCGTTGCGCACGAACTGAGTAAAGACAGTGTAATTACTAAAGAAAAATTTTTAATCTTAGTAATAAAATGGTTATCCAAAAACAATTTCATAATTTAGTGGTATATAAAAAAATTCTCCATGAATCTAATAGAACAATCAGAAGATTTCGTCAGTAATTTACTCAAAGATAAACTTTCTAATCTATATTCTTACCATAATTTTAACCATACTTTATCTGTAGTAAATGCAGTAAAAACATTGTCTAAAAAAGAAGATGTAGGAACAGATGAAAAAGAAACACTTTTAGTAGCCGCTTGGTTTCATGATACAGGATATATTGAAGGCTTTGAAAAACATGAAGAAGAAAGTGTGAAATTTGCTTCAAAATTTTTAAAGGAGCATGGACAATCTGATGAATTTATAGCAAATGTGTCTAATTTGATTTTGGCAACCGTTAAAGAATATGTGCCCAAAACGCATTTAGAAAAAATAATTAAAGATGCAGATTTTGCTCATTTAGTGGGACCTGAATATTTTACAACTTGCGAATTATTGCGACTTGAGTTAAAAAACACTTGGAATATTAGTTTTTCGAATACGGAGTGGACAAAGGAGAATTTAAATTTTTTATTGAACAAACACCGCTTTTATACTAATTATGCGCTGAAAAAATGGCAGCCCATTAAAGAGAAAAACTTAATTCTTGTACAAAAGAAAATTGATAAACAAGAAAAGAAAACTTCTGAAAAAATTGAAGAAGAAGAAAAAAAGAAAAATAAAATAGAAAAACCGGATCGCGGAGTTGATACCTTATTTCGTGTTACACTCGGAAATCATACGCGCTTGAGCGGAATTGCTGACAGTAAAGCAAATATTTTATTATCTGTAAATGCGATTATTATTTCGATTGCACTTTCATCTATAATTCCAAAATTAGACAGCCCGAAAAATGCACATTTAGTTATTCCGACATTTATTATGTTGATGTCTAGTGTAATTACGATTATTTTTGCAATTCTATCAACACGTCCAAAAGTAACTTCAGGAGTTTTTACGAGAGAAGATATCGAGAATAAAAAAATTAATTTGTTGTTTTTTGGAAATTTCTACAAAATGCCTTTAGAAGAATATGATTGGGCCATGAACGAAATGATGAAAGACAGAGATTATCTTTACTCGAACATGATTAAAGATTTATATTATCTGGGATTGGTTTTACAGCGAAAATATAATTTGCTGCGAATTGCTTATAACTTTTTTATGGTTGGTATTATTATTACCGTAATTGCCTTTGTAATTGCTTTTAAATCAATTTAATTTTCTTAATCGATATTTTAAACACATAGAAAAATAGACTTTAATATGTGAAAACAAAAAAGCTTTGTCAAAGTTTTAAACTTTGACAAAGCTTCAATTTAAAAAAGCAAACTAAATTAGTTAAGCTCATCTAATAAATCCTGATACGTGATTTTTTTCGTTGCAGGATTCGCAGTATTGTTAATCACTTTTACGCGAATGGCTCTTAAGCCGGAAACACCCTGAAGATCTTCAACTTCAAATTGTTCAATAGCCGGTTCAAGAATTTTCTTGTGTTGCAGGTATTTAATATATTTTAAATATTCTGCCTCTTCGCTGTTTTGCGAATACACAATCGTAATTTTTTCTTTTTCAGTAATACGTTCATTCGTTCCTTTAATGTTCGATTTATCAATTCGTTTTTTTACGACTTCATATCTTGCATTGTAAGTTCCGTCAACATCAAAACGTTTTTCATCCATTCTAAAACGAATAGAAAGCGGCTGACTAAAAACCAGAATCAGCGAAGTCACATCCAATTCGTACGGAAGTGATTCTTTAAGCTGATGATGTTCTAATTCCATTTCGCACAACGTTTGCAATTGCCACAAACGCAGATTATGCAAATACATAATATCAAAAGGTTTTGTTGGCGAAATCGAAGCTCCAATATATAGATTATGCTCAACGCCATCCGTTTTAAAACGTTCGTAATAATGCGGATAAATTTGTTGCGCTTCGATTTGTTTTCTATCTAAAACAGAAGCCAGTCTCTTGTTAATAATCGACATCGCATTATCAAACTTCTTTCTTTCGTTGTAAAACATTCCCGTTTTTTCATCGAGAGTTTCAAAGTACAATTCTTCTAATTTTTTATTTTTAGCATTGTCTTTGGTATTCTTTAATATCGGATGAATTTCTTCTTCAATATAACGTTGGATATGTTGTTCAGTATCTGCTTTTAGCGGAAAATCCAATTCAGTACGAAGCGATTCCAATTCAAATTTTCTTTGTTCTAAAAGAACCAGGTTCGAATTTGGTTTCTGATTATCAAAAATTTCCAAAAGAGCCGTTAACTGATTTTTCAAATCAATTTTAACCGTTTCATTTCGGTGTTCAGATGAACTTTTAATATCGATTTGCCCGTATAACGGAAAAACATTTTTAAACACAATTTCCTTAAAAATATAATCTTTAGTATGATTTGTATTCTGAAAGTAATTTTGTGATTCTTTTTTAAATTTCCAATACACACTTGGGTGAATTGTTGTGTATTCACGCTGAATAATCGCCTCAACCTGATGTTGCATATCTGTATTGTAGCGATCAATAGTATCTGTTAAATAGGGTAAAACCAATTCTAGTTTGGTCGCATTAACACTGTTTAAATCTCTTGGATTTTCAGAAACTAACTCTACAACACCAAGCAAATGGCCGTCTTTTACAACAGGTGCAAAAACACAGCTTTGAATTCCTTGCTTTAATAAATGCTCACCAAGTCTTTTATTAGAAGATTCTTCTATGAATTTTTTGACATTAGAAATTACGAAAGGTTCCTTTTTATCTAATAAGTTCTCAAACGAACATCCAAAAAAAGCATTATTACAATCGACTTCCTGATCAGTAGAAAGTAAAAAACTTTCAATTTGCCTGTCATATTTAGCAGGCCTGATGAATTTTTCGTCTTCAGCATTGTAAATGATAAAACCGACTTTTAAATTCGAAATTTTAAATATTGATTTAAAAATATTAGTCAAAATTTCATTAGAAGCTACCGTTTTTGCTTCTGGTTTTAATAAACTGCTTTTTAAATTAGAGATAGCACTTTCTGTAGTAGCATCAAATAAAGAAACAATTCCAAAACCTTTTAAAATCCAGCTTCCCGGCGGAAATTTAGATTTCCATAAATCAATATCATTATAATTATCAATCAAAAGATCAATATCATTTTGAGTAAGCTCCGGTGCATTTTCAGATGGAGAAATCTCCATAAAATCAGCATTGTATAAAATACGATAATGTTTTTCTACGCCATCTTCATCAGGAATATCATAGAAAAAAGGTTTGTTGAAATCGATATTTTGATGATAATAACTGCTCAAAATCAGGCAGCAATTGTTTATATAAAACTGATGCTCATCAAAATCACGAATTTCCATATAGAATTCGTCGCCCGCATTTTTCAAAATTTTCTTGAAACGTTCTGTATAATTGAATGATAAATTCTGAAAAGGAATTGTAATTGCTTTAATTTCGTTATGAGTCAAAGCAGTAGGAAACAAATCGGCAACTAAATTTTTGATTAAAGCCGCATTATTTTTAATAGTAGTATAATCGCGAATTCCGGTTCTGAATTCCGGATAAGCTTCAACTTCTTTTAGAATGGCTTTGGCATAATTAGATCTGTAGTCAACATCTGATAAAGCAATTTGTTCAAAAGACTCAACTAATTTATGAAAGGAAATTATGGTTTCGAAAGGGCTCTCGTGGTGTAAAAGACTTTCCATTTACTTTTGTTTTTAGGTTACAAAATTAAGCAAAAATTAAGAATCACCGACATTTTACCATTTGTTTCATTTATAGTACCATAAACACATGGCTTGTTACATAAGGCATTTCAGAGGTAATAATTATTTTAACTAAATATTAACATTAATAATAACGGAATGATCGTTCTGTTATTATATCTTTGTGCCATAATAATTGAATAATCAATAACTTAAAAAATTAAATAAAATGAAAAATTTAGAAAACAAAGTAGCTATAGTAACAGGTGGAAATAGCGGAATTGGGTATGCAGCAGCAGCAGAGTTAGTTGCAAAAGGTGCAAAAGTAATTGTAACAGGAAGAAACAAAGAAGCTTTGGCAAAAGCCGAAACTGACTTGAATGTTACAGGAATTGTTGCTGATCAGTCTGATTTAAAATCAATTGATAATTTAGTTGATCAGGTAAAAGCACAATTCGGAAAAGTTGATATTGTATTTTTAAACGCAGGGATTGCCGCTTTTGCGCCGGTAGAATCAGCTTCAGAAGATCACTATGACAGTATTATGAACGTGAATGTAAAAGGGGTTTATTTTACAGTTCAAAAAGTATTGCCAATTTTAAACGATGGTGGTTCTATCATCTTTAATACTTCGGTAAATGCGCAATTAGGAATGCCGGGTTCAAGCGTTTATGGAGCAAGTAAAGCAGCAGTTTTATCTCTAAACAGAATATTTGCTGCAGAATTAGCGCCTAGAAAAATCAGAGTAAATGCAGTTTCTCCTGGTCCGATTGAAACACCTTTGTATGGTAAAGTTGGTTTAGAAAAAGAAGAAGTAGAAGGTTTAGGAGCGGCATTGGGAGAAAAGATTTTATTGAAACGTTTTGGACAAGCTTCTGAGGTTGCAAAAACTATTGGTTTCCTTGCTTCAGATGACGCTTCATTCATTACAGGAACAGAAATTGTTATCGACGGTGGACTTACTGTAAACACAGTTTTATAATTTTTTGCTAAAATTCAGGAACGAATGTTCCGTTTTTTGTATCTTTGCAGAATAATTTAATATTGAAGTCATGGCTAGAACAAAGGAATTTAATGAAGATCAGGCTTTAGACAAAGCCATCGAGATTTTTTGGCACAAAGGTTATAACGGAACTTCGGCTCAGGATTTAGTAACGCATTTAGGATTAAGTCGTTCAAGTCTTTATGATACGTTTGGAGATAAGCAAAAATTATTTTCGCAATCTTTACAGCGCTATCAAAAACAAGCCAAAGATCAAATTGTTGAGCTTTTTGATTCTTCTGAAAATATTAAAGAAACGCTCCAGGATATTTTTAAACAAGCAGTTGTAGAAAGTTTACAAGACAGAATTACAAAAGGATGTTTTATGGTAAATTCTTCTGTAGAGCTTGCGATGCATGATGAAGAGATTTCTAAAATTGTAAAAAACAACAGCCAGATTATGGAAGAAGTTTTTACGAATGCAGTTCAGAAAGGGCAGGATCTGGGGCAAATTTCTAAGCAATTAGATGCAAAAGTTTTAGCCCGATTCATCTTTAATAATTATTCAGGAATTCGCGTTTTGGCGCGTGCCGGAGAAAGGGATAAACAAGTTTACGATGATATTTTAAAAGCGATGTTTTCATTATTTTAAAGATTCTGAAAACAATCGAAATAAAAACGGCAACTACAACTGTAGTTGCCGTTTTTATAATATTTACCTGTTTCCGTCAAGTAGTTTCATTTCATCTATTATAGCTAAAATTTCTAATTGTTCTTCTTCTTTCAATTCTTCAGTATATAAAAGCGTAATTAAAATAGTATAAGAATCTTCTAAATTTGAATTTTCCTCAAGCTTGAGATTATGTGGATTCTGATATTTTTGAAGTAATTTTTTCGCAGCCCGAAAAGCCCTTTCTTCTAATGTAAAGTCTGTTTTGTTTAAAGCTGCCATTGTTTTTTGATATTACTAAAATAGTAGATTGTAAAAATCTAAAGTTTATGATTATTATTAGCCTGATTATCAAATCTACTAATTTTTTAATCGGCTTAAAGACTTATTCTTTTTTTTTATTGGATTGTAATATACCCAATTAAAAAACGGCAGTTACATAATGTAATTGCCGTTTTTTGTTTTAAGTAAGTAATAGAAAATGAATAACTCTTAGCTTTTTTCTTCTTTATTGAAATAAACTAAATAGTAATACATTTGTTTTTCTTCATCCCAGCCTTTTTCAACAAATTTCTCTGCGCTTTCAGGGTTGATAAAATCCATTTTAATCTGAATATGCGTATCCAGGTTAATTACGTTTTTAATCGATTTTCTGGCGTCAGAAACAGCTGCGTTGGCAATTGGGAATGAGGTTACATCTTCGATGCTGTATTTTTCTCCTTTATCAACTTTATAGTTTTTAAATTCAGGAATTAAGTCAGGATTATCTAATACTTCATTCAGGAAATTTTGTTCTTCAAACTGATCATTTTTTGCGAAATAATTCACAGATCTGTTCATAAACATCACTTCTTCTTTTTTGTCTTCTGCCGGTAAAACCACATCTTTTGCGAAGTTTTGGCAGAATTTCAAGTATTTTTTTGTGATAAAGTTTTCATCTTCAAAAGCATCAACAGATAAAAAGTGCTCTAACCAATAACGCGCATCATAACGGTTGCTGTCTACAGTTAGAATTTTATATCCTTCGTCTTTTTTATAATTAAAGATCAGACAACCTTTATCTAATTTGCTAAGGTTGATACCTTGTTGCAAAATCATTTCAAGATTACTGTCTTTTTCTTCAAACTGTAAAAAATCAGCCTGTAACTCACTTTTAAAAATTCCGATAGCATCAACAACATTATTGTCGATACTTAAATTCGTTAAATAGGTTACATAAACTTCTCCGTTTTTAATGTGCGGATGATTTGACTGCTCAAATAAATGTGTCGTAATTCTTTTTGAAACCTCTTGCAACTTGCTCGGATTATCAAAAATTTCCGTTGCATATTTAAACATGTCATTGTAATCTAAATCGACTTCGTGCGCAAACTGATAATAGTTTTCTTCTTTCTCTCTAAAAGGCTTAAAAAAGTATTCTTTTATAAGAGGAACAATTTCATCATTTAAATTAAATGGCTGTTCTGATAAAAAAATCGCTTCGTTTCTGCTCTTGTTTCCTACGCGGTGTATCGCAAGCGTCTCGATGTGGGTGTTGAATAAGTTGATCATATTTTTTAGGTTCAGAGTTGCAAAGGTTCAGAGGTACAAAGGTTAGTTTCTTGCTTTTATTTTTCTGATAAAAGCACTTAACATTCGCTCTATTTCTCTGCTTTCTCCATTTATTTTATTGAATTGATTCTCGGTTATATATTTTAAATTGAATGAAATTTCAAGCTGAGTTTGTATTTCGAATAATGATGAAATTGAAATATTTAAAAATCTCAGATTATCATTATTTCCATCTCTGCCATAACCTTCTGCAATATTACTGGGTATTGATATTGAACTTCTTCGAATTTGTGAAGATAGGCCATATATTTCTTCCTTCGGAAATGAATTTGTGAGCTGGTAAATTTCGGTAACTAAGTTCATTGATTTCTGCCAGATCAAAAGGTCTCTAAAAGTATTCATGTTTTTGTATTTAAAAATTAAATACAAAAATAAAAATATTCCTACTTTTTAAATCAAGGATTTAAAGAAAACCTTTGAAACTTTGCCTCTCTGAACCTTTGAACCTAGAAAAAAACTAATTCCAATTCTCCTCAAACCCGAAATCTTCAAAGCTGTCGTCGCCTTCGAACATATCGAGATCATCTTCGTCAAGATCATCTTCAAATTCTCCGTAGATATCGTCGTGCATATCGGCTTCAAAGTTTTTTTCGATGGCTTCGTCTGGCATTTCTCCGTGCGAAAATAAAGTTTCAGGATAAGGAACTCCTGCAATCTGATCTTCAATAGCAGCCAATTCAACTAAGAAAGTCCACATATTGATAAAATCATATACGTAGATTATTTTAGTATTTTGTTCGTCTAAGATGTCTGATAATTGGTAGTCGCTCATGGTTTTTTGTTCTCCGGGAACATCGCCTGTATCAAAAAGTGCAATTTCATCTTCCTGATTCCAAGTTTCATCGCAGGTATAAAACGAAGCTACTTCCATTCCGTCAAAACCAAAAGCGTTGAAGATCGCATTGTGTAAATCTTCAAGCGTATCATCTTCAAGAATTGCAATGTCTCTAAAAATATCTTCTTCGGCGTCTAGAATTACTCTAAATTTATAAACCATAATCTTTGTTTTTATTGAAAGGTCAAAGGTAAAATATAAAAAACGAAATACGAATTGTGAATTACGATTTGTTGAAAAGATTTTAATTGCCTGTTTTCAGCAGTTTATTTATTCGGTAATCCTGCAAGGTTTTCAAAACCTTGTAGGTTTCTATGATTGTCTAGAGGAATACCTACAAGGTTTTGTCCCGAAGCTTCGGGATTGCAGGAAACGGAAACGAGTAATTCAATTACTTCCCAGCCAATCGCTGTCTAATTCTATGATAATGTTTATGATAAGTGTTATGACTAGGATAACTTCTGCTAGATGTCATATTGTTAAAAATCAAAGCTGTAAAGAGTAAAATCAAGGTGCCCACTAAAACCGGTGAAATCACATACATATATCCTAAAGCTTTTATTTTCTCAGTTCCAATAATAGCAATAAGAGCTGTTGCACCTCCGGGAGGATGCAGGGTTTTAGTAATTTGCATTGAAATGATTGCAAGCGAAACGGCCAGGGGAGCAGCAATCCAGATAATATCCGGAGCTAATTTATGAACGGTAACGCCTATAAAAGCAGAAATAAGATGTCCGCCAACTAAATTTCTTGGTTGCGAAAACGGACTTTGAATGATTCCGTAAACCAAAACACTCGAAGCCCCAAAAGAACCAATCAGGTAAACAGCGTCATTTCCTGATAAATGAATGGACTGAACGTAAGCCAGAACCCCAATTCCGACAAATGACCCAATAAACGACCAAAAATGCTCTTTATAGTCAATTAGAGTTTCTTTGTAAAGTATGTAACGTGTTTTGCGATATCCTCTTTTTATTTTTTGAGTAGGCATTTATGTGGTATTTTATTTTGATAAACTTTGTTTTTTTGCCACAGATTTAATTTAAAGATTATAAATCTGTGAGAATCTGAGTAATCAGTGGCTAAAAACTTATTTACTTAAGCTTGGAGAATAAGTATAGACGGTATACGGGTAAATCATTTTGGCAGTATATTTAGAAATCAGACAAACGACCAAAATAGGTAAAAATAAAGTATAGTCATTCGTTAATCCGCAAACTAAAAATATGGCTGTAAAAGGCGCATGAATACTGGCACTCAAAACAGCTGCCATTCCGATAATCATGAAATTAACCGGAATTACATTTACATGGAAAAAAGAATTTAAAAAGGTTGCTAATAACAATCCCAAAAATGCACCTATAAAAAGACTCGGAGCAAAAACCCCGCCGTCGCCACCGGAAGCCAGCGTTATAGAAGTTACGATTGGTTTTAGAATTAAAATTCCGATAAAAGTTAAAGCCAAAGTTAGCGTTAACGGAAGTTGAGATGAATTGTGAAAAATTCCTTTTATGGCGTGATAACCTTCTCCATATAATTGAGGGAAAACAAATAAAGAAACACTCAAAACGACTGAACCAATTAAAATTTTATAATAATGCGTTTCTATTTTGCCAAATTGAGATTTAAAAAACAGCACACAACGCGTTAAATAAACCGAATTCATTCCGGCTAAAATTCCTAAAAGAATAAAATACGGAATCGCTTTTAAATGCCAGGTTGTGATGGATACCGTAAATAAAGGTTCTTCTTTTAAAATAGAAAGTAAACCAAAAGCAATTGAAACTGCAATTACATTAGAAATGATAAAAGCACGTGTAACTTTTCGTGAAATCACTTCGAGAGCAAATAAGATTCCCGCAATTGGGCTGCTGAACAAAGCTGTAACTCCGGCAGCAACTCCGGCGCAAATTAATTCGGTTTTATATTTACGAAATACGTTTTCTTTTTGTTGTGCTACAGAACCTATTGTCGCTGTGGCAACAACGGTCGAAACTTCGATTCCGGTTGAACCTCCAAAAACAACAGTCAACAATCCGTTTATAAAATGGGATGGAATTTTGTATGAAGGTAAATTTTTTGAAGGTGATTTGGTACTTTCAAAAACTTCTTTAATGCCTTTGTTTTCTTTTTTCTTAAAGAGATATTGTCTCAGGAAATAAATTACAGATAATCCGAAAACCGGAAAAATGATGTAAAAAAGAGGATTTACCGAAACTTGGTGAAAGAAGATTTCTTCGTAATATTCGGTAATTTTTTTAAGTGAAATTCCTAAAAAGGCAGATAAAAAGCCAATTAAAATAGAAACTATAACTAATTTTTGAAGGACAATAAATTGATGATTTTTTTTGATTTGCGCCGTTTTGTTCATCAGATTAAAATTTGAATCGCATTTTATTTTATGCGGATTACAAAATTAGGAATCACAATCGATTTTAAATAGTAA
Source organism: Flavobacteriaceae bacterium CRH (assembly GCA_001507425.1). GTDB lineage: Bacteria > Bacteroidota > Bacteroidia > Flavobacteriales > Flavobacteriaceae > Flavobacterium. The sequence goes on from LMAJ01000012.1 coordinate 15,042, forward strand.
AAAGGCAATATAATATGTTAAAACCGATAAAAACAGGAAAATTCTTTCAGTAAAGTAATTACCACAAAGTCTCTAAGTCTTTTTTCTTTTATTTGAATATGTCTACAGTTTGTCATCCTGAGGTACGAAGGATTACACGTGAAATTCTACAAGATTGTCGAATTTCTGTGCGGAGTTCCTAGTGTGATCCTTCGTACCTCAGGATGACATAAAAAGGGAAAATTTGAGATTAACGGATGTAAAAACAAAAAACCTTTGTGTCTTCGCGGCAAAAAACTTTATCTCTCATAAAACTCAATAGGCAATTCATCAGGATCTGCGATAAAAGTAAATCGTTTTTCTGTAGTTTCATCAATTCGAATTGGTTCTGAAGCAACGTTTTTTGTATTTAAAAAAGCAATTGTTTCTTCTAAATTAATAACTTCAAATGCTAAATGGCGTAAACCAACAGCTTCAGGCCTTGAAGGGCGTTTTGGCGGATTCGGGAATGAGAATAATTCGACTATATAAATACCATTTAAAGCCAAATCAAGTTTGTACGACTGACGTTCTTCACGATAAATTTCCCTGATAATGGTCAAACCTAAAACTTCGGTGTAAAAAGTTTTAGATTTTTGATAATCAGAACATAAAATGGCAATATGATGAACTTTGTTTAAGGTAAGCATTAGGATTTTGATTCAGGTTCCTGATTTAATTTTCGAATTACTTTTGCCGGATTTCCAACAGCTAGTGAATTTTCCGGAATGTTTTTTGTCACCACAGATCCTGCACCAATAACAGAGCCTCTTCCAATAGTTACGCCCGGACAAATCACAGAATTTCCGCCAATCCAGCAATCATCTCCAATGGAAATTGGAAGTGCATTTTCGAGTGTTTTTCTCAATTCAGCGTCAAGCGGATGTGTTGCTGTATATATTTGAACATTCGGGGCAAAAAACACATTCGACCCAATATTTACCGGCGCACAATCTAAAACAACACAATTTACATTAAAATAAACATTGTCACCGCAAGAAATATTATAACCATAATCGCAATGAAATGGAGGCTCTATGTAGAAACCCGTACCAGTATTGGGAATTAATTCGGCTATAATTTCTTTGGCTTTTTTTGTTAAACGATATTCAGTTACATTTAATCGATGCAATAAGTTTTTCGCTTTGCGGCGTTCTTTTGCCAGAATTGGATCTAAAGCATTGTAATATTCCCCCGAAATCATTTTTTCTTTTTCTGTTTTCATACAGTAAAATTATATTTTTATCTTGGTGTTTTTTAGATTGTAGTTTGTCAATTATTAAGCATTCTGTTTTTAGTCAGTTCAATGTTTTTTATGGAAGCAATAGGTGCAATTTTTACTGTTTGTTCCCCTTTTGTTACATAAAAATAATAGGTTGTATTTGATCCTATTATATAAACTTGTTCGGAATTATTATCATTATAATTAAGCGTATAATTATACTGTAATGTTTTGCCTTTTATTTTTGCAGCAATAGATCTTCCATCTGCAAATCCATATCCCAAAAAAATAGAGATTAAAAAAGTACCAAGGAATTTTATAGAAATAGTCGTGTAATAATCAATTCTTTCATTTTCTGCTAACATACTGATTTTTGCAGTGTCTTTTGCTCCAACAAATTTATGAAAGCCTATTTTGTCTTCATTTTTTAATAATATTTGCGGGAGATAAAAGCAAAAAACAAACAGCAGTAAAACAGTTATAAAAAATACAGGATGTGAAGTAACAGCAGCTAATGGACTAATTAAAATGTCTACAATCGATGAATATCTAATAATATTTATTCCAATTTGATAATATGATATAGTTTCTTTTACAATTCCTAAAGTTACGAGAAACAGATAACCTAAAGGGAGTAAACTTTGCACTTTATCAATGTTTTTCATCTTAATTATTTATTTAATCTCTATTTCTTTTTTCACAAAAGCTTCTTCAAAATCACTATCTGCCCTAAATGATATACATCATGCTGAATAATTCCGTGAATGTCTTCATAAAAATTATGATTGTTATTTGGATCTATTTTATCAAAACCGGCATCATCAAAATCACTCAAAAAGGTACTCCACAATTCCTGAGATTTTGCGAGACTTTGCAGCGATTGTTCCCAGGCAGGTTCAGATGAATCTAAAATGGGTACAAAATAATTATGATCAGGAGTTGTAATTATTTCTCCCTGAACACGCCTTAAAATATTTCTTCTCCATTGTATAAGGTGATTGACAATTTCCCAAATCGTATTTAAATTAGGATTTACTTTTTTGATAGCCTGCGCTGCGGTCACATCTTTTAGAGTATCTGCTAAGGTAACCTCAAGCCAAGGATTTCCATTGTAAATGGATTGGTATAAATTTGAAACTCTTTTACTTTCTGACATGGTTGATATTTTTATAAAACTTGAAAGCTAAGATACAAATAAGTAATTTACAACTCATCCTCAAATTTCTACAATTGGGTTATTTATTATTTTTTAACTTCGATTGATAAAATACATTTGCTTCATCAAAATCAAACATCATGAAGTCGCCAACTAAAAATCTGCGAAAGCAAACCAAAATTAAAAGCGATAACATACATGACCAAAACCAAATAAAATCAACAGGTATGACAACCAAATTATTTTTTACAATTAGCTTTTTATTTTTAACAACGATCTTTTTTGCTCAAAATACCATTTCGGGAAAAGTAGTTGATGAAAAAGGAAAACCGGTTCCGGGAGCAAATATTTATATCGATGGAACTTACGACGGAGCAAATAGTTCTGAAACTGGCGAATTCTCTTTTGAAACTACAGCCACGGGAAATCAATTTTTAGTAGTTAGTTTTTTAATTTATGACACTTTTAGAAAAGAAATTGATGTTGCCAATTTTAAAGATCAAACCATAAAACTAAGAGAAAACGTAAATGCTCTTGATGCTGTTGTTATTTCTGCCGGAACATTAGAATCTGGGGATAAAGCAAGAGTTTCTGTTTTAAAACCTTTAGATATTGTTACCACAGCAGGTTCTGCAGGAAATATTATTGCCGCTTTGCAAACATTGCCGGGAACGCAAACCGTTGGCGAAGACGGACGTTTGTTTGTTCGTGGAGGAGAAGCGAGCGAAACACAAACTTTTGTTGACGGTTTGCGTGTTGCACAACCGTACGGTGCATCAACAAACAATTTGCCAACACGAAGCAGGTTTTCTCCATTTTTATTCAGCGGAATCGCGTTTTCTACAGGAGGATATTCTGCAGAATATGGCGAAGCTTTATCAAGTGTTTTGTTATTAAATACACAAGATGAACCGGACCAGAATAAAACAGATATTGCGTTAATGACCGTTGGTTTGGGTGTTGGAAATACGCAAAAATGGAAAAAAAGCTCTTTTAGTATTAATACCAATTATATAAATCTTGCGCCTTATCAGGCTGTAATTCCGCAAAATGTAGATTGGAACAATCCGTATCAATCTTTGGGTGGCGAGGCTGTTTACAGATATCATTTTGAAAGAGGGATTTTTAAGTTATACGCTGCTTTCGATTCGGAGAAATTTGATTTAAACCAGAAAAACGTAAATTTTGTTGATCCGGTAAGAACAGACTTAAACAATAATAATTTTTATCTAAATGGTTCTTACAAAGGAGATTTTGGAACCGGCTGGCAGCTTACAACAGGAATTAGTTACGGTTACAGTAAAAACAAAGTTAAATATGATATTAACGATGTTGCTTCTGATGAAAATGCAATGCAGCTGAAATTAAAGTTGAGAAAAAACATCTCGAATTATTTTAAATTATCTTTTGGTGGAGATTATTTTATCACCAAATTCAATGAAAATTTTAAAGACAATGTTTCTATTGATGTTGCAAACGGTTACGATTCAAATATTGCAGCTTTTTATACCGAAGGCGATATTTTATTCTCGAAAAAGCTGGCTTTAAAAGTAGGAGCAAGACTTTCAAACAATAGTTTATTAAACGAAACGAATATTGCGCCAAGAGCTTCAATAGCTTATAAAGTTTCTAAAACAAGTCAGTTTTCTTTTGCTTATGGAGATTTTAGTCAAACTCCGGTTGTTGATTATATTAAATATTCAAAATACCATCAATTTGAAAGTGAAAAAGCGCAACATTATATCTTAAACTATCAATTTACAAGACCTGGTCAAACTTTTAGAGCTGAGGCTTATTATAAAGATTACAGCAATATAGTTCAGTACGACACAAAAGATATTCAATACAATTCGGTTTTTAATAATAACGGTTCAGGATATGCTAAAGGTTTGGATTTATTTTGGAGAGACAGCAATTTGTATAAAAACTTAGAATATTGGATTTCATATTCTTATATTGATTCTGAAAGACAATACAAGAATTTTCCAACCATGGCAACGCCAAGTTTTGTAGCCAATCATAACTTATCAATCGTGACAAAATATTTTATTACCGATTGGAAATCGCAAATTGGTTTTACCAACAGTTTCAGTACCGGAAGACCGTATAACGATCCGAATCAATCGCAATTTATGAACGGAAAAACAAAATCTTATAATAGTTTGAGTTTCAACTGGGCGTATTTATTAACGACACAAAAAATATTATATTTCTCTGTTTCAAATGTTTTAGGAAGTCAAAACGTTTTTGGATATGATTACGCTAAAATACCAGACGCAAACGGAGTTTATAACAGACAAGCCGTTACGCCAACTGCAGACAGATTCTTTTTCGTTGGTTTCTTCTGGACCATTAGTAAGAATAAAAATGATAATCAGTTGAAGAATCTCTAAGAGGTTCAAAGAGGCAAAGGTTCAGAGCGACAAAGGTTTCTATAGAAGACTAAAAAGAAAAACCTTTGAACCTCAAAAAACAAACAATTCAGTAGCAAAAATCAACAACTCAGTATTATTTAGTTTTAAAAGAATAAAAACCAACATACTTTTGAAGTATAAATTAAAAGGAACAAAAAAGCAAAGTGACAAAGGTTCAAAGTTTTAGGAATATTAATAATAAGAAAATCAAACCTTTGTGACTTTGTAGCTCTTAACCTCTGAACCTTAAAAAAAAGAATTTTAATCATCAATAAAAAAACTTAGAGACTTAGCACCTCAGAACCTTAGTAACTTAAAAAAAAAGAATCATGACAAAAATTATTACAATTACGATGTTGTTTATCTGCAGTCTAATGTCTGCCCAAAATGCAAAACTAACTGTTACAGTTTCAGGTTTAAAAAATAGTACAGGAATTGTTAAAGTAGGTTTGTACAACTCAGAAGGGACATTTCTTCAAACGGTTTACAAAAGTCTTTCTTCTGAAATTAAAAACAATGAAGCAGAAGTAACATTCACCAATCTTCCTGCAGGAGAATATGCGATTTCTACCTATCATGATGAAAACAATAACGGAAAACTGGATAAAAATATGATGGGAATTCCTTCTGAAGATTATGCGGCTTCAAACAATGCAAAAGGTTTTATGGGGCCTCCTGCCTATAAAGATGCTAAATTTGTTATTGATAAAGATTCAAAAATTGAAATTAAATTATAAATAGAAACTTAAAAAACTAAATCAACTTATAAAATGAAAAAAATCATCACTTTGGCTGTATTATTTGTAACAGTAATAAGCTCTGCACAAACACAATTTGAACAAGGAATGGGAAAAGCTTTCGGACTTTGGAAAGAAGGAAAAAATACGGAAGCTTCGGCAATGTTTGAAAGAATTGCAGCAGCAGAAAAAACGAGTTATTTACCCAACTATTATGTGGCGCTGGTAAACACGACATCGGCTTTTAAAGAAAAAGATAAAACTAAAATCGATTTGTTATTGACAAAAGCACAAGATGCATTGGATGTTGAATTGATAAAAGATCAAAATAATGCCGAATTATATGCTATGCAAGCCTTGATTTATACGGCTTATGTAGTTGCTGATCCTATGACAAATGCAATGAAATATTCTTCTAAAATAATGGAAGCTTACGCCAAAGGAAAAGCAATAGACCCAAATAACCCAAGAATTGTTTTTGGTGAAGCTGATTATCAATTAGGAGGCGCAAAATGGACAGGAGTTGATACAAAACCTTTGTGCGCGCAGGTGAATAAAGCTATTGAACTTTTTGGTACTTTTAAACCGGAAACTCCTTTTTCTCCAAAATGGGGATTAGACAGAGCTTTGGAAACTCAAAAAACTTGTAAATAATTAATTAAAAAATAAAGTAATGACTTTAAAACCAAATCTATTTAAAGCGCTTTTAATTGGCGGAATAGTTTTTTTATTCTCCTTTTTGATTCGTTTTGCTTCATTTGGAACTGCAATTTTGACAAGAAACTTGTACGTCTATTTTTTGTATTGCATGCTGTACAGTGTGGTTTTATATGTTGTTAATGCATCTCTATTTGTGTTTTTAGACAAGGTTTTTAAAGGAGAAAACAGATTTTCCGGCAAAAGAATTTTTATCGGGTTTGTAAGTTCATTTTTCATTTCGCTCTTTATCATTTTTGTCCTGCGAATTTTTACGCAGGTTGTCATAGAAAGGCGCCCAATTTTGAGTTTTCTGGCAAATGAAGATCCTGCAAATTATATAGAATCTTCGGTTATTACTTTTATTATTTTACTGATATTTCATGCGCTTCATTTCTATAAATTATATCAGGAAAATAAAGTTATACAACAAAAGATTATTGCGGGAACGGCAAATGCCAAATTCGAAAGTTTAAAAAATCAAATCGATCCGCATTTTCTTTTTAACAGCTTAAATGTTCTTAGCTCATTAATTGAGGAAAATCCGGATAATGCACAGCGTTTTACGACTTCTTTGTCTAAAATTTACAGATACGTTCTGGAACAAAAAGATAAAGAATTGGTTTCTGTAGAGGATGAATTGTCGTTTGCAAAAACCTATATGAATTTGCTAAAGATGCGTTTTGAAAATAGTTTGTTTTACGAATTACCAAAAGAAAACATTAATCCGGAAGCCAAAGTAGTACCTCTTTCATTACAGCTTTTACTCGAAAATACAGTAAAACACAATATTGTAAGTGAACAAAAACCACTTCATATTCGAATTTTTGTTGAGAACGATTATCTGGCAATTCAAAATGATCTTCAGAAAAAAGAAGTTTTGCAAGACAGGCAAGGAGTTGGTTTGCAGAATATTGTAAGTCGATATGGAATTATAACCAACAGAAAGGTACTGATTGAGCAAGACGTGAAGAATTTTACGGTAAAGATTCCAATTTTAACGAAACAAATAACCGTTATGGAAACAAGTGCAGATTTTAACGATGAAGCCAAAGCTTATTACAGAGCCAAAAAAAGAGTGGAAGAATTAAAAGGTTTTTACGGAAATATAATTTCATACTGTTGTGTAATCCCTTTTTTGGTTTTTATTAATTTAAAATATTCTCCCGGATTTCAATGGTTTTGGTTTTCGGCTTTAGGTTGGGGATTTGGAGTAGCGATGCATGCTTTTAAAGTCTTTGGTTACAGCACTGACTGGGAAGAAAGAAAAATCAGGGAAATTCTGGAAAAAGAAAACAATACAAAAAACTGGAAATAGCGATGGAAACAAATTTCAATAAAGATCAGGAAGAAATAGAGTTGAAACAAATAGCTTGTAAAAAAGTCGATAAACTTAAATATTTTTACATACATCTTTTTGTTTTTGTTATTGTATTTGTGCTTTTCATTTTGAAAGAATACACTAATTTGCCGTTTAACTTTTTTCCAATTATGTATTTAAACTGGGTTGTCATGATTCTCTGGTCGACCGTGTTTTTAGGTTCTGCCATTGATTTATTTACTTCAATTAAAATTTTTGGAGAAGAATGGGAAGAACGAAAAGTAAAAAGTATTTTAGACAAAAGAAATAAGAAACAAAAATGGGAGTAATCATGGAAATGAATTTTAGCGAAGAGGATAAATATTTTTTAGCAAAAAAGAAAGTAGAAAGTATTAAAGGATTTTATGGAAATCTTGTTTCCTTCATATTAATAAATGCAATTTTAATCTTTATCAATTTATATACATCACCGCAATATTTATGGTTTTTCTGGCCTTTGTTGTGGTGGGGAATTGGAGTTGTTTTTCATGGATTAAAAGTTTTTGATGTACTTCCGGTTTTAGGAAAAGACTGGGAAGAAAGAAAAATTAAAGAATACATGGAAAAAGAAAAAGAAAATAAAAACAAGTGGAAATAATTAAAGCATAATATTTTATGGGACGTTTTAGAAGACGCATGTTTGAAGAATATGCACACGAATTTAGTACAGATGAAAGCTATAATGCAGCCTACAAAAAAGTAAAACGATTAAAAGGATTTTACTCGCATTTAAGAGTTTATATCATTGTAAATGTGATTATTATTGTAGCAAGTTTAAACAGGCATATTTTTACCGGCGGAATTCAGGAAAGCGGATTACTGGATTGGGAAACTTATTCGACTGCATTCTTTTGGGGAATAGGTTTACTGGCTCACGGATTATCTGTTTATGGTCGCGATCTTTTTTTTAGTGACGATTGGGAGCAAAAGAAAATCCAAAAATATATGGAGAAAGAAGCAGCCAATACAAATAAATGGGAGTAACTTTGAATTACTATTTTTCAATTTTTGCATTATATAAATGATCACATTAATAATAGAAGACGAAAAACCAGCTGCAAGATTGCTGCAAAGAAAGCTTGAAAAATTAGATGTTGCCGTAGAAACGATGCTTCATTCGGTTGAAGAATCACTTCATTGGTTTACAAATAATCAACATCCCGATTTAATTTTTTTAGATATTCAATTGTCAGATGGTTTGTCGTTTGAAATTTTTGAAAAAATAGACATTAAAAGCGCTATTATTTTTACTACGGCTTATGATGAATATGCATTAAAAGCATTTAAACTCAATAGTATAGATTATCTTTTAAAACCTATCGATGAAGATGATCTTGAAGCGGCAGTTTCAAAATATAAATCACGGGTTTCAAAACCTGTAGCTGAAACATCAAACATACAGCTCGATTTTGAACAAATACGCCAGATGCTTTCAAATCCTTTTGAGAAGACATATAAAAAGCGTTTTACGGTTAAAATTGGCCAACATTTAAAAGTGATTACAACAGATGAAATCGAATGTTTTTTTAGCGAAAATAAAGGAACTTACATTCATACATTCGATAATCGTAATTATTTAATCGATTCGACTTTAGAAATTCTGGAACAGGAATTAGATATGAAGAATTTCTTCCGCGTAAGCAGAAAATTTATTGTTCCGCTTCAGGCGATAAAAGAAATTCAGGTTTATACCAATTCCCGCCTAAAAGTAATTTTACCAACTTATAAAGAAGATGAGGTAATTATAAGCCGCGAAAAAGTAGGGGATTTCAAGAATTGGCTGGGATAGAACTGGATTAAAATCCAGCTTTACAATATAAACCATTCCTACGGAATTCAATCTAAAATTAAAGAGCCATCGGCTCGATTTATTTAGTAGGGCCGGATTTTAATCCGGTTTAACGAATAGAATTTAACATAGATAAATAAAAAAAATCCTTCATAGAAGGATTTTTTTTATGGTTTAAACATATCATATTGAACCGGATTTTTTAATCCGTTTTAAGAATATTTTTTTATTTAGTCAAACGATGCAACGTAAATGTCATAGCGCTTAAAAGGAAAAAAGCCATAATTTGGTGAATTAGTCCTAATGCCAACGGAACGCTGTATAATAACGTAAATACGCCAAGTAAAAATTGAATGAAAACAAAAACTACTAAAGTTTTGATTCCGTTATTTTGCGTTCTTGAAAGTGAAAATTTAGTGCTTTTATAATATAAAAACAAAATAAAAGCCACAACAACATAAGCAAAAGTTCGGTGTACAAACTGAACACCACTTTTACCTTCAATTAAGTTTTTCACCAAAGTCGATTGTTCAATAAAAACCGAATCGTGAATAAATTGACCGTCGCTCATTAAAGGCCAGTGATTGTGAATTAATCCGGCATTTAATCCGGCTACAAATCCACCATAAATAATCTGAATTAATAAAGCAACAAGCGCAAATCGTGCAATATTTCGAAGCGGAATTACTTTAGTAATTGTTCTTTCCGGATAAATCAAATCCAGCGCCACCCATAAAGTATAAGCAAAAGTTATAAAAGCGAAAGTAAGGTGTAACGAAAGTCTAAAGTGGCTTACATCCGGATTATCAATTAGTCCGCTGCGAACCATAAACCATCCTAAAAATCCCTGAAAACCACCCATCGCCAAAAGAACAATACATTTTTTGATTGTTTCGCGATCCAGTTTTTTTCTAACTAAGAAATAAACAAAAGGCACGAAGAAAACCAGTCCAATAATTCTTCCGATAAAACGGTGGAACCATTCCCAGAAATAAATAAACTTATAATCGGCTAATTGAAAATCATTATGAATGTTGATTTTCTGATATTCAGGAAATTTCTTGTATTGTTCGAAAGCTTCATTCCATTTGGCATCCGTCAAAGGTGGAAAAGTATCGGTTACCAAATGCCAATCCGTCATTGATAAACCTGAATTTGTCAAACGGGTAATTCCGCCAACAACTACCATTAAAAATAATAAAACACAACCCGATAGTAACCAAATGATTACTGATTTATTCTCTTTTTTCATTATAAATGCGTATTTCTTATACTTTTTTTAAGCCTAATTTTTCTGCTCTTTTAATCACAAAATCATAAGCAGCCTGATATTCATTCGGAATATCACCTTCTAAAATAGCTTCTTTCACCGCTTCTTTCAAAACTCCAATTTCACGCGAAGGTTTCAAATCGAACATTTCCATAATTTCTTCGCCTGAAATTGGCGGTTGAAAATTGCGAACATGATCGCGTTCTTCAACTTCAACAATTTTCTTGCGGACAATTTCGAAGTTTTTATGATATTTTTTAAATTTCGACGGATTTTTGGTTGTAATATCAGCTTCGCACAACGTCATTAAATTTTCGACATCTTCGCCGGCATCAAAAACCAAACGACGAACGGCACTGTCTGTTACGATATCCTCGGCCAGGACAATAGGGCGAGAACTCATAATAACCATTTTTTGCACAAACTTCATTTTGTGGTTTAAAGGCATATGCAAGCGTTCGAATATTTTCTTAGCCATTTTTCCGCCAAGAAATTCATGTCCGTGAAAAGTCCAGCCTTGTTTTTTATTGAAACGTTTTGTTGGCGCTTTTCCAATATCATGCAATAGAGCCGACCAACGCAACCAGACATCATCTGTATTAGGGCAAATATTATCTACAACTTCAAGTGTATGATAAAAATTGTTTTTATGCGTGTGACCTTCAATTTCTTCCACCTGATTTAAAGCAGTTAATTCAGGTAAAATAATATCTAAAAGCCCGGTTTGATATAAAAGTAAAAACCCGACAGAAGGTTTATCGGTCGAAAGAATTTTGTTCAATTCATCAACAATACGTTCGCCTGAAATAATGTTGATTCTCTCCGCATTTTTGGTAATCGCATCAAGAGAATTTTTCTCGATTTCAAAACTTAGCTGATTTGCAAAGCGAATGGCACGAAGCATTCGCAAAGGATCATCAGAATAGGTAATGTCAGGATTTAATGGTGTTTTGATTATTTTATTTTCTAAATCTGCCAAACCATTAAAAGGATCAGAAAGATCTCCAAAAGTTTTTTCGTTCAACGATAAAGCCAAAGCATTGATAGTGAAATCACGACGATTTTGATCATCTTCCAGCGTTCCGTTTTCAACAATTGGATTTCGGCTGTCAAAATTATAAGATTCTTTTCTTGCGCCAACAAATTCAATATCAGTGCCGTCATAGTGAAGCATTGCTGTTCCGTAAGTTTTAAAAACCTGTACTTTTGGATTTTTTGGAAGTAATGCAGATACTTTAAGCGCTAATTCAATACCGCTGCCAACAGCAACAACATCAATGTCTTTTTTAGAACCTCTGTTTAAAAGCAAATCCCTGACAAAACCTCCAATTACATAACTGTCGATGTTTAATTCCTGAGATGCTTTCGAAATAACTCCGAAGATTTTATTTTGTAAAGCTGTTTTATAGTTTGTTTGTATAGCCACGAATTCACTAATTTTTATAAAATAATACGTTTGTATTCAAGTGAGGTAGAATTAAAGTTTGCTAAAATTGCTAAATGTGTTTTAGAAACTTTTAGATAATTCAGACATTGCGAAATATGTTTAGGATGTAGAAAATCACTTGATTTTATTTCAAGTATAATTTTATCAAACAAAACAAAATCAGCATAGAACTTATGATTCAAAATTATGTCTTTATAATTTACTAAATATTCTTTTTCTCTTTCAAATGGAATATTCGCTTTTCTAAATTCATATTCTAAAGCGTATTTATAAACGATTTCAGAAAAACCTCCACCTAAATTTCTATGAACATCAAATAAAATTCCCATTATTTGATAACTTTCTAGTTGATATAATATTTTTGTCATGATCTAAAATTTTTCCGCCACGAATTCACGATTTTTTTTTAATTAATTTTTAAAAAGTTAATTCGTGAATTCGTGGCTATTATTTAGAATACAACTTTCAATTTTATATTGAATGTTATTTGGAATTTTATGGTTGCAAATTTACAACATAGAAAATGCCTTTTATAATCTATCGTTCACTTTTTTGAACAAATTCATAATTTTTCAATTGAAATTTATTAAAATTAAAAATGATGATTGTTAATTGCACGAATTAATACAAATTATGCTCATAGATTAATAAAGAAAATTCGTGAATTCGTGGCGAAAAAAAATATGGTATAATAAAACAAATCAATTACGATATCACATTTTTAAAGATTCAATTTGTATTTTTGAATTCTATAAAAATGCACAAATGAAAATTGTTATATCGCCTGCGAAGTCATTAAATTTCGAAAAAGAATTACCAACTACTCAATATACAGAACCTTCTTTTTTAAAAGAAGCCCGTTTGGTTCATAAAGTTTTAAAACCTAAAAAACCAGCGGAATTATCCCAATTAATGTCAATTTCAGACAAATTAGCTGATTTGAACTGGGAGCGCAATCAAAAATGGAAAACACCTTTTTCGCCGGAAAATGCACGCCCGGCAGTTTATACTTTTGATGGTGATGTGTATACAGGTTTAGATGCTTATTCAATTCCGTTAGAAAAGCTGGATAATTTGCAAGATAAACTCCGAATTTTATCCGGGCTTTATGGCGTTTTAAAACCCTTGGATTTAATGCAGGCTTATCGTCTGGAAATGGGGACAAAATTGCTTGTTGGAGATTATAAAAATCTGCATGAATTCTGGAAACCAACCGTCACTACAGCTTTAAACAAAGAGTTAAAAAAAGGAGAATTATTTGTAAATTTAGCCAGTAACGAATATTTTTCGGCAGTAGATGTAAAAGCGTTAAAAGTTCCTGTAATTACGCCGGACTTTAAAGATTATAAAGACGGAAAATTAAAAATGATAAGTTTCTTTGCCAAAAAGGCGAGGGGAATGATGGTGCGTTATATCATTGATACCAATGCAGAAACTATTGATGATTTAAAAGGTTTCGATTATGATGGATATCATTTTGATGCGAATCTTTCTAAAGGAAATCATTTGGTATTTACGAGATAGGTTTTTTTGAGGCTCAAAGGGGCAAAGCGACAAAGATTCAGAGGTTTTTTGAGCTAAGAATCTATCCCGAAGCTTCGGGATTGAGTTACTAAGTTTTTTACTGGAGAGTCGGAGACTCGGGCCATATTGTAGGTAGGGATTTTAATCCCTTCAAAATAATAAATTTAGAAATAATTATATTTTTAAATATTGAAAATAAAAAAAGCCGAACTAAATAAATAGCCCGGCTTTTTCGTATTATAAATCAATTATTATAATTATTATTAATGCATTGCATCAGCAGGATTAATCTTGTTTTTTCCTTTTTTAATAAGAAGGATAATTGGTATACAACATAAAAACATTATTCCTAAGTACATAAAAATATCGATGTATGCCATTACTGTACTTTGTTTCATTACTGCATATTCTAAAGCCTGATGTGTTTTTTTAAGGGCAACATCGTCACTATATCCTTTCGACATAAAAGACCTTTGCATTCCTTCAATACGTTGCTGAACGGAAAATTTTGCAGGATCTAAATTAGTCAATAAATCTACTCGGTGTTCCTGACTAAAACGGGTAATAAAAGTGGTAATAATTGCAATACCAAATGATCCTCCTAATTGACGCATCATTCCGGTAAAAGCCGCTCCTTCACCAATATGTTTTCCTTTTAAAGTAGAAAGCGAAAGTGTTGTTATAGGTACAAAAAGTAATCCTAATCCAATTCCTCTTAAAATTAGAGGCCAGTACATATGTTCTACACCGGTATCAGGTGTCATACGCGTTTGCATCATAAAAGTAAAAAAGAAGAAAACTAAAAATCCAACTCCAACCATATAACCCTGAGGTACGCCTTTCTGAATCATATTTCCAACAAATGGCATCATGATCGCAGTAGTTATCGAACCTGGAATCAATAATAATCCGGCATCAGTTGCTGTCCATCCTAAAATAGATTGCGTGTAAATCGGAATAATTAAAGTGGATCCGTATAAACCGAAACCAAGAATAAAACACATTACGGTTCCAATTCTTAAATTTCCATCTTTTAAAACACTTAAATTTACAATTGGATGTTTGTATGTGAGTTCTCTCCAAATAAACAATACCAAACCAAGAACGGTAACAACACTTAATGTTACAATAAGCGAATCATTAAACCAATCATCTTGTTGACCGTGTTCTAATACAAATTGCAGAGAGCCAATAAATGTTGCTAATAAAATAATTCCCCACCAGTCAACCTGATTTGCTTTTAATTTTTCTCCATATTTCGGACTTCTTACGAAAGTAATAGCCAAAATAGTTGCTATAATCCCTAACGGAATATTAATATAAAAGATATAAGGCCAGGAATAGTGATCTACTAAATATCCTCCCAAAGGCGGACCAAGAGTTGGACCAACAATAACACCCATTCCGTAAATAGCCTGCGCCATTCCACGTTTTGCAACAGGATAACTCTCGGTAATAATGGTTTGGGCTGTTACTAATAATGCGCCCCCACCCATACCTTGTACAAACCTAAAAGCTACCAGTTCCCAAATATTACTGGCATTTCCACATAAAAAAGAACACACGGTAAATATTATGATAGAAGCCACAAAATAATTACGTCTTCCAAATTGTTGTGAAAGCCAACTCGTCATCGGAATTACAATAACATTCGCAATAGCATATGCTGTAATTACCCAAGCCACATCAGTCAAAGTAGCACCAAGGCTACCTCTCATGTCTGTTAGTGCTACGTTTACAATTGTGGTATCTACAATTTCCAGCAAAGCACAAAGTACTGCTGTAATCGTGATTATGACACGTCTGTAACCGTATTCTACTAAATCATCTTCTCCTTGTACTGCTGTCATTATTTTATTTTAAATGTACGTCTACGTCAACATTCATTCCCGGTCTTAGTAATTTTACTTTTTCAGGATCGTTTGATTCGTCCAGACTAATTTTTACGGGTAATCTCTGAATTGTTTTTACGAAGTTTCCTGTAGCATTATCAGGAGGTAATAATGAAAAACGAGATCCTGTCGCAGGAGAAAATGAGGTTAAAGTACCTTTAAATTCATAATTTGGATATGCATCAACTTTTAAACTTACTTTTTGTCCCACAACCATTTTGTTTAATTGTGTTTCTTTAAAATTAGCCACAACCCAAGCTTCAGTATTGTTAATGATATAAAACAAAGATTGTCCTGGCTGAACCAATTGTCCCGGCTGAATATCAACTTTAGAAACCTGACCATCAATAGCTGCAGTAACAACTGTGTAGCTAAGATTTAAGTGTGCAACATCTAACATCGTTTTTGCTTTTTTGATGTTTGCTGAAGCAACTTCAGTTTGTTTATCAGAAACTTTAGATTTCGACTGAATTACTGATTTTTGGTAAGAACTTGCTTTTTGTTGTTGCTCTAAAACGCGAACTTGATTTTCGGCTTCGTCTTTTGCTGATAAAGCCTGCTCATATTGTTGTTTTGTAATGGTATGCGTTTTGTACAAGTTATTATAACGGTTATAATCGTTTGTAATTTGTCTCAATCTAATTTTAGCACTTTCGATAGAACCAGTTGCAGATTTCATTTGAGCATCAGAAACAGAAATGCTCGCGCTTGCGCTTCCAATATCAGCTTTTGCAGCTTCGTATTGACCTTCAGCTCCTAATAAAGCAGCATTTGCTTCGTCGATTTTTAGTTGATAATCTCTTTTATCAATTGTAAATAAAGTATCTCCTTTTTTTACAAAATCATTATCTTTTACATAAACCTTGCTGATATACCCGGAAACCCTAGGAATAATTGGGTTCATTTTTTTCTCAACCTGAGCATCATCCGTTTCTTCGTGAGCTAAAGAGTGCATGTATTTTGTTATTCCGTAAGTTCCGCCCACTAAAACCAAAACGGTTAGTATAATGATGAATTTAGTATTTGTTTTTTTCTTTTCCATGAGAGCTATCGATTATATTTTAGAAAGATTGAATGATTGAGATAATTGTCCTGATACTGAAAGTAATTCGTAATATTTTTGAATAATAGTTGCTTTAGATACAGCAGTATTGATTTTGGCGCTTAATTGCTCAACATCAGCTTCAACCAAATCATTTGTGTCTGCTAAACCGTTATCAAATTTATCCTTTACAAGCCTGTAATTTTCACTTGCTTGCTGAAAAGCTTCGTCATAAACAACACTTTGATTAATAGCCAGGTCATAATCTTCAATAGATTTTTGAACTTCAACTTTAATATGGTCTGTCATGATGGCTTCAGTATTTTTAACTTCGAGAGCCCTGCTTTCAGCTTCTCTTACATGTGAACTATTTTTAAGTATCCCCGATAAATCATAAGATAAGCCTAAACCAAAGTTCATCGCATATTTTACGGTTATAATATCTTTAAGATCCAAAGCTGTATAACCACCAAGCAGTGAAATTGTTGGGTAATAACCAGCTTTTGCAATCTTAATATTAGCTTCAGAAGCTTTTTGCTGTAAGCGAATTGCTTCAAGATCTTTTCGGTTTTGAAGAGCCAAAGCATCTGATGTAGGCGCATTGGTCGTTTTCAAATTAAAAAAGTCATCTTCATTAACCTGAATTTTTACCGATGGATCTAATTTAAGAAAAGTTGTTAAATAAAAGTTAATATTATTGATATTATTATTAGCTTCATCAATAGATAATTGTGTTTTTGAAACTAATAACTGCGCTTTCAATAAATCATTTCTCGGAATAATTCCGTTTTTCTCTAATTCAGTAAAGTCCGTAACACGTTGTTTAGCACTTTTTTGATTCTCATTTAAAGCATCTAAAGTTTTTTGTGCTGTGTATAACGCAGTGTAATACGTAATAACTCTCAAAGCGACATCCTCTTTTGTTTTTGCAGCATTAGCACTTTCTGCTTCATATAAACTGTTGTATGATTCAATGCTATTTTGAATTTTAAATCCGGCAAAAAGAGGTAAGCTTAAATTAGCCATTCCAAGCATTGCACGATTCGGAGATGCTAAAGAAGAGCTTTCGCCTTGATTTGGCATATCTATCGAAGCTTTTGTAAGGCGTTGATACTGACCGGAAATTTTTAAATCCGGATATTGGTTATTCTTAACCGATTGTAATTCGTATTTTTTTGTGTTTACCTTAGTGTTGGCAAGCGTAACTTCGTTACTTTTTTCCCAAGCCATTTTAACGGCATCGTCTAAGGTTAAACTTGTTTTTTCTTGTGCTTCTATTGATGAAATTCCGATAAAGAAAACACCAAAGAGCATTAATTGATTAATTTTCATAAACAAGTAGAGCTTTTATAGTTTGTTGAATGTGCTTCGTAAGACTGGTTTTAATGTACTCATTGTACATCTCTTCCGTTTTTAAATTTAATAATTCTTCAAAAAAAGGTTTATTCATGTGAAAGTGAAAAAAGGTTCCAATAATAGTTGGAGTAATAAGGGGAATGATAATATCTTTCCTAAAAACACCTTTTGATTGACCTTGAGCTATTATGCTTTCAACAGATTTAAGATTTCCTTTTTTTAATTCAGTAAAGGCAATAAAGCTTTTTTCTCTTTTTTTTGCGTTGATCTCAAAGTGTAATACTCTGAAAATCCCTTTGTTACAACTGATTCTGTTAATGTAAATTTCGATTAATTTATTGACTTTTTCAAGAGGTTCGAGATTTTCTTGTAATAAATTTTCGAGTTGTAATTTTAAATCAGAAGTTTTGTAGATAATTAATGATTCAAGTAATCGCTCTTTTGAACCAAAATAGTACGAAACCATAGCAATGTTAATTTTTGCCTCTTTCGAGATATCTCGTATCGAGGTTCCTTCAAATCCTTTTTCAGAAAATAGCTTCTCAGCAACTTCCAGAATCTGAATTTTTTTATCGTTTAATTCGACGTTTGACATGTTATAGTTTCTTATTGGGTACAAAATTAAACAAGTGTTTAAATTAAACGCTTGTTTAATTTTTGTTTAACATAATATTAACAGAAAACCATGTAGTTGTTTTTACAAAATTTTAAAACAACTTAGTAGTCAAACGTAAGTTCAATTTGGTTGTTTGCAGGAATAAAGACTTCGTGAATTTCATTTTCGAAAGTAATGCCATTTTTTCTTCTGGAAATTACGATATTATTTTTTTCTCCTTCTGCAGCCGTAATAGTAGAGGCTTGATTTTTTACTGAAGCTTTAAATATATCCCCAGATCCATAGGAATAAAAAGATTCTAAAGAATTTAAATTTTCATTTTTGATTCCATGGGAAAAATAAGTTTTAACCTCAAAAAAATCACCTTCTTTTAATGGAATAAAATTATTTAGATGAACTTTAATATTGGTTTTTTTAGCGATATAAAATGATGCATTTATTATAGTATCCCTATTTTTTATTTCATGGATGTCATATCCTAAACCGGCATTGTTTCCTAATCGGAAATACTCATTGGGATCTAAATTTTTATCATCAACAGAAATTATGAAATAACCTGGAGCAGCATTGCCTAATTCACTATCGTTTAGATGGAAATCAACACTATAATCGCCTTTGCTGTTTGTTTTAGTCTTTGCTATTTTTCTGGTATATGAACCTACTTGGCTTCCTATATGATAACTAAATGAAACTTCGATACCAGCTAAAGGCTTATTGTCAACTGTTATAAAATTGCCGGAAAGAGTAGTGCAATTCATAGTGCAGGTATCGCGCGTATCATCTTCTGTTTTTGAGCAGCTAACAGCTATAATTAATAAAAATAACAGTAATAGTTTTTTCATAATCAATATTTTATATTCAGAGTTAAAATTAGAAACTTATTTTAATTGACTGGTACTGTTTTTAAAATATATGTAAATTCTTAATATTAGATTCACTTAATTTAAAGCTATAAAAAAGCTGAAATAAAGCATTTCAGCTTTTGCACAATTTTGTCATTCTGAGGAACGAAGAATCACACAGAAAACTCGACAAAGATTGTCGATTCTCTTTGCAGAATTACTTGTGTGATTCTTCGTTCCTCAGAATGACAAACTATATGTTTATTGTATATTTTTTTTGAATTTACCTAATCTCACCAACAAACTCCTTAATTTTTCCCGAACCATTTTCACTCAAATGCTTAATAAAAGCACTTCCAATAATAGCGCCTTTTGCAAATTTGGTTGCCTGAGTAAAAGTTTCTTTGTTCGAAATTCCGAAACCTATAATTTGTGGATTTTTTAAACTCATGTTCGAAATCCTTTCAAAATAATCTTCCTGAACGTTTCCAAAACCAGATTGAGATCCCGTAACACTTGCAGAACTTACCATATAAATGAATCCGTTAGAAACACTGTCGATAAAACGAATGCGTTCGTCTGAAGTTTGTGGTGTAATCAGAAATACATTGATTAAACCGTATTTTTCGAAAATTGCTTTGTATTCATCTGCATAAACATCAACCGGTAAATCCGGAATAATTAAACCGTCGATACCAATTTCCGCACATTTTTTACAAAAAGCTTCAACGCCATATTGTAACATAGGATTAAAATATCCCATAATAATCAACGGAATTTTTACGCTTTCGCGGATGTTCTTTAGCTGATCAAATAGAAGTTGAGTCGTCATTCCGTTCTGAAGAGCCTTTGTAGAACTCGCCTGAATTGTTGGACCGTCAGCCAAAGGATCGCTAAACGGTAAACCAATTTCGATTAAATCAACTCCATTTTTTTCTAAATCCTGAATGATTTGAACGGTATCATTTAAATTAGGATATCCCGCCGAAAAATAAATGGAAAGTATCTTTTTGTCTTCTTGTAATTTTTGAGTTATTCTGTTCATTTTAATGTCGTTTATTTCCTGCAAGATTTCCAAAACCTTGTAGGTATGTTAAGTTTTGTTTTGCCACAGATTAATATTACTGCTGAAAATTTGTTTCACGCAGATTTAAATAGATTTAAGCTGATTCACACAGATTTTTTAATTAAATCTGCAGAATCTGCGTGAAAAAAAATCTGTTTCAATCTGTGGCATTATTTTTTTAAAATTTTACTTGTCCAATTATCATTTTGATTTTCTACCAATAACAATCCGGAATCTGAGTCGTTCATGTGCCCAACCAATTCACCTTTGTTATTCCAAAAAGCACTTTTTCCGCCAGAAGGATATCCCCAGGATTCACCACTGAAATTAGACATCAAAACATTCATTGTATGTTTTTCAGCATAACTTTGTAAATCTCTGTAAGCATTCGGAATTCCGTTTGGAGAAAAGAAAATACTGGCGATATAGATATCCGTTTCTCTTTTACGAGCGTTTTCAGGATGCAGCGGATTATCAATATCGGCGCAAATCGCAAACGAAATCTTTTGGTTTTCAATCGTAATCATCGGATTATAATCAAATGAAGATTGAAAAAATTCATCTTCGCCTTCATGCAAAAATTGCTTCGTATAAATGGAAACCGAATTATCCGGAGAAATTACAAATTCGCCAATAAACAATTCTGATTCGATTTGAATTGGTGCGCCGGCAATAATGATAATGTTATTCTCGACAGCCAATGTTTTCAAATGATTTAAACGTGAATCATCTTTTGTAAAAGCCAATTGCTGTGCATTTTCTCTTTCATAGCCTGAAATTGACAATTCAGGAAATGCAATTAATTGTGCTCCATTTTGTGCTGCTAGATTTATCAAACGATAATGATCTAATAAATTGGCCTCAATATTTCCTCGCGTTGGTTTTGTTTGCGCTGCAGCTAGAATCATTTTCTGGTTTCTATTTACAATTATTAATTTTCGATATAAACCCAGGCCATAATTCCGGAGTTTAATTTTACCTGAACTCTTCTGTACGAATTAGATTCGAATAGATCTGCTTTAGCTAAATCTGCAGTGGAAATAGTGAAAGCGACACCGTGTATAATATCCGAAGCATTTTCGCTTGCTACAACCACAACATAATCTGCCATTCCAAATTCTTCCTCTATTTGCAGGCTTTTTAGTTTGTAGCCAAGGAGTTGGTCTGGAGTTCCGGTTAAGAATTTATTAAAAACCCGCATTTGAATTTCTTTTGATCTTAATGTTCCGTATGAAAATAACTGTTCCATAATTACCTTTTTATCTTTTTTGTTTGCGTTAGGGATAGGAGCGGTATCCTTTTTTATGGCTTTTTCTGCCATAAAAAAGATATAGCGGATAGCCCGACCGTAGGGAACGCCCAAATTTTACTTAATATTTACAACTTAAAATAATCAATATAGTTGTCTAAATCCTTGTCACCGCGACCAGAAAGACTGATTACGACAATATCAGTTGGTTTAAATTTCTTTTGATCTAAAACCGCAAAGGCATGCGCACTTTCAATCGCCGGAATAATTCCTTCGAGTTTTGTTAATTGCAAACCTGCGTTCATAGCATCGTCATCAGTAACAGAGAAAAATTCGCCACGTCCCGTTTGTGCTAAATGAGCGTGCATTGGGCCAACTCCGGGATAATCTAATCCTGCAGAAATTGAATACGGTTCTGTAATTTGTCCGTCTGGCGTTTGCATTAAAAGGGTTTTACAACCGTGAATAACGCCTACTTTTCCTAATTTGCTTGTTGCCGCGCTGTGACCGGTGTCAACACCTTTTCCGGCAGCTTCAACGGCGATAATTCCCACTTCCGGTTCGTGCAAAAAGTGATAATAGGTTCCTGCGGCATTACTTCCTCCGCCAATGCAAGCTACGACATAATCAGGGTTTTCGCGTCCTTCTTTTTCTTTTAACTGCCATTTTATTTCTTCGGAAATTACGCTTTGAAAACGCGTAACCATATCCGGATAAGGATGCGGCCCGATAGCAGAACCAATAATATAATGGGTATCAACCGGATTATTGATCCAGTCTCTAATGGCTTCATTTGTAGCATCTTTTAAAGTTCTTGAACCCGAAAGTGCCGGACGAACTTCGGCGCCTAACATTTTCATTCGTGCTACGTTTGGAGCCTGACGTGCAATGTCGATTTCGCCCATATAAACAATACATTCCATGCCCATTAAAGCACAAACTGTTGCGGTTGCCACGCCGTGTTGGCCAGCTCCGGTTTCGGCAATAATTCTTGTTTTGCCTAATTTTTTTGCAACTAATATTTGCCCAATGGTATTGTTGACTTTATGTGCGCCGGTATGGTTTAAGTCTTCTCTTTTCAGATAAACCTTTGTATTGTATTTTTCAGATAAACGCTTGGCAGAATAAAGCGGACTTGGGCGTCCAACGTAATCTTTTAGCAATTGATCAAACTCTGCTTTAAAATCTGGTTCGCTTGTTATTTTTAAATAATTCTGGCGTAATTCTTCTACATTTGGATATAACATTTCGGGAATGTAAGCTCCTCCAAATTCTCCGTAATATCCTTTTTCGTTGACGTTAAAATTCATTTTATTCCAATTTTAAAAGTTGGCAACATCAAATTTTCGTTTGAAATTGCTAAATAAGTTTCTGTTTTTTAGCCCCGCTTCGATTTCAAATTTACTATTTACATCGATAGCATGAATAGGTAAATTGCTTTTTGAAATTTCTTCGATCGCTTTTAATTCGTTTATTCCGATTCCGCCGCTTAAAAAAAATGGTTTATCAGATTTGTATTTTTTTAATATGGTCCAGTCAAAAGTGGTTCCGTTTCCGCCGGGTAATTTTCCTTTGGTGTCAAATAGAAAAAAATCAGAAACCGCTTCGAATGATTTTATAGTTTCGAAATCAAAATCGTTATCTGCCGAAAATGCTTTTATGATTTCGATTTTTTTTGGCAATTGTTTTTTTAATTCTGATAAAAATTCAACCGATTCATTTCCGTGAAGTTGAACGGCTTGTAAATTGTATTTTGTAACTTTTTCAAGAATTTCTTTCTGACTTTGGTTTACAAAAACACCTACTTTTTTAATTGTTTTGATAAGTTCCGGAATCTCTCCGTTAAAATATCGAGCGGATTTTTCCCAGAAAATAAATCCCATGTAATCGGGTAGGAGTGCGCCTACTTCGAGAATGTTTTCGGGATATTTCATACCGCATATTTTGAGTTTCATTTTTTTTGATGCTTTTTTTTAGCTTTAAGCTTTAAGCAGTAGGCTTTAAGCTTTTTAGCATAATGGTGATTTTTTCTTTTTTCAAAAGCTTACAGCCTAAAGCTTATTGCCTATAGCTGACTAATAAAGTCAACAGCTGCTTGACCGGCGTTGTCGGTTTTCATGAAGTTTTCTCCAATTAAGAAACCTTTGTATCCGTATGGTTTTAATTCCTGAATGGCTTCTATGGATGAAATTCCGCTTTCTGAGACTTTTACAAAATCATTCGGAATTTGTGATGCCAATTGTTTGCTGAAATCAAGACTTACTTCGAATGTTTTTAGGTTTCTGTTATTCACTCCAATCATGTCTAAAGTTGGCATAATCGATTTTTCCAGTTCTTCCTGATTGTGAACTTCTAATAGAACTTCTAAACCTAATTTCTTGGCAAATTCAGATAATGATTTAATTTCGTCGCGGGTTAAAACCGCTGCAATCAAAAGAATCAAATCGGCTCCAAAAGCTTTTGCTTCGAGAATTTGATATTCATCAACAATAAATTCTTTTCGCAAAAGCGGAATATTTACACTAGCTCTTGCCAAAAGTAAATCATCAAGAGAACCTCCAAAATATTTTCCGTCCGTTAAAACCGAAATTCCGCAAGCTCCGGCATTTTCATAACCTTTAACCACTTCTTCAACTGTAAAGCTATGATTGATAACCGATTTTGATGGCGAACGACGTTTGTGTTCTGCGATAATTCCTGTTGAACTTGCTTTTAGTTTTTGACTTAAAGAAATGGTTTCTCTGTCAAAAAATACAGAACTTTCTAATTGTGAAACCGGAATGATCGATTTTTTGAGAATGATTTCTCGTTGTTTATCAAATATTATTTTATCGAGTATATTCATTTGTTTATTTTGTTTCAGGTTTCAAGTTTCACGTTCCAACAGCTTGAAACCTGAAACTTGAAACTAAATTTTTATCTGCTTAGTTCTTGTAATTTTTTAAGTGCTTGATGTCCTTTTCCGGAGAATAAACTTTCTTTCGCTAATTCAAATCCTTCAAGCGGAGAACATTTTGTAACCGTTGCAATTGCCATTGCAGCATTCGCTAAAACCACATTATTTTGAGCTTCTGTTCCTTTTCCTGAAATGATGTTTACGAACATATCGGCAGATTCTTCGATGGTTTTTCCGCCTTCGATTTCGGTTTGTGATAAAAGACGAACGCCAAAATCTTCCGGTTTCAACATTCCTTCCATATGAGATGTTATCGTCTTGGTTGGACCTGTTAAAGAGATTTCATCATATCCATCAAGCGAATGTAAAATGGTGAAATTGATATCAGTATTTTGATATAAATAAGCATACATTCGGGCTAATTCAAGATTGAAAACTCCAACCAATTGATTTTGTGGAAACGACGGATTTACCATTGGTCCCAGCATATTAAAAAATGTTTTTACAGCCAGTTCTTTTCGGATTGGCCCGACATTTTTCATTGCCGGGTGAAATAGGGGAGCATGCAAAACGCAAATTCCGGCCTGATCAATACATTTTTCTAAAAACGCAGCATCATTGCTAAATTTAATTCCCATTTTTTCCATAACGTTGCTCGATCCTGAAATCGATGAAACACCGTAATTTCCGTGTTTAGCGACTTTTATTCCGGCTCCGGCTGATATAAACGAAGCTAAAGTTGAGATATTGAAAGTATCTTTTCCATCGCCGCCCGTTCCGCATAAATCTATTGTATTGTACGCTGATAAATCAACGCGAACACACAATTCTAACAAAGCTTCACGAAAACCAGAAAGTTCATCGATCGTAATGCTTCGCATCATAAATACAGTCAAAAATGCCGAAATCTGACTCGGATTATAACTTCCACTTGAAATATTAATCAATACATTTTTGGCTTCTTCTTTTGAAAGCACTTCATGGTTGATTAATTTGTTTAATATATTTTTCATTTTTTTATTTTTAGTTTTTTTTGTTTCAAGTTTCAGGTTTCAGGTTCTGTGCAAACTTGAAACTTAGAACTTGAAACCTGAAACTTTTTTTAATGTTCATTTCCCTGATAAATCCACATTGGTTCTGTTTTTCCGGCTCTTTCGAATCCGTTTTTTTTGTAAAAGTCAACTGATTTTCCGTCTGCGGTTAACATTTGCATGTGGAAGTGGCTGTATTTCTCTTGCATTTTATCCATAATCATTTTTCCAATTCCTTTTCCCTGATATTCCGGAAGCACCAATAAATGCGGATAATAAACGGTTAAAAATCCATCAGAAATCGCGTTCCCAAGTCCGACTAGTTTTTTTCCTTCCCAAGCCGTAATTAAAGTCTCCGAATTTAAAAGACCATTATACAATTCATTTGGCTTGCTGGCCGAACTCCATTCATTGGCTTTGTATAAAATCAAAATGTCTTCAATGTTGATTTGTTTGGTTTCTGAAAGTGTTATCATTTTTTAAGGTTCTAAGTTTCTAAGATGCTAAGGTTTTGTTTAAGGTTTCAGGTTTCAAGTTCCAACAACGTGAAACCTGAAACCTTAAACAAAGAAAACTAAGACTTTATCCAGTTCTCTAAAATCAATTTCCCTTTTGGTGTCAATACGCTTTCCGGGTGAAACTGAACGCCTCTTACATCAAAAGTTTTGTGTCTAAGCGACATTATTTGCCCGTTTTCATCAATTGAAGTGGCTTCAAGAACGTCAGGTAAATTAGCATCTACAACCCAGGAATGATATCTTCCTACTTCAAATTCATTTCCTAAGCCTTCAAATAAAATTTCATCTGAAACTACAGTTTTTACATTTGTGGCAACGCCGTGGTATACTTTGTCAAGGTTTGAAAGTGTTCCTCCAAAAACTTCTCCAATCGCTTGTTGTCCTAAACAAACGCCAAGAATACTTTTTGTTGGTGCATATTTTGCTATTACAGCTTTTAATAAACCCGCTTCATCCGGAATTCCTGGTCCTGGAGAAAGTAATATTTTTTCGAAAGTTGCAATTTCGTCAATATCAAATTCGTCATTTCTGTAAACTGTAACTTCACAGTTTAAATCTTCTAAATAGTGCACTAAATTATATGTGAAACTATCGTAATTGTCTATAACAAGTATTTTTTTCATTGTGTTTGTTTTTTTGTTTCAGGTTTCAGGTTTCAAGTTCCAACAACTTGAAACTTGAAACAAAGAAAACTTGAAACTATTTTTTTTTACTCTCGAACGTACTTTTCTGTAATGATGCGATCGATTCCTAATTTTTCTACTTTTTCTATCCCTTCTTGAGTTAGTGTATCATTTTTGATTTTTACTACGAACTCAAATTTTCCATTTTCCCATTGGCGATTATTGAAATATTCCAGATTCTCCGTGTAAATACTATCTTTTAAAGTGTATTTTCCGCCTCCGCCAAAGAAGACTGCTGCTGTGCTGTCTTTTCCATTATTTAAATCATGATTAAAAAAAGCAAAATGAGTGTCATTTATAATTTTAATCATTTTTGTTTTAGGATTGAAAGTCGAGAATGTTGAATCTTTTTCTGTTGTTTCAGCTGATATCAAACGCCAGGTTCCTTCAATTGGAGTCTCTTTTTTTCCGAATTGCAAGCTGTTATGCTAATGATTAAAAATAAAATTGAAATTGC
Organism: Flavobacteriaceae bacterium CRH; assembly: GCA_001507425.1. Classification (GTDB taxonomy): domain Bacteria; phylum Bacteroidota; class Bacteroidia; order Flavobacteriales; family Flavobacteriaceae; genus Flavobacterium. The sequence goes on from LMAJ01000012.1 coordinate 42,323, forward strand.
TTTTTTCATGATTATTCATGGTTTATGATTTATTTGTTAATTATTTCAGGTTTTACCAATCTTTGTCCCAACGGTTGAAACCGTTGGCTATGTTTATTATTGCATTTCTTTATAACTACTTTTTAAACATTGCCCGAGGTTTCAACCTCGGGAGACATATTACTAATCATTCTGTGTACCAGTCACTGCGATTGAAAAACTATATTTTCTCCGCCATTTCAAGCGCCGTATTTAAGGCTCTTAATTTATTATAAACTTCCTGCATTTCACTTTCTTCATCAGAACTTGCTACGATTCCCGCTCCGGCCTGACAATGCAATTGATGATTTTTACTTAGGAAAGTCCGAATCATAATCGCGTGGTTAAAGTTTCCTTCAAAATCCATAAAACCAATGGCTCCGCCGTAGAAATTACGATTTGTTTTTTCGTAATCTTCGATCAATTGCATCGCTCTGTGTTTTGGTGCGCCGCTTAAAGTTCCGGCCGGAAAAGTATCGGCAACAACCTGCATTGTAGTTGCTTTTTCATGTAAATGTCCCGTAACTTTTGAAACTAAGTGAATTACGTGCGAGAAAAACTGCACTTCTCTGTATTTTTCTACGTTTACGTCGTGACCATTTCTGCTTAAATCATTTCTTGCCAAATCGACAAGCATAACGTGTTCGCTGTTTTCTTTTTTATCTTCCGAAAGTTCTTTGGCTAAAAGTGCATCGCGTTCGTCATTTCCAGTTCTTTTGAAAGTTCCTGCAATGGGATGAATTTCGGCTTTTCTGTTTTTTACGATAATTTGTGCTTCGGGCGAAGACCCAAAAATTTTGAAATCTCCATAATCAAAAAAGAATAAATAAGGAGATGGATTAATGCTTCGTAAAGCTCTGTAAACATTGAATTCATCACCTTTAAAACCTTGTGTAAAACGACGGGATAAAACCAATTGAAAAACGTCTCCGCGAAAGCAGTGTTTTTTAGCTAAAGCTACATTATGCTTGAACTCATCATCGGTTAAGTTAGAAAAACCTTCACCTTCTTTGGTGAATTTATAAGATGCGATATTTCTGGATTGTAATAATTGTTCAATTTCCGAAATATTGTTTCTTCCATCAACGCTATGGCAGAAAATATACGCTTCGTTTTTGAAATGATTGATGGCAATAATATTTTGATAAACGGCATAAAACACATCCGGAATTGAAGTTGCATTGTCTTTTTTAGCAATCGAAACTTTCTCAAAGTAACGAACAGCATCATAAGAAATGTACCCGAATAAACCATTATTGATGAATTTAAAATCGTTTTTCTCAGACTTAAACTGACTTGAAAATTCCTGAATTACTTCCGGGATATTAGTTGAGGCATCAATTGAAATTTTTTCTGTTGTTCCGTCAGGAAAAGTTTTAGAAATAGTTTCATTTTCGATTTTAATTGTTGCAATCGGGTTACAGCAAATATAAGAGAAGCTGTTGTCATTTCCGTGATAATCACTACTTTCCAGTAATAAACTATTGGGGAATTTATCTCTTATTTTAAAATAAATACTTACCGGCGTAATCGTGTCTGCCAGAATTTGTTTGTAGTGTGTGTTGAGTATAAAAGGTTTCAAAGTAATCGTTTTTAGTTTTTAATTATTTTCTGCTTTAAGTTTTGACCAAAAAAAAAGGCTTGTCGTGATGACAAGCCTTTTAAATTTATAGTTTTGAAAATACCATAGGAAGCTTAGTTCACGACGTTTGACGTAAATTCTTCCACCACCAAGTATTGTTCATTAATGTTTTCATATCTTATTTTGATTTCACAAATATATAAATGTAATTTGGATTAGAATACATAAATTTTCAAAAAAAACTTTTCTAATTCTCGAAATTTGTTAAATTTTGTTAGAAACCAGACTCTTAAGAGCTTAATTTCCTATCGCAATAGTGTTGTTCATGTTGATTCTAAAATCCGGGCTTGTTTTAATATTTGGCAATGCAAACAAATCACTATTTTTAATTTTTGTGTATTCTATGCCTGAGCCTGGCGTGTTGTAATAACTCTGAATTGGCGAATCATTCCCTGAAGATTCACTTGTAATTCCGCCATTACAATTGTTTACTACTAAATTTTTGAAAATTATTTTAGCCAGATTTTCTTGTGCGCTTCCAATGTTTTGTTCTAATAATGTAAAAGGAGAAAAACCTGAAATAATGCTGTTGGTCAGATTGAAATAAGTATTTTCTCTAATGTGAACAGCCTCTTTTACAAGTCCTTGATTGTTTTCTTCTAAATTAACCAATGTGATATTGCTGGCATTTATTTTGGTCATTTTTTTAGACATATCAATACTTTCGATTTTATCATAGGAATCAACCTCAAAACATCTTGATCCTGAAATATCTGATGAAAAAGGATGACGAATAGCCAGACTATTACTGATATTAATTTGTGCGCCTTGCGTAAAATCAAAATCATCATCGGTTGTTCTGTATGAGATTAAATTGGTCATATTTAAATCTCCGCCATAACATTCGAATGAATCATCGTTAGAAAAACTTATTTGAATATTATTTAAAACTGTTTTTCTTCCAACACCCGCTAATGAAAGTCCGTTTAGCTCTTTTAAAGCACTTAATTTTCTGCCTGAAAATTCGATTCGCACATATTTTAAAATTCCGGAATTGTCTTCAGCATCCTGACCTCCATAATGATTCAAAACGGCATCTAAATCAAAAGGTAGCGTATGTACACCTCCAAGATTATTAATAGGAGCTTTTCCCATAATAACGATTCCGCCCCAATCTCCCGGTTTTCTGTCTGCTTTTTCTTTATTTGAAGTAAAAATGATAGGATCAGTTTCTATTCCTTCGGCAATAATTTTTGAGCCATTGGTAATAACAAGAGTTCCGCAGGTTTTATCGTCTCCACGAATAACCGTTCCGGGTTCAATTGTTAAAACAGCGTTGTTTGTAACATAAACTACACCAACTAATTGGTAAGTATTTCGTTTTAATAATTTAGTGTCTTTATCAATCGTTCCTGCAATTATATTTGAGGCTTCGCTATATTCTGTACTCGCAGGTTTAAAATTGGTCCAGTTTGCCAACCAGTTCGTATTACCAATAATTCCTTTTGCTTGTTGTGCCTGAATAAAAAAAGTACTTAGAAGGCCAAGAATTACAATGCTAATTTTTGTTTTCATAACTCTGATTTTCATTTCTAGTTTTTGATTTTTTTTAATAAGCTCAAAATTAAAAGGCACATGTTAATCAAAGCACGATATGATATTACCAAAGTGTTATCTTAAAGTTAACAACATCAAATTTTTGTAAATAGTTTAAAAAAGAAACCCCAATGGTCTAAACTATTGGGGTTTCTTCAATATAATGAATTAGTAAGTGTGAAATATTAGAATTTCAAAGATACTGCTAAATCAAATTCGTCATTGATAGTTTTGTCTCCTAAGTTTTCGAAGAAGTTACCAGAGTTGTATTTGATATCGTATTTTGTTCTGTCAACTTTAAAAGCTGTAGTTGCAGTGTTTCCAGCTACAGTAATGTCAAAAGTTACAGGTTTAGTAATTCCTTTGATAGTTAAATCAGCAGTTACTGTATAAACGTCAGTTGCTTTAGCTCCGATAGTTTTGAAAACTAATTTTGCAGTTGGGAATTTATCAGTTCCAAAGAAATCGTCAGCTTTTAAGTGACCATTCAATTTTCCTTGATATTCTCCAGTTAAATCTGTAGAAGTTAATGAAGTCATATCAACAGTGAAAGATCCACCAGTTAATTTTTTTCCTTTGAAAACTACAGCTCCGTCTTTGAAGTTTACAGTTCCAGAGTGCTCTCCAGTTACTTTTTTGCCTACCCATTTGATAGTAGATGCTTTTACGTCGATTTTTTTAGTTTGAGCATTTACTGAAATACTAGCCGCTGCTACGAATAATGCTATTGCAATTGTTTTTAAATTTTTCATGTTGTTAAAATTGATTTTGGATTAATAATAATTATAGTGTGATAAATAATTCTTCGTGTGATTTTCTAACTTTTTTATGATGTTGCGCTTCGTCTTCATCATGTCTGTAACCTACAGTTGCAATAACTGAAGCGTTTAAACCTAATTTGTCGAAACCTAAGATTTCATTAAAAGCAGCTGCATTAAATCCTTCCATTGGAGTTGCATCGATTTTTAATTCAGAAGCTGCACTTAATAAAGTTCCTAAAGCGATATAAGTTTGTTTTGCAGTCCAGTTGTTTTTTCCATCGCTTGTTAGGTTAGAAATTGCGCCATTCATCATGTCAGCAAATCCGCCCAAAGCTTCAGAAGGAACACCTCTTGTTTCGCTGATATTTTTAATATATTTCGCTACAGCTTCTGTGCCAAGATTGATGTCATTTGCAAAAATGAATAATTGAGACGCATCTGTAATTTGAGTTTGCCCGTAAGCCGCAGCTTTCAATTGCTCTCTTAATTCTGGATTTTCTACAACAACAACTTTATAAGGTTGTAATCCGTATGCAGATGCACTTAACCTAACTGCTTCTTTCAAAGTGTTTAAATCTTCTGTACTTAATTTTTTAGTAGCATCAAATTTTTTCGTGGCATATCTCCAATTCAGATTATCTAATAATGTACTCATAGTTTTAATTTTATTGTGTTCGGTATTTTTCTAATAATTGATTTAATAATTCTAATTCTTCCGGGCTAATATTTTTTGCAAAAACATGTTCATGTTCATCCACCTTCGGATCTAATTCTTTTAAAACGTTTAATCCTTTTTGGGTAATTGCAACTTCAATTTTTCTTCGATTGCCCGGGCAAACATTTCTCGTAACATAATCCTTCAATAATAATTTGTCTACCAATCGGGTTGTATTACTTGTTTTTGCCAGCATTCTTTCCTGTATCATACACATATTGGCAGGATTTCCTTTTTGCCCTCTTAGTATGCGCAGTACATTATATTGTTCTCCGGATAAATCATACGGTCTTATCAACTCGTTGAAATGATCCTGAATTACATTTTGCGTGTACATGATATTCAGAATAACTTTTTTCGCATTATCCATCTTAACTGTACTTTTTATAACCTCTTCGATTGTCATAGTTGTAAGTGTATAATTTGTATATACAAATGTATAACTTTTGATAGTAGTATATACAAATGTCATGTTAAATTTTTGTTAATACAAATATTGTAGGATTCTAAAGTGTAAAATCACTACATAAAGTAGAGTAAAAATACTATATTTTGAAATGTAAAATATTGATAAATTGATATTTAACGATATTTTAAAGTTGAAGTTGGTTTATTGAAATTCAGAGAGCAGAAATCCTTTTGATATCTTTTTGAAATTCAAAATTTCTTTTTTAACCCACGATTCATTACGTCCAAGTTCTTTAGCAAGTATTCGGGCTACTTTTTCTGAAGATTGAATTGCAGCTCTTGCATCTAAAAACAATAAGCGAACCCGTCTTGCTAAAATATCATCTACAGTTCTTGCCATCTCATGTCGAATAGCCCAAACTACTTCTGCCATAGTAAATTCATGATCAGGATGCACTTTTTCTTTTAATTCAGGTTCGTTTTGCTGTAATTCAATTATTTGAGAAATATCTGAACCATAAATATACAAATGACTTTCTCTGTCTAAATTTGTGGTAGTTTTATTTCCATGAATGGCGAGATCCTCTGTAATGCACGATTTTTTAGAGAGTTTTCCGGTACTAATTGCTTTATTTATAATGTCTTCAGCAATTTTTCTATAAGTCGTCCATTTTCCTCCCGTAATGGTTATTAGGCCAGTTTTTGAAACAATAATCTTATGGCTTCTTGAAACTTCTTTGGTGCTTTTTCCTTCTTCCTTAGGTGCTGCTAAAGGGCGCAGACCTGCAAAAACGGATAAAACATCTGCTCTTGTTGGTTTTTTTGCTAAAAAACGCTGCGCTGTTTCTAATACAAATGCAATTTCACTTTCTAATGCAATAGGTTCTAAATTGTGTTTTTTAATTAATGTATCTGTTGTGCCCACAACAATTCGATTATGCCAGGGCACAGCAAATAAAACGCGTCCGTCACTGGTTTTTGGAATCATTAAAGCATGATCACCAGGCAAAAAAGATTTATCAAACACAAGATGAATCCCTTGGCTCGGAACAATATATTTTTTATAAACGGTATCATTTAGCTTCATTATTGCATTTGTAAAAACACCGGTCGCATTAATAACGACAGCACCTTTTAAGTTATAAGTCTCTCCTGTTTCGTGATCTTGTACTTCAACACCAACAACTTGGTTTTCATCGTCTTTTAATAAGTTTACAGCTTTTATGTAATTTAAAAGGCAGGCTCCTTTTTCTACCGCTGTCTGAGCAATATTAATAGCCAGACGCGAATCATCAAATTGCCCGTCATGATAAATTACGCCGCTTACCAATCCATTTACTTCTACATTTGGAAGCATTTCGATCGTTTTCTTCTTCGAAATATATTCTGAACGCCCTAAACTTAAACTTCCGGCCAGTAGATCATAAATTTTTAATCCGATGGTGTAAAAAGAGCCGCCCCACCAATTGTAATTTGGAATTACAAAAGATTGATTTTTGACTAAATGACCTGCATTTTTTGCCATTAATCCTCTTTCTTTCAAAGCTTCTTTTACTAAGCGTATATCTCCTTGTTCTAAATAACGCACGCCACCATGAACTAATTTTGTACTTCTGCTCGAAGTTCCTTTTGCAAAATCAACAGCTTCAACTAAAATTGTTTTATAGCCTCTGCTTGCAGCATCGAGAGCAGTTCCAAGACCACTAGCTCCGCCGCCTATTATAATTACATCCCAGTTTTCAGTATTTTTTAATCTTGATAATTGTTCTGAATGCTTCATATTATATTGTGGTATTTTGTTTTGGCGGTTATTATTTATAAAACAAACATAACGAAACAAAATGAAATTAGAATGAACACGAGTGGAGTTATAATTATATTTTAAAAGAAGTATAAAATCTAAAGTAGGGCGTGCCACTCCCGAAGCCTCGGGATGAGAAAAGGCCTAATAAACTTTACGCTCATTAGGCTTTTCCTTAAATGCTGTCGGGCTATCCGCACTGCTTCGGCAGTTGGCTTCTATCCCTCACGCAAGCAAACTATACTAGAAACCCGACAGTCCCGAAGCTTCTGGATAAAAACTGTAGGGTTTAATATCGAATTCGAATATATAATAAGGTGAAAAACTTAATGAGGAAGTTTATCTTTAATCAAACCATAAAACCACGTTCCTAAAATCGCACTTAATAAAGTAACTACAATTACGGTAACTCCAGTTCCAATTTGAGCAAAAAGAGGACCGGGACAAGCTCCGGTTATTGCCCAGCCAAAACCAAACAGTAATCCGCCATAAATTTGTCCTTTACTAAAAACCTTAGGCTGAATTTCGATTTTTTCGCCGTGAATGGTTTTAATATTGAATTTTTTAATCAATTGAACCGATATAACTCCAACGAAAACCGCGCTTCCAATTACGCCATACATAAAGAAAGATTGTAATTGAAACATTTCCTGAATACGAAACCAGCTAATAATTTCAGCTTTAACGAATACAATTCCGAAAAAGATTCCAACCAAAAGATATTTTAAGTTTCCAAGTCCTGAATCTTTTATTTGACTTCCGTTAATTCCTTCTGTATCTGTATTTTTATTTTCTAGATTACTCATTTTTGAAATTTTAAAGTAAATATTAAAGCGAAAGAATATAAGGCAAAATCAAATTAGCCATAATAAAACCGCCAATCATAAAGCAGATTGTAGCGACTAATGAAGGCCATTGTAAGTTTGAAATTCCCATAATTGCGTGTCCGCTTGTACAACCTCCGGCATAACGTGTTCCGAAACCAACTAAAAATCCTCCAACAACAATCATGATAAAACCACGAAGTGTGAACAAACTTTCCCATGAAAAAAGTTCTTTTGGCAATAATCCCGAATGATCGGTTATGCCGTATGAAGCCAATTGTTCTGAAAGCTGCGGTGTAATTTCAACCGGATTTGGATTTGCTAAAAAATAAGCAGCAATAATTCCGCCAAGGAAAATTCCGAAAACGAAGAATAAATTCCAGCTTTCTTTTTTCCAGTCGTATTTAAAAAATGAAATATTTGACGGAATACAAGCCGCACAGATATGACGAAGTGAAGAACTAATCCCAAACGATTTATTTCCGATAATCAATAAAATAGGAACAGTTAGTCCAATTAACGGACCTGCAATATACCAAGGCCATGGTTCTTTTATAATTTCTAATAGATTCATTTTTTATTTATTTGGAGTTATTTTTTCCGGTTGTTTTATTTCGCCGAATTCGTATTCATGGTTTTTGTCTTTTCCTGAATAACTATCAGTTATTTCAAAGGTTTTTAGATCAGCACCTTTTAATATTTTGTCTTTATTTATAATATGTTTTTTGGTTCTGCCCCAATTTTTATCTATTATAACAAAATCATCGATATCATCCAATAATAAGGTGTCATAGCCATTAATTAATATATTTCCAGATTTAGACCAAGGATATTTTAAAAGCTTAATTTTATTAACATCAATTCCTTTTATTGCACAGTCATTTATGTTGTCGTAAAATCCAAAGAAATAAGCAGAGTCTTTGTCCCTAAAAACATAATTTCCAATATATTTAAATGTATTTGGATCTATATCTCTAATTGGTTCACCGTCAATGTATAAATGATTCTTGTCTTTTCCGAATTCAAATTCACAATTACATTCAAACTCTAATTTTTTAAAAGAACCAGCATCAGCTTTTTCGAGTAATGTTTTATTTTGACCAGAACCTTCATTCCAATATTCATAGTAAACTTTATTGTTTTCTACTTTGTATCCTTTTCGACAGCTAGTTAGAAAACAAAGGGAAATTATGATAAAAACTAAATATTTATTGTTCATTTTTTTAGTAAGTTATTGTTTAATTATCAATTTTGGTACACTTATTCGATACTTAAAATAAATAATTATTCAATTTACTTCAAAACCTTACTCTGGCAAACAAAATCTGATTTTGGAATATCAGTCTTTGCAATTGCTCCAAAACCACCGTCAATTTCGGTAAAATTTCTGAAACCGCGAGCCTGTAGAATAGAAGCCGCAATCATACTGCGATATCCACCTGCGCAATGCAAATAAAAATGCTCATTCGGGTTAATGTCTTTTACCCAGTCATTAATATAAGCCAAAGGTTTACTGTAAGCATCTTCTATATGTTCTGCTTCGTATTCTGTTTCTTTACGAATATCGATTACCTTGTCTTCTTCAATTTTAAATTCATTTGCAAATTGTTCAGCGGAAATTCGGTTCACCGTATCAACTTCAAAACCGGCTTTTTCCCAGGCTTCAAAACCACCTTCAAGATGCCCGATTATAAAATCAAAACCCACACGGCTTAAACGAGTTACAGTTTCTTCTTCAAGACCAACTTCTGTAACCAATATAATAGGTTGTTTTACATTGGCAATTAAAGTTCCAACCCACGGTGCAAAATCTCCGTTGATTCCTATATTAATAGATTGCGGAATAAATCCTTTATAAAAATCGGCACTTTTTCTGGTATCTAAAATCAAGGCTCCGGTTTCTTCGGCCACAGCCTCAAATTCTTTAACGTTAATAGATTTCATTCCGTTATGCAAAACCGATTCAAAGCTTTCGTAACCTTGTTTATTCATGGCTACATTCATACTAAAATAGGCTGGAGGAGGCAATAATCCGTCGGTAACTTCTTCAATAAATTCAGCTTCGGTCATATCAGCGCGCAAAGCATAGTTAGTCATTTTTTGATTTCCGATTGTTGAAACGGTTTCTTTACTCATGTTTTTTCCGCAAGCGCTTCCCGCACCATGCGCCGGATAAACAGTTACATCATCAGCAAGAGTCATAATTTTATCTCTTAGCGAATGAAATAAAATCCCTGCCAATTGGTCTTGTGTCATTCCCGCTGCTTTTTGAGCCAGATCAGGACGGCCAACATCACCAATAAATAAAGTATCTCCGGAGAAAATCGCGTGATCTTTTCCGTTTTCATCAATTAATAAATAAGTCGTGCTTTCCATAGTATGACCAGGGGTATGCAAGGCTTTTATGGTAATATTTCCAATTTTGAATTCTTGTCCGTCTTTCGCAGAAATGCAATCAAATTCGCAGGCAGCGTTTGGTCCGTAAACAATTGGCGCTTCTGTTTCTTTGCTTAAATCAATGTGTCCGGAAACAAAATCAGCGTGAAAATGCGTTTCAAAAATGTATTTCAGTTTAACACTATCGCGTTCTAAACGATCTAAATAAGGCTGAATTTCGCGAAGCGGATCGATAATAGCTGCTTCTCCGTTTGAAGTTATATAGTATGCACCCTGCGCAAGGCATCCGGTGTAAATTTGTTCTATTTTCATGATACGTATTGTAAAAATAAGGGAATACAAAGGTAACCTACTTTTTTATTAAATAGGGTGACTAATGTTACACAAATTTGATTTTTATGTAAAAAAACGATTTTCCCATATAAGTGATATAAGGAAATTTAAGGCTCCGCTTAATTGCATTTTGCTAAAATGAACTTATATCACTTATATGGTGAAAAAAAAATCTATGTAACTTTACAAAAGACAAAAATCATTGATATGAATACAGAAGATTTATTAAATCAAATTGCTTTTATAAAAGAAATTGACAAAGTAAAATACATTCAGCGAAAAACGAAACTGTTTAATAGCGATAGAAACGAAAATGATGCAGAGCACAGCTGGCATTTGGCTTTGATGGCAATTGTTTTAGCAGAACATTCAGATGAACCTATTGATATTTTGAAAGTTGTAAAAATGGTTTTGATACATGATATTGTAGAAATTGATGCAGGAGATATTTTTATTTATGATACGCAAAAAAGCCACGATAATACTGATGAAGAACGATTGGCGGCTAATCGAATTTTTGGTTTGCTTCCGAAGAAACAAGCCGATGAGATGATTTCTATTTGGGAAGAATTTGAAGCAGGCGATACCAACGAAGCTAAATTTGCCAAATCAATGGACAGATTGGAACCTTTATTGCAAAACACGTCTAACAACGGAGGAACCTGGAAAGAATTTGGCGTTCCTTATAATAAGGTCTACGAAAAAAAGAGCGTCATAAAAGAAGGCTCAAAAACATTATGGAATTATGCAGAAGTTTTAATTAATGAAAGTGTAGAAAAAGGGATTTTAAAGAAATGATTAACATAGCCCACGGTTTCAACCGTGGGGTGCAGATTGGTGTTTTCTATTTCCTGCATTGCATTCACAAGGTTTCAACCGTGGGGTGCAGATTGGTGTTTTCTATTTCCTGCATTGCATTCACAAGGTTTCAACCGTGCGTGTAGATCGTTATTTTGTATTCTCTCATTGCGTTCCCACGGTTGAAACCGTGGGCTATGTTTACACACGGATTGCTGTGTGTGGAAACGAGTTTCTTTTTTACTCTTGTTTTTAAGTAAAAAAAACATTTGTCTATGTGCTTAATCTTTACAGATTGGCGATTTTGTTTGTGGTGTTTCTATTTACGATTTCTCCCTCCGGTCGAAAAGACAAATGTGGCGCAAATACAGAATGAATTATTGAAAAGTTTAACAAATATCACATCATAAAGTTTTTTTTCAGGCAGGGATTTCGGGTTTTAATGGGTAAATTTGTGGGACTTCATAAATACAATACCACTATGGAAGAAATGCTTTTTTATGACCGAATGCAATTTGCCTTCACAATTACCTTTCACTATCTTTTTCCGCAACTTACAATGGGTCTTTCGCTGATCATTGTTTATTTTAAATGGAAATACCTTCGAACAAAAGACGATCAATACAATCATGCAACCCATTTCTGGATGAAAATTTTCGCTCTTAATTTTGCGATGGGCGTTGTAACGGGAATTCCGATGGAGTTTCAATTTGGAACCAATTGGGCGAAATTCTCTGAATTAACCGGAGGAATTATTGGTCAGACATTAGCAATGGAAGGAATGTTTTCCTTTTTCTTAGAATCTTCATTTCTTGGTATCTTTTTATTTGGAGAAAAAATTATAGGTCACAAATGGCATTTTGTAACCGGATTGCTCATTTGCATTGGTTCCTGGGCAAGCGGCTATTTGATTATTGCAACCCATTCCTGGATGCAAAATCCGGTTGGATATGAAATTCTTCAAAACGGAAAATTTGTATTGACAAACTTCAAAGCATTATTTCTGAATCCGTGGTTGTGGCCATCTTATTTACACAATCAGGCGGCATCTTTGGTAACAAGTTCGTTTGTTGTGGCCGGAATTGGGGCTTTTTATATTTTGAGTCAAAAGAATGTTTCTTTTGGGAAAATGTTTGTAAAAACCGGGGTAATCTTCGGATTGATTTCGTGTGTAATTGTCGCAGTTCCAACGGGAGATTTACTGGCTAAAAATGTTGTAAAATACCAACCCGTAACGTTCGCCGCAATGGAAGGAATTTTTCATACCGAAAAAAAGGGTTCTGAAATTGTTTTAATCGGTCAGCCCGATGTAAAAGATAAAAAACTGGATAATAAAATCGCTGTTCCAAACATTCTGAGTTTCCTGACTTACGGAAATTGGGATCAGGAAATAAAAGGTTTAGACCAGTTTGAAGAAGACCTTCATCCGATAAATATTTCGGGATTATATTATGCGTATCATATTATGGTCGGGCTCGGAACTTTATTTATTGGGTTAATGGCATTTGCTGTTTTGCAACTTTTTAGAAAGAAATTATTCGAAACTAAATGGGTTTTATGGTCGCTGATGTTCATGATGCCATTTCCGTATATCGCCAACACTACAGGTTGGTACACGGCCGAATTGGGCAGACAACCGTGGCTTGTTTATAATTTATTACGAACTTCTGCAGGAGCATCGCCAACGGTTTCTTCCGGTAACACTTTATTTACTTTATTGGGTTTTATAGGATTGTATCTTTTACTCGGAATGCTGTTTTTACTTTTAATTGGAAAAATTATCAATAAAGGGCCTCGTCATGTGGAACTTTCAACAGAAAAAATATAAATATGGAATTTTTTTGGTACGTAGTTTTAATGGGAATTCTGACTGTTTATATTGTATTAGACGGTTATGATTTTGGCGCAGGAATTATTCATTTGTTTTTGGCCAAAGAAGAAAAAGATAAAAAAGCAATCACAAGCGCCATTGGTCCGTTTTGGGATGCCAACGAAGTCTGGATAATTGCTGCGGGAGGCGTTTTGTTTTTTGCTTTCCCAACATTATATGCTTCTTCTTTCAGCGGATTTTATCTGCCTTTAATCATGATTTTATGGCTTTTGATTTTCCGTGCGATTGGTTTAGAAATGCGCGGTCAAGTACATCATCCAATGTGGGAAGCCATTTGGGACAAAGCTTTCGGGATTGCGAGTTTGCTTTTGGCTTTGTTTTTCGGAATTGCCTTAGGGAATATTGTTCGCGGTGTGAATCTCGGAATGGTAACCAACGGAGTTTCGACACAAGAAGCGCATTATTTCTTTTTGCCTTTGTGGAATCCGACTTTTAGTCCGCAAGCGAATGAATTGGGGATTATTGATTGGTTTACGCTTTTCTTAGGAATTGTAAGTGTTGTTGCTTTGTCTATTCACGGGGCAAACTGGATTATTTTTAAAACCAATTCGTCTTTAAATACAAAACTTAAGGATTTAGTTTTTAAACTGAATATAGTTTTGTTGGTTTTGGTAATTATATCATTGCAAATCTGGCATTTTATTGAACCGGAACCGTTTCATAATTTTGTCGAAAATCCAATTCTTTGGTTTTTTCCTGTAATGACTTTTGTTGGAATTTTAGGTTTATTCAAAGTGCGCTCGTACCAAAAAGACGGCATGGGATTTCTGTTTTCGACCTTATTTTTAGTTGGAGGATTTGCTTCAACAGCGGTTTCGATTTTTCCGAATGTTTTGCCTTCGACAAACAAAGTAAATCCTTCGTTAACCATTTATAATACTGCCGCAGGCGAATACGGATTGAATGCCGGAATGAGTTGGTTTTTTATCGCTCTGTTTTTAGTAATTGTTTATTTTATTGTGCAGTATCGTGTTTTTAGTGGAAAGATGGATGAGGTTGGGTATGGGGAACATTAAGGTTTTTTTTTGCAACTAATTATATAAATTTTCAGTAGTTAATTATATGAATAGCCCGGTCGAAAGAAACGCTTAAATTCTTAATGAAATTTCAATATTGGTAAACTTCAATTTTACCTAAAATATTCCAGTTTTTTAAAATAATCGTTGCGTTTATTTTGTTATCTATCATAAGTGTACCAAAAATATCTGCTTTTTGTCGGGTAATAATTTGACCTTTTCCGTTTTCAATTACCGTATTACCAAAAATGTCCGTTTTTTGTTTTGCAAGGGTTTTTTGTTTACCATCTTCAATAATAATACTGCCAAAAACATCTGTTTTTTGTTTTACTATAATTTGCCCTTTTCCATCTTCAATTATGATGTTATCAAAAACATCCTTTTTTTGTTTGGCTATAATTTGACCTTTTTCATTTTCAATTATAATGTTGTCAAAAACATCTTTTTTTAATAGAGCGATAGTTTGCCCGTATTCATCTTCGATTATAGTATTGCCAAAAAAATCTGTTTTTTGAATAGTAGCATTTTGGTTATGTTCAAGTTCTATTATTGTATTGTCTGATGAATCTTTTTTATAAATTATATTTTGACTGAAAGCAAAAGAAATACTTAAAAGGAAAGCACTTAGTGTAATTTTTTTCATTGTGATTTTGGTTATAAATTGTTTGATACAATTTTAATGCCAACTAAATAGGAATGTGAGTATGATTAGACTCTCGGTGTAATTGGGTTAGTAATAATTGAATACGTTTTGAAAAATAGTATTATATAAGATCTTTAAAAAATAATTTCTTCTTGCTATCCGAGTCTGCGTTAGGGATAGGAGCGGTATCCTTTTTTATGGCTTTTTCTGCCATAAAAAAGATATAGCGTATAGCCCGGCCGAAGGTAACGCCCAAATTTATACTCTCATTTTACTAGTTTGTTAATTAAGATTTTAGACCAAAAAATCTTTTGAATTATTACTTTTATATTAAGAATTTCTGATGTTATTTTTGATAATATCCTTACAAATATTGTAATTGATTTAGTTTTTAGTAGTTTTGTTATAAGTAAGAACAATTTAAACTTAATTATATGTACAATTGTTTCGATATCGCAAAGTATTTCATAGATTTAGCAAAGGAAGAAGGACAGGGGATAGACCCAATGAAACTGCTGAAATTGACTTATATTTCGCATGGTTGGTACTTGGGAATTACCGGAAATCCGCTTTTTGAAAATCAGGTGCAGGCTTGGAAGTACGGATCGGTTATTCCGGATTTATATTATGCAATACGAATGTTTGGGAAAGATAATGTCGATCCTTTGCTATTGAGTATTTCTGCTAAGAATCCGATTAAGGAAGAAGATAAGGAGTTCTTAAAGAAGATTTGGAACAATTATAAAAACTTATCCGGATTGCAACTCTCTGCCATAACACACGAAGAAGGAAGTCCGTGGTCACAAACCTGGGACGGAACTTATAATTCTGTAATTGATAACAGTATTATAAAAGATTACTACAAAGAAAAATTGAAAAAGTAATGGAAAAGAGTTTAGCAGAAAAATTGACGGATAGTGCTTTGGGATACGACATTGATAATGTTCCTGTTGATGTTACCAAAGAGGCTGAAAAAGAAGATCATTTGATGAAACCTTATGATCCGAAAAGCCATTCGGAATATATTGAGCTAAAACGCTTTGAAATTGAACAGGCCAACGAAAGCTCAGAAAGAAAGTTAAGGCAGGAAAATGCCAAAAAAGCTTTTGTGTTTTCTTCGCGTTGGGCGATATTTATTGCCATTGTTATTCTTTTGCATGGCTTTGGAGCTTCATACAAATTTTACATTTTATCGCAAACTGAATTTCTTTTTGTAATAGGAACTTTAACAGCTTCAATTTTTGCTTTTTACACTTTGGTGCTGAAATATTTATTTTATCGAAAGCCAACTGTTTCTAAAACTCCTGTTGAAAATAAAAATACATAATCCGTTTACTCTAAGGAATAAACGGATTTTTTTTAGTTTTAATCTTTGGCAAGTTCAAAACTTTGACAAAGACTGATCTACAAATCAAACTAATTCAAATTAAAATAAAACTTCTTTTGTAATAATATAAAATCCCATTACTAACACAAACCATCCGAAAATAGGTTTTAATCTGGTGCCATCTATTTTTTTAGAAAGCTGGCTTCCAATGATCATTCCGATAAGTGCCATTGCTGAAACGATTAATAAAAAAGGATAATTTATAGGTGTTCCGATATATAAATCGCCTCCAAAACCTATGGATGAATTTATAGTGATGATTAATAATGAAGTTCCAACGGATTGTTTCATGGGTAAATTGGCAAAAAACAATAATGCAGGAATGATTAAAAACCCGCCGCCGGCACCAAGAAATCCGGTTATGATTCCGACAACGAAACCTATAAAACTTAGTTGAAGATAATTGGTTTCGGCACCTTTTATTTCGGGTTTGCCTTTTCGGATCATTGAGATAGCTGCGGTAATCATAAGAACTGAAAAGACAATCATAATCAGAAAATCTTTGGAAACCGAATACGATGCTATACAAAATAAGGTTGAAGCAATTTGCGGAAAAATAACTTCGCGGATAATCAAAATCGAAATTACAGAAGGAATCGCAAAATACAATGCCGATTTTAGTTTCAGATTTCCCATTTTATAATGGCTGTAACTTCCAAAAAGAGCCGTTAATCCAACAATAAATAAAGAATAAGAAGTTGCCTGCTCCGGATTGACTTTAAATAAATAGACCAAAATAGGAATAGTCAATATCGAACCGCCCCCGCCAATTAAGCCAAGCGAGATCCCGATAATGATTGAAGCAAAATATCCTATGTATTCCATTGCTGTTTATTTTTTACAAAGGTGCTCCGATAAAAAGAGATTCACAGTAACATTTATCACATAAGATTTATAAAACACGAATTTCACGAATTTTCATGAATTGTTTGCTACAGATTAAAAAAGATTATTCTTTGCAGGATAGATTTTTAAACACATAGAGACATAGATTTTCGAACTTTTAAAAGGCGTTTCACTTGCATTAATTCACATACCTATGTGCGATAACGTGTTATCTTTAATTGTCTTTTTTGCAAACTATAAATCTATGTTTCTATGTGTTTAATAATTCAATCTGGTTTCGGTTTAGTTTAACCAAACCTCTTTGTTCCATTTTTTTGAGTAATCTTGAAACAACTTCGCGGGATGTATTCAGTTCGGTTGCAATTTCCTGATGCGAAAGTTTTACTTCCTGACATCCGCAGGCGTCAGAATGTCTTTTGAGGTAAAATTCCAAGCGTTCATCCATTGAGCGGAAAGCAATATTATCGACCACTTCAAGAACTTCCTCAAAACGGCTTCGGTAGGTTTCGATTACAAATTCGTACCAGGATCTGTGTTCCATCATCCATTTGTCCATCATTTGCAGTGGAATCATCATAACCGAAACATCTTCGACAACTTTTGCCATAATCTGGCTTTTTTCGCTTTTGGCAGTACAAATCATAGAAATAGCGCAGGCTTGGCCCGGTTGCAAATAATACATTAAAAATTCTCCGCCATCTTCGCCTTCACGATAAATTTTGATTTTTCCTTTGGTAATCAAAACTGTGTTTTTAATATATTGTCCGGTTCGCATTAAAATTGTTCCGGCATCAAAATTTTGCAGGCTTCCGTTTTCTTCGATTGTTGAAATGAGTTCGCTGGAGAAATTCGGAAAGATGTTTTTAAGTGAATTTTGCATTGATTATATTTTTAAACACATAGAGACATAGTTTTATAAACCAAAAAAGGCTTTTCACTTTTCATGAGCCCACATAGCTATGTGTAAATAATGAGTTATTTATTTTGATCTAAACTTAGAAAAATAAATCTATGTCTCTATGTGTTGAAAATTTTATTTTTTGTTACGAATTACACAAAATATTCACGAATTAATTTTTGCAAATTCGTGCAATTCGCAGCAAACATTATTATCAAAATAAGATTTAAACCTATAATTTTATACAAAGATAGCAGATTTAACGATTATAAATTGAGAGAAATCTATTTTACAGCTGCAATTTATGAAAATGAAAATATCTAATTTTCTATCGATTTTATAGAGTATATTTTTAAAAATAGTAAGTAAATTTGTCTTTCACTGATTATAATAGTTTCTCTAAAACGTTTTCTGAGAATAATAATCGAAATCGCATTT
Organism: Flavobacteriaceae bacterium CRH; assembly: GCA_001507425.1. GTDB lineage: Bacteria > Bacteroidota > Bacteroidia > Flavobacteriales > Flavobacteriaceae > Flavobacterium. The sequence goes on from LMAJ01000012.1 coordinate 60,675, forward strand.
GGCACGTTTTTAATTAATAGAAACGTCGTAATTTTACAAAAAACACATATTATGAATTTATCACAAGAAGATTGGGTTAATCAGCTTGCTGCTGACGAGAATGCAGTTATACTGGACGTAAGAACTGAAGACGAATTTAATGACGGCTATATCGAGAACGCTTTAAACATCGATATTAATAAAGGTCAGGGTTTTATTTATGAAATCGAAGAATTAGACAAAAATAAAAATTATTACGTGTATTGCCGTTCTGGAGCCAGAAGTGCAAAAGCATGCCAGGTTATGAATGAATTAGGTATTAATAATGCCTATAATTTACTTGGAGGAATCCTGGACTGGGAAGGTGAAACCGTAAATCCATAAAACAAAAAAGAGGCATAATAAGCCTCTTTTTTCTTTTGAAATTGCTATTAATAACCAGACTATAAAAATTACCAAATTATGAGTTTAATACCCGAAGAATATCAAATTACAAACCTTATAAATCAGGATACTTATCTTGTAAACGGAGAATTAAAAAAATGGACAGGACAAACAACACCTGTTTTTTCAACTATTTCTTCTACAGAAAAATACACGCCAACTTTATTAGGATCAATTCCGTTCATGGCAGAAAAAGAAGCTGCTGAAGTTGTTGATGCTGCGAACGGTGCCTACAATAAAGGTCAGGGATTATGGCCAACCATGAAAGTGTCTGACCGTATTAAATGCATGGAAAATTTCCTGAGACAAATGAAGGATACCCGCGAAGAAGTGGTAAAACTTTTGATGTGGGAAATTGGAAAAAACCTTGGCGACTCGCAAAAAGAATTTGACAGAACCGTAGAATATATTCAGGATACTATTGACAGTTATAAAGAACTAAACGGACGTAGCTCGCATTTTGAAAAAGTACAGGGTGTAAATGCTATGATTCGTCGTGGGCCTCTTGGAGTTGTATTGTGCCTCGGGCCTTACAATTACCCTCTAAATGAAACTTTTTCATTGCTGATCCCGGCTTTAATTATGGGTAATACGGTTATTTTTAAACCGGCAAAACATGGTGTTTTATGTATCTCACCATTATTGCATGCTTTTAGAAGCAGTTTTCCTAAAGGTGTTATTAATATTGTGTATGGCAGAGGCCGCGAAATTGCTTCGCCAATAATGAAATCAGGAAAAATTGATGTTCTGGCATTAATAGGAAACAGTAAATCGGCAATTGCTTTGCAGGATCAACATCCTAATAAAAACAGATTGCGTCTGATTTTAGGTCTTGAAGCAAAAAACCCGGCGATCGTATTACCGGATGCCGATTTAGATTTAGCCATTCAGGAATGTATCGCAGGAAGTTTATCTTTCAACGGACAGCGTTGTACAGCTCTAAAGGTATTGTACGTTCATGAATCTATTGCGGAAGAATTTAACAGACGTTTCTCTGAAAAAGTAGACGGATTAGTATTTGGAAATCCATGGGAAAAAGGGGTTTCATTAACACCGCTTCCTGAAGCAGACAAGCCAAAATATATTCAGGACTTAATTGACGATGCAACTTCAAAAGGAGCAAAAATCCTGAACGGAAAAGGCGGTAAACATACAGAAAACTATATTTTCCCTGCCGTTTTATTTCCTGTCAATAAACAAATGAGAGTATATCATGAAGAACAGTTTGGACCAGTTGTGCCAATCATTTCTTTTAAACATATTGATGAACCTCTTGATGATATGGCCGAATCTAATTACGGACAGCAAGTAAGTTTGTTCGGAAAAGATATAAAAACGCTGGCACCGCTTATCGATTCTTTGGTAAACTTAGTTTGCAGAGTAAACCTGAACAGCTCTTGCCAAAGAGGTCCGGATGCGTTTCCGTTTACAGGTCGTAAAGATTCTGCCGTAGGAACATTAAGTATTCCAGATGCATTGCGTTCATTCTCAATTCGTACGTTCGTAGCTTCAAAAGACATTGCTTACAATAATGAAATCCTGCAGGAATTGCTAAACAGCAAAGAATCGAATTTCATTAATACTGATTATATTTTGTAGATATCAATTATATTAAATTACAGAAACCGTCTTTTTCTTTTTGAATTAGGCGGTTTTTTTATTTACCACAAAGGCACGAAGTTATTTTAATTTGTGTCTTTAAATAAGAATCTTGGCGCCCTTGCGCCTTCGTAGCAAATTAAATTTAAAACTTTGTAACTTTTATAAAAAAATTGCAACTAATATCTTAACAACTATTAAATAAACAAAATTACCAGAACCACTTATGGAAAAATTTATACTAATTGTGTTTTTATTTTTGGCACAAAATAATTTCGCTCAGGAATTATACATGCCCAGAAATATTAAAGAAGCCTACGAAAAAGGAACGCGCTCTAAAGACGGAAAACCAGGAAAAAATTACTGGCAAAACCACGGAAAATATACTATAGAATTAACAGTAAATGCTACAACCAAAATAGTTAGCGGAACCGAAACTATAGTTTATGAAAACAATAGTAATGATACTTTAAAAAACCTGCCAATTCGTTTTGTCAATAATCTTCACAAACCATCTGCACCAAGAAGCGGAACTGTTAACGACGATTTTTTAAGTGACGGATTAACGATAACTTCTTTAAAAATTGAAGGTGAAGTTTATAAAGAAGATGCTAGAAGCTGGGGAACAGTGGGGAATGTAAAGATGAAAAAACCGCTTCCGCCACATTCTAAAATCACAATTAATATCGATTGGAATTATCCTTTGTCTAAAGAGAGTGGAAGAGAAGGACAAATTGATAATACTACATTTTTTGCCGCTTACAGTTATCCCCGTGTAACTGTTTTTGATGATTACAACAGATGGGACAGATTGCCTCACACAGATCGTCAGGAGTTTTACAACGATTTTAATGATTATACCTATTCTGTAAAAGCTCCTAAAAATTATGTGGTTTACGGAACCGGAGATTTACTAAATCCGGATGAGGTTTTACAACCTGAATTTTCAGCACGTTTGAAAAAATCTTATGCAACTGATGAGATTTTACATATTGCCAACGAACAGGAAATGAAAAGTGGTCTTGTAACCAAACAAAACGAATGGAATGTCTGGAAATTTGAAGCCAAAAACATTTCTGATGTTTGTTTCGGTTTAAGTGATCACTATTTGTGGGATGCGAGCAGCGTTGTTGTAGACAAAAAAACAAATCGTCGCGCAAGTGTTCAGGCTGCGTATGATATAAAAGGAACTGATTTTGTGAACTCTATCAAAAATAACAGATATGCTCTGGATTGGTTTTCAAACAATTGGCCGGGAGTTCCTTATCCGTTTTCTAAAATGACCGCTTTTCAGGGATTTGCAGATATGGAATATCCAATGATGTGTAATGACTCGCAAATGGGAGATCCGGTTTTTGCACAATTGGTTCAGGACCATGAAGTAGCACATACTTATTTTCCGTTTTATATGGGAATAAATGAAACACGTTATGCTTTTATGGATGAAGGCTGGGCTACTACATTTGAATATTTAATTGGAATTGCTGAACATGGTAAAGAGGCCGCAGATAAATTTTATAAAGAATTTAGAGTAGCACAATACATCAACGATCCGTCGACAGAACAGGATCAGCCCATTATTTCTATGTCTACTCAGGTTTCGGGTCCTGGTTATGGAAATAATTCATACGGAAAAGCTTCACTTTCTTATATTGCCTTAAAAGATTTGCTTGGCGATGATTTATTCAAAAAATCACTTCATGCTTATATGGATACCTGGAATGGAAAACACCCAATTCCGTGGGATTATTTTAATTCATTTAACACAAGTTCAGGAAAAAACCTGAATTGGTTCTTTAATAACTGGTTTTTTACCAATAACTATATTGATCTTTCTCTTAAAAATGTGACAAAGAACACGGTTTCTGTAGCAAACGTGGGAGGTTTTGCTATTCCGTTTGACATAAATATTGTTTATGCTGATGGTTCTAAAGAAACTTTGCACCAAACCCCTGCAATTTGGGAAACAAATCAAAAACTGGCAACGATTACTTTAAACAATAAAAAGCAAGTTAAACAGATAACAGTTGATGGCGGTATTTTTATGGATTTTACACCCGCAAATAATAGCTGGTCAGCAAAATAACAAGCAATAAACGAAATTAAAAATCATCTTTTTCAAAATTGAGGAAGATGATTTTTTTTGTTTAATGTGTTGATAAATAAGAGTTTGTTTTGTTTTTTGGTTATGATTTTTTATTTTGCAAAATAATTACGTGAAACCGTAAGAAATTATTTCATTAATCTAGTTATGTTTGTATTAAATTTAAAAGCCCCATTTAAATGAAAAAATACCTCACCCTTGTTCTTTTATTGCTGTCAATTAAAATTATAGCTCAAAATGATGCTAAAGCTAAATTTCAAAAAAACAAATATGAATTGGCTGTGTCCTGCTACAAAAAAGCAGATTTTAAAAATGCACTAGATTTGTACTCTGTTGCATCCAGAATTAGGCCTGAAAATGAATTAGGCAAAGAATCTATCAAAAAAGTAGATACCTTAAAAGCCATTTTAAGAAAAGATATCATGGATAAAGCATTGGGAACATGGAAACTGAAAGGTGATAAACCAGTTTGGGCCGTACACTCAGAAAGCGATTCTAAAAATGCATTAGTTGAACAATTTATTGAAATAACTAAAACTCAGATTTTATTTTATGAATTGGATAAAAAAACTTTAGTTAAGAAACTTTTAAAAACTGAAAATCTTGTTTTCTACAATAAAGATGAATCAGATTCTTTATTTTCAGCCATTATTTTATCTGATGGAACGATCTGGAATTGTACCGTTGATGAAAATTCAGAAGTGTTGCATGTAATTAATATTGCCAAACAAACCGAAAAAGGTTTCGAAAAAGTAGAAACCAATAATCTGGAACGATTTTACAGTAAAGGATAAAGAATTTATATAACGAAAAGACTATTTTTAGAAAAAAGAATAGTCTTTTTTGTTTAAATTTTAATTGGAATTATTTTTGCCAAAACAAATGATAGCCACGGGTCGGTTCCATTGAATACTAATACATAATGTCAGGAGAAAAAGATTTACAAATACTACTTAAAAGTATGAAACCGGAGCACAATTCCGGAGATTATGTCTTTTGTAAAATCGAAAAATTAGAACAATTAAAGGGCAATGATTTTGAAATGATCTTTAAGGAAAAAGAAGCTATTACATTAATTCTTAAAAAAGAAATAGCCGATAGTTTACAATTAGATTATGCAGTTGTAATGTCCTGGATCACACTTTCTGTACATTCATCATTAGAAGCAATTGGCTTAACAGCGGCATTTTCAAATGCACTTTCAGAAAACGAAATTAGCTGCAATGTTGTGGCGGCGTATTATCACGATCATATTTTTGTAAATAAAAAGGATGTGGAAATAGCCATGGAAATTTTGAATAAATTTTCTAATTAAATTTTAAAGAGATAATAATCAAAACAAAAAAGGAACCTAATTTATTAGATTCCCCATTTTTTATAGCGTTGGATATACTTTTATAAAAATTTAAATCCCAAAGATACATTAGAAACTCCTGTCTTTAGATCTCTTTCTGATGGGTCAAGATCGGTAATTCCTGCAATATATCTGTAATCTAATGTTAACCTCCAGATATCGACACCAACACCGGCCAGAATACTATGATTGTTGCGGGCTAACGAAATCGTATTAAAATCATTAGTAGTGTTTATATCAGAATAATTTTTCCAGTTATAACCGGCAAAAGCCCTTACATTGCCTAATTTACCTAAAGGTATAATTTTAATTCCGGCAAGTAAAGTTGCATCAGATCCTCCTAATTCATACTGAGTTTCACTAACTCCCGTCTCAGAAACACTGAATTTTGATTTCGTATATCCAACTTCTGCCTGAGCATAAAACAGGGCTAAATTCAACCTCACAAATCCTCCATAGCCAATATCATTACCGGAACTTTTGGAAACGAAATCATTTGAAATGACCGAGGTAATGTTGCCAGAAAACTGAGGTCCAAATTGTGTTAGTTGTGCAAACCCATTTACACTAAAACATAATAATACTGCAAAGAATAATTTTTTCATGATTTGTTTATTTATTTAAAAGTAAAAGTAATGATTTTTTGTAAGAAAAAGAATATAAAAAATCTTATTTTTAAATGCAGTTAAATGACAAATCAATATGTATCTGACTAATTAATGCTGGTTTGTTTTATTATTTATTTTTATTAAACCGTAAAAAAATTAATTTTGAAATATAATATTTAAAGATGAAGATTAAAGAAATAGCAGCATCTCTAACCTGGCAAATAAGACATGAAGTAATGTGGCCGGATCATCCTTTTGAATTCGTACAATTGGCCGAAGATGATTTAGGATTGCATTTTGGTGTTTTTATGAATGAAAAATTAGTTTCAATAATTTCTTGTTTTATTGCAGATGAAGAGCTACAGTTTAGAAAGTTAGCAACTTTAGAACAATATCAGGGCAAAGGAATCGCATCGAAGTTATTAGATCATATTTTTGATTTGGCAAAACAAAAAGGATTAAAAAAAATTTGGTGTAATGCAAGAACCAATAAAAAAGAATTCTATGAAAAATTTGGAATGACAGACACCAATAAAACTTTTACTAAAGCCGGACAAGAATTTACTATAATGGAAATTACGCTCAAAAAATGAATATGAATTTATCAAATAAAGTATTTATAACCAAATAATTAGGTTTTTTTACTTTTTTGGGTTGCCTGCTTTTTTATCACTTCTCATAGCTAATTTACCATTATACTTTATCTATTATTTTAGCATAAAATGGTTAGTTTTATTATCAAATTATGAGTCTAAAAAAAAGAAAACGTTTTCGTCTAGTATAACTTGTTAAGACTTTCTTATTTTATTTTTTTTATTCCAATCTTTTATTACTTTCGCACTCAAATGAGAAAGTTAGTAGTATTTTTAACATTCATGAATTTCCTTCTGTTAGGCGGAGGGCAATATCTTAATGCTGAAACTCACCTAAACACTCACCACACACTTGAGAAAAGACACCGCGTAAAATTCACGAACAATGAGCAAGGCAGTTCAATAATTGAAGATGCCGATACAGATCTTGATGAAGAATACCTTGGCAGTGACAATCTTAAGCTTTCCAATAAGTTTTTTGCAACAAACACTAGTTTACTTGATAGCTGGTATTTGACATTTTCTCGTCAAAACGTTGTGAATTCTTATAATCTTTTTGAAATTTTCGGCTCATCTTGTGGCCAGTCAAATCCTATTTACATTACTCAAAGAGTTTTAAGAATCTGATTCTACTTATACATCGGTTACCAAAAGCGTGATCATGCATAACTATGAATTGTATTTTTAAGATATTTCTTCATTTTTAATTTTCACGTTTTATTCCGGCGACTGATGATTCTCTACATCTAAAGGAATTTTCATATTCCTAATTCAATCGCTTAATTTCCATTTTTATACCATGAAAAGAATAGTCGTGTTAACGGGCTTATTTGCCCTGTTGTGCCTTACCAGTTGTACATCAAAAAAAGAAGAAAAAGAAGAAGAAGAAAAATTTACAGTAACCAATCCTGTAAAAATTGATACTTCGTTTACAAAAGAGTATGTTTCGCAGATAAAATCTGTTCGAAACATCGAACTCCGCGCCCAGGAAAAAGGGTTTTTGCAAAATATTTATGTTGATGAAGGTCAGTTTGTAAAAGCTGGTCAGGTTTTGTTCAGAATTATGCCAAAACTTTATGAAGCTGAATTGCTTAAAGCTCAGGCTGAAGAAAAATCTGCAGAAATAGAATTGCAAAATGCTAAAACTTTAGCAGATAAAAATATCGTTTCTAAAAATGAGCAAGCTGTTGCTCAGTCAAAACTCCAAGCAGCAAGAGCTGAAGTAGCACTGGCAAAAATTCATTTAGGATTTACTGAAATCAGAGCTCCGTTTGATGGAACAATTGACCGTATTCCTTTAAAATTAGGAAGCCTTATCGACGAAGGAGAATTACTTACAAGTCTTTCAGACAACAGTCAAATGTTTGCTTATTTCAACGTTTCAGAGCCGGAATATCTTCAATATGAGAACGACGTAAAAGATCGTGCTCAAACTAAAGTGAATTTGCTTTTGGCAAATGGCGAATTATTTAAATACCAAGGAAACGTAGAAGTTATTGAAAGTGAATTTAACAATGAAACCGGAAATATTGCTTTTAGAGCAAGATTCCCTAATTCAGGTAAATTACTTAGAAACGGCGAAACAGGAAAAGTTCAAATGCTGGTTCCTTTAAAAAATGCTATTGTGATTCCACAAAAAGCGACTTACGAAATTCAGGATAAAAAATATGTTTTTGTTGTAGATAAAAACAATAAAGTGAGTTCAAGAGAAATCACGATTACAGGTGAAATCCCTGATTTGTATGTTGTAAGCAGTGGACTTAACGAAAATGATAAAATTTTACTTGAAGGAGTTCAGAAAGTAAAAGAAAATGACAAAATTAAATTTGAATACCTGGCTCCTCAAACGGTAATTAATCATTTGCGCGTAAAAGCAGAGTAAGGTTTTTGTTTAAGTTGTTTCAGGTTTTAAGTTTCAAGTTCAGTACGCAACTTGAAACCTGAAACCTGAAACCTGAAACTTTTCAAATTCTAATATGGTTTAATCATTAAAAAAATATACAATGTTTAATAAATTTATACAAAGACCAGTACTCTCGATAGTAATATCGCTGGTGATTGTCTTTTTAGGGGTGTTGTCGGTACTGAATTTACCTATTACACAATTCCCTTCTATTTCTCCACCTATGGTAAATGTTACGGCAGATTACCCTGGGTCAAATGGAGAATTGATGATCAAATCGGTTGTAATTCCTTTAGAAAGAGCTTTAAATGGAGTTCCCGGAATGAAATATATGACTTCTGATGCAGGAAATGATGGTGAAGCAAGTATTCAGGTTGTATTTAACTTAGGTACAGATCCTAACCAGGCTGCCATTAACGTTCAGAACCGTGTAGCTTCGGTTACAAATAAATTACCTCCGTTGGTAGTTCGTGAAGGTGTAAAGATTACGCGTGAAGTTCCGAGTATGTTGATGTATGTGAATCTTTATAGTACGGACAAAAATACTGACATGAAGTTCTTGTACAACTATGCAGATATCAATGTACTATCAGAATTAAAAAGGGTAAATGGTGTTGGTTCCGGAGATATCTTGGGAACACGTGAATATGCTATGCGTATCTGGTTAAAACCTGATCGTATGTTAGCTTATAAAATTTCTGCAGATGAGGTAATGGAAGCATTATCAAGCCAGAGTTTAGAAGCTTCTCCTGGTAAAACCGGAGAAAGTTCAGGTAAGCGTTCTCAGGCATTTGAGTATGTATTAAAATATTCAGGACGTTTTACAACTAAGGAACAATATGAGAATATCGTAGTAAAATCAAACAGTAACGGAGAACTTTTACGTTTGAAAGATATTGCCAAAGTTGAATTTGGAAGTTCGATGTATGATATTTATTCGAACTTAAATGGCAGACCATCTGCGGCGATTGTATTGAAACAATCTTTTGGAAGTAATGCCAATCAGGTTATTGAAGATGTAAAAGCTAAGCTTGAAAAAATTAAGCAAAAATTCCCAAAAGGAATGAATTATGAAATTTCTTATGACGTTTCTAAATTCTTAGATGCCTCTATCGAAAAAGTAATTCACACATTAATCGAAGCCTTTATTTTGGTTGGTTTAGTGGTTTTCCTTTTCTTGGGAGACTGGCGTTCAACGGTTATTCCGGCAATTGCGGTACCCGTTTCGTTGGTTGGAACTTTTGTGTTCATGCAATTTTTCGATATTTCATTGAACTTAATTACATTGTTTGCCTTGGTTCTTGCAATTGGAGTCGTCGTCGATGATGCGATTGTGGTTATCGAAGCCGTTCACGCCAAGATGGAGGAAGAACATCTTTCGCCATTTAAAGCGACTAAAAAAGCGATGCACGAAATTGCAGGAGCTATTGTAGCAATCACATTCTTAATGGCTGCAGTATTTATTCCGGTTGCATTTATGTCTGGCCCGGTTGGAGTATTCTACCGACAGTTCTCGATTACGATGGCAACTGCGATTATACTTTCAGGTATTGTGGCTTTGACTTTGACACCGGCACTTTGTGCGATGATGTTAAAAAATAACCATGGTACACCGAAAAAGAGAACACCTGTAAACAGATTTATAGATGGATTTAACAACAAGTTTAATCTTGCACAAGGTAAATACCAAAATGTATTAGGTAAAATTGTAAACAGAAGATCGGTTACTATTATAGCACTTCTTGGTTTTTGTGCCGGAACATGGTTAATTAGCAGCACAGTTCCTTCAGGATTTATCCCGAATGAGGATCAGGGAATGTTTTATGCTATTATTCAAACACCTCCGGGTTCATCATTAGAAAGAACAAATAATATTGCAGAGAAATTGCAAAAAATAGCGGAAACGGTAGAAGGAGTAAAATCTGTTTCTTCACTGGCGGGTTATGAAATTTTAACAGAAGGTACAGGTTCGAATGCCGGTACATGTTTGATCAACTTAGAAGACTGGAACGATCGTAAACAATCTGTACAGGAAATTATGACAGAACTGGAAGAAAAATCGAAAGATATTCCAGGTGCCAATATCGAATTTTTTCAACCGCCGGCAGTTCCCGGATATGGAGCAGCAGGAGGATTTGAGCTTCGTTTGTTAGATAAAACAGGTTCTAGTGATTTCAAAAAATTAGAAGCCGTAAATAAAGATTTTGTTGAAGAATTAAACAAACGTCCGGAATTATCTAACGTGTTTAGTTTCTTTAGTGCCAGTTTTCCTCAATATATGATGAAGGTAGACAATGATTTGGCACAACAAAAAGGAGTTTCTATCGAAAATGCGATGAACAGTTTGTCTACGCTTGTGGGTAGTAACTACGAGATTAGTTTTATTAAATACGGAATTAACTATAAAGTAATCGTTCAGGCTTCGCCGGAATACCGTGCACAACCGGATGATATTTTAAAACTTTACGTGAAAAACGATCGTGACGAAATGGTTCCTTATTCTGCCTTTATGAAATTAGAAAAAGTATATGGTCTTTCAGAAATTACAAGACATAATATGTATACTTCGACTGAAATTAGTGGAGGAGCTGCTCCGGGATATAGTTCTGGTACAGCGATTAAAGTAATTCAGGAAGTTGCGGCTAAAAAATTACCGCGTGGATATGACATTGACTGGGCAGGTATTTCTGCCGATGAGGTTGCACAAGGAAATCAGGCTATTTGGGTATTCCTGATTTGTTTAGGATTTGTTTACCTGGTATTAGCAGCTCAATACGAAAGTTTTATTTTGCCATTATCGGTAATCCTTTCATTACCTGCAGGTATTTTCGGAGCATTCCTTTTACTGAAAGTTGCAGGATTAGAAAACAACATTTATGCTCAGGTGGCCATGGTAATGCTTATTGGTTTATTGGGTAAAAATGCTGTATTAATTGTAGAGTTTGCCATTCAAAGACATGCCGCTGGAAGATCAGTTCTAGAAGCGGCGATGGAAGGTGCGAAAGCAAGGTTCCGTCCTATTTTGATGACATCATTCGCATTTATTGCCGGATTATTGCCGCTTGCTTTTGCTTCTGGTCCCGGTAAAATTGGTAACAGAACTATTGGTACTGCTGCTGCCGGAGGTATGCTTATAGGAACTATTTGTGGTGTATTTGTAATTCCAGGATTGTATTACATTTTTGGAAGAATTGCAGAGAAACACAAACTGGTAAAACATGAAGAAGAAAATCCATTAACAGAAGAAATTGATAACAATCATGTATAAATTTAAACCCTATCAATATAGTGTTGCTGTGGGACTTTGCCTTGCTGTTGCAGGTTGCAAAGCTCCACAAGCAACAACAGAAACGCCAACTAAACCGGTTCCTGATGCTTTTTATGTAAATAATGTAAGCAAGGATACTACTAACATGGCACATATTCCGTATCATGATTTCTTTAAAGATCAAAATCTGGTAAATTTGATTGATTTAGCACTGAAAAATAATCAGGAGTTAATGATCACTTTGCAGGAAATTGAAATTGCAAAAAATGATATCCGAGTAAAAAAAGGTCTTTTATTGCCAACTGCAGGAATTAGAGCAGGAGCAGGAGTAGAGAAAGTAGGAAGATATACAAGCCAGGGTGCAGGTGATGCTTCGACAGAAATTATGCCGGGCAAAGAAACGCCGGATCCGCTTGGAGATTTTGCTATAGCCGCTTATGCCAACTGGGAAGTTGATATCTGGAAAAAATTACGCAATTCTAAAAAAGCTGCCGTAACCCGATATTTATCTACTGTTGAAGGTAAAAACTTTGTTGTAACAAGTTTAGTAGCTGAGATTGCAAATTCTTATTATGAATTATTGGCTTTAGACAGTCAGTTAGATATTGTAAAACAGAATATCGAATTGCAATCGAACGCTTTAGAAATTGTAAAAGTTCAAAAGCAAGCTGCGAGAGCAACAGAATTGGCTGTTCAGAAATTTCAGGCTGAGGTTTTAACTTCAAAAAGCTTAGAGTTTGATATTCGTCAGCAAATCAAAGAAGCAGAAAACAAGATTAACTTCTTGGTAGGGCAATATCCACAGGAAATAAAAAGAGACAGAAACAACTTTTTGACTTTGTTGCCATCAACAGTTAGTTCAGGAATTCCGTCTCAATTATTGGTAAATCGCCCAGATGTTAAACAGGCTGAATTAGAATTAACAGCTGCAAAATTAGATGTAAAAGTAGCTCGTGCAGAATTTTATCCTTCATTGGATATATCAGCTGCGGTTGGATTTAATGCATTTAATCCATCGTATTTGTTTACACTTCCGGAATCATTATTGTATTCGTTAGCTGGAGATGTTGTAGCGCCTTTAATTAACAGAAATGCCATTAAAGCAGAATTCAAAAGTGCAAATGCAAGACAACTTCAGGCTTTATATAACTATGACAAAACGATTTTGAATGCGTATATCGAAGTGTCAAATCAACTTTCTAAAATTGATAATTTAGGAAAAAGTTACGATTTAAAATCGCAACAAGTTGATGCTTTAAACACTTCTATTGATGTTTCTAATGATTTGTTTAAATCAGCACGAGTTGATTATTTCGAAGTGTTAATGACACAAAGAGATGCGTTAGAAGCTAAATTAGAATTAATTGATACTAAAAAAGACCAATTGAATGCTGCAGTCAATGTTTACAAAGGCTTAGGCGGCGGTTGGAAATAATATTACGCTTGCTAATTTGTAGAAAAAAGCCTTTCGAGAGTTATATCTTGAAAGGCTTTTTGTATTTTATGGTTGATTCAACTCTGTTGGTTTAATTCCGAATTGTTTTTTAAATGAAACTGAAAAGTGTGACAAACTTTCAAATCCTAAATCAATATAAATTTCGGATGGTTTCTTCTTTTTTTCATTCATCAAAAAGTAAGCTTCTTCCAGACGTCTTTGCACCAGCCAACGGTTAGGAGTTTTGTTAAAAATGGTTGCAAAATCACGTTTAAAAGAAGATACACTTCTGCCTGTTAAAAAAAGCAAAACGTTCTACGCTTACATTAAAACGGAAGTTACGATTCATAAAAGCTTCAAGATTGAGACGTCCGGGTTTTTCGAAATCAAATAATAAGCCTGAAAGTTCAGGTTGATGTTTCAGTAATATTAGTAACAACTCTTCATATTTTAAATCTTCAAAAATATCATCCAATTGCATAACGCCTTTGTGGTATGGCTCTAATGATTGAATGAATTTTTCAATCATTTCTGTTTTCGAAATTTTTATGCAAGGTTCTTTACCTTTAAAATCAATTGTTTTTATGTTATATTTTTTTTGAAAACTTAGGAGAAAAGGCTCATCAAAACAAAATATAATAGGATCAAAATTTTCTTTACTTTCCAGTAATTTATATTTTAATAGATGATTTTTACGGGCAATACCGCAATCTCCAGTTTTGAAAATATAGTTTTTATGATTGTCAAAAAAGCATATGGCACCATTTGCAATATATACAAATACATTGTCAGGGATAAATTGTTCTTTTAGGATATTTACCTGCTTATCGTCTGCTATGGTTCTCATGCTACTAAAAATTTAATTCAAATGGTTTGACTTTTAAACGGATGTTCCAGATAAATCATTATCAAAGGCATTATCAAAGGCATTATTAAAAATGGAATTTCTATTAATGCAAATTTAAGATTTCCTGCTTTTATTGCTAAAGCCATCATCAATACAATTTGTATTGCCCGTATTTCATTTCCTAAAAAGAAAGTTTTAGGAAATAAAATTAATATAGCTGCACCAATAGACCAAACACCAATTAATATACGTGTTGTATTTGTAATACCCAGTTGAGACATCATTTGTAAATAAGTTTCTGTAGGCTTGCTGAAAACACGACTTCCGTGGCTTATGCCTATATATACCGAAATCAGGATTAATATACCGCTTATAATTTTCATCTTATATATTTTTTGTTTATTAAGTTGTATTTTATCATACTGTCTACTGCTGAGAGAATAGTAGTTTCTTGTGTTGCAATAGGTTTCCAGTTCAGAATATTTTTTGCTTTAGCATTGCTGATATTTCGGTTCATATTTAGCAATACTACACCTTCTTTTGCCTGTGTATTAAATATAGCTCCTAATTTTATGATCCAATTAGGAAGTATTTTAGAGGAAACTTTTTCTGCAACATTTGGTCTTTTATTTTTTAAAAGAATTGCAATTTCAGGTAAAGAAATTTGCCCGTCTGCCGATGCTATGAAACGTTGTCCGTTAGCTGCAGGTGTAATCATAGCACGTATATGTAAGTCAGCTACATCTCTCACATCCACAATATTCAATGGAATATTTGGAACTGCTTTCATTTTTCCATTCAACAAATTTTCAAGCAACATAAAACTACCCGTAATATGTTCATTCAATGATGGACCCATAATAGCGACTGCGTTTATTGTTGTAAATTCTAAATTTGTTTTGCTGTTTTTGATGTAATCCCAGGCCGCTTTTTCTGCCAGCGTTTTCGATTTTTCGTATATAGACAGTCCTTTCATGTTTGGATTAGTCCAGTCCATTTCTGTGGTTTGGCGGGTTTTGTCAGTCTGAGAGAATCCTACAGCACCAAAGTTAGAAGTCATTACAACTCTTTTTACACCTTCCTGACTCGCAAATTTTAAAACTCGCAAAATACCTTCTACTGCCGGACGAATGGCTTCGCTTTCGTTCTTTGGTTTTTCGAAAAAAACTGGCGAAGCAACGCTTAATACATATTTGCACCCTTTTAATGCTGCTTCCCAGTTATGGTCGTTTGTAAGTTCTGTGACCACAAATGAAAGATTGTCCAGACCGGTAACATCATTCGCTTTCAACACTGCAATTATTTTGTCTTTATTTTTTAGGTTGCGTACTGTGGTTCTTACCTGAAACCCTTTCTGTAAAAGTTGCTTGATAATCTGCATAGCAACAAATCCGGTTCCGCCAGTTACCAAAACGATATCTTTATTTTCCATTTTATAAAAATTTATACTGCAAAGTTGGTGATAAAAGAGTAAATGAACTTTATTGAAAAGTCCAAATTCACTTTACTGAAAAGTTCATATAGTATTGATTTTTATAGGGAAATTGGTTTTTATGAAGATTGATATCTAATTAGGTTTTATAAATCCAGGCAAAAATGGCATTATAAAAAAAACTCCAAAATCAATTGACTTGGAGTTTTTTTTAGTTTTGAAAAAATCTAAAGTTGTTACGATTCTTTCTCATTATCAATTTCTGCTTCTTCAGATTCAGGAACATAATTAAGTTCTTGCTCAATCTTTTTGCGATCTTTCTTATTCTGTTTTATCAAAATATAAACCAATAAAATAACACCAATAATTATCGCTGCGATTATAAACCAGTTGATTGCCATAATTTTAATATTTAAGTTTATAAGATTTTAAAATGCTGTCTTCTTTATTTTGATAAAAAATCTCCAAACCAAAAACCGGATTGTTTAATGGTTCTTTTCTGGGTTTCAAAATCAATGTGAATCAATCCGAATCGGGCGTTGTATCCTTCAGCCCATTCAAAATTGTCGGTCAAACTCCAAACAAAATAACCGTCGACATTATAACCATCATGTTTGGCTTTTAGTATTTGTTCTAAGTTATCCTGAATAAAATGGGTGCGCTTAATATCGTATACTTTTCCGTTTGTAACAGTATCAGGAAATGCAGCCCCGTTTTCGGTAATTATAATTTTCTTTATTCCTTTATAAGCATTAAATCTTTTAAGAACATGGTATAGGGCAGGAGGATAAACTTCCCAACCCATATCGGTAGCAATTACGTTTCGTTTTTCGGCGCTAACTAATTCGGCACCAATGTATGGGGTCAATAAAGATGCTTTTACGACTTCTCTCGTATAACATTGTAAGCCAATAAAATCAAAATCAAAAGCCAAATTGTTGAGGTCGTCTCCTAAAATATAATTATTGAGTTTTTTAAGCACCGGTAAATCAGCTTGCGGATATCCAAGTCCTAAAATAGGTTCTATAAAAGTTCTGTTAAGCAAAGTGTCAACTCTGTTGGCTGCCTGAATGTCGGCTGTTTTTTCAGAGAAAGGCTCAATATGTGTACACGAAAAAGTGGTACCAATATTGGCATTTGTAACTTTGTCGCGTACTATTTTTGCACCGGCAACTGTAGCTAATGTTACATGATGCATGGCTTTGATATAATTGGTAATTCCTTTTTTGCCCGGGGCATGAATTCCGAGGAAATAACCTGCTCCTGTAAAAACAGAAGGTTCGTTGATTACCATCCAGTTTTTTACCCGGTCACCAAAATATTGTGTACAAACTTCTGTGTAATCTGCAAACCATTTTACGCATTCTCTATTCGTCCATCCGCCTTTTAATTCTAATGCATGCGGTAAATCCCAATGATAGAGTGTAACCCAGGGCTCAATTTCGCATTCGATTAAAAAATCGATTACTTTATTATAGTAGTCAATTCCTGCCTGATTTACAGGATGAATTCCTGTTGGCATAATGCGTGACCAACTAATCGAGAATCTAAAATTAGGAATATTTAATTGGCGTACTAATGCAATATCATCTTTATAGGTATTGTAAAAGTCGCAGGCATCTATGGCATTGTGCCCATTTTTTATTTTGCCTTTTTGAGAAGTAAAAACATCCCAGATAGAAGCGCCTTTGCCTTCGGCATTGTGAGCGCCTTCAATTTGAAAAGCAGCTGTCGAAACTCCCCATAGGAAATCCTCTCCAAATTGCTCTTTATTTAGTAGTGAATGGTCAATTTTATTCATTTAAATGCTGCTTTCCTTTATTTTGGATTTTATTAATGAAGGAAAGTAGATTGCATAGCTCTTAAAAAAAGCCATTCTTTAAATGAAGTCAGGAATGTCAGGTTGAAAAATTTCATGGTACTTAGTTTTAATCAAATTAATAAAAAAGATATAAACTGAGCGTAACGTAAAGGTTATTAAATAGTTAACAACTTTTTTTGTTCAAAAAACAACCGGAAAAATGCCTTAGAAGAAGATTTTAAATGAGCTTAAAATCGATGATAATGCAATTCAGGCCGTTAAAAATATCTTAAAATAATAATTATGTAAGAAAATCGAAAAATTGTAGAACAATCCTCAAGTTCTTTCCTGTTAATTTTGTCTATATAATTAAAACAAATAAAAAACAATTTAACACAAATCAGATCATGAAAAATTTAAACAAAATATTATTCGTATTAGCTTTAAGCTTAGGTATGTTCGCAACGTCTTGTAGTAGCGATGATAATGAAGGAGAAACAATTGTTCCTATTCAAGGAAAATACAACCTTAGTCAACAAGGTGCTATTGTAAATGGTAGTGAAGTATTAACTGATGCTCCTGGAAATGCAAGTGGTTGTACTAGAGATTATTTAGATTTAAGATTAAGCAATACAGCAGTTATAGGTGATTATGACGGATCTGAATGTGCATTAACAGAAACTACAGGGACTTACGTAAGATCTCATAATGATTTAACTATTACTGTTGGTGGTGCCAGCACAACTTCAGATATCATGAATCTTACTAACAAAGAACTTAAAATTAAAGACAAAACTACTGGTATAATTACTGTTTATACAAGATAATTAAACCAGATGTAAATCTTTAATCCTTTGTGGATTAAAATAAAAAAAACGGAAATACTTTTTAAAAGTTATTTCCGTTTTTTTATGGTTTTTAGTTTTTGAAATTATTCAGTTGGAAGATAAATATCAAAAGTAGCTCCCTGATCTTTTTCTCCTGTGGCGGTAATAATACCGTTATGATTTTCTACGATTTTTTTAACAATAGCAAGTCCAATTCCTGTTCCGTTGTATTGCTCTCTTCCGTGTAAACGCTGAAAAACTTCGAATATCTTGGCGCTGTATTGCTGATCAAAACCAATACCGTTATCTGAAATACTAATGTGGCAGTAATTTTTTTCTGGTGATACTATTTTGTTATCGATATCTTCTCCTTTTACTATTATACTTTTAATTTTTATAACAGGCAAAATATCAGGTTTGGTAAATTTAAGTGAGTTGCTGACCAGATTATATATGAGTTGTCTAAACTGAAACGGAATAATATTTACTTCGCAGGTTTGATCACTGACTACAGCTGCATGTTTTTGTTCTATTTCTTCTTTCAGATCTTCTTTTACATCATCAATAATTTCAGAAAGGTTTATTCTTTCAAACACTCTTTCGGCAGTACTGGTTCTGGAGTAAGAAAGCAAATCATTGATTAATGTTTGCATTCGTTGTGCTGCATTTTGCATTCTCTGGAATTTATCTTTCCCGATTTCAGATAAATTTTGAGCTTCTCTTTCTATAATTTGAGTGGCAAAAGTTTGTATTTTTCTTAAAGGTTCCTGCAAATCGTGGCTCGAAATATAAGCAAATGACTGAAGTTCTTTATTCATTTTTTCGAGATCGATATTGTTTTGTTCCAGTTCTTTTGTTCGTTCAGTTACTTGTTTTTCAAGTTCATGCGTAAAAGATTTTTCGGTTTCAATATCTGTAAAAGCGCCTACCCATTTTATAATCGTATTTTCTTTATTATAAACAGGTTCGCCAATTACAGAATGCCATCTGTAAAAACCTTTTTTGCTTCTAATGCGAACATCGGTTTTGTAAATTTTGCCGGTTGCTAAACTATTGCTCCATATTCTTGCGTTTTCTTCATAATCATCAGGATGAATAATGGTTTTCCATTCACTTTCCCCAGTTGGATGTACACCTGTAAAATCAAACCATTTACCTGACGCAAACAGAGGATTTCCTTTTTCGTCGGTTTCCCAGATTAATTGAGGAATACTTTCTGTTAGAGAGCGAAACTTTTTCTCGCTTTCTTCTATTTTTTTTCTGGCTTCGACTTTTTCAGTAACATCAATAATAGTCATTTTTATTCCGGAAATGCTATTGTTTGTTTCGCGCATTGGAGCGTATTCAAAATCGATATAAAATTTATCCTGACCCTCTTCGCCATTTACAAATAAAAAAGATTCCGATTCAGTATGTACTTCGCCTGTTGCATAAACCTGATTTATAAGCCTTGCATATTTTTGTTCTTTGAGTTCCGGAAATATCTCAAATATTTTTTTGCCCTGAACATCGCTTTCTTTTTTTCTCCATATATTTTTCAAAAGAGCGGCATTCACTATTTCAATTTCCATATCGGCGCCTCTTAATATCGCTTTTGGTACAGGGGATTGCATGACAAGATTTCTGTATCTCTTTTCACTTTCTTCTAATATATGCTGATGATTTTTTTCTTCTGTAATATCTCTTACGGTTCCTAATAATCGTTCGGGCTGGTTTTCTGAATCGTAAAAAACTTTTCCTTTTGCTTCAACCCAATGTACAGATTGATCATCTCGTATTATTCTGGCTTCGTAATGAATATATCCGGAGGCAATAGCATCTTTAAATGCTTTTTCGCGAATATGCAAATCATCAGGATGAACATGGGTAAGTAATTGCTGATGTGTTAAATACCTGTCGTCTGTATATCCGGTAATAATTTCGAAATACCTTCTGGAATATTGTAAATCTTTTGTTTTTAGGGTTAATTCCCAAGTGCCAAGTCCACTGGCTTCAACAATTATATTAAGTCTTTCTTCGTTTAATTCGATTTTTTTCCGGGCTTCTACTTTTTCTGTTACTTCGGTCACGGTCACCAGTATACCTGAAATTTCTCCATCTTCTTCTTTTAATGGATGATAAAGAAAATCAAAATATAAGATTTCCAGCTTACCATTTCGATTTAACGGAATTGGAACTTCGTAGCCGTGATAAGGAATTCCGGTTTTTAAAACACTATCTAAAAGAGCACTAACAGATTCTTCTACCTCAGGCAGAGAATCAAATAAAGGTTTGTCTATAAAAGTACTTTCTTGTCTGTCAACTAGTTTAAGATAAGTGTCGTTAGCTATTTCTGCTATATATTCAGGACCACGCAAAATGGTAATTCCAACAGGAGCCTGTTTTACAGTATTACGAAAACGCTTATCAGCTTCTTCGATTTTTCGCCTTGCTGCCACTTGTTGTGTGTTATCAAGAACCCAAATTGCAATTTTTGTTACTTTGCCTTCTATGTTTTTAAGCGGGGCGTAGACAAAAGTTACAAATATATTTTCTTTTTTGCCGTGCCTGATAAGAGTCATTTCTACTTCATTAGCATAAAAAGGAATGCCTTCATCTGCTACTTTTTTTAGATCAGCTTCATAATATTGTTTTACTTCAGCAAAAGGCTCCCAATAATTCTTGCCTGCAATTTCTTCATACGATTTTCCGGCAACTTCGATAAAACTTTCATTAACAATTTCGCTTACTAATGTATCGGCATCCAGTACACAAATTCCGATAGGAGATCGCAATACCATACTTTTTAAATTTTGCTCACTTTCTTCAATTCTTTTCTTGGCTAAATTTAAGTCCGTAAGGTCGACCCCGGTATTCATAACTCCGTAAATAGTACCATTTACATCGTATAAAGGGGTTAAGCTGTAATTAAAATAATATGTACCTAATTTTCCATTAACGGTTAAATCCAGTGGGGTATTTTGTGTATGAAAAGATTTTCCTGTTTCAAGAACGGTCTGAATTTGCTCAAAAACCAATTGATTATCAAGTTCGGGAACGATATCTCTAAAAGATTTTCCTATAACTTCACGACCTTTTCCCCATATGTCTATAATTGTCTCATTGGCTAGTTCAACGATCATTTCTTTGCCAACGTATACAGCAATAGCAAATGGTGCATTATCTACCACAGCCCTTACTTTATGTTCACTTTCTACTACTTTAGAACGTGAAATGACCTGAGCTGTAACTTCTATAGCAATTGCTACAATACCGGAAATAGTTCCGTCAGTTTCTCTTAGTGCTTCATAAACAAAATTAATATAAGTGTCTTCTATACGGCCATTTCGCGGAAGCCTTACAAGTTCTTCGTTGGCAATAAATTTTTTACCGGTATTATAAACGTTATCAAGTAAATCGACAAGATATTGGTTTTTTGTTTCGGGCAATGCTTCAAAAATAGGCCTGTTGTTTACATTTTCGGTTGTAGTGCCCCATAACTGTATCATTTGATCGTTTGCAATTTCTACAATATGATTTTCACCTCTAAAAACACACATGGCAATAGGAGCCTGCATGATATTGTTTAAAAATCTTGCATTGCTTTCTTTTAGGGCTTCGGCAGTTTTTTTCTTTTCGGTAGTTTCAATTACAGTAACCAAAATTCCGCCAACATCTCCATTTTCTGTTTTTATCGGACTATAAGAAAAATCGAAATAGCATTCTTCTACAAATCCGTTTCGGTTTAAAGGAACCATAAAGTCAGGATTACTAACGGCATTTCCTTTTATTACATTATCAAACATTGGACTTATTGTATCCCAAATTTCAGAAAATGTTTCTTTAGAACTAATTCCTAAAGCCTGTGGATGCTTATTTAATCCAAGAATCGGACGAAAGCTATCATTGTATATCTGGGTAAAATCTTTGCCCCAGGCAATATACATTCCAAACGGATTTTGCAGTACAACAGATACCATTGTGCGAAGACTTTGCGGCCAGTTTTCCGGATCGCCCAAAGAAGTTTTGCTCCAGTCTTTGGCACGAATAAGCTCGCCCATTTCTCCACCATCAGCTAGAAAATAATACTCATTATTTGTACTGCCCATTCAAATATATATTTAGGGTTGAAGTATAAAATGCTCTTTCGTAGGTTGCTTAAAATTATTTTCGGCAGTTATTGCCAATGCATTTCCGATCACCTTTTTTAATTTAGAAAAATCACCAGGTTTTCGGATATAATATATGGCTCCTTTTTCGTACATCTTATCAACAATGTTCATGTCTAAAGAAGTAGAAAAAATAATCACCGGAAGATCTTTTAATTCCTGTATTTGTTTAATTTCAGTTAAACACTCAATGCCATTTTTTCGGGGCATATTCAGGTCCAGAAAAAGAATGTCAGGAAGATTTTCAGATGGTTTATTTTCCAGAAATTCCATAAGCTGAACACCATCATTAACTGTTACAAGAGAAAAAGGAATAAGTAAATCATCAAGTGCTTCTTTAAAAAAAGCGCAATCATCTTCATCATCATCTGCAAGTAATAGGTTGTATTTGTGGTTATTCATTTTAGTAAAATAATTTTTAGAAAAGTGGGTTTTATTTAAAATTTACTCACTGTAAAAGGCTTTTTTAACTGCTAAGATAAAACTAATTTTATTAGTATTATTCAAGTGCATTTCAATAAGTAAGAATCTCTTGTTTCTTAATGTTTTATCTTTAAATTCGTCTGAAAAATCATCATAACAAATTCTCTTGATTTTATTTTCTTTTGTTTACTTTTTTGCAAGTTTTTTCAAAACCTTGCAGGTATTTCGATGAAAAAAAAGCCCTGTAAGATTTAGAAAACCTTGCAGGACTTTGAAAGCTTCAATATTCTGAAGTCGCTTTACATTTTATTTTTTGAAAATATAAAAAATGAAAACAAGTTTGAAATTAACGCCGCAACCATCCAGGATCGCATCCAAAAAAATAAAAAAACAGATTTATTCGGGCAGTTAATGCTGGCTAATATTAAAGTTATAAAGAACGTTGTTGTCAGATTTTGAAGCAATTGAATTAATAATTTTCTATTGTATAACCGGACAATTCTCATTTTAATTCAAATTGATAAGTTGAGGCCCAAATTCTTCGTAGAAAATATTTTTCTGATTTACATTTAAATTAAGCAGCGCTTCATATTGGGCTTTAATAAACATTTCAGGACCACAGATATAATATCTGGCTTCGTCTAATAAAATAGAATCTTTGCATTTATGAAGATTAACGCGACCGTGAATGATTTCGTTAGAAACACTGTGATGCGGTTCTAAAGTATCATAAAATGTAAATGTTTCGAGCCATTTTGCTTCCTCTTTTAAACTTGAAATCTGATCTTTGAAAGCGTGAACCGATTCGTTTCTACAGCCGTGAATCCAGATTGTCTTTTTATTTTGAATGGAGTTTAAATTGGTTTCAAGCATGCTTAACATCGGCGTAAGCCCAACGCCGCCGCTGATTAATACCAACGGATTTTTAGAATCTTTTTCTAAATGAAATAGTCCTGCCGGAGAAGAAATAGAAATAACATCGCCTTCAGCTTTTGAATGCAATGTATGCGAAACCATTCCTGATGGATTTGGCGCAATTCCTGTTTCTTTTTTTACTGAAATTCTATAATATTCAGGATTAAAAGTGCTTGACAAACTGTATTGTCTTGGTTGCAAAAGATTTAATTCGGTCACAAAAACCTGAACGCTGATAAACTGGCCTGAATGAAAATTGGCAATTTCTTTTCCGTCTTCGGGATACAAATAAAAAGATTTAATTTCGGTCGATTCCTGAACAATTTTTTTGATGGTGAATTTTCTCCAGCCATTCCAGCTTCCGGGTTTAGCAGCATTTTCTTTATATAAATCTTTTTCAAGATCGATCATAATTTGTGCTAACTGATAAAATGCAATCGTCCAGGCTTCCAGAAGTTCAGGAGTTGCAGTTTCGCCTACAACTTCACCAATAGAAGCTATTAATTGTGTTCCAACGATTTTATATTGGTCGGGCTGAATGTTTAAACTTCGGTGTTTGGTTCCAATGCCTTTCAATACGCCAATTAAAACTGACGGATCTTCTATATTTTCGGCGTAAGCCAAAACAGCATTTGCCAGAGCAGATTTTTGTCTTCCGTTTGCCTGATTTCCCATATTAAACATATTTCGTAATTCAGGATGATTTTTAAACATTCGGGCATAGAAATAGTTTGTTAGGTCTTCGCCACTCGCTCGTAAAATTGGAATTGTAGCTTTGATAAGCTCTTTTTGTTGTGGATTCATCTTGTGATAATTATAATTTGATTAGGATAAAATTTGAATTCTCAAGAAATAAAGTGTCTCAGAATTTATATCCACAAATTTAATTAAGCGATAAAGCCTCATTTTATGACTCAAATCATAAGAATCAAAAAAATCATTTTTAAATAGAAGCGACTCAATTAAACCAAAATTTTTAAACATAAATTACCTTAAGGTAATTTCGTCTGTTTTCTTTCGCCTCAATTTTGCACTATAAAATTAGAGATATGAAAAAAATTAATGACACATTCAGAAAGAACTTTTTAAAAGTTTTATTGTTAACAATCGTATTGGCGGGATTTGCTTCCTGCGATAATGATGATAAAGAAGATACCAATAGCAAAACCTTTGTTTTAGTACATGGTTCCTGGCAGGCATCTTTTGTTTGGGATGAAGTAAAACAGCAATTAGAAAAAGAAGGGCATCATGTAATTGCGGTAGAATTGCAGGCACATGGCCAGGATAAATCTCCTTTGAGTGAAGCTACTTTAGAGAATTATGTAAACCGTGTAAAAGCAGCTATTAGTAAAGTTGATGGCAAAGTTATTTTGGTCGGGCATAGTTTAGGCGGTGCGATAATTACGCAAACGGCAACACAAGTTCCGGACAAAATTGAAAAACTGGTGTATATTGCAGGCTTTATTCCCGGAAACGGAAAATCGCTTTTTGATCTTTCTTCAACAGATTCAGGATCTGATATTATGCCTCCGGCGATTGAGTTTTCTGCAGATATGACAACGGCTAATTTCTCAAATCCCGAAGTAAATATTCCGAAGATTTTTTGCCATGATTGTTCAGAAGAGCAAAAAGCTTTATTGGTAAAAAACTTAATAGCAGAACCAATAGGACCTCACGGAACTCCGCTAAAATATGATCCGGCAGTATTTGCGAAACTAGATAAATATTATATTTATACTACAGAAGATCATGCTATTAGTTATGCATTTCAACAAAAAATGGTGCAGGAGGCAGGCGTTACCAAAACATTTACGATAAAATCGAGCCACAGTCCGTTTTTATCAAAACCAAATGAAGTTTCATCAATTTTAAACAACTTAACAAAATAATCATGATACAAGAATTAAAAGTAGGAGATAAGATTCCGTTTTTTAGCCTGCAAGATCAAAATGGAAATAACTTTAATAGTGCAACAGATTTAATTGGGATTACAACTGTAATTTATTTTTATCCAAAAGATGAAAGTGGTGTTTGTACAAAAGAAGCCTGTGCGTTTCGCGATAGTTATCAGGATTTTACTGATGCCGGTATACAAGTTCTTGGTATTAATGCTGCCGGAATTGAAAGCCATAAAAGTTTTGCCGAAAAAAACAGATTGCCTTTTAAATTATTAAGCGATCCGGGCAATAAAGTAATTAAGCAATTTGGTGTTAAAAATGCTTTGTTTTTAACGGGTAGAGAAACATTTATTGTTAATGAAGAAGGCGTTGTGGTACACAAATTTAGAGACTTTTTTAAAGGTGCAGCGCACGCCAAAGAAGTGCTTCAGTTTTTAAAACCCGTAAAGTAATTCTAATTTCAGTATGTTTGGTAAAAAAATGATTTAGACAGCTTTGTCAAAGTTTAAAACTTTGACAAAGCTTAAGATAAAAAGATTTACCCTAACGAAGTTAATTTCATAATTTTAAGCCCGATATAGTTTATATTGGGCTTACTTTGTTATTATGGATGATAAAAAAATATTGGTAGATTTTTTAAACCACTTTTCAGGACTTTCAGAGATTGATTTTCAAAAAGGAAATCCGTATTGGTATACGAGGACTTTTAAAAAAGGCGAGTTTTTTAATATGCAGAGTTTTGTATGTTCTGATCTTGGTTTTATAAAAAGTGGACTTTTTAGAATATATTATTTTGATGAAGAAGCGATGGAAGATAGAAACATGTTTTTCTTTGCAGAAGGGCAGTTTATTGTTTCTTTTGCGAGTTTTATATACCAGCATCCTTGCATTTATTACATTGAAGCCCTTGAAGATGCTGAGGTTTATGCCATAAAATATAAAGACCTGAAAGAGCTTTATGCCGTAAATAATGGCTGGGCAAACATGGGAAGAATTTTGGCCGAATTATTTTTTATCTACGCGCAATTGAGAATGGAAGCCTTGCTTTTTAATAATGTCGAACAGCGTTATATAAAATTGCAAAAAGACCAGCCTCAGATTCTACAGCGTGTTGCACTTTTTCATATTGCGTCTTACTTAGGCATTACAAGCCAATCTTTAAGCAGGATTAGAAAACGACTTGGATAAAATTTATAATTAAGAATTTAACCAGTTTTTGAAATTATTAATTTCTTTTTTACTTAAAATAATAGGTTCAGTATCAGGAACGGCAATGTTAAGCAACAATTCAATTTTTTGGCTCGAATGTTTTACGATTTCCTGAATATGATGCCTGTTGATAATGTATTTTCTGTTTATTTTAAAAAACAGTTTTGGATCCAGGCTATTGATCAAATCTTTAAGATTGCTGTTATACAAATAACTGTTTCCGGAATTGGTGTGTATGAAAAGGTGTTTTCCGGTAGCAAAAAAATACGGAATTACGGTATCGTTTATCGAAATCAATTTGTCTCTGTGACTTACCAAAAAGTGACGCTGAATACTACTTTGATTTTCAATTTCAACTAAAGATTCAATAATTGGGTTTGGATTAAAAGTATCTCTAATGTTTTTGTATTTAGAAAGCGCTTCTAATAATTCCTGTTCTTCATAAGGTTTTAGAAGATAATCGATCGTAAAATGTTTAAAGACTTTTACTGCATAAGAATCATAAGCGGTAATGAAAATAACGGGACATGAAATGGTCGCTTCTTCAAAAATGTCAAGACTTTTTCCGTCTCCCAAATGAATATCCATAAACGAAAGATCGACCGTGTTTTCTTTAAAAAAAGCAACAGCATCTTTTACGGATTTTAATATAGTGACCTCACTTATGGTAATAATTTGTTGATGTTCGAGAATTGATTTCAGATAGTTTGAAGCCAGATGTTCATCTTCAATGATGGCAATTTTCATTTCCTTTTTTTTGCAAAGGTAAAAAAAAAGCTCCGTTAAAAACGGAGCTTAATTCAATCTACAAGTTTGGATTATTTAAACGTGCATCTTTAGGATATGGTATCGTATAACGCGGATCATTTTCGATCAGTTTATATTCATTTCCTTCTCCATCATAATGCAGGATTTCTTTTTGATTATTTCTTCTCAAATCAAACCAGCGGTGTCCTTCTGCAGCAAACTCACGGTGTCTTTCTTCACTAATAAAATCAAGAAGTTCAGTTTGGTTCATTGTACCAATTGCTGTAGCAAGTGTATTGTAACCTGCAACTTTATATCTGTTTTTGATAAAAGTTAAGACTGTAGTTCTTGCTGTTGTAAGATCATTTAATTGAGCTGAAGCTTCTGCTTTTGTCAAATATAATTCAGAAGTTCTGAAAGAACATTTTTGAGCATCATCTCCACCTTTTAAGATGGAAATATCGCCTCCAAATTTTTGAAAATACAAAGCATAACGCAAATCGTTTGTTTGATCGTAGGCATCAATCAATTCAGATGAAGCGTAAGAAATATTTTTTAAACCAACAACGAAGACATCTTCAAGAGCCAAAATTGATTCTACACCATCGTAACGGTTAGCTAAAACAGGTGTAGCATTTAAATCTACTAAAGCGCTTTTAATAGCTAATGCATTATCTGCAGATTCTATAGCTTTTGCCCATTCTTTTTGGTATAAGAAAACACGAGTTTCTAATGCATAAATTGAAGCTTTAGAGAAACGATAGTTTAAACCTTTTGGCTGCGTGTCTTTGTTAAGCAATTTTTTAGCTTCTTCTTTATCAGAAAGAATCTGCTCGTAAATTCTGGCTGTGCTTTCAGGGGCATAAGCTTGCTCTAAATCTATTTTTAAAGCTAAAGGAACTCCTCTGTCTGTACCTGCAGTTGCAGCATCGTAAGGTTTTGCAAACAGGTTCAATAAATCAAAATAGGCATAAGCTCTCAAGGCATAAGCTTCTCCAATTAATTGATCTTTATCAGCAGATGCCTCAAGTTTACTATTTGCATCATTGATAATTACATTAGCAAAGAAAATAGTATTGTAAAGAGTTGCATACTGAAATTGTGTTGTAATACGGTCTGGAGTCGCATCATTCCAGTGATAAATATCTTTGAAAAAAGGATAATCAGGACCAAAACTATAAGGATCCAGTAATAATTCATCTCCTCTTAGCGAAGCAAGGTTTTTATGATCAGGGTAAGTTTCGTAACCTCTTGTAAGTACTGCTCTGTAATCTGTTAATGTTTCCGGAATTACTTTACCAATTGGCTGTACGTCCAGATAATCATCACAGCTTACCGTAGTAATAGCTGTGACGAAAAAGAATGCATATTTTAATATATTTTTCATTTTAAATCAGTTTAAAAAGTTAAGTTACATCCTAAAGATATTGATCTCGGGATTGGTTGCGCATAGATATTTCCGAATGTTTCAGGGTCAAAATATCCTTTATAATCAGAGCTTACAACAAATAAGTTTCTTCCTTCAATACTAAATCTAATATCTTCCATGAAAATACTGTTAGTTGCTTTTTTAGGTAAAGTATATCCTAAACGCACACTGCTTAATCTCATGTAACTCATTTCTTTTACCCATGTATCAAGTAAGGCAGTAGTATTAAACGGGCTTGCATCAGCATACCAGTTGTAAGCCATCCATCTATCATCACCTGTTCCGGAGTCTCTACCCACAATACCCGGTAAGTTTGTGTTGGTATTTGTAGACGAATGCGCATTCAAAATAGCAGTAGAATAGTTTTGTCCCGGATCTACTCTTGTTCCATTATAAGGAGGCGTCTCAACAACAGTTTGTTTAATATTAAAAGTAGTAGCAATGGTTAGGTCAAAGTTATGTACTTTAAACGTGTTGATAAAACCTCCTGTAAATTTAGGGTCACGATCTCCTACGTAGGTAAATAGGTCTCTCGTTTCTTGAGCTGATAAGCTCGATTGTGATAATTCTCCAGGAAAAATATCAGGGTATGAGTCAACAAGGGCAAAAAGGGTATTTGTACTAACTGTTTCTCCTTTTTTATTAATAAATAAAGGATATCCATTTTCATCGATTCCTGCTGTTTTTAGGGCAAATACAGCATTAACCGGATGTCCTTCTCTTGAAGGCAAATAACTATTTTCTCTAATCTGAATACGATCTACATTACTCTTGTTGTGAGAGAAATTGATATTGGTAGTCCATGAGAAATTAGGGCGCTCGATATTTTTTGTTGTTATTGCAATTTCATAACCTCTATTAGATACTTGTCCCCAGTTTAGGTTAGAGAATTCAAAACCATTTTCAACTGGAAGTGATTGAAAACCAATCAAATCAGTACTTTTTCTTCCGTAAACATCAGTTACTACGCTTACACGGTTGTTAAACAAACCAAGATCAAAACCAACGTTGGTGTTGGTTGTTTTTTCCCATCTTAATTTATCGTTTGGTGGAGATAAGATATTAATAGTCTGCTCAGTTTGTCCAGGCAAAAGAGTTGTATTACCGTATTCTCCAACTACATAAGGAGAAGTGTTTTTGTCGATATTTCCTTGTAAACCATAAGAAGCACGTAATCTTAAGGCAGAAATATATGGGTTCTCTTTTAAGAAATTTTCTTCAGATACTAACCATGAACCAGAAAGGGCCCATAATGGTAAGTATTTGTATTTAGGATCTACACCAAATAAATCTGATCCGTCGTAACGCACACTACCAAAAGCAGTATATTTTCTGTTGTAAGTATAAGATGCTGTTGCAAAGAATGAAGCAAATGCATTTTCATTCTCTGATTTTTGATACGTTCTGTATGTAGCTGCTGCAGCATCATTTGCGTTAGGAAAAATGATTTGCTGAGTAGTTAATGTTTGAGGGTTATATCCAAAACCTTTAGTTGCGATAGCAGTATTGTAATTTCTTCTTAATTCGCTACCTGCCATTACCTCAACCTCATGCTTTTTGTTGAAAACAGCATTGTAGTTTAACATCGTTTTCCAGTTGTATTGGAAAAAGTCAGTATTTGTATTTTGGATAATTCCACCATCAGGAAGGAAATACTTAGGTACTCCGCCACTGAATCTTTTTGTGTTTTCTCTTACTTTTCTAGTGTAGTAAGTATCTTTGTCTGCAAATTTTTCAGAAGCACTATTGTCAAATTGAAGACCTACCTGAGTAGTTGCTTTGAAGTTTTTAGTAATGTTATAATCAATATCAAGTATCGCTTTTATAGCTCTGTTTTTTAATTCGTAAGATGTGTTTTCTCTTTCTTCAAGGAAGTTAAAAGGAACATATACAGAGTTATTACTGTATCCGCTAATATCCTTGTCGTAGTTATAACTTCCATCAGCATTTAGTGGCGTTAAGTACGGGTTTACAGTTCTTGAATAATTTCCAGGATTTGTAAAACCATCTGTATCTGAGATGTAAGATTTTGTGGTACTTTGTGAACCAAAAATACTAACACCAACACGTAATTTATCGCTTACTTCAAAGTTGTTTTTTAAGGTAAGGTTGTATCTGTCGAATCCGGTTCCAATTGTGGTTCCTTCTTCATTATAAGCTCCAAGAGAGAAGTAGTAGTCAGATTTTTCTCCACCACCTGAAACACTCACACCATACTGCTTATTAATTGCATTCTGGTACAATAAATTACCCCAGTTTGTATTGTTGTTTCTTAATGCATTGATAGAATTTTGAGTTTCCGGAGTTAGAGAAGAAAAACCTCCTGCTCTGTAAGCTGCTAATTCGTTAGAACCATTTAAAATACGGGAAATTTGTCCGTTAGAGCTTCTGTACGTTAAATTTTCATCAGCAGCCAGACCTAATTCGAAATCTACTTTTTGAGAAGAATCCATTAGGTTTAATTTAGAAAAGTTTGGTCTTTGCGTAAGGAAAGTATTCGTAGTAAAGTTTACTCTCATGTTTCCTTTTTTACCTTTTTTCGTAGTAACAACGATAACTCCGTTTGCAGCTCTTGCTCCGTAAATAGCAGTTGCAGAAGCATCTTTTAAAATTGTAATATCTTTAATATCCTCAGGGTTTAATCCTGCGATAGAAAAGTTAGTCAATTGATCAATGTTGTCTTTATCGTAATTTTGTGGAACATCATTTCCTTCTAAAGGCAAACCGTCTAATACCCATAATGGATCTTGTGGACCTGAAAGCGAAGCTGTACCACGAATTCTCACTTTTGCGATAGTACCAGGAGCACCTGTAGCCTGAGTAACAGCAACACCCGTTACTTGCCCGATTAATAATTGGTCAATACTGGCAACACCCGCTTGCTGAATGTCGATCATGTTTGCTTTACCAACAGCAGAAGTAAGTTTTCTTGTTTCGATTTTTTGGTAACCGGTAACAACAACCTCTTTCAACTCTGCAGTTTCAGATTTTAAAGAAACATTATAGTTTTTTTGATTTGTAACTTCAAGTGAAGTAGACTCATATCCAATATAAGTTACCCTTAAAAACTTTACGTTACCATTTATTTGAAGTGAAAATGTACCGTCAAAATCAGTAACAGTACCAAGGCTTGAACTTTGAATTACACCTTTTTGCTGTGTGCTGTTTGAAATAGAAGCATTTTCTACAAAGACAGATACACCATACAAAGGCATACCATCTTTAGAATCTGTTACTTTTCCTTTAATCGTTCTGGTTTCCTGGGCGTACCCTGACAGGGTAAGGAGAAAACTCAGCATGTAGAATAGATTTTTCATTCTGGAATTTGGGTTTGGTTAAAAATTTATAATGTGTTGTTTAATGCTCTTTCTATACGTTGAATCAGGTCGAAATAATGGTTTTTAGTTTCCTGGTTCCCGATATTTCTTTTCGATTTTAATAATTGTAAAACCTGATTTAATTCTCCTTTTTTATCAGAAGTAACTTCCGAAACTCTTTTCATGGCAGACTGATTAATATTGCGTGCCATTTTCGAATTATCCAAATAATCACACAATTGCGGCATGTTTAGGTTTTCATTAATTTCAATAGTCTTTTTAGGTTCTGTTTTCTCAAAAAGTTTGTTTGTTGATACAATTAAAACATCAACATAATTTTTCTGACTAAGGCGTTCTAAAATAGTCAATGACTTATTCTGGATAGTCGAAGCAAAAATACTTTGACGTAACGTTTTAAATAATTGCGTTACCGTAAACACATTTTCTTTGGTTTCGTTACGCTGAAACAATTCATTTTCAGTAATTCGAAGCAAACGTTCGTCGCTCAGCATGCTGTAAAGAAGTCCGTATTGTAATTCTCTTGCCAATGTGTAAGGCGTGTATTCGTATGGTCCTAACGGAGTATCTTTTAAAGGATTTGTTTTGTCTAAAATCGGATTGAAAAACAACCATTCAGGAAGCGTAATACTGTTTTTTAATAAATAAGCAACAGCTCTTTTTTGTATCGCAGCCGGAACTGCAACATAACTCGCTTTATTATCACCGTGAACCGTAGGATTTAAATAAATTCCGCCAAGATTGCTCAATACGTGGTAGTTGTACAAATTCCACTGACCAATTGCGCCAATATAGAGGTTACCTGTTTCGAAGTAAGATTCGTCTTTATCATACGTCCAGTCCAGAATATTGCTTACCACTCTTTTCAGGTTTTTAAGTCCGTATTCTCCGGCTTTCATGGCATCATTTCCTAAATCTTCAGATTGTGAGCGCGGATCAATTGTAGCGTCTGCGCTTTGTTGTTCTCCGTAAAAATAAACAGGATCATTTTGATGTTTCGTAATTAAAGCGTTTAAGGCAGTATGTTCTTCATTTTCATTCGCATACCATCTGTAACCCCATTCGATAGCGTATTTATCATACTCACCAATTTTAGGAGTAATCGCTTCTAAATGATCTTCTGGCTGCGCAATATAATTATATCGTGCATAATCCATAATAGAAGGAGCAGTTCCGCCCATTTTTGCCGTAAAAGCTGGAGATCGAAGGGATTCAACATCATAAGCAAACGAAGCGCCCATGTTGTGTTTTAAACCAAAAGTGTGTCCAACCTCATGAGACGAAACAAAACGAATTGCTTCTCCCATATGTTCATCACTAAATTTGTTTCCTCTCGCTTTCGGGTCAATTGCACCGGTTTGTATAACCATCCAGCTATGAAGTGACGTCATCACATTATGCCACCAGATAATGTCTGATTCAATAATTTCGCCACTTCTTGGATCAACAACCGCTGGTCCCATCGCATTTGACTTTTGCGACGCGACATACGTAATAACAGAATAACGAACATCGTCGATGTCAAAATCTGTGTCTTCATCTGTAGGTTCTTTTGCGATAACGGCATTTTTAAAGCCCGCTTTTTCAAACGCAACTTGCCAATCACGAACCCCTTCGATGATATAGGAGCGCCATTGTTTAGGTGTCGACGGATCGATGTAGTAAACAATGGGTTTCTTAGGCTCTACTAATTCGCCATTTTTATATTTTTCAAGGTCTTCTTTTTTAGGTTCTAATCTCCAGCGTGTTATTAATTCTTTCTCACGTATTGCCTGCTGATCATCGCTAAAATACAAGTGTTTTTCAGAGAAATAACCAACACGTTTGTCTGCAAAACGAGGCTGCATCGGAGTTTTATTTAATAATATAATATTACTCGTAACGCCCAGAGTAACCGAAATGGCAATACCGTCTTCGAAAACCGAAGTGGTAAGCTGAGATTTAACAACTATATTTTTTGGAAACGCTTTCACACTTTCTATATACGAAAGCTCCGATTTTACAGATCCGCTAAGGCCAATATTGCTTAAAACATCATTGAAACTTTTTTGTTTTCCGTCAAAAACTTTATTTACTTTGATTACAATTGAAGTCGAATCGTTGTTTTTTGTTTCGATATCGAAAACCTCTATAATTGATTCCGAAAAATTAGCATTTACAGAAGCCGTTATAGCGTCTCCAATAGGTGAAGAAACATTAGGTACAGATGATTTTACCCAAACCTTTTTTGCAACAAGATCTTTATGAAAAGTAATAATCTTGTTTTCGTAGTTCATCCCTCTGTTAAGCCCTTGCTCGTTAATCGTAGTAGGAACGCTTGAAATTTTATTAACCACCAAAAATTCTCTTTGAAATAAAGAATCGTTGATTTCTAAATACAAATCTGATTTTACCTGAATGGTATTAAACAAGCCTTTTTTAAAAGTTCCCTTTTTAACAAGGTCGTTGTAATTTTTCCCTTTTGAAGATTTAAGAGAATCGGTAACTTGTTCGGTTTTTTCCTTGTCTTTTTTATTCTTTTTTTGAGAAACCATAGTACCTGTACTCAATAGTACAGTCGCTAAAACAACGGTTTTCAGGTTTATCAGCAATGCCTTTTCCCTCATGATGAAAGTTAAGTTTAGGTTAATTTTTGCCGAAATTATTCTATAAATAATGTTAAAAAAAACAAAATGGAGTGAGTGGCTTTTTTTCGGGAGTGAATGTTTTCTTTTTAGCCAATAAGAGGTAAAATGCAAGTAAAATTCCCGTCTTTTTTGTAGGCTTGAAAATTAGTTTTCGCATAATATTTATAGATACTTTCTAAATATTTGTGACCAAACTTAGATTCTCCCCCAAAACTTCGCTTTTCGTTTAAGTTGTTGATAATGATGACTTCATCCTCTTTAATGTCGATTGTAATTGTTAAAGGGTTTTCATCAGAAGCAATATTGTGTTTTATGGCATTTTCTATCGCAATCTGAAAGGCGAGATAAGGAACTTTTTTTGCCAGGACACTTTCATTATCAATATTGTTAATGGTAAAAATGAATTCTTCTTTAAATCTTGTTTGTTGAAGGAAAATGTATTTCTCTATAAAAAGTAATTCTTCCTGCAGCGTAACAATATTTTGCAAAGGCGGATTAATAAGGTATCTGTAAATCTTAGAAAGATTCAAAGTAAATTTTCTCGCTATCGTTGTATCGCTATCAATTAGCATATAAAGCGAATTGAGCGAATTAAATAAAAAGTGCGGATTTATTTGGTCCTTCAGTTGTTGCAACTGAATTAATGCCTTTTCCTTATTTATTTTTTCATTTTCTAAGAGCAACTTATTTTTTTCCTTAGAAAGTATTGCTTTTTCCCTGAAGGCTTTTTTATTAAAAAGGGTAAATAAATAAAAGAAGATAATTAATATCGAAGTTGTAATTAAATAAATTAACGACGCATATTTTTTAACCGAGTTTACATCTTCACTTCCAATTTCTTTTGGAGCATTTGTAGAAACGTACCAATTTGTGTTTTTTACATTCAGTCGTTTTGTATATCTAATAATGTCCAGATTCAAATATTCTGAAAGCGCAATTTTTCTCCCAAAGAATTCGTCATTGATAAATGTAGTATCTGCCGAAGTCAGGTTGGTAACTTTAAAAATATTCTTTTTTAAAAGTTTTACTTCCGGATGGTATAAAATTGTTCCTTTTTCATCAAACACAAAAGCATAGTTTTGAATATCGCGCCCAACTCTGGAAAAATAAGATTGTAGTGATTTAAGATCAACATCAAAACCATATCGAACAATTGTTCCATTGTCGGCAATTGATTTAAAATAAATACGCCAGAAAAAATTACCATGATCCTCAATTATAGTATTCGATTGATTTTTTGAATTATTTTTTTGAATAAAAACTTTTATTGTCGATTCTAAATTTGTGGAGTTTTTAGAAGTCGTAAATTCAATTTTGTTATTGTTGATTTCAAACCAATTATTTTTAATAAGACTATCATTGGCATGAATTGTACTTAAAACTTTTAAGTGATCTGATAAATTTCCGGCATTGCTTATTGCAATAACGCGATCTATTTCACTCTGAATTTGTAAAAACCTTGAAAATTCCTGTTGTACAATTTCCTCTCTTTTAATAAAATTTCGTTGTGTACTTTCCGTACTTGATTTTTCGGTAATTTGAGTAATCAGGTTACTTAATATATAAAGAGAAAATAAAGTAAGGCCAATAAAAACAATTCCCAGAATAAAGAATTTGCGGCCGGAATAGATATTTTTTAAAGAAAAATTCAAAAGATGCTTCAAGTATAAAATAGTGGTATTTAACGATAGAAATTAAAAAATTTCGTGGGCAAAGATAGTATTTTCTTTGAAACAGTTTTGAATTTATAATTCGGATATTATTGATAATCAGATTGAAAGAATTTTACTCCTTTTTTATTTAATCAAATTTTAGATTTTAATCTGCTTAAAGTTTCCTGAGAAATATTAATATAAGAAGCTACAATTTTATTCGGAAGCCGTTTTACAATCGTTGGGTTTACCTTAAGTAATTGATTGTATCGTTCTAAAGCATCCATAGTTGTAAATGACATTAATCTATTGGTATTGTTAACGTACGCTTTTTCTAAATAGACACAATAAAATTCCCGCCATTGCGGAATAATTTTCATTAAATAATTAAAATCATCATGGCTAATAGATAAAACTTCAGATTTTTCTATAACCTGAATATATTCCTGAGAAGGCGAATTTGTGATAAAACTGACTAACGCTGTTGCTAATTGATTTTCGAAAGCAATATATCTCGTAACATCTTTTCCCTCTTCATTTATAAAGAAAATCCTCAGGCAGCCTTTGCCAACAAAAAAGCTCTGTTGGCTGGTTTCTCCCTGAGATAATAAAAGATCATTTTTCTTATATTTTAGCAGTTTGAAATAAGAAAGAATAGTGCTTAGATCTTCATTGGTAACATCAACATTTTTTTTAATATAAGCAGCAAGTTGTTCGTAAATCATAATTTAAATGTAGTCTCTAACAAATTTACGGTAATAGGTAATATCTTCTATAGATAAAACGATTAAATCGTATTGCTCAGCAAAATGAATAATTTGATCCAGTTTTGCCATACTGCCATCATCATTCATCAATTCGCATAAAACGGCTTGAGGTTTTAAACCTGCTAATTTCATTAAATCGACACTTCCTTCCGTATGTCCGTTTCTTTCGAAAACACCGTTGCTTTTTGCTCGTAACGGAAAAATATGGCCGGGTCTTGCCAAATCTGATGCTTTTGTATTATCATCAATTGCCGTTTTAATAGTTGTAATTCTGTCTGCTGCAGATACGCCTGTTGTTACGCCTTTTTTAGCTTCTATAGAAATCGTAAACGGAGTCTGAAAACTACTTGTATTTTCTTTAACCATGTATGGAAGATTTAATTCGTCAGCTTTTTCATTGGTGAGGCAAAGACAAACAATTCCGCTACATTCTCTAATCATCAAAGCCATATCCTGAACATTTATGTGTTGGGCAGAAAAAATTAAATCACCTTCATTTTCTCTGTTTTCATCATCAGTAAGCATAATTCCTTTTCCGTTTTGTAAATGTATTAAAGCATTCTCAACGCGTGCTTGGCTAGTAATGCCAAATTTTTCTAACGGATGTATTAATAAAGTATCTGTCATTTTAATTTGAATATTTTGAAATTGGTTTTTAAATTTTTAAAACAACAAATCTAAAGTTGTTTTAAATGGTAAAGTTTGATATAAGTCAATAAAACGAATGTTTCCAAATCTCTTAAAAAAAACAATAATAAAAGAATGTTCATTCATTTATTATTTTATCTTTGCTAAAAAAATAGGCATGAGAATAAGAGATGTTGATAAAGAGAATTTGGTAATTGAAAATGCAATCGATCAAATTGTAAAAGATGGTTTCCAGGGTTTCAGTATGAACAAGCTGGCGAAAGCCTGTTCTATTTCCGTCGGAACCTTATACATTTATTACAAAGACAAAGACGATTTAATTCAGAAAATCGGAGGCGCAATTGCGTTAGAATTTTTTTCGAGTACAATTGAAGGTTTCTCGACAGAAATGTCATTCGAAGAAGGATTATGGAAACAATGGGAAAACCGGGCTGACTTTACCATGAAGTTTCCAAAAGAAGTTGCTTTTTTCGAAATTATCAAACATTCTCCTCACGGAGAAGCTATTCTCGATTCTATTAAAGAATTTTCAGATTTCAGGGCCATTATGAAACAGTTTATCGAAAATGGACTGCAAAATAAAGAGCTAATTCCGATGACATTTGAAGTTTTTTGGGCCATTGCTTATGGGCCATTATATACATTATTAAACTTTCACAGAGAAGGAAAGAGCATGGGAGGAAAACCATTTGTGCTTGACAAAGAACTGATGAAAGAAGCCTTTAGGGCTACCATTAAGGCTTTAAAACCATGAAAAATTATGGAAACAGATTTACAAAAAATACATATTTTTAAAACAGACATTGCAAAGATAGATTCCAATTGTCCGATGCAGCAAACGCTAACCAACCATTCAGATATACAAGAATGGAGTATTGATTGCGAAGATGTTGATCGCGTATTGCGTGTCGTTTCAGAAAAACTTAATTCAAATGCAATCATCAGTTTAGTTACTGATTTTGGCCACGAGTGCCAGGAATTGCTTTAACCAAAAATACAAACCATAACAATGGAAAAAACTAAAATAGAAAGTATCCCTTTTACCTCAAATCAAAAAATTATTATTGCCATATTGGCGCTTTTACAATTTACTGTTATTCTTGATTTCATGGTTATTTCTCCGCTTGGAGATATATTGATGAAAACGCTGGATATGACCACGTCAAACTTTGGTTTTGCCGTTTCGGCCTATGCTTTTAGCGCCGGAATTTCAGGACTTTTGGCAGCAGGTTTTGCTGATAAATTCGACAGAAAAAAACTGCTGATTTTCTTTTATACCGGTTTCATAATTGGTACACTTTTTTGTGCTGTTTCTTCGAGTTATACCATGTTGCTTTTAGCA
This sequence comes from Flavobacteriaceae bacterium CRH, assembly GCA_001507425.1. Classification (GTDB taxonomy): domain Bacteria; phylum Bacteroidota; class Bacteroidia; order Flavobacteriales; family Flavobacteriaceae; genus Flavobacterium. The sequence goes on from LMAJ01000012.1 coordinate 100,009, forward strand.
AGAATCGTTACCGGGCTTTTTGGCGGTGTTATTGGTTCTGTTTCATTGGCCATCGTAACCGATTTATTTGTAATTCAGCAAAGAGGGCGCGTTATGGGTTTTATACAAATGGCATTTGCAACAAGCCAGATTTTCGGAATTCCGGTAGGATTATATTTCGCCAATCATTGGGGATGGCACTCAGCCTTTATTATGATTGCCGTTTTAGGAGCATTCATTCTTATTGCCATAATTACACAAATGCAGCCTGTAACCAAACACTTAGAATTGCAATCAGATAAAAATCCGTTTCTGCATCTTTGGCATACATTAAGCAACAAACATTATCAGGTAGGTTTTACGGCCATCGCATTTCTTTCCGTAGGAGGTTTTATGTTACAGCCTTTTGGGAGTGCCTTTTTGGTAAACAATATTCATATCAGCCAATTAGAATTGCCAATGGTGTTTTTCTTCACTGGAGTTTCAGTACTTTTTATAATGCCTTTAATTGGAAAATTAAGTGATAAAATAAGTAAATTTAAATTGTTTACGGCAGGATCAATAATTTCGGTAATTATGGTACTTATTTACACAAGTCTTGATCCAATTCCGTTATGGGAAGTAGTCGTAATCAACATGATTTTATTCATGGGAATTATGAGCCGAATGATTCCCGCAACTACATTAAATACTGCTATTCCTGAAATGAAAGATCGTGGCGCTTATATGTCGATAACCTCATCATTACAGCAAATTGCAGGCGGAATTGCAGCCGTTTGTGCCGGATTTATCGTGCATCAGAAAACAAAATCTGCTCCACTAGAAAATTATGATATTCTGGGATACGTAATTGCTGCTGTTACATTCTCTACCGTTTTGTTAATGTGGAGAGTAAACAAGTTAGCCAAATCAAAAGATAAAACGGCAGAAGTGCCGGTAATCTTAGAATAAAGTTAAAATAATCCTCAATAAAAAGCCTTGTAAATAGATATTTTACAAGGCTTTTTTGTTTTAAAAATAAAGTCTTATTGTTTTGTTTTACAGTCTTTTAAAGGTTATTTGGTTTGAAGTGGCGAACTAAATTTGTACTCATAAATTATAGGTTTGAAATTATTGAAATCTACACGCCAATAATTCCTAAACCTTATTGTAAAATTTAAAAATACCACTTATGAAAATTTTCAATATAATACTATTCTTTGCATTTAGTTTTATCGGCCATCCAAATAAAAATTCTGAATTAACTGATCTTGAAGCCGAAAGATTTAACGGACAAGTAGCAGAAGTTAAAGCCCTCATTAATAACAATTCAGGTTATAATACCAAAATTGCTTTTTTGGTCGATATGAGAATTAAATCCGGTAAAAACCGGTTCTTCGTTTACGACTTAGTAAATGATAAAATTTTAGATCAGGGACTTGTAGCAAACGGATCAGGCTCTGAAACAAAGGTTAGGGGAGATCTGAAATTTAGTAATGAACCCAATTCTAGAAGTACTTCATTAGGCAGATATGCTATTGGAAAACCGTATACCGGAATGTTTGGAAAATCGTATAAATTATTAGGTCTTGATGAAACAAATAATAATGCCTTAAAAAGAGCCATAGTTTTACATCACTATTCAGCCGTTCCGGAAGAAGAACAGGATTATTATATTTCAAATAGTCAGGGTTGTCCAATGGTAAATGAGGCTTTTTTTAAAAGATTAGAAAAGATAATTGACAATTCCAGATCAAAAATCATCTTACATATTTACTACTAAAAGTTTTAGTAAGATGCGTAAAGACCCTAAAACGCTAAGTTTTTAAGTTTTACAGCTATAGATTATCTCAGAAACTAAGAAACTTACTATCTTAGAGCCTAAGAATCTTAGCAACTGTAAAAATGATTAAAACTTATAAGTCCATTGTTTTTTCCATCATAATTATATTTAATTTATCTGTAAAAGCACAGAAAAAAAATGCAAAACAAAATACTGTCGATTATACCCAATATGTAGATCCATTAATAGGATCTGCGGGGCATGGTCACGTATTTGTAGGAGCTAATGTTCCGTTTGGAGCCGTTCAGTTAGGACCCATAAATATTTTTGAAGGCTGGGACTGGTGCAGCGGTTACAATTATGCCAGTAATACTATTTTAGGATTTACGCACACCCACTTAAGCGGAACCGGAATTGGCGATTTAAATGATATTCTTCTGCTTCCCGTTTCAGGAAAAGTTCCCCTTTTTAAAGGCACAAAAGAAGATATGGTAAACGGTTATGGCTCTTATTTCTCCCATGAAAACGAAATCAGCAAACCGGGATATTACAGCGTTTTATTGGATAAATATAAAATTAAAGCCGAATTAACAGCCAGCGAAAGGGTTGGTTTTCATAAATATACCTTTAATTCAAGTACAGATAATCACGTTTTATTAGATCTTGCCGATGGAGTAGGATGGGATAAACCTGTCAAAACTTTCATTAAAAAAATAAACGAAACTACACTTGTTGGGTATCGTTTTTCTGCGGGATGGGCGGCTGATCAGCGTATTTATTTTGCTATCGAATTTTCTGAGCCCATTTCAAGTTTGGCACTATACGACGATAAAACTTCCGCTAAAGGAAATGAAGGAGAAGGATTAAAAATGAAAGCCGTTTTGGACTTTACAAGTTTAAAAAACAAACAGGTTTTAGTAAAAGTCGGAATTTCTCCGGTAAGTTATGAAAATGCTTCTGCCAATATAAAAGCCGAAATTCCGAATTGGGATTTTGATCAAACCGTAAAAACAGCCACTTCAAAATGGAACAAAGAATTAAATAAAATTCAGATCAAAGCCAACGATAAAACAATGAAAGTTTTTTATACTTCATTGTATCACACAATGTTTGCACCTTCTATTTTTAATGATGCAAACGGAGATTATCTTGGAACAGATAAAAAAGTGTATAAAAAAGCCAACTTCACCAACTACACCACTTTTTCACTTTGGGATACCTATCGCGGTTTACATCCGTTGTATACCATTACACAACCGGAAAAAATTAACGATATTGTAAAATCTTTTTTAGCGATTTACGAACAACAAGGCAGATTACCCGTTTGGCATTTAATGGGTAATGAAACCAATACGATGAACGGAAATCACTCCATTGCTGTAATTGCCGATGCCTATTTAAAAGGATATAGAAATTACGATACAACATTAGCCTACGAAGCGATCAAAAAAACAGCCATGCAAACGCGCGACGGAATGGATTATGTTCAGAAATTAGAATATATTCCTGCCGATAAAATGTTAGAATCTGTTGGTAACGCACTAGAATATGCCATTGATGATTATTGCGTAGCTCAAATGGCAAAGTCTTTAAATAAAACAGAAGATTATAATTACTTCACCAAAAGAGCCAATTTGTACAAACTTTATTTTGATAAAGAAACCACTTTCATGCGGGGCAAATTAACCGACGGAAATTGGAGAACGCCTTTTAACCCGCTTTCATCTGCACATCGTAAAGACGATTACGTAGAAGGAAATGCGTGGCAATATACGTGGCTGGTTCCGCAAGATCCATACGGTTTAATTGATTTGTTTGGAAGCGAAAAGAAATTCGTAGACAAACTAGACTCTCTTTTTCTATTAACAGAAAAAGTAGAAGGCGAGGAAGTCTCTCCAGATATTAGCGGTTTAATCGGGCAATATGCACAAGGAAACGAACCCAATCATCATATTCCATACTTGTATGCCTACGCTGGCCAACCCTGGAAAACAGCAAAATTAATTCGTGAAATTGACGATAAATTTTACTCCGTAAAACCAGACGGTTTATGCGGAAATGAAGATTTAGGACAAATGTCGGCCTGGTATATTTTGTCATCCATGGGATTTTATGCTGTTAATCCTGCCAATGGCGTTTATGTTTTAGGAAGCCCGTTAGTAAATTCAGCAACAATTCATTATAAAAAAGACGTTTCATTTACAATAAATGCAATCGATAATAGCGCCACAAACATCTATATTCAAAAAGCAGAATACAACGGAAAACCGTATGCAAAATCATATATCACACACGATATGATTGTAAAAGGCGGAGAATTGAAATTATATATGGGAAGTAAACCATCATCAACTTTTGGCGTAAAAAAAGAAGACAGACCCATTTAAAAATTAAAAATTATTTAGCGTTCCTGCAAGGTTTTTAAAACCTTGCAGGTATAGTTTGAGTTTTTAGATTTACGTAAACTTTGTCAAAGTTTTATAATCGAGATTCACATTTTATAATAAATAAATAATACCTACAAGGTTTTAAAAACCTTGCAGGATAATAAAAACAGAACATGAAAATAAAAAGTTTAATTTTTCTAGGAGTATTACAATGTTTCGTTTTTGTAAACGCACAAGTCAAAACGTTAGATCCGGCAGAATATGTCAATCCGTTAATGGGAACACAATCGTTGCATAGTCTTTCTAACGGAAATACATATCCGGCAATTTGCAGGCCGTGGGGAATGAATTTCTGGACACCCCAAACCGGTAAAATGGGAGACGGATGGGCATACATTTATACAGCCGAAAAAATTAGAGGATTTAAGCAAACGCATCAGCCATCGCCGTGGATGAACGATTACGGTCAGTTTTCGATTATGCCGGTAACAGGTAAATTGACTTTTGCAGAAGCAGACAGAGCAAGCTGGTTTAGTCACAAAGCAGAGGTTTCAAAACCTTATTATTATAGCGTTTATCTGGCAGATTATGATGTTACAACAGAAATTACAGCTACAGAAAGAGCAGCACATTTCCAGATAACATTTCCGGAAAATGAACAATCTTCAATTGTAATTGATGCTTTTGACAAGGGTTCGTATGTCAAAATTATTCCATCAGAAAATAAAATCATTGGTTATACAACTCGAAATAGTGGAGGGGTTCCAGCCAATTTTAAAAACTATTTTGTCTTGATTTTCGACAAACCATTTGCCTCAAATTCAACCTGGAATGAAAAAGGTCTGGAAAAAGATAAACTGGAATTGCAAGACAATCACGCTGGAGCTGTAGTTGGTTTTAAAACAAAAAAAGGAGAAATCATAAATGTAAAAGTAGCCTCATCATTTATCAGCGCAGAACAAGCAGAACTGAATTTAAAATCGGAATTAGGAAATGCTTCTTTTAATGAAACCGTTGCAGCATCAAAAAAAGAGTGGAATAAAGTTCTTGGAAAAGTGACTGCAGAAGGTGGAAGCGAAGAACAGTTAAAAACATTTTATTCGTGTTTGTACCGCACAACTTGTTTCCCGCAAAAGCAATATGAAATAAATGCAAAAGGAGAAATTGTACATTACAGCCCCTACAACGGAAATGTTTTGCCCGGATATATGTACGCGGGAACCGGATTTTGGGATACTTTTAGAGCTTTATATCCTTTATTGAATCTGGTTTATCCTTCGGTAAATAAAGAAATGCAGGAAGGTTTAATCAACGATTACAAAGAAGGCGGATTTTTGCCGGAATGGTCAAGTCCGGGTTTCAGAAATGTAATGGTTGGCAATAATTCGGCATCTGTAGTTTCTGATGCTTATGCCAAAGGATTACGCGGTTACGATATCAATATTTTATACGAAGCTTTACTTCACGGAGCCAATAATGAAGGCCCAATGGAAGCCGTTGGAAGAAAAGGAGTTTCTTATTACAACACTTTAGGATATGTTCCGTACGATGTAAAAATCAACGAAAATGCTGCCAGAACGCTCGAATATGCTTATGATGATTTTGCGATCTGGAAATTGGCGAAAGCCTTAAACCGACCTAAAAAAGAAATCAGTTTGTATGAAAAACGAATGATGAATTATAAAAACCTTTATAATCCGGAAATTGGTTTTATGAGCGGTCGAAATAAAGATGGAAGTTTTCCAAAAGATTTTAATCCGTTAAAATGGGGAGATGCTTTTACAGAAGGAAATGCCATGCATTACAGCTGGAGTGTTTTTCATGACATACAAGGTTTGATTAATTTAATGGGCGGAGAGCAAAATTTTACGTCAAAACTAGATGCCGTTTTTACAACGCCCCCGGTTTTTGATGACAGTTATTACGGATCAGTAATTCATGAAATACGCGAAATGCAAATTATGAATATGGGACAATATGCACACGGAAACCAACCGATTCAGCATATGATTTATTTGTATAATTACGCAGGTCAACCCTGGAAAACACAATATTGGTCAAGAAAAGTAATGAATCGTTTGTATAAACCAACTCCTGATGGTTATTGTGGAGATGAAGACAACGGACAAACCTCTGCCTGGTATATTTTCTCTGCCATGGGATTTTATCCGGTTTGCCCCGCAACAGACGAATATGTTCTTGGTGCGCCATTATTTAAGAAAATAACCCTACAATTAGAAAACGGAAAACAGTTTATTATCAATGCTCCAAATAATTCAGAAGTAAATAAATACGTTCAGGAATTAAAATGGGATAACTCTAATTATTCAGACAATTATATCAATCATTTTGATGTTTTAAAAGGCGGCGAATTAAATTTTGATATGACCGGTTCGCCGAATTTACAAAGAGGAACTTCAAAAAAAGATTATCCATATTCTTACTCAACTTCAAAATAATAGTATGCAGTCACGTAGAAAATTTATAAAAAACACAGGCATTTTTTCAGCAGGATTATTGGCACTTCAAACGGATGTTTTTGCGGTGCAATCTGACAATTTCAATTTTGCATTAAAAGATTTTATCAGCAAAAGACCACCTTTATCCGAAAGAAAATTTACAAGCCCGGCAATTGAAGCGGCAATCGTCAGGATCAAAAAACAAATTGCTAATCCTGAACTGGCGTGGTTGTTCGAAAACTGTTTTCCAAATACATTAGATACAACGGTAGAATTTGAAATTATTGACGGAAAACCGGATACTTATGTAATCACGGGCGATATCGATGCCATGTGGCTTCGTGATAGTACAGCGCAAATCTGGCCGTATATTCCGTTTGTAAAAGAAGATAAAAAACTGGCCGAATTGGTAAAAGGGGTCATCAATCGTCAGGCAAAATGTATTTTACTAGATCCTTATGCCAATGCGTTTTATAAAGATTTTACAAAAGAAAGTGAATGGAAAAATGATTTAACCAAAATGCAGCCGGGAATTCACGAACGTAAATGGGAAATCGACAGTTTGTGTTACCCCGTTAGATTGGCGCACGGCTATTGGGCAGCAACCGGAGACATAAGTTTGTTTGATAATAAATGGAAAGAAGCCATGCTTTTGGTACTTCAAACATTTAAAGAACAACAACGCTGGACAGATAAAGGCCCTTACAGTTTTCAGAGAGAAACGGCCTGGGCTACAGACGGCGTGCCTTTAAGCGGATATGGATATCCTGTAAAGCCTTGCGGCTTAATTGTTTCGACTTTCAGGCCAAGTGATGACAGTACTTTATTTGGCTATTTAATTCCGAGTAATATGTTTGCCATTGAAGTTTTGGGTTATTTAATCGAAATCTTTTCTTTGCCGGCACTTTTAGATAAAGATCTAGTAGGTAAAGCCAAAGAATTAAAAGCTCAGGTTGAAAAAGGATTACAAGAAAACGGAATCATCGAACATCCCAAATTCGGAAAAATTATTGCTTTTGAAGTAAACGGTTACGGCAGTTTTCACATGATGGATGACGCCAATGTTCCGTCGTTATTATCATTGCCTTATTTGGGCGCTATAGAACCGGATAATCAGCTTTATCTGAATACCAGAAAAGTAGTGCTTTCAGAAAACAATCCGTTTTTTTATAAAGGAAAAGCAGGCGAAGGAATTGGTGGGCCGCATACCGGAGTCGACACGATTTGGCCAATGAGTATTGTTTTGAGAGCCATTACAAGTGTAGACGAAAAAGAAATTAAAGCTTGTATCAGTAATTTAATCAAAACAAATGCAGATACCGGTTTTATGCACGAATCATTTCACAAAGATGATGTAACCAAATTTACCCGAAAATGGTTTGCCTGGGCAAACACGCTTTTTGGCGAAATGATTGTTCACACCAGCATTAAATATCCTCAAATTTTAAAAGATAAAAATCTTTAAATAAAATTTAAACCATATAAGTAATATAAGTTCATATTAAAAGTTACTACAGATTCTTTAGTTTAAATAAGGAATTATATTACTTATATGATTTAATTTTTATAATTTTCAGAAGGGATTTTTAGATACGATCTTTAATGTTCTTATAATACTTATATGGTTTAAAATTTATTTAATATGGCAAACTCAAATCGTAGAAATTTTTTAAAAACAACGGCAATAGCTTCAGTAGCTGTGGCTTTACAATCCTTTCGCACAGATTCGAAAGAAGAAGATAAAGTAGAATCTAAAAAGGTTAAAAAACCTATTGTACTTTCGACCTGGAGATTTGGAATAGGAGCGAATGAAGCCGCCTGGGAAGTTTTGAAAAAGAAAGGAACTGCATTAGATGCTGTAGAAGCCGGAGTAAAAATTCCCGAAGGCGATCCAAAAGAAAGAAGCGTTGGTTACGGCGGGCATCCGGATCGAGATGGCCGCGTAACGTTAGACGCCTGTATTATGGATGAAAATGCCAATATTGGTTCTGTGGCTTGTCTGGAATTTATTAAACATCCCATTTCTGTCGCAAGAGCTGTGATGGAAAAAACGCCTCATGTAATGTTGGTTGGTGATGGCGCTCTGCAATTTGCATTAGAACAAGGCTTTAAAAAAGAAAATTTATTAGTTGAAGAATCGGAGAAAGAGTGGAAGGAATGGCTGAAAACAAGTAAGTATAAACCCATTGCCAATATCGAAAATCACGATACCATTGGTATGATTGCTTTAGATGCCAACGGAAATCTTTCGGGAGCCTGCACGACAAGCGGAATGGCGTTTAAAATGCACGGCCGTGTTGGTGATTCGCCTATTATTGGAGCAGGACTTTATGTTGATAACGAAATTGGAGCCGCAACCGCAACAGGTCATGGCGAAGAAGTTATCAGAATTTCGGGCTGCCATTTGGTTGTTGAATTAATGCGTCAGGGAAAATCGCCTCAAAAAGCCTGTGAAGAAGCTGTTGCCAGAATTGTAAAATTAACCAAGAACAGAAACAAAGATTTAAAAGATATTCAGGTTGGATTTATCGCTTTAAATAAAAACGGAGAATACGGTTCTTATTGCGTTCAGGGCGGTTTTAATTATGCGGTTTATGATGAAACGGGGAATCGATTGATTGATGCTGAGTATTTTTTGAAGTAATAATAGAGAATTCCGATATTATTCGATAAAGACTTCGATAGTTGACTTATCGTGCGGTGATGAGATTATTTAGTTCAACATTGGGGTTATTGAAATTAGGCTCATTGAAAATAAATGATTCATTGACTGCAAAAAAATATCAAATTCTAAAAAAAAATATACTTATTTTTTAATTGAAACATACGAAAAAGATACGATTGAGCATAATTTTAAACTTAGTGAAATTACTGTAAATAAAACAATTGATTTAAAGGTTTAAGTAAAATAATTTTAAAAAAAATACCTTCTAGGAGAACCATTTTTGGTTGTGATGAAAACAAATATAAAAACGTATTAGTGCTAAAGTCTTTTTTTTTAACGCATTCATTTATTTCTGAAGATGACGAGACGAAAAAATATTCTATTAATTTGATTAGCGAGACTTGCGATTTACTATTTAAGGAAGATTATAATAGAAATTTACTTTTTTCAGAATGTGAGAGCTTTTTAATTCTCAAAAACAACAATAAAATATCTATCATACATGATAAGTATTTTTAGTAATACCATTCTGCTTCCCAACGATTTATCATAAAAAGCGATCTAAATATCTATGATTTTGCGCAATTTTTTTGAGTTCTCAGAAACTATGAACCTGATAAAAGTTAATCTTGAAGGATATGGATTGAAATATTATTTGAGCTATAGAAATTGCAATATGTTTTTAATTTATATTTGGATAAAAGTGGGAAAGTTTATTTCTTATTCGTCTTAAAAAAAAATGATTAATGATTTTATCCGATAATTATAAAAAACGATTAGAAAAGATATTCTTTCTCCTGTTATTTTTTTTTACAATTAATTTTTATTCTCAGGAAAGTGACAATGAAATTAAAACAGATTCAGTTAACAATAGTATTATTGAATACTTAGAAATAAGTGGAGTAGTAGTAGAAGATTCTGAACCGATATTAAATGTTGTTGTCATTGAGAAAGGAAAAAAAAATTTTGTAATGACAGATAAAGATGGAAAATTCACAATCAAAATTCCACTCAAAAATTTTATAAAAAAAGTTGTTTTGCGTTTTGAGGTATTAAACTTAGAGCCAAAAGAAATTGAGATTCAACCAAATGCCAAATATGTTAAAGTGCAATTAAATGACGCTAAAAAAAGTTCTAAATGGAAAATTAAGTTTGAGTATGAAAAACCTGATGTAACCTATATGATTATAAAATCGCTTGCATTCATCGTTAAGAATATCAAAATTAGTGAAAGAGAGAAGAAAAAAAATAATAATGAGAGTTTAAAGAAAGATTCTAAGTAACGTAATCTCATAGCCAACAAAGTTGATAAAATCTCCTACTCTTTATTATTTGATTTAAATCAATTCCACAAAATCAATCCCATTTTAACTCAATTAAATTAAGCCAAAAAAGGCTGTCTTGGCAAAGACAACCTTTAATGACTAATAAAATAAAAATGAATCTAAAGTATTTTACTTTCCTGATTGGCTTTCAGGGCTCATAATAACTTCGACACTTGTAGAACTATCCAAAACGCGCTTACTAAACTGCAGAATAGTTTTTTGATTAATTGTAGAAATTAAATTTTTATATTCATCATCCTGTAAAAACGGAATCTGATTTAAGGTGTTATTGTAAATTGTACTGTTCCAGAAAGAATTGGTTTTAAGCGATTCTTCCCTAGTTTTTAAAAGTGCTTTTTTAATGTCTTCTAAATCATTGGCATTGACTGGATTTACTTTTAAATCATTCAATTCTTTCCAGATAATCTGCATTAATTTTTCTTGTTTATCAGGATTGCAGTCAAAAGTCAAAGCCAGACTAAAAGTTGGTTTAGGAATAAGTTCCAGATTGCCTCCAACGTTTACGCCATAACTTCCGCCTTCTTCTTCTCGAATGGTCTGCAGGAATCTTTTTGATAATATTTCACCAATAATGTAAATGCTTAATGCATTTTCTTTGCTGTAATCTATCTTTCCGGTTAAGTTTAGATAAACAGTTGTTTTCGCAACTTCCATCGGACGTTTGAAATGAACTACAGTTTTTCCTTTTGCAGGTTCAATATTATGATCGATAAAATTTTCTTTTAAAGCCGGATTAGAATTGATATTCCCGATGTATTTCTGAATTAATCCTAATGCTGAATCCGGAATATTTCCAACAAAAACAAAAGTGAAATCAGATGCATTTTTAATTCGGTCGCGGTAGATATTTTCTGCTTTTTTCAGATCAATTGTTTCAAGGAATTTTTCATTAAATATAAAAGTTCTTGGGTTATGATTCGAATTTGCTAAATCAACCGAGTCTTTAAAAGCGCTGCCATTATCTTTTTTAATGTTTTCTAAACGGTTTTTATACTGCTCTTTTAGAATATTAAAAATGTTCGGGTCAAAACGAGGTACTTCAAAAGAAAGATAAAGTAATTGCAGCATTGTTTCTAAATCTGCCTGATTAGAACTTCCTTGAAAACCTTGTGTATTTGCGGCAATAAAAGGAGCCGCTTGAACCACTTTTCCAGTCAGTTTTTCTTTTAAACTAATGTTGTCAAAATTGCCCAAACCAGATGATTTTGCAATTGTTGTGGCAATTTCTGCTGAGGCTAAATCTTGTGTTTTAATCAAAGATTTTCCGCCTTTTGAAAACGCAGTAAAAACAATCTGATCCTGAGAATAAGTCGTTGGCAGAATAATTATTTTAGCATCATTTTCTAAAATATATCCTTTTGCAGCAGTTATTCCGGGTACTTCAAATGTTTTTTTAACAGCAACAGGTTTTAATTCTTTTTCTATCAAAGGCGAGTTGTTTTCCTTTTTTGTGTAAGGTTCCAGAGGCATCGTTTCTACCTTTTTTATAACATCTGCAACAGCTTCTTTTTTCGGGAATTCGGCTTGGTCTTTATCAGAACCTGTTACTAAAACAACCTGATTGGTTGCTTTTTGTATGGTTTTGGCATAGGTATTTAACTCTTCTAAAGAAATAGTTTTTATGATACCAACAATCAGGTCATAATCTTCTTGAGGGGCAAGAAAGGGTTTTGCTTTTAAAAAGTAGTTGGTCAATTTGTCTGCCCAACTGTCATTATCTACTTTGTCTTTATTTTTAATAAAATCATTATACGAACTGATAAAATCTTTTTTGGTTCGGTCTAATTCAGACTGAATTGCGCCATAACGTTTAAATCTTTCTGCTTCGGTGTACGCTTCCTGAAATGCTTCTAAAGCTTTTCCTTTTTTGGCTAAAGCCGAAATATTAAAAGAAGTATTTAATCTTGAAAGAGGTTCAAAACCAACTTTTAAACTCAAAGCTGAACCTTGATTCTTTAAGATCAATTCTTTTAAACGATTGTTAAGTATACTGGTGTAGAATGAATTCATTACATTATTTCGAGTAGTGGCAACGTCTTTTACCAATGGTTCATCGAGTACATATTTTAAGGTAATCGTAGTAGAAGAAGCTTCTTTATCTGTTGCAGTACCAAAATACAATTCATCATGTTTTGGAATATCGTTGTACTTGCGCACGGCTGCTTTTTTAGCAAGCGGAATGCCGGAGAATATGATTTTAACCTTTTGCTCAATGGCTTTTACATCAATATCTCCAACAATAATTACGGCTTGCAAATCAGGGCGATACCATTTTTTATAATAGTTTCGTAATTCCTGATATTTAAAGTTGTTGATAATGTTCAGGTCACCAATAACATCACGTTTGCTGTATTTAGAATCTTTGTATAAAACCTGATCGGTTTGCATTTTTAAACGAAAACCGCTTGTTCGTCTGGTTCTCCATTCTTCACGGATAACGCCTCTTTCTGCATCAATTTCCTGATTGGTTAACGAAAGCGATCCTGACCAGTCGTGCAATACCCAAAGCGTAGAATCGATCAAAGTTTCATTGGTTGCCGGAACGCCGCTAATGTTGTAAACGGTTTCATCTTGTGCTGTATAAGCATTGATGTCTTTTCCGAAACTTACTCCGTGTTTTTCGAGCATTTTAATAATTCCTTTACCTTTAAAATGTTCTGTTCCGTTAAACGCCATGTGTTCTAAAAAGTGCGCCAATCCGTTTTGGTTGTCATCTTCTAAAATAGCGCCCACATTTTGAACAAAGTAAAAACTTGCACGATCTTTTGGTTCTTCGTTATGCAGAATGTAATACGTTAATCCGTTTGAAAGTTTGCCTGTCGTAACGTTTTTATCTAACGGAATCGTGGTTTTGAATTGCGAAAACATAACGTGACAAGATAGAATCATTATCACGTTTAAGCTTTGCTTTTTAAGTATAGTATACATGTGTTGTATTTTTTATCTTCTGTTTCTTCTAATCAATATAAAAGCACCAGAAAGTATGATCAATAAAGGAAATAATCCTATGAATACAATTTTACTGATGAAAACCTGATTTGCATTTACAGTTACTTTATTATCAGTAGTTTCAGGACGTGTTGTGTCAATTGGAAACTCATAGTTACTGAACCATGTAAAAATATCAGTTACAAACTGAAATGTTCCTGAACCACCGCGGCTTAACTCGGCGTTGCCCATAAAATCGGCATCTCCGGCAACAATTATTTTTTGCGATTTACCATTTACATTTCTTGTCAATGCTACTACAAGTGGAATTGCTGAAACAGAGGCTTGTTTTTTCAAATCAGGCGAAATTGAACTTATTCCTGTTGCAGATTCCCAAGCTGGCTGAGTGTTGGTTTGTAATAATGGTGTCACTTTAAATCCTGCATCTTTAGTAGTTTTAATTCCGCTGCTTCCTAAAAGTGGAATTGGGAATTGGCCTTTTTTCAATTTAATAACTGTGGTATCTATTGCTTTTGAAAAATCAGTAACTAAAAAGTCCGGAGAGTTGGTTTCGCTTTCCTGAACCAATGCTTGTTTGGTGTAGCTTAAACCTAATTTATCTGTAATTGAAGCTAATGCCGAATTGGTTTCTGGTTCTGTTAAAAGCATTACATTTTTTCCTTCATCAATATATTTTGTAATACGGTCAACAGCGCCCTGGCTTAATTGCGTTTTAGGATCGGCAATAATTAAAATCGCGGTTTGCTCGGGAATATTTTGTGCATTGATATCTACAGAAGCGACATCAAATCCCTGATTGATTAAAGAGTTTCTGAAGGTAATTTCATTAAAACCGGTTTTATAATTTTTATCACCGTTTTTGTCAATACTGCGTTCCATATTTCCGGTAGCAAATACAATTTTAGTGGCAGGCGTAACCAAACGTTTTAATGAAGCTGAAATTTCTTTTTCAAAAGGAACTTTAAACAAATCGTCGAACATTCTTAAAAATGTTTTTTTACCGTTATATTCTACCGTTCTTACAACTCTGTTTTGTTCTGCTTTTAAGTTGATTACTTTACTTATTTCAGCAGGAGAATATAATTTCTTCAGCTTTAAATTTTGTGTTTCAATCATTTTTTGAGCAAGTTGCTTATCATTTAAACCCGGATTTTGGGCATATAAAGCAGTATTTGTTGACGTATCGTAATAATAAACATAATCCATTTTTAACTGAGGTAAAAAACGAGAGTACTTATCAAAACTTGCAATGTCCTGATTTTGAGAATACGGCATTGCCATATAATAGTTGATATCTAATAAATTGACGTAAGTTGTAATTGTAATTGGTCCGTCAATCTTTTTCACAATTTCCTGACTGGCTTTCGTAAGTGTTTTGTCTTTTGTCTCGGTCATATCTTTGTAAAAAGTTAATGGCGCTCTTGAAGTAATATAGCCAAGTGACAAAATAATTGCGATTAAACCAGTGTATTTTAAAACTCTTTTTGATGTAGACTGAGCATCTCTTCCGGTTTGTAATTTAAAAATACTTAAACCTATGAAAAGCACGCTAACTAATATAAAATACAGCACATCTTTACTCACAATAAGCCCTTCGATCATTTCGTTGGCACGGCCCGAAATAGAAAGGAAATAGGTTACATCTTTTACATAATCAACACCTTGCCAAAGTTTTCCGATAAAATTTAAACCTGCCAAAACAACCAAAGTACTAATTGCTGCAACGACCTGATAGGAGGTAAGACAAGACATAAAAAGCCCAATTGCGGCATACGTACAAACCAATAAATACAAGCCAAAAATTCCCGAAAAAACAAAACTAACGTCCAGATTATCAATTGAAAAATAAGCTACAACACCTATTATTCCCAATATTCCCATAAATAATAAGCAATAACTTGCGATTGCCAGGAATTTTCCAAGAACAATATCTTTAATATTAATTGGAGAAGAAAGCAAAAGTTTGATAGAACCACTATTAATTTCACGGCTTATTAAACCCATTGTTAAAAGAGGAACATACAGGTATAAGTAATTTTGCATTTCGGTAAAAAGTCCGCTAAAACCTGAAAAAACAATGTGTGACAAGTTATTCATACTTTGTCCTATTTTTTGTGCTTTTTCAAATCTTTCTAAAGTGTCAAAGAATTTCCAGCTTGACTGGATCGAAAATATTACTAAAACAACCCACGCAACAGGCGAGTAAAACATGGTATTGAGTTCTGTTTTAGCTATTCTATATATTGTTTTCATTTATTTATTTTTTAAGAAGGGGTAGAGTTTTTAGAAGGCGCTTTTTTAGATAATTGTGCAAAAATTTCATCCAGAGAAACTTTCTCGAATTGAATTTCGCGTAATTTCCAATGGTTAGAAACGCTTAGTGCTACAATTTTTTCAGCGATTTCCTGCGTTCCCGTGAAAGTAATTTGTACTTTTTTCGGAGAAAGAAAAACAGCATTTGTTACTTCCGGAATATTATTTAAGGCTTCAATTGCCGGTGGATTTTCAAAACTTGCCGTTAATTTATCTGCTTCAATATGATTGTTGAAAGCTTCAAGCGAATCAGCAAAAACCATGTGTCCGTTTTCAATCATTCTGATTTCCTGGCACGTTGCCTGAACTTCAGATAAAATGTGAGAAGAGAAGATTACGGCTTTGTCTTTTGATATTTTCTTGATTAAATTTCTAACTTCTAAAATTTGGTTTGGATCTAATCCGTTTGTTGGTTCATCTAAAACTACTAATTTCGGTTCATGAATAATAGCTTGAGCAATACCTACACGCTGTCTGTATCCGCCAGATAAGTTTCGAATTAATCGATTGCTAAAATGAGAAATTCCGCATTGTTCTTTAGCTCTTTCTACCGCATTTTTTAAATCTTCTTTTTTTACAAGACGTAATTCTGCGCAATGCGTTAAGTATTCATTTACAGTTAAATCAAGATGCAATGGCGGTGTTTGTGGCAAAAATCCAATTAGTTTTTTAGCTTCGACCGGGTTTTCTTTTAAATTAATTCCGTCAATAAAAATATTTCCGCTGGTTTGGTTCAATACGCCACAAAGAATATTCATCGTGGTCGATTTTCCGGCTCCGTTAGAGCCTAAAAGCCCCAGAATTTTGTTCTCTTTAATTTCAAAACTTATGTTTTGTATTGCCCAATCCTTACTGTATTGATGTGACAAATCCTCAACTCTTACAATTGTTGTTGTTGTTTCCATAGTGATTTTTAAAATTGCAGGAATGTATTTTTACTGAAAACACATTCCTGCATTATTTTTATTATTTAGTATCCTTCGTTTTGGGTTAAGAAAGGATTAGAACGTCTTGTGCTTTCCGGTATTGGGTACAGACTGTCTGTAGAACTCCATGTTTTTCCGGCTGTTGTTTCAAGAACGTCATCAATTTTTCCGGTTCTTTTAAGATCGAACCATCTGTGTCCGTTTTCCGCAAAAAGCTCACGTTGTCTCTCTAAAGCAATTAAATCTAATAATTGAGTAGGATCTGTTAGCGTGGTAGATGCTAATAGAGCTCTGTTTCTAATTACATTAATATCTTCCTGAGCCCCAGTAATATTGTTTAATTTTACTCTTGCTTCTGCTCTAATTAAATAAAGCTCTGCCAATCTAAGTATTGTTGATCGTTCTACAGGAGTAGTAGCATAAGAATTTTTATACTTTCTCGGGATTAGATATGTTAAACCATCAGTGGCAACGGTAGAACCGGTCCAGTTTGTTTTTCTATCGTCACCGGTTTCAAAAAGTGTATTTCCATTTCTAAGCATATAAGTTCCTGATGCTGAAAATAAGGCACCACCTTCATAAGTGTAAGTAACAGTGTAATAAGGTATTTGTAAAATTGCTTCTTTATTATCTGCAATAAAAGGGCTATTAGTACTTGTTAGTCCGGTAATCATTTTATAGGTTCCGGTTTCGTTAATTACAGCTGTAGCAAAAGTTGAGGCTTCTGTCCATTTTCCTAAGTAAAGATTAACCCTTGCTAATAAAGCCTGGGCAGCCCATTTTGTGGCTCTAATACGTAGGTCAGAATAGTTAGTATAATCAACAGGAAGGTCAGCTGATGCCTCCTCTAAGTCCTTAATAATTTGATTATAAACTTCAGTTTGTGTATTACGTGGAGCTAAAGCCGTTTCATCTACATTGGTGCTTAAAACTAAGGGTACATCTCCCCAAATATTAGTCATGTAAAAATAGGTATAGGCTCTTAAAAACTTTGCCTCAGCTATCCATTGTTTGCTTTTAGTTGCAGATAGCGTCTTACTTTCACTAATACCTTCAATAACATTATTGGCATTATAAATAGTTTTATAGAACTCTGTCCACATAGTACTAATCGATGAATCAGTATCAATAATTTCATTAGTAGTATATGGGTTGCTAAGCAGGGTTTTTAGAATTAATTCATCCGAAGTCTGCCCGGGAATAATATATAAAGAATTATAGTAGCTGACCGTTACCATACTTTGGTAAATTCCGTTTACAGCAGCTTCTGCTGTAGGATCAGAGGCATAAACAGTTTCTGATGACAACTCATTAATAGGAATATCAACCTCTAGCATATCATCACAGCCTGTTAATCCTATCAATAGAAAAAACGAAAATATATAGGTGTATTTTATAGAATTATTTTTCATGTTTTTTAGATTTAAAATGTAAACTGAGTTCCAAGAGTTATAGTACGTAACGGAGGTAAAACTAAGCCTGGAGCTTCTGGATCAAATCCTTTGTATTTAGTAAAAGTTACCAGATTCTGCCCTTGTAATGATACACGTATGTTTTTAATGACTTTTTGTGTATTTTGATCTAAAGGAATAATATAAGAAGCACTGACGTTTTTAAGTTTGATGTAAGATGCGTCTACAATACTGGCATTTGAGCCTATATAATTTAAATAACTAGATTGGTAATTAGAACTTAAAGTATTTCCCTGAGCTAAATAGTCATTGTATTCATCAACCTGAAAATTGGCAAGACCGTATGGATATCCGGGTTGAATACCTGTAGCAGACATTAACGTTCTTCCGTTTTGTTTTACAAATTGGAATAAAAAGTCAAGAGAGAATGCCTTATAACTAATAGTGTTTGAGATTCCTCCATAATATTTTGGGTATGTGGCTCCAAAATATTGTCTGTCACCTGCTCCTGTATCAGTAAGTCCTGTACCGATTTTTCCATCACCATTAGCATCTTCAAATTGTGGAACTCCGTTCACTACACCTGTGTATTTATATAAATACATACTGTTTAAAGGATTTCCAACAACGTATTGGCTGTAATAAGAAGACGTTTCTATACCTGGAAAAGCCAGTAACTTATTTGCATTGGTTGAAATATTGAATGACGTGCTCCAGTTAAGGTTTTTAGTGTGAACGTTGGTGGTGGAAAGAGTAAATTCCCATCCTTTATTTTCAACTTCTGCACCTAAATTTGCAGTGTAATTAGTAAATCCTGATTGAGGGCTTATTGAATAGCTCACTAATTGATTTCCTGTAACATTTCTATAATAAGCTGCAGTAAATGAAATTCGATCTTTTAAGAAATTTAATTCCATTGCTGCCTCAAACTTTTTGGATACTTGCCATTGATAATTAGGATTAGCAAGTCTGGTTGCTGACATAGAAGCATTTCCGTTTCCATAGGTGGACACGCTAAAGGTGTTTGCATAACCATAATCCATAGCACCGTCACTACCTACTTCTCCATAACTTGCACGGAGTTTACCAAAGCTTAACCATGAACTGTCTTTTAAGAAATCTTCTTCAGTAAAAACCCATGCGCCTGCAACAGAACCAAAGTTTCCATATTTATTATTTTCTCCAAATCTGGAAGAACCATCTCTTCTGAAATTAATATTAACAATGTATTTATTTAAAATATTATAATTCAATCGGCTAAACATTGATAAATATTTATATTCAGTAGAACCGTTATAAGCTTTTACGGTAGCAGCAGAACCAGTAATACCAATAAGGTTATCCGCACTATATCCGGTTGTAGTTACGTATGACGGCATTTCTGATTTTCTGTTTTGGTATGACATCCCAGCTAAAGCAGTCAGGTTTCCTTTCCATAAAGGAGTAGAATAATTCAATTGTGGATCTATAGTAAAATTATTTGTCTTATTGGTTGAAACCGTATAAGATCTTAAAGTATTAAGGCTGATTTTATATAAATTGTAATACGCATAATTACTTGCTGTAGCAGGCATTGTCTGCGTAGTTGTCATATCTGCGATTCCGTACCCAAAATCAGTTTTAAAAGACAATCCTTTTGCGATTTCGTACTGAATATTAAAGCTAGTAATTAAATTATTCCCTTTGTCTTCAACTTTTTTATCTAAAGCAGCCAATGGATTGATATCGCTAAAATAAGTAGGAGCCCAATAATAAGTGCCATCATCATTATAAACAGGACGATTAGGGGCAGTCGTTATTGCATAATTAGTGATGTCAAAATAAGGAAGTGTATTTTTATCAGTAGCAAATATTACTGAGGCACCTATTTTTAATTTTTTATTTAAGGTTACGTGATTGATATTAAAATTCGTAGAGAATTTGTTGTACCCAAAATCTCCGGGTAAAACAGTACTTTCCTTGTGATAAGCACCACTTAAAAGAAAATTAGTCGTTTCATTTCCTCCTTTTAGACTTGCTGAAAAATTATTAAAATTTGCAGATCCGCCAATTAATTTATCCTGCCAGTCTGTTTGGGTATTAGGATCCCAATCTGTCAAAGCGATTCCAGTACTGGAATTACTTGGGGTTGCATTATTAGCATTAGCCAATGCAGTTTTCAACATGTTAAGATAAGCAGGTGTGTCTAATGTTTTTACCCTATTGGCTACTTGCGAAATTCCGGAATTAGTATTTATGGTAAACTCTGTTTTTCCGCCTTGTCCTTTTTTAGTAGTAATAAGCACCACACCATTTGCTCCTCTTGAACCATAGATAGCAGTAGCATCTGCATCTTTAAGGATTTCGATACTTTCAATATCATTTGGGTTGATAATATTTAACGGACTGGTTGATTTTTGAGCTCCTCTAATAACATTAGTTGCTTGCGCTTGTTGCTTTATATCATTACCAATATACGGAATACCATCAACGATATAAAGCGGCAGGTTAAAGTCATCAACTGAATTTCGTCCACGAATACTAATATTGATATCACTTCCGGCATAACCAGATGTTTGCGATACAAAAACACCAGGAGTTCTTCCTTGTAAAGTTTGTAAAATGTTAGTTACAGGCTGTTTTTCAATATCTTCAGAAGTAATTTTAACTACAGATCCTGTTGAAGTCCTTTTGGTAGTTGTACCGTAACCAATGACAACAACTTCATCTAGTTTAGCTAAATCGGGTTGCATTTTGATGGTTATCGATAATTGATTTTCGACTGTAACATCTTGCGTTTTATAACCAAGATAAGATATCCTTAAAACATGTTTTCCTGATGGTAATTCTATAAAAAATTGCCCGTCAAAATCAGATACGCCATGTTTATTTCCTCCAACGAGTAATACTGATACGCCTGGCAACGGTAAACCATTTTCGTCCAGAATTTTTCCGGCCAGATTATAATTTACATCCTCTTTTTCTTTAGGAACAGCAGGAGTTTCTTTTTTATAAATCACAACATTTTTATCGACCTGTTTATAGACCAAATTGCTGCCCTGAAGAACAGAATTTAAAATGTCACTTACAGAACGCCTCCCTCCGGATGTAGTAATCTTAGGGAAATTATTAATAAGCTGTGGTTGGTATGCAAATAGTAATCCTGTTTTATTTTCGATACTTTTAAACAAGGTTTTTATGTCCTGATTATGCAGTTCGATATCAACAGAAATCGATTCTAAAGATTGACCGTTCATTTTATTGGCAAGAACCATGTGGGTTCCGCAGGTCAGTAAGAAAATGTGGAATAAACTGATTCGCATGATCTTTAGGGTTTTTTTTGAAAGGTTAAATAAAGATGTGTTCTTTTCCCTCTCAAACGTGGTTGTTTTACAGCGTAATTTCATAAATTTGCATGTTTTTTAATGGTTACTGGAATTAATTATTAAGAATCTTGGCCATCTGGTGTAGGAGCTAGATGGCTTTTTTATTTCATTTTTTGGTTAGTTTTTAGATGTGTTTTTAAGGTTAATACTCTGTTATTGGTGTTATTCGCAACCTTTTCCTTCCAGAACAATTGCGCCATTTTTATTGTAATGGTATTCTGTTTCGATTACACTGCAGACTACTTTTAGAATATGATCTAAATCTTCTTCATTTAAGAAACTGGCAGTAATTCGGCATTTTTTAATATTCTCGTTCGAAAGTGTAATAGGCACTTTATATTTTTGAGAAATAAGCGCAATCGCTTCTTCCATATTAATATTATCAAGAATCAGGTAATTACTTTTCCATTCTACTGCAACTGCAGCATTTACATTGTTTTGTTCGTGAACCAAAGTCGTTTTATTCACTTTAATTTGTTGATTTGGAGTAATAATACCATATACATTATCTAAATCTCCAACCTGAACTTTTCCGCGCGTTACCGTAACTTCAATTTTATCAGAATTACTGTAAGCATTTATATTAAAAGCCGTGCCCAAAACTTTGGTTTGAACCTTACCCGTATGTACGATAAAAGGTTTTGTCTCGTTTCTTTTAATATCAAAATAAGCTTCTCCTTTTAAAGTAACTTCTCTCGTTTGATCATTAAAACTTACCTGATTGTATTCGACACTACTATTTTCGTTTAGAAGAATTGTACTTCCGTCAGGTAAATGAATAAGCTGTTTTCCGCTAAAAGCTAAAATTGGATTCGTTTCTTCTACTCTTTCTTCAGAATCAATTTTTACAGGATTTGGAGTGTTTTTGAAGAAGAAAATATTACCAATAGCAAACAATATTGTAATGGCTGCAGCAATTGCCAATAAAGTCCGCACCGTTTTTTTAGTTGATTTTTCTCTAAGCGGAATAACTTTCGTTGGCGAACCTGAAAGAATATAGTGTAAGATAGTATCACTTTTTTGTGTTTCTAATGCGTCAACATTATTGCTGTTTTTTAACAACACATTAATTTTCTCTTTTAAGAAATCATCATGCACGCCATTTCGAATAACTTCCATCAGTTGTTCCTGCTCTGCTTCAGACAATGTGTTTTGCAGATAGCCTTCAAATAATTCTTCAAATACTTTTTGTTGCATTTGTTTGTAATTGTGAGTTAGTAATTAATTTTTGGTAAACTTGGGTATCGTTTGTTTGTTTTTTGTTTTTTCAATCAAAGCTTAAAATCAAAATTCTAATTCTAAAAAATTAAATACTGCAAATTGGAATTTGATATTTAAAATGTTGGAATTTCTTTTAAAAGAAGCTCTTTATTATAAAGACGATTGAAAAATAGGGAGGGAGTAGTCGAAAGTTAAAAAAATGTAAAAAAAATGTAAAAAATAAACTTTAGCCTTATTTTATACTGTAAATTAAGAAAACATACCCCATAGAAAATAATGAAATCAGCAGGAACATGTTCATGTAAGGAGAAATTTTAAAGCGAACAAACTTTAAGGCTTGCGACATGTGTTTTTTTACAGTCTCTGTAGAAATGCCTAAATCTTCACCAATTTTTTGGTGGCTCATCCCGTCCCATTTGGCCATTTTGTAAATCTTTTGTTGCTGAGGTGGCAACTGATCTACAATTTGATTTAAAATAACACTGTACTGATCATCTTTTATAGCAGTATCAGTATCTTCTGCAGTAGTATTTTTATAATTTACATCAGCAGATAAATTAGTTTCTCGCGCAATTTTTTTAATCATATCAAAAATATGATTGCGTGAAATAATGAATAGATAATTTTCTAAATTATGTATTTCGCCCAAATTCTGATGATTGATCCAGATTTTCAAAAAAACATCCTGAACCACTTCTTCCGCTAAAACTTTTGATTTCGTTATTTTTAATGCAGTAGAATAAACAACATTTTTATACTGATTATACAAACTTGTAAAAGCCAGTTCGCTCCCTTGAGATAAATCTCGAAGAAGTTTACTTTCGTCAGAACTGGAATTAAGAGACATGATAATTTTGGCTTTAATTGAATTTAGCAATATTATTTATTTTTTTTGAGACTTGTATATTTCATTTTCATAATACATTGTAGAATTGCTAATTTGATAATTATGAGGTGTTTGTTTTAAAGTATTAGGAAAATACGCGTCTGTCTTTTATAAAAGATTTAAATTTAGCGAAACTAGCTCTTTGAGGAATTGTAAGTTAAGTCTTTATATTATTGCGAAATAGAACAGATCTATCATCAAAATAAATTGTTTTTTGCGAGATATTTATAAACTTGTCATAGATTTGAATTTAAATCTAAAAAATAAATTGTTGTATTTAACAAGAAGAGTATAACAAGTTTTCGTTAAATCTTTGTCATTATTTACTAAGTTTGAATTTAAATTAAAACGTATGAAAAATAAAATTTTAATAGTTTTCATTGCTTACAGTGGATTGATTTTTTCACAAGCAATCAAGAAACCTTTAGTTTCAGCAATTACCATAAAAGACCTTAAAACAGATATGTATGAAATGGCCGGCGATCATTTTAACGGTCGCGAAGCAGGAACATTAGACGAATTAAAAGTATCTATGTGGCTGGCTAACAAAGCAAAAGAAGCAGGAATGTCGCCAGCAGGAGACGACGGTACTTTTTTTCAGTTTTTTGATATGTACAGACATCAGGTTACCTCAAACACAAAATTTAGAATAGGTAAAAAAGAATATAAACTTTGGAGCGAAGTTTTAATTGCAGAAACTACAAATAGTAAAGTTGATGCACCAATTGTATACATCGAAACAACAGATGAAGCAATTAAAAAAGCAGATGTTAAAGGAAAAGCAGTTGTACTTTTAGCTTCTAAAGTTGGAATTTCAGAAGATATTTCTCTTTTTGACAGACGTTATCCGGTACTTTTTAAACAAAAATATTACGAACAATTATCTGCAAAAGGAGCTACAGCACTTATTATTGTTGCAGATGAATTAGGCGAAAAAAGCTGGTCTCAGGTCGAACCTCAAATGACAAGAGGCGTTTACGGAATTGAAGGTTTTCGAGATAAAATACCCGTGCCTTCAAGAATGCCGGTTTTTTGGCTGCACAACGATCAATTAGAATTTCTAAAAAACACTAAGGATAATTTATCAGCTGAGGTAATTTCAGAAACATATAAATATCCGTCAGTAAATGTTGTTGGAAAAATTGAAGGAACAGATGCTAAATTAAAAAATGAATATGTGCTTTTTAGCGGACACCAGGATCATGATGGCGTAAGACAAAAATACGGTCAGGATTCTATTTATAACGGAGCCGATGATAATGCCAGCACCTGCGTAGCGATGCTTGGTATTGCAAGGGCGTATAAAAAACAACCTGGAAAAAGAACCGCATTATTTGTATTTCACGGTTCAGAAGAACGTGGTTTATTAGGTTCAAGCTGGTATGCATCGCACCCAACGGTTCCTCAAAAAGATATTATTGCCGTATTAAACGGAGATATGATTGGACGAAATGATGTAAATCAGGCAGCACTTTTAGGATCCAGCGCTCCTCATGAAAACTCTTCAGATTTGGTGGCTATCGCCAAAAAAGCAAATGACGAAGGCCCAAAATTTGAATTGGATAAACTTTGGGACAGGCCAGAACATCCGGAGTATTTTTTCTTTCGTTCAGATCACTTGCCTTATGTTCGCAAAGGAATTCCGGCAGTATTTTTCACCAGTGTTTTGCACAGCCAATACCACACTCCAATGGACGAATCTGAAAATATAGATTACGTAAAATTGCATAAAATGACAGAATGGATGTATCGCACCGGTTGGATTTTATCTAATAATCCGGACAGGCCAAAGCTTTTACCAAATGTAAAATTTGAGCGCTAAAAGACAACGAATTTTAATAAATTTAGAACAATGATTTACGCATTTTTTTCTGGTGGATTGATAGCATTGTTACTTTTGTTTATTTTAATTTATTTTGTTGATTATTTTAAAGCATTTTATTTTTATTCATTTTTTGTGATTATAGTTTTAATACTTGCATTGAGTTGTGGAACAAAAATTGCAAATTATTTATATGGTATTGATGGAACAAAAACTTTTACAATAGAAGAAGAATATGAAAATGACAAAATGATTTATCCATTTCAGAAAGCTATTGGAGGTCTGGTTTTTTTATCAACTGTTGCGCTTTTTATTATGTCTTTAATGAATCTTTTTGTGTTTAAAAAAATTAAAGAAATTCCAAATTCAATAAGTGTAGTTTTCTTTATTTTTACGTCATTTTTAATTATACTTTTTTTAATTATAATGCGATTTTATTCCAATAGGCTTATTTGAGAGCATACACAGATAGCTTATTCTCTAATGGAGCAAACAAGCCAAAGCTTTTACCAAATGTAAAATTTGAGCGCTAAAAAATTTGATGATTTCAATATTAAAGAGATAGTTGTAAACTATCTCTTTTTTTTTACAAATAAGCCAATATGAAAAAAAAGCATGTAAAAAAGAGGAATCTTGTTTTTGTAATCATTTGATAATTAAGTCTTTTTGTGTGTTATGAGAAATTCTAATGTTATTTTAATGTTGCGCTTATGATTTAGTTTTAAATTGCGAGCCTATGAAAATTTCGTAAAAAAAATCACTTTAAATCAGGCTTTATTTAATCTTAAAATGATTATCTGAAATAGTTTTTATGATATAACTTTTTATTTTTTAGTAATGTTGAATAAAATTAAAAATAGTCTTTTATGTAAATGCCTTCAGGTGTTACTAATCGGCTACTTTTTAATGAGCAGCATGAACATGTCTAATAGCCTTAGCCAAATTATAAAAGAAAATACAGAGCAGGATTCTATTAAAGGGATGGCGTGCAATTTTCTAAAAAAAATATTCAAGTGTGACGGTATCACCGAAGAAAAAAATGATTTTGAATCAAAAGATACCAAAACCTCTAAAGTGGCAAAAGGTATTCCGTCATTAGATTATTTAATTCCCTTGCATGCTTCATTGCCGGGTTTATATTTTAAAACCGAAACCAAAGGGAAAAATCATATCGATAATCCTGTTTTTTTGTTCAGTTTTTACGGCAAAATTCATTTGCGACCTCCCCAGAATACAATATAAATACGTAGTTTTGTTAGGGTTAGAAGCAATTCTGAATCCTTTATATGGCCTTTGCCGTATATATTTTCTATCTATTAATCTTGTATTTATATTTAAATGACACCATTCAAACGTTTTTATAATTTACTTAAACTAGACAAGCACGATGTATATCAAATTATATTTTATGCTGCTTTTGCCGGTTTAGTAAACCTTTCACTGCCTTTAGGAATTCAGGCTATTATTAATTTTATTCAGAGCGGGCAGCTTAGTGTTTCCTGGATTGTTCTGGTATTTTTGGTTACTGTAGGCGTTGGCTTTGGCGGCGTTCTCATCATTCTTCAACTTCGTATTGTAGAAAATCTTCAGCAACGAATTTTTGTACGCTCTTCATTTGAATTCGCTTACAGAATGCCTTTAATTAAATTTAAAGAATTGTACTCAGAATACCCTCCGGAAAAAGCCAACCGATTTTTTGATACGCTAATGGTTCAAAAAGGTACCGCAAAACTTTTACTCGACTTTTGTACCGCTTTTCTGCAAGTAGGTCTTGGTATTATTTTATTGGTTTTATACCATTCTTTCTTTACCGTAATCGGACTTTTCTTTATAGCGATTTTATATATAATTTTTAAATTTTCATATAAAGATGGTTTAGAAACAAGCTTAAACGAATCGAAGTATAAATACAAAGTGGCAGCCTGGATTCAGGAAATAGCACGCAACCGAGAAAGCTTTCGTAAAAAAGTAAGTTTCGAATATGCATTAGAAAGAAATGACAGTTATGTAAGCGAATACGTAAATTATCGTGAAAAGCACTTTCAGGTAATGAAAAAACAATACATACAACTTACCATTTTTAAAGTTCTGGTTACAGCTGCCTTATTGTCGATTGGTGGTTTTCTGGTAATTCACCATCAAATGAACATTGGGCAGTTTGTAGCAGCAGAAATTGTAATTGTATTGCTAATCAATTCAGTAGAAAAAATAATCTTCGGTCTTGAATCTTTTTATGATGTACTAACTTCAGTCGAAAAAATTGGGCAGGTTACCGATATGGAAATTTCCTGTATCCCAAAAACATCTGCTGTAAGCGAAACCGGAATCAATATCGAAACCGACAGTATTGCTTATAATTATCCGGGATCTAATAAAAAATCACTCAAAAATATTAACCTGAAAATAGCACAGGGCGAAAAAATATTATTAAGAGGAACAAATGGCGCCGGAAAAAGCACCTTATTACGATTACTTTCAGGTTTACTGGAGCCGGAAAGCGGCGCAATGTACGTGACAGACAATTATATGAACCGTTTGGATGAAGATACTTACAGGGCAGAAGCCGGTACTTTTTTTCAGGGCGATACACTTTTTGCGGGTACCATTAGAGAGAATGTTATTTTTGGAAACAAAGCCATTAATAACGATGATTTAAAATGGGCATTAGACAATGTTTGCCTGACACCGTATATTAAAACGTTTCCAAACGGACTTGAAAATCAGATTCATCCCGGCGGAAGTGAGCTTTCTGCATCTGATCTTCAAAAAATCCTTTTAGCACGAAGCATCGTTCACAAACCTAATATATTGTTCCTTGAAGATCCTGTCGATAAAATGGATGAACTGACTTCGGGTAAAATTGTTGATTTTTTACTTTCTGAAGAAAATGACTGGACGGTAATTGTAACATCTAATAATGATATCTGGATGGACAAATGCAACCGTATGATAACGATCGATGATGGAAAAATTAGTAACGACATAAAGCTTTAATCATGCTCAATATATCTAAAGATAATAATATACTTATAACGCCGGGAAAGTACAAATCGATTACCAGCGTTGCCAAAAGACCACATTATAAAATTTTAAACAGAGTTATAATTGGGTTTTTATTTTTTGCTGTTATGTGCCTTTTTCTTCCGTGGACACAAAATATTTCAGGAAGCGGTTCTGTAACTACTTTAAAACCCGATCAAAGACCACAAACTGTTCATAATGCGATTGCCGGAAGAATCGAAAAATGGTTTGTACAAGAAGGCGATTATGTAAAAAAAGGCGATACCATTCTCTTTATTTCAGAAACAAAAGAAGATTATTTAGATCCAAATCTGGTAGGGAATACTAAAGACCAGGTTGATGCTAAACAAATGGCAGTAGAATCGTATGGCGATAAAGTAAATTCTCTTAATGTTCAGGCACAGTCGTTAAATAACGAAAGAGAATTAAAATTACAGCAGGCTCAAAATAAAATAAAACAGGCTCATCTGAAAATAAAAAGCGACAGTATGGATCTTGAAGCAGTAAAAACGCAATTAAGAATCGCAAATACACAATTTGACCGTTCGACAGCCTTAAATAAAGAAGGATTAAAACCACTTTCAGATGTAGAGCAAAAAAGATTAAAACTTCAGGAATCTGAAGCATACATTATTACACAACAAAACAAACTTTTAAGCAGCAAGAACGAACTGATAAATGCGAAAGTAGAGATAAACAGAATCACAGCTGAATATTCTGAAAAAATATCAAAATCAAGAAGTGATAAGTTTACAGCTTTAAGCACACAATACGATACAAAAGCTCAGGTAAATAAGCTGCAAAATCAATATGTGAATTACAGTTTAAGAAATGGTTTGTATTACATCACGGCACCTCAAAGCGGTTACGTAAACCGTGCTTTATTGGCCGGTCTTGGCGAAACGATAAAAGAAGGAACTCCAATTATAAGCATAATGCCGTCAAGCTATGATATTGCCGTAGAAACCTATGTATATCCTATCGACCTTCCATTGGTTCATCGTGGTGCAAAAGTGCGCGTTTGGTTTGATGGATGGCCAAGAATTGTGTTTTCCGGCTGGCCTGGTTTATCGTACGGAACTTTTGGAGGAAGAATTGTGGCAATCGAAAATTTTATTAGTGCAAACGGAAAATACAGAGTGCTTATTTCACCTGACGGAAAAGATCATAAATGGCCAAAAGAACTGAGCATTGGAGCAGGGGCACAAAGTATTGCCTTACTCGAAACCGTTTCTGTTTGGTATGAAATTTGGCGAAATCTAAATGGTTTTCCTCCGAATTATTATAAGTCGGATGCGAAAGAAGAAAAAGGAAAGGAGAAAAAATAAAATGAAACATATAGTAAAATTGTTTTCCTTTTTATTTCTATTCTGGTTTTCAACAACCTACAGTCAGGATTTTAATAAAGAAGAATTAAGTTACAGCGAATTTTTAGGATATGTAAAAAAATACCATCCATTGGTAAAGCAGGCCAATCTGGAATTGAGCAATGCCCAGGCAGCGCTTATGGTGGCACGTGGAGGATTTGATCCGAAAATTGAAGTCGATTACAGCAAAAAAGAGTTTAAAGGAACAGAATATTATTCGTTATTAAACAGCAGTTTCAAAATTCCGACCTGGTACGGAATCGAAATAAAAGCCGGATTTGACGACACTGACGGACAATATTACAATCCGCAAAATCGTACGCCGGATGCCGGATTAACTTCTCTCGGAATAAGTGTTGCTTTAGGACAGGGAATGTTTATAAACCAAAGAATGGCCGATGTACGAGAAGGAAAATTGCAGTTGAAACTAAGCGATGCACAGCGAAAACTAAGAGCAATCGAGGTTTTGTACAAAGCCAGCGAAGCATATTTTGAATGGAGAAAAAGTTATAACGAAGCCGAACTTTACAAAAGATATCTTGGTTTTGCCAGTACCCGTTTTAATGGTGTAAAAAAACTGATAGAACTTGGAGATTCACCAGCAATTGATAGTGTTGAAGCCGGAATTACCGTTAGAAACAGAGAATTAAACGTAGAAAATGGAAATTTAAAATTAGCCAAAGCAAAACTATATCTTTCTAATTATTTATGGATAGAAAATGTTCCTGTTGAAGTTGGCGATATCGTTAAGCCAGAAGAAAATTTGATTCTGACTTTAGAAGAAACACTAAAAACAACCGCTATGTTGGTAGATGTTGAAACCTTAGATACGCATCCGAAAATACAGGCGTTAGAAACCAAAATGTCGATGCTCGAAGTAAACAGACAGCTTAAAGCAAATTCGTTACTTCCGAAGTTGAATGTGGGTTACAATTATATTTCTGAGCCTTCTTATTTTGATTCTTTCAATGCCGATGATTATAAGTTTAATGTCGATTTTAGCATTCCGATATTTTTAAGAAAAGAACGCGGAAGCCTTAAATTGGCTAAACTTAAAATTCAGGATTTAAAGTTTGATATCGATCAGCAAAGACTGGAACTTAAAAACAAAATAAAAGCACAGCAAACCGAAATCGCTTCTTTAAAAAGACAAAAAAACGTAATTGATAATCTGGTAAAAGATTATTTAACGATGCTGAATTCAGAAGAGAAGTTATTTTCATTTGGCGAAAGCTCGATATTCTTAATCAATTCGAGAGAAAATAATTTGGTAAGTGCAAAATTAT
Source organism: Flavobacteriaceae bacterium CRH (assembly GCA_001507425.1). GTDB lineage: Bacteria > Bacteroidota > Bacteroidia > Flavobacteriales > Flavobacteriaceae > Flavobacterium. The sequence goes on from LMAJ01000012.1 coordinate 131,175, forward strand.
CTCAAATTGGAATCGAAAATCAGTTTTATATTTCGAATGCCGAATTGTATAAAATACTCGCGAATCCGGATTGATTTTTAATTTAGAAAATAAAAAAGCCTGTAAACATTCATTTTACAGGCTTTTTTATGCAATTTTAAATCTCTTTTACCATTGTTAAAATCGATCTCTCATCTTCTTTTATTGTAGGATAATTTAAAAAACTTTTGTCTGTTTGTATAAATCCAAACTTTTCATAAAAATGTCTGGCCGGACAGTCTTCCATAGCTTTAAGCCATAATACAGAACGTTTTTGTTTTTGAGAAAAGCCGAATATAAATTCCATTATAATTTTTCCTATTCCTTTTCCACCATAATCCTTTAGAAGATATAGCTTGTCTATTTCTATACAATCTGATTCCATATAAGGATCTAATGCAAGATTCATCAGCTTAAAATAGCCAATTGTTTTGTCCTCATCATAAACCAAAAAATAAAAAATATCAGGTGCTGAAAGCTCTTTTTCAAAACTCTCCTTTTTATAAAATTCATTTAGATACCACGCTCCTTTATCCACCCATAAATATTGATAGGTATCATTATAGGTTTGAATTGCAATTGCATGTAATAAATCAAGCTGATTCTTTTGACATTCTTTTATCGTAATCAATTGTAGTCTTAAAATTAATTTGTTAGTTTTTGAGCACAAATTTATGTCATTATTTTTATTTTAAAATGGCATGAACTGTAATAAAACAGAGTGTTTTCTTTTTTTAATGTAACAAAAATCCGTTTCAGATTTAATTTTGCAACGGATTTTATTTTTACATATGGTCGGCTAAACCATATCTTTGCTCGTTAATTAAAATAAAAAATGTGATGGGCGGTGTTTATGGAGACAAAGAATATTACAAAGGAATTGGTAATATTAATTATGAAGGAAAGGATTCTGATAATCCTTTAGCTTTTCGATATTATAATCCCGATCAAATAGTTGCAGGCAAAACAATGCGGGAACATTTTAAATTTGCCATTTCGTATTGGCATAGTTTCGGGGGCAACGGTTCTGATTTATTTGGACAGGGAACACAGCAATTTTCCTGGAATGAATTTAAAGAACCTATACAGGCGGCAAAAAACAGGGCAGATGCTGCATTTGAATTTATTAGTAAAATAGGCTTTGATTATTTTTGCTTTCATGATTATGACCTGGTTAAAGAAGGGCAAACTTTTGTGCAATCAGAATTAAGGCTTGCTACTATGACGGCCTATATAAAAGAGAAAATGGCTTCATCAGGAATCAAAGTGCTCTGGGGATCTGCCAATTGTTTTTCTAATGCACGTTATATGAACGGGGCAGCTACAAATCCTGATTTTAAAGTAGTTGCAAGAGCCGGAGCTCAGGTAAAATTAGCAATCGATGCCACGATTGCCCTTGATGGAGAAAATTATGTTTTTTGGGGTGGAAGAGAAGGTTATATGACGCTGCTTAATACAGATGTAAAACGCGAACTCGATCATATGGGGCAATTTTTGTCGCAAGCGCGGGACTATGCAAGATCAGAAGGTTTTAAAGGCAATTTTTTACTAGAACCAAAACCTATGGAACCTTTAAAACATCAATATGATTTTGATGCTGCTACAACCATTGGTTTTTTACGGGAATATAATTTAGATAAAGATTTTAAATTAAATATTGAAGTTAACCATGCAACACTGGCGCAACATACTTTTCAGCATGAATTGCAAGTAGCGGCAAATGCAGGTATGCTTGGCAGTATTGATGCCAACAGAGGCGATTATCATAACGGTTGGGATACAGCACAATTTCCAAATAATGTACAGGAAATGACCGAAGCAATGCTTGTTTTTCTTAAAGCCGGAGGCGTAAATGGTGGCGGAGTGAATTTTGATGCTAAAATAAGAAGGAATTCAACGGATGTTGAAGATCTTTTTTTAGCTCATATAGGAGGGGCAGATACATTTGCAAGAGCTTTAATAACAGCAGATAAAATTGTTAATGCTTCGCCTTACGAAAGTTTAAGGAAACAACGCTACAGTTCTTTTGATTCCGGTAAGGGAAAAGAATTTGTCGAAGGAAAACTGAACTTTAAAGACTTATACGATATTGCTCAGGAAAATGACGAAATACAATTACAAAGCGGAAAACAGGAACTTTTTGAGAATATAATTAATCGATATATATAATTTTTATATTCTGATCGAATACATCCAAAACCTTCAAACTACTTGTTGAATAGTAATATAAGAACCTGTGAAATTAATGTTTCACAGGTTTTTTTGTGGACTTAAAAGGGATGACAGATAAAAGCTTAATTTTTATTTCTCTTCAATTTAAGTTTTTTTTAAATTCAAAATATCTTTATTAAAATAGTTCAGTATTTGATCGCTGAAATCTTATTTTTGGTGTAATTAATTACTTATCAGTAAATTAATTTTTGACTTAAGTGTCTAATTCTTTTAAATTAGGATTGGTTTGATTTGAATTATGCATTGTTTTTTTGGCTACAACATTTACCAAACGGACTACAACTATTATTGAAAAAAAATGTTTTTTTGAACCGTTATAAATATTAGTAATGAAAACATCTCAGTTACCGCGACTTTATCTAAGTATTTCTGAACTTTTCTATGAACTTCAATTGCCAACGCCATTACATCCATTAATAGGTCTTATTGATTATAAAAATGAAAAAGTCAGAGAAAATGAAACTATAAGGCAGTTTCATTTTGATTTTTACAGTATTACTTTCAAAAAAGATTTTTGTGGGCTTATACGTTATGGTCAGGGTTATTATGAGTTCGAAAATGGAGGGCTTTTATTTACAGGTCCAAGACAAATAATTTTTCCATCAGAGTGTGAGAGAAATACAGATGGTTATACTTTGTTTTTTCATGCAGATATTTTCAATAATTATCCCTTAGGAAACACGATCAGCAAATATGGTTTTTTTTCTTATACAGTCTGTAAAGCACTTTCTTTATCTGATATTGAAAAAAAGATTGTCTTTTCGATTTTCGAAGCTTTAGCGATGGAACTTGACAAAAAAGATACTTTTAGCCAGGATGTAATAGTCTCTCAAATTGAATTACTGTTGAATTATAGTAATCGGTTTTATAACAGGCAGTATATGGAACCCAAAAACACGCACAGTGATCTTATCGGAAAAATGGAAGCGTATCTGGATCAGTTTTTTAACAAAGATTATTTGCTTGCAGAAGGTTTGCCTACGGTACAACAGGTTGCAGATCATTTAGAAGTATCTACGCGTTACCTCAATAATATGCTCCGTTCTATAACCGGGCACAATACACAATATCATATTCATGTAAAACTTATAGATAAAGCAAAAGTAGATATAAGTACAAATAACAACACTATTGCAGAAATAGCGTATAAATTAGGCTTTAAGCACCCACAATCATTTAGTAAATTATTTAAGCAAAAAACAAAACAATCTCCTATAGAATACCGGGAATCTTTTCAATAAATAACTACTTAAAATCAAAGTCGAAATCCCTTTACTATTCTAAAACAAATTTAATTATGAATAGATTTTTTTTACAAATTATCATAGTCTTTTTTACCATTTCTTTGGTTCAGGCTCAGGACAAATTGCCGGAAAATCGTGTAGATTATCATTTATCCTGGAACGGTGAATCGACTTTATTAGAAGTTGATCTTGTGTATCATTCTGATGATAAGCAAAATACTGTATTTACTTACGGACAGCCTAATGCTGGCGGTCAGCCTCAGATATTTAAAATATTAGGTAATATAAAAGTACAAAAGACAGATTCATTGGTGATAAAACCAGAGGAAAGAAAGGTTATTGTATATCATAAAAGGCAGGGCATAAAACATCTTTATTTTACAATTGACGGCAAATTGATTGTCGATGCAAAAAGAGCTAGGCCGAACGAGGCATTCATGCCAACTATTGGTAAAAGTTTCTTTTATTCAATGGGATATCAATTATTTATGAAAATTGATGATTATAAATACAACCAAATTGGCGTAGTTTGGGATAATTGGCCCAAAGAAATGCGTTATTTTGTTTCATCAAATCCTGAAGCAACACCAGATATGATGCAGGTTATTCCATCAGAACACACATGCACCAATACGTTTATGCTGCAAATGAGCAATGACCTGATCGTGAGCAAATATGTGATTAAAGGAATACCGAATTATCTACTAACTTCTAAAAGCGACACCACAAGTAAATTACCTGAAAAGATTATCCCTTTAGTAAAAGATTTTATCCCGCAGGTTAGAGAGTTTTGGCATGATTATGAAGCGCCTTTTTATGTTTTAAGCGCAATACCTTTGCAGAATAAAATAGAATCTACAGGTACAGGTATGGGATTTCCTAATGGCTTCAGTTTTCGTTACAGCGGACCTTTAGATGTTATAAAAACACATCTTATAGCGCATGAAGTTTCTCATAACTGGATTGGTATACAATTAAAATATCAGTCACAGGGAATGGAGAATAATTGGTTTAACGAAGGATTTAATGACTACATAGCAGTTTATAATCTTGTAAAGACTGGCTTTTTTGATCAGAAAGCTTTTTTGAACTATATGAACGATGAAAATTTAAAACCCCATTATAGTAGTCCTATCAGAACAATATCCGGAGATTCTATAGAAGCTAATTTTTTTAAAAACAGTTTGTACGAGAAAATTCCGTATCAGCGCGGTTTAATCTATGCTTTTTATCTCGATAATCAGATTCGCCTGGCATCCAAAGGAAAAAAGAATATTAGAGATTTTCTTCTGGCATTATACATCCAAAATAAAAAAGACAAGAAAAAACAAATCACAATAGATGATTTTACTAAAGCAATTGAGCCATTTCTTCCGTCAGGCCGCGTTGCCGAAGAGATAAAGAACAATATGCTAAAAGGTGATTTGATAGATTTTAATAAAGTTAAATTGATAGACGCATTCAGGATTACTTATAGTAACGATATTCCGGTATTAAGCTTAAAAGAAAATGTTGATTTGAAGAAGATTTATAACTAAGAAAGTCGTGGGGTTTTGATATAAAACGGTAATAATTTCTATTGCTTTGAGTTATTATCATTGTAACCGAAAACATTGCCGGATCCATTTTTCTGTAAATTTATAATGGTATTTTTTAAATCGGTTTCAAGATTTGTGGTTATTTCGTGCAATACTTGCATCAATTCATTAAAATTATTGGGCTTAACTAAATAACAGATTGCACCAAGATCTATAGCTTTGCTCATTTCTTTTGTGTGTGATGATGTTGAAATCATAATTACAGGTATGTCATGATAACGTTCATCTTCTTTTAATATATTCAGGCATTGCCAGCCATTCATTATGGGCATATTGAGATCTAAAAAAATAAGATTTGGTTTTTCATTCATCTCACTAAGCTTTTTTAGCAACTCGCTGCCATTAATAGAACAGTGGCATATTATATTTTTATCTATGTTTTCTAAAGCTTCGCAAAACATTTCGGTGTCATCACTGTCATCATCAGCCAATAAAATTATTTTTTGGTCCATATCTAAATTTCCGTTTCTTTTTGTTTTAATGGCAGATTTATGATAAATGTACTTCCTTCAGATGGCTTGCCTTTTGCAAGGATAGTGCCTCCGTGGCGTTCTACGATTTTTTTACAAAGTGATAAACCTAATCCCGTACCTTCATATTTATCTTTTGGATTAAGACGGGTAAAGGTTTCAAATATTCGGTCGGCATAATCGGGCTCAAAACCAATTCCGTTATCTGCCAGTGTAATTCTTGTAAAGTTCGTCTTTTGATCGTGATCCGTTTCTGATGTTATTGTTATTTGTGGCGGCACATCAGTTTTGGCAAATTTTATAGAGTTATTGATGAGGTTATAAAAAAGTTGATAGAGCAGGACCGGAGCGCCTTCCAGCGTTGGTAAATTAGTAAAAGAAATTATACCATTATTTTTCTGTAAAGCGACTTCTAAATCAGTTTCAATATTTTTTATTACGTCATTTAAATTGACCAATTCAGGTTTCTGCATTCCCTCATTAATTGTAGAATAAGACAAAACGCCATCAATCATGGTGAACATACGATCAGTTGCAACATGAATTCTATCTATAAATCGTGCTGCAGATTCGTCTAATTTGCCATGAAGATGATCTTCAAGACGGCTGGTAAACGTTTTTATTTTTCGTACAGGTTCTTTTAAATCGTGAGAAGCCACGTGAGCGAATTGCTGCAAGTCTTCGTTGGAACGTTTCAATTCTGTGGTGCGTTCTGCTACAAGGCTTTCCAGTTTTTCTGTAATGGTCTTTTGTTCATTAATATCAGTACAAGTACCAAACCATTTAGTAATAATACCTGACTTGTCTTTTATAGGAACACCTTTACTCAAAAACCAACGATATTCTCCGGTATCTCCGCTCTTTAAACGGAATTCAAGTTGATAAGCAGTGCCTTTTTGAACGCTTTTATACCAAAATTCCATTACAACCGAAACATCATCAGGATGTAATATTGGTACCCAGCTTGCATCGCCAAATTCAGTTTCTTCAAAACCGGTATATTCATACCAGCGTTTATTATAATAGTCAATAAAACCATCGGGTTTACCTGTCCAGATTATTTGTGGCACAAGATCAGCAAGCTGGCGAAATTTTTCTTCACTTTCCTTAATGATTTCCTGTACCTCTTTTTGCGAAGTAATATCGCTTGCTGCACCAAACCATTCAATAATATTATTGTGATCATCAAATACAGGTATGGCTCTTGAAAATGTCCAGCCCAAAGTTCCATCTGCATTTAAAACTCTGTGTTCTAATTCAAATATACTTTTTGTCGCTATGGCTATATCAATAGCTTTTACAACCATTTCCCTGTCAATTGGATGAATATATTTATCCATCCAATTGACAAGAGGTTCTCCTGTATCAGAAAGAATGCTACGGCCTTCTAAGCTACGCATTATGCTCCAGTCTGCATTCATGCGGTACACTATATCTGAAGAAGCATTAACCAAAGCTCGAAAACGAGTCTCACTTTCCTCCATTTTTTTTCGGGCTACCACTTGCTGGGTAACATCAATAGCAACCTGAATCATGCCCGTTATTTTTCTGTCTTCGATTAATGGGCGATATGCAAGATTATAATAATAGTCCTCCATTGTACCCGTACGATTATGCTGAACAAGGACCTCACTTTGATCAAAAGGAATTCCATTATTGTAAACATTTTGAACCTGAGTCCACACATATTGACCTTCCAGCTCGGGTAAAACATTGATCAATGGCATGCCAATAATTTCTTCTCCGCGACCAATCATTTCAAGCATATGTTTATTAATCTGCTCGATTACCAAATTGTCACCCTTCAATATTAGTGTAGGACACGGGGTTTGGTCAATCATTGATTTTAATCGGCTCTCGCTATCTTCTAATTTTCTTCTGGCCAATACTTGTTCCGTTACATCTACTGCCATGTGCAATACTGCTGAACTGTCTTCAGTTTCTTTAATACGGTCATAAGAAAAATTAAAATAACGACGTTGCAGTTTATTATCAATCAATAAATCAACAGGATATTCATCACCTCGAAAAGGAATGCCTGTTTTTTGCACTTCAATTACAGTTTGAAGTACTTCCTGATGTAAAAGTTCCGGCAATGCTTCAACCATTTTTTTTCCAAGTACCTCGTCTGTCGTTTCTTTATTCATAAACTCCAGCATCGGCTTATTTACGCTTTCAATAACAACATCTTCTCCTTTAGAAAGCAACATAGCTATGGGTGACTGTTCGATCATATTGCGAAAACGAGTCTCACTTTGCTGAAGTTTTTTCTCGGCCTGTTTTATTTCTGTAATATCTCGGGTAGTTCCTGCAACAGCCTCAACGATACCGTCTTCGTTAACAACAGGAGTAAGAATATAATCGTAAACACGGCTTCCTAATTCGGCGTGTGGAAACGAAACCGTTCCTCTTATTGTTTTTTTCTCGGCAACGATTTGATCAATTTCTCTTTCATGCATTTGTGCATGCCACTCTTCGTAACCGTTTTCACGCAGTCCGAGGCCAATAGCATTTTCTGCAGTTTTGCCCCACATGTTCAGCAAAGCCTTATTGGCGTAAGTAAAGTTGTAGTTAAGGTCAAACACATATACCAGGTCAGGCGTATTGTTCGTGATAGAATCGTAAAGCCTTTTTTGTTTCTCGGCCGTATCTAATGCTGTGCTAAGAGCAATTTCTGCATTTTTACTTTCGGTAATATCTTCCGTCGTTACTACAAGCAGCGCATCTTGTTTTACAGCCGTAAAATGAAACCAGTTTTTCATTCCTTCGCCAGTATACCAACGCTCAAAGCTCGCTTTAACACCAGTTTCAGCCACTTCGATAAATTTCTCCAGAATACCGGTTTCTTTTACCATTGGAAAAATCTCGCTATAGCGTTTTCCTTTATAATCTATATCGCCAATCCAATTAAGCGTGTACGTATTGAACAGCAGTATTGAAAAATCTTCAACCTTGTTTTTATCATTGTAGATAAATTGCATCACGGCAATGCCATTCGAGGCAGAGTTAAAAACAGTTTGAAAAAGGTCTTTATTTTCGATTAATTCCATCAATGCATTTTAGGTTTGAAAAAGTATACTTGTTCCTTTATTTTATATTTTGAGAATGTCTGGCCATTATTCACAAAATAAAGCGTTTTTTACTTTTTATTTTTAGAATGGAATTCTGCAAGATTAAGCAGCTGCGCAGTAGCTAAAATAAATAAATTAACCCAAATATGCAATGCCGGTAAATATAAAAGAAAGAAGTGTAAGAACTTTAATACAGTACTCAGATTGAATCAATTGACCGACATAAAATAGATACTGCTTTTTCCATTTCTTCTTTTTCCAGATGCCCAAATCCTAGTCTTGTAGCAGTAAGATTTTTTGTTTGATATAAAATCGTTTTGGGCAAAAACAATCCGTTTGCAGCACATTCTTTTTGTAATGTTATCAGATTAAATTTATCAAGCCATTCAATCCAGATTGCCAGTCCTCGTGTGGGAACTTTAAATTTAATTTTATCACTTAATTTTTCATTCAATAAGGAAACAAAATAATCCCTGCGCTCCTTATAGATTTTTTTGTTTTTTTTGATGAGGCGATGAACTTCGCCTTCGGTAATCCACTCTGTTAAAACCTGTTCCTTAATAACATCTATTCCGGATTCTAAAATATTTTGATGTTTTTCTAACTCTTCGATAAATTCTGAAGGTGCTGATACAAATCCATAACTAAATCCAGACGGAAGGGATCGCCCAAATGATCCTATATAAATTACTTTTTGATTTGAATCAAAAGCTGCCAAAGGTAAAATAGGATTGTTATCATGATGAAAATCAAAATCATAGTCATCTTCTAAAATTATAAATCCGTATAAATTAGCCAGTTCCAGCAATTCTATTCTTCTTTTTGCACTCAAAGAAATAGTCGTTGGATAATTATAATTTGAGGTAAGATACAGGATTCTGATTTTAGTTTTTTCGCAAATTTCTTTTAAACGATTTGTATCAATTCCATCCTGATCAATCGGTATCGTTATAATTTGCGCTCCCGTATTTGTCAGTGTCATGTTCGATATATAATAACCAGGAGAAGCTACCACTACTTTATCTCCGGGAGAAATGAGCACTTTTGTAACCAAATACAAACTAATTTCATGACTGTTCGTTGTGAGCAAATTTGCCGTAGAAATGCGCAAACCGCGAGTAAGATTTAAATAATTTGAAAAATGCGTTTTAAAATTTAAATGAGATTGTATTTGAATTTGCTCGTATGTTTTTGAGGTTTTCTGCCTCTTTAATTTTGAAACATACAGTCTTGCTAAAACCTCATTTTGTAGCAATCTTAAATCAGGCATTCCGTCATTAAATTGATAATCGAGATTGCTTGTTTCTTTAGGGTTTTCAAGAATTGCAGAACGTTTAAAGGTAAATCCGGAATTAGTTTCAGATAAATTTTGATTTTTAAAACCAATAAACTCTGATTCATTTTTTTGTTTATGCTGCGAAAGTATAAAAGTTCCTTTGTTAGGAAGCGTTTCAATCCATCCTTGCGACTCCAGATCCTGAAAAGCTTTGATAAGCGTATTTCTGTTAACAGACAAAACTTTGCACAAAATACGTGTTCCGGGAAGTTTTGTTCCTTCAGGAAGAAAACCAGTTTGGATTGCTTTGATAAATTCAAAAACAAGCTGTAGGTAAAGTGCTGTATTTTCATCAGGCTTCAGCTGAATAAAGCTTTTAAAAGGAATTTGAACCGGACCACTCATAATTACAAAACTGGTATACTTGATTAGTACGGCAAGGTACTACTTTTGCCAAAATTTAAAACTAAAATGAAAAAAATCTATTTTATTATCTTAACATTAGTTCTTACTAATATGTATTCTCAAACCAAAAAGGATACTATTGTAGAAATTGATGAAGTAATAGTGCATGAAAACCGTTTGAGTACACCAATTTCTAAACAAAACAGAAATGTTTACGTTATTAATAGTGAAACGATTAAAAAATTACCGGGACGAACTATTCAGGAAATATTGCAATACGCCAACGGAGTTGATATAAGACAAAGAGGACCATTTGGCGGTCAGGCAGACGTAAGTATTGACGGCGGAAGTTTCGAGCAAACCGTTGTTTTACTAAACGGAGCAAAAATAATTGACTCACAAACGGCTCATAATATGTTAAATCTGCCACTTCCGGTAGAAGTAATTGAAAGAATTGAAGTTTTGCGTGGTCCGGCTGCCAGAATATTTGGAATTAACAGTTTAACCGGAGCAATAAATATTATTACCAAAAAACCAACTCAATCCGGATTTTTAGCAAGTACTTATGCCGGGTCTAATTTCGAAAAAGATACTCAGGATACAGGTGATACTTTTTTTGGAGGCGGCGTTCAGGTAGGGGCTGTTTTAGGAAAAGAAAAGCAACAGCATTCTATTTTTGCATCGCATGATAAAAGTAATGGTTATCGCTATAACACAGGATTTGAAAACAATAAAATATTGTATCAGGGAAATGTTCAAATCAATGATTTTAATGAAATTTTAGGATCATTTGGTTACGTAAACAATGATTTTGGAGCAAATGGCTTTTACGCAGCGCCCGGAGACATAAATTCGACTGAAATAGTACAAACTACCTTTGCCACAATTCAATCGAAACATACTATTACTGATAATTGGAAAATAATGCCAAGAGTAAGTTACAGATATAATTATGATGATTACAGATATTTAGGAAATGGAAACTTAAATGCAGGAAGAAGCCAGCATTATACCAATTCTATTGCGGCAGAACTTAACTCTTCGATTAAAACTGAAAAAGGCGAAATAGGTTTTGGAGCTGAATTCAGAAATGAAAACATTAATTCTTCAAATATAGGAGAACACGATCGTGAAAATGTTGGGATTTATGCGGAATACAAAACATATTTGTTTGAAAAACTAAATGTGAATTTAGGTACATACCTGAACTATAATTCAGATTATAAATGGCAAATTTATCCGGGAATTGATGCGAGTTACGAGTTAACAAACGAATTTAAAATTATTGGAAATATTGGAACAAGCCAGCGAATTCCTTCGTTTACAGATTTATATCTAAATCAGCGTCCGGGAAATATCGGAAATCCGGATTTAGAATCTGAAAACGCGCTGCAAAGCGAATTAGGATTTAAATTCAACAGAAAATCTTTAAGCTTAAATGTAAATTATTTTCACAGAGAAATTAGCAATTATATCGATTGGACAAGAATGGTTACAACTGAGCCATGGCAAAGTCAAAACTATGGAGATTTGATTACCAATGGTATAAACATGCGAGGAACATATAGAATTGATTTATCTGAAGTTTCAAAATTAAATTTTAGCCTTGGTTATTCTTATTTAGATTCTAAATTTAAAGACACACGTCAGGAACCTTTTTCAAAATATCTGATTTCTTCTTTAAAACATCAAATAACCAATACAATAGATTTTCAGCACAAAGATTTTACAATTTTAGTAGCCACCCGTTTTAACGAAAGAGTAACCGGAGCTTCTTATTGGATAAATGATTTTAGAGTAAGTCAATCCGTTAAAAAATTCACATTCTTTATAGATGCACAAAATATCTTTAATACAACATATTATGAAGTTGGCGCATTTCCGTTGCCATCAAGATGGTTAAGTGCCGGAATAAAATTTGTTAGTTTTTAATTGTAAAGTATCTTAAGAACTTCAAATATTTTAAAAAAGCCTGTAAACATTGAGTTTACAGGCTTTTTTTGTGGAGTCGCCGGCTATTGCGCTAATTATATCGGAGTTGGTTGTTAATAATTGATTATCAATAAGAAACGCTTGTTTTTACAGGAATTCTTATATTTGTTATAACTAAGTTTTTATAACTAAATATAACATTATTGTCAACTAAATTGTCAACTGATGAAATACACTTTTAATCTTAAAGAACCGAAGAGTGATAAAGAAACTTTGATTTTATTTTCATGCTATTTTAAAAATGAGAATAAGAAATTTGTCTTTTCAACTGGTGAGAAAATAATGCCTGAAAATTGGGATTTTGAAAATAGATTCCCTTTTGTAAATGGGAAAAAGAAATCAAAATTTGTTCAAAGTATAAGACTCCAGATGAATCGATACTCTGATTTATTTCTTGAAACAGAAAGCTTATATAAAAGAATAAATGAACCTTTTACTTCGAAGAATTTAAAAAAAGTTTTTGACGAAGAGTTTAAAAAAGCTCCGTCCGGGAAAAATACATTTTTTGATGCGTATGATGAGTTTACATCTGAAAAGGAAAAAGGCAAAGAATGGTCGGCGTCAACAATTAAAAGGTATAAGAATATAAAGAATATTCTAGAAAAATTTGAAACAGGTAGAAAATTCAAATTGACATTTAGTAAGATCGATGAAACATTTCATCGTGAATTCACTTCCTATTGTATGGATGATTTAAAGCATATTAATAATACTTATGCTAGAAATCTAGGGCTTTTCAAAACCTTTATGTTTTGGGCTAGGAAAAATAAATTCACTTATAATGATAGTTTTGTAGAATTTAAAAAAGTTGAGAGAGTAATTACAAATCAAATTGCATTAACTATAGATGATTTGAATAAGTTGATGCAATACGAATTTGAAAGTGAAAAGCTAGGGAAAGTTCGTGATGTTTTTGTCTTTGCTTGTGTAACTGGTATGCGTTTTGGTGAGCTATCTTTGATAAGAAGGAGTAATGTAACTAATGAATTTATTTTATTAAAAGAAAATAAAGATGAAACTAAAGAAACTAGGGAGATACCTTTAACCAGTATTTCCAGATATATTTTATTAAAATATGATTATAAACTGCCTTTAATTGCTAATCAAAAACAGAATAAATATATAAAAGAAGTATTTCAGGAGATGGAATACAATAATAAAGTTCAAAAAGTTACAACTAAAGGGAAAGAAAATATTAAAGAAGAAATGTTCTTCTACAATAGAATTAGTACCCATACAGCAAGAAGAACTTTTATAACTATGATGAAAAGACAAGGTAAAAGTGATAAATTAATTGCATCTATAACTGGACACAACGATATGAAAACTTTGAATCAATATTACCAGATTAGTGAACCAGAGAAAAAAGAAGCCATGGATGAAGTTTTTAATGTTGAATTGAAATTGAAAGTCGTTTAGTATGGATTTTAAAAAGAAATATTTTAAAAAGAAATCAGAATTTATTGATTTAAAGCCTCTTGATAATAAGAATACTAATGGTGAAATTAAACTAGGTGTAATTATTCTTATTATGGTTTTTCTTTTTTTGATTGCTTTTTATTTTTTTGAAAATGTTTTTTTGAAATCAGAAGGAATATTTAGACTAGTTGCCATAGGAATAACGTTTTCGGCAGCAATTATGGTTGTTTTATATTTTCGTCTTTTGATTGATAAGACCGATAAGAGGAATAAAATAAATTCATCAATAGTAAATTATGATTTTTCGAATGATGAAAATAATATAATGGAAGTTCGGTTTAAAAATTTTTTTAAAGATGAATCGTGTTATTTGAATTTTAAAAATAATGCGATTAAAATTGGATTAATTGACCAAAATTGTAAATGGTTGTATAAAGAAAAAGAAATTTTATACTTCGCTTTATTGTTTTCTAAATTAAAAGAGAATAATTATTTTAAAAACACAATTGAAAACAAAGATTTTTGTGAGGTTTCTAGCCAATTTTTAGATATTAAAATTAATTCAACGATGCTAACAAAATATGATCTTTCTAAGGAAAACAATCTAATTAAAGCACATCATGAAAAATATTATGAAAATGATTATTCCATTTTTAGTCAAATATAGTTTAACTCATTTTCAATTGTATTCAATTGAAGATATTGAATACAAATAAATTATAATTAATATGATTAAGTTATAAAATTGTAAAAAATTAAATCTACAATTTTATGCAAAATCCATTTGAAACAATTCAATCAGAATTGAAAGAGCTAAAAGGTTTAGTTGCACAACTTCTTACTAAACCAGAAAAAGATTTATCGAATAACATGTACACTGTCAAAGAAGCGGCAGAACTCTTACATGTGGATCGCCAGACCATTAGAAACCATATTGATAATGGTAATATTAAAGCTTCTTCTATTGGGAGAAGAATTTTAATAAATCACGAAGAGTTATTTGACTCTCTTAATGAAGTAAAATCCCTTAAATATAAAAGACAAGTATAGAAAGCACCATTTCTATACTTGTCTTTTGTTATCTAACCTATTGTATGCATCATATATACAATAAAAAATATTGTACAAAATGGAAGAAAAATATTTACGAGTAGGAACTTCCTATTTCAAAATTATAGATAAACCTTTAATATCTGGTGATAAAGTAAAAGTAATGGTTCGGTGGAATCGTGAAACAATCATTTCAGATCATGGAAAATCATTTTTGAATAGCATACTTAAATTAGATGGGTTTTGCTGCATTCCTAATCATTTTGGTTACGAGCAAATTGTAGATGATTTCTATAATACCTATCATGAACTCCCTAGCCAACCCATCGTTAAGGATTTTCCGATAGATGAACTCGAAAAATTGATTCCTAATTCATTGCAATTTATTCAACATATTTTTGGCGATCAAGCAGAATTAGGCTTAGACTACATAAAACTTTTATATGAAAAACCTACGCAAACATTGCCAATTCTTTGTTTAGTAAGCAAAGAGCGATCGACAGGAAAAAGCTCCTTTATAAAGTGGTTGAAAGCAATTTTTGGAATGAATATGACTTATATAAAAGGGGATTCATTTGGTTCACAGTTTAATTCTGATTGGGCGAGTATGTTACTTGTAGCGATTGATGAAGTCTTTTTTGATAAAAAAGAAATTACAGAACGTTTAAAGTACCTTTCTACGACTGATAAAGATAAAATAGAAGCAAAAGGAAAGGATCGACAAGAAATTGAATTCTTTGCAAAATTCATTCTTTGTTCTAATAATGAAGATAATTTTATTCAAATAGACGAAGAAGAAATCCGTTTTTGGATTCGTAAAATTCGTACTATAAATACAGAAGATGTATTCTTTCTTAAAAAACTGAACAAAGAAATTCCATATTTCTTA
>LMAJ01000013.1 GCA_001507425.1 Flavobacteriaceae bacterium CRH
AAGAGTAAAGAGTAAAGAGTAAAGAGTAAAGAGTAAAGAGTAAAGAGTAAAGAGTAAAGAGTAAAGAGTAAAGAGTAAAGAGTAAAGAGTAAAGAGTAAAGAGTAAAGAGTGAAGAGTGAAGAGTAGAGAATAAGATTTAATTCAATTAATATGTTTTTCTAAATAAAATTAAACAGCATAACTTTATGGAAATTAATAATATAGTGAATGATAAATTGAAAATTATGGATGTAACCCGCCAACTGACTCAGTTGATGATTGACAGGAATACAGTAGAAATAAACAAAATTGTTGATAAAGATTTTACACTCACGCACATTACGGGATATGTGCAGTCAAAAGAAGAATGGTTTTCGGAAATTGAAACGGAGCGAATGAAATATTATTCCTATTCTGAGGTAAAAAGTTCAGTAGAAATTGTTGGAAATAAGGCCATTTTTATTGGTCAAAATATCTTAGATGCCAGAATTTGGGGAACAAGAAAAGAATGGCATCTGCAACAGAGAATGGAACTGGAAATGCGCAACGGGAATTGGATTATACTAAAATCTGTAGCAACTACATTTTAAATTAAATTAATATAAAATTGAAATTATGGAAAAGAGAATATTAGGAACACAAGGATTAGAAGTTTCTGCATTAGGATTAGGCTGTATGGGATTAAGCTTTGCTTATGGTCCTGCACTTGATAAACAACAAGGGATAAAATTAATTAGAGAAGCTTACGAACAAGGAATTACCTTTTTTGATACTGCTGAAGCTTACGGAATTGCGAATGAAGAATTGGTTGGGGAAGCCTTGAATCCGTTTAGAAAAGAAGTGGTAATTGCTACAAAATTTGGTTTTAAAGGTGGAATTGCAGCTAACGGACAAGACAGCCGACCAGAAAACATCAGGGCAGTTGCCGAGGAATCTTTACGACGCTTAAAAACAGATGTTATCGATTTATTTTACCAACATAGGGTCGATCAAAATGTACCTATGGAAGATGTTGCCGGAACGGTTAAAGATCTTATTCAGGAAGGAAAAGTAAAATACTTCGGACTTTCTGAAGCTGGTGTTGATTCAATTCGAAAAGCACATGCAGTTCAGCCTGTAACGGCTTTACAAAGCGAATATTCGATTTGGTGGCGTGAACCGGAGTTAGAAATTTTACCAACTCTCGAAGAATTAGGAATTGGTTTTGTTCCGTTTAGCCCTTTAGGAAGAGGATTTTTAACGGGCACAATTACAGAAAGCACCAAATTTGAAAGCACTGATTTTAGAAATAGTTTGCCTCGTTTTAGTGAAGAAAACAGAACAGCAAATCAAAAACTGATCGATTTACTAGCCGCAATTGCTGCTCAAAAAGGGGCAACTCCTGCGCAAATTGCATTAGGTTGGTTATTGGCACAAAAACCTTTGATAGCACCAATTCCAGGTACAACAAAATCACATAGATTAACAGAAAATATTGGTGGAGCATCAATAAATTTATCTGCAAATGATATTAAAAATATCGATGAAGCTTTTGCTCAGACTACAATATTAGGTGATCGATATCCTGCGAGTTTACAAAAAGCGGTTGGGAAATAAGAGGAAAGAATAAAGAGGAAAGAGGAAAGAGTGAAGATTTTAGAGTAAAGAGTAATTAGAAAAGATTTGTTTGATTTTTTTGACATACGGAGGCGGAATTATTTGAATTTCTTAAGTAAATGTTTCTTTTCTATTATTTTAAGGAAACAGTGAATATTAATTTTACAATCATTGAATAATTTAAATTAAAGAATATGAGTACAAGCAGCGTTAAAGCATTTGGAACAACGGCAGCTGATGCGGATTTAGAGCAAATGACTATTGCCCGTAGAGAAGTTTTGGCAAAAGATATTGAGATAGAAATTTTATATTGTGGCGTTTGCCATTCTGATTTGCATACTGCCAGAAACGATTGGGGCGGAACGCAATATCCTGCAGTTCCGGGGCACGAAATCGTAGGCAGAATAACTAAAGTTGGCAGCGAAGTAACCAAGCTAAAAGTTGGCGATTTAGCCGGAGTAGGCTGTATTGTTGATTCTTGCCATACTTGCGACAGTTGTAAGCAAGATCTTGAGCAATATTGCTTAAACGGATTTACAGGAACATACAATGGAAAAGACAAACATATTGGCGGACATACTTTTGGCGGTTATTCTGAAAAAGTAATTGTTGATGAGCATTATGTATTAAAAATTCCATCAAACTTAAATTTGGCTGCCGTGGCACCATTACTTTGTGCCGGAATTACAACCTGGTCGCCATTAAAACACTGGAATGTTGGTAAAGGAAGTAAAGTTGCAGTTGTTGGCTTGGGCGGACTTGGGCATATGGCGATTAAACTGGCTAAAAGTTTAGGTGCCGAAGTGACGTTGTTTTCAAGAACTCCGGATAAAGAAAAAGACGCTTTAGAATTAGGAGCTGATGCCGTGGTTATTTCAACTGATGCCAATCACATGAAATCAGTGAGCGGAAAATTTGATTTAATTATTGATACTGTTCCTTCGATACACGATGTAAATCCGTATGTTACGACTTTAAACATTAACGGAACTTTAGTTTTAGTGGGTTATTTAGGACCACTAGATCCATTTTTAAACTCTGTACCAATGATTATGGGCAGAAAATCTGTAGCCGGTTCTGTAATTGGCGGAATTGCAGAAACTCAGGAAATGCTTGATTTCTGCGGAGAACACAATATTGTTTCAGAGATCGAAATTATCAAAATGAAGGATATCAACAACGCTTACGAAAGAATGCTTAAAAGCGATGTTCGTTACCGTTTTGTAATCGATATGAATTCTCTACAGGAATAATACATTTCGATTTATTGCAATTGAATAGAAAAAGCCTGATTCTTATGAGAACCGGGCTTTTTGTTTTTAAATAACGTGAATGTTATTTTAACACATAGAAACATAGATTTTGTAAACTTAAAATCAGGCGTTTCACTTGCATTAATGCACATAGCTGTCTATGTGTTATAAACAGGTTTCTTTTTGTCTTCTTTACAGAGAAAGAAAAACTATGTTTCTATGTGTTAAATTATTTTTTCAAATTACAAAACGAACAAAAATCATATTCTGCTATTCCAGAGGCATTTCCGGTGGACGCATTTTATAAGCTCCGGTCGATAAACTACCAATGAAAGCTTCCAACGCATTTAACTCAGATTCGTTGAGTTGTAGTTTTTTTATAAGTTTAGAAGTTGTCGGAAATAAAGTATCATTTAGCTGGCTTTCTTTTCTTTTTGGCTGAGGCATTCCGGCGTTATAAATATTCAGGATTCCGCGTAAATTGGGGAACAAACCATTGTGCATATAAGGTGCATTTTGAGCAGCTCCTCTTAAAGATTGTGTTTTAAATTCGCCCACATTTTCGGCTTTTCCCGTAACATTATATCTTCCTAAATCCTGATATTCCCTTCCATAATACGTAAGCCCAACATTATGAAATTTATTATCAGAGAAATTCGCTGTATTGTGGCAATTAATGCATCTTGCTTTTGTGCGAAACAAATGCAAACCTTCTACTTGCTTATTGCTCAATTGTGTAGAATCTCCGGCGACGAATTTGTCAAATTTACTTTTTGGGCTTATTAATGTTCTTTCAAAAGTAGCAATTGCTTTTAAAATTTCCTGTTGGGTAACTTTTTCTTTGCCAAAAGCCTTTTGAAAATACGGTTTATAACCTTTAATCTTATTTAACCTTTTTGTTGCCAGATCGATATGAAAATTCATTTCTTTAGAATCTTTTATCGGAAAACCGGCTTGCTCTTCAAGCGAGCTTGCGCGTCCGTCCCAAAAGAAAACTTTCGAATAAGCAATATTCATTAAACTTGGCGAATTCCTGATGCCCTGCAATCTTCCTTCGCCATAAGAAACCCTTCTGGCATCGCCCCAGTTAAGTTCAGGATCGTGGCAATTGGCACAGGAAATTTGTCCTGATTTTGATAATCTCGGATCAAAAAACAAGACTTTCCCCAAAGCGGCTTTGTCTTCAGAATACGGATTATCTTCAGGAAATTCGGGTTTTCCCAAAGTTCCAATATCTTCAAATCCCTGCGCGTAAACCAGCGAATCAACTTCTGGTTTTGGCCATTTTGAATAATCGCCGCTGCTGTATAATTTTTTTAATTCTGAAATCGAAACATAATCTGGTTCAATCTTAGAATAGGAAACGATAATAAGTGAAAATAGCATTGCCGGAATAGCAATAAATTTTGTTTTCATTTTTTAATAATTTAATTGAACCCCAATCTGAATCCAATAAGTGTTGTTTGTATTGATGTCGACAGGATAATCAGTTTGTTTTTTCAACGCCATTTTTTCTTTCAGATTGGTAAAAAAGACTACTGTTTTATTATTTTTTACCGGATAACTATATTCCAATCGTATCGCCGGAGCAAAATAATTTGTTGTACTTACAGCATAATCATGAAGAATAACTTCGTTAAAAAAAGTTGCATTGGTTCCGCCAGAAGTATCGTAATACTCTAATTTAGAAGGAAGCGGGAAATACATATTAAAACTTACCGTAGTATTTAATTTGCTTTTTGAGAAAGAAAAATCTTTGCTTCCAAATATTCCTGTGTTAAGCGAATTTAGTTCTATATCGCTAGTTGCCAGAACATCATTGTATGTGTTTTGCTGATAATTT
This sequence comes from Flavobacteriaceae bacterium CRH, assembly GCA_001507425.1. Lineage (GTDB taxonomy): Bacteria > Bacteroidota > Bacteroidia > Flavobacteriales > Flavobacteriaceae > Flavobacterium. The sequence continues at coordinate 4,673 of LMAJ01000013.1, forward strand.
ACATCTAAACCAAACAAATAATCAATATGTGATTTTGTTTTTTGAGAAACTGAAGTTATCCAGTTTACCGTATTCAATGTATTTTTATAATTAAAACCTTTGCTGTTTATGTCGTAATTAATACCATTGCTATTGTCAAACTTCAATGTCGATTTTAGTTCTTTTTCATTCCATTTACGCAATGCAAATACTTCGGCATGGTTGGTTTTTATTGTAAATTTAAATCTTGAATTATCTTCCGTTCCAAATACGCTGGTATAGAAATTATTGTTCGATTTTTGATTGTAAAATAATGCTGTAATAGTGCTGTTTTGATTGCTAAAAGTATATCCTAAACCTACTTTTGAAATCATGTCTTTATAAAGAAACCTGGTACTGTTATAATAACTGGATTTAAAATAGTTAAGAACTCTGCCGTAACCACTATTAAAACGTAAATAAGTATCAGGATAGGCTTCAAAATTAGAATGGTCATCTTTGTACTTATAAGTGAAATCTTTGTCTTTTTGGGTATAACTTCCCAAAACAAAAGCTTTATGATTTGTTGTTATTTCATAGCCAAATTGTAATTCTCCACCTAATTTCCTGGCAATAATTTCAGGTCTTGGATCTAAGTTTCGGCTATACTTTTCAGCATCATAACTCACTTTTGCAGCTATCGATATTCGGTTTGTAATGTTCTTAGAAAATCCTCCATTTATGCTGTACTGCTGATTCGTCCAGTCGGCTTTTCTCGGAACAAAAAAATAGTGGGGCATTATAACTTCCTGTTCTTCTGCACGATCGTCTGAAAGTACCCAGCCCAAATCTTTTTCTTCAATTTTCCGAATTGATAAATCGCCAAATAATTTCCATTTGTGAGCCGTTGTAAAATAGCCCTGGGCCAAAAACTGATACGTGTTTATTTCATTTGCGATTTGTGTTCGCGCAAATTCATTTTTTTGATGTTCGTAAGAAACCTCAGTAAAAGTAAAATCTTTAATGTATTGGTTCGTGTATCCAATTGGATATTTAAAAATCTGATTTCTAACTTGATAATCAATAACATGATTGCTCACAACTAAACTATCCTGCGCTTGCACAAAAGTGGTAAAAAAAATAGAAAGAAGAAGTAATGCCCGGAAATACCCGACATTACTTCTCAATAAAAAAGTTTTAATGCTATTAATTTTCATTAATGAAATTTTAGTTGAATCCTCTTGGATTTGCAGTTATTTCTACAAAATCGTTACTGGAATTATTCGTATCCTGCAAAATAATTCTTCCGGCAATTGTAGTCTTCGTTTTTCTAATTACAGCTTTTGAAGTATAAGCTCCTGAAGGCAAATAAGTATTTCCTCCATCAATTTGTGACGCTAATTTTTTAGGTACTAAACCTGATGCTAAATCTTTTGTCGTATCAACACCATCGATAAGAACTGCGTTAGGAATTTGAAGAAAATAATTCTTATCTCCTTTAGGATTTTTATATTTTTTCAGAGCTGCAAATTCTGCATCGGTCATTTTAAAAATAGTATAAGCCTGTCTTCCATTAGAATCTAATATCATATCATTATTAGTATTTCCCCAATAGGCAATATCAACATCCGGAACAGCTGGATTTTGAATATCATATTGATAAACATCACCTAAATAAGTCCCTAAGAATGTTTCAAAATCTGCAGTACTTAAATCTACAGTTAATTCAGGATTTAAAATGCTTACTGCTTTTCCGTTATTGTCAATATAGTTTGATTTATGATTAATTCCATTTTGGGCAATAACGATACTTGAACCCGGCTGTACAGGATATTGTGTACCATTGCCCGGAATTTTTATAATGTTAACTCCATAAACGTAATTTGTATTTGCAGTATTGCCAATGGTCATTTCTTCAGATTTGCTCCAGTCAAACTGCCCATTAGCCAGAGAGTAAGCAGCTACTGTAGTGGTAGTAGATCCGGTAAGCTGTGCCATATACAAACCATCTGCGTATTGAACAGTATTAGAGTTGTTATAAATTTCGATAAACTGATCTCTAAAAACAGCGCCTTTTTTAGTATCAGAACCTCCGTAATAAATTTGTTTAATTACAAAGTCGCCCACTTTAGAGGTTTTCATTTCTAGTGCAATTGGTGCAGTTGTACTGCTAATAACCACATTGCTTGCAGCATCGTTAAAGTTAATTTCGGCCTCAGTAGGAGTGTAGCCAAAAGTTTCAGTAAACTCTTCAGATAACATTACTTTAGTTGCAGTAACAGAATAAGTTCCGGGTAATATCTGGTTGAATTTGGCAACACCGCTATCGTCAGATTCTGAGGTATATTTATTTCCGGTTTCATTATTGACAAGAGTTACGCTTGCTTTTTTAGTTGCCTCACTATTAAATGTTTGGTCATATTTTACAGAAACGCTAAAGTTTACAGGTGTTAAAGCCTCGTTTTCGTTTGAGTCATTACTACAGGATTGCGTCATCAACCCTAATAATGTTATAATAAAGAATAGTGTTTTTTTCATAGTTATATATATTTAGTTTAAAATTCATAATTAAGTCTTGCCCCAAAAGATAAGTTTGCTGTTTCTGACAGATATTTAGTATTGGTATCATTATAATAATAAGGCTTAAGGTTTAAGAAATTTGTTGCATAAAGCGAAACACCAAATCCATTTAAAAAATCTTTAGAAACACGCAAATGAAAATTATGAAGCATGTTTTCCATTTTATAATCAGATTCTTTACTTGTCTGAATCAGGTGTCCGTATTTTTGTAAATCAGTTTGATCTTCTTTAGGAATTTCATGATAAACCAATTCATTATCTAAGTAACCATTCGGAAAATTATTCGTTAGGTAATTTGAACTTCTATACAAAACATGCTCGCTTCTTAATCCTATTAAAAGCCCGACCGAAGGAATATGATAATTAAAATTAAAACTCATTGTAAGATTGTCATTGATGTCCGGCCTTGGATTAAAAACACCATATCTTTCTATTGATAAAAGATTTGTAGAAGCAATGTATTGTTTCACATCTGAAAAATCTTTAGAGCGAACGTAAGAAGCGTTCATGCTCAAATCAAGATTTAAAGCTTTTATTTTTTCAAAATTTATAATAGCCTCTATTCCTGTATCTTCAGATGTAGCATTGTTTGTAATACTGCTCGCCATATAATAAAATTTCTCAGTTCCGTTAATTTCATACGTCGGAATTTCAGCTCCTGTAACAGTTACAACAGGCTTTGGTAACACCCTGTAAACCGGAAGCTGCTCACCAGAAAAACCATCATATAGTTTGTTGTAATAACCTGTAAAATTTATTGAAGCAAAAGGAAGGTTAATATCTAAACCTACTTCTGTTTTATACGATTTAGAAGGTTTTAAATTTAAATTATCACCAGAAGCAATTATTGTCTGAATCCATGCTTTCTGGTAAACACCCGGATACGTATATATACCATCGCCAATTAACCTGTCAATGTAGCGGTCTCCTGTATATACCTGATTTAAAGAAGGCGCCTTAGATGATAACCCTAATCCTCCGCGAATTCTAAAAGTTTTATTTAATGATAACGAAGAATTTATACGAGGCTGCAACGAAACATATCCGGATTGGTTATCGAATCGTATTCCTAAGTCAACATTTAAAATTTGATGATCTTCAAATTTTTTATAAATCCTGTCTTCCAAATAAGCAGAAATCTGACTTTCTGTTTTTGCTTTGTTAAAATCATAATCTCTGTAGCCTAATTTTGTATCTCCTCCTGTATCAAGCGTAAAAAAGTTGATTAATCCTGCAACACCACTTTTTCTTCCCTCGCCTTTATTAGAACTGGTTCTTCCTGAAAGTCCAAACACAAAACTGTGTACCCAATTGGCTTTATTAGTAATCGCTTTTGTGGTTTCTAAACTTATAAAAGTCGAAATCGGAATTCCTTCAACAGTACTTACACTTGTATATTGAGAAGGAAGAATATAAGCTTCATGAATTCCTTCTTCGTTACTGTTTGATGCAGCTGTTGCCGATGAATTTGCCCATTTTTCTTTTCTTGAAAATTGTTTGTCATAGCTAAAACTGCTATTTAGATTTATACCATCAACCCACAGATTATCAGGTTTCCACATAAAGTTATTAGATATCGAAAAACCTTTTTTCTGATTTTTCACAACTGATGCCGTAATATCATCGGGATCGTATTTTGCATTATCAAGAGTCGATCGAAAAGAGGTACTAACCGTATTTTTTATTTTTGACGAAGCATTTTTAACCTGCCAGGACAAACTACCGCTTACCCTCTGAAAATCCAGTAAATTATCTCTGGGATCAGCGTTAGAATCCAGATAGTTAATTCCGAAATTCATGGCATTATTAGAGTTGAATTTAACTCCTTTAGTCAGGTTTAATTCTGAAGTAGCATCTCTCAAAGAAGCAGATACACGATACGGACTGTTACCTACTTTGGTCGTTATTAATACAAGTCCTGAAGTTAAATCACCATATTTTGCAGACGGAATTCCTTGTATGACTTTTATTTCTTCAATATTGTTAGTAGAAATTTCTCTTAAGTCGACACCTGCATCGGGATTGTTAAACGTTTTTTGAGGTACTCCATAATCGCTTCCTGCCAAACTAGGCGCATTTGGGTTTAGTGCCTGCATATTCTCATTATTAGAAATAGGAATGTCATTCATGACAAACGAAGTTCCAAAAGCTTTTGTGCCCTTATTAAGAGAAGAGGCATTTCGAAATACAATATTTTTAAATTCATTTAAATTAAAATCGGCAGTAGTTTGCCCCGGAAGTTGTTGTAAAACATCATCTAATGAAAAAGCCTGAACATTATTAATGGCATTTTTTCCTAATGTTAATTCAGAATATTGTCTTTGTTTATTGGCCGTAACAACCACTTCCTTAAGGCGAAGCGTATTATCTTCCAGAAAAACAGTAATAAAGTTTTCGTTATTTTTTAAAGTAATAGTAGCTTCCATTTTTCCTAAAAGAGAAAAATTTAATTCAATGTTTTCGTTGTACGGGATTTTAATTTGAAAAACACCTTCTTTCTCAGACATTGCCCAGTTTTCAGATTTTGTATCCCGAATTAAAACACCTGATAGTGGTGTTGAAGATTCTTTATCTATAATTTTACCGGTAATTACTCTTTGTGAAAATGCAGCACTCGAAATTAGAACGAAAAATAAAATAAAACGCATTGTTTTTAATTAGAATCAATAAAAATAGTAAAACACAAATCTAGTACTAATTTTATCGAAGCAACAAGAAATTTTAAGTTTGATGTAGAAATGATGTATCGTTTATTTTAACAAAAAGCATTTTTTATAAAAATAATTTTATATTTAAAATACTGATTTTTAGTAAAATATATCAATTTCGAATTGACAATTGTTAAGATATTTTCGAAAAATGATTTTAAAAATTTTCTTAATATCAAATGCATAAATTCGTGTTAATTTTTTTGAATACTAAATTTTCAATGAAAATTTGCCATAATATTTTTGCAGTATTGTGAGGAAATACTTAAAAATGAAGACTTTAAAAAATACCTGAACTCATATAAAATTATTAAATCTAAAAAATAGTAACATAGATTTCGCAAGTTTTTATGTGTTCAATGTTTTTTTGAATTAAGTACGATTTGTGACTAATAGAAATTTTAAACCTTGTTTGGTTTACTAACATATTTATTGCCTTTAACAAAAAATCGCCACGGCAAAAGTGCATCTTCCTGTGCATAAGCAACACCAACACGTGGCAATGCAACAATTTCATCGGCAGTATATTGAATGCCGTGATCTTCGACCCAGATTTCTTCTCCGGTTAAATCTTTTTGATTGAAAGAACGATTTATTCCCAAAGCTTTTGCTGCAGAACCCGGACCAGATGAAATTGCTGTTTTAGTGGCAGACATATTACGTCTGGCTTCGATTGTTTCAATTCCAACCAAAGGTTCAATCGCTCTAATTAAAACGGCATGTGGTTCACCATCAACAGAACTCACAATATTAAAAAGGTTATGAATACCGTAACATAAATAAACATATGAAATACCGCCCTGACTATAAAGAGTTTCGGTTCGATTAGTACGCCGCCCGCCGTATGCATGCGAAGCTTTGTCCTGAACACCAAAATACGCTTCGGTTTCTACAATTATGCCTGCCGTAATTTCTCCATCGATTTGGGTAAAAAGTACTTTGCCTAAAAGATCTTTGGCCAGAAAAATTACATCTTGATTGAGATAGTAAGAGTATGCTAATTTAGTTGGTTTCTTTTCAGGATTTTTAGACATAATTTTTAATGAATTGCCTTTGGATAAAAACGGACCAGACAGTTGCTTATTAAAACGCAGAGCAGGAATTGGAGGTAAAAATAGTGAATATCAAAAAAGTATTAAAATCATTTAAAGAAACAGTCTGTAAACCACAAATGCAACAATTGAGAAAATAATATGTGCTATAAAAAGCTGTATATAGTAGCCTTTAAAATCAATATTAGGTTTTTGGGGTATAATCTCAAACAAAAGAATCCAGGTTAAGATTCCGATAATACCGCTGAAAACCCCTAAAAGCACGCTCACTGACCAGGATATTTCAAGGAATTCATTGAACCATAAAAAATGGTAAATAATAACAAAACCAAGACCAATCAGGTAATGTAAAACCCATCCTAAAATATTTTTTACATTTTGGGATATTTCCAGTTTTAGAGATGCTAAAACATAGCTGAGTAATAAAGGTTCTTTATAGATTTCTCTCGCACTGGCAGATACTGCATAACTAAAAAGAGTCATGACAGAAGTTGCAGCAACAGAAGATGTTATGATTTGAAGTATAATGTGAAAATTCATAAAATATCAAATAGGGTAGGTAAATATTAAATTTTGCAATGTCATTCTAAGATGCATTGAACAAAAATGAGAAGCTTCATAAAAAGCCGTTTCAAATTCTATAAATTATAAGTAGTAATTTTTCGCAAGCAGAAAATTGCTTCCTTTAACTGTTTGCATTTATTTTAGAATTGCTACTTATCGTTTGATCTCCGCCTCTTGATAATTTTATCTGAATATAATTTTGAATTTTCACAAAATCCCTGCTTTCAATTTTCGAAATAATAGATTTTAGCTGATCAGGCGTTAAATTCCAATATGATGCCCAAAATTCTATATGTGAGCCATCTTGTTTTTTTCTGTACTTTTCATTTGGTGTAATTTTTTGGTTAATATTCTAAGAGAATGGTTCGTTATATTTTAATTTAGAGAACTTTCAGGTTGTAAGGCCAATATTATTTCTGCAATTGAAAAATGAGCGCCGCATACGAATTCATCTGCGGCACCATAATATACCGTGAGTTTATCGCCTTCTACAACATGGCCGTTGGTAAAAACGACATATCCAAAAAAGCCGCTGAGTTCATAATTTTCCTGTGGAATCATGATAGGATCTAATGTTCTGGAAATTATTTTAGAAGGATCTTCAAGATCCATCAAAAAAGCGCCAAGGCAATATTGATTTTCTGCGTTTGCACCATGATATATTTCAAGCCATCCATGCTCTGTTTTAATGGGGGCGGCTCCGGCGCCAACCCTTGCGCTATCCCATAATCCGAATCGTGATTTAACAATGCATTTATGATTTCCCCAATGTATGCCGTCCGGAGATTCTGCCAGCCAAATAAAATTCCCTCCAATTTGCGGGCTTGAAGGTCGGTGAAGTGCGTAATATTTTCCGTTTATCTTCTCTTCAAAAATGGCGCAATCTTTATTATGAGGCGAGAAAATCATTCCTTTTTGGTCAAAATTTTTCCAGTCTTTTGTCGTGCGCAATCCTACGCCAACACCATTTTCTGAAACGGCAGTATACGTAAGATAATACGTGTTATCTAATTTTGTAACCCGGCAATCTTCGATCCCAAATTGTTCTAATATTCCAGAGCCCACTACAAGTTCTGTGTTTTCCGGTTCATAAAAATGAATTCCGTCATCGCTGCAAACCAATCGCAAATGCGAAATAGTTGTCAGATAATCAAGGCCTTTGTATTTTACAACCCGTGCATCTGTAGCAACAAGGTCAGGATCATTTAAAGGAATTTCTATAATTTCGACTTTGCCTAATGCATTCATGACCGGAAAAAAAATAACGCCTTCTTTTTGTGCAATAGACTCAGCCACGCGCACCAAAAGCCAGGTTTTTTTTTCAAATACAAAAACACCGGGATTTAAAAGACTTATAATTTGCAATTCATTACTACTTGGATTTAAATCTTTTGGCATTAGCAATGGATTCTCCGGAAATCTGCGGGCAATGTCACTCATGATAGTTTATTTGATGGACTTTTTTAGCTTCATTTAGTATTTATAAAGAAAATCATTTACTGACTGAGACGTTTTACATAATAGCAGCGTTTAATTATAAAATTCTCATAATTAAGACATTGCTATAATTATTGATTTCTAAAAAGTAAAATAAGATTTAGGTTTATTTAATCGTAAACCCATTTTCATGAAGGATTTCGGCAACCTTAATTACAATTGCAGAACGGTGTTTTCCATCTGTAACTTTCAAGTCTGTTTTTACCCAATATCTAATATTAATTTGTACCGTAGTCCCTGTAATGCCTGATACCACTGCAGAATTCGAATATTCTTTGTCAACAATAGTATTGTCAGCTTTTAAAACTTCAGTAATAAGTTCGAGTGCTTTTTTATAATCTGACCCATATTCCAGACCAATCGTAAAATCCTGCAAAAGATAGCCTTCACTATTAAAATTAACCAATGTGTTTTTTATCAAAAGGGCATTAGGAATATAGATGTTTTTGCTGTCGCTTTTAATTTGAGTATCACGAAGATTGAGTGCCACAACTTTTCCTTTTACACCATTGCTCTCTATAATATCACCAACAGAAAAAGGTCTTTTGAAAGCCAATAAAATACCGGCTAAAAAATTCTCGCCAATATCTTTTAAGGCAAAACCGATAATAAATGCAGATATTCCTGCGCCCGCTAAAACACTTTGTGCAACGCCCGTAAGCCCAATAACACGAAACATAAATAGAAAACCAATAACAATAAGAACAGCTTTGATAAGGTTTGCAATAAAAGTCGCCAATAAAGGATCGTGCATTTTTCGTTTCAGTCTAAGATCTGCAAACCCTTTTACACGCGTTGCTATAAACCACGAAATTAAAACTACCAGAATAGCTAGTAATAATTTTGGCGTGATGTCAACAATATTTTGATAATATCCTTCGATGTGTTGGGCAATGTCGTGCAAAAATTCTTCCATGATATTTTATATTTTAAAATTAAATTTGGCCTAAAAATGCATTTTTGAGATTTCCCGTTTCGATAAAACAAGAAATGCCGCAGCCTATTCTAAAATTAATCATCGACAATTATAAAAGGATTATAAATTATTTTAATTTGTTTATATAATTTGTTGATTGTCTATCGCAACCCAGAGACGGTATACGTTGATTATTAAAACAAATTATATAATGTTTTTGAGTCTATTGTGTTGATATTCAAATGTTTTTTGATTTGTATCACACATTCGTAAATTTTGGTTATACTCAAATTTTTAAAAGAATATTAATTAACATAATACGAATAAAACCTCAATTTGTTCTTTATATTTGTTTGATTAAAGCCAAAAAACAATTAATCTTCTTATAATTTATGAAACAATTCTTCCGTTTGTTAGTGATTTTTATTTCTTTCCAATCTTTTTCGCAGGTTCCTTCGACAAGCCATTATGATTTAAAGAAAAAACGATTATTAATTCAGTTTTGCACCTCCTTTCTTTATGCAACAAACCAAGGAAAAATTGACGAGGACAGTGCAACTGTTATGGCGGTAAAAATTTATAAATTGCCGCATTCATTAAGTTATAACGAAGGATTTTATGAGGCTAATAATACTTTTTTAGCTGAAAATGAACTTTTAGATAAGGGAAATATAATTGCTTTTAATAAAATTTTAGCGAAATCAAAAGATACGAATCGGGTTCAATTATTGCTCCAGCTCGGAAGTTTTTATCTTATTAAACCGGGGACAAAACCTGCTGATCTTCAAAATGCATTATCCAACATAAATGAAGCGCTCAAAATTAGCAATGCCCTTAAAATACAAAAATGGCAGCATCAGAGTTTACTGTTGCTGGGAAAATATTATGCTCAGGCTAATAATTTAAACGAAAGTAAAAATTGCTTTGCCAAAGTGGTTAACGAATGCCGAAAACAAAAGGGTCAAAAAAATCTGGCCGATGCATTAGCGAATCAGGCGCAGTATCTTCCTGTTTTCGATCCTCAAAAAGAAATCATTTTAAATGAAGCTATAAAACTTTACAAAACTTTAGGATTAGAAGAAAAAGCAATAGAAAACCATTTAAGATTGGTTACGATTCATTATTACTCCGGAAATCTCAAATTAGCCCTTAAAGAATTTTATCAAAGTTTATACGATCAAAGGCAAATTGGTTTTAAACATACTCATTTCACTGAAGCCACGATCTCTTACATTGAGCTTATGCAGCACAACACCAAAAGTGCTTTGTATTATGCCTTAAAAAGTATAAAAACAATGGATACTCTTCATGACTATAATTTTGCCGATGATTATTACCTCCGTCTAGGAAATGTTTATCTGGTTCTTGGTCATTTTGAAGAAGCCATGACTACGTATAAAAAAAGTATTGCAGAAGGACAAAAAGGAAGCAATAACGGTGGCTGGTACAAAAGTTTCGTGAGTCTGGTGGCAGCTATATCTTCAAAAGGAAAAGATCAGGAAGCTTTAGATTATATTATCTCGATTACCGCTAAATATCCGCCAACAAATCCCTTTGATAAAATGATTCTCTATTATACCAAAGCAGTTTGTTATGATCATTTAAATAATACTCCTCTTGCAGAACAGAATTTTAAGGAAATGGATCGTTTGGCACAACAATTAATAGGTCCGGAAACTGTAATTGATATTTTAAACCTGTATTCTAATATGAGCGCTTTTTATGCGTACAGGCATAGGGTAAAAGAAGCTCAGTTTTATGCCGATAAAATAGCATCATTAGCAAAATTATACAAACGAAATTATACTTCTGAAAAACTTGAAATTTCATTATCTAAAATTGATTCCATAAACGGGAATCATCTTTCGGCATTGAAACACTTTCAGGCCTATAAAAAGTTGAATGACCAGGTAGTAGATTTTTCTAAAAATAAGGAAATTGAAGAACTTAAAATTCAGTATGAAACGCAAAATAAAGAGCAGGAAATCAAACTTTTAAACAATCAGTCAAAACTGCAGCAAAGTGAATTGCAAAAATCACAGCTCTTAAATACATTATCCATTTGGAGTTTGGTTTTGCTTTTAGTGATCATTGGTTTACTTTATAATCGTTACCGATTAAAACAGCGAAACAATACTAAACTCGAACTAAAAGAGAAAGAAATCAGCAAGAAAAATTTAAATTTAAAGCATTTGCTTAATGAGAAAGAATGGCTTTTAAAAGAGATTCACCATCGTGTAAAAAACAATCTGCAAACTGTAATAAGCCTTTTGAATTCGCAATCTGCCTATTTGGATAACGATATGGCTTTATCAGCGATTAAAAACAGCCAGCACAGAATTCATTCCATGTCTCTGATTCATCAAAAACTGTATAATTCAGAAAATATTTCGACTATTAATATGCCAGTTTACATCAAGGAATTGGTTGAATATTTAAAAGAATCTTTTAGTCTGGGACAAAGAGTACGATTTGAAATTAAAATAGATCCTTTAGAATTAGATGTAGTTCAGGCCGTACCATTAGGGCTTATTTTAAATGAAAGCATTACAAATTCCATTAAATATGCATTTCCGGATGATCGCACCGGATTGATTAATTTAACATTAGAAAAAGTAAAAGAAAGCTATTATTTACTAACAATTGCCGATAATGGAATTGGCTTTGATAGCAATGCTGGTCCAGAGAGAAAAAACTCTTTTGGAATGAGCCTTATAAAAGGTTTAACAGATGATTTGGAAGGAAAACTTTCGATAGAAAACAAAAACGGAACCGTTATAAAAATTGAGTTTTTAGCTGAATTTTTAATCAATAAAAGAGATTAAATTCCAATTTTTTAAATTCCAAATTCCAATTGTGGATGATTAATAAACCCGACACGTTTTTTAAAACTGTCGGGTTTGCTGTATCTTGGAATTTGGAATTTAATATTTGGAATTTTTAATTATTTAGATTCAAGAAAAAAGTCCAATAAACCTTTCTGAACTGCCGCTGTATTTTCCTGTACAATCCAGTGTCCCGCGTTTGGGATATTAGTTTCACGAACATCATTCGCAACAATTTTGGTGTGCTCTTTTAAAAATGCTGCAGCAAAATATTGTCCGCCCATTGTTAAAACCGGCATATTTAATTTCGTTTTCATAAGCTCAGTATTATCTTTTGCGTCTTGGGCAAAAGCGCCAAACCAATGGAAACTTCCTGTTGTTGCACCTTTTACAGCATAAGCACGAATAAATTCTGCTGTTTCTTCTTTAGTAAACGCATTTTTATCAAAAGCAACCACAGGCCAGAATCCTGTTAAGAATTCTTTCTCTTTTCCTTCTACAATAGCACCGGAAGAAGGCCAGCTAAAAAATCCAAACCACCATGCAGATGCAGAAACTTGTGACCAAACCGGCTCAACTCCGGGAAGCAACGCATCCATTAAAGCCAATTTTTTAACCTCACCAGGATATTGTGCAGCATAAGCATAAGCCACCATTAATCCGATATCGTGTCCGGCAATATTGATGTTTTTATACCCCAATTTTTTTACCAATTCATGAATATCCGAAGCCATTGTTTTTTTGTCATATCCACTTTCAGGTTTTCCAGATTCGCCAACTCCTCTTAAATCCGGAGCAATAACAGTAAAGTGTTTAGATAGTTCAGGTAAAAGCCTGTTCCACATATACCAGTTTTGTCCAAACCCGTGAACTAATACTAATGGTTCGCCTTTTCCGCCTATAACGTAATGTATGTCAACGTTATTTACGTTTACGGTTGCGTGTTTAAAGTTAGCAGGAGGGTTTGCAGCTTTTACTGATTTATCTTGTGCCTGGCTTGTAGCGCCTATTAAAAGTGCTGCTGTAAGCATTGTCAAATTTTTAATTATTGTTTTCATTTTTATGTTGTTGTTAAAGATTTATAGGACAAATTTATAATAACGGAATGATCGTTCCGTTATTGTTTATGTTAATAGTTTGTTAAAACTATTATGGAGCAATTGGCGTTATAAATTATCCCTGAGTTTACAGGCATTGGGATATTTCTTAAAAAACGAAAAAGTTAAAATGATTATATTTTAACTAAGAAAATAATTACAAAATGAAATAAAGAGAATGATTTTTAAGATCTTTAAAATGAATTTCATCATAAAAAAAACACCAATTTCAATGCTGTTTTGAAATTGGTGCATAAGCTGATAAATAATATTTACCAGTTTTAAAATATAACCCGATGGGTGTAATTATTTTTAACACATAGAATCATAGTCCCGAAGCTTCGGGATTGTAAACTTATAAAAGGCGTTTCACTAACATTAACAAACATAGCTATGTGTGGAGAAACTAGTTTCTTTTTTGTATTCTTTTTAGACATCCAAAACCTATGTTTCTATGTGTTAAATTACTTCTTTTGAATTACACCCAACGGGTTAAAATATAATAAACAATGAAATTACAAAGGAAAGTCTGTAGAAAAAGTAAGTTCTTTATTGGCTTCGATTTCTGTTTTCAGCGAATCAATTTTATAATTAGCAAATCCGTAAGCATCTGATCCCGTAAGCAAACGAAGCGGCGGTTCCGGATTTTGAGTCACTTTTATAATTAAATCAGCCACTTTTTCAGGGTCTCCCAATTGTTTGCCCGGAAGATCGTTTTGATGTGCATTTACACCATCACGAATACTTTTGTAATCTTCAATAGGATTTTTTGACGCTATTAATGAAGAGCTGTTTAAAAAGTTCGTACGCACATATCCCGGTTCTATAAGCGTTACATTGATTCCGAAAGGTTTAACTTCCTGCGCCAATGCTTCAGAAAGGCCTTCAACGGCAAATTTAGTACCGCAGTAAATTCCCCAGCCAGCTCCGGCAATTAATCCAAAAACCGAAGAAAGATTGATAACGTGACCAAATTTAGCTGCTCGCATATGTGGCAAAATAGCTCTGGTCACATTTAGTAAACCAAATACATTCACATCAAAATTGGCGCGGACTTCAGCGTCTGAACTTTCTTCGATTCCGCCAATTAAACCATAACCGGCATTATTGACCAAATATTCAATCGAGCCAAATTTTTCTACTGCTGTAGTAACAGCTTGTTTTACACTTTCTTCGTCAATTAAATTAACTTGTAAAGGTAAAAACTGATCAGATGAACTGCCAACTGGAGTTTTAAGCGATGCTGCATTTCGGGCAGTCGCAACAACATTAAATCCTTGTGCCAGTAATTGTTTCACTAAAACAAGCCCAATTCCCTGCGAAGTTCCTGTGATAAACCAGGTTTTATTTTCATTTTTCATAATTTGTTTATTTAGTGGTTGATTAATAAATATTTACTTGATAAATGGATAATCTGTATAACCTCTTGCTGTCCCGCCTCCAAATAAAGTATGGTTGTCTGATATTTCATTTAAGACCAAATCTTGTTTAACTTTAACAGGATAATCAGGATTGGTTAAAAACTTTCTTCCAAAACCCACTAAATCAACTAGATTTTCCTGAAGCAGTTTTTCCGCTTCATCAGGGGTTTTATTACCCGTAGCAATAATGGTATTTTTAAATGTATCTCTAAGTTTAATTCTAAAATCAATTGGAATTTGAGGCGCATCATCCCAATCAGCCTCGCAAAGATGAATATAAACAAGATCGAGTTTGTTCAATTCTTCAGCTGCAAGCATTATGGTTTGCAAAATCTCAGGATCGTTCATGTCCTTAAAGCTGATAAAAGGGGAGAGCCTTATTCCTGTTTTTTCTTTTCCGATTGCATTGGCTATCGCTTTTGAAATTTCAATCAGTAAACGAATTCTGTTTTCTTTTGTTCCGCCATATTCATCAGTCCTTTTATTACTATTGCTTCGCAAAAACTGATCGAGTAAATAACCGTTTGCACCATGAATTTCAATACCATCAAAACCGGCTTCTATGGCATTTTTAGCAGCTTGTACAAATTCTTCAATTACCGAATTTATATCACTTTTGTTCATTTCTCTTGGTTCTTCTACCGGAACAAAAGTAGCATCACCATTGGCAGCGCCGTCAAAAATATAAACATTGGTATTTTGAGCCGTTAATGCAGAAGGAGCAAGGGGCTGTAATCCGTTAACTTTTGAACTGCTTACCCTGCCAACATGCCACAACTGAAGAAATATTTTACTTCCGTTTTTATGTACCGCATCTGTGATTAATTTCCAGCCTTCTATTTGTTGTTTGCTGTAAATTCCCGGGGTATTGGCATAACCTTTTCCCTGCAAAGAAATTTGAGTGGCTTCTGTAATGATAATACCGGCCGTACTTCGTTGCGCATAATATTCGGCCATTAAAGCATTTGGAATATCACCTGGCTGTGATGCTCTTGAACGCGTCATTGGAGCCATTAAAAAACGGTTTTCTAATTGATTTCCGCTTAAATTGTACTGCTCAAATAATTTCTGATACTTCATCTTAATATTTATTTAACCTGTTGGTTGTAATTGTTTTAACACATAGACTCATAGATTTTGTAAACTTAAAAAAGGCGTTTCACTGATATTAATAAACATAGCTATGTGTGGAGAAACTAGTTTCTTTTTTGTATTCTTTTTACACATTTAAACCTATGTTTCTATGTGTTAAATTGTTTTTTTTGAATTACACCCAACGAGTTTATTTAATAAAATTATTCTCTTATAATGCTTTTGTCTTCATACGCCATTTGAGCAATCTCATCTTTTCGCTTAAAACTGACTCCTTTATGTTTTTGAATATAAGAGAGGATTTCTGTAGTTGCAGCAACCATTTGCGGTGTGCCGCCAATACGGTCATGAAAACTGATTGACATTTGCCTGCGCTTTTTTTCAGATTCTTTATAAAGCTGGTCAAATTCCAAAATAACCTGACGTGCAAACTGGTCTGCGCTAAAATTTTTTCCTTCTATCAATACAATATCGTTACAGCGAATAGTGTACGGAACCACGGCAAAATCATTCCCTTTTACTTTTATTAAAAACGGCTCGTCGCGGCTTAAGTCATCAATATGATATTTAAAACCAAGTTCCTGCAAAATTTCCAGTGTATTTGGACCTCGCCTTAACCAATTTGCATTATAACCAACAGGTTCAAAACCGGTAACTTTTTTTATAGCGTCGGCACCATCTTTAATGAATTTTTTCTCCGTTTCATACGGCATCGAATATTCCGTTGCCCAATCCATACCATGAGCTGCAGCTTCATGGCCTCTTTGTACAATTTCCTTGGCAAGTTCCGGATTTTTTAAAACCGCAGATCCAACCATATGCGAAGTAACTTTGATTCCAAATTTATCCCAATTGTCCAGCATTCTCGGAATTCCTTCTTTATACCCATACTGATACCAGGTTTCGCCCGGAAGATCAACAAAACCCTTTTGCATGTTTTGCGGAAACGGACTCTCAGCATTTACAGGTTGTCCGCCCGCTTCAAACTGCATCGACACCGATACCACCAAACGTGATCCGTCTGCCCATTTGCCAGCAGAATCTTCATTATTGGTTAATGTATCTGTTTTTAAATTGCCTGCAAGTAATGTGTTCGTTGGCAATAATCCCGCAAGCCCTACAAGGCCAGCTTGTTTAAGAAATGTTCTTCTATCTTTCATATAAATAGATTTAATGATTTTGCGAATTTCAGGAGAGCTGTAAAAGATTATCGAAGTGCTTTTTCAATAATTAAGGTTTCTTCATACAATGAAAATTTACTGATCAGATTGTTTTCAACTGTGATGTGGATCGCCAAAGGCATTTTAAAATGTTTGCCTGTTTTCTTAACAGTTCTTTCGATAGTTCCAAAAACAGCTACTTCATTACCTCGAAGTATAAAAGATTTTGCTTCAAGTTTTTCGCTTCCGTCAATAAAATAACTGAAAAGGGTTTTGAATAGTTCCGAAACTTCTTCTCTTTTAGAACGATGTCCCGTCCAAGGCATATATTTAGATTCAAAAATATACCAATCGACATTTTCTGAAACCATCGAAGCTATTTTCTCCGGATTTTTGGCTCCAATATATTCAAAGAATTTTTCTGCAGTTTGCTTTGTTTTAACTTCCTGATCAGTATATACTTGCGCCTGCATTGAAAAACTAATCAATAACAATACTGCTATTAATTTTATAGTTTTTAGTTTTGATGTAAAGAACGTTTGTTTCATAATTATCTTTTTTAAATTAATTGATGTGAATTCAATTTTGAAGTTAAAAATGAATTTGCATCGTAATTCCAGTGAAGAAAATATCTTTTCCGGTTCCGGAAGCTTTTATAAAATCTCCGGCCTGAAACCACGTTGCTTCAAGTCTGAAATACAGATATTGATTCGGTTCCCAGACGATTTCACTTTCTAACTGATTCCCAATTTTCTTTTGAGTTGTGGTATCTCCAGGATAAATTAAAGAAGTGTTTGGTGCATAAATACCATCGTTGGCGCTGTATCTCCAAAACATATCATAATCAATTACCCAATCGACATTTTTGGCAATTTCAAAATTTAATGACGGATGAAAATCGATCAGATTGGAAGGTCCAATAACCGAAGCCAATCCAAAGTAAGCACCTCTTGGAAAAAGTGGATTAAAAGTTTGCAAACTGTTATCGCCCATATTTTTATCTCCACTTATAACTTCGGCTTTAAAGCCAATTTCGGGACGGAATTTTACGGTATTAAAACGATATCCTGCATTTATAGAAGCTGTCCACGCACTAATGTTTTTGTCACCAACATCGCCAAATTGATAAACGGCTTCACCATCGTAACGCCAGTTTTCTGTTTTTCCCCAAATTCGTGTTCCCACAGATTGTCGGTTTTCTTTTCCTGCCGCGTCATTAAAAGCTGCGTTGGCTCTTTCGTAACCCAAATAATAAACATCGATATTTTTGATAATTGGTATTTTATTAAAGACTAAATAACTT
This sequence comes from Flavobacteriaceae bacterium CRH, assembly GCA_001507425.1. Lineage (GTDB taxonomy): Bacteria > Bacteroidota > Bacteroidia > Flavobacteriales > Flavobacteriaceae > Flavobacterium. Next base: position 22,846 of record LMAJ01000013.1, read on the forward strand.
CCCCATAATTGTCTGTCTTTATTCGATTCATCGTCAAAAATGCCATCGTGCGCCACAACGTAATGCGTATAAAACAAATCAGTTGTAAAATTTTGTTTGGCAATAATTGCTTTTATTCCGTCAAACGACTGTCTGTTATTTGGGCCTTCTCTAACGGCAACCAAACGTTGCGATCCGTAAGTGAGTTCCTGCCTTCCCAATCTTAAAATAAGTCTTTTACTGCCTTCATTTATAAGATTAAAATCAGCAAAAGCCTGATGTACTTCAAGCGGATTTTGTTCTACCGGACTCGGATCAATTCTTCCGTCTGCCATACTGCTTTGTACCTGAACAAAAGTTCTAAAGTACTTTCCGGCATGAAAATCGGCGTGAAGTAAATACCGTCCTAAAACGTATCCATCATTATCTTGTGGCCCGTCGCCCCAGTTTTCATTTTTAGCATAGAAGTACTGAAATCGTATATCGCCCCCAAAACTGATATACGTTTCTTTAGAAGAAGAAATTGGCAGGAATTTCACTGTTTTGTACCAATCATTGCTCACGGTATCATCTTTTAAAACGCTATAATTTTCATCAAATCGCAGTGATTTAAAATCAGGATATCGTTGTGCAAAACCAGAAAATGAAATCAATAAAACCACTAATAGGATTTTGTTTTTCATAATTCAATTTTAAATTTTTGAACTCGCAGGATGTAATTTGTTTTACAACACAGATTTATAGTTACGTAGTTTTTTGCCACAGATTTCACAGATTAAAATGATTAATCTTTTTAATTCTTTTAATCTGTGGCAAAATAAATTGATGTTCAAAACCTATGTTTCTATGTGTTTAAACAAACATAGCTACGTGAAAATATTTTTAATTTTTAATTCTCAATTTTTAATTATTTACCCCCATTTTGCTTAATATCCTTATACGCATTTGGAATATTGAAATTGAAGTGCAGCCAATTAAACAGTTCATAACCTTTGTCGAATTCCTTCATGGTTACAGCAGCTTTGGTTTCTTCTAAAGTGAGGCCTTTTTTACCGCATTTTCAACATTGGTTTGCAAAGCCGTAACATAATCTATAGTATATTTAATTCCCGCTTTATTGGTAATTCGGCCGTGACCGGGAACTACAATATCTTTATCCGAAATCATATTATAAATTTTGTTCAGGTTTTGAACCGGTTCTAAAAAATACCCGTCAAATAACCACGGAATTGTTGGGCTTTCTGCAATAAATGGATTTCCTGCCCACAATACATTTCCTGAAGCCGATTTTAAATACACAAAAAGATCAGCCGGAGATTGTGCAGTTCCCACATTGATTACCTCTACAATATTGCCTTTTCCCATATCAATTTTCATGGTTTGATTTATGGCAATTGTAATGTCAGCGGGACGATAAACGCTTTCTTCAATTCCTCTTCCTTTACCAAAAAGCATAATCATAAACTGTTTGATATTGTCGTAGTTTTTAGCAAGATTGTCTTTGCAGAATTCGTTCTGAATGACAATAGTTTCTTTTGGAAGCAAATAGTTTCCGAAACAGTGATCGCCGTGATCGCTTGTATTTATGGCGTAAATAATTGGCTTTGGCGTTACAGAGCGAATCAGTTTATAAAGCTGATCGTAAAGACCTTTGCTCAACATGGTTTCGATTAACAAAACTCCTTTATCGCCTACAATAAATCCTGCCGAAGTGGCCTGAGCAATTCCTTTTGTGGTTTCGGTTTCGGTTGTACTTGGCGAAACGGCATAAACATTCTCTGAAATTTTATGCAGTTTTAAAGTGACTTTATTAGCGTCCCAAATTGGCACGTGATCCGGCATTGGAAACTGTGCGTAAGCGGCTGTATTCGCCAGCAAACACAAAGTAAATAGTGCAATTCCTGAAATTATTTTTTGAATTTTCATGATCTAAATTTTGTAGATTTTATTTAATTTAATTCGTTGGGTGTATTTATTTAAACACATAGAAATATAGATTTTGTAGCCTTTAAAAAAGGCGTTTCACTTGTCTAAATTCACATAGCTATGTGTTAGAAACATGTTTCTTTTTGTTTCCTTTTTTCGCACATATAAAAGCTATGTTTCTATGTGTTTAAAAAAAATGTTTGCTAATTACACCCACGAATTTTATTTATGATTAAAGTTTTTTGGCGTAGCCTCCAAAATATTTTACCGGCGACCAATCCGGGATTACCGGAGCAATGGCTGGATCGAGTGCTTTAAAATCTCTTGCGCCGTAAACAATTTTGCCATTTACAACCGTTAAATCCGATTCTATATTTCGGGTTTTATCTGCTGAAACTGTAAAATAATCGTCAGATAAAATGGAGAAATCGGCGTACATTCCTTTAATTAATTTTCCTTTGTCTTTTTCTTCACCGGAAAACCATGCACTTCCTGACGTATACAATTGAAGCGCGGTAAACTTATCCAAAACCTGATCTTTTGGCCAGAACTGCATTCCGCCTAACGTTTTTCCTGTAATAAGCCAATGCAGCGCCATCCACGGATTATAAGTTGAAATTCGGGTTGCATCAGTTCCCATTCCGACAGGAATTCCTATTTCCAACATTTTTTTAATTGGAGGTAATTGTGTTTTTGGAGCGCCGTACATTTTCTCGTATAATTCGCCCTGAAAATACATTCTGAATTGAACTGCGATTCCGCCATTGAGCGCTTTTACTCGTTCTAATTCCTGATCTGTAATCGTTTCAGCGTGATCAAAAAACCATCGTAAACCATCAAACGGAATTTCTTTGTTTACTTTCTCAAAAACATTCAACATTCTGTCAATCGATTCGCCGTAAGTGGCATGCAATCTAAACGGCCATTTATTTTTAGCTAGCAAACGAATAATAGGTTCCAGATCTTTTTCCATTTCATCAGAAAGGACAATTCTCGGTTCCAGAAAGTTTTCAAAATCAGCGGCAGAAGCTACAATGTTTTCTCCGGCACCTTCTTCGGTATAACCATTGGCAACCAAAAGATTATCGTTTTTATTGATAACCGTTTCAGCAACCCATTTTTCATAATCCTGAAGTTCTTTTCCTTTTTGTTGAGCAAATAGATAATAAGAAATTCTAAGGTTCAGTTTTCCCTGTTTTGCTAATTCCATCGAAGTGGCATAGTCGGCAGGATAATTTTGAGAACCTCCGGCAGCATCAATTACAGACGTTAAACCAAAGCGGTTGAGTTCACGATTAAACTGAAGCGAACTATTTATTCTTTCTTCGGGCGTTAACTTTGTAGTTAATCCTAAAGTCGTATAAATCGCTTTTGGCGTTTCTTTTGCAAACATTAATCCGGTTAAATTTCCGTCTTTATCCTGCTCCAAAACACTTCCTTCATAATGCGTATCTTTAGTATAACCTAAAACTTCAATTCCTTTTTTGTTTAAAAAAGCTTTGCCGTATAAATAGGTCATAAACACAGGTTTGTCAGGAACAGCGGCGTTTATTTCGTCGATTGTAGGTTGTCTTTTTTCCTCAAAACCATATTCATTCCAGCCTCCAATCACTTTTATCCAAACTCCGGGCGGTGTTCTTGCTGCTTGTTCTTTGAGCATTTCCATTGCTTTTTTCAAGGTTTTTACACCATCCCAACGCAATTCTGAATTGTAATTTAAGCCTTCGCGAATCACGTGAATATGACTGTCATTCAAACCCGGAACGACGGTTTTGCCTTTTGCATCAACAATTGTAGTCGCGGTAGTTTTATACGTTTCTAAAATACTTTTTGATGTTCCTGTTGCCAGGATAATTCCGTCTTTTGATGCCAGCGCCTGAACAAATTCTCCTGATTTTTGCATCGTGGCAATTTTTCCATTGTAAATAATCAGGTCGGCTTTTTCCTGAGACTGCATCAACAGACCAAAGAAAAATAATAGTATTATAAATATTCGTTTCATCATGTTTGATTTAATTGTATGATAATTTGTAATCTTTTTTTTTGCCACTGATTCCACAGATTAGCGGAGATTATTTCTATTTTTCAGGTAATCTGTGGCTAATTTTAACCCGTTCTTGTAATGCATAAAAATTTAATTAAACACATAGAAGCATAGATTTTATGATTAAAAAAAAGTAAATCAAAAAGAAACTAGTTTCCAACACATAGTCCCGACGCTTCGGGATGCGTTGATGCAAGTGAAACACTTTTTTTTGAGTTCATCCCGACGCTTCGGGACTATGTTTCTATGTGTTAGAAAATTATACCAATAGGTTAATTTTATCAATTATTAGGCTTGGTCACAAATAGTCATCTTCAATTATTTATTTTATTTTGCAAGGAAAAATGCCAATAAATCTTTTTGCACCTGAGCTGTGTTTTCCTGAACCAGCCAGTGTCCTGAACCTGCAATTTTTGATTCACTTACATTTTCTGCCACTAATTTTGAATGCTCTTTTAGGAAAGCTGCCGCAAAATATTCTCCGCCCATTGCCAACAATGGCATTTTTAGTTTTGTTTTAGCAAAAACAAGATTGTCTTTTCCGTCTTGTGGAAAAGCTCCAAACCACTTAAAAGTTGATTTTGCACCATCTTTAACAGAATAAGCTCTTATAAATTCAGCCGTTTCTTCAGCCGTAAAGGGATCTTTAGCGTGTCCAACTACAGGCCAGAAACTTGTTAAGAATTCTTTTTCTTTCCCGCTTACAATATCTCCGGAAGCTGGCCAGGCAAAAAATCCAAACCACCATGCTGAAGCCGAAACTTGTGACCAAACTGGCTCAATACCAGGAAGCAAGGCATCCATTAGAGCTATTTTTTTAACTTCGGTTCCGTATTGTGCAGCATAAGCGTACGCGACCATTAGTCCGATATCATGTCCGGCAAGATTGATGTTATTATACCCCAGTTTTTTTACAAGTTCATGAATATCTTTGGCCATGTTTTTTTTGTCGTATCCAGATTCCGGTTTGTCAGATTCTCCAACACCTCTTAAATCCGGTGCGATAACCGTAAAGTGTTTAGAAAGTTCAGGAAGCAAACGGTTCCACATATACCAGTTTTGCCCAAAACCGTGAACCAATACAAGCGGTTCGCCTTGCCCGCCAATTACATAGTGAATATTTACACCATTTACCAAAGCAGTTTGATGTTTGAAATTTGCTGGCGGATCTGCCGGTTTTACATCAGATGTAACCGCTGGTTCTTCTGTTTTTTCGGCATCGACTTTAGTAGTTTCCTCTTTTTTACAAGCCGTTAGTGTAAAAAAAGTAATTGCTAAAAGGCTTAGAAAAACGCATCTGTTTTTTTGCCACACATTTTTAATAGAATTTGATTTCATAATTTTTAATTTAAGGATGTTAGGGATTTATTAATTATTCTGTTTTTGAAGCCATATTAAAATATAAAGAGCGATTTCCTGCCAATCGTGTTGTCCTAAAACAGCGTGATTTCTGTTTGGAAAAAGCTTGTACTCGGTAATAGAATTTTTGTGGGTGTATTTCTTATAATTATCATAGTTTAACTGATGCGGAATCGTATGATCGTTGTCGCCTGCAATCAATAAAATTGGATTATGCGGTGCATTAAAATCTACTTTTGCAACGGCTGTTATCGTGTCGCGAACCACAAGTTTCGACTCTGGAATGGCCAATTGTTCGTAAGCTAATTTTTGTGCTTCAAATGATTCTCCGTTTGTAAAAGCGTATTGCCATTGCGAAAAACTCATTAAAAATGTTTTTTTAGTCGAAGTAAAAAAGCCGAGTGGTCCCCAACCTGCTTTCAAAAAAGAAAATTTGAAAGATAAAATGCCTTGCGGTGGAACGGAATGAATGGCAACAATTGAAGATGCCAATCCTTTTTGGTTTAAAATCTGCGCAATTAAACCTCCAATAGAATGCCCGATAATAATTGGTTTTTCGGGAAATGATCTTGCGATTTTTGCGTAATGCTCAATAAGTTGTTCTAACCGATTAGAAGCTACTTCGGGATCAGGATGTCGTTTTCGAAGTATTTCGGCAGATGCATCTTTATGAGGCCACGCGGGAGCAATGGTTTTGTATCCTTTGCTTTCATAGAAATCTTTCCATTCGTTCCAGCAATCATTACTCACGAATGCTCCTGTAATAAAAAGGATTTGTTTTGGGTTTTCAGTTTGCATAAAAAGACAATTAGATCGTTATGCCACGTTTTAGGCTATTATCGTGCCTTTACGTTAAATCATTGTATACTAAAGGATTTATGTTTGTAGGAAAAAGTAAAAAAGTTATATATCGCTAAACTTTGGCGAAATAACGTTATCGTAACTTTTGGCAGCTTTATTGAATGACTTTTTTTTGGATAGAAATAACCCCTTTCCGGAGATTGAAAGGCGGCTTTATGGTGAAAGAGAAAATAAAAAGACTGTTTGTGTTGAAAAATTGACTTTTATAATTACAGTTTGTATTTTTGCCATATGAATGATAATTTTATAAATGAATATTTTGGGATAGGAATACAAAATGGTAAAACGCCTGAAAATTTGGGTGTTTTGTGGCGATCTGCTCAAAATTTAGGCGCTACTTTTATATTTACCATCGGTAATCGATATGCCAAGCAAGCCTCAGATACTCATGATGCGGTAAAAGCAATTCCGTATTTTCACTACGATACTTTTGAAGCTTTTTTTGAAAACCTACCTAAAGGAGCGCGATTGGTTGGTGTTGAATTAGATGAAAAAGCATCTGATTTAGAGACTTTTGAACATCCAAGACGTTGCGTTTATTTATTAGGGGCAGAAGACCATGGCTTATCTAAAAAAGTAATGGATAAATGCCATCATTTAGTAAAATTCAAATCAGAAAAAAGCTTAAATGTCGCCGTGGCAGGAACTATTATTATGTACGACAGGAACTTGCCTAAACCGCGATCTTAAAATAAAAACTTTACTTATTGCTTGATTTACAATTTTTTACAGATTGCGAGTTTCTAACTTATTCTCCGTGAAAATGTTTAGAAAAATGTTTCTTATTTGTATAAAAAGTCTGTTTTACAAATTATTAGATAAAAAACAACTCAAAAGAGCTGTATCTTTGAAATACAGTTTTATTTAGAAATTTTCTATTGCTGATAAATCACCAAAAGGTGTTGAAATTCAAATATATGAAGTTACCACAAATACCTTTTTATAAAAAGTACAGCCTGATTTTTAGAGCAATAGTTATTGGTGGCGCATTAGGTTTAATTTACGCGGCAATTAGCGACGCAGGTTCTGGCTATGAATATCTAAGATTGTTGCCGGGTATGCTTATCGGAATTTCGATTGGTTTTATACTCATCACTTTTGAGAAATCTCTTATCAGGTTAAACAACTATTCTTTTATAGGAGCCATGATTTTAAAAGCGCTCATTTACAGTGTCAATATAGTAATGTTTCTACTTTTTTTTGTGGTCGTATTTGCTGAGTTGTTGGGACATTTGACTTACAGAGAAGCATTAGATCAATACATTAAAGAGCGTTTATTTGAAGATTTTATATTTTCACTCGGAGCATCCATATTTTTAATTCTGTTTTTAGAAATCAGCAGTTTATTAAACAGTCAGTTTTTTTATAATTATTTTACAGGCCGATATCATCGTCCGATGCAGGAAGAACGTATTTTTATGTTTGTCGATGTTAAATCATCGACCACTTTGGCAGAACAATTAGGAGATATTCTTTACAGTAATTTATTGCAGGATTTATTTAATGATTTTACAGATGCAATTCTGGCTTCTCGTGCAGAAATCTATCAATATGCCGGAGACGAAATTATTCTGACCTGGAAAACAGCAACCGGATTAAAAGATCAGCGTTGCCTGTATTGTTTTTATCTTCTTAAAAAAAGTATTCAAAAAAAAGAAGGTTATTATCTTAAAACGTATAATATTGTCCCGAAATTCAAAGCCGGCATGCATACCGGAACTGCTGTAACAACATGGGTTGGAAAGGTTAAAAAAGAAATCGTTTATCACGGAGACCTCCTTAATACGGCTTCAAGAATTCAGTGCAAATGCAACGATTTTAACCACGATTTTGTTGTTTCAGAAGCGATAAAAAATGTGTTGCCTCAAAATTTACCGGTAACTTACACACATCAGGGAGAAATACAGTTAAGAGGAAAAGCAAATCTAATGCAACTTTATACTGTTGATTTTAATTTTTAGATTTTAAATTTTTGAAGTTTAACAAGTTATATTTACTATACTGAATTACTATTTAAAATTGATAATATGAAAGCACTAATTATAGGAGCGACGGGTTCTACAGGAAAATTTTTGGTTGACGAACTTTTGGCAGACAGCAATTATACAACGGTGACGGTTTTCGTAAGGAAATCAACCGGAAATCAACATCCTAAACTTGTAGAACAAATAATTGATTTTTCTAAGATTGATCATTATAAAGATCTTATTGCTGGAGATGTTTTTTTTTCTTGTTTGGGAACAACCCTAAAAGCAGCCGGATCAAAAGAAAACCAAAAAAAGATAGACTTAGATATTCCTGCCACTTTTGCCAGAATTGCAAGAGAAAATGAGGTTGCTTCTTTTGTTTTGTTATCTGCCGTTGGAGCTTCCTCAAAAAGCAAAGTTTTCTATTCTGAAATAAAAGGAAAACTCGAAGAAAAAATCTCAGAACTTAATTTTGAGCAGTATATTATTTTCAAACCCGGATTTTTACTAAGAGAAGGTTCAGACCGTTTGGGTGAAAAGGTAATGGCGTTTGTATTAAAAACGGTAAATGCAATAGGATTGTTTAAAAAATACAAACCAGTACCAACCGCACTTTTGGCAGAAAAATTAGCAAAAGCTCCAAAAATACTTCCAAAGGGAAAATCGGTTATAGAACTTGATGAAATTTTTGATTTTGCAAAAGCTGTTTGATATCCAGTATTTTAAGCTATAAGATAGTCTTAATATTCAGGGCATTTTTTTTCAATACTAATAAAAATAGTGTCAAACGCAGACTCGTTAACATTATCAGCCCATGTTGTTTTCGGACCATTGACACAACTTAACCATCCATAAGTAAGTAGTTCCATTCTGGCGTATAATAACCGGTCTTTAGAGTGGTATGCTTTTGTATAATCTTCCATTATTTTTTCGGGAGATCCACCATCATTTTTACGCATTTCAATAAGATTTCTCCAGGCCTTTAAAAGAACTGTAGTGTCCTTAGATGTCAAAGCCTTAGTATATTGGGAACATTTTGACGAATATTTATTATGAAGCAAAACAGATGGATCTGAATAAGCCATCATCGTAATTTTGTTTAACTCATATTCGTTGCCCAGTTCTTTCAGCCTCTTAGATTTTAATTTTTGCCAATAAGGAAGTGGTACTACTTTTCTATTCAATAAAGCCTTTTTAACATTGTATTCGCGTGTCAGTTTCTTGATATTTAAATTTTCAAGATCTTCTAAAGACTCAAAGATTGCATTCGTTTCTAAATGATATCCGAAATAGGGAAACCATAAAGCATAAGTATTTTTTATTTCTTCTATTGAATATTTCTGAGGGTCATAAATCCCGGTATTTTCACAACTTTCCGTTCCCCATTTAAAAATTGCTATAGGACCAGTATGTTTTTTTACGGCTATTTCACTTTCATTTTCTTTGTTTTTATTGAAACAACATATATAAAAAAATACAAGTGCAAGTATTGAAAGCTTTTTTTTCATCAGTTAAAAAGAAATATTACAGGGCTAATATATAATAAAAAAAGATTGGTAACACAGCGCCTTAAATGTTAATACAATGTTTTATAATTAGCCTGTTTTATTAATGTAAACGTAACCTTGCTGACCTACCCTCATTTCTATTTTTGAAGACATATTATAAAACAAACTACTGTAGTATATGTCATTTTTAAAAATAAGAATACTTCGCAAAATACCTGTTTTGTTAACAGGCCTTTTTTGGGCAAATAATATAAAAGCGAAGTATTATGTATAAAGGTTTTACAGATGAAGAACTTGTTGAATTATTGAAACAAGGAAAAGATAAAGCGTTTGATGAACTGTATTTTAGGTATAGAGACTTACTGGTTCGCTTTGTATATATCAGAATGAAATCTGTTCCCGTTTCTGAAGAAATCGTTCAGGAAGTATTTACCACCATATGGGAACGTCGGAAAACTATCGTGATTCAAAAGAGTTTTGCAGCCTACATCTACACTTCAGTGCGCTACATGACCTTAGATTATATAAAATCACACGCTGTCACAGATCAGTATATTCAGGAGGTTTTAGACCGGAATACCGTTGCCTATACCAGTCACAACACAACAGAAGATTCTATTTTTTATGATGAATTGCAGCTGGCTGTAGACAAAGCAACAGCATTGCTTCCCAAGAAATCAAAAGAGGTTTTTATTCTTAGCCGGATCAAACATTATTCGAATAAAGAAATCGCCGAAGAATTAAATGTTTCCATCGAAACCGTGAAGTATCATATCACATACTCACTAAAATTTATGCGGACTTATTTGGGAGAGTTTAATTAGAATATTTTCTAATTGAAAAGTGAAACAGTTTTTCTTAACAAAAGCGTAACCTAAGCAACCTACCTGAAATTTCAATTTCAAAGACATACTATTAAAGAGATAAAGAAATTATAATGCCTGAAAAATTACAACAAGAAATAAAACATTTTTTAGATGGAAGATATTCTCCAAAAGGACAAGAGATGTGGAATAAGTGGTACGATGATACCAATGAAGTTTCTGAAAATACAGCAGTAGTTCAATCAGATCTTTCGAAACTAAAAAAAGAATTGAGACAAATAAAGAAAACAGACACGGTTATTTTTCTTCAACATAAAAACTGGACTATCGCCGCATCGCTATTATTCGTAATGGGATTATCGTGGTTTATGTATCAAAGGATAATTCCGGTTATTGAAACAAAGCAATACGCAACAAAAGCCGGAGAACATGCTAAAGTAATTTTAAGCGACGGAACCCAAATTTGGCTAAACGCAGGGAGCCTTTTAAAATATCCAAAAGAATTTAAAGGAGATACAAGAGAAGTTTACCTCACCGGAGAAGCTTTTTTTGATGTACACAAAGACAAAAAGCATCCTTTTATAATTCACACTGATAAAATGGATACCAAAGTTCTGGGAACCAGTTTCAATGTTCAGGCTTATCCCGATCATACCACGCAGGAAGTTTCTGTTTTAACCGGAAGAGTAAATGTAAAATCGGCCGTAACCGAAGAAAATGTGTATGTAACGCCAGGGCAAAAAGTGGTTTTTAAATCGCAGGATAATAAACTTCAGGCATTTAAAGATGTTCCGGTAAATACAATTTCGTTATGGCGAAAAAATATTATTGTTTTTGAAGAAACGCCTTTGACAGAAGTCATTGCAACAATAAATAGGAATTATAATGTCGAGGTTGAAATCAAAAACAAGAATTTAAATAATCTAAAAATAAGCGCCTATTTCAAAGAACTTCCGGTAAATCAGGTTATTGCTTTAGTGTGCAATATCATAAACGCTGATTATAAACTTGAGTCTGGAGTTTATAAGATTCAATAATTGTGAATTGTGAATTAAAAGTGAGAAATGAGAGTAAAAAAATCGAGAAATCTAAAAATCCAATATCCAAAAATCTAAAATCTAAAATCTAAAATCTAAAATCTAAAATCCCAAATCTAAAATCAAAAAACTATGAATGAAAAACAAATGCGGTTTGTCGTAAAAAGCCAAAGCATTACAAAAGCCTTTTTGGCCAAAGTTGTTATGCTCATTGCCTTATTTTTTACAGGAATAACGGCAAATGCCGGAAATGTTGACCTGAATAACAAAGTCACTTTAAAAGTAGAAAATGAAAGCATAAAAAATATTTTTCAAAAAATAGAAAAGCAAATCGACGTACATTTTATGTACGAAAGCAATCAAATCAATAGCAATCAAAAAATTAGTTTAAAACTTAGCAATGTTCCTTTAGAACAGGCGTTAGATAAAATCTGCAGCAATTTTTCGCTTCGATATGAAATTGTAAGCAATAATATCGTCATCAAGAAAAATCAAAGAATTGGTGCAGTAGACCAAAACAAAATTATTATTTCAGGAACCGTTTTTGGTGGCGATGACAATATGCCGTTGCCTGGTGTAGGAATCAAAGACAAAACTTCAGATGCTGCATCGTCTACAGATTTTGACGGAACGTTTAAAATGGAAATCAATGCGCCGGAAGCGACACTTATTTTTTCTTATGTAGGATATGTAACTCAGGAAGTTAAAGTTACGCAATCTCAAAACATTACCGTTAAGCTAGTTGCTGACATGAAACAACTGCAGGAAGTGGTTGTTATGGGATACGGAAGTGTAAAAAAGAACGAAGTTTTGGGAGCTGTAGGAGCAGTTTCTATGAAAGAATCTTCGAGCAGAACTTATAATAGTGCTTCTGAATTATTGCAGGGAACTGTTGCCGGAGTTACCGTAATAAATAGCGGAGGTGACCCAACGGCAGAACCAACAATCAACATTCGTGGTATTGGGTCTCTGAATGCTGAAACGCCTCTAATTGTTTTAGACGGAATTATTTACAGTGGTTCATTAAATACTTTAAACCCAAATGATATTGCTTCGATAAGTGTTTTAAAAGATGCGGCTTCGGCGGCGATTTACGGTGCCAGGGCTTCCGGAGGAGTTATTTTAATTACCTCTAAAAAAGGAGTTTCTGATCGTATTAATGTTAATGTAAACTATCAGGGCGGTTTTCAAAATGTAGCTAAAAAATTAGGTGTTCTAAATGCTGCTGAATATGCAGACGCTATGAATACAGCAAGAGATAATGCAGGATTACCAAGAATTCCTGCTTTTGATACCGCTTTTGAACCAACAGCGAGAACCACAAAAACAAACTGGATGGATGAAATTTTTCAAACAGGAGAAATTCAGGATTTATCTGTTTCTGTAAACGGAAAAACAGAAAAATCTAATTTCTTTTTGTCCGGAAGCTACAGAAAAAATGAAGGTATTTTATTAAACACATTCGGAGAACGTTATACAGCGAGAGCGAACTCCTCTTTTAAATTGGCGCCAAATTTTACCATTGGAGAAAATTTATCCTATTCGTTAACCAACGGTCAGAGCGCCAATACATCAAACGGTTATACAGGAGCAATTTTAGCAGCGATTTTTTATCCGCCAAACGCAACAGTTTACAGAGAAGATGGTTCAGGACAATTTGGTGGAGTTCCTGAAAAATATATTGGTTCTTACGGAGACGTTATCAATCCGGTTGCTTATTTAAAAAGATTAGATAACCGTAATCCAATTTCTACCATTTTGATTAATCCTTATGCAGAATGGGAAATTATTCCGGGTTTGAAAGTAAAATCAAACTGGGGTTACACCAGAATTCAGGATAATGCAAAAGAATTTGCAGTAAAAATTACAGAGCCCGGAAAAATATTCGACTTTAACCGATTAACACAAAAGTCGATTACAACAACAGATTTATTGGGCGAACAAACGATTTCTTATGAAAAATCATTTGGTAAACACAATTTCAAAGCGTTGGGCGGATATACGTATCAGGAAACAAAAAGAGAATTTTATACTGTTGAAGGAACAGGTTTTGATAACGAAGACGCATCACAACGTTATTTACTGAATGCAAAATTAATTCAGCAAACTGGTGCCGGATTATCAGATGAAATTATTTCATCGTATGTTGGAAGGTTAAATTACGATTTCAATCAAAAATATTTATTCTCAGGAATTGTTCGCCGCGACGGAACTTCAAAACTTTTATCAGCAAATCGTTGGAAAGTATACCCTTCTGTTTCTGCAGGCTGGTTAATTTCTGAAGAAGAATTCATGAAAAGTTTAAGTCCAATTGTAAGCAATTTAAAATTACGTGCAAGCTGGGGACAAATAGGAAATTTAGGAAATCTTGGACCATACCAGTTTAGTGTGCCTTTAGTACAGACTTCGGCATTGATTGGTTCAGTGCCAACCATCAATTACGGATATGCGGAAAGTGAATTATCAAACCCGAATTTAAAATGGGAAAGCTCTGAACAAACCAATATTGGTTTAGATTTTACGATGTTCGACAGCGCTTTAACAGGATCTGTAGATGCTTATGTAAAAAAGAACAAAGACATGTTGGTTCGCGATCAGCTTCCGGGCGTTTCAGGAACGCCACAAGGTCGAATTGTAAACTCGGGTGATGTTGAAAATAAAGGTATTGAAGCAAGCTTAACCTACCAAAAAACACGTGGCGAATTTAAGTTTGATGTAACAGCAAATGCAGCATTTTTAAGCAACAAAATTGTTTCTATTAAAGATGATTTAACGTCTCTTGAACCTCTTAATTTAAGCAGGGTTCGTAGTTTGCCTTTAGCGAATATTTATCAGGTCGGAAGTCCGGTTGGCGCTTTTTACGGATACGCAACAGACGGGTTATTTCAGAGTAATGATGAAGCTAAAGGATATGTAAACAGTTCTGGAGTAGCGTATCAGCCAAATGCCGTTGCCGGAGATATGAAATTTAAAGATGTAAACGGAGATGGCGTTATCAACAACAGCGATAGGGTTGTACTTGGAAACCCTTTTCCTAAAACGACTTACAGCTTAAACATGAATTTTAGATATAAAGGTTTTGATATGAATGTGTTTTTTAACGCAGTATCAGGAAATAAAGTTTTTAATGCCGTAAAATATACAGGTCTGAACGCTTCTTTTCCAGGATATAATTTATTATCAGATTCTAAAGATGCATGGTCGCCAACAAACACAGACACTAATATTCCTGTACTTTCATCGACAGACAATAACAATAACTTCGGAAGAATCTCTGATTTTTATATAGAAGATGCTTCTTTCATCCGATTAAAAAACCTTTCGATTGGTTATACAGTGAAAGAAAACTGGTTGAACGGAAAAGCAAAATTGAGATTCTTTATTTCAGGACAAAACTTGTTTACGATCACGAAATATTCAGGAATGGATCCTGAAGTTGGTCTTAACAACTTTGGTTTAGACTTAGGTAAATATCCACTTTCCCGTATTTATGTGACGGGTGTAAATGCTACTTTTTAAAAAAATATAAAACTAACAAAATGAAAAATTTAAGTCTTTTATTATTGAGTTTTGTGCTGTTAATAAGCACTTCAGCTTGCGAAAGCGAACTTGATGTTGTTCCGCAGGGAGCACCGTCAAGCGGAAATTTCTGGAAAACTCCGGCAGATGCAAAAGCGGGAGTAAATGCCATTTATGCTTTATATTCAGATGACAATATGTACGGGCGTGGTTTTTTCTGGCTAAACAATGCCAGCGACGATATTGGGACAAAACCAAGACAAAATGCAGAACGTATTAAAAACTTTATCGTAGACGGATCAGAATCGGACACCAAAGATATCTGGAGACTTCATTACGAAATCATGAAACGCTGTAATGATGTAATTCGTAATATTCCGAACATATCTTTAGATGAAAAAACAAAAAACGGAATGTTAGGCGAAGCTTATTTTAATCACGCCGTAATGCATTTAGAATTAGCGTATCATTATGGAGATGATCTTGCCGGAATTCCGATTCAGGACAGAAACGACCCAACGAATGTATACGTGCCAAGAACTAAAAACGTTGGCGAAAACTACGCTTACATAGCAGCCGATTTAATTAAAGCAGCTGATTTATTGCCTTATTTTGATGAGCTTACACCTGATAATTACGGGCGTGCGCACAAAACTGCCGCCTGGGGATATTTAGTTAGAACTTATTTGTATGCAAAAGACTGGGATAACGCAATTAAATATGCCAATCTTATTGTAAACAGCGGAAAACACAAACTGCTTGATAATTTTGAAGACGTATTTAAAATTCAGAACAACTGGTCTACAGAATATATCTGGTCTGTAACTTCAAGTGCAGAAAATACTTCTTTGGGTTCAATTTTCCCTGGAGTTTGTTTAGAAGATAAAGGTTGGGGAGTTTACAACGGTTGGGGAAATTTTTATCCAACAAAAGAATTATTTGATACGTATGATCCAACAGATAAAAGAAGAAGTGCAACGATTTTACAAAAAGGAGATAAATTTACTTATTTTGGAGAAGTTGTAACTTTTAACGAAGGAAATCATTTAGTAAGTTCAAGTAACAGAACAGGTTATCAGTTTAAAAAATATATGGAGCCGTTTAGTTATCCAAAAACGGGTTCTGGCGGAATTGATATTCGTTACGTAAATGCCAACGGAGATAAACCTTCAACAGCTTTAAATGTGCCGCTTTTACGTTATGCCGATGTCATTTTAATGTTGGCAGAAGCTAAATTAATGAAAGGACAAAATGCAGATGCAGAAATCAATATGATTCGTCATCGTGCAGGTCTTACAGATCTTGCCGGAGTAACATTGGTAGATTTAAAAAGAGAAAGACGTTGCGAATTAGCAGGCGAGTGGACGGATCGTCATTATGATTTAGTGCGTTGGGGCGATGCCAAAGATGCGTATGCAAAACCATTGCACCATTACGACGGAACGGTAATTTATCCGGCACGTAATTTTAATCCACAAATTCACCATGTTTGGCCAATACCACCAGATGAAATTGCAGTGAGCAAAGGAGCCTTGTTTCAAAACAAAGGTTGGTAGTTTTTTAATGGTAAATTATCAATTGTGAATATTTTTTAGTTTGTTTTTTTATTTTTTACAGCTGCAGGCTTGGTTGGAGCTTGCAGCTGTAAAGAATTAAAAATTTAGAATTAAAAATAGTAATATCATGTAAACCAGTCTTTTGTTTAAAGGACTGGTTTATGTTTAAGTAATGTTTTTCATCCTGAGGAACGAAGGATTACACACGTAACTCGACAAAAAATGGCGCATTTCTGTTCGGAATTTCTAGTGCGATCCTTCGTTCCTCAGGATGACAAATCTTTGTCGATTATCGTGCGGAGATTCCTCGTTCCTCGGAAAGACAAACTTAATGGTCTACACAATCTTGTCATCCTGAGGAACGAAGGATCACAAACGAAACTCTATTCAGATTGATAATCATCTTTGCGGAATTTCTAGTGCGATCCTTCGTTCCTCAGGATGACAAATCTTTGTCGATTATCGTGCGGAGATTCCTCGTTCCTAGTAAAGACAAACTTAATGATTTACATAATCTTGTCATCCTGAGGAACGAAGGATCACACACGAAACTCGACAAAAAATGGCGCATTTCTGTTCGGAATTTCTAGTGCGACCCTTCGTTTCTCAGGATGAAATAAAATTAAATATAAAGTACTTCTATGAAAAAAATAATCACCCTTTTTTGCCTCCAGTTTTTCCTGTTTGCACAAGCGCAGGAATACAGTTCATCCAATATTCATTCGCATAATGATTATGCCAGCGCGCTTCCGTTTTACGGAGCTTATTCTAATGAAAGTGGTATAATCGAAGCCGATGTTTTTATCGTTAACAATGAACTTTTTGTGGCGCATACTTCAAAAGATATTGCGCCACAAAACACGCTTAAAAATTTATATCTCGATCCTTTGGCTGCCAAATTAAAACATTTAGAAGGCAAAGCATATCCGGGCAATAAACCTTTAATTTTAATGATCGATATTAAGTCTGATGCCGATGCTACATTAAAATTAATTGCCCAACAGTTAAAGACTTATCCAGAAATCATCTCTAATAAAAACATAAAAATTATAATTTCAGGAAACAGGCCTTTGCCGGCACAACACAAAGATTATCCTGAATTTATTTATTTTGATGGAAGACTAAATGAGAACTATTCTGCTGAACAATTGTCACGTGTCGAAATGATTAGCGAAGATTTAGGACAATTAACGGTTTGGAACGGCAAAGGTGCTTTAACCCAAACCGATTTAGAAAAAATTCAATCGATAATTAAAAAAGTGCACGATCAGCATAAAAAAGTTCGATTTTGGGCCACTCAGGATAATGTAAATACCTGGATGACTTTGATGAACTTAAAAGTTGATTTTATTGGTACAGATGATGTTGCGGCATTAACACAATTCATTAAAAATATAAAAACAACATTTTATCAAAATACAGAATTTCATGAGGTTTATGTTCCTAAAAATGAATCGGCATTTGCGAAAAAGAAACCTAAAAATGTGATTCTCCTAATTGGAGACGGAATGGGATTAACCCAGATTTATGCTGGTTATACAGCCAATAAAGGACAATTAAGCCTTTTTAATATTCCAACACAAGGACTTTCTATAACAAAAGCTTTTGACAGTTATATTACAGATTCGGCAGCCGGAGCAACGGCCATGGCAACAGGACATAAAACCAATAACAGGTTTATTAGTGTTGATGAAAACGGAAAACCTTTAGAACTAATTACGCAGCAATTAGCGAAGAAAAATTATAAAACCGCTATTATCTCCGCTGGAAATATTACAGATGCAACGCCGGCAGCTTTTTATGCGCATCAGCCAGAGCGAAGTTATTATGAACCAATTGCTAATGATTTTTTAGCGAATCCATCCGATATTTTAATTGGAGGCGGAGAAAATGAATTTATAAAGCGAAAAGACGGAAAAGATTTGTCTAAAATTTTGATTGAAAAAGGATATACATTTTCAGATAAATTCAGCAGTTTAGATACCATCAAAAACGGAAAATTTATTGTTTTAGAAGATGCAGCGGTTGTTTCGATGAAAGATGGAAGAGGTGATTTCCTGACTAAATCTTTAGCAAAAGCAACAACGACTTTCGCTAAAACAAAAAATCCGTTTTTTATCATGGCCGAGGGTGCACAAATAGATTATGGGGGACATAAAAACAATCTGGAATATGTAGTTCGCGAAATGCTGGATTTCGATAAACTGGTAGGACAGGCCATGGAATTTGTAGATAAAAATCCTGAAACACTTTTAATCGTTACGGCTGATCATGAAACGGGCGGATTATCTATAATTGACGGAAGCATAACAAAAGGTTATGTACAAGGAAGTTTTAGTACAAACGATCACACTTCAGTTTCGGTTCCTGTTTTTGCTTATGGTCCCGGAGCTCAAAATTTTTCAGGCGTTTATCAAAATACAGCCATTTATACTAAAATTATGGAAGTGCTTAATAGGAAGTAATTCTTCTTTAAATAAAGAAATCCCTTGCTACTTTGCAGGGGATTTTTGTTTTAAATTCCAAATAGTTTTACTTAACTTGTAGTTTCAAAAATAAATACTCTCGACATTGTTGAGCGTTTTTTATTTTAGCAAATTATAAAGGTACAAGCCAGTAAAATCTCGTATAATTAATTCAATTAAAATGGTTCAAAAAACAGAAGAGAAAAAAGGACAAAATGCCACACGTTTATTGCCTTGGGTTACTGCAGTAGCCATGTTTATTCAGTCTCTGGATGGTACAATTCTAAATACATCATTGCCTTCGATAGCAAGAGACATGGGATATTCTGCAACCGAAATGCATTCGGTTATCGTTACTTACACGCTTACACTTGCCATGTTTATTCCGCTTTCGGGCTGGCTCGCAGATAAATTTGGTACAAGAACGATGTTTATGATTGCCGTTTTTCTGTTTGTAACAGGTTCTGTTTTTTGCGCACTTTCTGTCGATTTAAGAAGTTTTAATATGGCTCGCGTTCTGCAGGCCATTGGTGCATCGATGATGGTTCCTATTGCAAGGCTAGCTATTTTATATCAATATCCAAAAAGCGAACTGCTCAAAACAATGAATTTTATTACGGTTTTTGGCTTGTTGGGAATGGTAGTTGGACCAAGTTTGGGAGGTTTTCTTTCGAATAATTTTTCCTGGCATTGGATATTTTTAGTGAACGTGCCTATTGGACTTATCGGAATCTCGATGGCGTATCGAATTATGCCCAATTTTAAACATGCTGTCGGAAGGTTTGATTTCAGGGGATTGGTTTATTTCAGTCTGGCTTTAATTTTTATTACAATGGTTCTGGAACTTATTGGCAGCGGAAGAACGCACATGATATTAATTCTGGGCCTTTTGTTTCTTTCGGGATTATTAGCGCTGTTTTATTTTATTCATTACAAAAAAACAGAAAAACCAATTATCGATTTAAGACTTTTAAATATAAGAACGCTAAAAATAGGTTTAACCGGAAGTTTAGTAACACGATTAGGAATTGGCGGATTGCCATTATTATTGCCGTTAATGCTGCAGACCAGTTTTGGTTATTCGGCTTCGGTATCAGGATTATTGTTATTGCCTTCTGCATTGGCAAACGTGGCTGTAAAGCCTTTTATGGTGCGAATAATTAAATTTTTCGGATACAGAACCGTACTTATTAGTAATACAATATTACTCGGTTTTATTTTAATTATACTTGGTTTTGTCGAACGCGATACACCAATTGGGTATTACATTATACTAATGGTTTTTTACGGCATTTTTACATCCATACAAATGTCGGCGATGAATACGATAACGCTTGCCGATTTAGATCAGGATACGGCAAGCGGAGGAAATACAATGTTGGTTATTATGCAACAGCTTTCTGTAAGTTTTGGAGTTTCGGTGGCGAGTTTGGTACTTTCTTTATTTCAATCGGGTATTTTTGCAATAAACACGACACATGCATTTCAATATACATTTATAATTCTGGCTATTTTTACCATTTTGTCGAGTATTACTTTTTCAAGATTAAATAAAACGGATGGGGCGGGATATATGTAATATTTGTTTAACATGCAGATACATAGACTCTTTATTGTTTAACTGAGGTATAAAAAAGAACTTATTTCTTTCACATAGCTATGGCAAGCTTTGTCAAAGTTTTAAACTTTGACAAAGCTCAAAACGTATAGGAGTGTTTATAAAATTCGAATTTTTTCAAGTTTAATTTTTTCCAGAATTAATTCGATTCTTTGAGTTACCGTCAAATCTTCGGTAATTTTTAAAACCGGAGATTTAATAGTTTTTAGCCAATTTTCATGAGCTTCAATATTTCTGCTGGCAATTCCTGTGTTGGCATCATAATCAGCAGCCCAGTTTATAAATTCTTCAAATTGCTTTATGCTGCCCGGTTCTGTATAAATTACATTTCCATATCTCTCAAATTCTCTTTTTCTTAATCTTTCCATTCTAATTTCTGATGGAATCCATAAAAAGATTACTAAATCGAAATCCGGAAAAACTTCATTGCCCCATTCAAAAATAGATCCGCCAAGAATCCAGTTTTCTGAATTTTCGAGAGCTGATTTTATTTTGGAATTTCTTTCTTCAGGATTTTTTTTAAGTGTGAAAGGAGGATCTGTGGGTTCCCAAAAATAGACATCACTATCAAAGTATTGTATATTTAATTTTTCAGATAAAGCTTCGCCTGTTGTAGTTACGCCGCTACCGGATGCGCCAAAAATATGAATTTTCATGGTTATAACTTACTTGATAATTTTAGTTTCAATATTATGAATGTTTACTCAATATTTTAGTAGATTGTCAGTTTTGATACATTAAAATCCTTTTTAAACAGCCATAAGTTCAGAAAACATATTGCAATATTAATAAATTATTAAATGACCAAATTCAAAAATAATCAATAAGTGTTTATTATACTTTTGTAAGGGTCTTCTTTAACAATTAAAATTGCAATATGAGTTCTAATTTGGTAATACGGTTACGTGCTGGAGATGATTCTTGTTTTAAGGAAATCTATGATTTGTATCATTTCAAGGTTTTTTGTTTTGTAAAAAAATATACAGCACAATTGGCAGATTCAGAAGATGTGACACAAAATGTATTTATTCACCTTTGGAAATACAGAACCAAATTAGACCCGACGGTAGACTTAGAAGCCATTTTGTTTAAGAGCTCCAAACAGGAAATTTCAAAATGGTATAAAAAGCAAAACAGAATTTTTTCATTTGAAAATGATCAGTTAATCAAGGAACTCGACAGCGCACCGGAACCTGATGATGATATCAATGCAAAACTCGAAAAAATAGAATATCTTTTAAATAAAATCCCCGAAAAAAGGAGAAAAATATTCAACCTTCATAAATTTGAAGACCGCAGTTATAAAGAAATAGCTTTAGAAATGGATATGTCGCCAAGTGCCGTAGCAAACCAAATTTCTAAAACGCTGCAATTTCTTAAAAAACATTCCGTAAAAAATCATGAATTGTATTGGTTTGCCTTATTTTTTATAAGTCAGGCAGAATTAATATCATAAATTTTTCTCCAAACAAAACAGCTGTAATTATAGATTGTTTCAGGGTTGTTTTACGCTCAAAACTTCTTTTTGGCTTAAAATAAAAGTTAAGCAAATGTTCGTTTACATTAAGAAAACGTTAACAGTAATGTTACCCCGTGATATTTGAAAGAGTCGAAATCTAATGTAGTTGAGTCGATAAGATTCGCCTGTAATTTTCACTATTAATTTATTAATTGTAATGAAGTCTAAAAGATTAAGAGAAGAATGGAACGCAATACCAAACAGAGGCATTCTTCCTGACGAAACAAATACCCGTATGTGGAATAATATACGGAAGGTTACAATTGATAAATACAAAAATATTTATAACTGGGCGGCCGTTGCCTGTGCCGTATTTATATTTTCTATAACCGGTTATCAGGCTTTTGTGCAATCTGATTTTTCTAAACAGGAAATTACGGCTACCAAAACATTTGCAAAAGATATTCGGTTGTTGTTTTTGCCTGATGGAACACGTGTTTGGTTAAATGAAAATTCAGAACTCGAATATCCTTCAAAATTTCTAAAAAACGAAAGAACCGTGACCTTAAAAGGAGAAGCTTTTTTTGAAGTAAAACGCGATCCGTCAAGACCTTTTGTTATTAGTTCAGGAAGTATTAAAACGACTGTTTTAGGAACTTCGTTTAATATTAAGGCCTACGGAAATAATGAACCGGAAGTAAATGTGAGAACCGGAAAAGTAAAAGTAGAAACCAATCAAAACAGTGTTTTTCTTGGAAGAGGTTACAAAGCGGTGTATACTGAAAAATCTTCTACAGTCAATAAGCAAAGAACAAATGTTTTTGAACCGGACTGGAAAAAAGTTTTGATTTATGTTGACGGATTAACCTTAGAAGAAGTTTTAAGCCAACTAAAAATGGAGCATGCATTTACAGCGAATTATCTCGATGAAGATTTAAAAAATCTTAAAATAAAAGGAACGCTCGATACCAGACAAGGCTTGTATGAAATGCTGCAGACTATTGCTTTTGCGCTGGAAATTAAAATTCAGTCGACAGGAAACAATAGTTACCTCATAAGCCAATAAAAAACCGTGAAATATTTCAACAATTATCTTATTTGAATCTGTGATGAACTGATTTGAATAGGGCAGGAACCGTCATTTAAATTTTTAAAAAATAGTAAACTTAAATATCCTATTAAACTTAATTCTAATACCCTAACAATCATCAATTATGAACAATAATCTTTTCAGGCAACTTGCCTTTTGGATTTTATTTTTCGGAGTTCTCTTCGGAACCAATACCATTTATTCACAAACCGGAACTGTTTCGGTTGATTTTAAAAATTCTTCACCTCAAAAAATTATTGACAACTTAAAGTCGCGTACGCCTTATCAGTTTATCTATCAAAAAGATTTAGATCTTTCTTTGCCGCTCGTTACGCTAAAAAAAGATAATGTTTCGATTGATGAAATTTTGAGTGATTTGCAAAACATGACAAATTTGAATTTCAGAAGAAATGAAAATAACATAGCTGTAAATAGTAAAGACGCTTCGAAAAAAAAAAAGAAGGGAAAAATTACAGGTAAAGTTGTAGACGTCAACGGACTTTCGTTACCGGGTGTCAATATAATGGTTGCAGAACTTAGTCTGGGAGCACAATCTGATATTGATGGTCATTATGTTTTAGAACTGGAACCAGGCGAATATACGATTGAGATTAGCGCTATTTCGTTTCAAACACAAAAAATTACTGGTGTAAAAGTTCTTGAAGGCGGAGAAACGCCATTAGTAGTTTCTTTAAAAGAAGATACGCAATCGCTAAAAGAAGTTGTGATTATTCAGGATTATAAAAAAGCGACGGCTTCGGTTGAAGGTTTGTTGTTGCAGCAAAAAAAAGCAGCTCAGTTTTCTGATGGTATTTCGGCAGAACAAATTGCCAGAACACCGGACAGGGACGTGGCAAGTTCGTTAAAACGTATTACAGGTGTAACCACTGTTGGCGATAAATATGTTGTGGTACGTTCTATGGGCGAGCGCTGGAATCAGGCGGTTATGGACGGAATTGCTTTGCCAAGTACAGATGCTTATCAGCAAAATTTTTCTTTTGATATTATCCCGACTTCAATTGTAGAGAGTATTGTAGTCAGTAAATCTGCAACTCCTGATATGTATGCAAATTTTGCCGGAGGATATGTAGAGGTTAAAACGATGGATATTCCAAAACAAAATTTCACCAATTTCTCTATAAGTACTTCTTACAATAGCAGAAGCACATTTAAAGAGAGGCTTACAAAACAGGAAGGTGATCATGATTATTGGGGATTTGATGACGGAAGACGCGATTATCCAACCGGACTTGCAGCATTAGAAATACCTGCAACCGAAGCATCTTCAGGTCTTTTTCTTGATCAGTCAAAGCAATTTACGGAGGATAATTTTAGTACTTATAAAACATATGGTGCACCGGGAACTACGCTTCAGTTTGGTATAGGACGAACTTATAAATTAAAAGACAATAACAAATGGGGGTTTGTAGGGTCATTAATTTTTAAGAATACGCAGGAAAAATTAGATATAGAGCATACGGAAAGAGGTCTTTATAAAAGTAATTCTGAGTTTACAGAAGAAAAGGAAGGTGCACCTTATTCAACTTTTAAAAAATATGGATATAAAAATTCGGGAGCTAGTTATAATTATAATTCAACCCTGGGCGGGATGTTTAATGCATCTATACAGTTGGATAATCATAAAATTACAAGCCGTAATACAGTAATGCATATTTATAACAATCAACTTACCCAGATTACGGGCTGGGATATTAGTCAGCCTACTTCAGATATATTAGACGGTAGCAATCTGGCCACTACATCTGAATCTAATTATCCGGTTTATACCACTTTTATTCAGAATAAAATTGAAGGAAACCACAAATTCGACAAATTAGAAATCAATTGGTATGGCGCATATGGTAATGTGACAAAGGATACCAAAGACGCAACATTTGCAGATATAAGAAGAGATAAAGTAGGTGATGATGTAGTGCAGTATTACGATGTTTATAATGCGGGCAATAGTTTTAGAAGAAGCAACTTTACAAATGATGAGGTTGATTATAATGCAGCCATTAATTTTAAATATTCTTTTGATTTTAGTGATTCTTTTACAAATGATATCAAAGCAGGTTATTTCGGGACTTATAAAAAAGCAACAAACCAACAGGAATCTGCTAAGTTAGTTACTGTAGGACAGGCGAGCGAACGAGCAAAAATTTATGAGCCGTTGTCGCAATTTTTAGACGGGTCAAATTATTATTACGGAGGTTTTGGCTGGCAGGATTTTGGAATATATGGTAATAAATATGTTGGCGATGTAAAAATACATTCACCATTTTTAATGCTGGATGACAAATTTGGCCGCTATGTAAGATTAGTGTGGGGAGTAAGAGCCGAAAGTTATATTTATACACAAATAGAAAGCCAGTCTGAAGTTCCTAATGATTTTCCAAAAGTTCAGGGCGATGATAAAGTTTGGCAATTTCTGCCATCAGCTAGTTTAATTATAAGTCCAACTAATAAAATGAATGTAAGGCTTGGTTATAACAAATCTGTTTTGCGACCACAATTTGCAGAGCGATTAACCATTCCGTATTTCGATCCAATCCGTTCTGCTAAAATATACAATTATACAAACGGATTAGTTTCAAGTGTTGCCAACAATTATGACTTAAAATTAGAGTGGTTTCCATCAGGCGGTGAACTTTTATCTTTTGGCGTGTATCATAAAAATATAGATGACCCAATCGAAGCAGTAGGGTTTTCAAATCCATCCGGTGCCCGTGATATCTATAATACCAATTCGAGAAAAGCCAAACTTTGGGGTGTAGAATTAGAGTTCTATAAAAACCTTTCTTTTTTAGGCGAAGGCGATATTCTAAAAAATTTGTTTGTTTATGGTAACGCCTCTGTAAACGACACAAAGGTTACTTCATATGTTAATATAGACGGTACAGGTGGACTTTATGAAGCAAACAGACCTCTTTACGGGCAATCGCCTTATACTTATAATTTAGGTCTTGATTATGTTGGCGAACGTTTAGGTTTCAGCCTTAGGCATAATGCTGTTGGTGATCAATACATACTTGTAGGATTTGAATATTTTGCCGAGGAAATTCGCAAACCTTATGCTGTAACGGATGCTCAGGTGAGTTACAAATTTTTTAAAGAAAGAAACCTGGAGTTAAAATGCAGTATGAAAAACATGTTCGATGCAGGTATAGAAACATATAACAATGCAAACAGCTACAGTAAAATAGAAGATATCTCGGGTGTTGTAAATCCAAGAGAGCGATTTAGTCTGGGAGCAGGTGCAACAAACAAATTCGATCAGGATCTTGACAGGGAAGTATTTAAAGCTAAAAACGGGAGAACTATAAGTTTGTCACTTAATTATTCATTTTAAGCCTATCTGTTATTTGAAAGATGAAAGTGATATAACACATTTAGTTAATCATTATTCAACAATTTCATTGAATTTCAAATGCAGAAAGGGCGATATATTAAGAAACCGTTAACAATAAAAAACAGCCATGATATTTTGGTTTTTCAAAAGCTAATGTATTTAGTTGTAAGTATTAGATTTCTTTTTTGTTTAGTGCATAAAGCAAAAATGCGATACAATACTTTAAAGATGTTCTTTACTAATTGAAATATCAATTTTTAAAAGAATGGAAAGTGAACCTTTCGCTGCGTTAAAAAAATCCTATGAGTGAAAGATGGAAGTATAGGTATAAGCCCCGATGGTAAAGCGGGATCGTTTATGAAAAAGGAACTTTACCAAAAAAGAGAAAGACCTGAGGAAAGATATTTTGCTGCTCTCTCCAAAGGCCTAGTTTGTAATAGCAGCAAATATAGCATTAATAAAATTATTATGAAAAAATTTTTTCTATGTGCAATGATTGCTCTGGCTGTCAGCTCTTGCCAAAATGATGATTCATCTGCAGATTCTTCTTTTTCTATGAAAGCTTCTGGTGCTGATTACACAGGATATCCTGTAACAGTACAAACTGTAAGTGGAGATATTACAACAAACACAACATGGACAAGTGACAAAGTGTGGGAAATTGATGGTGTAGTTCGTGTAAAATCTGGTGCTACATTAACCATTCAGGCAGGAACATTTATTAAAGCTAAACCTCTTGCTGCAGGTGTTGCTACAGGAGTTCTTGTAATTACTAAAACAGGTAAAATTGATGCACAAGGAACTGCAACTGCACCGGTTATTTTTACAAGTTACAATTTATTAGACGGTGCTGCTACAACAGCTACTCCGGGAGATTTTGGTGGTCTTGTTATATTGGGTGATGCTGCCGTAAATAACGGATCAGTAACCAATGTAATCGAAGGTTTAGGAGATCAGGTTACTAATCCTTCTGATTTTTATTATGGAGGTTCTAATAATGCTCATAATGGTGGAGCTTTAAATTATGTTCGTATCGAATTTGCAGGACGTATCTTAGATGCTATAACCGGAGTTGAAATCAACGGATTAACTTTAGGAGGTGTTGGTTCTGGTACTGTAATAGATCACGTTCAGGTATCTTACGGAAGAGATGACTCATTTGAGTTTTTTGGAGGAACAGTAAATGCTTCACATTTAGTTTCTTTTGCTCCGGATGATGACAATTTTGATTTTGATCTTGGATATACAGGAACAATTACAAAAGCTGTTGCAATTGCAGATAGCAATTCTACTCACAGTTTAAGCGGTGGAAATCCTGATTCTAATGGAATTGAGTTAGATAACAACGCTACAGGTACTTCTACGGCAATTATCACGCGTCCTGTTATTTCTCAATTGTCTATCATTGGAGTTAGTTCTGCTACAGTTGCTAGTTTATATGAAAATGCAATCCACGTTCGTAGATTAGGACAAATCAGTTTGGCTAACGTTACTGTTACAGGATACAACAGAGGAATCAACTGGGAGTCTCCTTCATTACCATCTGCTTCTACCTGGTCAGCATTATCTATTCACGGATTTGTTAATCCAGTATTGCCTACAACAACAAGTTTAGGTCTTGGTAACTCAACTTCAACAGTAAATCCAGCTACAAGTTGGGCACTTACACAACCATTCTTCAATGATGGTACATTAAACTTTACAGGTGCTACAGGAGCTTTCAAAACAGAAGCTAACTGGACTAACACTTGGACGAAGTTTACAAACTTCTAATACTTTTAGGTTAATAAATATTTAATTCAGCATGGGTAGAAATTCTGCCCATGCTTTTTACAAACAAAACATGAAAAACTTTTTTTTATTCGCAATTATAGCTCTGATTGTGAGTTCTTGCCAAAATGATGATCCCTTTGATTCTCTTCCACCAGAGGCTGTAGATCCTGAACCTGAATATCCTGAAGTAGAACCTGCACCTAGTAGTTTTACAATATGGGAAGACAATTTTGAGGATGGAGATGTTTCTGATTGGGTTTTGCTCGATAAAGACGGAAATAACAGTAATTGGATTGCCGGAAAAAATATTCAAATAGACCAAAATACCGGTGCTATAGTCGGGGGTAATATAAATATTTTAGCAACATATAATATAGATTTCAATACTGGTGCACCTCTCGAACAAATAGAGCAAAATTGGGCCATCATGCCTCCAATAGATTTAACTTATTACAGCGGAAAAATTGAACTGAATATTACAGCTCAGCCTTCTATTTACGATGGAAATCATAATATTTTAATTTATGGATCTACATCACCAGATCCATCCACAGCCACTCTTTTAGGGACAATATTGTTAACTAGGGGATCCACGATAGATGCTGCATATTTTGCGGATTATGCATTAGATATTTCACAACTTAAAGGCAATCATAATGTTTATATTTCATTTTTAAATGAAAACACAAGCTTTGTAGGCTATGAAATTGACAAAATATGGATTACTGCCGAAGGACTTTTAGAAAATGTTTCTAAAAAAGCACCTAAATTAAATTAAAAAATATGCCGTAACCAGGAATTTACAATTCAAAGGCTCGGTGATATGCAGAAGATTTTTCCTTGCCATTAAAACTCAGTCAGTAATAAAAATGAAACGATGTTTTATAACAATCAAATTGCTGTAATGAATTGCCAAAGGAAATGTTTTATAGAACTGGCGAATGCTACTATTTCTATAAAAATAAAATTTATCAAAAACTAAAAAATAAATCAGTAATTGTTTTTACCGAAGAGCAAAAACGGTTGCTAATTAAATATATAAAATGGAAAACAAGATTGTAAAAGCACTTTTTTTTATAATGGCACTTCTCTTATTAGGGTCTTGCGCAAATGACGAATTGGTTCCTTATTACCAACAGCAAAAACCGGGTAAGTTGGTTATTATAGGTTATAATGCACGGGCAGATTCTATTCAGATTGCTGTTAATGGCAAAGTAATAAAAATTGGAAATAAGAATGCATTCGTCAAAAATATTGTCAAAGATTATGATTTTGTGATCTATGAAAATGAACCCAATAATGTTGTGATTACAAATAAAAGAAGCAAAGAAATTTTGCATTCCTATCAAATAACAAGTGAAAAGGATATTGATACCATTTCGTTTTATACCAAAAAAGATTTATGGGTTGACAACGTCTTATCTACAAAACCCGGAGTATTAACAAAGCCCGGAAATGCAGGATTCAAATTTATTTTTCCAACAATTAATCGATATTCTGCAAGCGGATATGATGGAAAACTAGACGGAATTATGCGAAAATTAGACGGAGAAACAGTAGGTATAGCAAAAAACATCGGAAAAGACGAATACAGTAGTTTTGTCGAATTTCCTGCTTCGTTGCCTCCAATTATTAAAATGGAATTGGTAAAACAGGGAACAACAGAATCTTACATAGCCGGAAAGCAGGTTTTTGTAATTATGTTAATGACCAAAGACAAATCAGGATTAATTATGCTCGAAGAAAAACAAACTACAGATGGCAAATTTTCAAGTGTAGACGGAAGTTTAAACATAACCGATTTCTTTGATTTCTAACTCAGTTTTGTTTTATTATGTATTAAAGATTTTTAGTTCCTAAATTTTCAAAAATCGAAATGAGATATTCTTCTTTTATCAGATTGTTTTTTCTTCTTATTGTTGTAATGTCATTGACTTCGTGCGAAGTCGATGAGGTACCTGAGGTTTATGAAACCGGAACCAATCAATATGTGAATGACTGGATGTATCAGCAAATGAAAAAATATTATCGATGGAATAATAAAATGCCGGATCACGTTGATTTATCCTTAAATCCAAAAGAATATTTTAGTAAACTATTACAGAAAGATGACATTTATTCATACGCCATTCATCCTGAATTACCGGAAACAGCACCGCAAAGCATCAGAAGAAAATACGGATTTGATTTGTCTTTTATTGAATTTCAGGGTAAGTTTTATGGCGTGATTTTATATGTATTATATGATTCTCCTGCAAAAAATAACGGCTTATTAAGAGGGCAATTGATAACAAAAATTAATGGTACAGCCTTAAATACGGTTAATTATAATCAGCTTTATAAAAGTATAATAGGATCATCTAATTTAGATTTAGAAATCACTTCTTATTCAGCTGAATCTGGCTTTTCTGATTCAAAAGAAATTTCATTATTACAAGGATATACTTTTGGACAACCCATAAATTATCAGGTAATCGAAGCCAAAAATACTAAAACAGGCTATATCGAAATTCCGCATTTTGATGTGGGTCAGGCGCAATTATTTCTTCAAATTTTTCAGGAATTAAAAAGTAAATCGATAACCGAACTTGTTTTGGATTTAAGATATAATGGAGGAGGAGATATCGCATCAGCAACCGCATTGAGTATTATCCTGGCTCCAAACATAAAATCAAGCGATCTTTTTATAAAATTTGAAGGAAATGAAAACGGAGGCAATGTCGATCAGTCATTTAAACAGGCATTAGAAAGCAATGAATCTAAAATAAGTTTTGATGCCCTGCAAAGCGCACATCCGGCGATTAATAAAATATATATTTTATGCGGAAATCGAACCGCATCGGCATCAGAACTTATTATCAATAATCTAAAACCTTACATGGAAGTCATTACCATTGGAGAAAAAACATTCGGAAAAGATGTGGCCGGTTTCCCCATAGAAGATGATCGAATTCCCGGAACAAAAGGATGGATTTTATATCCGGCAATCTATAAATTATTCAATTCAAGACACGAAGGAAATTATTCAGAAGGAATAAATCCGATAATTGCCGTAAATGAAATTCAGCAAGCTGCCGTTTTTCCTTTGGGAAATTCTTCTGAAATTTTATTGAACACCGCATTGAATACTATAACTGGAAATTCAGCTAAAATGAAAACCGCAACATTACGATCGCTGCCTTTGTCTGATCCTGATTTTGATGCAGATCCTTTGTTAATAATGATTCGGTAATCAGCTTTTTTAATTTATAAAATATTGGAGTAACATAATTATGCAGGGAATTGATAATAGAGAACATCGAAATTTATTGGATGTATTTCAAAAATATGAATATATGTTGCTCAATGTTGATGAAATAGAATCAGAAGAAGATGTTAGAATTCGTAAAGAGATGGCAGAAATTACGGTTTTATACAATAATTTCAAGTTTCTTCTCGCAGAACTCGAAAAATGTACAAAAGATTACGAAAGCAAAAAGAAATATACACGAAGCATGCTCCATAGAAGCATAAGAAAGTTAACTACAGAAATACAGAAAAATATCGATTTATAAATCAGTTTTTAATATCAGCTTTATGTTGAAAACCGGACCTTACGTTTTTGAGTTTTACTTTCTTTATAAGATGCAAAGAATCTCTAATTAAAGTTTTAATTTCCAGATAAGGAGTATGATGCAAATCAGTAATATTTTGTTTTAAACCTTCGATATAAGTTTTTGCAATTAGCAAATCAGTTTCAAATATTTTCAGGAAATTATTTTCGATACTTTTATTTCTCTTGTAATAATAAATAGCGTTATGCAGATCTTCGATCTGACCCGTAAAATCTAAAATAGCTTTTTTTGAAACCGCCCGGCTGTAATAATAAGAAAACTCTAAAGGATTCATTTCTATTGCCTTGTCAAAATCTTCAATGGCTTTATAGTGATAATCCAGTTTTTGAAAACAATTGCCCCTTATTTCATAAGCGCCGTTATCAAAACCTAAATTGATGGCATTGTCAAGATGAACTAAAGCATCCTGAATTTGATTCGAATTATAAAGTCGCTTTCCTTTTTCTAAATTTTCCAAACCTTCATTCGTAGCATTTGGACTCGAAAATTTGTCTTTAAATTTTACTGTTAAATTGATAAACCACTTCATATTTTTTCAGATTTTGGTTGGTCATATTATGCAGGTATAAAAACAGTTTCAAAAAATTGGGGACTTAAAAATAGTTATTTTTTTGATATATAGCTGTTTATAACTTTATATTCTGTTTTTATTTAAATGTTTGTTTTACATTTAAATCACTCCAATTATACCAAATGACTAGTCATAGATAATGTTCCCGTCTTTAAATATCAATACTAATAAGTAGCAAATTGACGAAATAAAACAAAAAAAAATATTGGTTAATTTAGAATATGCTGATTTTTATGGTTTTAAATTAAAGGTATAGTCATTGCCTATTTATCAAATTGATTTTGTAATTTGTTGTCTTATAAAATTCTGCACCATTTAATAATCCAAAATTGCAGGATATTTTCAAGGCACAATTAATACTTATTTTAATTCAATTAGTTATCAACTAAATATTTATGTATGGAAAATTTAAAAGCATCCTTATCCGCTATCGATAGTTTATTTGTAGAAGAAAACCAGATTCCCCAGGAATATCAGATTTCAGAAATTCATCAGAGAGAATACTTGCTAAATGGCGAGTTAATTCCGTGGAATGGCGATGTAACAGAGGTTTTTTCTCCCGTTTTTGTTAATGGCGCAGACGGACCTAAACGCAAGTTGGTTGGTACAATACCGCATACTTCTGCCAAAGAAGCATTAGCGTCTATGGATGCAGCCGTTGCCGCTTATGATGACGGGCAAGGTGTCTGGCCAACAATGAGCGTAGAGGATCGAATTAAGTGTATGCAGAAATTCGTATACCTAATGATTCAGCAACGCGAACTCGTTATTAAATTATTGATGTGGGAAATCGGAAAAAGCCTTCCTGATTCAACCAAAGAGTTTGACAGAACAGTAGAATATATCAATGCAACAATTGATGCCTTAAAAGACCTGGACAGGCAATCTTCAAGATTTGAAGAAGCAGAGGGCGTTTTGGCACAAATAAGACGATCTTCTCTTGGCGTTGTTCTGAGTATGGGGCCATTTAATTATCCTTTAAATGAAATTTTCACGACTTTGATTCCTGCACTTATAATGGGGAATACGATTTTATTTAAACTGCCTAAACATGGTGTTTTGGCGCATTATCCTTTATTAAATGCCTTTAAAGAAGCATTTCCTCCGGGAACTGTAAATACGCTTTACGGAAGAGGAGCAGAGATTATTTCTCCATTAATGGAAAGTGGAAAAGTAAATGTACTGGCTTTTATCGGATCCAGTAAAGTGGCAAATGGCTTAAAGAAACTGCATCCAAAAGCAAACAGATTGCGTTCTATTTTAAGCCTTGATGCTAAAAATGCTGCAATTGTAACCAAACATGCAGACTTAAATGTTGCCGTAAATGAATGTTTGCTTGGTTCGTTATCTTTTAACGGACAACGTTGTACCGCATTAAAATTAATTTTTGTACAGAAAGAAGTGGCTGAAGAATTTGTTCAAAAATTAAGTGATGCTGTTGCAGTATTAAAACCAGGACTTCCGTGGGATAAAGATGTAAAAATCACGCCGCTTCCGGAATTTGATAAACCGGATTATCTTAAAAAATGTTTAGATGATGCCTTAGCAAATGGAGCAAAAATTATAAACGAAAACGGAGGTTACACCAATAATTCATTTGTTTTCCCGGCTGTAGTTTATCCTGTAAATGATAAAATGAAATTGTATCATGAAGAACAATTTGGTCCAATTATTCCTGTTGTGCCTTTTGATTCAATCGATGAACCAATAGATTATCAAATCAACGCTTCGCACGGAATGCAGGTGAGTATTTTTAGTGAAGATCCGAGAGAAGTAGCAAGCTTAATTGATCCGTTTGTGAATTTGGTAAGTCGTGTAAACATCAATTGTCAATCGCAACGCGGGCCAGACGTATTTCCGTTTACCGGACGAAAAGACAGTGCCGAGGGAACTTTGTCAATATCAGATGCGCTTCGTTCATTTTCAATCCGTTCACTGGTTGCAACTAAAGCAACAGATGCAAATAAAAAGTTGTTTAATTCGATTGTAAGAGATCACGACTCTAACTTTTTGAGTACAGATTATATCTTTTAAATAAAGCGGGGCTTTAAAACCCTGGCATAAATAAATGAAAAGCCAAAATTGATTTAATTTTGGCTTTTTTCGTCGTATTCCTTTACCTGTTTCTTTGTTGCGAGTCCTTTCCAGCTCAATTCGAGTATTTCAGTTAACAATTTTATGTTATAGTTGTGTATCCACATACAGATGTACGGATAAGCCTTAAAGTGATCGGGTAAATGAAAAATCTCAGGATGACTGTCTAAATATTTATCACGTAACTCAAAATCAAGCCGGATAGGAATAAATTCACCGCTGTCATGAAGTCGGCACATCAATTTGCCACGAACCTTTACAGATGGAGTTCCTTCATGCGAAATACTTTCTTCTGTACTGGGAAATGTCAAAGCAATATTCTTTACCACTTCAAAATCAGCAGGATTATATTTTATCATTTTGTTTTTTTAATTTGTTTTCTGAACTTAATTATCAAAATATCAATACAATAGAATTTATTTTTCTAAAAAATGAATCAATCAAAAATACATCAACTATTTTAGATCATAAAGCAACTCAAGTAAAAATATTAATTTTTGACATAAATATTTCATTAGTAAAACTATGTAAATATAAAAGTCCCAACTGTTTTAATAGCCGGGACTTTTATATTTTTGAATCTAATTTATTATTTTAAATTGACGGTAACTTTATCTATTTCACCCTGAAAAGTAAAAGGCACGTCATAAGTTCGTACTACCGGAGTACCAAAGTCTTCGCCAACGTCTAAAGTTTCGTCAGCAGAGAATCGGCTTGGAACTGTTTTTGGGATATCGCCGCTTGCAACTGTTTTTCCGTCTACTAATAAAGTAACTTTTGCTGCTTTACCAACGCCGCCGCCCGCATAATCAAAATTAACGGTAACAACGTGTTTGCCGGCTGTTAAAGCTGTTGGCGATTGTATCGTCCATTTTGATTGAGGATAATGAGAAAACGCATAAGCAAAAGTTGGTTTTCCTTTTTGGAGCATTAATGCTAAACCGGCAAAATAACCGCCTTGCGTAATAATCATTCCTTCGT
The DNA here is from genome assembly GCA_001507425.1 of Flavobacteriaceae bacterium CRH. GTDB lineage: Bacteria > Bacteroidota > Bacteroidia > Flavobacteriales > Flavobacteriaceae > Flavobacterium. The sequence continues at coordinate 58,443 of LMAJ01000013.1, forward strand.
CGCCCGCTTTTACCTCAATATCTGCCACAATATTAAACGAAGTATTTTTCATGTTTGGAGCCATACCTTCTGTAATACGGGAGTTTCCTTCATGATAAACATAACTGGTTCTTCCTTTATTCAGATTCGGACGATTCTCAGGATTTACTCTGTCTATATAGCGATCATCCAACGGAAATACATTGAATTTTCTTCCTTCTTCTAAAAAGGCTTTTTGAAGTTCTTTTAATTTTTCAGGATTTTTAGCTGCTACATTCTCAGCCTGACTGAAATCTTTTTGGAGATCGTATAATTCCCATTTATAATCTTTCATAGGATCTTCTGACGGAATTGGATGCCCTTGCCAGGGTAAATTTCGTGGTGTTGTATTGGCCAGCCATCCATCTTTATAAATTCCTCTGTTGGCAATAATCTCATAATATTGTGTCGTATGCGTTTCTGGTGCCGAAGCATTATCAAAACTATACACAAGGCTTTTTCCTGCCATAGGTGTTTGTTTAAATCCGTCTACAGATGTTGGAGCAGGAATATTTGCCGCTTCAAGAATGGTAGGTACAATATCTGTAATATGAGCATATTGACTGCGGATTTGCCCTGTTTGTTTAATTCTTTTTGGCCATGAAATCACCATTCCGGTTCTTGTTCCTCCCAAATGCGATGCTATTTTTTTATCCCATTGATAAGGCGTATTCATGGCATGCGCCCAGCTTTGAGAATAATGTTCCTGTGTCCACGGGCCGCCAAATTCATCCAGATTTTTTAGCATAAATTCTTCGGTGTCTTTTTCGCCGTTTACCATAATTCCAATTTCGCTTGTCAATCCTTGCCCGGTTGGGTCTTCGGCACTGGCACCATTATCTCCCATAATATAAATGATAAGTGTATTGTCAAGTTCACCCAAATCTTTTATAGACTGAATTACTCTTCCTATCTGGTCATCACAAAAAGCCAGTTGCGCTGCATACACTTCCATTTCCCGGGCCACAACTTTTTTCATGTTTGGGCTAAGTGCATCCCATTTTTGATAATCATTTGGAGTGGGTGCCAGTTTTGCATCTTTCGGAATAATTCCCAACGCTTTTTGTTTTTCGAAAGTCATTTGACGTTGTTTGTCAAAACCATAATCAAACTTCCCTTTAAATTTTGCAATCCATTCCTTTGGTGCCTGATGTGGTGCGTGTGCCGTTCCCGGAGTATAATAAGCGAAAAATGGTTTGTTTGGAGAAACCGCTTTTTGTGTCTGAATCCATTTAATAGCGTGATTTGCCAAATCTTTGTCTAAAATATAATCAGGATCTACTTTGCCATCAACCAAATAAGGATCAATTGGTTTTGTGCCTTCAATTAAAGAAGGTCTGAATTGATGCGCATCAGCTCCAAGAAATCCGTAAAAATATTCAAAACCCAAACCCGTTGGCCATAAATAAAAAGGCCCCGCCGGAGTAGATTGCCAATCGGGTACATTATGGTTTTTACCAAACCATGAAGTACCGTAACCATTGTCTGTTAAAATTTTTCCTATAGTAGCAACGCTTTTCGGTACTAAACTATTGTAACCGGGATAAGGAGTAGAAAATTCCATAATAATACCTGTCGCAGCAGTATGATGATTTCTACCCGTAATAAGTGCCGCTCTGGAAGGCGAACAAACCGCAGTAGTATGAAAGCGGTTGTATTGTAATCCGTTTTTTGCCAAAGCGTCAAAATTAGGCGTTGGAACCGGGCCTCCAAAAGTAGAAGTTGCTCCAAAACCAACATCGTCAATCAGAATCAATAATACATTTGGAGCTCCTTCGGGCGCACTGATTTCTTTAGGCCATTCGATAGGATCAGAATCTTTAATGTTCGGTTCGATTTTACCTGTTTTCTGATAGGCTTCAATTGGTAAAACAGTTCTGTCCGGCCAATTTCCGGTAGATTTTTCCTGAGCTTGTATTAAATAAATTGGAAGTAATAGCAATGTTCCAAGAAGTAAAAATTTGCTTTTCATAATAATGATGTTTGTTAATTATTAAAAAAACTAATGGCGTTCTAAAGCAATACTGTGATGAGGTAATTATTGATTTGTATTTTGTAATATTTAGTAACAGTTATTTTTGAAGGTTAATTGAATGAAAAGTGAATGTTTTTAGTTATAATTATTTGTATTTCAGTTGTTTTTTAAAGTAGATTAAAATTAAGATATTATTATTTCAAAAACATAAATTGTAAGAATATTGATGTTTCATATTGTAACTTGCAACATGTTCTTAAGATTTTATTTTAAGTTTTTTCTTAATTTTATCTTAATCTTAATGATGATATTATTTGATGTTTTAACAATCTTACTTCCTATCCAAAAAATAAAATTCTTAGAATTACAGCTGTATTTTTAGAAATAAAAATATAAATTTTAAGATCTTACAATTACTACTCCTAAGCGCCTTTTTCTTAGTATCAATTGCTTTTATCTGATATAATTTCAGTTATAACTATTTGATCACCAATTAGCACAGAAATTCATTTTTTAAATTTTAAATAAAAGATTTATGAAATTAATTTACTCAAATTTGGATTTTAAAACCGCAAAAGGAGTTTTATTATCATTTTTATTTCTTTTACCAATAGTAAGTTTTTCTCAAAACTGTACCGTAAATGCAAATGTAGACAGGGTTATATGTCCTGGCGGAGAAGGAGGATTACCTCATGATCAGTTTCTGCTTTTAGGAACAGCAAATACAGATTCAGGATTGGGTTATTTGCAAAATCCTGTTTGGACTCAAATATCTGGTCCGTCGGTCGTTATTGATGATCCAACAAGTCTTCAAAGTTTGGTTAGAGGTGCTAGCCCGGGAAATACTTATGGTTTTAGGTTAACGGCGCAATGTCAGGACGGATCTACTGTTTTTGATGATTTTGTTATTACCATTAAACCCATAACATTAGCAAATGCAGGAGCAAACCAAACTTATTGTCAGGGAACGTACACTTTAAACGGAAATGCTGTTGGAAGTTCTGAAACGGGAACCTGGACGATAACAGGCAATAATAATGCAGGAATTGGAATTATTAATCCAAATTCGCCAAATGCTTCAATTACGGTTTCGGGCGCAACATCAGGAAGTACTACTTTAAGGTGGACGGTAGAAAATACCGCTTCAAATTGCCAAAGTTTTGATGAAGTTGTTATTACGACTTTAGGCGGAATCGAACCGGTAACGGCTGGAGGAGATATTACACTTTCAAATTGTTATTCTTCTACACAAAATGTTAATCTTAATGGAAGTTTTGGAGGAAATACTCCCGGACAACAACAAGGAACGTGGACGGTAGTTTCAGGACCAAATATTCCGAATTTTTCAAACGCCAATGATAACGATACCAATGTTAATGGTTTAATACAAGGAACGTATGTTTTAAGATGGACGGTTGCTGGGAATTGTGCCAACGGAACTGATGAAGTTACGATAACAGTTCCTGCGCCAACGGCAGACGTAACAAATGTTGGAGATGCTAATTTAATTTATTGCGACGGAAGAACCTCAACTGTTTTGCAGGGAACAATTCCGTTATATGTAAACGAAACCGTTCAGTGGACTCAAACCGGAGGGCCAATTACGGCATCAATTCAAAATCCTAATTCATCTTCAACGTTAGTAAGCGGTATGACTGTATTGGGGACTTATAATTTTTTATATACTTTAAATAACAGTACAACAGGATGTGTATCTACAGGAACTTATAGCGTTACTTTAGAAGAAATAATGTCAATATCAGGAGGTCCTGATCAAACATTAGCCTGTAGCGAATTTTCAGTAACTATTCCTGTAACCTCAACAGGCAACGGACAACTGAGCTGGCAAATTGTAACAGGCCCAACGCCGCTTACACCAACATATCCTTCATTTCCGACACCATTAGTAAACTTTTCAGGAAATGCGGTAACAATTGATAGTTTAAGAGTTTCAGGTACTTATGTAATTAGATTGATAAAAGCGCCAAATCCGGGAAGCCAGTGCGAAACGGTTTATGATGATATTTCGATTGTAATATCAGCGCCACCATCCGCTTCAAGCGGAGGAACATTACAAAATTTAGCTTGTAATTTAACAACAGCTCAATTGGCTGGAAATACGCCAACAAGAGGAAGAGGAACATGGTCGCAAGTTTCAGGCCCTTCAACAGCAACATTTCTTGATGTTAAAAATCCTGAAACAACCGTTTCCGGTTTAGTAAACGGAAAATACAGGTTTAGGTGGACGATTTCTGGCGGGCCTGCATGTGAGGTAACGCAAAGTATTGCTGAAGTTATTGTATCAAATGCAACTCCAACACAATCGCAGGCGGGACCTGATCAGTCAATTTGTTTTGGATCTCCGGTTCAATTGCAGGGAAATGCAACAATTGCCAGCGAAACAGGAACGTGGACAGTTGCTCCAAATGCGGGAATTACTTTTAATAATGTAAACGACCCGAATGCGATTGCTTCTGGTTTGGCACAAAATACGGTTTATACTTTTACATGGACAATAGTTAATGGCTGTGGAAGTTCTTCGGACACGGTAGACATTTCAACAAATAATATACAAGGTGCGACCGCAAATGCCGGAACAGATCAATGTCTGGTAAACGGAACAACTACTACAACTTTAGCAGCGAATGATCCTTTACCAGGAACAGGTTTATGGATACAAACGGCAGGGACGGCGGCAACAATTGCAAATCCATCTCAATTTAATACCAATGTAACAGGACTAAGTGATGGAAATTATGAATTTCAATGGACAGTAAGTAATGTAGGTTGTACAGATGCACAAGATACGGTTGCTATAACAATAGCGCCAACAATTACAGTTGCACAGGCAGGAAATGATCAAAATGTTTGTGACTCAGTTTCAACACTTACAGGAAATACTCCAGCCGCAGGTGAAACGGGTTTGTGGGAATTTGTGAGTGGAGGCGACGGCCCCATTATTACAGATCCGGGCAATCCTGCAACAACAGTAACGGGTTTAACCCAGGGTTCGTGGGTTTATAAATGGACAATTTTGAGAGGCGTTTGTGCTGTTTCTTCAGATACTGTTCAGTTAAATAGTAACCAGGCTCCGTCAACTGCCTTTGCAGGATCAGATCAAACGGTTTGTAATCAAACAAGTGTTACACTTGGAGCGACAACGCCCAACGCTGGAACAAGTGGATTATGGTCGTTAATTAGCGGTCCAAATTCTCCTGTTTTTTCTAATGTAACAGCTTCGAATTCGACTTTATCCGGATTAATAACGGGAGAATATATTTTAGAATGGACAACTTATACAGGAATAAATTGTCCTTCGAGTAAAGATCAGGTGAGTATAAAAGTTACCGAAGTTGCAGCCGCAGGTTCAGATTATTCTACTTGTTTGGCTGGTCCTCTTTATTTGGTAGGAAATGCAACCAGCACTGGAACATGGACGTATGTTTCCGGAGGAAGCGGAGCACCAACCATAACTACAACAGGAAATAATAGTGCTGCAGTAACGGGCTTAATACCAAGTGCGTATGTTTTTAGATATACGATTCCTGCGCAAGGTTCTTGTCCTGAATCTTCAGATGATCTTCAGGTAACGGTTAATGGTCAGGCTTCTACAGCTATTGCAGGGTCAGATCAAATTTTATGTAGCGCTAATTTACCCGTGCAGGAAATTCAGCTTGCGGCAACAAGTCCGACACAGGGAACGGGTTTGTGGACAGTCCTTTCAGGACCTTCAGGAGGATCTTTTGATGATGCGACACTTTCAAATGCAAAATATACGAATCCGGGATTTGGAATTTATGTTTTTAACTGGACAGTAAGTTCGGGAAGCTGTAATAATTCGGATCAGGTCAGAGTTGAATATGCCGCTTCACCTTCAGCAGCCGTTGCAGAAGGAGATAATGCGGTCTGTGGTTCTGTGACTGAACTTACAGCAACACCACCAAGTATTGGAACTGGAAAATGGGCTCAGGTTAACGGACCAACAACAGCGGTTTTTAGTTCTGAAATTCTGCCAGCAACTACTGTTTCTAACCTAACGCAAACAGGCGGTGTTTATACTTTTAGCTGGACGGTTACAAACGGAACAGTATGTGTGCCAACAACTACGAATGTTCAAATTACAGTTACAGCAGATTTAACAGTTCCACTAGCAGGAACAGATCAAACCATTTGTCAATCTTCGACAGCTACTTTGGCAGCCAATACCATTACAGTAGGAACTGGAGAATGGTCGCAGTTTAGCGGACCAAATACCGGATCTTTTTCGAATACAGCAAGTCCAACTTCGACTTTTACTCCAAACGGACCCGGAACTTATGTTTTAAGATGGGCAGCGACCAATCTTTCCTGTGAATTTTTTGATGATGTTACCATTACTGCTGATCCTTTGCCAACTACTTCTGCTACTGGATCGCCAATTTCTATATGTGAATTTCAAACCCTAAATTTAAATGCAAATACTCCAACAATTGGAACAGGACTTTGGACACAAATTTCAGGTCCGACAACTGTAGTTTTCGAAACGCCATCTTTAGCTACAACTGCTGTTTTTGGAACTCAGGCTGGAGTTTATGAATTTCAGTGGACTATTTCAAACGGATCTTGCCCTCCAAGTTCAAGTATGGTTTCTGTTACTATAAATCCTTTGCCTCCAATAGCAGATGCGGGAATAGATCAAACGATTTGTAATGCATCAACAGTAACTTTAAACGGAAATAATCCTTCATCAGGAACAGGAACCTGGACTTTTGTTTCAAATCCGGGAAATACAGCTCTCATTACAAATCCAAATAATTTCAATACAACCGTAACGAATATCTCTGTTGGAACAACAAGATTAAAATGGACGATTAGCAACGGTTCTTGTACGGCTTATTCAGATGAAATAAATATCGTTCGACCAGCAGATTTGACAACTTCGGCATTAACAAGTGACAGCACAATTTGCGAAGGCGGAAGTATAACTTTAAACACAACTCCATCAGGAAGTGTTGCCCCATATACGTATCAATGGCAGTCATCTGTAAATGGCATAAACGGCTGGTCAGATATTTCAGGCCAGACAAATGCATCTTTTACATCAATTAATACTTTAACTATTGGAGAATATTATTATCGGGTAAATGTTTCGAGTACTTGTGCCCAAATTACAAGTAATGTGGCTAAACTTACCGTTGTTCAGGATCCTGTAATTACAACGCAGCCTTTAGGAAATACAATTTGTTCCGGTAATACAAATACCATGAATGTTGCGGCAACCACAACAAATTTGACAGCGGGAACAATAACCTATCAATGGCAAAGTTCAGTTGACGGAACTTCAGGATGGACAAATGTTTCGGGAGGAACCGGAGCAAATTCAGATACTTATACAACTTCGGTATTAACTTCTAATTTATATTTTAGAGCAAGAATTACACAATCAGGAAGTGGCTGTGAAGCTTTTTCGGATCCCGCATTAGTGAATGTTGTTACTATTACAGCGCAGCCAACAACTCCGCCAGCAATTTGTGTTGGAGGTATTGTGAATGTTAGTGTAACAGCTTCTGTAAACGGAGGATCAGGAACATTGACTTATCAATGGCAAAGTGATTCAGGTTCCGGTTTTGTAAATGAAACAAATCCAACGGCTACAACGGCTAATTTTACTTCTGATGCCTTAAATGTTACAACACAATTCAGATGTTTAATTACAGCATCAACAACAAATTGTATTTTAACTTCTAATACGGTTACGGCAACTGTTGTTCCTGATCCTGCAATTACAATTCAGCCAACAGCAGGAATTGTTTGCACAGGCGGAACATTTACTTTAACCGTTGCTGCAAATGGCGGTACTCCGGGCTTAAATTATCAATGGTTTAGCAGTTCAGATAATGTGAGTTTTGCATTAATTTCCGGAGCAAATTCAAATACCTATACAACTCCGGTTCTTACTGCTGATACGTATTATAGAGTTGATGTTTCTGCTGCCGGAAATGGCTGTGGTTTGGTTACTTCAAATAATGTATTGGTAGACGTAATTCCTGATCCAATTGTTACGCAACAACCCGTTGGAAATACCATTTGCTCCGGTGCAACGCACACTATGAATGTTGTTGCTTCAGGCGATGCTTCAGGAGGAATATTAGTGTATCAATGGGAAAGTTCTGCAGACGGAACATCTGCCTGGGCTAATGTTTCAGGCGGAACGGGAGCAACTACAGATACTTACACAACGGCATCTTTAACTTCAAATTTATATTACAGAGTTAGCATTACGCAGGCTTCAAGCGGTTGCGAAACGTACTCAAATACAGCTCCGGTTTTTGTTACTACAATTTCCGGACAACCAACAACTCCTGCAGACATTTGTGTCGGTGGAACAGTAACTTTGAGTGTTACAGCTTTAATTAATGGAGGTTCCGGAACATTATCATATCAATGGCAAAGCGATTCAGGTTCCGGTTTTGTAAATGAAACAAACCCAACCGCAACAACCGCCAATTTTACCTCAGATCCGTTAAGCGTAACGACTGTTTTTAGAAGTATCGTTACTTCATCAGCAACAAATTGCACATTGACTTCTAATCCCGTTACCGCGACTGTGGTTCCGGACCCTACAATAACGGTTCAGCCAACAGGAACTACAATTTGTTCCGGCGGAAATCATACTTTATCAGTTTCGGCGACAAACGGAACGCCAGGCTTAACCTATCAATGGTTTAGCAGTTTAAACAATACCACATTTGCTGCTATTGCAGGCGCAACTGCAACAACTTATGTAACGCCTGCTTTAACCCAAACAACCTATTACAGAGTTGATGTTTCAGCGGGTGGAAATGGCTGTACAACCATTACCTCAAATGTTGCAACGGTAACAATTTTATCAGATGTTTCGATTACAACGCAGCCCGTTCAAAAAACAAATATTTGCAGCGGTTCAACAGCAACTTTAAATGTAACAGCAACTGGAGGTTCAGGAAATTATACATATCAATGGAAAAATGCTATAGTTCTGGCAGGACCTTATAATGATATTCCGGGAGCAACTTCTGCAACTTATACAACTCCAGGCTTAACACAGAATACATATTATCTGGTTGTCATTTCAGACGGAACTAAAGGCTGTGATCCTGTTATGTCATCTATAGCAGCGGTTATTATTCCGAGTATTACAACACAACCAACTACACCGCCAACCGTTTGTGTTGGAGGAACTATTTCAATTTCGGCTCAGGCTTCAGCAAATGGAGGTTCGGCCAACTTTACGTATCAATGGCAAAGTTCGGCAGACGGAACAACGGGTTGGACAAATGTTTCGGACGGAACAGGCGGTTCAACTGCAAATTATATTTCGGGACCATTAACAGCTACAACTTATTATCGTTGTGTTATTACTTCAACAGCGCCTTCTTGTACACTTATAACCAATGTTGTAACAGCGACAGTAATAGCAGATCCAACAATAGCATTACAGCCTGTTGGAGGTAATATTTGCGAAGGAGGTACTTTTACGATAACATCAGGCGCAGCAAATGGTTCAGGAACTTATGGGTATCAATGGCAAAAATCGTTAGATGGAACTACAGGATGGGCAAACGTAACAGATGGAACGGGAGCAAACACGACTTCGTACACAACCGGAGCTGTAAACGCACCAACTTTCTACAGATTACAGGTAACCGATTCCGGAATTGGTTGTGGAGTTGTCAATTCGGATGCAGCAAAAGTGGATGTTTCGAATCTCCAATTATAAGTTTACAGCCCACAAATGCAGAAGTTTGTATCAATCAAACACATACATTTACCGTTACGGCAACAGGAAATATTCCGTCAGGAACATTATTATATCAATGGCAAACGGCATCGGCTTTGACAGGACCTTACACGAATGTAACAGATGGCACGGGTGGAACAACAGCTTCTTATACAACACCAACTTATGCTACTGCCGGAAATAGATATTTTAGAGTTTTAATTTCACAATCGCAGGCAGGTTGTCAGACTACTTCAAATCAGGTTACTTTAAATGTTTTTGATGTTCCTACAGCGCCTGTTGGTTTGGTAACACAACAGCCTTCTTGCAGTAATACAACAGGAACAGTTGCGATTACGAATCCTGATTTAGGAACGGGATATGAATATAGTAAAGACGGCATAACATTTCAGGCGAGTAATGTTTTTACCGGTTTGCCTTCTGGAAATATCCAAATTTATGTACGCCGAATTGGTTTGAACACTTGTATTTCTTCAAATACAGATTTTACAATTTTTAACAGAATATGTGCAGTTCCGGAAAACTTTGCTTCGATATCTGGTGATGTTGGAGGAAATACAGGAACTCAGACTATTTTAGACAGCGATACTTTGAATGGCGTTGCTGTAACAACATCAAATGTTCAGGTAACGATAAATTCGGTTTCAAGTTATTTGACTTTTGATTCTTTAACCAATACGATTGCTGTAGCGGCGGGAACTCCGGCTGATGATTATACTTTAACGTATACCATTTGCGAAGTGGGAAATTTAAGCAATTGCTCCACTACAACCGAAACCATAGAAGTAACAACAGCAGGAATTGATGCCAGAATTGATGTTGTAACTCCCGCAGTTAATGGCTATACAGGAGCAAACAATGTTATTAATGCTTTAACAAATGACAGATTAGCAAGTGCTCAGGCAACATTATCTAATGTAACACTTTCTGTAACTAGCCCGGCTTTGCCTATAGATCCTACTGTTTTAAACGTACCTGTTTTAGATACTTCTACAGGAAATGTAAATGTACCGCCAGGAACAGTAAAAGGAGTTTATGAAATAAAATATAGAATCTGCGAAATCGGAAGCCCTTTAAATTGTGATACAGCAAGTATTTTTGTTCCCGTTGAAACGACACTTATTGACGCTAATGACGATATAGCTGAAGATATTAATGGGTATACAGGTCAAATAAATGTAATTAATGCTTTAAACAATGACAGTTTAAACGGAGTTCCAATTACAACTGCAAACTTTGATGAAATAACAGTAACGCAGGATACCGCTGCAAACCCAATTTATCCCGGAGCTAATGTACCAACATTTAGTACAACAACAGGTTGGGTAACCGTATCGGAAGGAACTCCTGCTGATACGTATTATATTACCTATAATATTTGCGAGAAATTAAATCCAACAAACTGTTCAGATGCAAGTATTGCTATCGTTGTCGATCCTGCGCCACTTGTTATAAATGATAATCTTGTGCCCAATGTAAACGGATACAACGGAGCGGTCAATATAATTAATGCCTATACAAGCAATGATACTTTTAACGGAGTTGCTTTAAACATCAATTTGGCTGGACTTCTTACACCTTCAATTTTAATTCCTGCAACTCCAAAAACTCCCGGTGCGCCAGTTCCCGAATTGGTGGTAGCTTCCGGAAGAGTGAATATTCCACAAGGAACACCAGAAGGACAGTATCAAATAAAATATCAAATATGCGAAAATCTTAATACGCCCGCAGTTCCTCCAGTTGCAGGAGATTTACGAACAGGAAATTGTGACGATGCCGTTATTATAATTAATGTAACCGCACCGCCTATTGTTGCCAATGACGATGCTGTTGCTAATATAAACAGTTATTCAGGCGGTGCAGATGTTATAAATGCCTATGATAATGATTTATTAAATGGAGGAGCAATTGACACTACAACAATTACAACAACCATTATTTCAAATCCGAGCGCAATAAATGGAGGCTCAGTTCCCTCTTTTGATACAGCAACAGGTTTGGTAAATGTTCCGGCGGGAACTCCGGCCGGAGAATATAAATTTGTTTATGAAATCTGCGAAAACCTCAATACAGGAAATTGCGATCAGGCAACCATAACTATAACCGTCATTCCTTCACAAATTGATGCTGTTAATGATATTCCGTTTGCTTCCATAAATGGATTTGTTGGAAATCCAACAGCTATAAATGCTTTAGATAACGACACTTTAAACGGAGTTTTGGTTATTCCGTCAGAAGTTCAAATTGATGTTTTAATTCCGGCAAGTTCTATTAACGGAAGTTTAGTTCCGATATTAAATCCGTTAAACGGAAATGCCGGAACCGCCGCAGGAAATTATAATATAACATATCGTTTAAGCGAAAAACTGAATCTGACAAATAACGATACTGCTATCATTTCAATAGAAGTTACTGCACCGATTATTGAAGCAAATGATGATACAATTGCGAATATAAACGGATATGTAACCACAACAAATGCAATCAATGTATTGACAAATGACAGACTTAACGGAGCAGCAACAGATATTTCAAAAGTAACTCTAACGGTTGATATTGCTGCCATTCCAATAAACGGCGGACCAATTCCTGTATTAGAACCGTTAACCGGAAATATTAGTATTCCGGCAGGAACTCCGGCGGGAGATTATGAAATTAAATATACCATTTGCGAGAAAATAAATCCTGCGAATTGCAATGATGCAACTGTATTTATCAATGTAATCGGAGCAGCAATTGTTGCAGTTGATGATACAGCCAGCGGTATAAATGGATTTGTTGGCGCAAACAATGTTGTAAATGCTTTAACAAATGATACTTTAAATGGCGTTGCGGTAATTCCGTCGCAAGTAACGATTAACAATATTGTTCCCGCAACAGCAATAAATAGCGGTGCAATTCCTGTTTTAGATCCGTCAAGCGGAAGTGTAAACGTACCGGCAGGAACTTCTGCAGGGACCTACATCATTCAATATCAATTAACTGAAAAATTGAATCTTTCTAATTTTGATACAGCAACCATAACCATCAATGTTGATGTGCCAACAATTGTAGCCAATAATGATGTTGTAAATGCTATTAACGGATTTGTTGGCGCCAATAATGTGATCAATGCGATTACAAACGACAGACTAAACGGACTGGATATTCAGTTAATAAAAATCAATATAACATCCGTTTCTACAGCAACTCCTTCTGGATATGTTTCAGGAAATCCAATTCCGGTATTCAATTTAATTACAGGAAATGTTGATGTGCCATCAGGAACTTCGGCAGGAACTTATGTTATTCATTATAGAATTTGCGAAAAACTGAACCCAACCAATTGCAGTGAAGCTGATATTACAATCACTGTTACAGCTCCAAGTATTGATGCCGACAATGATTTTGCCAATAACATCAACGGATATGTTGGCGCTAACAATGTGGTGAATGCTTTGGCAAATGATGAACTTAACGGATCGCCAGTTCCGATATTTCAAATCGATATACATTCTTTAAGTACAACGCCTCCTGTAACTTCAACAAACGGAATTGTTCCGGTATTAAATCTGTTGACAGGATTTGTTGATGTTCCGGTGGGAACTTCGGCAGGAACCTATACAATTCAGTATGAAATCTGTGAAAAAATAAATCCAACAAATTGCAGTTCCGCAACGATTGTAATTGTTGTAAATCAACCTTCAATTTTAGCCGAAGACGATTCCATTACAAACATAAACGGATATGCAGGAGCAAGCAATGTTCTAAATGCATTTACAAATAATGATACTTATAATGGAGTTCTTGTAACAGATACAAGTTTGATAAATCCAACCATAATAACTCCTGCAACCCCTATAAACGGAGGTTTAGTTCCAACCTTAGATCTGGCAACAGGATTTGTGAGTATTCCGGCAGGAACACCGGCTGGAGCGTATCAAATTCGATATAAAATTTGCGATAAACTGAATCCGATAAATTGTGATGAAGCGGTTATAAATATTCTTGTTATTGCTCCAATTATAGTAGCAAACGATGATGCAGTCGGAAATATTATAGGTTACACAGGCGCAAATAATGTTTTGAATGCCTATAATAATGATACTTTAAATGGCGCGCCAGTAGTGCTGTCAGATATTAATCGAACATTGGTTACTCCGGCAAGTTCAATAAACGGATCACCAATCCCTGTATTGAATTTACTGACCGGAAATGTAGATGTTCCCGCAGGAACGCATGAAGGAGAATACAAAATTGTATATAAAATTTGTGATAAACTAAATCCAGCAAATTGCGATGAAGCCATTATTACAATTACCGTTATTGCCAATCCAATTGATGCGGTTGATGATTCGCCTGCTACACAATTTGATGGTTCTGTAAATACTGCGAATGCTGTAAATGTTTTGGATAATGATACATTAAACGGAGTTGCGGTAATTCCGTCAGAAGTTCAAATTGATGTTTTAGTACCTGCAAGTTCTATTAACGGAGGTTTAATTCCAATTTTAAATCCATCAACAGGAATTGTTAGTATTCCGGCAGGAACAACAACAGGAACTTATACGATAACCTATCGCTTAAGCGAAAAACTGAATTTAACGAATACAGATACAGCCATAATTACGATATTGGTACAAGAACCAATTTTAGCAGTAAATGATTCTGCAGGCAATATTAACGGTTACGAAGGCGCAATAAACGTTGTCAATGCTATTGCTAACGATTTATTAAACGGAGTTGCTGTTCAGTTATCGCAAATTACTATAACTTCCATTAGCACAACAAATCCGCCGGATTATGTTTCAGGAAATCCGGTTCCGGTTTTAAATACAACAACAGGAAATGTTGATGTGCCGGCAGGAACTTCAGCAGGAACTTATATAATTCATTACCGAATCTGCGAAAACTTAAATCCTTCAAACTGTAGTGAAGCTGATATTAATGTTGAGGTTACGGTTGCTGCCATAATTGCAAATAATGATGTTGACTTAAACGTAAACGGATATGTTGGATCAGCAAATGCATTAAATGTTTTAGACAATGACAGTTTTAATGATTCATCGATAGAAGCGAAAAATGCGAAAGTAAAAGTGATCAATATCAGTCAAATCACCATTACAATTTTAGATCCGGCAGATTCAGTTAACGGAAATCCAAATGTACCATCGCTTGATCCTGCAACCGGAATTATTAGTGTTCCGCCTCAAACTCCGGCAGGATTATACAGAATTGAATATAGAATTGCAGAGAATTTAAACCCTGTTAATTTTGATGATGCAATTGTATTTATTACCGTAACTGCAACGCTAATTGAGGCTAATAATGATACGGTTTTAAATATAAATGGATTTGTCGGTCAAGCCGATGTTATCAACGCGATTACCAACGATAATTTAAACGGAGTTGCAGCTCAATTGGCTGAAATTACAATTGGAGTAGTTATTCCGGCAGCGTCAATAAACGGAGGTCCGGTTCCAACTCTTGATATCGTTACCGGAAATGTTAGTGTTCCTGCCGGAACGCCTAGCGGAACTTACACGATTAGATATCAAATTTGTGAAAACTTAAATGCAACAAATTGCAGTCAGGCTGATATTATTGTCACCGTAATTTCAGGGCCAATTATTGCCAATGATGATGCTGCGGGCGGAATTAATGGTTTAGACGGAGCAAATGATGTAGTAAATGTTTTAACAAATGATGTATTAGAAAACACCTCACCAACATTAGCTCAGGTTAAAATAAATGTGCTTTCGCCTGCAGATGTTATTACTTCTGCTGCCGTTCCCGTTTTAAATACGGCTACAGGTTTAGTAAGCGTTCCGGCAGGAACTTCATCCGGGGTTTACACTATAGTTTATGAAATTTGCGAAAATCTAAATGCCACAAATTGCGATCAGGCTGTCATTAAAATCACAGTTCTACAACCATCCATTACATTAATTAAACGAGGTGTTTTCTCAGATACAAACGGAGATGGTTTCGCACAGCCGGGAGAACTAATACGTTATTCATTTTTAATTACCAATACAGGAGCTATAGATTTAAATAATGTTACCGTTACAGATCCTAAAGCAACTATTTCAGGAAATCCAATTGTTAGTTTGCCGGTCGGTCAGTTGAATGTAACCAACTACACGGGAACTTATGTATTAACTCAGGCTGATATTAATTTAGGAACGTTTACCAATCAGGCTTTGGTTACGGCACAACCTTCTGTAGGAACCGCCATTCAGGATTTGTCGGATAGTGATGATCCTGCATTAATTGGTAACGACGATCCTACGGTTACACCAGTTCCTCAATTGAAAAAAATCACTTTAGTGAAAGGTGGAATATTGACGGGTAACGGAGGAGCAGGTTCTGTTATCAATTATAATTTCATTGTTAAAAATACAGGAAATGTGATTTTAACCAATATCGAAATAACAGATCCTTTAATTGGTACCGCAAAAATCGCGGTAACTCCAGGTATATTAATTCCGGGCGCGATAGGAACAGCAACGGCATCTTATACCGTAACCATTGGCGATGTCGTTCAGGGCGAAGTTGTAAATACGGCACTTGTTTCGGGAGAAGCGCCAGACGGACAATTAGTATTTGATGTTTCAGACAGCGATGACCCAACTTTGGGTGGAGACGATGACCTTACCAATGTAGATTTAACGATGCAACCTTCTATAGCCGTTGTTAAAACAGGCATATTTAATGATGAAAATAAAAATGGCTTTGCTGAAATTGGTGAAACAATAACGTACCATTTTGAAGTTACCAATACCGGAAATGTGCCACTCGTTAATATTGTAATTAAAGATCCTAAACCGGGAATCGTTATTACCGGAGACCCAATTATCTTAACAAAAGACGCAACCAATACGGATAATTTTGTTGGAACTTATGTTTTAACGGCTGAAGATATTAATGCCGGAGTTGTAGAAAATCAAGCCACAGTACAGGCAGTAGATCCAAAACAAGTAACGATAACCGATAGTTCTGATGATAATTCTATTGCAGAAGATGATCCGACAATTCTGCCTTTAAATGCCTGCAAAATCACTATTTATAATGCTTTATCGCCAAATGGAGATGATAAAAATGATATTTTCAGAATTGATAATATCAAATGTTATCCTGATGCTTACGTGCAAATTTATGATCGTTGGGGTGTTTTGGTTTATGATGCTTATGGTTATGATAATGAATCGGTAGTTTTTAGAGGAATTTCAGAAGGAAGAGCAACGGTTAATAAACAAAAAAGATTACCAGACGGAACTTATTTTTATGTCATTACTTATACAACATATCTCAATGAGCCTGTCAATAAAACAGGTTATTTATACCTGTCCGGAAATTAAAGCGGATATTCTACAAGCCTGTTTAAATAGCAGTAATTGTAAATAGTACGAATTGAAAAATAAATTGAAATGCTATGAGAACTCCATTATTTACACTCGTCATTACCTTATTAACTATTGCCGGTTTCGCGCAGCAGGATTCGCAATTTACGCAGTATATGTACAATACTATAAACATAAATCCGGCCTATGCAGGTTCTCGCGGAGCTTTGAGTATTTTTGGTTTATACAGAACGCAATGGGTTGGTCTTGATGGCGCCCCGGAAACGAGTAGTTTCTCTATAAATACACCTATAAACAATAGTAATTTGGGAGTAGGACTTTCTTTGGTAAATGACAAAATAGGACCAACAAATGAGAACAATTTATCTCTTGATTTTTCATACACGGTTCAGACATCTGCAAATTTTAAACTTTCGTTTGGAATCAAGGGAACGGCGAATTTATTCAATTTAGATATTAGTAAGCTAAATCCCGAAGATCAGGGCGATCCGCAATTTCAGGATCTCGACAATAAATTTTCGCCCAATGTTGGAGCAGGTGTATACTGGCATTCTGATAAAGCTTACATCGGATTATCAGTTCCTAATTTTATTGAAACCAATCGTTATGACGATAATGATATAGCGATTTACAAGGATAAAATCAATTATTATTTGATGGGAGGCTATGTCTTTAATCTTGATCGTTATGAGTATTATAAATTTAAGCCCGCAATTCTGGCCAAAATGGTCGAAGGGGCACCGTTACAAGTAGATATTTCGGCCAATTTTATGTTTGTGGATAGATTTGTTTTGGGCGCTGCTTACAGATGGAGTGCTTCTGTAAGTCTTATGGCTGGTTTTCAAATTACTGATGGATTGTATATTGGTTATGGCTACGATCGTGAAACCACAACGCTGAATAATTATAATTCAGGATCGCATGAAATATTCCTTCGTTATGAATTTATCAAAAATACAAACAGAATGAGTAATCCACGTTTCTTTTAAAATAGTGATTATGAAAAGTTATATATTTTATTATCTCGCAATTGTCAGTGTCTTTTCAGTGAACAGCTTTGGTCAGCAATCAAAAATTATTAGTGCTGATAAAAGTTATGATCGCTTTGCGTACATTGATGCTATTAAAGTATATCAAAGAGTAGCTGAGAAAGGATATAAGTCTGAGGATTTGTTTAAAAAACTCGGAAATTCGTATTATTTTAATTCAAATTATGAAGCCGCAGCAAAATGGTATGGAGAATTATTTGCGATGAAAGCTGCAGTCGAACCAGAGTATTATTATCGATACGCCCAATCTCTAAAATCAAGCGGACAATTGGATGAGGCGATCAAACTTATGGCGGAGTTTAATGATAAATTTAAAGAAGATAACAGAGCAAAACTTTATATAGAAAACGTAAATTACCTGGAACAAATTAAAGCCAATTCAGGACGTTATAAAATTGAAGATGCCGGAATTAATTCGAAATATTCAGACTACAGCACTTCAGTATTAAATAATAAAATATATTTTGCTTCAGCCAGAGATACAGGGAATTTCTCTAAACGAAAACACAAATGGACAGGCGAATATTTTACCAATTTATATATTGCCGATGTAGATTCGGTAAAAGTTGAAAAATTTAAAACTGTTTTAAATTCTAAATTTCACGAAGCTGCAGCCGTTTTTACAAAAGATGGTAAAACAGTTTATTTTACCAGAAACAATTACGTAAACGGAAAAAGAGGAAAAGATGAGAAAAAAAATACGCTGGTAAAAATTTACAAAGCCAGCCTCGAAAACGGAAACTGGAGAAATATAACAGCACTTCCTTTTAACAGCGATAATTACAGCACGGCGCATCCTGCTCTTAGCCCTGACGAAAAAACGTTATATTTTGCTTCTGATATGCCAGGAACTTTGGGGCAATCTGATATTTATAAAGTGAGTATTAATAATGGAGGTTATGGAACTCCGGTAAATTTAGGAAAACCAATAAATACAGAAGGCAGAGAAACGTTTCCTTTTATTACAAATGAAAACGAAATTTATTTTGCCTCAGATGGTCATCCCGGACTTGGCGGATTGGATGTTTTTGTGGCAAAAGTAGAAAATGACGGATCTGTAAGTAGTATATACAATGTGGGAAATGATATTAATTCGCCAAAAGATGATTTTGCTTATAGTATTGATCCAGTTTCGCGAAAAGGCTATTTTAGTTCGAATAAAGAGGGCGGTAAAGGTTCTGATGATATTTATAAGTTTTTAGAAACTAAAAAACTAAAATGCATTCAGGAGTTAAACGGAATTATTACAGATGCGGAAACGGGAGTTATTCTGCCTCAAACAAAAATTACTTTATTTGAAAATGAAACCCTGAAAAGCACTACCATTTCTGATTTTGCCGGAGCATATAGTTTTCCTGTAGAATGTGGTACGACATATAATGTAAGAGCAGAAAAAACAGACTATACTACAAAAGAAGCTAATATTTATATTGGTAAGTTAACCGGAAAAACAAGTTTGCCAATTGCACTTGATAATTCAAAATGCAAAGTCACTATTGGAGATGATTTAGGAAAATGCTTTGGTATAAAAAATATTTATTTTGATTTGGACAAAGCCAACATTCGTACAGAAGCAGCTATAGATTTAGAAAAAATATTAGAAGTATTACGAGATAACCCTACGATGAAAATCGACATTCGCTCACATACCGATAGCCGTCAAACCAAATTTTATAACGAAGCCCTGTCAGATCGCAGAGCTAATGCTACTATAAAATGGTTAGTAAATAATGGTATCGATGTAAGCAGATTAATAGGCAGAGGATATGGAGAAAGCCAACTTTTGAACGGATGTGTTGATGGTGTAAAATGCACCGAAGAGCAACATCAGATCAACAGACGCAGTGAATTTATTATTACGGCTTTATGAAATGTCATTTTCTGTTAACTCATAATCATTCTCATTCAAAGAATCATTAACAGGATTTTCATCCCAATCTCCCCAATCTCCTATATAAGCTTTTCTATATATGATGTCAGAACTTCCTGAAACGCAAATGGAACTGTGAACACATTTACCAAAATTTTCGCTATTGTTGTTTGTATTTTCCATCATGATGAGTTTTTGTGATTTAGATACGCAAATGTACATCAACATTCAAGCTGGGATTTATATATAAATATCCATTTGTTATTTAATTCACATGTAGGCATTTTATTGATATTCAATGCGTTTGTAGTGAAAACCACTTTTGCTGTAGTCAAAATCAGGTTGATGTAATCTGATTTAATTGCGGTGTTTTAAAAAGCAGCCAAAATTTCTCAATGCAATAATAACCGGAATAATTCCTTTTCCACTTTCCGTAAGGCTGTATTCTACCTTTGGAGGTACGACCGGATAAACAGTTCTCTGGACCAGTCCATCATTTTCCAGATCTTTAAGCTGGTTGCTAAGTACCTTTTCAGAAATGGCACCAAGTTCTTTTCTCAATTCCGTATAACGTTTAAGCGGGTGTAATGACAATCTGTATAAAATAAGGATTTTCCATTTACCGCTGATACTTTTGTTTGCAAGTTCAACGTGGCAGGAAAAAAAAGCATCACCATCGGTGTAGTTTTCCTCAACGGTATTTTTTTCTATTTTTTTTTCGTTCATAACGATCTAATTTTCTACAAATCTAACCAATATGTTCATACCTAACCAAATGGTAAGTACTTTTCCAGCCCAAACCTTACAGCTACATTTGCTTCTTAAACACGGTTAAATAAAATAAAAACCGATAAATTTTAGAAAATATGCTAAAAATGGGAATTATGAGTACGGCCAATGTTTCGCGCTCATTCATAGAGGTTTTAAAAGGCTCTTCAACAATAAAAATTACTGCGATTGCAAGTCGTAATCTCGAAAAAGCGAAATCATTTGCAAAAGAATTTAGTATCGAAAAAGCATACGCTTCTTATCAGGAAATGCTTGACGATCCTGAATTAGATGCCGTTTATATTCCACTTCCAAATTCAATGCACGCAGAATGGGTTGTTAAAGCAGCAAAGGCCAAAAAACATATTTTATGCGAAAAACCAATCGCATTAACGGTCGAAGATGTAAAGGAAATGTACGAGCAGGCTATTATCAACAATGTATTATTAATGGAAGGCTTTCCGTATAAATTTCAGCCACAAACTATCTTGATGTTGAAAATGATTCAAAACGGTGACATCGGTGAAATATCGCAAATCTATGCCGATTTTGGATTTACTGTTGATGATACCGAAAACAATATCCGCTTAAAACCGGAACTTGGCGGCGGCGTAATGTGGGATGCCGGAGCATATCCTGTAAGCATTATACGGGCCATTACCGGTCAAAATCCGAGCGAAATAATAGCGCATGGAAAGTTCAATGATCAGGACTTAGACATTGCTGTTGCTGCAATGTTGAGGTTTGACAACGGAATAACCGCGCAGTTCAATTGCAATTTTAATGCAGCTCCGCATCGTTACGTTCGAATAATTGGTTCAAAAGGAATTATTGCTGCGGGATTTAATAATATGACAAAACCAAACACAGCGTTTATTGAAATTAAAAAAGATTTAGACTGGAATTATGAGTTAGAGAAAATAGAAGTTCCTTATGGCGTTGGTTTATTTTTTGAAGCAGAAGCTTTTGCAGATCACATTCAAAACTATACTAAAGAGAAACAGGTTTTGATGATGAATGAATCGATAGACAATACATTAACCATTTTAAATATTCTGGATGTTATTAAAAAATAATAGCCACAAAATAAAATATCAGGTAATGTGTAACTAAATTACTTTCTGAATTTAAAACAAAATTAATGCTAACATCGACTTTACAGTTGTTTTTTCAGACAACTGCAAAGTTGATTTATGCACTTTTATTTTAATCTTTAATTAATACATTTGGCCTACCAAATCTATAACCGAACGTCAAACCAAATGGCGTTGCTAAAAAGAAAAAAGAAAATGAATAGAAAAACAATAATTTTAATCTTTTGCATTCTGTCTAATTTTTGTTTCGGACAAACCAATTATTATGTTGCTGCAACAGGTAATAATACAAATTCCGGTTCTCTTGCTTCACCTTGGAAAACAATTCAATATGGATTAAATCAATTGCCGGCCAATGGAATTTTAAATGTTTTTCCGGGAACTTATTTAGAAAAGATTACAATTACGAAAAGCAATATTACCTTAAAAAATTATTCAGCAACACTTCCTGTTATCGATGCAACAGGAATAACAACTCAGGATGCTATTCTTGCTATCACTAATAAAAACAACATAACTATTGATGGGATCGAGCTGCAAAACAATATTCAAAATACGGCTCAGGGAATTTTAGTTGAAGGAAGTGGGGATAATATTATAATTAAAAACTGTAAAATACACGATATTCATTTCTCATCTAATGTAAATGCGGCTGTAAATGAAAACGTAAATGCGCAGGGAATTATAGTATTTGGCACAAATGGAACAACAGCCATTACAAACTTAAAAATACAAAATAATGAATTGTATAATTGCAGATTAGGTTACAGCGAAGGAATTGCTGTTAACGGAAATGTAAACGGGTTTGAAGTCAGTAACAATAACGTTCATAATCTTACCAACATTGGTATCGATATTATTGGTCACGAAGGTACTTGCCCAACTCCTGCAAACGATCAGGCAAGAAACGGGCTTGTTAAAAACAATATTGCTCATGATTGCATTGCTGCGTATTCAACTTCCGGAGGGATTTATGTAGACGGAGGAAAAAACATAACGGTTGAAAACAACACCTCATATCATAATGGTTACGGAATAGAAGTTGGATGCGAAAAAATTGGTCAGACTACCGATGGAATTATTATTAGAAACAATGTTTTTTATGACAATCAAATTTGTGCTTTAGCAATGGGAGGATTTGATTATCCGTCAGGTTCAGGAAAAGTTATCAATTCTTCTTTTAAAAACAATACCTGTTATTTTAATGATTACAGCAATTCAGGAAACGGAGAGTTATATCTTTCTTACAGTGAAAATAGTAGTATTGAAAACAATATTTTTTATACCCGAACCCAAAATATTGTAGCCTATGCAGAGCTAACACAACCAAGTTTAAATTTTAATTACAATACTTTTTTCTGTCAGGCTGGTACAACAAAATTAATAGCAGACTGGAACGGAACGCAATATACGGGATTCGCTTCTTTTTTATCGGGAACAAAAACAAACTCAAATTCGATATTTGCAAATCCACAATTAACAAACGCCGCGATTACAAATCCTGATTTTCATCTTCTGACAACTTCTCCGAGCAAAAATGCAGGAAACCCGGCTTATATTGCCGCCAACACCGAAACGGATTATTATAATGAATTAAGAATTGAAGGAGGAAGAATTGATTGCGGAGCAGATGAGTTTGGAACTAACTTAGGTTTGGGAATTGATAAAATGGAAGTTTCTAAATTCAATATTTATCCAAATCCGGCAACAAATTTCATTACTATTGATGCTGAGATAAAAGTTGATAAATATCAAATTTTTAGTATTAACGGACAAAAACTAATGGAAGGATCTGAAATAAATAAAATCAATATTTCAGGACTGAATTCAGGACTATATTTCATAAAATTTGAAATTGATAACAAGAGTTATGTGTCTAAAATAATAAAAAGATAAGCTTTAAGATTACCTCCTGTTGAAAAAGAATACAATACTATAAATCTTATACCTTTGAAAAGGTAAAAAACAAACGATGGAAAAACTGAGAAAACATATTGAAGAAATTATACCTATTACTGATGAAGAGTTTGAATCTATTAAACCGTTTTTCACAATAAGAAAGGTATTAAAAAATCAATATCTGATTCAGCAGGGAGATGATGCCAAGTATGAATACATCATTATGAGCGGGATTTTCAGAGTTTTCTATCTTGACGAAGACGGAAAGGAACATATCGTGCAGTTCGCTACCGAAAACTGGTGGATGTCTGATTATATTGCCTACTTCAATCAAAAGCAGGCAAACATGTATGTGGTGTGTATGGAGCCGGGAGAAGTTTTATGCCTGACACTCGATGGCAGGGAACAACTCTCAGTTACACTTCATAAAATGGAACACTTTTTTAGGGTAAAATTAACCAAAGGTTATATCGCCCTCCAGCAAAGGGTTATTTCATTGCTTTCTAATAATCCGCAGCAGCGCTATAAAGAATTTGCAGCGCTGTATCCAAATCTAATGCAAAAAATTCCCAAGAAATATATTGCAGAATATCTCGGAGTGAGCCGCGAAACCCTTAGCAGGCTTTACTCCAGCAACAAATAACATAACCATTAATGCTCAAAGTGTGATTCTCGTCACACTTTTTTTGTGACTTTGCTCATCGTCCGGAGGAGTAGAGCTGGCATAAATTTGCCCTATAAATAATTCATAACAACCTAATTAATTTATAGAAATGAAAAAACTTATAATTCTAACAGCGGCAATTGCCTTTATTTCTTCTTATGGACAAACCAAAAAAGAAGACACATCAGTAAAACAAAAAACAACCCTTAAAAACGAAACAAAAATGAACAAGAAAATTTTAATTATCGTATCGAATGCTAATGCAATTGGACCAAATAACAGAAGAACAGGAACTTTTCTTCCAGAAGTAGCACACCCTTATGCTGAATTTGACAGAGCAAATTACGAAATAGATTTTGCCAGCTTAACCGGAGATACTCCATATTTAGATGCTCTTAATTTGGCAAACGATCCTGACAACCTTACTTTTCTAACCGGAAAAGGATGGGAAAAAATGCAAAAAGCCGTAAAACTATCAACAGTTGATGTAAGTAAATACGATGCCGTTTTTGTACCTGGCGGATTAGCGCCAATGGTAGATATGCCGGAAAACGAATTGCTTAAAAAAGTGATTAAAGAAACTTACGAGCGCAACGCAGTTGTTGGGGCTGTCTGTCACGGTCCGGTATCATTATTAAACGTAAAACTAAGCAACGGAACTTATCTTGTAAATGGTAAAAACATTACCTCTTTTACAGATGAAGAAGAAAGAGGTTACGCTATTGCAGATGTACCTTTTTTATTAGAAACTGCTTTAACTAAACAAGGAGCAAAATTTCACGCTGCTGCAGTATGGTCAGCGCACAGTATTGCAGATGGTAATTTGGTTACAGGACAAAATCCGGCTTCTGCAAAAGGAGTAGCTGAAAAAATGATTGTAATTTTAGAATCAGCTAAAAAGTAATTAAAACACTAAGTTAATAACCATAATCTTGTCATCCTGACGAAGGAAGGATCACACTCGAAACTCTATAAAGATTGTCGATTGCAGGAACGGAATTAAGAGTGCGATCCCTGGTTCGAAATGACAAGATTGTGGCTACTGGTTTATTTAATAAAAAATATTAATCATAAAAAAAATCAAAATGGAAAATCAAAATCCAATTCATGTTTTTGCTACATGGAAAGTTAAAGAAGGTCAGGTTGAAAATGTTTTAGACATACTAAAAACACTACACGACGAAAGTATCAAAGAAAACGGGAACCTGTTTTATAAAGTTCATCAAAGTAATTCTGACGCCAATACAATCTTATTATTTGAAGGATATGTTAGTGAAGATGCCATAACAGAACATAGAAATTCATCTTATTTTCAAGAGTTGGTTTTAGGTCAAATTGTTCCTTTATTAGATAACAGAGAGATTGTTTTAGCGACTCCAATAGCTTATTTATAAAATAATAAAATGCAAATATGAATCTTACAATAGATCAATCCGAACAAGTTTTGGAAGCCGCAAAAGCTAAGTCAAAAGAAATTGGAGTGGCTATGAATATCGCAATTGTTGACGAAGGAGCAAATCTAAAATTATTTTTAAGAATGGATGAAGCACTTTTAGGATGTGGAGATATCGCGATAAAGAAAGCCAAAACCTCCCGTTTTTTTGACATCAACTCGGGAGAAATCGGAAAATTATCGCAACCCGGCGGCTCTTTATATAATATTGAACATTCAAATGGCGGACTCATTTCATTCGCCGGTGGCGTGTTGTTAAAAGATCGAAACAATAAAATTATCGGAGCAATTGGTGTATCGGGAGGTTCTGTTGAACAAGATCATGAAGTCGCCCTTGCAGGTGCAAATGCATTGTAATGAGATTAAATCTCATTTGTAAATATATAAATCATTCAAATAATCAAAATGGAAAATAATATTAAAAATAAAGTTGTAGTAATTACCGGAGCGAGTAGTGGCCTGGGTGAAGAAACGGCAAAATACCTTGCAGAAAAAGGAGCCATTGTTGTTCTTGGTGCAAGACGTGCCGATAAGTTAGAACAAATTGTAAACGATATTAATGCAAAAGGCGGTACTGCCTTATATCAGGTAACTGATGTAACAAGCAAAGTGCAGGTACAGGCTTTGGTTGATATCGCTGTGACTACCTACGGCAAAATTGATGTATTGATTAATAATGCCGGTATAATGCCTATCGCACCAATGGCTGAAGTTAGAACTGATGAATGGGACAGTATGATTGACATTAATATAAAAGGTGTGCTTTATGGAATTGCTGCTGCTTTGCCTATTTTTCAAAAACAAGAAACAGGGCATTTTATCAATTTGGGTTCTGTTGCCGGAATTAAAGTTTTTAGCCCGGGCGGAACAGTTTACAGTGGAACCAAATATGCTGTAAGAGCAATAAGCGACGGGTTAAGACATGAAGTAGGACGCAATATAAGAACAACAACTATTGAACCCGGCGCAATAGATTCAGAGCTAAAGCTTAGTACAAACCATCAGGAAAGTGCTGTTGGGGTTAATGAGTTTTATAAATTAGCTATTCCCGCATCATCAGTGGCAAGAGCAATTGCTTTTGCTATTGAACAACCCGCAGATGTTGATATCAATGAAATTGTAATCAGACCAACAATTCAGGATTTTTAATCATAAAGAGATTGTTTTTAGGAGCAATTTGACTAAATTTAAGGAACAAACCATGAAGCAATAACTAAAATAGTAAAAGCATGATTTTGTAAGATCAGATATTAAAAAAAAACATTTATGGAAAATACCACAAAAATAATATTCCCATACGATCAGAGTTTGGTAAAAGAGTTGCCTTTAATCAATAAAAATGATATTGAAAATATATTGAATACCGCCCACAATTTATTTAATGATCAATCGAACTGGATTCCTGCTTTTAAAAGAATTGAAATATTAGAAAAGGCCGCTTCAATAATGAATGACAGAAGCGAGGAATTAATTCATATTGCGATCACCGAAGGCGGAAAACCGTATAAAGATTCGAAAGCAGAAATACTGAGAGCGATTAAAGGAGTAAAATTAGCAGCTGAACATGTATCTCAAATAAAAGGCGAGCAAATCCCGATGGGACTTACAGAAGCTTCTTTAAACCGAATTGCTTTTACATCAAAAGAACCTATTGGTGTTGTTGTCGCTGTTAGTGCCTTCAATCATCCGTTAAATTTAGCAGTACATCAAATTGCTACTGCTGTTGCTGCTGGTTGTCCGGTAATATTTAAACCGTCAAGTAATACGCCTTTATCAGGTATTGAACTTGCCGCTATTTTAAAAGAAGCAGGTTTGCCGGAAGGCTGGCTGCAAGTAGTTTTGTGTGATAATGAAACCGCAGAATTGTTAGTTACAGATTCGAGAGTTAATTTCCTGACTTTTATTGGTTCTGCAAAAGTAGGCTGGGCTCTAAAAAGCAAATTGTCTGCGGGAACACGCGCTGCATTAGAACATGGCGGCGCAGCGCCCGTAATTGTAGAAAGTGATGCCGATTTTAGCGAAATGATTCCGGATTTGGTAAAAGGAGGTTTTTATCACGCAGGTCAGGTTTGTGTTTCGGTTCAGAAAGTATATGTGAATCAGGAAATTTGTGATCGTTTTGTGGAACAGTTTTCTGAAGCAACCAATAAATTAATTGTCGGAAATCCGTTTGATAAAGCGACAGATGTAGGTTCGCTTATAACCCCAAAAGAAGTTAATCGTGTCGAGGAATGGATTAACGAAGCAATTGCAGAAGGCGCTACATTAATTGCTGGTGGAAAACGTATTTCTGATACAACCTTTCAGCCCACAATTTTATTTAATCCGTCAGAAGATTCTAAAGTTTCTACTAATGAAATTTTTGGACCTGTGGTTTGTATTTATCCTTTTACAGACAGGGAAGAAGCTATAAAAAAAGCAAATGCATTGAACGTGCATTTTCAAGCGGCTGTTTTTACTAAAAATATAGATATTGCTTTAGATGCGACAAGAAAACTAAACGCTACTGCTGTTATGGTCAATGACAACACCGCTTTTAGGGTAGATTGGATGCCGTTTGGCGGAAGAGATGCTTCTGGTCTTGGAATGGGCGGAATCTCCTATACTATAAATGAAATGACAAGAGAAAAACTGATGGTTTTTAAAAGTAAAAATTTATAATTATCTATTATCTAAAAATATAAATGTGCCTTTAGTGACTAAAACTAAAGGCACATATCATTTTATTCATAGATTTAATAATATTGCAACCTTATAAATTGCGCTATGTTTTTTGATTTAGGCATTTACCCGGGTTTTTATTTTTTGAATAATTTCTAAACATCTATTCTCAAAAACAGATTGATTCACAGGGACAACAACCGATTCAAATAGTTTCATTAAATCATCAGAATGATTTGCTGCTTTTTTTGTCTGGATGTTGTATTGAATAAACTTTATCCATAAAATTGCCTTTAATTCTGTTTCCTCTTTATTCCACATTTTCATTTCAACCAGCAAAATATTATCCGTATACTGAATCAACTGAGATTCAATTAATACCGTTTCCATCGTAAAAGCCGGTTTCAAATAACTGATTTGATTGGATGCAACAACCCAGCTCAGTCCTGTTGTCTTCATATAATTAAATATATCAAGATCATAGTTTTCAGCAATTTGATCCTCACGTGTATTGATGAAATAGTCTAAATACTTTGAGTTGTTTAAATGATTGAAAGGATCACAATCCTGAAATCTAATTTTTCTTTTGCTTTTTAATATTTTTTCCATTTTGTAAATGTATTATATCAAATACCGATCGGTATTTGACGGGTTAAAAATTTTTTATTTCCTGATGCCGGCAATTATTGAACTATCTATAAAATCCATTGCGTTATTTATGTATGTCGGATCATTATGGGTAAATGCCAAAAGGGAACTTCCTTCAATCAATGATAAAATTATTTTGGCATATTTATCGGGATCCGTATTTTGTTGAATTTCATTATTACTAATGCCATCATTGATAATATTTGTTAAGCCGAAAGTGAATTTCTGAGATAAATTTTGTGCCGCTTTAAACAATAACGGATTAATGAATTTTGTATCAACTCCTGCCCGCAACATAGGGCAGCCGCCTCTGTCTTTCACTAAATCATAATAATTGCGTTGATACTCAGTTATGGTATGAAGTTTATTTATACTTCCTTCCTGGATTGCAATTAGTTTGAATAAAGGCGTTATGGCTAAGTTTATATTTAATTGAAATGCCTTTAATGCTAAATCTTCCTTGTTGGCAAAATTGCAGTAAATAGCACCTTTTGTAAGGCCGGTAGCATTGGTTATGTCCGTTAGGCTCGTACCAACATAGCCTTGTTTGTTAAAAATTGGCGCTACTTTGTTTAGTATAATTTCAGAAGTATTCATAATTTTAGGCTGAATTGATAAAATTCTAAAACAAATATAATACAAATACCGATCGGTATTTGATGAATAGCAAAAAAAATCCCATTTGATTAAAATGAGATTTTAGTTTTGATTCTTTTAGAATAATTTAATCCAAAATGATTTGTTTACATTAATTCGTCAACGCTACATATTCAAACAACATTTTTGGATTTTCGGCTTCTTTAATTAAGAAATGAGCAACATCGGTTCTTGAAATTTTTCCCACTTTCATTCCTTTTTGAAGTTCTGGCAATACTTTATAAGATGAAGTTTTATCTCCATTTGTAAGCATTCCGGGTCTAATAATTTCCCATTTTATATCACTTTTTACGATTAATTCTTCCATTATCGTTTTATCGATATATTGCTCTTTTAGGAATAATGAAATTACTGTTCGCATAAAAAAACTCAAATAATTTTTACTTTCTCCGGCTCCAAAACCTGTAACGATCAGAACTGGCGAAGAATACTTTAATTCATCAGTCACGTTTATTAGTGTTTTTGCAATATCAGAAAATAGGGTATTTGCCTTTTTATTTTTTGTTCCAACGGTTATTAATACAGCATCAGAATTTTTTATGGCATTTTTTAAATCTGTTGGAGATGTTGCGCTGCCGTTTATCTTAATTAAATTTGGATGATTTGGAATTTGATCTGTATTTGTCGATAATGCTGTTACCGTATGTCCTTTTTTTAGTGCTTGTACTACGGACTGTAAACCAATCCCGGCTCCGGCGCCTATAATTGCTATATTCATTTTATTTTGTAGATTTAATTTGTAGATATTTTTTTGCAATACTTTTTGGTGCAACCAGTAAACTTTCGCTTCCCCATTTCCATGGAGTTCCGGCTGTTGTCAGGATTTGGGCTCCGGCTTCTTTGGCAATAAGTAAACCGGCAATCCAGTTATAAGTATCGAGATCTTCCTGCACAAACAAATCAATTCTGCCGGCGCCAACGTAAGCCAATTGCAAACCGTGTGGTCCATAATTTCTAATAATTCCAAAATTATCGAGTAGTTTCGTTACGGACGAACCAATTTTTTCATTCAAATTATTGTTTGATTTTTCCTGATGACCGTATTCAAAAACAGCCAGCATCACTGCCAAATCTGTTTTGCGACTAAGGTGTAATGATTTGTCGTTCATAAAAGCACCTTCTCCGTCTTTTGCCCAAAACATTTCATTGGCTAAAGGATCAAAAATTACAGAAAAGAAAGGTTGTCCATTACGGATAAGCGCCAGATTTATAGTCCATCCTGCAATATGCTGAAGATATTGTATAGCGCCATCCATGGCATCACAAAGCCAGTATTCTTGTTGCTCTGCCGGATTTCTTTGTGAATCGGTGTCAAATTCGTCGCCAATATGCCAGGGAATATTTGGGAATTCCAGCGATAAATCTTCTTTTAAAGAACTCAGGCACAAAGTGTCGATATCTTCTAATTGTTTTAAAAGCTCATCCATAGTTTGTGGAATCGCATTTTGTTTATAGTCTTTTAAAAAGGCATCTCCCACTTTTCGTACCGCATTGAGAATGATTGGGATATTGATTTCGTTTTGCATATCATTATAGTATTAATTACAATGCAAAGCTAGTTGGAGTATGGTTTTTAATGTAGTTTCAATGAAGGGAAGCATAGTCCTAATCACGGAATTTTTTTCGAAATTCAAGAGGCGTAAGGTTGGTTACTTTTTTAAAAAGTTTTCCAAAATAAACCGGTTCATCATAACCCACTTCATAAGCAATTTCCTTGACGTTTTTATCTGTAAAATAAAGCAATCTTTTGGCTTCCATAATCGAGGCTTCCTGAATATGAATTGATACGGGGCTTCCGGTTAAGGATTTTACGGTATCATTTAAATGAGCCGCAGAAATAGAAAGTGCCGAAGCGTATTGTGCAGGCTGTTTCCAGGTTTTGAAATGCGCTTTTGTTAGTTTTATAAAAGTTTCCTTAATGATAATACTGCGGTTTTCTTTTTCTTTATCAACATATAAAGTAGAAACCAGTTCTCCGGAAATTAAACTTAAAAGGGCATTTAATAAAAAATGGATACTTTTTTGCGTATAGTTATTTGTATTTTCTAACTGTACTTTTTCTATTAAATTCATTAGAATAGCAAGCTGCTGGCAAAAATTTGATTCGTGTTGAAGTAAAAATGGATTATCGATTTTAGTTTCTAAAAGCTGCAATATTTCTTTACTAACCAGCGAAGGATCAAAACTAATCATCCATCCTTTTGGATCTTTTACATCTATAATATGATGTACTTGTTCAGGAAATACACAAAGTAAGGCCGGAGCAGAAAATTCTACATTTTCAAAATCAATGTTTAATTGAAATGTTCCGTTTAAAGTGAACATTAATTGACAATGATTATCCCGATGTGGTTTCGAAATATCGTGTTCTTCAATTTCCCGATCTTCCATATTAACAATGATAATTCCTGCCTTGGCGAGAGGCGAAAGTTCAAATTGTGTAATAGTTTGGTTTTGATTTTTCAAGATCAGAAAATAAAGTTTTAAAAGTAAAGCGTTTTATTACTTGCAAAAATAGAGATAAAAAAATAAGTTATTATTCAGTTTGTAAAAAGCACAAACAAATCCATTAGGATAATGAAGTTTTGTTATGTGGAGACTATAAAAAAAGCTGTATTTCACAAAATGCAGCTTTTTTATCAAAACGAATAAAGTTTATTTAACCGTTACAGTAAACTGGGACAGCGTATTGGCAGTTCCTCTGTAAAATCTCATCCTGTTGTATGTTCCCGCAGGAGTTCCGGAAGGTATTTTAAATACGCCTCTATATAGCGTAGTGCTAACAATTTCCACAGGATAAGTTACTGTAGGAGTAGTGCTGTTATACATTAAAACAGAGGTAACAGTATTCATCATACCGCCTCGTACCTCGAAATTTTCGCCTGCTTGTTTTTCAGCAAGAGTACCTACTAATTCAGCACTGAATGCGGTGGGCTCAGTAACAGTAATTTTAAATCTGTTTTCTACACTTGCATTCTGGAGAGTATAAATCCCATTTTTTACACGTAAATCATAAGTGCCCACAGGCATATCCTCAGGCAGAAAATAATATAGTCCGTAAACTGAAAAAGCTGTAGTTGATGTTGTTCCTAATGATCCGCCCAGATGAACAATTTCTGCTGTATATTCCGTTTTCTCATCAGCTGCAGCTACCAAATACACCCTGGTGTTTTCTACACTAAGCCACAAATTATCGATTGAATTTGTACTTCCGCCAAGCGCACTGTTAGTTAATCTCTGCAGTGAGCCTTTTGTAAAAGTCTGTGCGGCAGCATATGTCCATGTATTAGGCTCAATCTGTCTGAAATCTATTTTTAAGGTATATTTTTTTGTGGTTCCTGCTTTTGAGGTAACAGTGTAAACGGTACCGTCTTTAAAAGCAACTTCTGCGCCGGAAGCCGGTGAAATAACAGCCTCTGTTCCTAATACGATTTCAGGTTTGATTGTTGATGGAAGTGCGGTATTCACACTCCACGTAACTATAATATTTTCATCGGTAATGGCTGCGCTGACAGTGTTATTTTCAGAATCTTTAAAGGTAAAAGTCTCAATCTGGGTGTAGCCGGGTACTTTTATAACATCGCCGGGAATTGTATTTACTTTATCAATATATTCGGTATCGCAGGAAAAAAAGAATACTGATAAAAAAAGTAATCCAATTAAAAATATATTGGTATTGTTTTTTTTACTCATGATTGTATTGGTTATCTAATTTTTAAATGATTTTATTTTACTAATTTTGCCATCTATTAATAAATGGTCTTTTATATTTTTAAAATGCCTGTTTTTTAATGCTCACGGTAATTCAAAAAGCCGTTTGATAGTTCATGGGGTAATGATATGATATCAGTTATGCAGAGATCGCCGGTCAAGCTTTACTGCTCTACTTTAATTATTTCGTAATCCCATGTTTTTTTTAGACTTTAATAATTTATAATACTCTTGTCCAGGTATAACTAATTGTACTGCTTGAAGATCCTGGAGTTACAGCTGTTACCCTAACTAAATAAGCTTCTGTTGCTGCTGAAGGACTTGTAATAGATTGCGAGTTAAGACTAGCAGGAACAGTATCTACAGCTTTCCATATTACAATAGCTTTTTCAGGTGTCATTATATGAGATGTAGGGTTGTAAGAATAATATCCTAATCCATAACTAGTTCCTGATATAGTTCCATTATAGCCTAAGACATTATAGATATCTGCAGGTGCTGTGCCAAGATTAGCATTTTTAACGTCAATGGTACTTTTCCAGTCATTCCAGAAATCGCATTCAGCATCTAATTCTACTGTACCAACATACCAGTGATCGGTATTGCTTACAGGGCGTATTGAGGCACCATAAATGCCTTCCCATTGTACATTTACACTGCCAATTGTAGCAGCTACCGGAGTCCAGTTAGCATCTACAGATGATGGCGCCTGCCATCTGGCAACAGTTACGGATGTTGAAGTTGAGGAACAGATTTCTGCCAGGGCTGTTTTTGCAGTTTTATTTGTAACCTGCTGTTCCTGCGCATTTGCAAGTTCTTGTGAGTCGGCAGTCTGGTCTTCTGTACTGCATGATGTAATTGAAATAGCAGCTAATGCTAAAAATGATAAGATTATTTTTTTCATAATGATATATTTTAATAGATTAATTTGCTTCTTTCATTACCCGAGCAGAAAAGACAGGCATTTTTTTATTTTGTAAATCGGATTGGGTACTTCATTTTAGCTGTCAGATTATAGCTTTCCATCTGTATCCAGTAATCAGTATTGGCTTCTAAGGTGATATCAGCAATAGCGCCTCCAAAAGAATATTTTCCAGAAAAACTAAAAAGATCCAGCCCGTCGTTATACTGCTGAAACTGCCATTTTTTATTTCCCTGTGCATCTACTGCATATACTTTAGTTACTTCATAGGAAGGAATGAAATTTTCTCCTTTTAAAGACAGCGAAGCTGATACTGCTACAGAATAAGTACTCGTTTCAGTTGATAATTCATTTAAAACCAGTTTTGGCTGCTGGATTACAACCTTGACAGTATATATGGCTGTAGATCCGTCTGCTGCTTTTGTAGTATACAGAAAAGGAGTTTTGGCAAATACAGGAACCAGCTCTGTCGCGGCAGGAGAAATGGTCGTTTTTTCAGGAAGCGCTATAGCAGTTTCCAGATATTCATATTGGTAGTAAGACGGCAGATAAACCGTTATAGTCCTGTCCAGATTATTAACAGCGCTGTAAATAGCCTGTTCTTCGCCAGGATTTGTTACTTTAAAAGATATAATTCGTCTGGCATCAAGATCAGTAATGATTTCTGTAACAGGATCTTCTTGAACATCTGTCCATCTTTCTTCTTCATTATCGCATGAAGTTAAGAGACTAAAAAGTGCAAATGAAGTAAAAAACAGGGTAGTTTTTAATTTGGGAATTTTAATATTCATGATAGTGGAGTTGGTTATTTAATTTCAAATTTTGTACTTCCTGCAGGCACCATCACATAATCAAAAGTATAGTACATGTGAGGGGTATCTTTAAACCATTCTGCTGGAGTATAAACATCTTTATAAACCGAAATCATTTTAATTTTGGCGTAATTCCCATTTGCAGTTTTCAGAATTATAGTTCTTGCAGGAATAGTTGTTCCGTTCTTAATTTTAATAGGTTCTCCAAGTGCGTAGGCCACGTGAGCCTTCTGCGGATCAGTTCCATCGGTTACCACTTCACCACCAAAATCGTATAAATACCATCCCACTCCGTTTCCAAACGATCCGGCATCATCTGTTCCAATAAGATCAATACCTGTTTTAAATTCACTATCAGCGGGAATATCAACTACGTCGTTAAAAGGTTTAGTAACAATTGCAATTCCGCCGGAACCGCCTGCCAGATAACCGTTGTTTTGGGAGTTAGCACCATTATTTCCGGATAAAAAACTAGCATAAAGTCCGCCAAAAGCAAGATCCCATTTTTTTGTTTTTTTATAAGATCCTTCTACGGCTTTATTTTCTTCAAGGCTGTAATATAAAGTTGACGATGGAGCAGTAGGATTTTCATCTGAAGTGCTTCCCTGATAATTTTTTACATGCAGTACTTTATAATACAAACCAGCATCTGGTATTTCTGTATCCGGATTTTCTTCATTTCCGTTTTCTTCAGCAGATTTATCATCAGAGGAGCATGCTGCAAGTACTGTAGCCATAAATAAAACGGCTAATATTGTACGTGGAATTTTTATCAGTAAGGCTTTAATTTTTTTCATTGGATTGTATTATTTTGTGTTTAAATTTTTGCTTCCGTCAGCCTGAACATAATATCTAAAAGTAAAATAAGGTGCCGGCCAGTTAAGATCTGTTACTGCAGGAGGATTGCCTTTGTAAGCATTTACAAGTTGTAGTTTTGCGTATTTTCCATTCGGAAGTCTTATGGCATAAGTACGGTCAGGAATAGCCTGCATGATATGACTGCTTAAACTGTAATAGAACCATCCGGCAGAACTTGCAGAAGATGCCCATCCAATTTTAGTAATTTCACTACTATCAAATTCAGTATCGGATGGAGCCTGAGTTACATTTTTATAAGCATCATTAATCAGTATTACGGCTGTATTTTCAGCAGCTCCTTCATAACCCGGATTGTATTGATATTTGGCATTATTGATAAAAACCTCACTGTTATATGGTCCGGTAAAAGCAATATCCCAGTCTGCCGTTTTCATATATTGTAAAGAATCTGCTTTGGTATGAAGCCAGATTTGTTTTTGATCGCTGAAACGAAAAAGAAAAGTATGAAAGCTTCTTTGTTCTTTTCCATCTGTACCATCGCCCATAGAAGCTCCGGTATCTCCGGCAAGATCACTAACGACTGTACTTTTGCCATCTTGCAGTGTGGCAGTAGTATCTTCTTCATTACTGCTGCACGCGATAACGGTAATCGCTGTAAGGATAAGCAGTAATGAATGCCATTTTTTTATTGTTTTGTTTGTTGTCATTTGGGAATATTTAAAGTTTATTAGTTTATTGGTCTTTAAAGAAGCGATAACTTATGCCCACGAGGAGTATTCTTCCGGGCTGTCCGGGCATTAAAGGATCGGTGTAGTTAAAAATATTATCGGCAGTAAACCTGATACTGAGATGATTGTTGAGTAGTTGTTTGTCTAAACTTGCATTAGTCAGAAAATAATCTTTTACAAAAATGTCGTATTTATCTATAAACTGGTTTCCGTTACGGTCACCAAAAGGATATTTTCCTCTAAAGTTTACCCTGACATTGGCATTGATTTTCCACGGATCATAGCGATAAAAAACAGAAGCATTGGCCATGTGGCGCGAACGGTTTTCAATTCCCCAATAATCAGATGGGCGTGGTGCATAAGAGTTTCCCGTTGCCGGATCGTGTATGTTTTGGCTATAAGGCCATTTTCCTGCCCTGATGCTGTCTTTGACACTTAAATCTTTTGCAATTAAGTATTGATAACCAACACTTATTTCCATATTTTTTAATGGACTCAATTTCAAGGCAAGCTCAAATCCTTTGTTGACTGCTTGAGGCAGGTTTTGATAGGTATAAATAATTCGGTTATTGGTACCAGTAGCTACTTGTACGCTGTTAATTTGATTTGTTATTTTATGATAAAAAACACTTCCCTCAACTTTAAAAGTTTTTGAAGGTTCCAGAACCAAACCGGCATTATAAGAGGTACTTTTTTCGGCCTGCAAGTTTCCTGCTGTCTGATTTAGAACATATTGTCTTATTTCGCTGATCTGCCCATCTTGTTGTAACTGTTGTAGTGTAGG
Source organism: Flavobacteriaceae bacterium CRH (assembly GCA_001507425.1). Classification (GTDB taxonomy): domain Bacteria; phylum Bacteroidota; class Bacteroidia; order Flavobacteriales; family Flavobacteriaceae; genus Flavobacterium. The sequence goes on from LMAJ01000013.1 coordinate 96,077, forward strand.
GGAGAGCACAGCATTGCCAATAACCAGATAATTGCTGCTGGGATTATAAAACACAAGGTAATTTGTCTTGAAATCCGGCGCTTTAAAACCTGTTCCGATGCCTGTTTTAAATGTTATTTTTGGTGTTATAAAATACTGAAGCCCAAAACTGGGATTCAGTCTTCCTCCAAAATTATTGGTATGATCGTATCGTAATCCGCCAACGGCTTTCAATTTTTGAAAAGGGTTCCATTCGCCCTGAATGTAAGAGAAAAAAGTTTCTAATGAATTAACACCGGTGAGTGCAACATCATTCATATTTTCGATACTTCCGCCAATACCACCAACCAGCTGATATGAATTGTTATTGCTGTAGGAGAACTGTTGTTCAACCCGATGTAATGTCTGTTTAAAAACATCCTGACTTGTTGTGCTATTGTTTTGCTGCCACGCAACGCTCATATCTGCCGTATAATGCGTGAGATAATATCTGGTAATACTTCTAAAATTACTATTAAAGCGATGATCAAATGAGAGTGAAAGATTAAGATCCTGTTCGTCCTGATTATCGCCGGATATATGACCGAGTCCAAAATCTTTCTGCATAAAAGAACGGCGCAATCCGTAACGCCCGCTTAAACCAAGAAAACTATTTTCACTTACCTGATAACGCGATCGTCCCTGCAAACTATAATTGTCATAAGGCGGAGATGTCGTACCTTGAATGTATTTAGAATTGGTGTTGTAACCGTCTGTTCTGTAATAGTTAGCGGCAATATTAGAGGTTCCTTTATTTTGTAAAAAAGGTGTTTCTCCTTCGAGTGTTGCATCAATTATACTTAATGACCCATAACTTAGAGAAGCCTGAATTTGCGGATCAACAACTCCGTGACGGGTAATAATATTAATTGTTCCTCCAAGTGCTTCGCTTCCATAAAGGCTTGAAGATGCGCCTTTAATAATTTCAATACGTTCGATATTGGATACACTAATTCGAGAAAGATCAAAATTGCCATTATTTCTTCCAACCATTGGCTGGCCGTCTATCAAAACCATAATATATTCACTGCCAAATCCCTGCATTTGGACCCCAACAGATCTTGCTCCGCCACTGATATTATTTACAATAGCAATTCCGGTTTGTTCTTTTAATATTTCATCAAGTCTTCTGCTTCCCATAAGTTCTATGGTTTTGCGATCTATTATTGTTACAGGCATTGCGCTATATTGCGCATTAACCAAGGTTTCGGGATTGTTTTTTACAGTACGACTGGTTACATTAACTTCTTTAAGATCTATACCGGACTCCATTTTTATATGAAGCGGTTGAATCGTTTGCCCGTTTAAAGTAATCTCTTCTATGTAATCTTTAAAACCCATAATAGTGATTGTGATGGTGTAAGTTCCATTCGATAATCCTGAAAATGAAAAATGGCCTTTGCTATCAGATATTGCACTTTTACCAGAAGGTTCTAATACTATTTTTGCTTGAGATAACGGATTTTTAGAATCATAAATTAAACCGCTTATGACATTGTTGTTTTGTGCCTGAACCAGACTAATGGATAATAGAATAAAACCCGTAATAACCTTTTTAACAGAATTGGAAGTGCTTATATTTTTCATTTATTATTAATATGCTAATTGCCTTTTCAGGTGAGAATAATATTGACTACTATTCTTATTTAGACTGTGTAAAAATAATAATTAATAATATAGTAATAGTATTTTTTTTACATATTTTTTAAGGAGTAATAAATAGTAGAAAAAATAAATTAATTTTAAACTTTAAATAGAGGTATATAATTGTTTGTTATTTAGATGTCTATATGTTTCTATATTTTGTAATTATTTTTTTGTTTTAAGAAAAAATTAACAAAAACAAAAGAATTCCTGGGTTTAAGTATAAACCTTATTTAGTAAAAATTTATGATTTTATGTTATGTAATACTAAATACTGAAAAAGCCTGTTTATTGAAAAATAAACAGGCTTTCTTGTTGAATTTTTAGAATTTTTAAATTGCAGTATACTAAAATTTAGAATGAATATTTTCTAAACTTATTATTGGTGTAATAGAAATAAGTTACAACGATGACGCTTACTTTTGAAGGCTACATTTTGATACGTTCCTGAATCAGGTTCTATCCAATCTTGCCTAATGATGTATAGTCCTTTCATAGTGGGATAAAATACAGCTTCGCCATCTTTATTAAGAACGATTTCTTTTTCCCAGTTTTCAGGATTAAAAACGCGAAGTTTTGTTCCTGATTTTGTTGGTTTTCCATCATAAAAAGCTTTAATAATAATCTTTTCTTTTTCAGAAACGATTACCAGATCAAGCATTTGCAATGGATGATAATCAGTTATAATTAAATTACCAACATTGTAAAAAGCTGAAATATAATCTATTGGTAAAATGTTTTCGCCGCCAGAAGCAGAACGATCTACAACGGGATGTTTATCATTGATTCCAATAATACGATATTGTCCTTCATTTTTTGGAATAAATGTAGCGCGCCAGCAATCTTTTTGAATTATCAGTTGCAATTCCTGTTCAATTCCTTTAGAATCAATAATTCGCATTCTAAAATCTCCAGCCAATTGCAGTTCTTTTCCTGTATCTCTATGTCGTACACCAAACTCATCCATACTGCCATAACATAATTCGATGTTTACAGGTTCATTGATTTTATGGGTACCTTTTATATCAATCCAATAAGCACTTGCCATTACTTTGGGGCAAATAAGATAGAAGCAAAAACTAATAAAAATTTTAAATAAGTGTCTGTTTTTCATATTGGTTTTAATCTTTTTAACTTACTTGGCAAACGTTTTTTTATTTGCTTTTTTACGCTTATTCCACCAAATTATAGTTCCTGTTACAGGCAAGCTTGCAGTAAACAAGGCAACAATAAGTGCCAGTAATTTTGTGGGCCAGCCCAATATACTTCCGGTATGAATTGGCAATATCATTTTTCTTATTTTACTGCCTGTAGATAAAGAAACAAAAGGTTGTTTTTTAATTACTTCACCGGTTTTACTATCAAAAAAAGCAACATCAGGTTTTCTGATAACTGCTTCATCACTTTCCTTTTGAATTGTGATGGCCATGTTTGCTTTTGCCGGGATCGTAAAAGCTACAGATCCTGTGTAAGGATAAATGCTATCTATTTTGCTATGCATTTTTTCAAATACCCCTTGTTGTGCCGTTTTTAACTTCGCATGATTTTTAATCTTAATTTCTTTTTGAAGATGACCGTCTGCAACCTGAAAAATAAGATTTTCTACCCAATCATAACTCCAAACTAATCCTGTAAGTGTTATGAGCAGTAAGAAAAAAGATAAGTAAAAGCCGGAAACTGCATGTAAATCCCAATTTAGCCTTTTGCCTGAAGCATTCCATTTAATTTTAAAACGCTGCTTCATGGCATTTTTATTTGCCGGCCACCATAAAATTAATCCGCTAATTACAGAAAACAGACATATGAAACAGGAAATCCCCGTAATTATTTTACCTGTTTTATTTAACAATAGATAACGGTGTAAATCCCGAACCTGTTGAAAAAATTACTTACGATAATCGCCTTTGTAGACAATTTTTCCTGTGTAAGGATTTATATAAGCAATTTTCAGATCTTTTCCCTTTTTACCAATTCGAGCTTCTACACTATGATCCGGCGCTGAATCTATAATAAGCCGCGCAACCTTTTTTTTGGGAAATACCTGGTTTGCTATAACTATTAAGTTGTCTGCTGAAATACGCTGCAAACCTGGAACAACAATATGTTTTTCTTTAAATAGAATAATTTCCAGTTCTTCTTCAAAAACTAAAAGGCTGCCTGTTAGGGCAACCAATAGTATAATTAAACTTGCGGCAAGACCAGGCCAAAGATGCAGCCAGGCTATTATATTTTTAAATTTATTTTGTTTTGCCATTCGGTAAATATTAGAATTTCAATTCAAAACTACCTAAAAATTGAGCAGGAGTCTGAGGAGTTAGTCTCACATTCCATGTTTTTTCACTGGTAAGGTTATTTACCTTAAAACTAATCCTGTATTTTGGCTGATCATAATATAATGCAGCATCAAGCAAAGTATATTCGGGTATTGTAACCTGATTTATTTGTGTTCCTGTTGCCGTGGTTGTAGTAGTTGTTTCTGTATTAACAACGTAAGACATAGTACCGTAGTTTCCTCCAAAACCAGCACCAAGACCTTGAAATTTACCTTCAGGTATGCGGTAACTCAGCCAGAAATTTACTGTAGTTGCAGGACCTGAAAGTGCAGGACGTCGGCCGTTAACAGTTGCATCTGCTTTAGTATATTCGCTATCATTATAAGCATATCCGGCTACGATATTGAAACCTGAGAAAGGATTTGCAGTAAATTCAGCTTCAAAACCACGGCTTCGCTGTGTACCATCCTGTATAGAGTAAGTAGCATCTGTAGGATCTTGTCTTAATGAATTGGCTACCTGTATGTCATAATAACTTAAAGTTCCTACAAGACGATGATCAAAAACGTCTCCTTTTACACCAAATTCAAGTTGGTTGGCATGTTCCGGTTTAAATGCCGTACCATCAAGAGCTTGTCCGCTTTTATTTAAGAAACCATTTATATAGTTAGAAAATAATGATAAATGATCTTTACTCAATTCATATACTAAACCAAGTTTTTGTGATAACGAAGTTTGGTTATAAGGTCCTGCAGAAGTACCGTTTGCACCAAGTCCGCCGGCAGTAACACCAGTTGCAATGTTGTAAACACCAAGATATTCATAACGATCTACACGCAAGCTAAGCATAGTAGATAATCTGTCTGTAACATTAAATACATCAGATACATAAGCAGCATAAGTGTTATCACTGTTTTTTTCTTTACGCAGCGTGTAACCAGTTCCTGATTGTGCAATAGCATTTACCATTTGAAGATTAGCGCCTGCATTTGCTGGAGGATTTATAAAATCAAAAGTTGGCGTATTGATAGTGAGGCGATCAAAATCATTATTATTATTGTAATAATCCAATCCTACCACCATACGGTTTCTAAACTTTCCGATTTTAAAATCACCAATAAAATTTTGCTGAATATCTGTTGCAATGAAGTTTGTATTTCCTGAAATTACCTGAACACGTGCCGTAGTATCACTTAGTGCGTTTATCGCAGTAATGTTACCGTCTATAGTAGAACGGGTTCTTGAAAAAATAGATTGAGAAGTCCACTCATCTGATATCTTATAATTAATTTGTCCAAAAATATTCAGCATTTGAGTATTATATACCAAATCATTACTCATGAAAGTTCTATCATAAGGAAAAGCAATATCAACAATAGAAAGGGTTTTACCACTTCTGTTAAAAGGATTAAAACGCACAACTGATGTTCCTTCTTCCTTACCAAATTCTACGTCAAGTAATAATGATAACCTGTCGTTAATTTGATACGAAAAGCTTGGCGCTATAGTAATGTTTTTAGTAAAACCAAGATCCTGAAAGCTTTTTTGTTGTGTTGAAGCTCCATTAAGGCGAAATAATGCTGTTTTATCATCATTAACAGGCGTGTTAACATCTACAGTAAGACGATTAAAATTATTGTTTCCTCCGGTATATGCTACTTCACCACCAAAATCATTATAAGGTTTTTTAGTAACACGATTGTAAACTCCACCATAACTGCTTGATACACTAGCACCAAAAAGAGTTGCTGATGGTCCTTTGATGGCTTCAAGACGCTCCAGGTTTACAGGGTCTATAGTAGCAAAAACAGCTCCGGCAACACCATTACGTGCATTTGGTTCTGTCTCAAAACCACGTGAACGAAACGTTACACGACCTTGGTTGGCAATCATTGGGATACCGGCACCGGGTACGCTTTTTGCGACACTAGCCAAATCAACAGCAGATTGCTCTAATATAAGCTCTTTAGAGACAGTATTGTAAACTTGTGGATTTTCGAGGTTTTTAAGCGGTAAGCGGGCAACATATTTACTTTCTTTTTTCGAAAATCTGTTAACAGCACCAGAAACAGTTACTTCCTGCAACGCCATAACGTTTTCCTGAGGCAATTGATAATCAGCAGTTACAGTTTGTCCTGAAGTGACTGTTGTTTCAATAATTTGTTCAGCAGCTCCTAATACCTGTATTTTAATATGGTAAGAAGCAGCAGGAATGTTTTTAAAACTGTAATTACCTTTTTCATCAGTAAGTGTAGATTTGTTAAGTTCGATTATAGAAACCGATGCAGAGGTAAAAGGTTGTCCGTCAACGAGAAGTATTTGTCCGGAAATATTGCCCGTAGATTGGGCATAAACAGAGGTTATGCTTGCCAGTACTGAGACTAGAAAACACAATAAAAATCTAGGCATAGAAATTTTGAATTTGTGGGGGTTATATATTGTCCGCAAATATAATCAACTATTTAGATTTAGTCTTAATAATATTTCATTAATAACAATTTATTTAAATATTAAAGATTATCTTTCTAGTTTACGGTTTTAATTGTTACCACTTTTTCGAATCGGCCATGATGACTTTTAGATACATTTTGCATTGTATTTGATGAAGAATTTATCAAATACGGAATATTATTTTCATCTTTAAGAATCGATGATTTTCTTTCGATTTCCATTACATTATTCAAATCGGCTAAAAAGCTTACAGCTATAGTATGAATTTGATTTTCAGAAAAAAAAGTTTTAGTATGATATGTATTTTCAGAACAAATAACTTGTCCTGTTATATAATTGTGATTTTCTGATTTGATGGAACAAACCAATTTTCGAGGAATATATTCCCTTATTTTCGTTTGACGGTTATAAACTTTATAAGCTGCTTCTTTCATGCTCCAAAGTACCCAAACCATGATTTCCGGAATTGATGCATTTGAAATAAGTAATTGTTCTTCAATGGTAAAAAGTTTTTCTTTAAACCCTTTGCGCTGCCAATTGCTTTCCTTTCTTGATTGCAGAATATCTATAACATCATTTCCAATCATTTTTGCGCCAGTTTTGTTTCGATGATTTCGACAGCGGTTTTAACATCAAGCATGCGTTCCATATCTGTATTGTCGATTACGACATCAAAAGCTTCTTCGATATCAAGTACAATGTCTACCAGATTAGCTGAATTTATACTAAGATCGTTTATGAAATCAGTATTCTCGGTGAGGTTATCATAAGCTTCTGTATTGGTAGTATAAGGTTTTATGATCAATTTTAGTTTAGCGATAAGTTCTTCTTTGTTCATATGAGTTTTAAGAGTTATGGATTATAAGTTATGAGTTATGTTTTTTTGAAAAAGAGTAAGAATTGATATTACAATTCATAATTCACAATAAAAATTTCTTAAATATAATACAGGCATTTACATCTCCAAAACCAAAACTTGCTTTGGCAATTATAGTGGGATTAATTTCGATTGTTTTTAAAGGTACTTTTGAAGGATCAATAAGTGCCGTAATTTCCGGATGAAGGTCATTGCAGTTTGTATTTCCAAACAAAAAACCTTCATGAAGCTGAAGTACAGTTGCAACACTTTCGATACTTCCGGCGGCGCTTAAGCAATGTCCGGTCATACTTTTTAAGGAATTTATATACGGAAAGTTATTTCCACTTCGATCTAAAGCTTTTGTCCAGTTTTCAATTTCGAGACTGTCTTTTGTAGTTGCGGTAAGATGTCCGTTTATAGCGTCAATATCAGCAGCAGAAATCCCTGAATTGTGAATGGCGTTTGTAATGCAGCGTTGTACCGCAGTGCTGTTAGGCGCGGTCATACTTCCGTTCCCACGTTGTCCGCCCGAGTTTACATTGCCTCCCAATATTTCGGCATAAATTGTGGCGCCACGTTCTAAAGCACTTTCTAATTCTTCGATAACCAATGCTCCGGCACCGCTTCCGGGCACAAATCCTGCGGCTGAAGCGCTCATAGGTCGTGAACCTTGTTCCGGATTATCATTGTATTTTGAGCTACAGACACGAAGCGCATCAAATCCGCCCCAAATGTAAGGGCCACTATCTCCGGTGCTTCCTGCCAATATGCGTTTTGCCTGTCCGGATTGTATACGATCGTACGCCATCATAATTGCTTCTGTTCCTGTTGCACAAGCTGATGAATTTGTTGTAACCTGATTTCCAAGACCTAATTTGCCTCCAAGATAAGCACTAATGCCGCTATTCATGGTTTGGGCTACAACTGTACTTCCTAGTCTTCGGACTTGTAATTCGTCTATTTTATAAATGCTTTCGCGGAATTTATCAATGCCAGAAGTTCCCGAACCAAATATAGTTCCGCTATTCCAATCCGGCTCGGCGTTGATTTCTTGTGATAATCCGGCATTTTTCCAGGCTTCGATTCCTGCAATAACGCCATACAAAATGCCCGTGCTGCTAAAACCACGCAGTTCAAGTTCGGTAAAATAGTGTGCTTTAAGTTCTTCTGATATTTCAGGCTGACCCGCTATCTGACAAGAAAATTGTAATTCCTGTAATTGTTTATCATGCCTGATTCCTGATGTTCCGTTTTTTATCGCGTGAGTAAAATCGGTAATTCCAACTCCGTTTGGAGCCGCAACGCCTAATCCTGTTATAACAACTCGCTTACTCATAATTTATTAGTAATCATGCCCGCCAAAATGCCTTTGCAAACGTCTTGTCCGGCTTCGTTTTTCATGACAACATCACACTTTAATTTTCCAAATCTGAAAAATGATTTTTGAGAAGTTACCGTCACTTTTTCGTTTGGATAAACCGGTTTTAAAAATTGTACATCTGCCGATGTAAAAGCGATTACAGTATCTTTAGTAAAAGTATCGCCCAATAAAAAAATACCAAGACAAACCATACCAATCTGAGCCATAGTTTCTGTCAGGATTACGCCCGGAGTTACCGGATTGTCCTTAAAATGACCTCTGTAAAAATCAAGGTCTTCGTTAAAAGTATAAGTTCCGCTAACACTATTTTCATCGACATGAAGCAATTCATCTACAAATAGAAATGGTTTGCTGTAGGGTAACTTTGTTAAAATATTTTTTGCAGTCATTTGTTTTTGTTTAATAGGTTGATGTGTAATTGAACGCGGATAAAACGGATTTACTTCGTAAATACGCTGATTCAAACGGATTTTTTTATAAACTTATTTTAACATTGCCCGCGGTTTCAACCTCGGGGTTACAGATTTGAACTAAAACAGATTTTTAATCTAACTTTATTAAAATATTTTTTGTAGTCATTTGTTTTTGTTTAATAGGTTGATGTGTATTGATCGCGTATAAAACAGATTTACTTCGTAAAGACGCTGATTCAAACGGATATTTTTATAAACTTATTTTAACATTGCCCGCGGTTTCAACCGCGGGGTTACAGATTTGAACTAAAACAGATTTTTAATCTAACTTTATTAAAATATTTTTGCAGTCATTTGTTTTTGTTTAATAGGTTGATGTGTAATTGAACGCGGATAAAACTGATTTACTTCGTAAAGACGCTGATAAAAACGGATTTTTGTTTTTCTAAATCTATTTAATTAGTCACCATTCACCATTCACCATTCATCATTTACAATTAAAAATTCACCATTGCAATAAAACCCGTTGTGCCGAAAATCCGGGTCCAAAACTAAGCATCAGTCCTTTTTCTCCCGCTTTTGGGTTTCCATCCATAATTCTTTCTAAAACATATAAAACCGTTGCACTCGACATATTGCCGTATTGTTTTAGAACTTCTTTTGTGTCATCAATATTTTTTCCTAATCCTGAAAAAAGTGATTCTACTGTGGTAACAATCTTTTTTCCGCCAGGATGAAATATCATGTGATCGATATCTTTTATTTCTAAATTATTTTTTTCCAGAAACGGATGAATAATATCTCCAAAATGAGATGCAATAGTATTTGGAACTTCAATATCTAAAACCATTTGCAAACCGCTGTTGGTGAGTTTAAATCCCATCATGTGTTCCGCATCATAAAAATGATACATTTCTTCATTGATTATTTCAGGGCCATTATCATCTTCATAAGAAGATAACAGGCAACAAGCGGCTCCATCTCCAAAAATAGCTGCACTTACAATGTTGGGCATAGAAAAATCATCAAGCTGAAATGTTGCTGTTGGAGATTCTACGGCTATTACAGCAGCACGTTTTCCGGGATTCGATTTCAGAAAGTTTTTAGCATAGATAATTCCGGATATTCCTGCAGCACAACCCATTTCAGTTACCGGAAGGCGTACAATATCTTGTTTCAGTTTCATTTTATTAATAAGATATGCATCTAAAGACGGAATCATAATTCCGGTGCAACTTACTGTAATAATATAATCCAGTGTTTGCGGGTCCCAATTGGCTTTATTTAATGCTTTCTGAAGAACTTGTTCGCCCAAAATAATAACTTCCCGACTGTAAATATCGTTTTTATCTTCAAATGATGTTGCTGTAAAAACTTCTTGCGGATCCATTATTGAGTAACGTTTGTCTACGGCGGCAGCTTCAAATATTTTTTTTACTTTTTTTATAAAACGTTCGTCTTGTCCCGACAGCCATTGATCCAGAAACGGAAGTATGTCTGCAGTTGCACGTGAATATTGTGGTAGTTGCTTGGCAACAGTTACTATTTTTACACTCATTTTTTAGCAATTATCCACTGGTAGCGAAAAGCCCATTTCCAGTTTATGGTATAGTTTTTTAAATTTAGTTTTTTAGAGAATTCATGAAGTTCATTTTTCTTAAATCCTCTTAAAATAGATACGAGCCCATCTTCGCGGGACATTTTGGTTAAATTAAATACAATACCAATCAATTCAAAAAGGCGATACGCCAATTTACTGCGATGTAAGTCATTAACTATGATACCAACTTTGGCGTTGTTATTAAAGATAGTAATTATATTTAATATTTCGGCATTGGTAAAATGATGTAAAGTAAGGGTACATAAGACAATGTCGTATTTTATGGCTTTAAAGCTTTCGCTAAAAATATCGACACATTGATACTCAATATTAGAATATTCGCTCGATAATGTTTTAGCATAATTTATAGTAAAATGATTAGCATCAATTCCTATAAGTTTAAAATTCAGATTGTTGTTTTTACCGAATTTCGCGAGCATGCGCAACATATCGCCATTGCCACAACCTATATCGGTTATTGTTATTGTTTTACTAGTATCAGATTGTTTTAATAATTTTTTTATTCCGTTTAGTGTTACTTTGTTTCCACCGAGTGATTGATTGATATGTGCAATTTGATCAAGTGTAGCTCTTAATTCTTCTCCCTGAAGAGAAAAATCATCCATTATTTCAGTTTCCTGTGTTCTATGTTGCGTATTTAATGCCATTTAATTGATTGCTATGGGTTTACCATGCGTTTGTTTTATGATTCCGGGAAGTATTCCGGGAAACGATGCCACTATTGCAACAAGTATATTTGTAATGTTTTTATGGGTTAAGATTCCTGCCAGGATTCGGCCCATAAACAATCTTTTTCCAAAATGGTTTTTCCATTCTTTAGCATAATTTTTTTCTAATGATGCTCTGGACATTTGTTTGTCTGAATAATAATCCAGGATTAATTCGGAAGCTATTTTTGCACTATGAATTGCCATTGCCATTCCGTTACCACAAAGCGGATGAATAAGTCCGGCCGTATCGCCAATCATTAAAATATGATTTTCGACAGCTTGTTTTTCATCAAAAGAAATCTGGCTTATTGTTAGTGGTTTTTCAAATAGAAGTTTACTATTTTCAAAAATGGCTTTTAGATGTTTGTTTTTATAAAGTACATTTTGCTGATAATCTTCAATATTTTTATATTGTTTAAAAGTGGCATAATCAGCCAGGTAACAAATGTTTATGATGTTGTTTTCTACTTTAGAAACACCACAATAACCGCCTTTAAAATTGTGCAAAGCAACAAGATTATGATCTAAATCACCAGAATAATGAGCTTTTACAGCTAACCACGGAGATTTTTTATTAATAAAATTTCGATCTAAAACCTGATCTAGATTCGAGCGTTTGCCAAAAGCACCCAAAACTATTTTTGCCGTTATAATTTGATTTGAAGTTGTAACAGAAAAAAGATCATTTTGAAAAGAAACATCAGTAACGGTTTCTTTAATAATAATGCAATTGTTTGATAATGCTTTTTGATATAAAAAAGTATCGAGTGCATATCTGCTAATGCCAAATCCTCCTAACGGAAGTTTTGCTGTTGCAGCTTTTCCATTATTTGAAGTAAACTCAAATTTAGAGATGTTTGTGGGGTCAAGTGCTGAAACATCGGCGCCAAGCCATTCAAGATAGGGGAGGATTTCATTAGAAATGTATTCTCCACAAACTTTATGTCGCGGATAATTTGATTTTTCAATCAGTACTACTTTTAAATCCTTTTTAGAGAGATGTATAGCCGCAGACAAACCTGCGAGTCCGCCACCAATTATTATTACATCCGGATTTGTTTTCATATTACCAATTTAGTCATTAAATCTCACAAAATGGTAATGACTGTGCTATTAAATTTATTTCGATTTTAAAAAAATGAAGATTTAATTGAGCAGAAATAAACTACATGCTTTTGCACATAAAAACGCAATTATTTTAAAAGCATATCGTTTTGCCTTTTAGGTTTTTATGAAATGTATTATATCTAAAAGCCCCCAGTTTCAAACTTTATGAAACTGAGGGCAATTAAAAAAATAAAATTAAAACACAATCTTTTAGAACGAATACCTAACTCCAAATTGTCCTTGGAATCTTGAGGCTAATTGATCTACAGTATAAGGTGATGCGGTAGGTTTTTGGAAAGTATATGTTGGATCGCCAGTAGCAACTCCGCCTAAGTTTCCTGATTTTGTTAAACCTAAATTTGCTGTTGAATTGTATGTGTTTGGAACAAAATAACTTCTTCCCCAATCTTTGTTGATAAGGTTTCCAACGTTTGCCACGCTAAATGAGATTTGGAATGTCCCTACTTTCGAAACTTTAATTTCATCCATTAATTTCAAATCTGCCTGAATGTTCCATGGAGTAGTATCGCCATTTCTTTCTGTGAAGGTTCCTCTTCTGCTTTTTAAATAATCATTTCCATTAATAAAAGATTCATAATCAGCTACTTGTTGAGCCGCTGTCGCAGATGGAACTCCGGTTGAACTTACCCCAATATATTTAGCCGCTTCTGTTGCATCTTTAAAGATGTAAGCCAGTCCTGCTGCTTGTCCTGTTCCGGCAATGGTTGAGTTTACAAATCCCCATGAAAAAGGATTTCCTGATTGTGCATTAAAATACACGTTTGCAGAGAAAGTATTGTTGTCAGCCACTTTTACGGCATATCCAACATTAGAAACAATTCTGTGTTTGATATTAAAATTAGAAGTTGCCAATTGCGGATCATTTGGTGTCAATGATTGGTTCATTTGAAAGTTACTTTCCATAGAGTTACGAATTCCGTTTGTAACGTCTCTTGAATCTCCATAAGTATAAGCAACCATAAAATTAATACCAAAATCGTATGTTTTTGAGATCATTTCAGTAATGCTATATCTGTATCCTTTGCTTGTATTTGATAATAAATAGGCATTTGAAAAAGCTGAATTTATATTAGCTGCATAAATTGGCATTTGGTGATTGGTATCGTAAGAAAAATAAGTTGGGTTATCTGTTTTATTTACTTGTTGAAATTCAAGGTCACGAATTACTTTTGTATAAATACCTTCAGTCGTAAATTTATATCCACCGATGATTTTATCTATAGCAAGAGAGTTTCTTAAAACAGCCGGTATTTTAAATTTATTGTCAATTAAATCCGCCTGAACTTTTGGAGTTGCATCATGATATCCGTTTAATCCATTGGTTGCCAAAGGATCTCCGGCAGCTGTAACTTGTGCTGCAGTTAAGTTGTTTTTATCGTAACTTCCGTAACCTACACCGTCATTATAATAGGCATAACCTAACCATGCAAACGGGATTCTACCTGTAAATACTCCTGAACCACCTCTTAAAACTAGCGTCTTATCTTCGTCTACATTATATGTAAATCCAATTCTTGGAGAAACTAATGCTGTACTAAAAAAGTTGTTTTTGATTTGATTTAAAGGTGTATAAGAATATGTTGTACCATAATTTGGATCAGCCGGTGAATTTTGTACCTGCGAACTCAAGTTTGGTTTTGTTGGTAAATCTGTATAATCAATTCTAACGCCTGGCGTAACTTTTAGTTTGTTACCAATTCTAATTTCATCCTGAACATAAAAACTATAAAGATTTACTTTGAATTTAGCATACGGATTATTAAAAATATCATCTCTTGTAGAACCATCAAAAGCATAAGTTCCACGAACACGAGAAGGTAATTTATTGTAAAAATCATCTAAAGATTTGTATGAAACCCTTCCGTTAAGTGCGTTTACAAATCCGTAATTGATGTCGTAGAATTCGTTGTGCGTACCAAATAATAAGGTATGGTTTCCTGTTTTGTAGGTAAGGTTGTCTGTAATTTCAGCCGTGTTTTGTTTCATATTAAAAACAGTAGCTTCACGATCATTTCCTAAGAAAATAGTTCCTCCGTTATAGCCAATTTCTGCTTGGGGAAACATTGCATTGCCTGATTTTGGATTACGATAATCTTTAATGGCAGAATAACTTGCAATAAATGAATTTGACCACTGACTGTTGAAATGACTTTTTAATTCTAAAACAGTACTAATTGATTGGTTTTTCTGTGTAAAATCCATGCTGGAAAACCTGAAGTTTGCCGCATCACGCTCTAAGTTTGAAGCTTCAGAAATTACGGTATTGTTTCTTAACGAAAGAGAATGTTTGTCATTAATTTTCCAATCTAATTTATTGAAGAATTTTTGGCTTTTTGCAAAGTTGTTATAGGCGCCATAACTTCCCGGATCAAACCCGTAATTTGCTTTAACGAAATTCGAGATTTGTTCTGCTGTAGCATTATCAACCAATGAAGTTAATTTTCCGTCAGAATTTGTTTGTCCCGCATTGTAAAATAATGGGTCTGTCCTTTCAGCATATTCCATATTTGTAAAGAAGAATAATTTGTCTTTTACAATTGGTAAACCTAATCTAAAACCTACTTGATAATCACCAAATGAATTTGGCATTTTAGAACCGTCGCCTGCATTGTTTGGACCTGTTATAGCGGCATTTCTTCCGTAACTGTAAATAGATCCGCTTACTTTATTTGTACCGCTGCGGGTTACTGCATTTACGCTTCCGCCCAGAAAGTTACCCAATTTAATATCATAAGGAGCAATATAAACCTGAATGTCCTGTATCGCATCTAAACTTATAGAGTTAGAACGTGTGCTGCTTCCCGGCATTCCTGAAGTTCCGGATTGACCTCCTAAAGATGGGCTAAAACCAATTGCATCGTTATTTATAGAACCGTCAATCGTTACGTTATTGTATCTGAAATTGGTTCCTGCAAAAGAGTTGTTAGAACTCTGCGGAACTAGTTTAGTAACATCCTGAATTCCCCTGTTAATTAACGGAAGACCATTTACTTGTTTCTCATTAATATTGGTTCCGTTGTTTTTAGATGAAGGTTTAGAACTTGTAATTACAACTTCTTCCAATACATTATTATCAGCTTTGTTAACCACAATTGTTGGTAAATCGTTGTCGCCCAGTGCTAAAAATATTTGTGCATTAGAATAATCTTTGGTGTCCTTGCTTTTAATTTCAAGTTCGTAAGGACCACCGGCATTTAAATTTTCGAAACTAAACCTACCTTGTTTATCAGTTACAGCTCTGTAAACTGAGTTTGTTGGTAAATGTGTTAATGTTACCTCGGCATCATTAAGAGGGCTTGTACCATCGCTAACTTTTGCAGATAAGGAAGAGGTTGTAATTTGGGCAAAAATGTTTCCCATAACGAGAAACATCAAAGCCGAAAAAAAGAGTCTTAGTTTTGTCATGTTGTTTTTAGTTTTTATTTGACAAAGAAACTCTGTTTGTTTCGATCAGATTTAACGCTTTTGTTAACTTAAAATCATAAAACAATTCATTGTTAAGTTACAATTATGAAGATGTTATTTTCTTAAAATTGATTTAAGCCTTTAAAATCAATTGTTTGTGTAAAATGCTTTAAAATAGTAGATTAGAAGCGGATTTAAAGTAGATTAGAAAAAGATTAGAGTGTTAAGCCATTGTTACGGATTGTAAAAAACGATATCATCTACTAGTAATTTTTCACGCAGATTTGACAGATTTATGCAGATTTAAACTGATTTTTATTGTTGAATTTTTTCACGCAGATTTTGCAGATTTAAATTGATTTTATTTTTTTTATGTGTTAAAAATTTTTCTCTCGCAGATTTTGCGGATTGAGCAGATTTTTTCCCATTTAAGTTTTATGCAGATTTAAATTGTATCTGCTTAATCTGCAAAATCTGCTTGAAAAAAAATAGTGTGCGCATTTTTGTCCTCGTTCGGAATGACACAGATTGTCGATTATTATTGCGATGAATGGATTAAAATCCATCCCTACAAATGTTTCGAGCCTAAAGCTCTCTGATGAAGAGTTCCGGAGGAACGGATTATTTTGTAGCAACGGTCCCGAAGCTTCGGGATTAATCCGTTGAAAAGAACAAAAAATTAGTTTTTATCATATAAATCGGGATGACAATCATTGTGGTTACTTGCCTTCTTTATGGCGTAGCTACGGCACGCAAATGAAATCTAAAATTAAAGCTACCGATATTTTGTACCTAACGGTACAATAAACGGTCATCAACAAGACCAACGAATTCAAAATTAAATCTGCCAAATCTGCCAAATCAGCGAGCGAAAAATTCAATACATATTAAAAAAAATAAAATCAATTTAAATCTGCATAAATCTGCCAAATCTGCGTGAAAAAACATTTTAAGGAAACAATAAAGAAAACGAAGTGCCTTTTCCGAGTTCAGAATCTACTATTAAATTGATGTCATGAAGTTTGAGAATTTGTGTAGAAAAAAAGATACCACGCTAAGTTTGTACCTAACGGTACAATAAACAGTCATCAACAAGACCAACGAATTCAAAATTAAATCTGCTGAATCTGCAAAATCAGCGAGCGAAAAATTCAACACATATCTAAAAATAAAATCAATTTAAATCTGCATAAATCTGCCAAATCTGCGTGAAAAAACATTTTAAGGAAATACCAAAGAAAACGAAGTGCCTTTTCCGAGTTCAGAATCTACTATTAAATTAATATTATGAAGTTTGAGAATTTGTGTAGAAAAAAAGATTCCACGCTAAGTTTGTACCTAACGGTAAAATAAACGATCATTAACAAGACCAACGAATTCAAAATTAAATCTGCTGAATCTGCCAAATCTGCGAGAGAAAAATTCAACACATATTTAAAAAAATAAAATCAATTTAAATCTGCATAAATCTGTCAAATCTGCGTGAAAAAACATTTTAAGGAAATACCAAAGAAAACGAAGTGCCTTTTCCGAGTTCAGAATCTACTATTAAATTAATATTATGAAGTTTAAGAATTTGTGTAGTGATAAAAAGTCCTAATCCTTGTCCTTGAATATGACGTGTATTATCGCTTCTGAAGAAAAGATCAAAAATGGAATCTTTATCAGTGTCTGAAATTCCCGGGCCCTGATCAATAATCCTGATTACAAGTTTACCTTCATTCGAAAAAGCTAAAACATTAACTTTTTCGGGAAATGAAAATTTTATTGCATTGTCTAATATATTGTATAAAGCAATAAAAAGCATGTGTTTATTGGCGTAAACCGAAAGTAAATCTTCATGATCTGCAATTTCGTTAAGGTTTACCGCAACTTTAGATTCCGGATATTCAATGGCTTTCTTTTCCAGAACATTCCACAGTATTTCGTCTATTCTGACGGTTTCCATTTGTTGCGGTTCTGAAAGTTCAAGTCCGGATAGAACCAAAAGTCCTTCGAGAGTTGCTTTAAGATGTAAAGTATCTTTTCGAAGCGATTTTAATATTTCTTCGTATTGTTCGTTGGTTCTTGGCTGCTGCAATGAAACATCGATATCACCAATAATAATAGTAAGTGGTGTTTTTAACTCGTGTGAAGCATTTTTCAGAAAATTATTCTGGATCATAATACCACTTTCAAGCCTTTCTAAAAGATAATTAAAAGTAGTAACCAATTCTTTTATTTCGTCTTTACTATTAGTCTGCGGAACTTCTAATCTCGAATGAAGATTTTCGGTTGTTATGGTATTTACTTTGGCAATAACTTCGGCAAAGGGGCGGAAAGTTTGTTTGGCTAAAAATGTTCCTAAAAGATAATTTAAAGGAATTCCCACCAAATAAAAAAGAATAAACATAAAACCTAGAATTTCAAGTTGTCGGTTTCCCGCTATGTCAATTCCTGAAACTACAATGATAAAATCGCCCTGATTGTCTTTATAAAAAAGCCCTACAAATTGCCTTTTATCTCTTGTAAAAGTGACTAACTTTTCTTTTGCAATATTTTTTAAGTCTTTATCCGTTAATTTAAAATCAATATTATCATTTACATAAAGTTTGCTGGTTTTAGCATCATAAACCCGTATCGATTCATTATTGATTCGTTTGTATTGAAGTTCAATTTGCTTGTAACGCGCGCTGTTGAACTCTTTTATTTCATCTTTTTCAAAATAAAAAAGTGCCGTAGTCATGGCATGATCTTCAAGATTATCAAAATAAAGGTCTTTCATGTGACTGCGAAACAACAAAAAAGATCCGGCCATAAGAAAGCCGACTATAAAAGCAAAAAGCAAGGTAGAATTAACGGCTAACTTATTTTTAAGATTCATAACTCTTTTGTTTGAGCATATATCCGGTTCCTTTTATCGTATGAATGAGCGGAGTAGGGAAGTTCTTGTCTATTTTATTCCTTAAATAATTAATATAAACATCTACTGTATTTGATGTCGTATCAAAATCGATATTCCAAACGGCTTGTGCGATTTCAATTCTGGATAAAGCTTTTTCACGGTTTTTCATAAAAAAGATCAAAAGCTTTAGTTCTCTCGAAGACAGGTTTAATTCTTTACCGTCTCTTGTTGCGCTTTGTTCTTTCATATTTATTTCGACTCCCGCATACGACTGGAAATCGAGAATTCCGTTGCTGAATTCTGTACGACGAAGCTGTGCGTTTATTCTCGCCAGCAATTCTTCAAACAAAAAAGGTTTTGCAAGATAATCGTCGGCCCCGGCTTGCAAGCCTTTTACTTTTTCGTGTGGCGTATCTAATGCGCTTAAAATAAGAATGGGAACTATAATTTTTCTGCTTCTTAAAAGTTCGCAAACTTCAAATCCTGTAATATCAGGAAGCATTATATCCAGAATAATAATATTATATTCATTCTCCATAACTTCTTTTATGGCGTCAAAACCTTTTGCAATTGTTTTAACTTCATAGAGATGTTCTTCAAGACCTCTCGTAATAAAAGAAGCGACTCTGGGATCATCTTCAACTAATAATACTTTATTCATAAGTGAATATAATTGGCGTTTTTACTATTGTAAATTAAGAGATACAATAGTTATCAGGATTTTTTATGAAAATTATTTTTTAGCGTTTAATTCTAAAAGCATATTCTCAATCATTTGCAAGAATGCATAATCATTGGTCAATGATGAAATTCTATGTCATAAAAGTAATTAAAAGTATTACCTCTGGCAAAAAAAAACTCCATTATAATAATGAAGTTTCTTTATAGATATAGTTTTGAAAATCTGGATTTTCCGGCTAAATTATTTTTGCGATAAAGAGGTCAATAATTCTTCTAAACTATTTATAGTCATTTTAAAGCCTTCTACAAATCCCATTTCTATCATTTTTTCCATACGTTCAAGTGATTCATTTGTAATGATCAGGTTCAATTTTGTGATGTCGTTTTGTTCGCTAAAATTAAAATCCCAGACAGAACCCGGTAATTGAGGATTTTCATCTTTGTCTGCAAAAGCGTTGTGCATTTTAAAATTGGTTTTCGGAGTAATAGAAGTATATTCCTGAATTGACCAATGTTCTTGTCCATCGGGACTTATCATCGCATAAAATCTTTTTCCGCCTACTTTAAAATCCATATATTTTGTTTTGGCAGTATAAGGTTTTGGTGCAACCCATTGATCCAGTATTTCTGATGTAGTAAAGGCATCCCAAACCAACGAAAGTTCAGCGGCAAATTCTCTGGTTATGACTACCGTTTTTGTTGCTTTGTCAACGGTAAAATCAAATAGTAAATTGTTTTTCATTTTTTATTTTTTTTAATTGTTGATAATACGTCATCGAGTTGGTTAAATCGGATTTCCCAGATTTCTCTAAATTGACTTAACCAGTTGTCAATCTCTTTCATTTTTTCAATTTCAAGCGAATAATAAATTTCTCTGCCTTGATGCTCTTGTTTTAACAACTCACATTCTGTTAATATTTTTAAATGTTTCGACACCGCCTGGCGCGTCGTGTTAAAATTGTCTGCAATTGCATTTGGCGTCATAGCCTGCAATGAAATCAGGGCAATAATAGCCCTTCGTGTCGGGTCGGCTATGGCTTGAAAAACGTCTCGTCTCATTTGTCTTTTTTTATTCGTGAAACTATTCGGTTGCAAATATATGCGCAACTATTTGGTTTCGCAAATATTTTTGAATGTTTTTTATTTTAATTTTAAAAAGTGTGATTTTGGATCGTTCATTAACTAAAAAAAAAAGCGGCTTATAATACCTCAAAATCATAATTCTGAAAAGAGTTTATTTAAGAATTTAGTTGTTTTAAGTTTATTTGATAATTTTTCAGTACTTATCAGCATTTTTAATTTGCTGAGGAGATTTATTTGAGCAACGTAAGGTTATTTTTATAAATAAGATATTATTCGACCCTCTGAGTTTCAGTACTGAACCATCTTTTAGTTTTTGACATAAAAAATGTTTAATATTGCTTTTTCGATACTCAACCCCTTTTAGTTAATGCCTGTTTATAGTAAATATGCTGATCATATTTTGTTAGATCTTCTTAAAGAAGATGATCAATTAGCGTATACAGAAATTTTTGAAAGGTATTCTAAAATCCTGGTTAATCATGCTTATAAAATGCTTGGTAATCAGGATGAAGCAAACGATGTTGTTCAGGAAGTATTCTTATCAATCTGGAACAAGCGTAACGAATTGGCAATTACCGGATCTCTTTCTTCTTATTTATACAAAGCAACAAAAAACAGAATTCTAAATTATATCGCCCACGAAAAAGTGGTTTCGCGATATGCTGATTCAATTTCGGGTTTTATTGAAAATGATTATGTTTTAGCTGATTCAAAGCTTAGAGAAGAAGAACTGGAAGCTATTATTGCTAAAGAAATTGCTTTACTACCCGAAAAAATGCGCGAAGTTTTTCTTTTAAGAAAGGTAGAAGAGCTTTCATACGATGAAATTGCGCTTCAATTGAATATTACAGATAAAACTGCCAAACAACAAGTATATAATTCACTAAAAATACTACGAGAAAAACTCAAGTCTTTAATGGGTGTTTTTATTTGGTAAATTATAGTATTGTATTTGTTAATTTCTATGTTATAATCTACTCATAATAGCTTTATTGGTTAATAAAATTTAATGTTGTTATGGATTTGTTAATGATATAATAATATTTTTTTAATTTTTTTTTTGTCATTGTCTATGACAAAAGTTATTTATAACTGTCTTACTTAAAACAGGACAAAATTTCTTGTTGTAATTATGAATGAAACTGAAATTTTAGCGTTGCTGCAAAAACACCAAAATGGTTCTTTATCTAATGAAGATGAGGATAAACTAGATGCGTGGTATTTGCACAAAGCTTCTAATAGTACTAAACAGCTTAACGAATATGAGCTGGAAGATAGTTACGAATACTTAAAATCAAAATTACCACTGCAACAGGAAAAGAAGGTAATTAGCCTTTGGCCGCGTGTTGCTGTTGCGGCATCTATTGCTTTGTTATTAGGTACGGGAATGTTTTATTTTACAAAACCAAAAGAGCAAATTATTCAGGTTGCAGAAAAACCACAGGAAATTGCTCCCGGAGGAAATAGAGGAATCCTGACACTTTCAAACGGAAAGCAAATTGTTCTGGCTGATATATCGGCAAAAGATACCATTGCCAAAGAAGGAGAAGAAGATGAAATTACCATTAAAATGGGCGCTAATGGAGTTATTACCTATATCGTAAATCCGGATGCTGATGCTTCAAAAGAAGATCCTGATTCATTCAATACACTTTCGACCCCAACAGGCGGACAATATAATATTGTTTTGGCAGACGGAACAAAAGTTTATCTAAATGCAGTTTCATCTATTAAATATCCAACACAGTTTAATGGAGATGAAAGAGTAGTGGAGCTGGAAGGAGAAGCTTATTTTGAAGTTGCCAAAAATAAAAGCAAACCTTTTATCGTAAAATCGGGCGAGCAGTCTATAGAAGTACTTGGAACGCATTTTAACGTACATGCTTATAATAATGAAGCTGTTATAAAAACTACTTTATTAGAAGGAAGTGTAGCGGTTGCTTATAAAAATCAAAAATCAGTTTTAAAACCGGGGCAGCAATCTAATGTATCCGAGAACTTTACTAAAATTAAAATTAGAGAAGTTGACACAGAAGCAACTATTGCCTGGAAAAATGGTCGTTTTAAATTTGATAATGCCGATCTGAAAACGGTTATGAGACAATTAGAACGCTGGTACGGAATTAAAGTAGAGTACCGTGGCGATGTTTCAGATGTTAGGTTTAACGGAGGAACGTTTATGAATAAAAATTTGTCTGAAGTATTAAAAGTACTTGAGCTTAGTGATATAAAATTTAAGGTTGAAGGAAAAATAATTATTGTGTATCCCTGATTTTAAATTTACCCGATTATATTGAACTATAAACTAAAAAACCAGAAGCAGTTGCGATGCCTCTGGTTGTTAAAAAGTCTATAGCCAGTATAAGTTGTCCACCTATTGTTTAACTATAACCAAATGTAAATGTATGAAATTTAATTTACAACCAAAAAAACCTTACAAAAAAGTCGGAAAAAAAATTTCCGGATTTCATTTTTCTAATCCTTTATGGATGTTTAGTGCTTTGCTAATGCTGCTTTGCAGTTATACAGGTCAGGCACAGAATATTACTATTAGCTTTAATGACGCTCCGCTTGAAACGGTGCTGAAAGAAGTAGCCAAACAGGCTAATTACGAAGCTTTTTACACTCAGAGTTTATTAAAAAATTCGAATCCTGTAACTATTAATGTTAAGAATTCGCCTTTAAAAGAAACTTTAAATTTAATTTTTAAGAATCAAAAATTAAAGTACACGATTACCAATCAAACTATAGTGGTGAGTCCACAAGGAGGCGCAGATTTGGGAAACGCCCTAACGGACATTCGCGGAAAAGTAGTAAATAGTAAAAATGAGCCTTTTCCGGGTATAAATGTCAATGTATTAGGAACAAACAAACATAGTACAACTGATTTTGATGGTAGCTTTTCTTTTAGCGGTGTGCCATCAGATGGTGTCATTGAAGTTTCAGGATTAACTATTGAGAAAAAATCTTTTACGATTAACGGACGTAATATAGTGTCATTAGTTGTTGAAGAGAAAGTTTCTGTAATGAAAGAAATTGTAGTAACGGGTTATCAAAATATTGCAAGAAGCCAATTTACGGGTGCAATTTCTAAAATTGATGAAAAAACCTTAAACGAAAATCTTAATGCAAGTTTATCAACTGCACTTGAAGGTCGTATAGCAGGTTTGATGATGCAAAAAAATGTAACAGGCAGCGATGCAGATAAAGCTATACTAAGAGGTATGGGAACCTTTTCTAATACAGTAGGTTACAGTCCGCTTTTGGTAATTGATGGTCTTCCAACCGAATTAACTTTGGAGGATATTAATCCTTACGATGTTGAAAGTGTCAATGTTCTTAAAGATGCAGCAGCAGCCTCTATTTATGGTTCAAGAGCAGCAAACGGTATTATTGTTATAATTACCAAAAAAGGAAGTGGTAGTTTAAAGGTAAGTATAAATTCTGATTTCTTTGTTTCTACAAAACCAAATTTGAGAGATATGAATTATGCCTCTACAAGCGACATGATTGATTTTGAACAATCTGTATACAATAGAGAGCGAGCAAGATTTACTAATACAACTACGATGTTCAATAATTATGGAGATATTGGCAGCAGCAGTATAAAATATTATAGCCCTCTTTACCAGCTAAACAGAGATTTAGAAGATGGTAAAATTAACAATGCCGATTACGACAGCACGATTTCTCAATGGAGAAAGAACGACTACAATAAAGATTATCGTGATAATGTATGGCAAAATGAATTTAGACAACGTTACAATATTGCATTTTCGGGCAGTACTAGCAGACAAAATACTTATGTGTCTTTTAATTATGACGAGTCACAAGGCCGTATTATAAACAACGAAAGCAGGGCATTTAATCTATATGCAAAAACTAGTTTTCAGGTATACAGTTGGTTAAATGCAACAATTGGATTAAACGGAACTTACAGCAATGATGATGTTACTGATTCTAGTTATGGTAATTATGATATTCAAAAAAGATACGAACGTATTACTGATGACAACGGAAATCGTGTAATATCGCCGTTTGTAGGTATTAGCGATGGTTTTACATCCGGTGGTGTTATTAACCCGGCTGTAGCTGCAAAAATAAATAGTTTAAGTGGCTTTAAACCAGTTACTTTTAATGTTTTAGATGCACTTAATGAAGGTATTACAAAGCAAAACTCACTAAGTTTAAGAGCTTTTGCAAACCTGCGCGCCAAGATATGGGGAGGTTTAAGCTTTAATACACAATTTCAGTACGAAACAAGAAGAAACGATAACGAGCAATATAATGATATCAACTCTTATAAAATGCGTTCTGCGATTAATTCATTAACGGGATATGCTCCTGCTACTAATACTTATACTTATGTAGATGGTTTCTCAACAGGAGGCCGATACAAACAATTAAGCAGTCAGGCGAGCAACTATTCATTTAGAAATCAATTTGATTATACTCAGGATTTTAACGATGGTAAACATTCTGTTACAGCCATGGTTGGTACTGAGATGCGCGAAACTTATGTTCCAAGAACAATTGAACAAATAAGATACGGTTACGATCCTGTTACACTTACCTCTGCAGTAATTAATAACCTTGCTCTTAGCCAGACAGGAGTTGCAAGTTATATTTATGGAAATAACAGAACTTTAGGAGCGGTATCAAGAACACAGACAGAAATTTTACACCGTTATTTTTCGGTTTTTAGTACTTTGGGTTACACCTTTTTATCTAAATATAACTTAACCGGAAGTTACAGAGTTGACAGAGCAGACTTATTTGGGGTAGATCCTAAATATAAAAACCGTCCTTTGTGGTCTGCAGGTTTAGGATGGAATGTGAGCAGCGAAGATTTCATGAGAGATATACAATGGGTAACTGCGCTAAAATTTAGAGCTACTTATGGTGTAAACGGAAATATAGATCAAAATACAACGCCATACATCACGGCGACAAGAAGAAACGATAACTTATATCAATCTTTACAATATACAAATATCACGGCACAGCCAAATCCTATGTTAAGATGGGAAAAAACGCAAACTACCAACTTTGGTTTAGATTATAGCTTATTTTTAAGTAAGTTAAGAGGTAGTATTGATATTTATCATAAATACAGTACCGATTTATTGGCTACTACAGATTTAGATCCTACTGTTGGTGCATTGACAAGAAAAATTAATGCCGGAGCTTTACTAAACAAAGGAGTAGAATTTAGTGTTGGTTCTGACTGGTACAATAATGGTAATTTTCATATTGGTTCTAATGTAGTTTTGGGCTTCAACAAAACGACTGTTGAAAAAATAACCAGAGCTGAATCTAGTGCTTCTTCATATGTAAGTTCACCAATAGATTATTTTTTAGTAAACGAAGGATATAACGCTTTGTATGCTTACAAATATGGAGGAACAGTTAACGGATACCCTTATGTTTTAGATGAAAATGGAAATCCGTCAATGACTTTTGATGCCAATGGAAATCCGGTATCTACAAGTATAAAAACAATTACAAATACTGCTGCTTTAGTAAATATGGGAAGTTTAACACCAACTTATACCGGTTCATTTTCTCAGAGATTTTCTTACAGACAATTTGACCTGAATTTATTATTTGTTTTTTCTGGAGGAAACGTAATGCGTAAAGAAACAATAGATATGAGTTCTGATGCAGTAAACAATGCAGGTATTACAGATCGTTACACAGATGCAAATCAAAATGGCAATACCCGTTTGTATGTAGATTTTGACGAAAGTGTTAGAAACTATGCAGGAACAATCAGCAGTCAATGGAGAAATTCTGATGTGAATGTTGTAGATGGAGATTACATCAAATTGAGAAATATCTCACTAGGTTATAATTTACCAAAAAACTTTGCCAATAAAATTAAAATGGCATCGGCAAAATTTACTTTTCAGGTAAACAATCTTTGGTACTGGAGTGCTGCAGGGCATCATATTGATCCTGAAGTATATTCTGCCAATTCAGGTACACGTAATTTACCTTTGCCTAAAACTTTCTTATTTGGCTTTAATCTAACTCTTTAAAAAAATGAAACATATACATATTATACTGCTGTCGCTTGTGATGTTAACTGTAGCATCTTGCGAAGATTACACAGATGTTACACCTAAAGGAGCTTTAGTGGTAGAAACAGCTGCACAATTTTATGAACTGGTATCGCTTCCAAACAGAGGATATCCTATCAATAACTTTCAGTATTTGTCTGACGATCAATGGATGAAAGAAGCAGACGTGATAGGAAAGACTCCGAACATTAATACTATTAATTTTACTTTTGACGAAACTACCGATAGGGTTTCTTTATTGTCAACATCGAGCTTTTATAACCAGGCTTACACTTATATTAACAGATGGAATACCATTATTTCATTAGTTGATAATAGTAAAGGAGATGATGCTACAAAACAATTAGCAAAAGCAGAAGCCAAAATTTTTAGAGCATACGATCACTTTTTGTTAATTAACACCTATGCAAAGGCTTATGATCCGCAAACTGCCACTACTGATGGTGGTATTTGTATCATGGATAAATTTGATTTAGAGGCACAGCCATCAAAATCTACTGTAGCAGAAGTTTACGATTTTATTCAGAAAGATATAGACGAGGCATTGCCATATCTTCAGCAAAAACCAGTAGATGTTTATCATCCGTCATTAGCATTTGCTTATGCATTTAAAGCAAAAGTGCACTTGTTTAAGCGTGAAATTGCCAGTGCCAGAGAAGCATCTGAAAAGTCTTTAAGCTATAACAATCAAATATTTGATATGGTTGCTTATAATGCACAAGGCGGACCAAATGTACTTGCCGTTCCCGCAGCAAATAATGTAGAAGTACTAAGCTACCAGTATATGACGGGTTACAATGAAATGAACTTTGCATATCAATATATCATAAGTCCGGAACTAAGAACTTTATTTGGTACAAACGATGCACGTTTTAATTTGTTTTTCAATACGACCAGTACAACAAACCTGGATCAGGGATCAAATACGGCGTATTGGGCAACAGTGTATACGAAATACTTTTATTCTACAGTTGGAATGAAAACAACTGAGGTTTATTTGATGCTCGCAGAATGTTATGCCAGAGAAGATAAACTTACTGAAGCAGTTGATGTTTTAAATACATTAAGAGCAAAACGTATTTTATCCGGTACTGTAAATTTAGCAGTTCCAACTACCAGAAAAGAAACGATGGAACTTGTTATAAACGAACGCAGAAAAGAATTGCTTTTGGGCTTTAACCGCTTTTTTGATCTTAAGCGATTAAACAACGAAACGGAATATGCAAAAACGATTACAAGAGTATTTCCAATCGTTAACAAAACCGTTGCTCAAAAAACGTATACATTACAGCCTAATTCAAGATTGTACATTATACCGTTTCCTTTATCGGTGCTTACAAAGAATCCAAAACTTACTTTAAACACAGACGAAAAAGTACCATTTTAATTCTAATGAAGAAATTATTTATACTAATAATCATGCTGTTTGCCGGACAGCAGCATGGTTATTCACAAACTCCGGTAGAAAAAAAAGCAGACAGTACCAGTACTACTCAGTCAAAAGGTTTACAACCTTATGATAAAGTAATTAAAGAAGGTGCTAAAAGCAAATTGGGCCTTTTTACCGTTAGCCAGGTAGATACTAAGTTTTACTTTCAAATTCCGGACAGTTTGTTTAACAGATATATGCTTGTAGTAACAAGATATCTGACTACTCCTGAAGGTTTTGGACGTTTTGGTGGAGAGAAAGGCAATGAGCAGACTATTTACTTTGAAAAAGGGTCTAACAATACCGTTTTTTTAAGATCGATGCAATACAAACAAGATGTTCGTAACGCAGAATCGATGCTGGCAAAAGCATTGGCCGGAAGTAACGAAAATGCAATTGTTACCGCTTTTCCAATCAAAACAATCAATCCTGCAACGGGAGATATTGTCATTGATGTAACAGATGCTTTCAAAAAAGAGAATGCGATGTTTTCTTTGGCAAGTCAGGAGAAAACAGAAAAAAAACTAACCTCTCTGGCTGATGATAAATCTTTTATAGAAACTGTCGATGCTTATCCAATTAACATTGAAGTAAAAACTACAAAAACATACACGCAGGCTACGGCGAGTAGCGGGAGCATGACTTTACGATTGAATACCTCAATTGTACTGCTTCCAAAAACGCCAATGCGCAAACGTTTTGCAGATGAAAGAGTGGGTTATTTTTCAAATAAATATGTTTTGTTTGATGATGATGCACAACGTGCCGAGGCAAAGTACATAATTCAGCGTTATCGCCTGGAACCAAAAGATAAAGACATTAAGAAATACCTAAACGGCGAATTGGTTGAACCCAAAAAACAAATCGTTTACTACATTGATCCGGCAACGCCAAAAAAATGGAGACCTTACTTAATTGCGGGAATCAACGATTGGCAAAAAGCTTTTGAAGCCGCAGGTTTTAAAAATGCTATTGTTGGTAAAGAATGGCCGGAAAATGATAAAACAATGAGTCTTGAAGATGCAAGGTATTCTGTAGTAAGATATTATGCGTCTGAAACATCAAATGCTTACGGACCGCATGTGAGCGATCCGAGAAGTGGAGAAATTATCGAAAGTCACGTAGGCTGGTATCATAATGTGATGAAATTAGTACAAAAGTGGTACATGATTCAGGTAGGGCCATTAGATCCCAAAGGGAGAAAAATGCACTTAGATGATGAAGTAATGGGACAATTAATTCGTTTTGTTTCTTCTCATGAAATTGGGCATACTATTGGTTTACGCCACAATATGGGAGCGAGTAGTGCTACTCCGGTAGAAAAATTAAGAGATAAAAAATGGGTAGAAGCAAATGGCCATACCGTTTCTATAATGGATTATGCCCGTTTTAATTATGTAGCGCAACCGGAAGATAATATTAGTCCGCAGGGTATTTATCCACGTATTGGTATTTACGACAAATGGGCTGTTAAGTGGGGTTATGATTATTTTCCGAAAGCTAAAGATGAGTTTGAAGAAGAAAAAATACTCAACAAAATGGCAACTGATAGTTTGACTGCAAATCCTAAATTATGGTTTGGAGGCGAAGGAAAAGATGAAGATCCCCGTAGTCAGACAGAAGACCTTGGTGATGATGCCGTACTTGCCAGCGATTACGGAATTAAGAATCTAAAGCGTGTTGTGCCTCACCTTATTGAGTGGACTTACGAGCCTAACGATCCTTATGATAATTTATCAGACATGCATAAAGCAGTGGTAAGACAATATGGTTTGTACTTATACCATGTACTAAAATACATTGGCAATAATTATATAACCAAAAGAACTGTTGATGAAAAAGGGGTTGTTTACCAGCCAGTTCCTAAAGCAAAAGTAAAAGCGGCTGTAGATTACGTTGGAAGACAATTGTTTGCAGCTCCTCTATGGATGTATCCTCAGGAAATTGGACAGCTAATTCCTTTAAAAACAGCAGACGAAATATCAGATCAGCAAAATCAGGTTTTAAATATGTTGTTAAGTTCCGGAATCCTTTACAATATCAGTCTTAAAGCAATGCAATTTGAGGGAGCTTATACTGTTCCTGAGTTTTTAAACGATTTAGAACAAACAGTATGGGTAAACTTTAGTGGTAACGAAAAATTAGATTTTTACAGAAGAGGTTTGCAACGCAGTTATGTTGACAAGTTAAGCATGCTTTTGTTACCTAAAGAAGTAGAACCGGGTAAAGCTTTAAATGCAGCACAACGCAGTGATGTTAGGTTGTATGGAAAACAACATATTTTAAAATTAAGAACTGATGTTACAAAATTAATGAGTGCATCAACAGGACTAAACAAAGACCATTTTGAAGGTATTTTGATCGAAATAGATAAAATCATTTCAAAACTAAATAAAACCGATATATGAGAAAATTATTAGTTATAGCATTCATTTGCTTAAGTACTTTGGCGCAAGCGCAGTTAACATCAAAAGAAGAAGTAGCTCCTGAATTGGTAGAAAAACGCGAAGCACAAAAAAAGGAAATCACAAATAATTACCTGGCTTTAAAAAACAATCTTGTCGTTTCAGATAGTCTGGCAGTTGTTAAAAATGCAGCTGCATTAAAAAAATCATTAAAAGACTTCAGGTTTAAAAAGCTAAGCCTGGAACAAATGAACGAGGCCACGACAAAAAGAAAAGAACTTATAGATCTTGCCACTGAAGTATCAGAAACTAAAAACATCAACAAGCAGCGCAAAATTGTTCAGTTGCTTTCGGTTAAATTTTGGGAGCTTGCACCTAAATTCAAGGCCGCTGATACTGCATTATATCTACAGGTTTGCCCTATGACCAGTGCCGTGTGGGCAAGTGATAGTAAGGAAATAAAAAACCCTTATTATCCAAAAAATATGTTGACTTGCGGTGAAGTAAAAGCAAGTTTATAAAGATTGAATTTGAATTAGTCTGACAATATACGGTATTCTGAAAAGGAGCCGTATTTGTCTTTTATAGTTATCAAGGCTTTTTTGATGCTATTTTTAAGATATACAATAAAATAAAAACACGTGTAGAACAATCAACTTTGGCTGATTTTCTACACGTGTTTTTTATTACTTTAAAAGTAATGCAATTTCTGTTTTACAACCTTACTATTTTCTTTGGTTTCCTTTTTAAAAGGCAAAGAAAATAGTTCCCGTAACTTATTTGCTTTTAATTTTTGTTCTGTGTTTTAGACCAAAAGCGATTAAAGCATTAATTACAGGCTGAGTTTCAATAGCATGTTCAGTAAGCGTATACGAAACCGTAACGGGTTTAGTGTTGTTTACAGTTCTGGTTACAAGAAGATTGTCTTCTAAATCCTGTAATTCTTTCGAGAGTACTTTTGGCGTTATGCCACCGACCGAATTGGCTAAAAGATCTTTAAAGCGCTGTGTTCCGTGCATATACAAACTCAATAAGATACAAAATTTCCATTTTCCGCTTAATAGTTCCAAAGCATCTCTTAAAGCCCGCATATTTTCATTGCTGGTATCAATACAAATATCTGTTTTCATAAATAGTAACTTTCCTAAAGGTAATTGATAGCAAAAGTATAGTAAATAGCTAATAGTTTTGATTTCAGTTAATTTTATTTTAAATATTTAAAAATCATAGAATGGAAAAGAGTCAAAATAGTACAGAACTAGAAGGTAAAATTGCCCTCGTAACAGGCGGAACAAAAGGAATTGGGAAAGCAATTGCAGACCGCTTAACGCAGGCAGGAGCGAAAGTTATTGTCACAGCGCGTAATAATCCCGATGAAGCAAATGCAGCGCATCATTTTATTGCAGCAGACTTAACACAACCGGAACAAGTTTCTGCTTTAGTGCAAAATATCGATGAAAACTTTGGAGGAATTGATATTTTAATTGATAACATTGGAGGTCTTACAACTCCTGGCGGCGGATTTAGTGCTTTAACGGATGAACACTGGGAAAATGAATTGCAATTGAATTTACTAAGCGCCATAAGGCTTGATAAGGCATTATTACCTAAAATGCTGGAAAAGAAAAGCGGTGTAATTATTCACATTTCTTCTGTTGCGGGTTTATCGCCATTGTGGAATCTTAATATGGCTTATGCCGTCTCAAAAGCTGCATTAAATGCCTATAGCAAAGCCTTATCAAGTGAACTTGCCAGTAAAGGAATACGAGTATTAACGGTATCTCCAGGAGCAACAAAAACACCACCAATGGAGAAATTTGTTGAAGATTTTGCTGCATCATCAGGAATAGCCATCGAAGATGCATTTCAACAATTGATGAATCAGGTGGGCGGTGTGCCAATGGGCAGAATGGCAGAACCAGGTGAAGTAGCATCATTAGTTCATTTTCTTGTTTCTCCGGCAGCATCTTATCTCACCGGGACAAATTATCTTATTGATGGAGGAAGTCTTCCGGTAGTGAAATAAAAAAGGATATTTCATTTAATGATAAAGGCAGTCAGAATATCTATTTTGACTGCCTTTTCTTTATTATTTTTAAGTAAATATTCAAATTCAGGTCATTTGTTTATCCTCTAAAATGCAATTTCATATTACTGAATGTGCAACAACGATTTGTTTACTGGTAGGTTTTTTTTAGAATTCACTACAACGATTGAGTTCTTGCAGCTCATTATAAATCGCTTTCTTTTTCTTTTGCTGTAAAGCGTTTTTTTTTAATATTTGAGTATAAAAAGAAGCAGAAAAAATAGTCAAAAAACGTTTTTTCTTATAAATTTTTAAGCCTCTTCACAAAAATTAATTTCGACCATAAAAAAAATAATTGACATACTTTTTTTATTGATTTTAAAGACTTTAATGTAATATTTATTTTTGAAAAAAGATGTAAATAATTCATTTTTCCGGTTCATCCGGAAGTCAGAAAAGACTATAATTTAATTCATCTAATTTACTTTTTTGGCAATCTTTTCAATGAAAGAATAATCTGCCTTATTCTTTGAATGTATATAATGTTTTGAATAAGAAGTTATTAAATTCAAAATATCATTTTTTAAATATAAATCAAAAACTGGTAGGTACTGGTATGTATTATTTTTAATATATCTATACTTTTGATTCTGGATTATTGATAAAAAATAGTTGTAATTAAAACATATATCGCATTTTTAAATAGATATAGTAAGAATTTTGTTTTAAATAAAAACTTTAGATAATATTTTTAACTGTTAGCTGCAATAATTCAAAAACCACTTTTACAAAAAACTAACTTAAACAAAACCAATTTAAAAGTATGAAAAGATTTAAAAACAAACTTTTACTTTTATTAATGCTGCTCCCTTTTGGTGTTTTTGCTCAGAACACAATTAGCGGAGTTGTCCTGGAAAAAAGTTCCGGACAACCAATACCGGGAGTAAACATAAAAGTATCAGGAGGTAACATCAATACCTCGACAGACTTTGATGGAAAGTTTCAATTGTCCGGAGTAACTTCAGGGAACAAAATTGTTTTTTCCTATACCGGTTATACCAATCAGACGATAACGGTTGGTACCCAGAAAAATATAACTGTACAGCTTGAAGAAGACACTAATTTGCTAAAAGAAGTAGTTGTTCAGGTAGGTTACGGAAGTGTTAAAAAGAAAGATGCTACAGGATCTGTTATAGCACTTAC
Source organism: Flavobacteriaceae bacterium CRH (assembly GCA_001507425.1). Taxonomy (GTDB): domain Bacteria; phylum Bacteroidota; class Bacteroidia; order Flavobacteriales; family Flavobacteriaceae; genus Flavobacterium. Next base: position 129,774 of record LMAJ01000013.1, read on the forward strand.
TACAAAAGACTTTAATAAAGGGAATAATATTACGACAGAAAACCTGCTTAACGGAAGAGTAGCAGGTTTAACAGTTAATTCAACCGGTGCTCCGGGTTCCAGTTCTCAAATTAGAATTCGTGGAGGAAGCTCACTTTTTGCCAGTAATGACCCTCTTATCGTAATCGACGGATTACCACTTGATAATACTACAAATACAGGTTCATCTTCATTTTTAGCTTCTTTAAATCCTGCAACTGTCGAATCGATAACAGTTTTAAAAGATGCTTCGGCTTCTGCGATTTACGGTTCACGCGCATCAAATGGTGTTATCATCATTACTACTAAAAAAGGGAGCAAAACCTTATCTGTAGATTATAATGTACAATATACAGCCGGAACGCTTACCAAAACCGTTGATGTTTTTAGTGCAGATGAATTTAGAAATGTCATTGCAGACAGAAGAACAGATGATCTTGATAAGTTAGGAACTGCAAATACAGATTGGCAAAGAGCTATTTACAGAAACACCGGAACAGTTGATCAGAGTTTAGCTGTTAGAGGAAGTTTATTTGGCATTATTCCAACAAGTTTAACTTTAGGAAATACAGATCAGCAAGGTTTACGTTTAACAAATGATTTTAAAAGAAATACCATTGGTTTAGTAATGAATCCGGCTTTCTTTGACAATCATTTAAAATTGAGGCTTTCGGCAAATTATACCAACGAAAAAAACAGATTTACAGATGCTGTTGAAGGAGCTGCCATTGGTTTTGACCCAACACAACCCATAAAAGTAGAAGGCGCACCTTACGGAGGATATTTTGAATATACAACTGGAGTAGATGCCAACGGAAATTATCCGTTAGTATCGACTGCGGCAAGAAATCCGGTTTCACAATTGCTAAACACAAACGACAGAGGAACGAATGACAGAATTTTTGGAAATTTTGAAATCGATTATAAATTCCATTTTTTACCCGCTTTAAGAGCCGTTGTAAATGTTGGTTTTGATGAATCAAATGGAGAAAGAAGAAGATTGGTTGGTGCTGATGCAGGTTCTGCTCCATCAAACAATAATATTCCGTACGGTACAAATGAATATACAGAAGCAACCAGAAAAAATAAATTACTGGATACTTATTTAGTTTACAACAAAACTTTCAATTCATTAAATTTTGAAATGACTGGTGGTTATTCCTATCAAAAATTTCAAAGCTCAAAATTTGAAACCGGTAATATCTTAAACCCTGATCTGCCATCAACATTTCCTGAAACGACTCTGGATACAGATGTTGTTTTATTGGGATTCTTTGCCAGAACAAACTTAAATTTCAGAGACAAATACCTTTTGACGTTGTCTTACAGAAGAGATGGTTCTTCAAGATTTGAAGAAGCGAATCGCTGGGGAAATTTTCCGTCAGTAGCATTTGCATGGAAAATCAAAGAAGATTTCTTTAAAGACAGTAAAACATTATCTGATTTAAAATTAAGATTAAGTTACGGTATAACAGGACAACAAGATATTCCTGAACCAAACGGATACCTTCAAAAATACCAGGTTGGCGGCGGAAACTCTGAATATTATTTTGGAGATAGCCCAATTCCGGTAGCACTTCCTTCAAAAAGAACAAACAATTTAAAATGGGAAGAAACAACATCTTATAACGCAGGTCTTGATTTTGGTTTTTTAGAAAATCGCTTATCTGCCGGACTTGATGTTTATTACAAAGAATCTAAAGATTTATTAGTAAACGCCGCCATATCTGACGGAAGTAATTTCTCTAACCGCGTCTATCAAAACGTTGGAAGCTTTACCACAAAAGGAGTAGAATTTACGCTTAACGCCAATGCAGTTAAAACACAGAATTTTAACTGGAATATGAACTTTAATATTGCCAAATTCGAAAGAAGAATCAAAAATCTGGTAAACGGAACCGATATCTTTTTAGGGGACAATATTGCAGGAACAGGAACACCGGGACAAATTTTCAGAGAAGGTTACACGCCATATTCTTTCTACGTATACAAACAATTATACAACAACGAAGGAAAACCAATTGATGGCGCTTTTGCAGATCTAAACGGAGATAATATCAAAAATGATTCAGACAAATACATTTATAATAACCCTGATCCGGATTTTACATTAGGATTTGCATCTAATATGAATTACAAAAAATTTGATTTTTCATTCAATTTAAGAGCAAGTGTCGGTAATCGAATTTTTAATGCCGTTGATGCCAGCAGAGCACAATATGACGCTATGGAAAACGGAGGTGTTTTAAGTAATATTCCTTCTCAGGTAACAGAAACTAATTTTCAAACAACCTCAAATGTTGTGTTATCAGATATTTATATTGAAAATGCTTCTTTCTTAAAATTAGACAACGTTACGTTAGGTTATACATTAAATAATTGGTTGAACAGCAAAGCTTCATTAAGAATATCAACCGGAGTTCAGAACGTTTTTGTACTTACAAAATACAGTGGTTTAGACCCTGAAATTACAAATAACGGTGTAGACAAAACGATTTATCCAAGACAACGATCAGTATTATTTGGTCTTAATCTTAAATTTTAATAACGAAATCATGAAAAAATATATTTTAATAACAATAGTAGTATTGACTTCGGTTTTTCAGTCTTGCACGGATGATTTAAATGTAGTATCTGAAGATGACGACGTTCTTTCTTCTGATGTTTTGTTTTCGACTCCGGACGGATACAAAAAAGCTTTTGCCGGAGTATACGGAAATTTAACTTTAACCGGAGTTATTGGTCCTAATGATTCTTCGCTGGAAGGCGTAGATGCAGGAACAAGTCAGTTTACAAGATGTTTATTGTACTTGCAGGAATTAACTACAGACGAACTGGTTTGGAGTTATGAAAATGATGGAGGAACAGCAGAATTACAGCGTAATATCTGGACGCCTGCAAATCCTGTTATTCTGGGAATGTTTAGCAGAACGATGGTTTCTGTTTCTTATGCAAACGAATTTTTACGCCAGAGTACACCGGAAAAATTAAGTTCAAGAGGTATTACAAATGCTACAACTCTGGCAGATATAGCACTTTACCGTCAGGAAGTTCGTGTTTTAAGAGCGTATGCCTATTATAATATGATGGATTTGTTTGGAAAAGCACCAATGTACACAGAAAACGATCCTGTAAACTTAGCCGGACCTGAATTTAACAGAAAACAATTATTTGATTTTATCGAAAGTGAACTAAAAGCGGTTTTACCCGATTTAAAAACGGCCAGAACTAATGAATACGGAAGATTAGACCAATCTATGGCGCGCATGATTTTGGCAAAAATGTATTTAAATGCACAGGTATATATTCAGGCCAATCGTTTTAATGACTGTATTACAATGTGTAATGAAATTATTGCAAGCGGTTATACTTTGAAACCAAAATATCTGGACAATTTTAAAGCAGACAACAATACATCTGAAGAAATCATTTTTGGAATTCAGTCTGATGGGGCAGTTTCTCAAAACTGGGGCGCAACAACGGTTTTAACAAACGGGCAAATTGGTGCATGGGAAAATAATGGTGCCGATTTTGGAATTGGAGGATGGACAGGAGCACTTAGAATAAGAAAAGAATTTGCTCAAAAATTTGATGGAACAAAATTTAGCCAGGATACCAGAAATACAATAGGAAAAGGTGTTCAGGGCGATCCTGCAAAACAAAGATCTATTGATATTGAAGATATTGGTGTAAAAACGCAAGGTTATATTTTATCTAAATTCTCTAATAAAACGACGACAGGAGTTAACGGTGTAAGTTCTACTTATGCTGATACCGATTTTCCGTTATTCAGGTTAGCCGATGTATATTTAATGTATGCTGAAGCCACTTTAAGAGGCGGAAACGGAACTACAGCGCAGGCACTTGATTATGTAAATGCCTTAAGACAAAGAGCCAACAATAATTCGACTGTTGGAAATATCCTTTTAAGCGAATTGACACTTGATTTTTTAATTGATGAAAGAGCGCGCGAATTACACTGGGAAGCGCATCGAAGACAAGATTTAATTCGTTTTGGAAAATATACCGGAGGATCTTACAATTGGGCATGGAAAGGAAATGCTTCAAAAGGAATTTCTATACCTTCTTATATGAGCGTTTTTCCAATTCCTGAAGGATCATTGGGAGCAAACAAAAATTTAACCCAAAACACGGGTTACTAAAAACTTTCTTTTAAACTTAAATGATACACAAAATGAAACATATATATAGAATTTTTATAGCTGTTGTGCTACTTACAGGATTTTGGTCTTGCGAAAATGAAGAGAATTTAATGATTTTAGAGGCTCAGGAAGCCGCTTTCTCTATCATTACACCAGAAAGTGGTTCGTCTACCATTCTGAATAAAGATACGCCTAACAATACTGCGCTGACTTTAACATGGGAAAAAGTAAATTACGGAACGCCAACAATTGTTACTTATACCGTACAATTTGCAGCCAGTAATACCGAGTTTGCAGCACCGCTGGATATTACAACTTCAACTTCTACACATGCAACTCTTACAGTAGCAGAACTTAACGCAAAAGCCCTTGAACTTGGACTTACTGCTGATGTGGAAGGGACAATCGATGTTAGAATTAAATCTACTGTAGGAACAACACTTTCAGAACCAAAACTTTCTACGCCAATTACAATTGCATTAACGCCTTACAGAGGTGTATTCCCAAAAGTCGATTTGTTTTTAGTTGGGCCGGGAACTGCTGCAGGATGGAGCGTAACCAGCAATAACATGCCAATTTACAGAGACACAAAAAATAATGCAAAACATTATTATACAGGATATTTTAATAAAGACGGTTTTAAATTGATCGAACAAATTGGTTTCTGGGCGCCGGCATACGGAACAAATGGCGATAAAGTACAATACAGAGCAACAGAAAGCGATACAGATCCGGGAGTTTTTCCAACAACAGCTTCAGGTTATTATACTTTTGAAATTAATCTTGAAGAACTAACCTATAAAATTGCGCCTTATACAGGACCAATGACAACGTACGCTACCATTACTTTGACAGGGTCTGTATTAACAGGCGATGACACTGGCTGGAATATGGATGTTCCGTTGGTTCAGTCAGCATTTGATGCACATATCTGGAAAGTGAACCAAACATTACAAGCCGGAAAAATGAAATTTAAAGCCAACAACAGCTGGGATGTAAGCTGGGGCGACGATGGCGGAGATATTATTGTTGAAGCCGGAAAATACGATATCTGGTTCAATGATTTAGACGGTCGTTATATGTTTATTCCAACGCCGTAAATTGAATTTAAAAGAAGAAAAAGCCTCATTGATCTTATTTTGAGGCTTCTTCTTTACATTAAAAAAACGTTTTTTTAAATTCAAAATTTCAATCATTATAACTCAAATTATGAAAAAATATATAAAACTTCTTGGGTTTCTTGCTATAGCTGCAATTCAGTTTTCATGCTCAGGTAATGATTCCTCAGATACCGAAGTTACAAATCCACCAGATGCAAATGATACATTTATCAGAGCTTCAGATGTTTCTTTTCTTCCTCAAATGGAATCTTTGGGAACTAAATTTTACAACAACGGCAAAGCCGAAGGCATGCTTACAACACTAAGAAATGCAGGTTGTAACACAATCCGTATTCGTTTATGGAAAAATCCCGCAAACGGGCGTTCAGGATTAAGCGAAGTAAAACAATTGGCTCAAAAAGCAAGACAAGCCGGCCTTAGAGTTTGGCTAACCGTTCATTATTCTGATAATTGGGCTGATCCGGCAGTGCAAACCACTCCTGAAGAATGGAAAAATTTATCTTTTGCCGATTTAAAAACAGCAGTTTCTGATTATACAGCCACCATAATTTCAGAAATAAACCCTGATATTATTCAAATTGGAAATGAAATCAACAGCGGATTATTATGGCCGCAAGGAAATTTGATTAGTAACGAACAACAATGCATCGCCATATTAAGTGCTGCCAGCGCGGTAGTTCGTAGCAAAGCGCCAAACACAAAAATAATGATTCATTATGCAGGTGTAAATGGCGGCGATACAGATTGGTTTTTTACCAAAATGAAAAGTGTTGATTACGATTATATCGGATTATCTTATTATCCTATTTGGCATGGAAAAGATTTAACCGTTGTAAAAAATACCATTGATGCTTTAGGAGCAAAATTCAGCAAAAAAGTATTGATTGCAGAAACAGCTTATCCTTTTACTTTATTACACAATGACCAGACCAACAATATTGTAGGTACAAACGATCAGTTAGTTTCGGGATATCCTGCAACACCTGCCGGACAAAGAACTTTTGTAATTGATATTAAAAATATCGTAAAAACATCAGAATTTGGACAAGGATTTGCGTATTGGGGAGGCGAGTGGGTTGCTTTTAAAGGGCCACAATCAAAAAGCGGTTCTACATTTGAAAATCAGGCATTGTACAGTTTCGACAACAATGCTTTATCAGTAATGCAGGCTTTCAGTAAAGAATAAAACATGAAAAAATTACTAAAAATTATCTCTTCTTTGATGCTGATTGTTATTGCATTTACTTCCTGTAAATCAAAAATGGCAAGCGAAAAATATGCTTTTTCAAAAGGAGCTGATGTTGGCTGGCTGCCGCAAATGGAAGCAACAGGCTATAAATTTTATGATGCAGACGGTTCTCAAAAAGACTGTCTGCAATTATTAAAAGATCGTGGCATAAATACGATTCGTTTGCGCGTTTGGGTAAACCCAAATAATGATAAAGCAAGCGGACATTGCAGTCCTCAAGAAACGGTTGTTATGGCGGTTCGCGCTCAAAAAATGGGAATGCGCATTATGATCGATTTTCATTACAGCGATTCCTGGGCAGATCCTGCCAAACAAAATAAACCCGCAGCGTGGGCAAACCATTCTTTTCCGGAATTGCTAAACGATGTTTATCAACATACTTTTGATGTTTTAAAATTATTGAAAAATGCCGGAGTTACGCCAGAATGGGTTCAGGTTGGAAATGAAATTCCGGGCGGAATGCTTTGGCCTGACGGAAGCACAGACCATTTCAATCAGCTGGCACAATTGCTTAATAAAGGTTACGACGCTACAAAAGCAATCGACCCAAAAATTAAAGTAATTGTTCATTTAGACGAAGGAAATAAAAGCGAAAAATTCAGATGGTTTTTTGACAAAGCGACTGAAAACAACGTAAAATACGATGTTATTGGTTTATCTTACTATCCGTTTTGGATAAAAACAGATTATCAAAGTACTATTTTAGATTTAGAAAACAATCTAAAAGACATGGCTTCGCGTTACAACAAAGAAGTTATGGTTGTTGAAGTTGGCGGTGATTATACCTTAGTTCAAAACACCAAAGAAATGCTTGAAGCGACTATAAAAGCCGTAAAAAGTGTACCCAATAATAAAGGTTTGGGCGTTATTTATTGGGAACCTCAAGGCGAAAAAAGCTGGAGCGGTTATCAACTCAGCGCCTGGCTTTCTGACGGAAAACCTTCGCCGGCATTGGATGCTTTTAAAGAATGATTTTTTATAATTAAAAATTAAAAATTAAAAATTAAAAATTAAATTTTACCATTAAGTTTATAAGCTTAAATTTTCTTAATATCTGATGGTGAAAAAACAAAACAAAAAATGAAATTAATTTTTAGATCAATATTCTTCTTATTTATAATGAGTTTTTCATTGGGAAAAGCGCAGGCGCAATCACGTACAAAAGTTAATTTTGGTGACGATTGGGAATTTAAAAGAGAAGAAACTCCGGCTCAGGATTGGGAAAAAGTAACAATTCCGCATACCAACAGGCTCGAAAAATTAGTCGTTGTAAAACAGTTTCAGGGAACTTCGTGGTATCAGAAAAAATTCAAAACAGACACTTCAAAAGAGCAAAAGACTTTTTTATATTTTGAAGGCGTTATGCAGGAAGCTGATGTTTATATTAATGATAAAAAAGTAACCAATCACAAAGGTGGTTATTTGCCTTTTACGGTTGATGTTACTCCGTATTTAAATTCAAATAATGAAAATACAATTAAAGTAAAAGTCAACAACGAAGACAATCCTGATTTTTTGCCCGGAAAACCTTTGAAAGACTTAGATTTTAATTATTATGGAGGAATTTACAGAAACGTTTATGTAATTACAACTTCAAAATTATACATTACAGATGCTGTAAATGCTAACAAAGTGGCAAGCGGTGGTATTTATGTAAATTTCAAAAACATAAATAAAACGGATGCATCAGGAACAATTCAGGTGCATTTAAAAAATGAATTTGAAACAGACCAAAATGCATTTTTAAAATTTATTTTAAAAGATAATAAAGGAAAGAAAACCGAATTTAAATCAGATAATTTTGCTGTAAAAGCGAATTCAGATTTTGTTTTAACTCAAAATATTTCGGTTAAAAACCCAAAATTATGGTCGGTTTATAATCCGAACTTATATCAATTAGAAGTTCAGGTTATTTCAAATAACAAAACAATTGATACTTATTCTGAAAAAATCGGAATCAGAAAATCAGAATTAAAAGCAGACGGTTATTATTTAAACGACGAAAAATTATACATTACAGGAACCAATGAGCATCAGGAATATCCTTATTTAGGATACGCAATTTCTGATGAAGCACAATATCGTGATGCTGTAAAAATTAAAAACGCAGGTTTTGATTTTGTTCGTTTATCGCATTATCCGCATGCAGAAGCTTTTCTAAATGCCTGTGACGAATTAGGGATTTTGGTAATGAACAGTTTAACAGGCTGGCAGTTTTTTGGAGGCGAAGCTTTTCAGAAAAGCGCTTATCAGGACATTCGCGATATGGCAAGAAGAGACAGAAATCATCCGAGTATAATTTTTTGGGAAGCTTCTCTGAACGAAACAGAAATGACTGAAGCTTTCATGAAAGAAGCAACCAAAACACTAAAAGAAGAATTGCCTTTTGAGCATAATTATACTGCAAGCTGGATTGATAACGAAAATTATGATTTATTTATTCCGGCGCGCCAACACGCTAAAGCACCAGATTACTGGACAAAATACAGCAAAGGAAATCGTAAAATTTTTATTGCTGAATATGGCGATTGGGAATATTATGCGCAAAATGCAGGGTTTAACCAAACGGAATTTTCGAACTTAAAAGAAGACGAAAGAACATCACGTCAGTTAAGGAGTAATGGTGAAAAACGATTGCTGCAACAAGCTTATAATTTTCAGGAAGCTTCAAACTCAAACCGAAAAGGTGCACAAACTATTGGCGAAGCAAACTGGGTTATGTTCGATTATAATCGTGGTTACAGTCCGGATTTAGAAAGTTCAGGAATAAGTGATATTTTCAGAATTCCAAAATTTGCCTATTATTTTTATCAAAGCCAGCGCGATGCCAATATTACTTTGGATAAAAAATTATTCTCAGGACCGATGATTACTATTGCCAATAACTGGACAGCAGAATCTCCTTTGAATGTAACGGTTTACAGCAATTGCGATGAAGTAGCTTTGTATTTAAATGATGTTTTAGTTTCTAAAGAAAAACCAACAATCAACAGCAATAGCGACAAATTAGAACACGCACCTTTTATTTTTAAAGTGCCGGCATTCAAAGCAGGAATATTACGTGCAGAAGGTTTTATCAACGGAAAAAAAGCAACTTCAACAAGTGTAAAAACGCCTGAAACAGCTTTTAAAATTGAGTTGAGTTACGATCTTTCATCAAAAGCGATTAACCCTGAATTTCCTGATATGGTTTTTGTTTACGCAAAAATTACAGATGCAAACGGAACAGTTATTCCAACGGCAACAAACGAAGTTACTTTTGTTGTAAATGAAGGAAACGCAGAAATAATTGGTCAAAATCCCGTAAAAGCCGAAGCCGGAATTGCAACCGTTATTCTTAAAACAAAAAACCTAAAAAAGAAGATTGTGCTTAAAGCAACATCAGATAAATTACAGGAAAATACGATTGTAGTTGCAAAATAATATTTCATTAAAGCGTTGTTAGTGAAGTAAAAAGCCTGAAATATTTGTATTTTTCAGGCTTTTTTTATTAAAATTATTTATAATAAAAGTTTGCAATAAAGAAATCGAAAATTGTATTTTAAAGAAATATTTTTCGCCAAAATGGCTACAATTAAAACCATTTTGGCGAATTCAATTCAGGATGTTTAGAGCAATTTTGCAATAGTATTTTAAAAACTAACCCTAATGGGGTTGCAAACTAAATAAACATGAATATAGAGACTTTTATAAAGGAATTGATTGAAGCAGCTAATACTTTCGATACCAAAAAATATCTTGATTTCTATTTGGCAGATGCCGTTTTAAACGATCCGTCGGTTGGGAGAAAGTTTTTGGGACATGAAGGAATCGAAGACTATTTTAAGAGCTATTTTATTGGTTACAATACCAATACTGAAATTATTAAATTGGATATTTTAACTGAAAAGCAAGTATTTTTGGAAGTGAAATTTACAGGTGATTTTTCAGAACAAACAATTGGGGGAACTTTTGAAATTACCTTCAAAAACGATAAGATTTCATATTTAAAGGCAGATTTAATTCATTAAAAATAATAATTTAATGAATAATGCAGCTTACATTTCTCTACTTTTATTTTGCATATCCAATATTCTATTCTCTATCTTTGATAGAAGGTAAAATTAAGTGTTGATAAAAAACAAAATAATATGGAAAATTTAAAAAAAGCATATATAGCCGGAGGATGTTTTTGGGGCACAGAAGATCTTTTTCGTGTGCGCCCGGGAGTAAAAGATACCGAGGTTGGTTACATTGGCGGTCAAAATGAAAACCCTACGTATCAAAACCATCCCGGACATGCAGAAGGAATAGAAATTACATATGATGCAAATACAACTTCTTATAAAGAGTTATTAGATTACTTTTTTAGAATGCACGATCCTACAACTATAGACAGACAGGGCAATGACGTGGGTTCGAGTTACAGGTCTACGATATTTATTCAGGATGAAGAAGAAAAAGAAATTGCAGATGAAGTAATTCAAATTGTTGATGATTCGGAGAGATGGAATGGCAAAGTTGTTACTACAATTGAACCTTTTACAAAATTTTGGCCGGCAGAAGAAAATCATCAGGATTATCTTGTCAAAAATCCTAATGGCTATACTTGCCATTTTGAGAGATTTGGTACTTTCTTATAATACATTTGTTCATTATCTTAAAACAAATAAATGAATTGTAAATGGTCTGGAGTATTTCAGGCCATTTTTTTTGTGCTAACTTTTCAAGCTCAAAAAACAACTTTTGTTGACTTTTACAGAAATATATTGTTTATAAAATCTATAGGGTTAAAAATAAAATTTTAGATTACTGCTTAGAGTGTTAAAATGTAGTATTATTTTTTCTTATTATCGAAATAGTGCTAAAGTTTGAAATAAAAATCAAATCTTAATTGATAATTTTTGAAATTCTTTAGTTTTGTAGTGAAAACAACTCTTAAAAGCAGGAAAATCTTCAATGAAGGATGAAAAGAGAGATATTGATCTATGGAGTCAAATAAAAAAAGGAGATGTTCAGGCTTATCATAAATTGTATGATCGGTATATAAATGTGCTTTTTACGTTTGGAATGCAATACACTAATGATGAAACTTTAGTGCAGGATGCCATACATGATATTTTTGTCGATCTTCATCGTTACCGCAAAACTATTTCAGTAGATGTTGTGGTAAAATCATATTTGTTTAAATCTCTTCAGAATGATATTTTTAAAAAATTAAAATCTCAGACCAAAACCGTACGCCTTGATACTATGGAGGAAGGAATTCATCAAACTGGCTCTACAGAAGATGAACTTATCTTTAACGAAACGATTTTAAACAAACACGCTGATTTAGCTTTGGCTTTAGCCTCGCTGACCAAAAAACAGCGTTATGCCCTCAATCTTCGGTTCAGTGAAGATTTATCTTATGAGGAAATTTCTTCGACTTTAGAAATTAGTCTTGAATCATGTAGAACATTGATTTACAGATCTTTAAAAGAACTTCGAGCTAAACTTTAAAAAAACATTAAAAAAACATTATTTTTTTTGTCTATGTTTTTGCCTTTTGATTCTTATAGCAAATAGAAGAATCTAAAAGAAAAATAATTTGTACCCAAATTTCAAAATTTTATCAAAAGAAGCCAAAGCTGATTTAAAATCAAGAATTGCAGAAAGCATTGCATTCGAAAAACAACGTGCGAGACGAAAAAAGCTTCGTACAATATCCTGGAGTGTAGCCGCAGTGTTTTGTGTCTTCTTAGGGCTTGTTGTTACTTTTAAGCAAGAACCACAGAAAATTACAATTAGCACAATCGAGCAATTTGCTAACAGCACAAAAACCACTGGCGCTTTTGAAAAAAGCAATCAGGTAAAATTGGTATTGTCAAATCAGGAAACCGTTGCCGTTGCTGATAGTACAACTATTGCCTATAATACATTAGGAAATAAAATTAGCGTTAACAATAAGCAGATTGATCAAAAAAATGCTCTTGAAACACAGTTCAATACCGTGTTAGTTCCCTACGGAAAAAGAGCGCACCTTAGTTTGGCAGACGGAACATTAGTATGGTTAAATTCAGGCTCAAAATTAATTTATCCAACGGCTTTTAATACCCAAAGCAGAGAAGTATTCCTGGAAGGCGAAGGTGTTTTTGATGTGGCTCACAATGCAGCAAAACCATTTTTTGTAAGAGCAGCCAACAATTATAGTGTACGCGTATTAGGAACATTGTTTAATGTGAGCTGTTATACCGGCGATGCTAAAGTTTCTACAGCATTACTAAGAGGTAAAGTAAGAGTTGCGTACGCTAAAAAAGGATTTTTTGGAAACGATACCATTCAAACGGTTCTAAATCCGGGAATGATTGCAGCTTTAGACTTAAAAAAACAAACCATACAAACTTCAAAACAGGATGTTGAGCCATTATTTTCCTGGACTAAAGGGTATTATGAGTTTTCTCAACAAAAACTGCCATTGGTTCTGGATAAATTAACCAGATATTATAATGTCACTTTTGTGATAAATGGAGAAGTAAATCAAAAAGAAACATATTCAGGCGCATTTAAACTTAATGATGATCTCGAAAAAGTTATAAAAACATTAGAAGCAACAATTGGCCTTGAGTTAGACTACGATGCAAAGACCAGAAAAATAACTATTAACTAAAATTACCAATAAACTAAAATTATGTTGCCTATGAAGAGATGAAAATTTGAATAACACTATCTAAAAAACTAACCAAAAAAAAACCAAAAGATGCTCTAACATCTCTTGGCTTATGTAAAATTTTAATTGCAGTTGCAATTAGTCATATAACAAAACAAAATTATGAATAAAAATCATGATATAGGCTTTCTATTGCCTAAAAAAATCATCAACCTTACTTTTATTTTATTTATGAGAGTATTCATTTTAGTTCTGTACTTAGGATTAACCAGTATCTACGCCAATGTAGCGAAAGCACAAAATGAAATCTCGGTGAAGGTTCAGGGTGTTTCGCTGCAAACACTTTTTTCTACCATTCAGCAAAAAAGTGATTATGTGTTTTTTTATAATGATGATTTAATGTCGTCTACTAAAAAGATAAACGTAAATCAGTACGGAACAGTTGAGCAAATTTTGAACGTTGCTTTGGCTAACACAGGACTGACTTACAATATCATAGATAAACAAGTTGTTATAAAAAAAGCAAAAAAGGTTCAACAGAATCCATACGATCTTAACGGAATTGTTACCGATAAAACTGGAAATCCATTAATTGGAGTAAATGTAATCCTGAAAAGCAATCAAAGTAACTGGGATATCACCCGTGAAAAAGGAGAATTCAGAATAAGAGTAGTCGCTACAGACTCTTTGCGTTTTGACTATCTGGGATATAAATCGAAAACAATTGCGGTTAATAACCAAAAATTCATAAAAGTAATATTAACGCAGGACGTAATGGAACTGACAGGTGTACAGGTTGTAGCCTCAAATGGTTATGCTGATATTCCTAAAGAAAGAGTAACAGGTTCTTTTGAAGTTATGGGTGCGAAAGAACTTGCTGAAGTTCCAACGGTAGATATTCCATCGCGAATTGAAGGAAAAATGGCCGGCGTAAAAGTAGATCCAAGAACAGGTACTATTTCTGTTAGGGGAACCAATAGCTACACTGGTAGTGGCAGACCCTTAATTGTTATTGATGGTTTTCCACAGTCTCAGGATGATTTTAGCTTTAGCAGAAGAGGAGTTTCAGGAGCTTCCATTTTAAGTTACCTAAATCCGGATGATGTAGAGAGTATTACAGTTTTAAAAGATGCTGCGGCAGCTTCTATCTGGGGATCCCGTGCTGCCGATGGAGTAATTGTGGTAATTACCAAAAAAGGAAAAAGAGGCGAGCCGGCAATAAATTTTAATACCTCAACTACAATAGGTGAGAAAATGGATTTAGGGAAATTACGCGTAATGAATACAGCTCAATATATTGATTACGAGAAGGATCTTGTTAATGGTGGTTTTGTCGTAGATAATATTAGCAACTGGCAGGCAAAAAATCCTAGTGCTGCTCAGGAAATCATGTTTCAACAGAAAAGAGGCACTATTTCTATGGCAGAAAGAGATCAGTTATTAGATAAATTAGGGCAAAATGACAATCTTGATCAAATTAGCAGATACTTATTAAGAAATTCGGCAACCAGACAATATAATTTATCTGTAAGCGGCGGAAGTGATAAAAGTACGTATTACTTGTCATTAGGACTTAATAAGGATGAAGCTGCAATGAGAGGCAACGAATCTCAATTCTACAATGTGACGTTGAATAATTCCTTTCAGCTTAAAAGTTTTTTAAAATTAAATACAGGAATAAATTACGTTTCTTCAAGTTTTCAAACCAATACCACGGTTAACGAAGCATTATCAAACGTATCAAATTTTGCGTTACGTCCTTATGATATGATTGCAGACGAAAACGGAAACGGTATTGACCGTTATATTATTTTTAGGCCGGAAGTAGCAAAAGGATTTGAAGCAAAAGGATATTTGCCCTGGACTTATAATTATTTAGATGAATTAAATTATTCTGATGTTATAACAAAAGGAGCCAACATAAGATTGAATGCCAGTTTAACAGCGACAGTAAATAGCTGGTTAAATTTTGAAGCTTCAGGAATGTATACTTCTATTGGAAACAAAACCAAGTCCCTGAGTGAAAAAGATAGCTACTTCGTAAGAAACATGATCAATGAAGCAACTTCTGTAAACACAGCCGGAAAATTAGTTTATGGCGTACCTGTAGGATCTTATTTGTACAATACAACTTCTTCTAATGAATCCCAAAGTATGCGTTTTCAAATGAATATCAATAAGAATTTTAATCAAAATAATGCCCTGCACTTTTTAGCAGGTTCAGAAGTTAGAGAAGAACGCAGAGAAGGATCAAGCCAAAGATATTACGGTTATAATGAAGACACCAATTCAGGACAATCTATAAATCCAACGGTTTATTATACCACTATTTACGGGTGGCAGAATATTATCGGTACTTCTGATAACAGCATCAGTAAATTTAGAGACCGTTATTTATCTTACTACGGATTAGGTTCTTATGACTTTATGAATAAGTACCATGTGTCAGGAAGTGTACGTTTTGATGATTATAATTTACTTGGGGCTTCCAGAAAGAACAGAGCATTACCATTATGGTCCGTAGGTGGTAAATGGGATATTAATAAAGAGTTTTTCTTAAAAGAAGTAAGCTGGTTAAATAATTTATCTGCCAGAGTTACTTACGGTAAAGCAGGAAGTACTCCTCCTGGTGGTTTTGGAAGCCAAAGTGCTTTAATTTCTGTTGGTTCTGTTGATTTTAATACACAATTGCCAACAGCTTCTATTTCATTACCGGAAAATCCTGAGATTAAATGGGAAACAACAAAGACACTTAATTTTGGTTTGGATTTTGCCGTTTTTAATAACCGACTTCGCGGAGGAGCTGATTTGTATTATAAAAAATCCAATGATATTTTAACAAGTCTGCCTTATAATCCAACCTATGGATGGTCGTATTTAACCTATAATACAGCCTCGCTAAAAGGTCATGGGGTCGATTTAAATATTGCCGGAACAATTATAAACTCAGGTTTTAAATGGAACAGTAGTGTAACTTTTGCGTATAACACAAACGAAGTAACTGATTCTCGTTTTAAAGCTACAACTACAAATCAATATTTAACTGGAATAACAACAGAAGGTAATCCAATTGGATATTTATATGCTTACAATTGGGCAGGTTTAGATGCCAACGGGCAATCTACTGTTTATAAAAAAGATGGCACAGTTGTAAATGCATCTCAAGGTATTGCAACGATTGATAAAGACGATTTAAAATATATGGGAACCACTGTTGCACCTTATTTTGGCGGGTTCATGAATGATTTCTCGTATAAGAATTTCAGGCTTGGTGTTCAGATGACTTATTATGCAGGTCACGTATTTAGAAATACGGTTTTACAAAATTATCCATCTTATTCAGGAGTACAGTATGGCGCAGTCGCAAAAGACGAAATGATTGCTGATCGCTGGAGACAAGCCGGTGACGAAGCGATTACCAATGTTCCCGGATTAGCGAATATTAGTTATAACAGTCTGAATCGTTTTCAAAATGCAGATATAAATGTTTTGCCCGCAGATAATCTTCGTTTACAGCAAATTTCATTGGGTTATAATGTTCCGTCAGAATGGTTAGCAAAAACGTTTATAAAGTCATTGAGTTTCAATTTTGCAGCGAGAAACTTAGGAGTATTATGGGTTAAAAATGATTTAGATATTGATCCTCAGTATTTATCTAACAATAACTACAATACGCTCGCGCCTCAACGTAATTATACTTTACAATTTAATTGTAGTTTTTAATTTTAAAAATAGACTTTTATGAAATTACTAAAATCCACACTATATATATTGCTGCCAATACTTTTACTGAACTCTTGTAGAGATTATGTTGAAGTAGAACCGGTTGGGAACAACAGAGTTTTAAAATACACCTCTGATTACAGAGGTTTGGCAAATAACTATACAGATATGACATCTGCTGGCGGTATTCATTTGCTTGCCAGTGCAGATGTTGAATTTCCAACAACTTATCAAACAGGTGTTTCAACCATTTGGGGAAACAGCTATACCTGGCAGGAAAAAATTTATGATCCGTCTCAGGGTGATTCAGATTGGAATGGTTTGTACAAAGCCATTTATTACAGCAATGTTATCCTCGATGGCGTAATGAGCAGCGAAGGCGGATCAGATGCCGATAAAAAAGAAATTTATGCCGAAGCTTTTGTACACAGGGCTTTTGCCTATTTGCAATTGGTAAACGTTTACGGGCCACAATTTGATCCGGCTTCTGCCAATTCAGAAAAAGCGGTTCCTTTATTACTAAAACCGGAGTTATTTTCTTCTTTAGACAGAAGTACGGTCGGACAAGTTTACGATCAGATTATTTCTGATTTGCAAAGTGCCTTAGCCAATGACATTCAGGATACGCCTCCGTTTAATGTATTGCCATCTAAACGAGCAGTTTACGCTTTGTTAGCAAGAACATATTTGTATATGGGATCTTACCAGCTAAGTCTTGACAATGCAGAAAAAGCATTAAATATGCAAAACACTTTAATCGATTTAAAAACATTTGCATCTGGCTACAGTTATCCGGTATTAATTCAGAATCCGGAAGTTATATTTTCTAAAACATTATTACTTGCTTATAATGGAGCTCCTTTGTCTCCGGAACTTTTAAATAGTTTTGAAAGTAATGACCTTCGTTACAATTATTACACAGCGCCCGGCACAAGTTATTATCCAACGTATACAGGTAGAGGATTTGGTATTAATTTCTACAGTTATACTAATGGAATTAATGTTGGAGTATCGGTTCCGGAAATGTATTTGATTGCTGCAGAATGTTATGCGAGATTGGGACAGCCGGAAAAAGCCGTTGAAAATCTCAATATTTTAAGAGCAAAACGATATAAAGCCGCAACAGCTTACGAAGTAGCAGCGACAACAAATTCAGAAGCTTTGAATCTGGCATTGGTTGAGAGACAAAAAGAACTTATTGGAAGAGGATTTCGCTGGTTCGATCAAAGACGATTAAATCTTGATCCGGCATTTCAAAAAACGTACACAAGAGTTTTTAAAACGGCTACCTATACTTTAGAGCCTAATAGCGCGGGATATGTATTTCCAATTAATCAAAATTATATTGATTTAAACCCGGAACTGGGTAAATAAAAAACAACAACATGTTACAAAAAATAAAAAATATCAAATTTTTGGTATTGGCTTTTTACGCCTTTACCTTAAACGTTACGAGTCAGGAAACGAAGCAAAGATTAACGGGAATGGTTGATGTGCCAATCCCGGGAGCAACTTTAAATATGACGTATGATGCCAAAGGCGGACCGCTTGAAAACATTAAAGAAATTAATGGTTATGCCTACGTTTTTAATGATTACAGATGGGAAGTTGAAGATCTAAAAATGAAGAAAAATGGCGCTGTCTGGAATGCAGATTTCACGGTTCCAAAAAACTGCGGTTTTATGGCTTTCAAATTTTATGGCAATACAGATAACGGTCTTGTTACAGATACAGGACAAGATACCGGATACATGTTGGTTGTTTTTAAAGAACCAAAAGTAAAAATGCCGGGAGCAGATTTAGCCTGGGCAACTTTTAGGAATAAAGATTTCAACAGTCAGTTTAGCAGCTATTTTAAAGATTTTACAATTGGTGGAGATGCTACAGAATATTGGTTAAAAAAAGAAGTAGCAGATCATGGTCAAAATTTTCCAAAATTTATTGATACTTATATTAAAATATTAAAGGTTCAGAAACCGGAAAAATTTGATGAATTAGGACATCGTTTTTTGGGAGATTTTGTAAAGAAAATGAACGGTCAGCCCGAAGAAGTTTATGTAAAAGTGCACAATTTGTATTTATACGAACTTAAGGATAAAGTAAAAGGAGATTCTCTTGAAGCAGTGATTCAAAAACAGTTTCCAAAAGGAGCATTTATGCGCTTTAAAGCCTACCAAAAAATTGCTCCAATTGCTGATGCTGCGGAAAGAAACAAAGTTATTAATCAATTTTTAGTAGATTTTCCGAACAATTCAGAAGTGCCGGATTCTCAAAAGTATTTATACGATAATATTGTAAAAATGCAATTTGGGTATTACTTCGAAAGCAAAGATTACAAGACTATTTTGGCTATGATTCCAAACATGAATTTTGCTAACCTGAACGACGCTTACCACCAGAATATCTCGAAAGCACTCTATATTAAATCTGTAGAGCCTGAAGTTATAGAAACTATGGCCGTGCCGATAATAAAACAAATGCAGCAAAAAGTAAACGACTTATCATACATGCAGGGCATTTACTGGTCACCAAATCAAGCCACAGAGAATGCGAAAACACAGCTTAATACAGAGTTAGTAATCCAGATTCGTATGTACGATATTTTGAAAAAGTATAAAGAAGTTTTAGAAACTTTTGAATTACTGCCGTTTCAAAAACGTTATGAAAAAGCAAGTGTAAATGACATTCACGTACGAGCTTTAGAAGCTCTGAACAAGCCAATTATCGAGGTTTTAAAAAATGCAGCAAAAGCAAATACTTTATCTGAAGGCTTAACGGCTAAATTAAAAGAAGCCTATTTAAAAGAAGGAAAAAAAGAAATAGATTTTCCGGTTTATTTAGAAAAGTTGAAGAAAGAAAATAATTCTGAAGAAAAAATTGCTTTAATGGCTCCGGTAAAAGCTCCGGCAATTAATGTACTAACGTCAGACGGAAAGCCAAAACAATTAGCCTTAGATAACGGAAAAATTATCGTAATCGATTTTTGGGCAACATGGTGCGGACCTTGCAAAAAGGCATTTCCCGCTATGCAGCAATTGGTTACCAATTTTAAAGAAGACAAACAAGTTGAGTTTTACTTTATAAGCACTCAGGAAAATAAAGAAGGATATAAAAAAGAAGCTTTGGCCTATTTAAAAGAAAAAGGATTAAAACTTGATACCTATTTTGATTTAGTTAAAAAAAGCGGAGGAACTAATAATGAATCATTTGCAAAATATGCAGCCATTTTTAAATCAAGTGGAATTCCTAGAAAAGTAGTAATTAAAAACGGTCAAATTCGTTTTACCTCTGAAGGATATTCTGGAAATCCGGGTCAGCTAGTAGATGAACTTACGAACGTTATTAATGCTTTGAAGCAAGAATAAGACATTTTCAAAAACAATAAGTTATGAAAAAAATACTTTTACTATGTACACTCGCTCTGAGTGTACATAGTTTATCTGCACAAAAAAAAGCGGTTGATGAATCTGCTTACCAAACATGGCAAAGAATTAACAGCAAATCTTTATCGTACAATGGTAAATGGATGTCGTACAGCACCGTTTTTCAGGATGAAGAAAAAGAAAACAAAAAACAGATTATTATTCAGGAAGCTCCAAAGGGAAAACGTTTGGTTTTTGATAAAGTCAATGATTTAAAATTTATCGGAAAAAAAGACTGGATTCAGTACAGTAAAAATGACAGCACGTTTTTACATAACTTAAAATCAGGTCAAAAAAGAGTATGGAAAATTAAACATTACACCAATGCTCTTGAAGGAACAGATCTATTATATTATACGCATCCCGAAACACCAAAAGGCAAAATATTTTTACAGCGTTTGGTTTGTTACAACTTAGAAAGTAATGACAGTTTATTTGTAAATAATATAAAATCGTCTCGCTTTTTAAAGAACAAATCGATTCTGTACCTTCAGATAGAAAATGATAAAGTATTTCTAAAACACGGAATTCCGGGTGGAAAACAACAAACGGTTTACAGCGGAAATGCAGCTGATTTTGGAGATTTTCAATTGAATGGTAAAGAAGACGGCGGAAGTTTTACGCTTCGTGAAAATAACAGCACTGATTTTAACAGCGTGTATTATTTTAGTCTGAAAGACAATTCAGTTAAACCCGTGTTTAATTATGATGATGTTGTATTAAACGATCCAAATTTCTCCGTTTCCAGATCAGCTTATGGATTGAGTGAAAATACCAATTTTATTCAATTGCAAATTAACTCTAATAAACGATCTGAAAATACGCAAATTGCCAAATCAGGAGTTGAAATCTGGAAATCTACGCAGGGAACTATGGAGCGAAGACAAGAATTGTTACGCAATTCTAAAACGCTGCCAAGCGAACAAAAATATCTTTATGATATAAAAAATAAAAGATGTATCAAGTTAGCATCGACAGGAGAATTTGATCAGGTAAGTGTGCCGGAATCCGGTAATTTTAAAGGTGCTTTTGCCATTGATAAAAAACCATATACAGTAGAAGTAGACTGGACTTTTAACGAACGCAATGATGTTTATTGGATTGATGCGTCAACAGGAAAATCAACAAAAGTATTATCAGGAGTTTTTGGAAATCCGTTGTGGAATCCTCAGGGAACTTTTGCGGTAATGTATGATGAAAAACAAAAATCCTGGATGGTTTTTGATACTAGTACATTACAGTTTAAAAACATAAGTGCACAAATTCCTTTTTCAATTATAAATGAAAATGTAGATATGGCATCGCTTGGTACTTCGTACGGTATTGCAGGCTGGTTAAACGACGGGAATTCTGTAGTGATTTATGATCAGTTTGATATGTGGGCAATAGATTTAACCAATAAAAAAGCGGCATATTCTGTAACGGCAGGTTACGGACGAAAAAACAAAGTTGTTTTAAGATTTGGCGAAACAGGATACGTTGGAGATTTAACAAACAGAAAAACAATAACTTTAGTTGGATTTGATGACGTACATAAATCTAAAGGAGTTTACAGGCTTAGCAACAATACAATTACGAAAGTATTTGCTGATCCTGATTATGATGTCAAAATAGAAGCAACTTCAGGAGATAATTCAAGCGTATTATTTTCAAAAGAAAGCTATACCGTTTTTGATGATCTTTGGTGGGCAACCTCAAATTTCGCGTCTCAACAAAAACTTACTGATGTAAATCCGCAGCAAAAAGAGTATGCCTGGGGAACCTCAAAATTAGTTACATGGACTTCATTTAGCGGAAAAGAAAACCAAGGTAATCTTTATCTTCCTGATAATTATGATCCTAAAAAAACATATCCGGTAATTGTTCATTTCTATGAAAAACATACGGAAGAATTAAACCAATATCAATTGCCGGAAACAAGCACTTCGAATATCAACATTCCATCTTATGTAAGCAGAGGATATATTGTTTTTCAGCCAGATGTGCATTACACTTATGGCGATCCGGGAAACAGTGTTTACAATGATGTGATCAGCGGAGTCGAATATTTAATTGCAAACGGCATTACCGAAAAAGGAAAAATCGGGATTCAGGGACATAGTTTTGGCGGTTACGAAACCTCTTTTTTACTTACTAAATCAGCTGTTTTTAGTTGTGCCATTGTTGGTTCTGGCGTAAGTAATTTTACCTCTAATTATCCTGTGATGCGATCAAACGGTATATCGACCATGTTTAAATATGAAGCAGATCAGTACCGTATGGGAAGTTCATTGTATGATAATTTAGATGGATTCATTAAAAACTCACCGCTATTTTCTGTAAAGAATATTAAAACGCCAACACTTATTTTTCATAATGATAACGACCGCGCAGTGCCATATCAGGAAGGGCAATCTTTGTTTTTTGCACTTCGCCGTTTAGGAAAACAAGCCTGGCTGGTGAATTACAAAAAAGAAGGACATACTTTAGAACAGGCCGACAACAGAAAAGACTGGACAATCAAAATGCAGCAATATTTTGATTATTACTTAAAAGGTTCAGACCGCCCAAACTGGATGTAAACCATTGGATATCATATTAGACGCGGATTTTACGGATTCGCTATCGCGAAAAAACTGATAAATACAGATATTAAATTGGATATTAAAACCCGTTTTAATCCGTGTCTTCGCAAGGCGAATCCGTTTCATCTTCGTTTAATTCAACAATTTTTAAAACTGCTATTTGAAGGTTTCTTATTGAAGCCTTCAAATAAACAGCAGGAACATCTTATACCATTTTCAAAAAAAATCAATCAAAAAAGAACACTAGCTATCAACACTATGAAACTAAAAATATTTTTAGCGCATTTTATGATATTGGGTTTAACTCACGTATCAGCGCAATTTAAAACTACAATTCCGTTACGGAAAGATGTCGTACACGGAACTTTAAGCAACGGCATGCAATACTTTATTTTGCACAACGAATGGCCAAAAGAAAGAGCCGATTTTTATTTTGTTCAGAATGTTGGTGCCATTTTAGAAGATGACAATCAAAACGGTTTAGCGCATTTTCTGGAACACATGGCTTTTAACGGAACAGAACATTTTAAAGGAAAAGGAATCATCAATATGCTCGCCAAACACGGCGTAACTTTTGGGCGTGACATTAATGCGTATACTGCACACGACGAAACGGTTTACAACATTAGTAATGTTCCGGTTAAAAATCCGGTTTTATTAGATTCCTGTTTGTATGTTTTACACGATTGGTCCGGGTTTTTATCTTTAAAAGATACTGAAATTGATGCAGAAAGAGGTGTAATTCATGAAGAATGGCGTACGAGAAAAAATGCCGATTTAAGAATTCAATCGCAACTTGAACCTATTATTTATAACGGAGGAAAATATGCCAAAAGAGATGTTCTTGGCGATATGAATATTATAGATAATTTTAAATACAAACAATTAAGAGATTATTACAAAAAATGGTATTTGCCAAATCACCAGGCTGTTGTAATTGTGGGCGATATTGATGTCCTAAAAATGGAACAACAGATAAAAGCAATAATGGGTTATATCGTTATGCCGGCAAATGCAGCCGGGCGCACTTATGAAACGATTGCTGACAATGATCTGTTGTTGTATAAACTCGCAGTCGATAAAGAAGCGCAGAAAACCACAATCGCATTAAACTTCAAAAAGAATAAACCGCTTGTTCAGGATCCGGCAACTTTTGAGAATAATATTGCACAAAGACTGGCTTTGCAAATGATGAACAATCGTTTTAGAGAATATGTTCTAAACAACGAAACAGCATTAATAGCTGCAGGAACAGGAAATTCTGATGTAACAAGACTGACTTCTTTTTTTACCCTGAATGTAACTCCGAAAAATGGAAAAATTTTAGAAGCATTCAAACAAGCTTATACAGAATATGAGCGTGCTATTCAAAATGGTTTTACAAAAGAAGAACTTGACCGCGTAAAAGAAAATATGCGAACCGGTTATGAAAACCAATTAAAAAACAAAGATAAGATCAGCAACTCAAACTGGGCATCGCAGCTGCAGGGTTATTTTCTGGAAGCTTCGCCGGTTATGAGTTTAGAAGATGAATTTGAGTTTGTAAAAAGTACTTTATCAAAAATTGATATTGCTGAGATAAATAAAGCATTTCGTGCGCTTCCCACAGAAAAAAATCAAATTTTAACGGTTTCAGGACCTGAGAAAGAAGAAATTAAATATCCGTCAGAATCTGATTACACGGCTATTATTAAAAGTGTAAAAGAGCAAAAATTAACGCCATATACAGAAACAATTACAGCTACAGCTTTGGTTAACGAAAAACTGACAGCAAAACCAATTCTTAAAAAATTTGAAGTAAAAGGCATTAAACAAGCAAAAGGATATGTTTTGGCTAATGGTGCCAAAGTAATTATTTATCCTACAACGCTGGCGCAGGATCAGGTTCTCTTTTCGGCATTTAGCCCGGGCGGAATGTCATTGGTACCTGATGCTGATTTGCCTTCGGCACAAATAGCAACAGCTTTGGCTAAAAGTTCAGGATTAGGAGATTTTAAAAGTACAGATTTACAAAAACAATTGTCCGGAAAAACAATAAAATTAAGTCCCTTTATTGCAGAACATTACGAAGGTTTTACCGGAAGCACGATCAAAAAAGACCTCGAAACGCTAATGCAGCTCACTTATCTTTATTTTTCGCATCCGAGATTTGATGCTCAATCTTATAAACGAATTATGGATTATTATCAAAACTCACTGGAAAATGTTAGTGAAGATAATGGAAAAATATTCGGAGATACGATTGCTTTGTTAGATACCAATCACAGCAAACGAACATTTATTTTGAGCAAAGAAAACCTCCAATATTTAAAATTCGATACGGCATCTAAAATTTATAAAGAACGTATTACAAATGCCTCTGATTTTACTTTTGTATTTGTTGGAAATGTAAGCGAAAATGACATTGAAACAATTAATAAATACATAGGAAATATTTCCGGAAAAAATACGCAGGAAAAATATATCGATCATAAAATTGGACAGGCAAAAGGTACGGCAAAAGAAAAATTGGTAAGAGAAATGAATGTTCCTAAAACAAGCATTTATGTTCATCTTGAAAATAAAGAGGTTTCTTTTTCAGAGAAAAAACAAATTATGGCCTACATGCTTTCTCAATTATTGGACAAACGTTATTTAGAGAAAATCAGAGAAGATAAAGGCGGAAGTTACGGCGTGCAGGTGGGAAGTTCTTTGTCTAAAAACCCAACTCCAGGGTTTTCTTTAGAAGTAAGTTTTGACTGTAATCCTGACAAAGATGCAAAACTGCTTCAAATTGTTTATGAGGAGCTTAATACCATTGTTAAAGAAGATGTTGACGCAAAAAACTTATCAGATATAAAGCAAGATTTAATAAAAAGCAACCAGCAAAATATTAAGGCAAATTCGTATTGGTTAAGCATTATTGCAGATCAGTTAAAAACAGGTGATAATTTTATGAGTTCTGCTGCTTATGAAAATTTAATTAAAAGTATTTCTGTAAAAGATATTAAGCAATATGCAAGCGAAGTTTTGCCTAATGCTAATAAAGTTGAAGTTATAATGCAGGCAAAAACAGAGCAGTCTTCGTCTAAATAAAACTTTAATACAATATAGGAACGGCAAATCCTGATAATAAATTTAATAGTCTATTGAATAAGATTTTGAATTAGTATTTTTTTCTTGCAAAGACTAAAAAGAGCTGTTTGCCGACAGCTCTTTTAAAATAAAAGCTGAGAGTTCTCTTTTAAGCAATTCTCACAAATCCTACTGCAAATCAATACACCTAAAAAGCGCGATACTAAATACAGCTTTTTATGGCACAGAGAAAGAAGTTTCCATAAACTTATCTTTCATCAATACCCTTAAATAAAAGAATTCTTCGTACCCGATAGTCTCGGTATTTCGACAGCTTCACGGTCATTTCTCTTATTTCGAGACTTGTTAAGTGCTATTATTCTTCAATGTATTGATAATCATGAATTTTTTTGTTCTGGTATGTGTTTTGGCTCTATCTAAGGATTAATGGTTAACGATAAATTATTTCAATTGATATTGAAGGTAGTTTTCAAAAGCCATGTCAAAAGTAAAACCCCCTAAAGCAATTAATCATGGTTTATGAAAACAATACACTCGAATTATTAAAAGTTCAGGAAATTAACAACACAACAAATTTTAGTTCTTATGATATAGCCTCGACAGATATGACTTTTGTTTGGAACCGGGGATGCTCTACAAGTATTGTTGTAAATCAGATCGTTTATGAGTTGTTGAAAAACGATATTATTATTTTGACAAATCACCATAAAGTTGAAAAAGTTGGTTTTGAATCGGCCAGATTAATAAAATTTAATCTTCCTTTTATAAATCATATTGGTGACGAAGTTGAAAACAGCCTAAAAGGTGCTTTGTTTTTTAATGTAACAAGTGTCCCGATATTGTCTATTGAAGAAAATGAACTTCATGCTTTTGAAACCTCCTGGGATATTTTTTGCATAGAAATGAAATCTAAAGATAATATGCAATATGATATGCTGCAATCTATCTTAAAACGAATCATCATTCTTTGCGCCAGAAAACTGAAAAAAGAAAAGACCGTCATGTCTTCTGCCAGAGAAGCAGATATTTTGAGAGAATTCAGATTTCTGGTTGAAAGCTACTTTGCCAAACACCACGATGTAGCCTTTTATGCATCAAAGCTTAATAAATCTCCAAAAACATTATCTAATTTATTTTCTTCATTATCAGATCGAACGCCCATTGATATCATTCATGAAAGGATTATGGTGCATGCACGCAAGCAGATTTACCATACTACAAAATCGATAAAAGAAATTGCTTATGATCTTGGTTATGAAGACATTCAGACGTTTAGCCGGTTTTTTAAAAACAAAGAAGGATTATCTCCCATACAATATCGTGAGAGAGGCAGGCAAACTCAGGTTAACTTTTAAATTTTTCTCGTTTTTCTAAAAGCTAAACTTAGAAATTAATACAAAGGAAAAATAGTTAACGCATCGGGAAAATGTGCCTAATATATTGTCTTTCAGGTAATGCATCTTTGTGATATACCTTTTATACTAATCAAAATTAAATCTATGAAAACAACTTACCACACAAAAAAAATCAACGGCGTTGAAATTTTTTACAGAGAAGCAGGAAACAAAGAAAACCCAACTTTGTTATTATTGCACGGTTATCCAACTTCCTCTCACATGTTTAGAAATCTGATAACAGACTTATCAGATAAATATCATTTAATCGCTCCGGATTATCCTGGTTACGGAAGAAGCGAGCAGCCGCCAATAGCTGATTTTAAATATACGTTTGAAAATATTGCTTCTATAGTAACTACACTTTTACAGGAATTAGATATTCAAAAATACAGTTTGTATTTAATGGATTATGGAGCGCCAATTGGTTTTAGGATTGCCACTGCCAATCCTGAAAAAGTAGACAGTTTAATTATCCAGAACGGTTGCGCTTATGAAGAAGGTTTACAGACTTTTTGGGATCCGATCAAAGTATACTGGGGTGACATCAACAATAAAGAAGCTGAAAATACTTTAAGAGGATTTCATAGTCCGGATGGCTTAAAATGGCAATACACACATGCTGTTCCGGATGCAGCTTTAATTTCTCCAGACAATTGGGAACTGGACCTAAGACATTTGGAGCGGCCAGAAAATGGGGCGATCCAATTAGCCATGTTTTATGATTATCAAACGAATGTAAAATTATATCCGCAATTTCAGGAATATTTTAGAAAGTATCAGCCGGAAACATTGGTGGTTTATGGCAAAGACGATTATATTTTTCCGGGTATTGGTGCCGAAGCCTTTAAAAAAGATTTGAAAAACTTAGAGTTTCATCTTTTTGATACAGGACATTTTGCTCTTGAAAGTTTTGGAGTTGAAATTGGCGAATTAATTGAAGATTTCTTAGACAGAAAAGTATCAAAATAACCATCATTTTTGAATTAAAAAAACTTATAAAGATGGAAAAAAAATATCCACTACCGCCGTTTACATTAGAAACGGCGTTAGAAAAAATTCAATTGGCAGAAGATGCATGGAACAGTCAGGATCCTGAACGTGTTTCTAAAGCATATACCATAAACAGCGAATGGCGTAACAGATCAGAATTCGTTAACGGACGCGATGAAATTATTGCTTTTCTGACAGGCAAATGGCAAAGAGAGTTAAACTACAAGCTCAGGAAAGAATACTGGGCACATACGGATAACAGAATTGCAGTTCGTTTTGTATATGAATATCAGAACGAGCAGGGAAAATGGTTTAGGGCGTATGGCAATGAAAACTGGGAATTTGATGAAAATGGTTTAATGGCGAGACGATTTGCCAGCATAAACGATTTAGAAATCGAAGAGAAAGACAGGGAATTCAAGTAATTATGAATACCTATATTGAACTTTTGTTTTTATTTATAATGGCAATTTTAGGAGGAGCAATCAATGTAACGATTGGCGGCGGCTGGTTTCTAATTTTTCCGAGTTTAATTTTTAGAGGCATTCAGCCTGTAACAGGAACTGCGACTACAACAATAATTTTGTGGTCGGGTTTTCTGGTTTCATCAAAACCAACAAAGAAAACAGATGAAATCTCTAAAATAAATTTTGCGTACATGGTTTTAGCCTGCACGTTGGGAGGTGTAGCAGGAGCAATGCTTCTAATATCATTTTCGCATAAAGTTTTCGAAACCATTGCTCCTTATTTATTGTTGTGTTCCTGGATTCTTTTTACATTCTTTAATCGGATACTGAATTATTTCACATCGGAGTTTGCAGCAAAAAAAGAATTTAACTATTCCCACGCAAAACTAATTCCTCTTTTTATATTAGGTATTTATGGAGGATATTTTGGCGCCGGAATGGGAATGATCGTTTTTATTTTATACCGTTTTTACGGAATCAAAAACAACGAAACTTTAGAAAGATCAGCACTGTTTTTAGTGGGAGCCAATAACGGAATTGCGATACTTATTTTTATTTTTTCAGGATTGATTTTCTGGCCTTTTGCACTTGTAATGATGGCAGGTTCTGTTTTGGGAGGTTATTTAGGAAATGCATTAAAGGAAAAAATGAATATACCAATGGTGAAAAAAAATGCCATTGTAATAGGGGCAACAGTCACACTTTATTTCTTGGCATAAATTAAAATACATTAATTTTATGAAAGAATAACAGTAGTGCAGATTCAGGAATTATCTAATAAATTTGTCAAACATAATAGTAAAACTTTGCCATGAATTATCAAGAATTAGCTTTCAGCGATGCCATAAAAGAAATTCAGGAAAAAAAAGGAAGCCGTAATAGCTACGCCCGAATGGAAAAAATGTCTTATACCGATGGTCTCACAGATCAGGAAATGGCATTTATAGAAAGTCAGGATAGTTTTTATATGGCTTCTTATGGTGAAAATGAATTTCCTTATATACAACATCGAGGCGGGCCGCAGGGTTTTGTAAAAATTATTGATGCCAATACGATTGGTATTGTTGATTTTGTTGGGAATCGCCAATATATTTCTGCCGGAAATATTTCAAAAAATCCTCATGTTGCCATTATTATGATTTCCTATCCGCATAGAGCACGTTTAAAAATTTATGCAGAAGCCCAAATTTTAGATGTGGAAGGAAACAGTGATTTATACGAAAAACTTAAACCCGAAGATTACAAGTTTAAACCGGAACAAATGATCGTTTTTAAAATTAAGGCTTATGACTGGAACTGCCCGCAGCATATTACACAACGCTATACAGTTGCAGAAATTAAAGAAGTTTTTGATCTTCAAAATAAACGTATCGCTGATCTTGAAGAGCAAGTTAAAGATTTAGAAGCACTTCTTTCAAAAAAATAATGCTGTATATTTAAACTCAATCAAAAACAGAATTTTAGGAAAAGTAGAAAACAAAAATGATTAATAATTAAGTTATGTATTTCTATTTACATTAAATTTTGACTTTCAGGTTTTTAAGAAAAAGACATGAATAAAAAAGCCTCTATAATTAGAGGCTTTCATTTTATATTTTAAAAACTAAGTTTAAAATTTGCTTTTTTTATTTCATCAGGTTTACCCGAAGTAAACTTTACATCTTTCAATCGATCAACATTTTTTGAGAATGTTACTTTTGCATCAATCTTAGCCTCATTTTCGTGGCTAATACTAATTTTATTTGTTTTTTTTGTTATCATAATTATTTCCTTTTAAATAAAAATCCATCAAAATCCTTATTATAATCAAATGGCTTATCTGTTATATTTCCTTCAGAATCAATTACTGCACCAAATTTATATCTACTATTCACATCAATATTATATCTAGGAAGATTCATTTGTATTTTTTGTACGCAAAATACTACTTATTTTTTAAAAAACATAGTTTTAGAATTAGTTTATCATTGCTCATCATAAATTATTTCTTGCACGTCCAGAATATTTTTCTCAAAAGACAATTGTATAAAAGTTCCGTTATTATTTTCAATAGAAAAAATACCCTCTAAATCTTCACCCAGGCCTTTTATTAGGCTCATTCCGAAAGAAGTATTTGTTTTATTGGCGTCAATGAGGATTCCTATTCCGTTATCTTTAATTGTCAATATATATTGATTAACAACTTTTGAGACTAGCGATATAGAAATAAGCCCTTCTTTATTATTTGGGAATGCATATTTTATTGCATTAGTAACAGCTTCATTAATAATTAATCCTACCGGAATAGCTTGTGTGACTTCTAATTCCAGCTCTTCAATTTCGATTAAAAAACGAATGCGTTGATTTAAATTAAAAGCATCTTTTAAATATTCTACCAATTCATTTATATACACAGGCATATTTATAGAAGCTATATTTTCAGACATATACAGTTTTTGATGAATTAATGACATTGCATGAATTCTGTGCTGGCTGCTTTTTATGGTAGAAAGCGCAAGATCATCTTCGATAAATTCAGTTTGAGAGTTTAATAAACTCATAACC
Organism: Flavobacteriaceae bacterium CRH; assembly: GCA_001507425.1. Lineage (GTDB taxonomy): Bacteria > Bacteroidota > Bacteroidia > Flavobacteriales > Flavobacteriaceae > Flavobacterium. The sequence goes on from LMAJ01000013.1 coordinate 161,135, forward strand.
GTTTGTAAATTGTTTTTTACCCTGTGATGAATTTCTTTGATAAGCCATTCTTTTTCAAGCACTAAATTTTGAAGGCTTTTATTTTTAAGGCTGATTTCTTTTTCTTTAAGCTCTAATTTTTTATTGTTTTTTTGTTTCATTTGATAGTGATTGTAAAATAATCCGATAATGATAAAAAGCAATAAAATGACTCCGATAGAAAAATTAATTAGAAGTTTTGACTTATCTAATTTAGTCTGTTGTAAGCGGCTCCTGTCTTCTAAAGTATGAATGTCTTCTTCTTTTTTTAATGTTTGATATTGAATTTTAAGCTCTTCAATTTTTTTATTTTTAGATACATCATACAACGAGTCATGAATTTTTGTAAAATTTTGATAATGGTTTATCGAAGAATAATATTTCCCATTAATAGAATCTATTTTAAATAAGGCGAGTTCCAGTTCCTGAAATTTTAAGAAATGATTTGATTTTTTACTTAAACTCACAGCTTTTTCAGCATAAATTTTAGCTTTGGCGGCATTCCCTTTTTGGGCATAAAACAGTGACATTTTCGAATAACCAAATAATATTCCGTCAGCAGTTTGGGGTGAAATTACCTTTTGAGCCTCTTTGTCCAGTTGAATATAGAATTTTTCTGCTCCCGAAATATTTCCCATTTCTTCATAAGTAGTCGCTTTGGCAAGTGCCAGATAAAAAATATCAACAGCATTTTCAGGCGGGTAAATATCTGTCAGTTTGATGTAAGTAAGCGCTTCTTTGTATCTTTTTTCCTGACAAAGAACTTCAATAATTAAATATAAACTTTTGTGCCAGCTGCTCGGATTAATACCTTTTCTGCCTTTATTAAAACTTTTTTTGTACAAATTGAGAGCTTCTTCAGTATGTCCCATGCGGCTGTACAAACTTCCTAAACTTAAATAGAAATTTTCAGCACAAACAATGTCATTTGTGGCTTCCATTGTTTTGATACTCTCAATGGCATAAAAGAGCGCTTTTTTAATATCATTTTTTATCGTATAAATGTAGAGGAGGGGCCCGGTAGTGTAATGGGTATGTTTAAAACCTATTTTTTGCTGCATTTTATAAACCTCCAGAAATTCTTTTTCGGCAAGATCGATATTACCAGCCCAAAAGTGAATGGCAATAATCTTCATGAGCATCTCAATTTCTAATTCTTTTTCGTTTACAGCTCTGTAAATTGACCTTGCCTCTGTTAATGTTATTTCTTTATCAGGATCACCAATTGGCAGATATGATCCTTCATTATTTAAAGCGTCGGCCAGAGATTTTTTGTCATTTAATTTTCTGCTTTCTGCAACTACTTTAGAAAAAACATTTTTACTTTCCGGGAGATTATTTGCCTGTACATAGTATTTTCCTAAAAGTATATTGCTTTGCTGTTTCCATTTTAAAACACCAAGCAAATTACTTTGTTCAATAGCTTGTTTAATATACAGTTGAGCGTTTTGAAGATCTTCCTTTTTTTCTCCTGTTTTAAAAAGATAATGGCTCCCAAGCTGCAGTAATAATTTAATACGTTCTGCTTTTTCTAATTTAGGGAGCACTTTTAATGCACCATTTATATCATTTTTATCTACCATTTCGCTGCCACGAACATAATTTCCATCATCATAACCTTCATCAAACGAAAAAGAAACAGGTACTTTATTAGCAGAACAGGTCAAAACCATGGCGCTGTCAAGATCAATACTTCCCTGGCTTATAGAAGAAACATACATTGCCGTTGCTTTAATTAATAACCTGTTTTTCTTAATGTTATAATTGTCTTTAGTTACTTTACTCTGGCTATAACTTTGCAACGAAACGACTAAAAATAAACTAAAAAAATAGATTGCCTTCATGTGTGGATAAGATGATTTGTGTGTGGTAAAAAAGTGTTAAAATAGAACTAAATTTCACATTATCAAAATTATCAATTTAAGTTTGAGTATAATTTATAAATTGGCGTTAACTTTTTATAAATCATTGATTATCAGGTTTATTTTTAACATATGAATAAAAATTAGTCCGTAATTTACTATTCCGTTTAAAGTGAACGTTTTAAGTATTTTTTTCTTTATTAATAAAAAGCTTATAATTTTTTTTCTTACTTTTAATGACGGAAAATACCTCTATCCCCCAAACAAATTTAGTATGGAATTTCAAAAAAACGCTGATGACAAATTGATGAAAATACTCATTGTTGAGGATCAATTTATTGAAGCAAATGATTTACGTTTTATTCTTCAAAAAGCGAACTATGAAGTTATAGGTGTCGCAAAATCGGTAACACAAGCTTTAGAATTTATAGAAATAGAAAAACCGGATTTAGTTTTCTTGGATATCCGTTTAAGAGGAAAAGAAACCGGAATTGATCTGGCCAAAGAGCTAAATAAAAATCACATAGGTTTTATTTATTTATCTGCCAATTCAAATAAATCGATATTAGAAGAAGCAAAAAAAACAAATCCTTATGGTTTTATTGTGAAACCATTCAGGCCTAAAGATATTTTGATCACTTTAGAAATTGCTTGTTATCGTCATAAACATTCTATTGAATCTCAGTCACAACAAGAAAATATTTTAAGAGAAAGTATCGAAGAAATTATGCATTCGGCCTTAAAATGGGAAAATGCATTGTTGCAGCTGGCTCAGGAACTGCAAACATATGTTTCGTTTGATTATATGAGAGCGGGATTTGTAAAAGATGATCATCATCCGACAGGTTTGCTCAGGAAAAATTTTGACAGTTATGAAATTATTGATATTGATAAATTTTCTAAAATAACAGGAAAAAGCCGGCAGGAATTATTTGATTTAAAAGAAAGCTCCCCTAAATTAGAATTTCCAAAAATTTACGAAAGAGATGCCTTCAATGAAATATTTCAAAATTCGCCAATTAAAAGAATGATTGTGCAATCTTTTGGTCTTAAGTCATTTATTGCTGTTCCGGTAAGAATTGAAAATGTAGGTGTTTTTAATTTCTTCTTTTTTAGCAGAAATTCCGATTCTTATAATAATGAACATTTATCACTTTTAACAAAACTGGAAACCACATTGGCCAAGTTTGTTACAACCATGAATACAACCAAAAGAGAGGTAAGCACCCCTGTTATCAAAAAGAAAACACCAATTAAGGCTGAAGATAATTCGACCGAATTTTGCTCAATGATAGGAAGCAGCAAAGAAATGCTGACTGTTTTTGATCATATTCAAAAAGTTGCACATTCAGAGACTTCAGTTTTAATTTTGGGAGAAAGCGGTACCGGAAAAGAAAAAGTAGCGCAGAGTATTCATCAATTATCACCAAGAAAAAACAAACCTTTGGTGGTCATAAATTGTGGGGCTGTTCCTGATAATCTGGCCGAATCACTTTTTTTTGGTCATGAAAAAGGCGCTTTTACCGGAGCACTCGAAAGACGAATCGGTAAATTTGAAGCTGCTGACGGCGGCACCGTATTTTTGGATGAAATTGGTGAAATGCCAATGCTGATGCAGATAAAACTGTTGAGAGTTCTTCAGGAAAAAGAAATAGAAAGAGTAGGAGGTAATTCGCCTATAAAAGTTAACGTACGTATTATTGCAGCAACCAATCGTAATTTAGAAGAAGAAATAGCTGCGGGACGTTTCAGGCTTGACCTATATTACAGGCTTCATGTTTTTCCGATAACAGTTCCGTCACTTAAAGAACGAAAAGATGATATTCCGGCATTAGTAGCTCATTTTATGAATTCATTTAGTAAATCATCCGAAATAAAAACACCGCAAATTGCTGATAGTGCACTGCAGCAAATGATGACGTATGACTGGCCGGGAAATATTCGAGAATTAGAACATATTGTACAAAGAGCGATTTTGCTAAATGGCGATTCGGTCATAAAAGAAGTACCATTGCCAGGCTTTTCTAAAAATTCAGGAGAAGAAAAACCACAGGAATTTGTAATTCAGTCCATTCATGAAAATGAACGCGATTATATTACTTATATCCTAAAAAGATGTAAAGGGAAAATATCAGGTAAAGGCGGAGCTGCAGAGATTTTAAATATTCCGGCTTCTACATTATATTCTAAAATGAAAAAATTAGGAGTAAACAGCTTAAATCACTAAAAAATTGAAGACCCTTTTGTTTTTTAAAAGAACAATAAAATAATAAGCCGGAACAGTATTAGCAAATAATGTTTGTTATTATCTGTTTAAGAAATAATAATCGAGCGAATATTTTCCGGGCCCGACAATGGTTAGAAAAAGAAAGCAAACGCTATACATAAAAGGAACATCTTTTACCGCAATTGGATCATGAAAATGGACAATGAAATATCCGGTTAAAGTGATAGCTAAAATGGGCAATGTGGCTATTTTTGTAAATAATCCTGCTGCAACAAACAGTGGCATAATGATATTGGCAACTATAGCAAAAGCCTGATTGAAAAAATCCGGTAAACCAAGTGGGTTAGGTACAGTCTCTGCAATTGCGACACCTATGCCAATTTTTTTTAATCCGTGCGCTATTAATAACTCAAACGAAACAGCAACTCTAAAGAAAAGCAAAGCAAAATGGATCAAATTACCATTCTTGCACATAAAGGAGAAAAAGTGTTTTTTCATTATTAAATTTTTTGATATTTACCATAATAATTTAAGGAACTCCAGTCAGGTAAAGCTTTTGCAACTGCAATTGCAAATTTTAAGGGCAAATGTCTTTATAACGAATTAAATTAAAAACCAGAGACAAATGCCTCTGGTTGTCATCACTTAAATTAGTGTTTAATTACCGTTCGCGCATATTGAATTCCGATACCATACGCACCGCCATATTTAACGATTAAATCGGTTACAGGTTTATAAGTTTCGCTTCTTGCCCAATCACGCTGTAATTCCAGAATATACTGTAATGAAGTTATTGGGTGAGCGCCTGCCTGTACCATTCTTGTTATGGCCATTTCATGCGCTTCTTTAGATACATCCCCGCTGGCATCAGTAAGTACATATACCGTATAGCCTTCATTAATAGCAGATAAAACAGGACCAACAATACAAACACTTGTCCATAAACCGCCCATTACCAATGTTTTTTTACCTTTTCCGGCTATAGCTTTCTGAGCATTAACATCTTCCCAGCAATTCATGGTTGTACGATCAATATAGTTAGAACTTGCTCTAGGGTAGAATTCCTGCACTTCCGGAAAAACCGGGCCGCTAAAAGTGGTTTCGGCTACTGTAGTGACTACAGTTGGTATATTAAATATTTTAGACGTGCCGGCTACTAATGCGGCGTTGTTCCTTAATAATTCAGTATCAATATTTTTAGTGGCAAATGCCATTTGACTTTGATAGTCGATCATTACTAAACTATGGTTTGTAGGATTCAATAAACCAGGACTTGGTTTTTGCGCAAATAAAGCGATTGATCCTAATACTAAAACTGTTGTTGAGAGAAATTTTTTCATGATATTATTATAATTGATTACTAATTATTATTGTTATAGTGGAGTGCAATTATTTTTAACACATAGAAACATAGATTTTTAAAGCTTAAAAAAGGCGTTTCACTTGCATTAATAAACATAGCTGTCTATGTGTTAGAAACAGGTTTCTTTTTGTCTGCTTTTTACACATAAAAGCTATGTTTCTATGTGTTTAATATATTAATTACACCCAAAGTTTTTTATGATTGCTATTTTAAACTTTCATTGGCGGCATGAACAATAACATCAGCTACTGCTTTGGCTTGCGAAACATAAACGGCATGGCTACCTTTTATTTCGGTTACTTTTGAGTTGGCTCTTTTTGCCATGAATCTGGCGCCTTCAATAGGAACTGTCTGATCATCTGTGGCAACGATATACCATGATGGTTTCGTTTTCCAAGCAGCTTTGCTTACAGTAGCACCAAAAGCCGATGCTGCAATTGGAACTTGTGAATCATACAAAAAATCAGCTTTTTCTTTACTTAAATCAGCACAAAATCCAGAATGGAATTTCGCTTTTCCATACCATATAAACCCATCTGCAGATGGCGGCTCGATACCCGAGTTTGGCGTTGGAGGACCAGATTGAACCAATTGCAATAATGTTTCTCCTGCATCAGGTACAAAAGCAGCAATGTAAACCAGACCAACTACTTTATCTGAGTTTCCGGCTTCAGTAATAATGGCACCTCCATAAGAATGGCCAACAAGGATAATTTGTCCGTCGATACGATCAATATTTCGCTTTGCGGCAGCTACATCTTCAGGAAATGAAGTATTTGGATTTCCAACAATACTAACATTAAAGCCTTTCTTTTTTAAAATTTTGTACACTTCTTCCCAACCGGAACCATCTGCAAATGCTCCGTGCACCAATACAATATTCTTAACCTGCTTTTGGGCAAATAATACATTTGCTGACATGAGGATTAATAAGGCCAGCATTATTTTTTTTAATACTGTTCCTCTGTTTCTTTTTAATTGTAATACATCTTTCATTGATTTTAATTTTGAAATTATTTTTTCAGTTACGTTAATAGCATCTTGTTTAATGCTTACAAAAGAAAGCCAATTATCAAGCCTTTTATTTTAATTAATTGTAAATCAGATTATTGTGTTTTATTCCGTAGATTTATTTGACGAAATAAAAAGACTTACAGATAAATTTTGCCGATATAACGCAAAACTTAATTTTACTTATTTTTAATTTGCTGATTTACAATGCTGTATGTTTTTAATTGTAAAAACGTTAAGTATTTCTCCTGTAAAAATTAAATGAAAATATTGATTTTTAAAAAACACTACAAAAAAGGAAAATTGCTACCTAATCGGGAAAATATGACTACTGAATCTATTTTTAGAAATAAGAAATTTGAACCGTTTAAAATAAACCGAATTTTAATTTCGAATTGACATTTGAAGTCTGGTTTACTATAAAGGTTTTACAAATAGAACATCGCTTTAGGCAGATGTTTGCAAAAAATAGTATTATGAAAAATCATGTTTATTACAAAACCATAAAAATTAATGGTCTCGATATTTTTTACCGTCAGGCGGGCAGTACAGAAAAACCAACATTGTTATTGTTGCATGGTTTTCCTTCCTCATCGCACATGTTTAGAAATCTGATAGACCAACTTTCGGATTCATTTTACATCATTGCACCGGATTATCCCGGATTCGGGCAAAGCAGCGCTCCGGGCATAAACGAATTTCAGTATACATTTCATAATTTGTCTACGACTATAGAATCGTTTATCGATAAACTTGAGCTTAAAAACATTACTTTTTATATTCAGGATTATGGCGGTCCAATCGCATTTAGAATCGCTTTACGCAGGCCGGGACTCGTACAATCTTTTATAATACAAAATGCAAATGCTTATTTAGAAGGACTTGGCGAAGCACTTGCACCGCTGTCTGCATACATCGAAAATGATAGTGCAGAAGCAGAACAGGGCGCCAGAACATTCTTAACCTTAGAAGCAACAAAATGGACTTACCTCGATGGGGCATCAGAACCTGAAAATGTGAGTCCGGATAGTTATTCTATAGACCAATTTTATTTAGACCGTGAGGGTAATGACGTCATTCAGCTTGCTTTGTTTCGTGATTATGGCAGTAATATCGCATTGTATCCGGAGTGGCAAAATTATCTCAAAAACAATCAGCCTAAAGCATTGATTGTTTGGGGTAAAAATGATAAGCTTTTTATTGAAGCCGGAGGATGGGCATACAGCAAGGATTTACCAAATGCAGAAATTCATCAATTAGAGGGTGGACATTTTATGCTTGAAGAACATAGTGACAAAATTGCCCAATTGATTAAAGAGTTTATAGTGAGTCATTAAGATTCGAAATGATATATAAGATTTGATTTGTAACCTGTTTAGGGTAGCAATTTTTCACGAATTGTACAGCAAAAGATTTTCTTAATCTAGGTTAATCGATCAACAGCGATAACCGAAGTAAATTTGTAAAAGAAAATCAAAAACAATTTAATACATAAAATACCATGGAAAATAAAATCTTAGGCCTGCACCATATTACTGCAATTGCAGGCGACGCTAAACGTAATTTCAATTTTTACTCAAAAATTTTAGGATTAAGATTCATCAAAAAAACGGTGAATTTTGATGATCCGGGAACGTACCATTTTTACTTTGGTGATGAAGTAGGAAGTGCAGGAACTATTTTGACTTTTTTCCCTTTGGGAGAAGGTATTCAGCAAGGAATAAAAGGATCTGGAATGGCTACTGAAATTGGATATTCTGTTCCAAAAGGAAGCCTTGATTTCTGGCAGAAACGTTTTGAAGAGTATAATGTAATTTACAATAAACCTTCTGAAAAGTTCGGAGAAAAATACCTTACATTCCTTGATCCGGACGGATTAAAATTAGAGTTAATCGAATCTAAAACAGAGGACAACAGAAAAGGTTGGGAAACCGATGAAGTAAAAGCTGATGTTGCGACAAAAGGTTTTCATAACATTACTTTGACTTTAAACAATATAAAAGCAACTGCTGCGATCTTAACAGAAATATTTGGTTACAAGTTAATCGATCAGGACGTAAACCGTTATCGTTATGCAACCGATGCTGTAGAAAGTGCGGCCATTGTTGACTTAGTAGAACTGACTGACGAAAAACGTGGTCATGTTGCCAACGGATCTGTTCACCACGTTGCTTTTCGTGTACAAAATGATGAGATTTTAATGTACTTTCGTGAAAAAATCGAAGCATTCGGATTGTCAATTACACCACAAATTGACAGACAATATTTCCATTCGCTATACTTTAGAGAACCAGGAGGAGTTTTGTTTGAAATCGCGACAGATAATCCGGGGTTTACAGTAGATGAAAGCTTAGAAGAATTAGGTCAAAACTTAAAACTTCCTGCACAATACGAATCTCAAAGAGCTAGCATTGAAAAACATTTGGTTAAAATTAATTAAATTTAAATTTTAAATAAACATAAATAAATTAAAATAGTGCTTATGATTGCTTACAAAAATATTTTTTTACTGGCCTTAGTTACATTCTTTTTGAATGCATGTAATAAAGAAAATAGCTTAGAAAATAAAGACAAAAGTGTTAGTACTTATCTAACAGACACCACCTCGGGCATAAAAACCGGTGGCGTAAAGGTTGTACAAATTACTACACCAAAAGGTAAGTTTAATGTCTGGACAAAGAGAATTGGAAATAATCCGAAGATCAAGTTATTATTACTTAACGGAGGGCCAGGGGCAACGCACGAATATTTTGAGTGCATGGAAAGTTTTTTGCCGGCAGAAGGCATTGAATTTATTTATTACGATCAGTTAGGAACAGGTAATTCTGATAATCCAAATGATCCGGCACTTTGGGATTTACCTCGTTTTGTAGAAGAGGTAGAGCAAGTACGTCAGGCACTAAAATTAGATAAAGACAATTTTTATTTATTAGGTCATTCTTGGGGCGGAATTTTAGCTGCACAATATGCACTTAAATATCAGCAAAATCTAAAAGGGCTTATTATTTCAAATATGATGATGAGCGCTATAGAATATGATAAATATGCAAAAGAAGTGCTGGCAAAGCAACTAGATCCAAAAGTTTTAGCCAGAATCAGGGAAATCGAAAAAAACAAAGATTTTGATAATCCGGAATATATGGGCTTACTTGTTCCTAATTTTTATTCGAAACATATTTTGCGTTTAGATGCAAGCCTATGGCCGGAGCCTGTAAATCGTTCATTTAGTAAAATAAACCAATCGTTGTATGTTACTATGCAGGGACCAAGTGAATTTGGTCTTTCCGGTAAACTCGAAAAATGGGATGTTACAAAAGAGCTTCCTAACATTACAGTTCCAACATTATCAATTGGTGCAAAATATGATACGATGAACCCGGAACACATGAAATGGATAGCAACACAGGTTAAAAACGGAACGTATTTGTATTGTGATAAAGGAAGTCATATGAGTATGTATGATGACCAGCAAACCTACATGAAAGGTTTAATTAAGTTTTTAAAAGATACAGATATATAATACGCAAATTATTTTTGCGAACACAAATAGAGGAAACCTCCAGAACATTGTTTTGGAGGTTTTTTTATGCATATTCTGTTGAAAATCTTAATAATAATTTCTGCATTATAAAGACTTAAAGTAGTTTTTTTCTTAAATGTGCTCTAACACATGTTGGTTTTTGTAGAAAACCTAAAATTATTACATAAGTAAAATATTACTTTTTTGTCGATTTTGACTTTTTTTTGTGTTCGAACACATATTTTTTGATTTTCATCTTGTTAATTAAATTACATTTTTTACATTCGTCTGAAATAAGCTACTTTATATTTTGTTGTTGTTCATGAATATTTTTTTAATAATCAATAATTTACTTTTAAAATTAAATTGTAATTACTTGATTTTGAAATTTAAACAACAAATTTAGCTTGTTTTTTTACTGTAGAAATATTGCAATATTTAATTATAGTTTTTTTAATTGTTAATCCCAAAATATCAAATTATGAAAATCAAGAAAATTACATTTATTACTTTATTGTGTTTTGTCCAGGGTTTTGCTCAAACCTATGTCTCGACAACCGGAAACGATACTACAGGAACCGGTACGGCTGCCTTACCGTTTAAAACCATTGTAAAAGGAGTTCAGGTAGCTCCGTCAGGCGGAACGGTGTTGGTTTTATCAGGGACTTATCCTGTTACAGGTCCTATTTTTGTTGGAAAACCTTTGACTATTCAAAAAAGTGGTTCAGCAGCCGTGGTAATCAACGCTTCTGGCTGGACAAGTACCGATACTTATGTACTGGGAATTGTAAATACCAGTAATGTTACCATTGATGGATTGACTATTGCTAACAAAATTGGAAACGGAAGTAAAGGAATCTGGATTCTCGCCAATTCAGGAGCAACAGCCAACTTAAACAACATCACCATTAAAAATTCTGTCGTTAGAAATATTGGATGGATTAGCAACGATCTTGCTTCTATTCCTGCCAATAGCGGCATTGTAGCCAACGCCATAAAAGTAGATGCCGGGAATGGTACATACGCCATTACCAATGTTAAAATTGAAGACAATATTGTAAACAATTGCGCTACAGGCTGGGGAGAAGCAGTAACGGTAACCGGAAATGTCAATGGCTTTTCAGTTTCAAGAAATACGGTTTTTGATATCGCCAATATCGGAATTGTGGCCGCTGGAAATTATACTTCTACCGGAGCTACAAGTAATAATCAGGCAAGAAACGGAATCATATCTGCAAACGAAGTGTATGATTGTATGAGTGCCGTTGCCAACAGTGCAGGTATATATCTGGATGGCGCATTAAATTGTACCGTAGACAGAAACGAAGTTTACAATTGTGGCGTTGGACTTGCTGTTGGTGCGGAACAAAATACGGCTGCCGGAAACGGTGGAGTGGCTACAGGACATATTGTAAGCAATAATTCGGTTTATAATAACGTAGTAACGGGAGCAATTTTTGGCGGTGTTAACGGATCTGGATATACAACAAGCGTGGGTAACACAAAAATTTACAACAACACTTTTTACAAAAACAGAACCGGAGCCGTTATCAATGGCGTTACTGCAATTCAGGGTACTCCGGTAGGAACTATTGCTGATATTTATGGCGGCGAAGTACATTTTCAAAATAGTTCAGGAATCACGTACAAGAATAATATTATGTATGCTACAACCGGTAAAAAAGCATTTTTAGCTTCTTATGGTTATACAATCTCTGGTTTTGTTTCCAACTATAATTTATACTACAGAGAAGGAAATACCGATTTCATTATCGATTTAACCGGAGTAAGTTTCAACGGAAGTTCAACAACAGGATCTTATAATCCCGCACAATTTGCAACCACGACAGGACAAGATGTCAATTCAGTTGTTGGTTTGCCAGGGTTTATCAATGCCTCGATTTTTGATTTTACTTTAGCAACCGGAGCTTTTGCTGCAGATAAAGGAGATCCAACGTACAATGCCACTTATTCAGGAACCATTGATTTTGATGGAGACAACCGCAAGAGAAATGGTAGAATTGATATCGGGAATTCTGAACTGCAAACCGGATCTACAGCTAAAAAAGCTTCAGTAGAAGTAGCCGAAGAAATTGCCCCAAGCTTTGCTGTTTTTCCTAATCCTGCTTCAGACGAAATCAATATTAATTTTGGAAAAGAGATTCAGTCGGCAACAATTTCAGTGTTAGATTTAAATGGCAGAGTACTTCTAAAAGGAGAATACAATGCAGCCAGTTCAGCAACAATTAATGTTTCTGATTTAAAAAAATCACAATTAGTTATACTTCAGATTAATGCTGATAATGAAATTAGTAACAATAAGATATACCTGAAATAATAATAATTTTTGGGGAGCAAAGGAGATTTTCTTTTTTGCTCCCTTTTTATTTTTAAAATTTCGTACCTTTTTAGAATGAAAAATTACAATGTAAACCGTATCGAAAAAAACATTTTGCAAATAAATGGTTTAGGAGATAATCCTTTTTGGAATAAAGCTGAAACATTAACCGATTTTATTTCTCCGTGGGATGATTTAGAAACGGAAAAAATAGAATTAAAAGCTTTATGGGATACTGAATTTATCTATTTTTTATACAAAGTTTATGATACCAATATTCATATTGACAGGAAAGATGATTCTGTTGATAGCATTGCAGAATCTGACAGAGTAGAGATTTTTTTCAGAACAGATGAAACTTTAAATCCATATTATTGTTTAGAAATTGATCCAACACCAAGAATAATGGATTTCATTGCTTATCCCAATAGAAAATTTGATTATGATTGGAATTGGCCTGAAAATGATATTAGTGTAAAATCACATATCAAAGAGAATTATTTTGTTGTCGAAATAGCCGTTAGCATTCAGTCTTTAAAAAACTTTCACTTAATTAACGACAATATTATCGAAGCCGGACTTTACAGGGCAAAATACAAAAAACAGAAAAACAATCTTTTTGAACCAACCTGGATTTCATGGGTAAACCCAAATACAGAAACGCCTAATTTTCATACTGCCAGTTCTTTTGGTACTTTGACTTTAGGCTAGTTATAAAAACATAGCCTACGGTTTCAACCGTTGGAGCATAATATATGATCGTAACCGGTATCCCACGGTTGAAACCGCGGGCTATATTCAACAATCTTTTGTTATGATTTTAAGCAAAAGGAGCAAAGAAAAAATTAAAAAAAGAAAACTTTGTGCCTCTGCGACTTTGCGAGAAATAATTTTAGCGCACTTTGCGGTTAAATTACACTCAAAGTTTATAAAAAATAATCCTTAGCGTTTTCTGTATTAATAATGTCAATTGGCAACAATTTCTCAGCACTAATTTCTTTTTCAAAAATAAAATGCTCAATCAAACTTGTAGTTCCTAAATATGCTTGTCTTTTCGGATTTTGATGAATCAAAAAGTCAATTGTTTTATTGTTTAAATATTCCAGATTATTCTCCAATAAATCATAACCCACAAGAGCAATTTTCTTTTCAGGATTTTTAGCAATAATTTTCGCTACCTGATAGGCTTTAGAGGTCGTAACAAAAAGTCCTTTAATATTAGGATTTGCTTCTAAATATTCTTTAAGTGTTGTTTTAAACTGAGGATGTTTTACCTTAAACGTTTTGATTTCGAATTTATCCTTATCCAGATTGTCAAAATAATCCCTGAAACCTTTTTCTTTTTCCTGCATGTGAATCGCATTTTCATAATCTTCATCAATATGGATGATGGCGATTGTTCCATTTTGAATCAATAATTCTAATAAGCGTGCAGCAATTCTTCCGCTTTGAAATAAATCCTGACCAACAAAACTTTTTATCGAACTCGATTTCAATTGGTTATTAAAAATACTTGCAATAATACCCTTAGAATTATATGTTTCGATAGCATCGATAGCTTCTTTATGAAATAACGGAACCAATAAAACAGCATCTGGCGAGGCCTCTAAAACCGCCTTATTTGTTTCTACAAACGAAGCTGTACTTGTGGCATCAAATAAAAAAATTTCAACCTTGACATTAAAGGATTTAAACTCTTTTTTGGCTTCATTAATCCCGTCAATACAAGGCTGCCAATATGGGTCATTTTTAGAATCAGGAATCAAAACACAGATAGAATAGATTTGTGTCTTTTTTAAACTTCTTGCCATTAAATTCGGCTGATAGTCAATTTTATCCAGAACTTCATTCACCCTGTCAAGGGCATCCTGAGAGACTTTTCCTCTTTTATGCAAAACACGATCGACCGTTCCTTTAGAAACGCCTGCAAGTTCTGCAATATCCTTAATTGTGTAAATTTTTTCCATATAGAAACAAATATATATAAAAATCAAATATGAGAAAATATTTAATTTTATGTGTTCGAAAACATTTTATTTGTGTTCGAGCACATTTTAACACAATTTTCTTTTTTTATAGAATATTAATATATATTTTAGCCGAATATTAATCAATATAGTTTATGATATTAACTTAAAAACTGTCAGATTAATATTTATTTTTCATTTTATAAGAGAAGTTGTCAAAGTCTAATTACTTGTTATTTTGCTTCTTTTATAATTATAGAAAAACAAAATTAAGACCAAAACAATTAAAAATAATAAACCAATTAATATACTAATTAAATGAGCAAAAGTAAACCTACTCTCGTGATTTTGGCGGCAGGTATTGGAAGTCGATATGGAGGATTAAAACAGTTAGATACGTTTACTCCCGAAGGAGATACAATTATGGACTTTTCTATATATGATGCATTACAGGCAGGCTTTGGAAAATTTGTATTTATTATAAGTAAAAACATTGAAGAAGAATGCAAAGAGATATTTAATAAAAAATTAGAAGGAAAAGCCGAAGTAGGATATGTTTTTCAGGAAATTAATAATGTTCCGGCACAATACCAGAATCCTGAAAGAAAAAAACCGTGGGGAACCGGACACGCCTTATTAATGGCAAAAGATGAAGTAACCGAAAATTTTGCGATTATAAATGCTGATGATTTTTACGGAAAAGAAGCTTTCGAGATTATGGCAAAAGCCCTAACCGAAATGGATAAAGAATCCTATCATTTTAATATGATGGCATATTTGCTTAAAAACACCGTTTCAGATCATGGATTTGTTTCAAGAGGAGAATGTCAGGTTGATGAAAATAATTTCCTAACCGATGTTACCGAGCGCACGCACATCGAAAAAATAGATGGAAAACTAATGCGTAAAGACGATAACGGAGATTTTATTCCGATTGATGAAAATACCATTGTATCAATGAATTTCTGGGGATTTTCGCCGAAATGTTTTGAGTTTGGAGGCGCACTTTTCGAAGAATTCCTGAAAGAAAACGAACACGATTTAAAAGCCGAATTTTTTATAACATCTGTCGTAAATGAAATTTTAAAATCAGAAAATGCATCGCTTGAAGTGCTTCAGTCGAATGCGAAATGGTTTGGGGTAACTTATAAGGAAGACAAGGAAATTGTAAAAAAAGAAATTGAAAAATTAAGAGCCCAAAAAGTGTATCCAACTAATCTCTGGTAATATGGTAGCAGAACATTTAAAATATATATTCGACCAGTTCGACCATATCGAGGTTTTTAAAACTTTTGGAGAATTGGCCTCCGGTCATATCAACGATACCTATCTGGTAACAACTGATAGTCGTAAACAGTTTATTTTGCAACGCATTAATGACGGCGTTTTTAAAGACGTTCCCGGACTTATTGCCAATAAGGTAAGCGTTAGCAAACATTTACTCAAAAAACTAAAACATTTATCGGAAGACGAGCTGAAACGCCGCGTCTTGACTTTTATCGGAACTAAAAAAGGCATTTTTTATTATCAGGATAAAGACGGGAATTTCTGGAATATGATGGTTTATATTGAAGGAAGCCTGACTTTTGAAACCGTTAATAATGAGGAAATTGCTTATGAAGGCGGAAAACTTTTTGGTGAATTTTTAAACCTTACGAGTGATTTTGATGCCAGAAAATTGATAGAAGTAATTCCGAATTTTCATAATATGGCATTTCGTTATTCGCAGTTTGATACGGCTTTAAAAGAAGCATCAAAACAACGAATAGACCAAGCCCAAGCCTGCATAAATCTCGTTCATGAACTTAAAGAAGAAATGCATGTTTTGCAAAAGTTAAAAGATACCGAAAAAATAAAACTAAGAGTTACCCATAACGATACCAAAATATCAAACGCACTTTTTGACGTCAATAAAAAAGGTCTGTGTGTAATTGATACTGACACCGTTATGCCCGGAATTATTCATTATGATTTTGGAGATGCTATACGAACGATTTGTAATACGGCTGCCGAAGATGAAAAAAATCTGGAATTAGTCAATTTCAATTTACAATATTATAAAGCGTATGTAAAAGGTTTTCTGGAGAAAACGAATTCCTCTCTTTCTTTATTAGAAATTAAATACCTGCCGCTTGGTGCAAAAACCATGGTATTTATTATGGCGCTGCGTTTTCTGACTGATTTTCTAAACGATGATGTGTATTATAAAACCGAATATCCGGAGCATAATCTCGACCGTTCCAAAAATCAGTTTAAGTTAATTGAAAGCCTTTCGGAACAATTTAAAGAAATGGAAGATTATAATTTGAATTCCATCGGATCATTAAAATAATAAAAATGAAAAAATACGTCATTACCGGAGGTGCCGGTTTTATAGGAAGCCATATTGCCGAACATTTATCAAAAGAAGGACACCAGGTTATGATACTTGATAGCCTAAGAACGGGATTCGAGCACAACTTAAACGGATTTAATGTTGATTTTGTTAAAGGTGATATTCGCGATGAGAATTTAGTAACTGAATTAGTAAGTGGAGCATCAGGAATTTTTCACCTCGCAGCTTTGGTGAGCGTTCCTGAATCGCTTTTGAAAATAAAGGAATGTATTGAAATCAATACAATTGGAACTATCAATATTCTCGAAGCGGCAAAAAATAATTCAGGCTGTAAAGTGGTACTTTCAACATCGGCGGCGAATTACGGTAACAATCCCGTTTTGCCAAAAGTAGAAACCATGTTTCCGGAACCGATGACGCCTTATGCGATTACAAAACTCGACGGAGAATATTATTTAAAAATGTATCTCGATCAATATCAGGTTCCAACTGCATCTTTGCGTTATTTTAATGTATTTGGTCCGCGCCAGAATCCCGAATCGGCTTATGCGGCGGCAGTGCCAATTTTTATCAATAAAGCACTTCAAAACGAACCAATTACCATTTATGGTGACGGATTGCAAACCCGTGATTTTATTTATGTGAAAGATGTTGTAAAAGCTAACATTCTGGCTTCTCAAAAAGGAGATGAAACGTATAATGTTGCATTGGGTCACAGCACTTCAGTTTTAGAATTAGCCGAAAAAATTATAAAAATTACCAACTCCAAATCGCAGATAAAATTTCTTGACGAAAGACCGGGCGACATCAAACATTCTAAAGCCAATCCTGAAAAATTCAATCAATTAGGCTTTAAACCGGAATATACAATTGATCGCGCATTAGAAGAAACCATTCTTTTTTATCATGATAAATTAGTAAGTAAATGATATAAAAAGATTAAACAGATAGAAACATAGATTTTATATAATGAAAAAAGAATATAAAAAAAAAAAACTAGTTTCTCATACATAGATCTATGTGCATTAATGCAAGTGAAACGCCTTCTTCTAAGTTTACAATAACTATGTTTCTATGTGTTTAAAAAGCACACCAAAATATACTAACCCAAAACCTAAACCATGTCAGAAATCGATATTACTTTAAAAAAGGAGCAAAGCAGCACTTTGATTCCAATGGTTATTTTAACCTCGTTATTTTTTATTTTTGGATTCGTAACCTGGCTTAATGGACCGCTTATTCCGTTTTTTAAATTAGCTTGTGAACTAACCGAATCACAATCGTATTTCGTGACATTTGCCTTTTATATTGCGTATTTTGTAATGGCAATTCCGTCCTCATTTTTAATCGAAAAAGTAGGTTACAAAAACGGAATTTCATTAGGATTGTTAGTCATTGCCGTTGGAGCACTTTTATTTTATCCCGCTGCAGAAGCCCGAACTTTTGGTCTTTTCCTGATCGCTTTATTTGTAATGGGAACAGGTTTAGCAGTCTTGCAAACGGCTGCAAATCCGTATGTTGTTGTTATTGGTCCGCGCGAAAGTGCCGCCGCCCGAATCAGCGTTTTAGGAATTGCAAATAAGCTGGCAGGATTTCTGGCTCCGTTATTATTAACTTCTTTGGTTTTATCAAATATTGGCGATTATTCTGCAGATAAAATTGCAGTAATGACATTAGCTCAAAAAGAAAGTGCTTTAGATTTATTGGCTTTGCAATTGCAGACGCCTTACATGTACATGGCAGCGATTATGTTGGTTTTGGCTGTTTTGGTGAAATTTTCTCCGCTTCCTGAAATCAATTTAGACGATGAAGGACAAGTAGCACATTTAAGTATTTTCAAACAAATAAAAGAAGCATTCAAACATCCGCAATTGGTTTTTGGAGTTATTACTTTGATGGTTTATATCGCTGCCGAAGTTTTAGCCGGAGATTCTATTGGAGGTTTCGGAAAGCAACTGGGCGTTTATGGCGAAAACGGATCCTTTTATCTTAAACTTACTTCGTTTACGATGACTGCTATGGTTGTTGGTTATATTTTAGGGATTACACTGATTCCCAAATATGTATCTCAGGTTTTTGCTTTAAAAGTATCCGGATTTTTAGGACTTATTTTAGTTGCATTCATTGTCATACTTTCTCCTAAAATCATGGTTCAATTACCTGGAATTCCACAATTGCCTTTAGTAATTATTCTGGTCGCGCTTTTAGGACTGGCCAATGCACTTTGCTGGCCCGCAATCTGGCCAATGGCACTTCAGGATCTTGGCGGATTTACTAAAATTGGCGGCGCAATCCTGATTATGGGAATTATTGGCGGTGCTGTTTTTCCATTATTCTATGGTTTATTAGCAGATAACATGAACACCGCAAACATTGCTGCGGGAACTGTAGCAACTGCAAAAAGTGGCAATCAATTGGCTTATCTAATATTATTGCCGGCTTATTTTATGATTGTGTTTTTTGCTTTTAAAGGACATAAATATAGAAGTTGGTAAGAGGTTTTTGAGTTTCGGGTTTCAGGTTTCAGGTTTCAGGTTTCA
>LMAJ01000014.1 GCA_001507425.1 Flavobacteriaceae bacterium CRH
CCAAATGCTTTAGCAGCAACAGCTACATTAACACAAGGATTAACTTGTGGATCTGGAAATGCAGCACAACCGGCAACAGTTACTGTTACTGTTGATCCAACAACTGGAACAGCACCTTATCAATATAGTTTTAATGGAGGAACTAGTTATGGTCAAACAAATACATACACCACTACAGTTTCAGGTACTGTTACTGCATACGTTAAAGATGCAAATAACTGTACAATCACTGTACCGAGTGTAATTATTCCAGCGTTGAACCCACCAACGATTACCAATATTAGCGGAACGCCAATTTATTGTGCTCCGGCAGCAAACACAACAAGTACCGTTACTGTAACGACTACTAATGGTGTTGGAACATTAAATTATGCCATACTATCACCGGCAAGTGCAACAACAAACGTTACAGGAGCTACAAGTGGAGTATTTACAGGATTGGCAGATGGTACTTATTTATTTGAAGTTACCGATGCTAATGGTTGTAAAGATCAGGAATCTTATACCGTTAAACCTGTAACCAATATTACAATTGCAGGAGCATTAGTAAGCAATGTTACATGTAACGGAGGTAATAATGGAGCTGTTAAGTTTACTGCTGCAAATTATGCAGGAACTTATACTGCTGTTTTAACTGCAGGAACAGGTACATTAGCTCAAACAGGAAATACTGTAAATGTTACTGGTTTGGTACCGGGAACTTACACTGTTCAAATTACTGATGACATTACAGGTTGTACAGCTACGGCTTCAATAGATGTTGCTCAGCCAACAGCTGTTGTTCTAAGCGTTGTAAGCAATGTAAATGCTAATTGCAACTTTGGTGCAAGAGTGTCAGTTTCAGCTACAGGCGGAACTCCAGGATACAAATATGCATTTGTAGTAAGCGGAGCTACTCCAACAGCGGGAGATTATGATACTGTTTCAAGTACAGTTTTAGACCCAACAGTAAGTACAGCTTGGGATGCTTATGTATTAGATACAAACAATTGTGTTGCTGTTCAAAGTTTTACAATTGCAACAGATGCATTGCCAACAATTGATACATCGCCAATTCCATATTGCTATATGGGAGGTCCAGTACCAATTACTATTACAGGAACTTACGTAGGTACACCAATGTATAGTATTGGTAACAACTACCAATCTAGCCCTAACTTTGTATTGAATGCTCCAGGAAACTACACATTCTACATTAGAGATGGTAACGGTTGCGTTGTTTCAAGACCATACACATTAAATCAACAATTATTATTAAAAGCAACACTAACACAAGATTATACTTGTGCAGGTGATGCCAGCATAACATTATTAGCGACTCAGGGAACTTTAACTTACAACACATTTGAAGTAAGTTATAACAATGGAGCATACGCTACAGTTACAGTACAGCCTTACACTACTAATATTCCTGGAACATATACTTTCAGAGTAACAGACAGTCAGGGATGTCAGGCTACTTCAGTTTCAGTAGAAGTAACCCCAAGAACAACTCCAACAGCAACATTCACTCAAAACAATGTTAGTTGTACAGGTGGTTCAGACGGAAGTGTTATAATTACTGCTGCAAACGGATTAGCACCATACCAATATCAATTAGATGGAGGAGCATTCCAAACATCAAATATTTTTACAGGATTGGCTGCAGGTACACACAATATCGTTGTTAAAGACGCTAAAGAATGTATCACAATCACATTGCCGGTAACAATTACAGAGCCAAATGCTTTAGCAGCAACAGCTACATTAACACAAGGATTAACTTGTGGATCTGGAAATGCAGCACAACCGGCAACAGTTACTGTTACTGTTGATCCAACAACTGGAACAGCACCTTATCAATATAGTTTTAATGGAGGAACTAGTTATGGTCAAACAAATACATACACTACTACAGTTTCAGGTACTGTTACAGCATACGTTAAAGATGCAAATAACTGTACAATCACTGTACCGGTAAGTGTAAATGTTCCGGCACTTGATCCGCCAACAATTGATAATGTTAGTGGAACACCAATTTGGTGTACACCAGCTGCAAACACGACAAGTACAGTAACATTAGCTGTAAGTCATGGTGTTGGTACTTTACATTATGAAATTACATCTCCTGCCGGTGCAGTTTCAAATACTTCAGGAGCAACAAGCGGACAATTTAATTTGTTACCTGCCGGAACTTATATTTTCAAAGTAACAGACGCTAATGGTTGTACAGATCAGGCAACATATACAATTGATCCTTTAATCAATATTACAACTGCAGGTCAGTTAATTAACGATGCGGTTTGTAACGGAGATTCTAATGGTTCAGTGAAATTTGATGTTGATAATTTTGCAGGTACTTATACAGCTACGTTAACAGCTGGTCCAACAACGGGTACATTAACTCAGGTTGGCAAAGTTGTTACCTTAACTAATTTACCAGTAGGAACATATACAGTTCAGGTTACAGATAATATTACAGGTTGTACAGCTTCTGCTTCAGTAACTGTAGGTCAGCCAGCGGCATTATCATTAACAGCAACTAAAAATACGCATGCTAATTGTAAATCAGGTGCTCAGGTTACTGTTGTAGCAGCCGGAGGAACTCCAGATTATAAATATGCATTCATTACAGCAGCTACTGCTTCGCCAACAGCTGCGGATTATACAAATAGCAATAATGCAGTTTTAGACCCTGCAATTAGCTTAAATTGGAAAGCTTATGTGATCGATTCTAAAAATTGTGAAACATTTATTCCAATCACGATAGTATTAGATCCATTGCCAAGTGCAATTACTACAAATGTGGCTAGTCAATGTCCAACCGCAACAGGTGAGTATACATTCACAGTTACAGTAGGTTCTGGTGTAGCACCATATGAATATAGTATCGGAAATGGTTTCCAATCAAGCAATACTTTTACAGTAAATGCTCCTGGAACTTATGATGTTACAGTAAGAGACGCTAATCAATGTGAAGTAACTGTAACTGCTGCTGTGACAATTTCACCAGCATTGCAACTTGAAGCTACTGTTACAACTTTACCAGATTGTAAGGTTACAAATACAGGAGTGATAACTGCAACTGCAACAGGTGGTTCAGGAACAGCAAATTACAGATATAGATTAGATGGTGGAGTTGCTTTTACAACTACTCCAGCAGTATTCAGCAATGTTACTCCGGGAACTCATACTGTAGTTGTTAGAGATGTTATTACGAATTGTTCTTACACAGTGCAAGTATTCGTAGCTCCTTCTACACCAATTACCGGATTTACATTAGCAAAAACTGATGTAACGTGTAACGGTGGCAGCAATGGTTCGATTACAGCTACTATAGATGCAAGTTCAACAGGCGTAAACGATAATCCAAAATACGTTTATAGATTAACAGGAACTACTGCATTAGCAGTTCCGGTTAGCAGACCAAATCAGGATAGTCCAATATTCGAAAACCTTCAGGCTGGAGATTATACTGTAACAGTTACTTCAGCTAGAGGATGTGAAGATTCTGAAGATGTGAGAATTAACCAATTTAATCCAATTGCGGTAGCTGCTCCGGTAATCCTTCAATACGGTTGTACAGTTGCTAATACATCTAACTATGCTACAGTAACAGTTGGTACTGTAACAGGTGGATCTGGAACTTACACTAGTTATGAATTTTTCAGAGATGGTGTTTCAGTTCAAAAAGGACCACAAACGGTTTACACAGAAACAGATTATTTAGGCGGCAACTATTCAGTAACCGTTATTGATGATGCAGGATGTTCAGGTGCAACGGTAGTAACCAGAAGAGTTAATCCATTTATTAGTTTAGATGCTATTAACGTTTCAAATATTGCTATCACTTGTACTTCTAATGAAGAAATTACTATATCAGTAACATCTACAGGAGGAACACCAGCTTTATTGAATTATACCGTTACAGGTACAGATAATACTTATAACCAAACAAAAACAAATGGTAATTTCACTGGTTTAACAGTTGGAAATTATATAATCACTGTGACAAACCCAGCAACGGGTTGTAGTTTGCAAAAAGCGTATTATGTTGCAGAACCTAATACATTTGAGATTAAAGCAATACCATTTGTAAAAGAAATTTGCTTTGGTACAACAAACGGAAGCGTTGATTTAACTTTTGTTGACAATCAATTAGATCCAACAAATGACGCAGGACCTTTCAGTTATACAATTACTGGTCCGTCACCTAGTACCGCTACAATTACAGGTACAACAACAGATGCAGGTCCGTTGAGAATTTCGAACTTAGCAGCTGGTCAATATTCTGTTATTGCCAGATTAACAGCTAGTCCAAATTGTACAGTTAGTACTGTATTTAGTATCGATCAGCCTGCTGCAGCTTTAACTGTAACAACAGAAAAAGATGAGATTACTTGTAAAACAGGTAATAATGATGGAGTTATTTATGCTTCTGCAAATGGTGGTTGGGATGCTAGTTATGAATATCAATTAGTACTAAACGGTACTACGATAATATCTGATTACTCGGCTACATCTGAGTTTGCAAATTTAGAAGCAGGTACTTATACAGTTAATGTAAGAGATAGCAAAGGATGTCCTGTATCAGCAACAGTAATCTTAGCTAATCCAGCTCCAATAACATTCACTGCAACTGCTGATGCAACAATGTTGTCATGTTTTGGAGATACGAGTGGAGTAATTAGAGTTTCTCCTCCTACAGGTGGTCAGGGAAGTAATTACCTATACACTTTAAAAGTATTATCAAATGACCCTGTTACTATTGTTGGACCACAACTTGATCCTGTTTTTGACGGATTAGGAGCAGGTAGATATACTGTAACAGTAACAGACGGATTTAGTTGTGAGGCTACATCTGTAGAAATAGTAATCACTGAGCCAACATTAGTTAAACCGACTTTAGTTAAATCAAGAGAACAAACTTGTCAAACACTTGCACAGCTTACATTAAGCGCAAGTGGAGGAACACCTCCTTACACATATAGTGCAACTGCAGATTTCGCAATTGTATTAGGAACATTCGCTAACACAACATCATTTGATGTTCCTGTAGGTTCTTATAGCTATTATGTAAGAGATGCTAATGGTTGTAACGCATTCGTTACAGATATTAGAACTATTGATCCTTTAGTGCCACTAGATCTTAACATAGATGTATCTGGTGCAGTAGTAAGATGTCAGGGAGATGCATCAGCGTCAATATTTGCTGAAGCAATAGGTGGTCTTGGAGATTATGTTTACACATTACTTGGTGCTACCAATAATGTTGTTCGTGCAGCTCAGACTAACGGAACATTCGAAAACTTACCAATTGGTACATATTACGTAAAAGTTGATAGTCATGATTGTACTTACACAAGTGCGGCAATAGTAATAGATGAACCTGCTACTCCTGTAACAGTAACACCACATGTAACAGATGTTACTTGTTTCGGAGCCAACAATGGTATTATTGAAATCATTGCGACAGGTGGTACAGGTAATATTCAATATTCAATTTCACCGGATCTTGATAAATTCGATTCAAAATTTGTTTTCGATAAATTAGCTCCTGGAGATTATCAAGTGTATGTTAAAGACGAAAACTTATGTGGAGGAATATACAATTTCACAATTGCAAACGGTAATTTACTTTATGCAACTTTAGATGAAACATCAATTAAACCAGAGTTATGTGCAGGAGAAAACAACGCTGAATTTAAAGTTGATATCTTTGGTGGTAAGCCAGGTTATTTTGTACGTATCGATAATGAAACTGCTTTTGTACCTGCTAATGGACCTGGAGGTACTTCCCACACATTTAGTGGATTAAAAGGAGGTAAGCATACAGTATACTTTACAGATAGTTACGGTTGTGGACCAATGGAACTTGTTGTTGAAACACCAAATTCTGTAACAATAGATCCTACTACTACTGAAACAGTATATGGTTGTGAAACGAATACGACAACAGTTCTTTTTGACGAGAGCAATGACGTTGCTGATCTTGATTTCTCTCTGGATAACACTGGAGTGATTAATCCTGATGGTCCTGTATTCAAAGATCTTGCTCCTGGTCCGCATACTATTTTGGTAAGACATACAAACGGATGTGAGAAGACAACTCCTGAATTTATAATTGAAGGATTTGCTAAACTTACGCTAACGGATATTACTATAAGCAGTAAAGCCGAAGTTAATATTATCAGAGTACAAGCTGCAGGTGGTAAAAAACCTTATTTATACAGCTTCGATGGTGGACCATTTACAGAATCTAATGAATTCAGAATTTATGAAAGTCGTATTTATAAAGTAATTGTTAGAGATCAAAATGGTTGTGAAGAAACTATAGATGTTGTAGGTAAGTTCATCGACTTCTGTTTACCAAATTACTTTACACCTAACGGAGGTAATGGCGATCATACCCTAATTGGTCCTGGTTGTGGTGCATTAGCTTACAAAAACCTTACTTTCGATATCTTCGACAGATATGGTAGAGTAGTTGCTAAGTACCATGTAGGTGAAAAATGGGATGGTAAATACAATGGTGCAGAATTACCAACAGGTGATTACTGGTATGTTCTTAAACTAAATGACGAGAAAGATGATAGAGAGTTTGTTGGACATTTCACATTATACAGATAACAAAATAATTGCCCCAATGATGTTATCTAAAAAAATTATTACAATGAAAAAATTAATTTTATCCTTAGTACTCATGGCTGTAACATCAGGTTACAGCCAAGAGTTAAACCTACCAGTGTTTACGCAGTATTTGGCTGATAATCCTTTTGTTATTTCTCCTGCTTTTGCAGGTATTGGTGACAATCTTAGAATCAGAGCTAATGGTCTTACTCAATGGGTAGGAATTAAAGATGCTCCTGACAACCAATCGCTGTATGCTGATTTTAGAATTCTGGATCGTTCCGGAGTCGGAATCTCATTGTATAATGATAGCAACGGAAACACCAGACAAACTGGTGCTAAAGTTTCGTTTGCACATCACATTATTTTAGATTATTATTCTAAACAATATTTGTCTTTTGGTATTTCGTACAATTTTAATACGTTTAAAATCGATATTAATAATTTTACAAATGATGGAAATAGTGGAGGAAATCCAGTAAATATAGATCCTTCTGTTACTGATAATCGTTATAATTCAAATAACAACTTCGACATTAGTGCTTTGTATCGTAATAAAGCCTTTTATCTAAGTTTTAATGCCAATAACGTTTTAAAGAAAAACGTAGATAAATACAGAGGAGTTGAACCATCACTACTTTCAAATTATCAGGTGTATACAGGATTTGTTTTCAAAGATGGCGAAAACAGCCGTATCGAATACGAACCATCTCTGTACTACCAGTACTTTGCCAGTGACGGACGTTCTACTACCGATTTCAACTTTAAGTACAGACGTTACAATCGCTATGAAGATTACTATTGGGTTGGAGTTTCATATCGTTTCTTAAATGACCAGTTCCCAAAACCATTATCTGTAGGCCCAATGTTAGGTTTCATGAAATCTAAATTTTACTTCGGATATTCTTACCAGGTAATGTTCAATGATCTTGGAAATTATAATACAGGAACACACTCGATAACAATCGGATTCGATTTCTTCGGTTCAATCAGTAACTGTCCTTGTACACAAAGTCCGGTTCACGACTAAAAAATAACCTTTACAATTAAAGCTTACTGTATTACAAACAGTAAGCTTTAATTGTTAATAGGAATGAAGTATTTTTAGTCTTTTTGCTATTAATTTGTTTTTTTTCATAATTTACAACGTTTTCGTTGTTATAGATAGGTTATTTTTATATTTCCTGAATTTAATACTACTTTAAATGTTCTATATTTGTTATTCTTTCAAAAAATTAAAAAATTATCAAATGAAAACTTTAAACGATTTCGACTTTAAAAATAAAAAAGCTATCATCCGTGTTGACTTTAATGTGCCACTAGATGAAAACTTTAATGTAACAGATGCAACACGTATTGAAGCAGCTAAGCCAACTATTGATGCAATTTTAAAGCAAGGCGGAAGTGTAATCTTAATGTCGCATTTAGGAAGACCTAAAGGAGCAGAAGAAAAATATTCATTAAAACATATTCTTAAAACAGCTTCAGAGATTTTAGGAGTTCCGGTTCAGTTTGCTGAAAACTGTATTGGAGAAGTAGCACAAACTGCTGCCAAAAACCTAAAACCGGGGGAAGTACTATTATTAGAAAATTTACGTTTTCATGCTGAAGAAGAAGCTGGAGATGTTGCTTTTGCAAAAGAATTGGCTTCACTTGGAGACATTTATGTAAACGATGCATTTGGAACAGCACACAGAGCGCACGCTTCAACAACAATTATTGCTCAATTTTTTCCAAACGATAAAACCTTCGGTACATTATTGGCAAAAGAAATTGAAAGTTTAAATAAAGTACTTAAAAATAGTGAGAAACCAGTTACCGCTGTTCTTGGAGGTTCTAAAGTTTCATCTAAAATCACCGTTATCGAAAATATCTTAGATAAAGTAGATCACATGATTATTGGTGGAGGAATGACTTTTACTTTCGTTAAAGCATTAGGAGGAAAAGTTGGTGAATCTATTTGTGAAGATGACAAACAAGAATTAGCACTTGAAATTTTAAGATTAGCTAAAGAAAAAGGAGTACAGATTCATATTCCGGTTGATGTAGTGGCTGCAGATGATTTCTCTAACACAGCAAATACTCAAGTTGTAGATGTAAGAGCAATTCCTGACGGATGGCAAGGTCTTGATGCAGGTCCTAAATCTTTAGAGAACTTCAAAAAGGTAATTTTAGAGTCAAAAACAATTTTATGGAATGGTCCATTAGGCGTTTTTGAAATGGAATCTTTCTCAAAAGGAACAATCGCTTTAGGTGATTATATTGCAGAAGCTACAGCAAAAGGAGCTTTTTCATTAGTTGGAGGTGGTGATTCTGTTGCCGCTGTAAAACAATTTGGGTTTGAAGATAAAGTAAGCTATGTATCTACCGGAGGTGGCGCTATGCTTGAAATGTTAGAAGGAAAAGTACTACCTGGAATCGCAGCGATTTTGGACTAAATTTCACTTTTAACATTTTTTTGGATAGTTTACACAGATAAACTGCCTAAGTTTGCAAAACTAACGTGTCTGTAATGACTTGAATTATAGAATTTTAAAAAAATGTTATATGATTATAAGGAAAATATCATTAGGGATCTCGGTTTTAGTATCAATGGTTGGTTTTGCACAAGATGTTGCAAAAACTGATTTTAAGATAAAGCCAGATTTAAAAATATCGTATTTAGATTCTGTTAAGAACTCATTCCAAAAAGATCAAATGTGTACTCGCGTAGACAGCCTTTGGATGAATGAATTAGTAAGTTTAGATATCTACGATGATTTAACGAAAGACATTCAAACCATCAATACAGATATTACTGTAGATGAAGAATTACCAACTGAGTTGCTTAAACAGCGACTTCAGGTTATGAATGAGAAATCGCCTTTTGATATCGAATACAATCAAGGTCTTGAAAATATAATAAAGTCGTTTCTTAAGAATCGAAAAAAATCGTTCTCGCGATTAATGGCTTTATCAGAATATTATTTCCCAATTTTTGAAGACGCTTTCGCAAAACAAAACGTTCCTTTAGAAATTAAATATTTAGCCGTGGTAGAATCTGCTTTAAACCCTAAAGCAGTTTCTCACATGGGCGCCACAGGTATTTGGCAATTCATGTACGGAACCGGAAAACAATACGATCTTAAAATCGACTCATACATTGATGAACGTAGCGATCCTATGAAAGCTACAGCAGCATGTTCAGAATATATGACCAAAATGTTTAAGATTTTTGGAGACTGGGAACTTGTTCTTGCTTCATACAATTCAGGTCCCGGAAACGTTACCAAAGCCATTCGTCGTTCTGGCGGAAAAACAAAATACTGGGATATTCGTAACCACCTTCCAAAAGAAACTCAAGGTTATGTTCCCGCTTTTCTTGCAACAATGTACCTTTTCGAATTCCATAAAGAACACGGAATTAACCCTGAAAGAGCTCTTGTTAAGAATTTTGAAACAGATACAGTTCAAATCAAAAATCAAATGTCATTCAAACAAATTGCTGATTTGTTAGACATGCCACAATCGCAAATACAACTTTTAAATCCTTCTTATAAATTAAACGTTGTGCCATTTTACCAAAACGAACCGCACTTTTTGCGTTTGCCGAAAGATAAAATCGCTACTTTCGTGAATAATGAAGACAAGATTTATGCGTATGTAAATTATCAGTCTCAACATAAAGGACTTCCAAAACAACTGGCTTTAAAAGTTTCACCAAAACCCAAATCACAGCTTAACAATGCTGTTGCAGCATCTGAAGTTCAGTTTTATAAAGTTAAAAAAGGAGATAATTTAGGAACAATTGCAGACAAATATGATGTTTCTATTTTAGATTTAAAAAAATGGAATAATCTTAAAGGCAATGCACTTGCACTTGGTAAAAGTTTAAAAATCAAATCAAACAACGATGCGATTGTAAAAACAAAAGAAATAAAAGTTACACCTGAGCTAGATAAAAAACAAACTGAAGAAGCAGTTGCATCTGCAGATAATAATGAAAAAGTTGGAAAAAATCTTGAATACGTAGTTGCTGCCGGAGACAATCTTGGAAGTATTGCTAAAAAATTCAACACATCAATTGCTGATTTAAAAGAATTAAACAACCTTACTTCAAATAACCTTGGATTAGGAAAAACATTAATTGTTGGTAAAGAGATTATTTTTGAAGATGAAAATGTTTCAACTAAAAATACTGCAGTCGCTTCAACTTCAATTGAATCATTTAAGAAAAAAACAGCTTCGGCTAAAAATATAACAGAAGATTATTACGTTAAAAAAGGAGATTCATTATATAGTATTTCAAAAAAATATCCAGGAGTAACCATTTCAGATATTAAAAAATGGAATAATATTCAAGATGGCGATATTAAACCAGGAATGAAACTTAAAATAAACGGATAATAAAAAATCTTAACTAAATTTGGGTTTTATTTCATAAACTAAGAAAATGAATAAAACCCATTTTTTATGCCTTTTACTTTCGTGTCTGTTAGTTTCTTGTGTTAAAAACGAGAAACAACCTCAACCCATATCAGGTAAAACAAACACTATTTCTATTATCATCGACGATCAGTTGTGGTATGGAGAAGTTGGCGATACCATTCGAAATAAATTTGCTTCTCCCGTTTTAGGTCTTACACAGGAAGAACCGCTATTTACCATTAATCAATATCCTGCTAAATTGCTCGAAGGCTTCGTGACCGATAGCCGAAGTATTATTGTAGTTAAAAAAGCTGCAACAGATAAATTCGAAATAAAACACAGCAAAGCATTACCACACCATACATTCCGCATTTACGGAAAATCTATAGACGACATTATTTGCAGTATCGAATTAAATTCGGCAGAAATGATCAAGATGATTCGCGATGCCGAGATTCAAAAAATACAACAAGATAACAGCAAAGCATTATTAAATCCGACTGTTATAAAAAACAAATTTCATATCGGCTTGCAAATTCCTGTAGGTTACGAATATATGCTGCACAAAAAGAACTTCATGTGGCTCAAAAAGGAAATCATAAGCGGAAACACAAGTTTGCTTATTTATCAAATTCCAATTCCTAGGCTAACTCACGGTTCTGATATTGTTGGAAACATTGTTAGAATGCGGGATTCGGTTGGCCGATACATCAAAGGACGTGAACCCAACACACAAATGATCACCGGAGAAGCATATGCGCCCTATTTTTCGAATACAATTTTGAACGGAAAGAAAACTTTTGAAACTAAAGGAACATGGGAATTAAGAAATGATTTCATGACCGGGCCTTTTATTAACTATGCAATTATTGATAAAGCTTACAACAGGATTTTAGTTATAGAAGGATTTTGTTACTCGCCATCTAATCAGGAACGTGATTTAATGTTAGAATTGGAAGCAATTATAAAATCGGTTAAAGTAGATAAAAGATAGCATTCGTATTTTTCTTACTTTTGTTTTTACAAAAAACATTAAATCAGATCATTATGAAAAAGACTATT
Organism: Flavobacteriaceae bacterium CRH; assembly: GCA_001507425.1. Classification (GTDB taxonomy): domain Bacteria; phylum Bacteroidota; class Bacteroidia; order Flavobacteriales; family Flavobacteriaceae; genus Flavobacterium. The sequence continues at coordinate 12,079 of LMAJ01000014.1, forward strand.
GTAACATTATTAATGTTAGTATTGTGTTTTGCTTCTTGTAAAAAAGAAATTAAAACAGAAATAGTAACCACTGCTGCTACAGATACAATTAAAACTAAACAACCAATTACCGAAGAACCTTTAGATTCTGTTGCTCAAATGAAAGCCTGGACGGCATATGCCACTCCCGGAAATTCGCATAAAATGATGGCAGATGAAATTGGGACATGGAACTGCGACATGACATTTTGGATGGAACCAAAAGCAAAACCCGAAAAAGCTACTTCTACGGCAAACATTAAAATGATACTTGGCGGAAGATATCAGGAAACAAATTATCAGGGAAAAATGATGGGACAATCCTTTGAAGGAAAAAGTACACTCGCTTACAACAATGCCAGCAAAGAATACACAACCACGTTTATCGATAATATGGGAACGGGAATGTTAGTCGCTATTGGCAAGTATTTTGAAAATACGAAAAGCATTGAATTTAAAGGGGATATGATAAATCCGTTAAACGGAAAAAAAACACCATATCGGGAAATCTATACCATTGTTGATGCGAAAACCAGAAAAATGGAAATGTTTGAAGTTAAAAAGGGAGAAGAATATAAAAGCATGGAAATTATAATGAAGAAAAAATAGATACAGATTCAATTCATAAATAGAAATCCCGATTACTAGATTTAGCAATCGGGATTTCTATTTTTAAATCTTTTTTTAAAACAGTTATAAATTTGATTTAATTTAGCTTTAAAAAAAATTGATCTTTCAAATAATTAGAGAATGGAATTAAAATGGAAAATAAAGCCTTTTGAGGCATTAACAGTTCATGAGTTATATGATTTGCTCAAAGTGAGAAGTGAAATCTTTGTATTGGAGCAAAATTGCGTTTATTTAGATCTTGACGGTAAAGACAAAAAAGCATTACACCTAATTGGAGAATATGATGGTAAAATTGTTGCATACGCACGTTTATTTGATGCAGGAATTAGTTTCGACAACTCATCAATTGGCAGAGTAGTAGTTGATGCTAATTATCGTGATAAAAAATGGGGACATGATTTAATGCGAGAAGCTATTGCGGGAATAAAATCAAATTTCGGAAAAGACGAAATTACAATAGGCGCACAATTGTATTTAAAGAAATTCTACGAAAGCCACGGATTTGTACAAACAAGCGAAATGTATTTAGAAGATGATATTCCGCATATTGAGATGATACGTAAATGATAGATTAATTTTCTTTTCGTTTTTTTAGTGCAAAATTTTCTCTTTTCAAACTTTCAATATAATCTAAAATAGCATCCGGAAGTGAAAATGATTGTAAGTTTATTTCATTTTCAAAAGTACCGAGGGTATCTTCCTGATAGATATCCTCTTTTTTTACGCCTAATTCTTTGGCTATCTTTGTCCATTCCTGTTCTGTTATCTTTTTTAAGCCATTTTCTCTTCTACTATAATTAGATTGTGTCATTCCGATTAAATCGGATAATTGTTCTTGGGAAAAACCCTTTTCCAAACGTGTTTTTATAAGTTTTTTCTTCATACTTTTAACATGTTTTTTTACAAATATAGTCTTTTTGATACAGTTTTGTTCATTTAGTTTATATTATTAAAGATAATTCGCATAAAATCGCATAAGACTTTTTTTTCTTCCTTTCTATATTTGTTGTAAGAATAAGTAACTGCTTTTTACTTTCTTCTACTTTACTAAAGATAAAATTAATGAGTAAGATTCATGTTTTAACATTTTTATTAATGATAGTTCCCACAATTATATTTTCTCAGATAAAGTTAACAGGTAAAATTGTTAATCAAAATGAAAGCGCAATTGAACTTGCAGAAATAATTATTGTTAATCGCGATTCTACGATAGTCAAAAGTGAATTATCGGATAATAAGGGAGAGTTTATATTTGTAATTGATAGCGGAAAATATTTTTTACAAATAAAAAAAATAGGTCTAGAAACACTTGAACAAAACTTCGATGTTGTTCAAAGTATGGATTTAGGAATAATACATATAAATGAAAACAAACAAAACTTAGATGAGGTAATTGTAACTTCAAAAAAGAAAATTCTGGAAAGAAAAATAGATCGATTGGTTTTTAATGTCGAAAATTCTACAGCTTCTACGGGTGGTGATGCAATTGATGTTTTAAAGTTAACACCGAGAATAAAAGTCCAAAACGATCAAATTGCCATGATTGGTAAAAGTGAAATGAGCGTAATGATTGATGATCGATTATTGAAACTTACAGGCGATGATTTAATTAATTATCTAAGGACATTAAAAGCAGAACAAATCAAAAGCATTGAAGTAATTACAAATCCGCCATCAAAATACAATGCAGAAGGAAACAGCGGAATTATAAACATAAAAACTAAAAAGGTTAAAAATGACACTTGGAATTCTTCGATAAGATCAGTTTATCAGCAGGCTACTTATGCAAAAGGAGAGACGGGAATAAGTTTTAATGCCCAAAAAAGCAAGATTACTTTAAATACAAATCTAACGTATGCGAATGGTTCAAATGCACCAGTTGAAAATAGAATAATTAATTATCCTGACATCAGCTGGGAAGAGTTAAAAAACAAGAGAGATTATTCAAAGTTATTTTCTGCCAAATTGGGTCTCAATTATAAAATTACAGATAAAATATCTACTGGTTTTTTATATAATACAACAAGAAATAAACCCACAACAAAAGAAAGTATTACAAGTACATTAAGTAATCCTAATACTCAAGTAGTTGATTCTTTAATAATTACAAATGCAAACAATGATCGCAAAAGAATTTCAAATTCGCTGAATTATAATTTTATTTACAAAATAGATACAATTGGTAAAGTTTTATCTTTTGATTTTGATTATTTTGATTATAAAATTGATACACAAAGATTTTTTGAAACAAATACTTTTTCAAGTGATTATGTATTAAAACCGGATTCATTTGTGTCAGCATATAATGTTGGAAATCAAAAAATCAAAAATTATTCATTCAATATTGATATGGAACATCCAACAAAATGGTTAAATTTAAACTATGGAGGAAGAATTTCTTATATCAATACCAATAACGGATTTAATTTCTTTGATATAAAAGATGGAGCTTCAATAGAAGATCCTTTACAGAGTAACGAATTTTTATATCATGAAAATACTCAAGCCTTGTATTTTTCACTCCAAAAAGAACTTAGTGAAAAATGGGATTCTAAATTTGGTCTGCGGTTAGAAAATACTCAAACCACCGGAAATTCTAAGACGCTGAATGAAACTAATAAAGTAAATTACACAAAATTATTTCCAACAGCTTATGTTTCATTTACCCCAAATGACAACAACTCTTTTTCTTTAAATTACGGAAAACGCATTAACAGGCCAGGCTATAATTTACTAAACCCCTTTATCTGGATTTATTCACCATATTCATTTGCTGTCGGAAATCCTTTTTTACAGCCATCATATTCTCAAAATTTCGAATTTGAGTATGCTTATAAAGATTATTTAATTAGTTCGTTCTATTTTTCACATTTGGATAATGGATTCGAACAAGTTGCAATTATTGATGCGGAAACAAATGTTCAAAAAAATATTCCTCAAAATTTTATTGTCAATAAAATGCTGGGATTTAATCAAACTATAATTGTTGAACCTTTCAAAGGTGTAAAAACAAATTTTTATGCTGATATATATTACAGTTCAACTTCATCTAAGATTCCGGTTACGCTTGATTATTTGAAAGGTTGGAACGGAGAATTTTCAATAAGTAATGATTTCATTTTAAATAAAATGAAAACAATCACTTTCAATCTGTCTTACATCTTTGCTACAAACGGAGTAGATAATTTAGATACAAATACAAGTTTTAACCAATTAAATGCATCGCTTAAGGTTTTGCTTTTGGATAAAAAATTGAATATATCACTTTATGGGAACGATATATTAAGCTCAAGCAGAACAACTTATACGTCTTATTCAAATGATATTAAAACTTCCTTCAGAAATTATTATGATAGCAGATATTTCAGACTAGCCATGGTGTATGATTTTGGTAAAAAATTCAAAACGCCAGAAACTAAAAACATTAACCAAGAAGAATACAATAGAACAAAGTGATAAAATATAGAAGATATCTTGCAAGGTGAGACCGATAAAATTCTAATGTCTTTAAACTTTTGAGTTCATTAATTAAACCATTAAATTTATTACCATGAAAAATCAAAAATTCGATGCGAAAAGTTTTTTAAATGTAAAAACTTTATCTCCACTAGAAGAAACTCAAGTTAAAGGTGGATTAGAAGAAGATGTTAAAGTTAAAGTTAAAATTAAAATTAAAGCTGCAGAGTAAATCTTAGTTTTATAATAAAGAGGTTAGGAGAAGATAATTCTCCTAACTTTTATTAACTTTTAAAAAACATTTTATGGAAGTAAATAATATTAGTCGCAATGATTTAGATGATTTTTGGTGGGATAATTTTTTAGTTGAAAATGAAAATTTCTCTAAAACAAATGTTTTCGAAAATGCTTTAACAAAACCGAATGTCGATAAAATGAATTTTGAAGTTTTGAATATTTTACGAAATATGTCAAAATTTAATGTAAATGTAGAAGGTTTTCGTTTTTATCTTGATGGTGAAGAGCAAAACGAAAAATATGTTGTAAATAATGTTTTTAGCAATCCGCCACTAGACGATGAAAATATAGAACAATATTCTCAAAGGGTTTTTAACGGACAAAAATTTGCTATTATCATGAATTTTACCGAAAAATATTCTAATGAAATGGCAAAAACGGTCCGACAATTATTAGACCCATTAATAAAGAAACTAGGAACACCTCTTTTAGGTTTGGATGGAACGATTTTTATTGGAAATTATGGTTACACACCGTTAGGTATTCACAGGGACAGACGTGGAGAAAATGTTATTCATTTTCACTTAGGTCCAGGGGATAAAATAATGTATAACTGGGAAAATGAAATTTATGATAAAAAAGCTAATTCTAAGACTAATAATACAGAAATAGAGCCTTTACTTGAAGATGCCATAAAGTACCAATTTAAAACCGGTGATATTTATTACATGCCTTGGGATAAATGGCATGTTGGTTATTCTGGTGATTTATCTGTAGCGTTTACATTATGGTTTAATAATCCAACAAAAGAAACATATACCAAACAAATGTTTAGGTCTTTTGCTATTCAGTATATACAAAAGAACGATTCCATTTTAACTATTGATACTGACACAAGTAATATTGAACCCCTTTTATCAGTTCAAAATTTAAATGATGAAACTACGGTTGTTGATTTGCTAAATCATGTGAGTCAAGAGTACAGATATGCAATTTTGAGCAATGGTGGATGGTCAGGTTTGCCATTAACACTTACTTCTGAAAAAAAATTCAATATAGATGAGGATTATAATTTGCTTGACAATTCAAAGGTTAAGACTCCTCCATTTTTTAAACTCTATTCAGTGTTGTTTGAAGATGAACTGACTTTTTTTGCCAGAGGTTATAAAATGGAAATAAGATACCATGAGGAACTTGAAACAATAATTGAAAGGCTAAATACAAATAAGGTTTTTAGAGTAAGTGATTTAATTAAAAATCTCGAAAAAGATTGGCCAAAAGAGGCTTGTTTATATTTTCTTGCAATGTTGTACGATAAAAAGGCCCTTGAAATAGTTGATCTTTAAATATTAATTGAGGTACAATTAAGAGTAGTGTACATCATTAATTTAATTTAACAAAACAATATATGTCTTTTCAATTCAAACATCAACATGATAAAATGGATTGTGGTCCTGCTTGTTTGAGTATGATAGCAAGCTATTATGGTAAAAACTATTCTCTAAAATATCTTAAGGAAAATTCATTTATTACAAGAGAAGGTGTGTCTTTGAGTGGAATAAGAGAGGCTGCTAATGGTGTAGGCCTGGATACATATTCTCTAAAAGTAAAATTGAATGAGCTTATTGAGCGAAAAGAATTCTTTCCTTGCATCTTGCATTGGAATCAAAATCATTTCGTGGTTTTAAGAAAAATAACAAAATCGTTTTTTTCTAATAAGTATTATTTCCATATTGCAGATCCTGCACACGGATTGATGAAAATCTCTGAGGAATTCTTTTTAAAATCATGGTATTCAGATGATAACAATGGAGTTGCATTGTTTTTACTCCCTACAGAGGAATTTGTAAATAAAGATCCAATTGTAGAAGATAAAATAAGTATAAAGCAACTTTTTCCATTTTTATATCCACATAAAAATAAATTTATCGGAATCTTCTTTTTGCTTTTGGCTGGAAGTCTTTTAACATTGGCTTTTCCGTTTCTAACACAAAAGCTAATTGATAATGGTGTAAATGCAAAAGACATGAATTATATTTTACTGATTTTATCAGTTCAATTAGCAGTCTTTTTAGGTTCAATTTCTATCGATGTTATTCGAAATTGGTTAATGCTTTATGTTGGCTCACACCTAAGTATTTCTATTATTTCAGATTTCATTAAAAAAATTCTGCAACTGCCCATTAAGTTTTTCGACACTAAAAGAAGAGGTGATTTCATTCAGAGAATTCAGGATAATGAGAGAATTGAGGAGTTTTTAACTTCTCAAAGTCTGACTACATTTTTTTCGATTATTACATTTATAGTGTTCTTTGGTGTTTTTTTATATTACGATTATAGAATCTTTTTAGTATATATAGCGTTGACAATTATATCTTTAAGTTGGTCTTTTTATTGGCTTAAAAAAAGAAAAATATTAGATTACTATCGTTTTCAACAAAGAAGTGAAGATCAGGAATCAATTTACGAGATTATTAATGGTTTAACCGAAATGAAACTCAATAAATTTGAAGATTTTAAACTTCGGGAATGGGAGTCAATACAACAAAAGTTATTTAAAATAAATCTTAGGGTTTTAAGAATCGACCAATTTCAGTTATCAGGTTTTGAATTCATTAGCCAGATCAAGAATATTCTTGTAACTTTTCTGGCAGCATCTTATGTTGTAAATGGAACTATGACACTTGGTCAATTATTGGGGGTATCCTACATTATTGGACAAATGAACTCGCCCATTCAGCAATTAGTAATGTTTTTTCGTTCTTTTCAGGATGCAAAATTAAGTTTGGAAAGATTAAATGAAGTTCAGAACCATCCCACAGAATATATCGAAAATCAGGAAGAAATATCTAAGAAAGACCGTTTTTTTATTGATATTAAAAAGGTATCATTTCAATATGAAGGTCCAAAATCACCTTACGTTTTAAAAGATATTGATTTTACAATTCCCGACAGCAAAATTACTGCTATAGTTGGGGCTAGCGGTAGCGGCAAAACAACATTGTTAAAATTATTATTGAAATTCTACGAACCAACAAATGGAGAAATATACGTCAATTCAAAAAAAATTAACTCGATTTCTGCCAGAAGCTTAAGGGACAATTGTGGAGTAGTAATGCAGGACGGATTTATTTTTTCAGATACAATTGAAAGAAATATTGCTACCGGAGATGAATTTGTGAATAAAGAAAGGCTACTTATGGCTGTAAAAATTGCGAATATTGAGAGCTTTATTTCTTCTTTACCACTAGGTTATAATACCAAAATAGGGGCATCCGGAAATGGTTTGTCTGGTGGACAAAAACAGCGAATTTTAATTGCACGCGCAGTATATAAAAATCCTCATTATATATTTTTTGACGAAGCAACAAGTGCATTAGATGCCGAAAATGAGAAAATTATACATGATAATTTACAACAATTTTTTAAAGGGAAAACAGTTTTAATCATAGCACATCGCTTAAGTACTGTGAAAAATGCAGATCAGATTATTGTACTAAATAAAGGTGAAATTGCTGAAATTGGCAATCATAAAGAACTAGTAGCTAACAAATCAGATTATTTTAATTTAGTCAAAAATCAACTTGAGTTAGGTAATTAGTTTGAACCTTCGTACTCATAAAGTAACCGTACTTGTTGTTTTTAATGCCTTTTTCTATAGAATATTTATTGCCCCAACCCTGAAAAAGCATCTGTTGCTTGAGTTTTTATAGGATAAGTATTTAAAAAACGGTTTTGGCACGATTCCAGGAAAGTCTTATTTCTATGATTTCTCTGTCAATTCCGTCTAACAGAATCTGGAATAAAGCAAACATATGTTTTTAATTTAGAATTGAATTTTTTTCTTCTTTTGCAATAATGTTGCGATTTTATCTAATTCATTTTTAGGATGATGCGTAAGTTTGCGCTTCAAATATTAAAAACATTATCGAGGGCTATTTTATCGAAATCAGAATATAGTTTAGATGGGTTTTGCTGTGCCCTAAATTGATCTTAAAGAATAGAAAATATGACTTTACAAAGTTTCATTTTTGAACTACATTTTTAAAATCGTTTTATATTCAGTTTGATTATTTAAAACGCTCACCGCTTTTTTAATTTCTGAATTATTTTTAATGTAAAATTGATACAAACCTTCCTGATATTGGTATCTTTTGATTAGTTCTTCCTGAATTAAACTTTTGATCTCCTTTTGGTTTTTGTCCAGTAAGGTAGTTTCACTTTTTTCGAGAGCATTTAGTAGCTGCTGATATTCCGGTGCGATCGTTTCGTCTATTTTTTCGTTTTTGGCTGCAGCCAAAGTATTCTTCAAAGCCACTTCGGTTTCAGTATCAAAGCTAATTTTGTTTGCTTTTAAATATTGTTTAAAACTGGCATAATCCGCATCAGAAACTGTTGGGATTTTATCGCCTAAACCTGGGTTTTTGTAATAATAGGTTGTTGCATAATCAAAAATGCCATCATTCTTTAAAAGCGCAGTCGTAATCGGACTCATTTTTGCTTCATCCAATTCTATATCCGGCAAAACACCTCCGCCATCATAAACCGTTCTGCCTTTTCTGGTTTTAAAAGCATTGAAGTTTTTAGCATCTGTTTTTTGAGCCACACCATTTTTGTCTTTATGTGTATAATCTAAAGCTTGAATACAACGGCCAGAAGGTGTATAATATCTTGAAATAGTAACTTTTAATTGTGTTCCGTAAGTTAAGTCAACAGAACGTTGTACCAAACCTTTACCAAAACTACGGCTTCCTAAAACTACAGCACGATCAAGATCCTGCAAAGCGCCCGATACAATTTCTGATGCCGAGGCACTTCTTCCATTTACCAAAATAGCTAACGGAATTTCAGTATCAATAGGTTGGTTTTGAGTTTTATAAGTGTTGTTGTGTTTCTCAATTCTTGACTTTGTAGTTACAATAACTTCATTCTTCGGAACAAACAAATTACAAATATCAATTGCTTCATTCAATAAACCACCCGGATTTCCTCTTAAATCAAGAACAATTTGTTTTGCACCATCTGCTTTTAGTTTTTCAAGAGCTTCTTTAACTTCGGCGGCAGCTTTTCTACTAAAATGTGCCAAAACGATATAACCTGTCTTGTCATCGATTTTTCCGTAAAACGGAACCGATTTAATATCAACCTCATCCAAAACCAGCACCGTCGTTAAGGTTTTTCCCTGACGCAGATATTTTATAGTAATCTTGGTATTTTTGGTTCCCTTTAATAATTGTGAAGCATCATCTTTAAAATCAGCAATTAAAACATCGCCAATCTGAATAATTTCGTCGCCCGCTTTCAACCCGGCTTTGTCTGCAGGATAATTTTTATAAGGTTCACGAACAATCAAGCGATCTTTCTTTCTTGCGATCATAGCCCCAATTCCGGTATATTCACCCGTATTGTTGATTTTGAAATTCACGACATCCTGTTCATTAAAATAAACCGTGTACGGATCTAAACTTCCCAACATGCTTTTAATCGCTTTATCCATCAGATCGCCTGGATTTGTTTCGTCAACATAATTCGTGTTAACAGCTTTAAATAGCGTTGTGAAGATTTCTATTTGTTTCGCAATCTCAAAGAAATCATCTTTAAAACTGGTTCCAATAAATAAAAATCCTGCAGCAACGGTTGGTATAATGAACTTTTTTTTGAAATAAGGATACATGATGATTATATTTTTTTTCTTTTAAATCTTTTTCTGATAAAATAGGCAAGTACGAAAAACAGTATTATAAATGGCCAAATGCTTATAATGGAGATAAAAAAACCTGATAACTCAAAGAATCCGGTTTTAATGGCAGTCCAGATTTTTGAACCGTATGATGTTTTAACGCCTTCTTTTTCTGCGATTGTTTTATAAAATTCAATCGAAATTGTGCTTTCAGAAACCCGGCTTTCTAAATATTTTAAGCGTCCTTCTTTAGCTTCAATCTCTTCTCTTATAACTGAAATTTGCTTTTCGATTTCTAGAATCTCGCTTATTTTGTTGGCTTTTTTTAATATTTCTATATAACGCGCTTCAAGTTTGCGTTTTGTATTTAATCTCGAATTTAAATCAATATATTCTTCAGTAACGTCTTCAGAAGAAATGTCTTTGCGTTCGAAATAAGAAACTCCTTTTGAAACAGAATTTATAAAAGTGTCAAAGTTTTGGCTTGGAACACGAACAGTTAGATTTCGGTAGATATTATCATAATCTTTTCCTTCAGAATCATTTTGTATGGTTCCTTTATTTGCTTTAATGGCAATTTCAATTTGATTGAAAGTGTTTTCCAGATCATTAGTTTCAAAACGAAGAGACGCTTGTTTTATTATTTTCTTTTGAATTTCTGGCGACGAAGCTTTATCGTATAGCACATCGGCATTTGATGATTCACTTTTAGGAGGAAGTTTGACGGCACTAATCGCCATATTATTATAAACTTCATCTTCGTTTTTACTACAACCAGTAAGACTTAAAAAAACAAGAAACAAAAAGAAAATATATCTCATAAAATTTCAATTTAGAGCTAAAACTACAATTTTTTTATAATTTTTAATCTAATATGATAAATAAAGTTCCATTTTGAGCTCTACAGGTCAATTTTGGTTTCAGAATCGAGAGGTTTATTTACTTGTTGAAGAAACTTTTCAAACAATTGAATCGTCTTTGTGTTGATTTCTTCGTAAGTCAATCGGTCTTTTGTCTGATAAAAAAACATTATCGAATAAGGCTGTTGCAAATTATCTAACAGTAAATGCTTATTTAATCTGTAAGTCTCTCTTAAAACACGTTTGAAGTAATTACGATCAACCGCTTTTTTGAAATATTTTTTAGAAACAGAAACCCCAATTTTAGTTCTGTTTTCTTCCGAATTAGTTTCAACTGTACGATAAACCAAACGTAAAGGATATTTTGAAACTGATTTTCCCTCAGAAAAAAGTAATCCAATCGTAGTTTTGCTTTTTAAATGTTCGTTTTTTGGGTAAGTGAAGTTCATTAATTCAGAAAAAAGTTGCAATTTTATAAGGCAAAGGTACAATTAAACCCCAAAGACGCTTATTGTTTTTAATTTTAATACCGCTAAAAATATATTTATTACTTTTGGCCTTTAATTTTTTTAAGCATGCAAAAGATAATTTCGTATCCCATATCCGCAATTTACTACATATGTTTTAGTCTGTGTCTATTGGTTTTTCATCCAATACAATGGATTTGCCTAAATGTTTTTGGTTATCAGGCGCATAAAAAGAGTGTAGATTATCTGAATTTTTTCCTTTTAAGATGTACCAATTTAGTTGGAACAACCTATAAAATTGAAAACAGAGAGACAATTCCTACCGGAGTTCCGTTAATTTTTGTATCAAATCACCAAAGTATGTACGATATCATCGCTATGATTTGGTACTTTAGACGTTTTCATTGTAAATTTGTAAGTAAGAAGGAGTTAGGTAACGGAATTCCAAGCGTATCGTATAATTTACGCCATGGAGGATCTGTGCTAATTGACCGAAAAGACCCTAAACAAGCAATTCCGGTAATCAAGGGATTGTCTGAATATATCGAAAAGCATAAAAGATCTGCTGTAATTTTCCCCGAAGGCACAAGAAGTAAAACCGGAAAACCAAAAGAGTTTGCACAAAGCGGTTTAAAAATTCTATGTAAATATGCCCCATCAGCATATGTTGTTCCGGTAAGCATCAACAATTCATGGAAAATGGTTCGATATGGTATGTTTCCTGTTGGCTTAGGAAATCGTCTTAGTTTTACCGTGCACAAAGCATTGGCTGTAAAAGATTATGATTTTGCAGAGCTAATGGAATTAACGGAAAAGACAGTTATAGAAGGAGTAAACGAGTATAAATAGATTTTTGTTTTTAGTAAAAACTAGAACTTAAATCCCAAATCTAAAATAAGTAATGTCTATAAAAAACATTAGATTAGAAGTGATGCAGTTTTTGGAAAAAAACGTGGATAGCTTCGTTGAACAGTATTTAATTCCAGTAGAAAAAATTTGGCAGCCGTCAGATTTTCTGCCTAATTCTGAAGGAGATAATTTCTTTGAGGAGGTTAGAGAATTACGTGAAATTGCTAAAGAACTACCATACGATTTCTGGGTAACACTTGTTGGTGATACTATTACCGAGGAGGCTTTACCAACATACGAATCATGGTTAATGGACGTAGAAGGTATAGACCAGATTGAAAATGGCGGAAATGGCTGGTCGAAATGGATCAGACAATGGACTGGAGAAGAAAATCGCCACGGTGACTTACTAAATAAATACTTGTATTTGTCTGGTCGTGTAAATATGCGCGAAATCGAAATGACAACGCAGCATTTAATCAACGACGGTTTTGATATTGGAACTGGAACTGACCCATACAAAAATTTTGTATACACTAGTTTTCAGGAATTAGCAACTTATGTATCGCACAACAGAGTAGCTCAGATAGCTAAAAAGTTTGGAGATAATAAATTGTCTAAAATGTGTAAAATGATTGCTGGTGACGAAATGCGTCATCACCATGCATATAGCGAATTTGTTACGCGTATTTTTGCAGTAGATCCGAGTGAAATGATGTTGGCTTTTCAATATATGATGAAACAAAAAATCGTTATGCCGGCTCATTTCTTAAGAGAATCCGGTCAAAAGATAAGTTCTGCTTTTGAACAATTTTCAGACTCTGCACAACGTATTGGTGTTTATACAGCAAACGATTATGTAGAAATCATGCAAAAATTAATTGATAAGTGGGAAATTGATAAAATCTCAAACCTTACAGACGAAGCTGAAAAAGCGCGTGATTATTTGATGAAATTACCGGCACGTATGGCCAGGATCTCAGAAAGAATTGTTATCCCTCAGGAAGGACATATCTTTAAATGGGTTGAACCGGCGAGATTGTAGATTTTAGAATTCTGATTTTAGATTTTAGATTGATTTTGTAATTGATTTTTGATCTTGATATTGAGGAATTTATAATATATTGTTGATTGTTGAAGTGTTAAACTTTGGCAATCAACATTTTTTATTTAAAAAAACACAAAAAAAGAATCTACGTTAATCTGCTTAAACCCGTGTCATCTGCGCGCCATTTCTCAATTCAAAAACACTACTATGAATAATCTTGATCTAATAAACAAAACAATTGCCTTCGTAAAAGAAAAACTAAATGATGCCGAAGGCGGACACGATTGGTTTCATATCGAACGTGTATATAAAAATGCCCTTTTAATAGCAAAAGGAACTAATTGTAATTTAGTTGTAGTTCAATTAGGGGCATTGCTTCATGACATTGCCGATAGCAAATTTCATAATGGAGACGAAACCATCGGGCCAAAAACAGCAAGATTGTTTTTAGAGTCTGAAGAGGTTGCCGAAGATATTATTCAGCATGTTGTAAAAATCATCGAAAACATATCTTATAAAGGCGGAAATTTCGAAAAGAAGTTTACATCTGTAGAATTAGATATTGTTCAGGATGCGGACCGTTTAGACGCGATAGGGGCAATTGGAGTAGCAAGGGCGTTCAATTATGGTGGATTTAAAAACAGATCCTTATATAACCCTGAAATTGCTCCCATAACCAACATGAGCAAAGAAGAGTATAAAAAGAATAATGCACCCACAATTAATCATTTCTACGAAAAGCTTTTGCTGCTAAAAGATAAAATGAATACGGAGACGGGAAAACAAATTGCTGCCGAAAGACATCATTTTATGGAAACATTCCTTGCGCAGTTTTATGCAGAGTGGGAAGGAGTGAAGTAGTATCTGTCGAACTTTAGAAAATTAATGGTGCTTCAGAAAGAAATGCGATAGTACAAAAGCGCATAAAAAGCCTAATGTAAACCACAATAATCTCGCAACTCTATTATCTCTTGTAATTTCTATTTTGTCATCTTTTGCCATTTCTACTTGATTTAATGAAGCAAAAATAAATTGTAAAGAATTGACAAATAGTCCATAAAAGTTTTTTAAATAATAAGACACGACAGTATTTTATTTCGAAAGAAGGCTTTTCTTTCGAAAAGCTTCGCCAAATAACACAAAGCTTCGCAAAGAATTAAATCTCTGCGAAGCTTTGTGTTTTTACCTTTTGTAGCTCTGTGAAATTAAACCTTGGTAACTTAGAACCTTCCTCTAAGAACATCCACAATTTCCATCGCCGCAATCTTTCTTCTTTTTAGATTTCCAAAAGAACTTTTTGATTAAGAATGCGACAGCAATAAGTAATATTCCAAAGGCAACAATTTCTTGTATCATGGCCGTTTATTTTAAAAATTGATAAGCTAAAAGTGCTACGAAATAAGCCAGGCCACTCATTAAAACAAGTTGCATTGCAGGCCATTTCCATGAATTGGTTTCTTTTTTTGTAATAGCTAATGTACTTGCGCATTGCATCGCAAAAGCATAAAAAAGAAGTAATGAAATTCCCGAAGCAAAATTAAAGATCTTCTTTCCCGTTTCAGGATTAATTTCTTCCTGCATTTTGCTTTTTATGGTTGCTTCATTGTCGCTGCTTCCCACGCTGTAAATAGTGGCAAGTGTTCCCACGAAAACCTCACGTGCGGCGAACGAACTGATAATTGCAATCCCTATTTTCCAATCGTATCCTAATGGTGCAATTGCAGGTTCTATAGCCTTACCCATAATTCCGATATAAGAATTCTCTAATTTTTGAGAAGCCACTTCGTTTTCGAATTTTGCTTCGTCGAGGGGCATATCAATAAATCTTTCTTTTACAATACTTTCAGCTTCGTTAAAATCCTTTCCAGGTCCGTATGAAGCTAAGAACCATAAAATAACAGATATTGCTAATATAATTTTACCTGCTCCAACAACAAAAGCTTTTGTTTTTTCGACCACATTGATTCCAACGTTTTTAAAAAGAGGCATTTTATAACTTGGCATTTCAACAACAAAATAAGCCTTTGAGTTGAATTTCAGTATTTTGTTTAAAATGTAAGCAGACAGAATTGCCGTTCCAAAACCTAAAACATACAACAACATCAACGCTAATCCCTGCATATTTAAAAAACCAAATAAACGTTCGTTTGGTATAACCAGTGAAATGATAATCGTATAAACAGGTAATCTCGCAGAACAAGTCGTAAACGGAGTTACCAGAATTGTGATCAAACGTTCTTTCCAGTTTTCGATATTTCGGGTTGCCATAATTGCCGGAATCGCACAAGCAGTTCCTGAAATTAAGGGCACAACACTTTTTCCTGAAAGGCCAAACTTGCGCATGATTTTATCCATCAAAAAAACAACACGGCTCATATAACCGCTTTCTTCCAAAATAGAAATAAACAAAAACAAAAACGCAATTTGCGGAATAAATATAATAACGCCGCCTATTCCGGGCACAATTCCCTGCGAAAGCAAATCGGTCAGGATACCGCTTGGTAATTCCTGAGCAACCCAACTGCTTAAAGAGGCAAAAGTGCTGTCAATAAAATCCATAGGGATAGTTGACCAGCTGAAAATCGATTGGAAAATCAAAAATAATATTGCTAAGAAAATCACATAACCCCAAAATTTGTGGGTCAAAACGCGATCTAGTTTTGCTCTAAAGTCTTTTGCCATCGAGGCATCAACTTTTAAACCTCCTTTTAGAACATCATTTATAAATTGGTAACGTTTTATAGTTTCTTTTTGCTGTAAGCGTTTTAATTCTGAATGCGATTTAGTAAAAGTGCTTCGAATTTCATTTCGATCTAAATTCGAAAAGTTCACATCCTGCGTAATTACCAACCATAATTTATACAATAGCTGATTGGGGAAAGCGTGATTTAATTTTTCAAAATATTCGGGATCAATAACTGATGAGTTTAAACAAGGTTCGTGCGGAATGGTTTTGTATGAAACAATTAATTCTTTTAATGCATCAATACCCAAACCTTTACGAGAACTTACTAAAGCAATTTTAGTTTTTAGTTTTTCTTCTAAATAAGGAATGTCCAAAGTAATTCCCTTTCTTTCCATACGATCCGACATATTGATAACCAAAATCGTCGGGATTTCAAGATCTTTTATCTGCGTGTAAATCAGTAAATTTCTTTTCAGATTTTCAACATCGGTAACAACTACTGCAACATCCGGATATAATTTGTCGTTTTTGTTTAGCAAAAGTTCAATCACCACACTTTCGTCCATCGAACTTGCATTCAAACTATAGGTTCCTGGTAAATCGAGAATGTTAGCTTTTATATTGTGCGGTAATTTACAGAACCCGATTTTTTTCTCAACCGTAATTCCGGGGTAATTTCCAACTTGTTGATTTAAACCTGTAAGTTGATTAAAAACAGAAGTTTTTCCGGTATTCGGATTCCCGATAAGGGCAACATTGATATTTTGAATGCTCATTACAAGTTGGTTTTGATAAGTTCAACTTTAATTTCGCGAGCAGTTTCAATACGAATCGCAACATGCGAGCCGTTAATGTTTAAATACAAAGGATCTCCAAAAGGAGCAATTTGAAGTAATTCGACTAAGTTGCCCGGCAAACAACCCATTTCTAATAATTTTAGAGGAATAAGATCGATATCAAAATCTTTGATAATGGCTTTCTCGCCTTTTTTCAGAGTGTGAATTGTATTTTGCAAGCTTATTTAGATTGAATTTAGATTACAAAAGTAGGCAATAATTCTTTATTGCAAGGCATTTAATGCTTTTGAATATGCTAAATCTTTCTAAAAATAAGGGATTTTACTCCTGGGATAAAAAATCAATATCTTCTAAAAGACGTTTAATTTCTTCTTTATTAGTTCCGTCATAAAAACCACGAACACGACGTTTTTGATCTACCAAAACAAAATTCTCAGTATGAACCATATCGTACAATTGATCCGGGCGGCCTTGTTTTACAGCTAAATATGATTTTCTGGCCATTTTGTAAATCTCTTTTTTATCTCCCGTAACCAAATTCCATTTACTGTCTACAACTCCATATTTTACAGCATAAGCTTTTAAAACTGAAACACTGTCTACTTCCGGAAATACCGTATGAGAAAGCAACATTACTTTTGGATTGTTCAAAACTGCTTTTTGAACTTCGGATAAGTTTGTTGACATTTTTGGGCAGATCGATCCGCACGTTGTAAAGAAGAAATCAGCAACATAAATCTTGCCTTCGTAATTTTTCTGGGTAATCGTATCACCATTTTGGTTTACAAATGAAAAATCAGCGATTGTATGATATTTGCTTTTGTATTGTACCGTACTGTCTACCAATTCGGGATTTACATCAGCAGGATTAAAAATTGGCAACGTTTTTTGTGGCTTCAAAGCCGAATAAAATAAAGATATAGTGACAACCGAAAACAGAATTAAAACAATAAAGAATTTTCGGTATTTGTAAAGAAACGATTTCATAAAAATAATTTGCTGCAAAAATACAAAAAGAGCATTTTAAAAGCTGCAATTATAACGGTTTTTAACAGGCTAAATAGTTTGCCACGAATTATACGAATTTTCAGGAATTAATATTTAATGCAACTTGATTCCTGAAAATTCGTGGTAAACTTATTAGACAGCCTAAACTTTAGGTTTTCGAATCGATTTATTGACTAAATACAATCCTGCTAAAGTGACTAAAACCCCAATAAGAATTGCCTGAGTGAGAAACTCCCCAAAAATTAAAGAACCTAAAATCATGGCAACAATAGGATTAATGTAAACATAAATGCTGCTAATTTCTGTTGGAAGATGTTGCAGTGAATATATAAAGGCAATGAATGTTAATACCGAACCAATAACAACTAAATAACCAATCGCAAACCAGGATTCTGACGGAATTTGGTTAAGCGGAATATTAACTCCTGCAGCTTCTGTAATTACTAAAAGTATAAAACTCGAAATCAACATTTGCAATCCTAAACTAAAATAAGGATTAAAACTTGCTGCTTTTTTCTTGGTATGTAAAATTCCGAAAGCCCAAGTAATCGTTGAAGCAATGGTCAGGATAATTCCGACTTGAAAATCTGGTTTAAAAAAATCAGCTAAATGATCCATAAAGATGATGCAAATTCCTCCAAAACAAATTAAAATTCCGGTTATAGCCAGTTTTGCGATTCGTTCGCCATTAAAAAAGTTGATAGCTATAATCCAAATCGGAAAAATTGCACTAATAATAGCGCCCAGTCCGCTGCTAATATATTTTACGCCCCAAGTGCTTAAACCATTGCTCAAAGCAAAATTCAAAATGGCAAGAATCAGTATGGTTCGCCATTGTTTGCCTTTTGGCCAGGGTTCTTTTTTGATCAGAAAATAAATAACATACAAAATTCCTCCAAAAAACTGGCGAATAGTTGCCAATTGAAGGCCCGGCATATGTCTTACGCCTTCTTTTGAGGCCAGCCATGTTGTTCCCCAAAAAAAACTAACCCAGCATACAGCCAAAATGGGTAATCCTATAGCTTCGACTTTTCCAGAAAATGCAGTTTGAATTTTTGCTCTCATTTATATTTAATCCTTTTGACAAATATTCCAAAAACTATTTCAATTAGAAGAGATTATGGATTTATTTATTCATGAAAATTTTTGTTGGTCCGTATGAAAATTTGTGATAAATTACTTGTGTTTGAATATTGATAATTTTAACATAAAATTTGAAATAATAGCAATATGTTTGTAAGTACACTCAAACTATTATTTAAAATGAAAAAACAGCTTAGTAAACCTATGTTTTGTGTTTTTTCTGCATTGTTTTCATTAACGGCAGTAAACGCTCAAGATGTAGCTTCAAAAGAACCGGGAATTAATGTTTCGTACATGAACACTAAAATTAGCCCGGGCCAGGATTTTTTCCGATATGTAAACGGAACCTGGTTAGACAAAACAGAAATTCCTAGTGATCGTACAACTTGGGGAAGTTTTAATGAACTGATCAAAAAAACGGATAAAGATGCGATGGCAATTTTGAAGGAAGCTTCGAAGAACCCAAAGTATAAATCGAATACAGATCAAGGCAAAGCTGTAAATTTGTTTAGTACTATTTTAGATACTGTTGGAAGAAATAAAAGAGGAATTGAACCTCTAAAACCTTATTTGAAAAAGATTGATGCTATAAAAAATGTGGCAGATCTTCAAAAATACCTGGTTGAAATGGAACCTTTGGGAGGAAATGATTTCTTCGGAATTTATATTGGAGCTGATGAAAAAAATAGTTCTAAAAATTCAGTAAGTCTTGGCACAAGCCGATTGGGATTGTCTGATAAAGATTATTATACTTCAGATGATAAAGATTCTAAAGAAAAACGTGCTAAATATCAATTGCACCTGGCAAGAATGATGCAATTTATTGGCGAATCTCCAGAGAAAGCAAAGCAAAGTGCATCAGAAATTCTGGCATTGGAAACTTCTTTGTCAAGCCCAAGACTGAATCGTGTAGAAAGTAGAGACAGTCGTTTACAATACAACCCAATGACAGTGGCTGATCTTCAAAAAATAACGCCGGCAATCAAATGGGATGCTTATTTTACCGGACTTGGTTTGGCTAAATTAGATACTGTTGTTGTAGTTCAGCCTCGTTATATGAAAGCATTGCAAACGGTTTTAGCAGAAAACAAAGTTGCTCAATGGAAGGAATATTTAAAATGGACTTTGTTAAACCGTTCTACTTCAAGATTAACCACAGAAATTGAAACGGCAAATTGGGACTTTTACAGCAAAACATTAAGAGGTGCAATAAAACAATTGCCTCGTGAAGAAAATGCTTTGCAAGTAGTGAATAATACAGTTGGCGAAGCGCTTGGTAAATTGTACGTTGAGAAAGTATTTCCTGCTGAAGCAAAAACAAAAGCGTTGGATATGATTCACAATGTGATTTTAGCGTACCAAAATCGTATTAATAATTTAAGCTGGATGTCTGATGCTACAAAAGCGAAAGCAATCGAAAAATTAAATAAAATCACAATAAAAGTAGGTTACCCGGACAAGTGGAAAGATTATTCTGCTTTGGAAATTAAAAGTGTAGCCGAAGGCGGAAGTTATTTTGATAATTCACAAAATCTGGCTAAATGGAGTTTTAAAGAAGATTTAGAAAAAATAAACAAACCGGTTGATAAAACAGAATGGGGAATGTCTCCACAAACTGTAAATGCTTATTACAATCCATCTTACAACGAGATTGTTTTCCCTGCAGCTATTTTGCAACCGCCATTTTACAATTACCAGGCTGATGAAGCTGTGAACTATGGTGGAATTGGAGCTGTAATTGGTCACGAGATTTCTCACGGTTTTGATGATTCAGGAGCACGTTATAATGCAGACGGAAATCTTGTAGATTGGTGGACTGAAAATGATTTAAAACAATTTACAACTCTTGGAACTGCTCTTGCAGATCAATACAGTGCTTTAGAGCCTTTGCCGGGAATTCACGTTGATGGTAAATTTACTTTAGGTGAAAATATTGGAGATCTTGGCGGAATCAATGCTGCTTATGATGGTTTGCAATTGTATTTAAAGAAAAATGGAAGTCCGGGATTAATTGATGGTTTTACGCCAGAACAACGTTTCTTTATTTCATGGGCTACCGTTTGGAGAACTAAAACAAGAGACGAAGCGATTAAAAGTCAGGTAAAAACAGATCCGCATTCGCCGGGAATGTACAGAGCTTATGTTCCTATTCAAAATGTTGATGCTTTTTATCAGGCATTCGGAATCAAAAAAGGAGATCCTATGTATGTTGAACCAGAAAAAAGAGTAAAAATCTGGTAATTAAATCTATAAAAAATGGCGCTAATTTAGCGCCATTTTTATTTTTTATGTTTTTGATTTATTGTAAGTTAAATAGAATTACTTCAAGTTACTGTAAATGTAACTTTCAAGGCCTTTTAACTCTTCATCAGACATTGCCTGCGTTATAGGAATGTTTGTTTTCATAACCGGAAACTGACTTGGATCTACAATTGGTTCTGCATTTCCTTTTAAGAAAGTAACAATATTTCCTTTTTTGTCTTTATACGTTTTGGCTATTTCCTGAATACTTGGTCCAATTACCTTTTGGTCAACCTGATGACAGGAAATACAATTGCCTTTTCCTTCAAAAATATCTTTTCCTAGAGCTTCGGGTGTTTTGGCTTCCGCCGATTCTCCTTCTGAATAGGTTTCTGTAGGCTGAACATTCTCTGTTGCTTCTTTTTTACAAGACATAAAAGCTAAAACGCCAAATAAGAATAATACTTTTTTCATCTTATCGGTTTAAAATTACAGCCGCCTCTTTTGCAAAGTAAGTCGAGATAATACTGGCACCCGCACGCTTAATGCAATAAAGTTGCTCTATCATAATTTTGTCGTGATCCAGCCATCCTCTTTCTGCTGCGGCCTTTACCATAGCGTACTCACCAGATACCTGATAAACTGCAACCGGCACATGAACGGCATTTTTTACTTCACGAACAATATCCAAATAAGCAATTCCTGGTTTTACCATTACAATATCAGCACCTTCTTCAACATCCAGTAATGCTTCACGAATTCCTTCAATTCGGTTGGCATAATCCATTTGATACGTCTTTTTATCTTTTGGAATATTTTGAGAATCTACAGGAGCAGAATCTAAAGCATCACGAAATGGTCCGTAAAAAGCAGATGCATATTTGGCACTGTAACTCATGATGCCAACATTGTGATGTCCGTTTTCTTCTAATGCTTTTCTAATCGCTAAAACGCGTCCATCCATCATATCACTTGGAGCCACAAAATCAGCTCCGGCTTCCGCATGACTTAAACTCATTCGGGTTAAAGCGTCGACAGTTGCATCATTAATTAACTGGCCATTTTCTATAATTCCGTCATGACCATAAATAGAATACGGATCTAAAGCCACATCCGGCATCACAATCATTTCCGGAACCGCGTCTTTTATCGCGCGAATGGTTTGTTGCATCAATCCATCTTTATTCCAGGCTTCTACACCTTTATTGTCTTTGAGCTTGTCGCTAACTTTTACATAAATATTTACCGCTTTGATTCCTAAATCCCAAGCTTCTTTTACTTCTTTAATAGTGTTATCCAACGAATGACGATAAATTCCTGGCATCGACGGAATAGCAACTTTTACGTCTTTTCCTTCAGCCACAAACATAGGAAGCATAAAATCTTGTGGACTTAAACTTGTTTCACGAACTAAAGAACGAATAGATTCATTGGTTCTTAAACGGCGGTTTCTTTGTAATGGGAACATTGTATTTTTGTTTAAAGTTTCAAGTTTCAACGATTTGAAACTTGAATATTGTTATTTTTATTTTTGATTTATTTTGAAGTTTTTATGTAATTGAAGCTTCGTAAATGGCTCTAATTGTTATATCTAGCTTATTATTAAAATCTTCATCAGATTGACCTGCGGCAAGACCTTCAGACAATGCACGTGAAAAACTGGCAATCAATCCGTGGTTTTGTGCCAATTTCTGATTGGCATCTTCTTTAGAATATCCGCCGGATAATGCCACAACACGCACAACATACGGATCTGAAATTAATTCTTTATAAAAATCATTAACCGTTGGGATGGAAAGTTTTAGCATCACTTTTACATCTTTATCCAATAAACCAAGTTGTTTTTTGATTTCTTCTTTCAGAATTTCTTCAGATTTTTCTTTGTCAGCGCTGTAAATGTCAACTTCAGGTTCAATAATTGGGATAAGACCTTTTGCAAAGATTTGTTTACCAACTTCAAATTGCTGTGCGACTACTTCCTGAATTCCAGTTGCATTTGCTTCTTTAATAACGGAACGCATTTTAGTTCCAAAGACGTTTCGTTCAACAGCACGATCTAGTAATTCATCTAAATTAGAAATCGGTTTCATCAATTGTACGCCATTCGCAAGATCGGCAAGTCCTTTGTCTACTTTTAAAAACGGAACTATGTTTTTCTTTTCCCACAAATAATCAGCCGTCCATTGTCCGTCAATTTTGCGGTCCATCGTATTTTCAAAAAGGATTGCTCCCAGAATATATTCGCTATTAAATGCAGGACTCTTAATAATTCGTGTTCTCATTTTATGCACAAGTGTGTACATTTCTTCATCATTCGTAAAGCTGTTTTCAAGTACACCGTATTCCGCTAATGCTTTTGGTGTACTTCCGCCACTCTGATCTAACGCTGCGATAAATCCTTTTCCGGAATGCATACGATTTAATTGTACGGTATTTAGAGGTCTATTTTCCATAATAATCAAATTTATATTACTATTAAATACTTGCTAATTTTAGAATTTTTCAAAATCCCATTTTGTCATTCACTTTCTCGTAAACTTCTTTTACTTTATTGGGAGGATCAAATCGATATCCAACACTAAATTTTACTGTTGATATATTATCATTAAGCCTGGTTTCTGCAGTATCGTTCTGAACGAAATTAAGCGTGTTTAAATTCGCAAAAGCAAAAAACCGATCCGTATTATAAGCCAGCTTTAAATTGAGGTCTAATTGATATAAAGCTGAGGTATCTCCGTCAATGTCATTAATTCCGGCTCCAAGCGCAATTCCGGTTCCAATTAAGATCCGATCGCTGATTACAAAATTATAAAAATAGGATGGAGCTAATGAAAAAACATAAATATCACCGTTTGATGAATTAGGCTCATTGTTCAAATTCAAATTGGTATAATAAAATGAAAAAGTCGGAATAAAACTTCCTGAACTCTTGGTTTGCCATTCATTTTGATTCACTAAGGCTTTATAAGAGAATTTATCGTTAAAAATATAAGATGTTGTTCCTCCAATTTTTGTAGTTCGCATTCGCGGAAAATCTACAGAAATTTCATCTTCACTGGCATAAAAACCTTTTTGATTAATGAAGGTGAAAGATTGCATCCATTTTTTTACATAAAAACGGGTATTAAAGCTAAATAGCTTAGAATTTGAGTTGTCTTTGTTTACGTCAAAAAACTTTGGGGCAAAACCAAAACTAATATCTACAAATTCATAACTTAAGCTTAAACCCAATTGTTCTTGTCGGTTTGGGATAAGATCTATATATTTTTTTTGACCTTGAGAATCAAAACCAATTTGAAAATTATTAGAAGTGTCCAGATAATAAATACTAGTGGTAATTTTATCATGGTATGATTTAAAATAGGAATTTTGAAGCGAATCTTTTTGGGCAAAACACCCAAAAACGCTTCCAAAAAAACTTATATAAATCAGTTTTAGATCCATTCGCGCGGATTTTCTAATACATTTACTAATTTCTCTTCAACACTTCCCGGTTCTGCATGGTGATCATAAACCCATTGCACATGCGGTGGTAAACTCATCAAAATGCTTTCAATTCTTCCATTGGTCTTTAAACCAAATAATGTTCCTTTATCATGAACCAGATTAAATTCGACATAACGGCCACGACGAATTTCCTGCCAGGTTCTGTTTTCGGGAGTATATTCTAAATCTTTTCTTCTTTCTACAATCGGAACATAGGCATCCAGAAAACTATTACCAACTTCGGTTACGAAATTGTACCAGTCTTCCATAGACATTTCTTCATTTGCTTTGCAATAATCAAAGAATAAACCGCCAATTCCACGGGCTTCATTTCTGTGAGCATTCCAGAAATAGCCATCACATTGTTTTTTATATTTCGGGTAAAATTCCGCATTGTGCTTATCACAAGCCGTTTTGCAGGTTTGATGAAACAATGTTGCATCTTCTTCAAACAAATAATATGGGGTTAAATCTTGTCCGCCGCCAAACCATTGTTCAATCACTTTTCCAGATTCGTCATACATTTCAAAATAACGCCAATTGGCATGAACGGTTGGAGCCATCGGGTTTTTTGGATGTAAAACCAAACTCAATCCGCAAGCAAAAAAATCAGCTTCGCCAACACCAAACATCTTTTCCATCGCTTCTGGAAGTTTTCCGTGAACGGCAGAAATGTTTACACCGCCTTTTTCAAAAACTTCTCCGTTTTCGATAACGCGCGTTCTTCCGCCGCCACCTTCCGGACGATTCCAAAGATCTTCACGAAATTTTGCGGTTCCTTCCACAGCTTCTAATCCAGCACAGATTTGGTCTTGTAGTTTTTGTATGTATGCGTAAAATTTATCTTTCATGTGTTTTAATGCTTAGTAATGAAACCAATATTAAAAGGGTTCCTGTTAAAAATAGCCAATCTCTAATTAAATAATGAATAACAATAATTGCTATTCCGTTCCAATAATCCTCATAAGAAATATAGAAATACCTAAAATATAATGTTGTCGTTATAACTAAAAATAATCCAGTAAAAATGAATGTTTTTGTTTTAATGTATTCAGGTTTTACTATGTCATTTATAATAAAAGGAACGGGTAAAACATGTAAAACGAAAATTATAAAGTCAACGGTATGCTCAAACCAAAAAATATGAAAAAATCGATGAATTACATATATCATTATTACTAAATAGATCAAACAGGATAAAGTGAAAATATTCTTTAAATTATATTTCTCAGTTTGGGTAAAATAACCACTAACAGCAATTATTATAAGACAGATCAAAACTCCGGACAACATAAGAATTCTTCCACAATCATAAATTACTTCATGATTTGAATTAAAATATTGAGTTCTTGGATTAAGTAACAAGCTTAAAAATCCAAGAAAAGCGATAATAAAGGATAAATATTTTATGTAGAATATGGTTTTATCTTTCATGTGCATTATATTCTGATTTAAGCAATCCAAAATAAACGACATCTTCCAATGTCCCGTCACCGCTTTTAAATTCTTCCCTTAATATTCCTTCTTGTTTAAAATGATGTTTCAAGGCAATTTGCTGACTCGCTTTGTTGATTTTTGAAGTACAGATAAAAACCTTATTCATTTTTAAAGTACTGAAACAAAAATCTAAAGTTTCTGAAACTACTTTTGAGGTAATTCCTTTTCCCTGATAATCTTCATCAGTGAAATAACCTAATTCGCATTTTGCTTTATTATTATCGATGCTTTTTATACATAAATAACCAATTAAAGTATTGGTTTTAATATCTCTTGGATAAAAGAAATATCCTTCTTTATGATTTTCCTTATCCTGATTTAAAGCTATAAAATGCTTTGTTTTTTCTAAATCTAAACAATTGGCAAGAGTTGCCGGAAAAGTCTTTTCGATGTGAGTCTTATTCTTTTGGATGAGGTTATAAAATTCCTCAGGCAAAATAGTGTCAATCGTTTCTGTTTTCCAATCTGTAAAACTCATGTTATTTGTTTTTTAACGAAGCAATTTTAGCGTTTATTCCAAATGAAAAAACCTTGCTTTCCTGCTGAACGTATTGGTAAATGGCTAATGCTTTTTCTTCGAAATTATAATTTTCAACTTTAGAGAAATCTATTAAAAAATCTGCAAATTGCTCTAATTGATTGAAATCTAAATGAAGACGACATAACAATGCAATCAATTCATTATTTTGATAACTTATTAATGTTTCGATATTTAAAGCCAATTCTTTTAACTGATTTTCGATATCGAATTTTGTATCGTCTTTTAAGGGTTGAGGTACAAAGTCAAGAGATCGCAATGTTTTGAGGACATTGTCAATTCTGATTGCTTCTTCGTCTCTTAGGCCTTTGTTTAGCATGTTTGTAAGTTATTATTATTCGAAATACACTTGATTATCGATAGTTGCTAAATTATAAAAGTAACAAACTAAAAGAATTAAGAATGGGAGCCAGGCTAATCCAATGAGTTTAAAATATAGTGACTGATTTTTAATTTTGTTATAATCGATATGAGCTAAAATATACAAAGTGGATAATAATGGTAAACCAAATGAACCAATAGTATAAATGAATATTTCAAACATTTGCTTTTCGCCTGATAAATAGTAATTACCAAAAAAAAATGCACTAATTACATTATACCACCAAATGATAAAAATGAAAAGTAATAAAGCGTTAAAGCCAATGAAATTACCACTCACTTTCTCAATTTCAGTACTAATATTCTTTTGGGTCATACTTATCAAATGGTTTAGTTTTAATCGCAGTTTTCAGTTTCAAAGTGAGACTGAAAACTGAGACTGAAAAACTATATACTAATTCCCGTATTCCTTAACCGCGTCAATAAACGCTTTTGCGTGATCTACAGGAATATTTGGTAAAATTCCGTGACCTAAATTTACGATATATTTATCTTTTCCGAATTCGTTGATCATTTCATGAACCATTTTCTTGATGGTTGGAATTGGAGAAAGTAATCTTGACGGATCAAAATTTCCTTGTAAAGTAATATTTCCACCAGACAAATAACGCGCATTTCTAGCTGAACATGTCCAGTCTACACCAAGTGCCGAAGCCCTACTTTTTCCCATTTCGCCAAGAGCAAACCAACATCCTTTTCCGAAAACGATAACCGGCGCAACATCAGCCAAAGCTTCAACGATTTGGTTGATATATTTCCATGAAAATTCCTGATAATCAACCGGAGAAAGCATTCCTCCCCAGGAATCAAAAATCTGAACGGCATCAACTCCCGCTTTTACTTTTTCTTTTAAGTATAAAATAGTGGTATCTGTAATTTTTTGTAACAAAGTATGCGCTGCAGCAGGGTTTGAAAAACAGAATCCTTTTGCAGTATCAAAACTTTTAGAACCTTTTCCTTCA
Organism: Flavobacteriaceae bacterium CRH; assembly: GCA_001507425.1. Taxonomy (GTDB): domain Bacteria; phylum Bacteroidota; class Bacteroidia; order Flavobacteriales; family Flavobacteriaceae; genus Flavobacterium. The sequence goes on from LMAJ01000014.1 coordinate 40,003, forward strand.
ACAGCATAACAGAAAATAGTCCAAGGCGAACCGGCGAAACCAATTAATGGTACTTCGTCGTTCAGCATTTCTTTAGTCAATTTAATAGCGTCCATTACATAACCTAAACTTTCCTGAATGTCCGGAACGTAAACGCGGTGAACATCAGCCAATGAACGAATTGGGTTTGGTAAAAACGGACCAAAATTCTCTTTCATCAAAACTTCGATTCCCATTGCTTGTGGAACCACTAAAATATCCGAGAATAAAATCGCTGCATCCGGAGCAATTCTACGAATAGGCTGAACGGTGATTTCAGCAGCTAATTCCGGAGTTTGACAGCGTGTGAAGAAATCATATTTATCACGCAAAGCGATAAATTCAGGTAAATATCTTCCGGCTTGACGCATCATCCATACTGGCGGACGTTGAACAGTTTCTCCTTTTAATGCTTTTAAAAATAGGTCGTTTTTTAACATTTTTTCTTGCTTTAGGCTTTAAGCTTTAGGCTTTAAGCGGTGTTTGTTTTTTTTCTTGCTTTAGGCTTTAAGCTATAAGCGGCATTTATTTGTTTTTTGCTTACGGCTTATAGCCTAAAGCTTATGGCTATATTCATTAATTACATCCTCAATCACATCTTCGACCGTTGGCTGATCTGCAATAATGATATTTTTGGTAATTTTTGCTAAAGCTTCTGCAGTGGTTTCTCCAATGCAAAAGCACTTTTCTTTTTTGATTGTATTGTCTTTTAAATAACTTTCAACGCCAGAAGGACTAAAAAATAAAATGCCTTCAACTGGAGTTTTTATTTTTTGTGGAGTCAATGATGTATCATAAACCTGAATTTCATTAAATTTTACCTCAGCATCTTTTAATGCTTGTGGCAAAGTTTCTCTTCTCATGTTTCCACTAAAGAAAGTATAACTCTCAGAACGATAAATTAAAGTAATGATTTCAGCCAAATCAGCAGCATAACCAGTGTAAGCTACAACATTAAATCCGCTTTCAGATAAAAGGATTTTCGTTTTTAATCCAACACAAAAAACGTTTTTACTTTTCAGCTGTTCCGATTTTGGGTCTGCTAAAACGCTATGAACCGCATTTTGACTCGTAAAAATCAGATTATCGTTGAGGTCTTTTAATTCGAAAGATTTATTTTGGGTTTGAATAAAATCAGCTTCAACAACTTCAATATTGGCTTTTACCAATGCTTGTTTTTGCTCGCCTGACAGCTTTTTTGTAGATAATATTTGAATTGATTTACTCATTATTTTTTTGTTGTTTCATATGATCCATTGCTTTTAACAATGCTATTTTCCATTGATTAACATAATTGTCTTTTTCGTAATCTGAGTTTTTGTTAGTCAAATCTATAAAATAGTTCACTAATCCATCCCAATCCTCAAGTTTTCCTTTTTCAAATAATTTCCATCCTAATTCTTCGGTAGTCCAACTTGCTTTTGCTGAATTACGAATCATGGAAGTTGTTATCCAATTGGTCTCATTGTCTTCTCCATGTCTTGTTACTGGAACGTAGTGATCAATAGTTGGAAATAAATCCCAATAAATTATATGTGTTTCAGATCTTTTCCAGTTTTTTTGATATTTAAAAATATCTGGAAACTCTATTGTTAATATTTTTATTAATCCAGGAAATAATAATTTATCACCTGAATATCGATCTATAAAACCATCTCTCAAAAAGATTTTGCACATTTGATATTTAGAATATTGTCTTTTGTGAGTTAAATTATCCATAAAGGGATAATTTTCATTAGCAAAATCTACACAATCTTGTTTTTTATCTTCCAATAATAATCCACAAATATTCTTTATCAACAAAGCTTTATCCATGTGAAGCCATTATTTTTTTAAAGATTCTTTAATAGATGCCATCAATTCAGTTCCGCCATTATTTAATATTTCCTGAGCCGAATGAAAACCTAATTTTTTCCATTCTGAAATATCAACGGTTTTTTCAATTTCCAGTTTTTGTTTTCCATCAACAGAAAGTAAAACGCCCTGAAAATGCAAAGTATCCTGGTCTTCGTTATATTTTACCAAAGCCCCGATTGGCGCGGTACAACCGCCTTCCAGCGTTCTTAAAAACTGACGTTCGATATACGTACAAATTTCAGTTTCGATATGATTTAATTGCGAAAGTGCATCAAGCGTATAATTGTCATTTTCCATCGCGACAACAAGCATAGCTCCTTGTGCCGGCGCTGGAATCATCCAATCTAAATTGATATAATTTTCTGGTTTTATGTTGATGCGCTCCAAACCTGCAGCAGCAAAAACAGCTCCGTCCCAGTTATTGTCTTGTAATTTTTGCATACGGGTATTAACGTTTCCACGCAAATCAACTACAGTATGATTTGGGTATTTGTTAAACCAAAGCGCCTGACGACGTAAGCTTCCGGTAGCAATCGTACTTGGATTCGCGAAATCAGGATTTCCTTTATGAACCAAAATATCCAAAACATTCGCTCTTTCTAAAACTGCTGCCTGAACAATTCCTTTTGGTAAAGCTGTTGGAACATCTTTCATAGAATGCACCGCAATATCAATATCACCATTTATCATAGCAATATCTAAGGTTTTTGTGAAAATTCCTGTAATGCCAAGTTCGTAAAGCGGTTTGTCAAGAATAATATCGCCTTGAGATTTTACAGCAACGATTGAAGTTTTATAACCTAAATCATTAAGTTGTTTTTCTACATTATGTGCTTGCCAAAGCGCCAATTCGCTATCGCGAGTTCCAATTCTGATTGTTTTTTCAGCCATTTTGTTGAATTTCACCATACTAAGTTATATAAAATAATTTAAGCAGTTTGCGTAAAACTGCAGTTTTAATTAAATGAACTTATATAACTTATATGGTTTAAATTTTATTTAAGATGCTTTTATTTTAAAGACTTTTTCGATCCATTCGATGCTTTCATCGACCATGGTGTCGTCGTCTTTTAAATGGTTTGCAAAATGAGTAGTGATTTTTTGAATGATTCTGTTGCTGATGATTTCAGCCTGATGCTCATTAAAGTCAGCAATTTTTCTGCTTTGAAAATCTAATTCCGAAATTTTAATAGCATTTAGTTTTTCCTTCAAGGCATTAATCGTTGGGGCGAATTTTCGGCCTTTCATCCAAATAGTGAATTCTTCTTTGATTTCTTCAATAATAGCTTCGGCCGCGGGAATATGCAATTTTCTATTTTCCAATGTTTCATCTGTCAATTGCGACAAATAATCCATGTGAATTAAAGTTACGCCTTCCAAATCTTCAACATTTTCATGAACGTTTTTCGGAATCGACAAATCTAAAATCAATAAAGGTTTTTTAAGATTTAAAATAGCTTTATCTACTGTTGGGTTTTGTGCGCCGGTTGCTACAACAACAACATCGGCTTTTTGAAGTTCTAAGTGTAACTCCGAATAATCTTTAACAATCAAATTTAGTTTTCCGGCTAATTTCTCAGCTTTATCTTTGGTTCTGTTAATTAAAGTAATATGTTCGTTTTTAGTATGTTTTACTAAGTTTTCGCAAGTGTTTCTTCCAATTTTTCCAGTTCCGAAAAGTAAAATATTCTTATTGCTTATGTCTTCTACATTTTTAAGGATATATTGTACCGAAGCAAAAGAAACCGAAGTTGCTCCTGAACTAATTTCCGTTTCGTTCTTGATTTTTTTACTCGCCTGAATCACGGCATTTACCAATCTTTCCATAAAAGTATTGGCTAAACCCATTGATTTAGAATGTGCAAAACTCGTTTTTATTTGAGATATAATTTCGAAATCGCCCAGAATCTGACTGTCTAAACCAGTTCCTACGCGAAACAGATGACTAATAGCTTCCTGATTTTTATAAACGAAACCCACTTTTTGAAAAGCATCGACAGAACCGTTGCTGTTGTCACAAATAAGTTTTATTAATTGAAAAGGGTGTTCTGCAAAACCATAAATTTCGGTTCTGTTGCAAGTCGAAGTGACTAGTAAACTTTCTATTCCTTCTATTTTAGCTTGTTCCAGCAAACGCGTTTTGGCAATTGCATCCAAACTAAATTGACCTCTTACCTCAGCATCAGCTTTTTTATAACTCAGACCAACGGAGTAAAAATAAAGGTGTTTCGGTACGTTATTGTTTTCCATAAATTCACTTTCATAAAAGTGAGACAAAATTATCATTATAGAGTTTATAAAAGTAACGCTCAAAGTACTTTTTGTGTCGCTACATGTTTTTTTGTTTCTAATCGTCTGTATTTATGCAAAAAGAAGTATTTTTGTAGCAAAATCAACTCGTTAGAAAAGTTTTGTTTAGAGTGATTCTAAATAACATTTTTTGATTGTTGTGATTTTTGAATCAAAAAAATATCGCTATGAGTTCTCAGGAAATTATAAAAATTGAAGACGACTTTACGCTGATCCGTTTCCAAAACGACAGTTCTGAACCCTTTTCTGCACAACGCGAAATAGGTAGTGGCTTGATACAGTTTCACTTCGGAATAAAAGGGAATGCCAAATTCTTGTTCAATCAGGGCAATTATGCGTTAGAATTGAAAGAAGAAAAATCATTGCTTTTGTACAATCCGCAGAAAGAATTACCATTGAATTTAGAGTTGGCTCCAAATTCCTGGGTAATTTCAGTAATTGTGTCGATCAAGAAATTTCACGCGTTGTTTTCTGCAGAAGCAGATTATATTACTTTTTTAAGTCCTGATAATAAGGACAAAAAGTATTATAACGAAGGAAATATCAGTCCTTCTATGGCTATTGTGTTAAGTCAGCTGTTTCATTATAACCTTCATCCATCCATAAAAAACCTTTATTATAAAGGAAAAGGATACGAATTGCTGAGTTTATATTTTAACAGAACCGAAGATCCAAACGCAGAACAATGTCCGTTTTTGATTGATGAAGATAACGTTCTGAAAATCCGAAAAGCCAAAGAAATTATCATCGGCAATATGGCTGAACCGCCCGGATTACAAGAGTTGGCAGATGAAATTGGTTTGAATTTGAAAAAACTCAAAATGGGTTTCAAACAAATTTACGGTGACACGGTTTATGGTTTCCTTTTCGATTATAAAATGGATTTTGCCCGAAAACTATTAGACAGCGGATCTTATAATGTAAACGAAGTAGGATTGAAAATTGGCTACAGTACCGGAAGTCATTTTATAGCGGCATTCAAGAAAAAATTTGCTACAACTCCAAAAAAGTATTTGATGTCGATTAATACGAATGTTTAATGATTAAAAGATATTCAATAGTTTTATTGCTTTTTCTAATCCTGTCTTGCAAATCAAAAGAAGAAAAAATGTTTTTTGATTTTGACAGCGTTGAATATTATTCATTATATAAAAACAAGGAAAAAGAAATAATTGAAAATAATAGAAAAGGTATTAAAGATTCTATTTTAAATAATATTCTATATTCTGAATTTCCAGATAAGTTAGATAATGATGTTTTTTATAAAACTATTAATTCTAAAGGTTTTTCTAAGTTTCAATTATCTCAAAAAGATATTGAGTATTTAAAAAATGATGTTTTTCTGGAAAAATTATCTTTAAAAGGTTTTGAATTTAATAAAGCTTGTGCACCAGAATATAGAGATATTTTGGTTTTTAAGAAAAACAATCAAATTTCAGGTATAGCTAAAATTTGTCTTTCGTGTGGACAATTTTATTTGATTAGTTCTAAAAAGGGAATTCAAACAGAAGACTTTGGATCAGAGAAAGAATATAAATCTTTAGCAGAATTGTTCAATACATATAAGAAAGCTCAAAATTGAAAATATTTACACATCAATTTTATATATCAGAACATAAATAAAAAATAACATTTATCATATTTCCCAAAAGCAGCAAGTTCTACTTTTGACGAAAATTTAAACAAAATGCTTAAAGCCTAAAGCTTAAAGCCTAAAGCAAAAAAAAACAATAATGAAAGGCGTATTATTAGTAAACTTAGGATCTCCGGAAAGTCCAACTACAAAAGATGTAAAACCATATTTAGACGAATTTTTAATGGATAAATACGTGATCGATGTTCCGTATTTGTTGAGAGCTTTATTAGTTCGAGGCATTATTTTAAGAAAAAGACCGGAAGAATCAGCACATGCTTACGCAAAAATTTGGTGGGATGAAGGTTCGCCGTTGGTAGTTCTTTCAGAAAGAATGCAGAAAAAAGTACAGCCACTTGTAAATGTTCCTGTGGCTTTGGCAATGCGCTACGGAAGTATGACAATCGAAAAAGGACTTCAGGAATTGCATGATAAAGGTGTTACAGAAGTAATGCTTTTTCCGTTATATCCGCAATATGCAATGGCTTCGACTTTGACTATTTTAGTAAAAGCCGAAGAAATCCGTAAAAAGAAATTCCCAAACATGACTTTTACAGATGTTCCTGCGTTTTACAACAAACCGGATTACATCAAAAATTTAGCCGATTCGATTCAGAAACATTTAGTTGGATTTGATTATGATCATTTATTATTCTCGTATCACGGAATCCCGGAACGTCATATCCGTAAAACTGACGTAACGAAATCGCATTGTAAAATTGATGGATCTTGTTGCAACACACCATCGGCGGCACATGATTTTTGCTACCGTCACCAATGTTATGAAACGACAAAACAAGTCGTAAAATTATTAGGACTTCCTGAAGATAAATACAGCCTGACTTTTCAATCACGTTTGGCAGGAGACAAATGGTTAGAACCTTATACCGATGTTGAAATTGATAACATGCCGGCAAAAGGAATCAAAAAGTTAGCGGTTGTTACTCCTGCTTTCGTTTCAGATTGCTTAGAAACTTTAGAAGAAATCGCCATGCGCGCCAAAGAAGATTTTGAGAAAAATGGAGGAGAAGAGTTCTTGGCGATTCCATGTTTGAATGATGATGACGAATGGTGTGAAACAGTTGGGAATTGGATTAATGATTGGGCTAAATAGAAATTGAACAAAGAAGAAAGAGTAAAGAAAAAAGATTTTATAATGGATGCAAGTTGGGGGTAAAATAATTTAAATGAATAATAAGTATTTAAAAATCATGCCTTTCTGGGTTAATTTTATATTAATTGGTTTTATTATTTTTCTTTTTTTCAAAACGGATTCAGATAAATCACCTTTAATTTTTTTAGTTTTACATCCAATTGTTGTTTTAATAAATTTAATTTTTCTGCTTATTTTTTGGTTTAAAAAGAATGAACTTTATATAAATATTTTTAAAAGAAATATCTTATTACTTTTTACATTCATCTTACCATTACTAATATTTATTTGCTGTATATAATGGAATATTACAATTATCTAAAATCGCTGCATATTATTTTCGTACTAACTTGGTTTGTAGGATTGTTTAATATTGTGCGTTTGTTTGTCTACCAAATTGAGGCCAACGATAAACCATCTCCAGAAAAGGAAATTTTACAAGCGCAATTCAAAATAATGAGCTATCGTTTATGGTATATTATTACTTGGCCATCAGCAATTTTAGCAAGTCTTTTTGCTTTTTGGATGCTGTTTTTTACCGATTTAGGGAATGCATGGCTCAAAATGCCTTGGATGCACATAAAATTAGCTTTCGTTTTCCTTTTGTATTTGTATCACCTCAAGTGCCATCAAATTTTCAAGCAATTGCAAAATGATGAGGTAAAATACTCAAGCAACTATATGCGGTTATGGAATGAAGGTGCAACTATTATCCTTTTTGCTATAGTTTTTTTAGTAGTTTTAAAAAGCGCATTCAATTGGATCTTTGGTGTAGTTGGGATCTTTTTATTTTCGGCTTTACTTATGCTTGGTTTTAAATTTTACAAAAGAATCAGAGAGAAGAAATAGTTTTTTTAGTTTCAAGTTTCAGGTTTCAAGTTGTTAACCGCAACGAAACCTGAAACCTGAAACCTGAAACAAACAAAACAAAAACTATGTTGAACAACTTCAAAATGTCAATGCTTTCATTACGTACCAGGATTTTTCTGTCGATGATTGTATTGATTGTTGTGGCATCTTTTTTATTGGCATCCATTTCGATAATTCAGTTTAAAACCGAAGCCAAAGAATACCATCAGGAACGTTTAGAACGAAAAGAAAATGCAGTAAAAGAACATATTAATTATGTTTTGAATACAACAACGTATCCTTTAAAAACGGGAAATCTGGATTTGATCTTTAAAGACAAAATTCACGAATTAGCTCAGATTCATAAAATTGAAATCAATATTTACAGCCTTGACGGAAAATTGTTGAAATCGTCAAAAGAATCTTTTGCTGTCGACAAAGCGCCGCCGCCAATTCCGGTTTATATTCTAAAATTGGTTAGGTCTTCTATAGAAAAACGTTTTGTAGATATTAAAACCATCGACGGAGTTAAAAACAGATCATCATATAGTTTAATAAAAGATGAAAAATTCAAACCTCTCGGAATTTTAAACCTTCCATATTTAGAAGACGACGGCTATTATGATAATGAATTGAATACCTTTTTAATTCGTTTAAGCCAGGTATATTCTTTTATGCTGATTGTGGCTTTTGCGTTGGCTTATTTTCTTTCAACATATATTACAAAATCATTAAAAACAATTTCAGATAAGTTAGAAGAAACGAATCTGGATCAGAAAAACGAGAAGATTGTTTTAGAGGCAAATAGTAAGGAAGTTAATTTCCTGATCAAAGCTTATAACGGAATGGTCGATAAATTGGAAAGCAGTGCGGTGAAACTGGCCCAAAGCGAACGTGAAGAAGCGTGGCGGGAAATGGCAAAACAGGTAGCACACGAAATTAAAAATCCGCTTACGCCGATGCGATTGACGGTTCAGAGTTTTCAACGCAAGTTTGATCCAACTTCTCCCGATGTCAAACAAAAAATGAACGATTACTCAGAGACTTTAATTCAGCAAATTGATACGATGAGCGCGGTGGCATCGGCATTTTCGAATTTTGCCTCGATGCCGGCTCAACAAAATGAAACGTTGAATGTGGTTGAAGTTGTAGAATTGGCATTGGATATTTTCAATGAAGATTATATTGTGTTTGAAAGCCACGAAGAAGAAATCATTTCAAAAATGGATCGTACTCAGTTAATTCGCGTCATAACGAATCTGGTTAAAAACGCGACTCAGGCAATTCCCGAAAGTCAGTTTCATAAATCTATCTTAGTTACCGTTAAACGCAGAAATAATAATGTTGAAATAGCGGTAAAGGATAACGGAATCGGAATTCAGAAATTGGATACCGGCCGAATTTTCGAACCAAAATTCACCACAAAAACTAGTGGAATGGGACTTGGTCTCGGAATTATAAAAAACATCATCGAAAATTACAAAGGAACAATTACCTTTGAGTCAACTTATGGAAAAGGAACCACATTTAGAGTTTCTTTGCCAATCACAAACTCCTAAAAAAAGCGTCATGAACTACGAAAATCTTTTAATTTCAATTGAAGAAAAAATTGCAACCGTAACGATTAACAGACCTACAAAATTGAATGCTTTGAACAAAGCTACAATTAGCGACTTGAGTAAAGCAATAAAATTATTAGGGAAAAACGATGATGTTCGTGTAATTATCATTACCGGAAGTGGCGAAAAAGCATTTGTAGCCGGAGCCGATATTTCGGAATTCGCCAATTATACCATTGTTGAAGGTGCACAATTAGCGGCTGAAGGTCAGGAATTATTATTCGATTTTATTGAAAATTTAAAGAAACCCGTTATTGCTGCCGTTAACGGTTTTGCATTGGGCGGCGGATTAGAATTGGCAATGGCATGTCATTTTAGAGTAGCATCAGATAATGCTAAAATGGGATTGCCGGAAGTAACTTTAGGATTAATTCCAGGTTACGGAGGAACGCAGCGTTTACCTCAATTAGTAGGTAAAGGACGCGCGATGGAAATGATTATGACCGCAGCAATGATTTCTGCCGAAGAAGCCAAACAATACGGATTAGTAAATCATGTAGTACCGCAAGCTGAATTATTAGAATTCGCAAATGGTATTGCTCAAAAAATCATTAAAAACGCTCCTTTTGCCATTACCAAAGCTATAAAAGCCATCAATGCCAATTACAAAGATGGAAAAGATGGTTTTGAAACCGAGATAAAATCATTCGGAAAATGTTTCGGAACCCAGGATTTTAAAGAAGGAACAACCGCATTTTTAGAAAAACGTAAAGCTGAATTTACAGGAAAATAAAGTTATACCACAGAGTTACACTAAGATTTCGCAGAGGCTCTCAAAGAATTTTAAAAAAACTTTGCGAACCTTGCGTAAATCTTAGCGACCTTTGCGGTTAAATAAAAGACAAAGGTTTTAAAAACTTAGAACCTTAGCATCTCAGAACCTTAGAATCTTAAAAAATGTACGAACCAATATTTGCTCTCTTTTGCGAACGCGTTAAAGAAAGCATCAAAGCCGGAACTTTTGCCAAACTTACTTTAGCAAAAACCATTGGCGATACCGAAATTAAAAACATCTATTTCAGACTAGTTTTGAATGAAGATAATACTTTTTCAATCTCATTAACAACTCGTTACAAAACAGAAGAAATCGAAAGCAATCATACTCTGGATGAAGCTTTGTTGGTTTTGGGGACTTACATAAAGAATCCATTTTTGACAGCACTTTTGTTTACCACAGATAATGATGTCACTTTTAAAGTAAACAAGAAAAACGCAGGAAGTATTATAGAACAAGAACCAACGTTTAAAAATGCTTCGCCTGTAATGCTCGAAATGATAGAGAAGGGGATTGTTTAAAGACGGTTTAAATTTTCCTGAAATTTTTTGGGAAAGATAGATTCTGCGCTTTTTCTAAATAGTTAAAATTAGTTCATTTGTATTTATTGTAGGAAAAATACTTTATTTTTGTCGGAAATTTATAATTTAAAAAAGAATTTCAGATGAAAGTGTATAGTATGCCAGAGAGACTTAAGGTTTTTATTTTACTTTTTTCCATCTTATTAATACTCACATTTGGTAGTTTATTGATAATACCATTTATGCCGGTTGCGGCACATTCGTTCGCATTTCGAGTGCATAGTTTATGGCCGCCAAAGGGTATTTCATTCTATTTGATTCTTCTGTTTCTACTTTCAATGATTATAATTTGTATTGTGTCACTTTGTGCTGTTTTCAGAAGAAAGGTAGTTTTTACAAATGATGCTATAATCGATAGTAATGTGTTTAGTACTAAAAAATTAAATTTTAATGAGATAAGAGGCTTCGCAGTTGAATATTTTACACTTTATATTGAGACCAATTCCCAAAGTAAAAAACGATTAAAGATAAATCTCATAAGTCTTAATAATACAGATAATTTGTTGCAGGATTTAGAAACTAGATTTGTTAATTTAGATTATCTAAAACCTGAATAAAACCTAATTAGTTATTAATAAAAGATTTAAGTTGTTTTACTTAAAGTAATTTTACAAATAGGTTTGAAGCAATTTTATTCGAAATAGATAATTCTTTACCATCAACTTTAATTCTAACAGACAAATCGAAAGATTCTTTTGATAGAAATTCGATTCGGGAACCCAAAGCGATTTCCTGTTTGTCGAGATATTTAAGGAACTCTGATGAAGTATCTTTTACACCAACACAAACGCCAATTTGATGTTCTGATAATTCAGAAAGCAGGTGTTTTTCGATTTTGATGATTCTTCCATTTGCATCCGGAATTGGGTCGCCATGCGGGTCTTCGGTAGGATTTCCCAAAAAATCATCCAAACGGTTTATCAGTTGTTCTGATTTGATGTGCTCTAATTGTTCAGCAATATCATGAACCTCATCCCAGGTAAAATTCAGCTTTTCTACTAAAAAAACTTCCCATAAACGATGTTTCCTAACAATCATTTTGGCTGCCAGTTTTCCGTTCTCGGTCAAAGAAACGCCTTGGTATTTTTTATAATTAACCAAATCCTTATCTGCCAATTTTTTAAGCATATCTGTTACAGATGAAGCTTTGGTTTCCATCATTTCAGCAATAGCGTTCGTACTTACTTCCGTTTCCAGCGAAGCAGTTAAGTGATATATCGATTTAAGATAATTTTCTTCTGAGAAAGTCATTCGATTTTAGATTTTAGAGTGTTGATTTTAGATTTTAGATTGAGGAAAAACCTTTGTCGCTTTGCACCTCTGAACCTTTGTACCTCTAAAAAGAACCTATTTTATTTAACAATCAACAAAGGTATCGAAATTTTATGTCTCAATTTATCTACGGTTGTGCCAAATAAAATATCTTTTAAACCAGTGTGGCCGTGCGTTCCCATCACTAAAATGTCAAAATTTCCTGCATTGATGATCTTCGGAATCACGGTGTTAGGTTTTCCAAAGCCAAGTTCAGTTTCGATCCTGAACCCTTTCTGCGAAAGCATTTCTTTATATTCTAATAATAATTTTTCGTCTATTGTCGTTTCGTGATCGTCAACATGTTGTCCGTACATCAAAGCACCAACAGTTTCTACGATGTGAATTAAGGTGTATTGCGCATCGATTCCGCCAAGTTCGAAGGCATTGTTAAGTGCAGCTTCATCGGCTTTAGAAAAATCAACTGAAATCGCTATGTTTTTCTTGTTGTAGCTTTCTTTTGGTGCGTATTGCAATTTTAAATGATGAGGGGAATGATTCTCGATATTCGATTTTGCTCTGGCGATAAAAGGTTTCACAACGATGTAAAGCAACAAACCAAGAAATCCAAATGCAAGAGGAACAACTGTAAACCAAAGGATTGTTGGATGACTTGAACTTTCTAACCAGGAAGTGATTTCATCATAAACCAATTTGGCATTAAGCGAAACAATGATCGATGCAATAATCCAGGCCGCAACCTGAGTCGTTTTTGAAATATGAAAACCTTTCATTTTGGTTTTGTCGCTCACAAAGTGAATTAACGGAATAATAGCAAAACCCAATTGCAGACTCAAAATTACCTGACTTAGGATTAAAAGTTTTCCGGTTACGCTTTCTCCATAAATCAAAATCACAACAACGGCAGGAACAATGGCAATTAAGCGCGTTATAATTCGGCGGACCCAAGGCTGAATTCTTAAATTCAAATAACCTTCCATTACGATTTGTCCGGCTAAAGTTCCGGTAACGGTAGAACTTTGTCCGGCCGCAATTAAGGCAACAGCAAATAATATCGGTGCCCATTTGGTTCCCAATAAAGGTTCTAAAAACTGATGCGCATCCTGAATTTCGGCAACTTCAAACATCCCGTTTCTGTAAAATGTGGCTGCGGCCAAAATCAAAATAGCGGCATTTACAAAAAAGGCTAAGTTTAAAGCGATTGTCGAATCGATAAAATTGTATTTCAAGGCTTGTTTGATTCCCGCAGGAGTTCTGTCGAATTTTCGGGTTTGAACCAAAGAAGAATGTAAATATAAGTTGTGCGGCATAACCGTTGCGCCAATAATTCCGATTGCGATGTATAATGCAGCAGAACTCGGAATTGACGGAACCAAGCCGTAAAGTACTTTATCCAGTTCCGGCTCCGCAAAAATCATCTCAAAAATGAAAGAAAATCCAATGATGGCGACTAAAACGATAATAAAAGCTTCCATTTTTCGGATGCCTTTGTTTATTAAAAACAAAAGAAGGAAAGTATCTAAAACGGTAATCAAAACACCTTCGATTAACGGAATATCAAAAAGAAGATTAATTCCAATTGCCATTCCCAGAACTTCTGCTAGATCACAGGCCGCAATGGCAATTTCTGCCAGAAAGTATAAAATGTAATTGATGAATTTAGAATAGGTTTCTCTTGAAGCCTGAGCTAAATCACGTTGCGTAACGATTCCCAATCGCGCACTTAAACTCTGAAGCAACAAAGCCATTAAGTTGCTCATTAATAAAACCCAAAGCAAAGAATATCCAAACTGACTTCCTCCGGCAATATCTGTTGCCCAGTTTCCCGGATCCATATATCCAACGCTAACTAAATATGCGGGTCCTAAAAAAGCTAATATTTTTCTAAATCCTGTTTTTTTATGCTCTGTAGCAACCGATTGGTTTACTTCGTCTAAAGATCTGGTCATTGTAAAAATGTTGTTTTAACAAATATATACAAAAATTATATTCGTTTAACAATTTTTTTAGGCAAGTCTAAATCTTAAATGTTTGAATTTAAACAATTCGGGCACAATCCTGATAGTGTAAAGTTTATTTCGCTGACTTTATAGTTGTGCGGAATAATATAACTCGGTTTTACATTTTCAAGGCAAGTTACTTCATGACAATTGTCGCAACTAAAATGAGCGTGATTATGAATGTGCACACGTTGGGCATGATGATGGCATTTTGCATACTTTACAGTTCCGTCAAGATTCACAACTTTATGAATTACATCGTCACTAACCAAGCGATCAAGGATTCTGTAAATCGTAACACGATCACACAAATCATTGGTTTGTTTTTGAATTTCGGTATGAGACAAAGCGGTTTTAGATTGGGTCAAAATCTGTAAAACGGCCGTCTTTGCTGCTGTATTACGGGTTGTTTTCATATTATTTAAATTAAAAATATAATCGCAACAATGTTGCAATTGATAATTTCTTGTATATTTGCAACAAAATTGCATTAAACAAATGTACAAGAAATGAAGAAATCTACCACATCTTTTTACGATATTTTAGGAATTTCAAGCGCGACCATTTGTTTGGTTCACTGTTTGATTTTTCCGCTTCTTACTGTTTTGCCATTGGGCATAAGTCACAATCCATTTATCGATTTGCTGTTTGCAATAATCGGTTTATTGGCAATCCTCAAAATTATAAAAAAATCAAACCTTTTAATAGCGGCTACTTTGATTGTTTCAATGTCTTTAATTTGGATTAGCGTTTTAAGTGAAATTATTCTCGACATTCATCTCGATCTAATTTTCATTGGAGGCGTTGGAATGATAGTTGGGCATTTTCTGAATTATAGATGGCATAAAAATACAAATCATTAAACACTTAATTATGATACAACAAAAACATTTTGAAGTTATAATTGTTGGAGGAAGCTATAGCGGACTTTCTGCAGCAATGAGTTTAGGTCGTTCATTACGACAAGTTTTAGTGATCGATAGTGGTTTGCCCTGTAACAGACAAACACCGCATTCTCATAATTTTATTACGCAAGATGGAGAAAAACCGAAAGTTATTTCTGCAAAAGCCAAACTACAGGTTGAATTTTATGATACAGTTCAATTTTATAATGGACTTGCAATAAGCGCAATTAAAACTGAAAACGGATTTGAAATCAAAACCGAATCGGGTAAAGTTTTTACGTCAGGTAAAATTCTATTTGCAACCGGCGTTAAAGATCTGCTTCCGGAAATTAGTGGATTTGCTGATTGTTGGGGAATTTCAATCTTGCATTGCCCGTATTGCCATGGCTATGAAGTTAAAAAAGAGAAGACAGCCATTATTGCCAATGGTGAAATGGGCTTTGAATATGCCAAATTAATTTCGAACTGGACTAAAGATTTACGATTGCTAACCAACGGAAAATCTACATTGACTTTAGAGCAAACCCAAATTCTGCTAAAACATAAAATAGAAATTATTGAAGATGAAATTGAAAGTGCTGAACACGAAAACGGAAATGTTCAGCAAATCATCTTTAAAAACAAGGAAAAAGTTGAGGTTAAGGCCATTTATTTCAGACCGCCTTTTGAACAACATTGCCCAATTCCAGAAACTTTAGGTTGTGAAGTAAACGAACAGGGCTTGCTCCAAGTAGATCCAATGCAAAAAACAAACATTGTCGGCGTTTATGCAAGTGGAGATTGCACAACTCAAATGCGATCTGTAGCAATTGCGGTTTCTACGGGATCTTTCGCCGGGGCGGTAATTAATAAGGAACTTATTGATGAAGATTTTAATTGAAAGTTTTACTTGGCTTTTTTTTTTAACACATAGAAACATAGTTATTGTAAATGTAAAGGCATTTCATTTGCATTAATTCACATAGAAGTATGTTTGAGAAAGTTTGCTTTCTTTCTTCTTCTTAAAAAAAGCAATTATAAAATTTATGTTTTTATGTGTTTAAATTAAACTCAAAGTATTGAAATAAAACACTTTTAAAAGTTTTTAGCTTTAGAAACATTATTTGTAAAATTTAATTTTTAGATTTGTCTAAATTTAATTTTATAATAATGAAAAACTCAATTTTAATATTGATTTTGTTTAGTTTACAAATTTCGTTTGCTCAGGAAACCAATTCAATTTCAGGTTTTGTTACTGGTGAAGGAAAGAAAATACAAGCTGCGAACGTTCATTTATTAGGTTCAACCCATAAAACGGTTACCGATAGTTTAGGTTATTATAGTTTAGAAAATGTTGCTGTTGGAAATTACACCATTCAGGTTTCTCAAATGGGTTTTCAGACTTTAAAGAAGAAAATTGAAGTTACAAAAGATTCCATTCAAACTTTCAATTTCGAAATAACCGATAATCAAAATCAGCTTAATGAAGTTGTGGTTTCCGGAACTTTAAAAGCAGTAAAACGTTTAGAAAGCGCCGTTCCCGTTGAGGTTTATTCGCCAACTTTCTTCAAAAAAAATCCAACAGCAAGTATTTATGATGCGCTTCAAAATATTAATGGCGTTCGGCCACAGCTCAATTGCGGTGTTTGCAACACGGGCGATATTCATATAAACGGTTTAGAAGGCCCTTACACTTTAGTTTTAATTGATGGAATGCCAATTGTGAGCAGTCTTTCCACCGTTTACGGTTTGTCCGGAATTCCAAATTCATTAGTCGAGCGAATCGAAATCGTAAAAGGTCCGGCTTCATCTCTTTACGGAAGTGAAGCCGTTGGAGGTTTAATCAACATTATCACAAAAAATCCAACGAATGCTCCGGTTTTTTCTGCGGATTATTTTACGACTTCTTATTTTGAAAGTAATCTGGATTTGGGAATGAAATTCAATGTTGGCAAAAAAGCAATTTCTCTTTTAGGCGTTAATTATTTCAATTATGATCAGGTTGTAGACAAAGACAAAGATAATTTTACCGATGTAACACTTTCGGAACGAATTTCGGTTTTTAATAAATGGAGTTTTCAACGAAATAATAATCGCCTGTTTACGATCGCAGCGCGTGGAATGTACGAAGATCGCTGGGGCGGAGATGTGCGTTGGGAGAAAAAATACCGAGGCGGCGATGAAATTTACGGCGAAAGCATTTATACCAAAAGAGGAGAATTAATTGGAAGTTATCAATTGCCGTTTGAAGAAAAACTAATGCTTTCCTTTTCCGGAAATGTGCATTATCAGGACAGTCGTTACGGAACGACATCTTTTATCGCCAATCAAAAAATTGGTTTTCTGCAATTGACATGGGATAAAAAGATTGGCAGAAATGATTTTCTTGCCGGAATCGCCAACCGATATTCGTATTATGACGATAATACAACGGCCACAAAAGAAGCAGAAAGTACCTGGCTGCCGGGAATTTTTGTTCAGGACGAAATTACGCTTTCGCCAAAAAGCCAGGTTTTGTTGGGAGCACGATATGATCACAACTCCATTCACGGATCTATTTTCACGCCGAGATTTGCGTATCGCTTAAAGGCAAATGAAAATACCATCTTTAGATTGAACGCCGGAACCGGATTTAGGGTTGTGAATTTATTTACAGAAGATCACGCCGCGCTGACGGGTTCAAGAGATGTTGTGATTAAAAATGATTTGAAACCGGAGCAATCTATAAATGTGAATTTGAATTATATTCAGAAGATAAACCTCAACAACGGCACTTTTATCGGAATTGAAACGACCGCTTTCTATACCAGATTTAGCAATAAAATTATTTCAGATTATGAAACTGATCCCAACAAAATCATTTACGACAACATCAATGGATATGCCATAAGCCAGGGAATAAGTACAAATGTTGATTTGAATTTCACCAACGGATTAAAGTTTATTCTCGGCGCAACAGTTTTAGACAATAAGAATGTTGAAGACGGAATTTCAGAAAGACCTTTTCTAACCGAAAATTTCACCGGAACCTGGAGTATTTCGTATAAAATCGAACCGTGGGATTTACTTTTAGATTATACAGGAAATCTTTACAGTCCGATGAAATTGCCTTTGCTGAACGAAAACGATCCGAGAAGTCCGAAATCGCCTTGGTACAGTATTCAGAATATTCAATTTACCTATACGGGATGGAAGAATTTTGAAGTGTACGGCGGAATCAAAAATTTGCTGAACTTTACTCCAAAACAAAATAATCCGTTTTTGATTTCGAGAACCAATGATCCTTTCGATAAAAATGTGCAATACGATTCAGCCGGAAAAGTAATGGTAACACCGGATAATCCATACGGTTTGACTTTTGACACGACTTATGTGTATGGGCAAAACCAGACGATTCGTGGTTTTTTTGGATTGAGATATAATTTCAAATAAAAATTATAAGCCACAGATTTCACAGATTTAATGGATTTTCTAGTTGGTAATGGCACATTGATTATTGATTAAACGAATTTTAATTGCCATAATGTTACAATTTAAATAATGCCAATGATTAAACTGGACTAAAGTCCAGCTCTACAAAATAGTACGTTCCGTTGGAACTTAAAGAGCCATAGGCTCGATTCATATTGTAGAGCTGGGCTTTAGTCCAGTTTAACGATACGAAAAGAGATGTTTTTTTGTAATCATTTATATTATTATAACGAATCCTTTAAATCTGTGGCAAAAAAACAAAAACAATGAAAAAGCTATTTCTAATATTCTTCTTCTTCGGAATAACTTCAACAGCATTCTGTCAACTAAAAAGCATATCTTTTGAAGAAGTAGATAGTTTGCAGCAAATTCAAAAACGGAAAATCATTATTTTCATTCATACCGATTGGTGCCAGTTTTGTCAAAGAATGAAAAACACCACTTTTAAAAATCAGGAAATCATCGAAAAACTAAATTCTGATTTTTATTTTATTGACTTGAATGCCGAGGAAAAACGAGATATTATGTTTAATAATCAAACTTTTAAATATAAACCTTCGGGAAATAATGTTGGTGTTCATGAACTGGCTTTGCAATTGGGGACTATGAATAATCAAATCGTATATCCCGTTTTATGTGTTTTGAATGAAAGAAATGAAATCGTTCTTCAATACAATAGTTATCTCAGCGCAAAAGATTTTAAACTTCTTTTAGAAAAATTGAGAGAATAAAATTCATTATTTTTGAGGATGAATTCTTCGCAAATCAAACACTTCGATTATATATTTACAGGAACCGGATTGGCATCTTTGATGACGGTTTACAAAATGATTCTGTCTGGTAAATTTACAGACAAGTCGATTTTGCTTTTAGATCATCATTCGAAAAAGATAAACGACAGAACCTGGTGTTTTTGGGAAAAAGAAGAATCAATCTGGAATTCGATTGTTTCTAAAAAATGGGATTCGGCTTTATTTGCCAATGAAAACTTTAAACGTGATTTAGCGTTGAAGCCTTATCAATACAATCAAATTGAGGGAATTGATTTTTATAATTTCGTTTTTAAAACACTTTCGGAAAATTCAAATGTTACTTTTCTAAATGAAAAAGTGACCGACATAAACGAACTAGAAACTCACGTTTTTGTTGGAACAGAAGAAAACAGATATACAGGAAATTATTTATTTAATAGCATTTATACAAAGGCTTTCGCCGAAAGTCAAACCAAATATCCCGTTTTGCAACAACATTTTATAGGTTGGTTTGTAAAAAGTGAAACTGAAATCTTCAATTCGGAACAAGCTACTTTCATGGATTTTTCGGTAGAACAAAGAGGCAATACAAGGTTTATGTATGTTCTGCCAACGTCTAACACTGAAGCTTTGGTTGAATATACTTTGTTTTCAGAAAAACTGCTTGCAAAAGAAGAATACGAAAACGAGATTCAAAAATATTTAAGGAAACTCGGAATTCAGCACTATGAAATTTTAGAAAAGGAGCAGGGAAGCATTCCGATGACGTGTTATCCTTTTTGGAAAAAGAACACCAAAAGAGTTTTAAATATAGGAACTGCCGGAGGTTGGACAAAAGCCAGCACTGGTTATACATTTAAAAATTCAGATAAAAAGTCTTCAGAACTGATTGATTTTCTTCAAAATAAAGAAACTTCGCAGGAACTAAAAATGTCATCATTTCATAAAAAAAGCCGATTTTGGTTTTATGATTTACTGCTACTAAATATACTACATCGTCATAATGAATTGGGAAGTTCAATTTTTTCTTCAATGTTTAAAAAGGGAAATCCTTCTTTAATTTTTAAATTTTTAGATGAAGAAACGAGTTTGATTGAAGATCTTCAAGTAATTTTAAAATGCCCAAAATTGCCTTTTATAAAAGCCTTGTTTCGGGTAGTTTTTAAATAAAAATTTGTTAATTCAAGAGCCTTAATTGATATTTGAAAAGTTGTCTTATTCTTTTATTATAATAGCTTTTAAGGAGACAAGAAAAGTCTGCTACTATTTACATTTGTCTAATATAATCGGCCATTGGCGATAATGATTAATTCGACAAATTATGGGAGTTACGAAGCACTTAAATTTTGATATAGAAACAAAAGCGATAGGGAATATTTGCAAAGCACTCGGACATCCGACAAGAATTCAGATTATGACTTTGTTGTGGAAAAGAGACAATAGAACTTGTGGTGAAATTGTTCAATTAATTCCATTGGCACAATCAACTATATCCAAACATTTATTAGAATTAAAAAAAGCAAATCTGGTAAATATTAAAAATGAAGGAAAAAAAACCATTTATACTATTGAAGTTGAGAAAATAGAAATACTTAAAAAATATTTGACCAGTTATCTTTCAACTATTGAAATTTCTGAACAAAATAAGTCAACTGTTTTAGCGACCAGACATAATATAAAAAGCAGAAACAGCTATTTAAAGCAACACAATTATCAATTTCCGGATAAAAAAATAAAACAATTGGCGGTTTAGATTTACTAAACTTTTAGGTTTAAAATTTTAATATCGTACTATAACAAAACTTTATACTTCAAATTAAGTAGTTGCGAGTAAACTTTGTAACTTTGCAGTTCAAAAGTAAAATTAAAAATAAACAATATGTATCCAGAAGAAATGGTAAAACCAATGCAGGCTGAACTTACAGCTGCAGGTTTTCAAGATTTACATAGTGCTGACGCTGTAGAGAATGCTATCAAAGCTGAAGGTACCACTTTAGTTGTTGTAAACTCTGTTTGTGGTTGTGCTGCAAGAAATGCACGTCCGGGAGCAAAAATGAGTTTAGAAGGTGCTAAAAAACCAGATCATTTAATTACTGTTTTTGCAGGTGTTGACAAAGAAGCTGTTGATGCTGCAAGACAACATATGTTTCCTTTTCCTCCATCATCGCCATCTATGGCTTTATTCAAAAACGGAGAATTGGTTCACATGTTAGAGCGTCACCACATCGAAGGTCGCCCAGCTGAATTAATCGCTGAGAACTTGCAAGATGCGTTTAACGAGTATTGCTAATTAGGTTCAAAGAAGCAAAGGTACAGAGGTACAAAGATTTAAAAAGCACTATAGAAATATAGTGCTTTTTTGTTTTTATTAAACCCGTTATTAAAACCTTAGAGCCTCAGCAACTCAGAACCTTTGTCCCTTTGAGCCTTTGCAACTTTAAACCTTTTTTATACCTTTGCACCTCAAAAAATAATTTCTAAACTTAAAAACTGTTTATAGCATGCAACTGTACAACACTTTAAGCGCAGATGAAAGAGCCATCATGATCGATGATGCCGGTAAACAACGACTAACGTTGTCTTTCTATGCGTATGCCAAAATTCAAGATCCCAAAAAATTTCGCGATGATTTATTTGTAGCCTGGAATAAGCTTGATGCTTTAGGCCGAATTTACGTTGCCAACGAAGGAATAAATGCTCAAATGAGTATTCCTGAAGAAAATTTGGAGGCTTTTAGAGAAACTCTGGAAGTTTATGATTTTATGAAAGGCATTCGTTTGAATGAAGCCGTAGAACATGATGATCATTCCTTTTTAAAATTAACCATTAAAGTTCGTCATAAAATTGTTGCTGACGGTTTAAACGACGAAACTTTTGATGTTACAGATATAGGCGTTCACTTGAAAGCCAAGGAATTCAATGAAATTTTAGAGGATCCAAACACAATTGTTGTTGATTTTAGAAATCACTACGAAAGTGAAGTTGGACATTTTAAAAATGCAATTACTCCGGATGTAGAAACTTTTAGAGAAAGTTTGCCAATAATTAACGATCAGCTTCAAAATCACAAAGAAGATAAAAATCTTGTAATGTACTGTACAGGTGGAATTCGTTGTGAAAAAGCAAGTGCTTATTTTAAACACCAGGGTTTTAAAAATGTGTTTCAATTAGAAGGCGGAATCATTAATTACGCCAAACAAATTGAAGCAGAAGGCCTGGAAAGTAAATTTATCGGAAAAAACTTTGTGTTTGATAATCGTCTTGGCGAAAGAATTACGGATGATATTATCTCGCAATGCCATCAATGTGGAAAACCTTGCGACAACCATACCAACTGCGAAAACGACGGATGCCATTTGTTGTTTATTCAATGTGATGAATGTAAAACGGCAATGGAAAACTGCTGTTCTACTGAATGTTTAGAGGTTATTCACATGCCTTTAGTTGACCAGGTTCGTTTAAGAACCGGAAAACAAGTTGGAAACAAAGTGTTTAGAAAAGGAAAATCTGAAAATTTAAAATTCAAACATTCGGGCGAATTGCCAAATTCGGCTTTGGGCGCGGCAGAGAAACCCGCTGATATTCGCCAGAAAGTAAAAGTGAAAAAAGTACTTCTTGGAAAGGCAGAACATTATTATGTAAAAGCACAAGTTGGTCTTTTTACTATTGAAAATCACGAATTAAATAATGGCGATAAAATCTTAATCTCTGGGCCAACTACAGGAAACCAGGAACTGATTTTAGAAAAAATGATTGTTAATGAACTTGAAGCTTCAACTGCTAAAATTGGAGATAAAGTTACTTTTGAAGTTCCTTTCAGAATTAGATTGTCAGATAAAATATATAAGATTTTAGAGTAAATTTTATTCTAAAAATCAGTTTAAAAACCTATTTTGTGTCAAACAGAATAGGTTTTTTAATACAACTAGAAAGCAATCCGGAAAAATTCGTGATATAATTACTTTCTTTTTAAAAATTAAATATAAGATAAATCGCATAAAAATTGTAAATTAGCCGCATTTTAAGCTAATTTATATGTCACAATCCTTTACCAAATTATGGGTTCATGCAATTTGGGCAACCAAACATCGTAATGAATTAATTGATTTCTCAATTGAGAAAAAAGTTTACGATTTGATTTGGCAAGAGTTAACCGAACTTGGATGTCCGGTTAGGATCATAAATGGAATGCCAGATCATGTGCATATTTTATTTTTACAAAATCCACAAAAAACTATTTCAGACATTGTAAAGCAGATAAAAGGAAGTTCTTCTCATTTTATAAATAGAGAAGAACTTATCCTTGAAAAATTCGCTTGGCAAACTGGCTATGCGGCTTTTTCTGTCAGCGAATCCCAGTTAGATGCTGCTTACAATTACATTAAAAATCAAAAGCAACATCATCTTAAGAAAAATGGCCAAGATGAATTTGATGAATTTGTGAAATTACATGGATTGGGAGATAAATGATTATTCATAGATACTTCTTGATACGTTCCCCGTGGTTGAAGCCACGGGCTATATTTAAATATTTTGAGAAAACATAGCCTGCGGTTTCAACCGCAAGAGCAGAGAATATCGATTACGATTATGCGTTTGGTAAATCAGCGTTGATTAAAAAGCTCATTGATACGTTCCCCGTGGTTGAAACCACGGGCTATATTTAAATATTTTGAGAAAACATAGCCTGCGGTTTCAACCGCAGAAGAGCAAGAATATCGATTACGATTATACGTTTGGTAAATCAGCGTTAATTAAAAAAGCTCATTGATAAGTCCCCGTGGTTGAAACCACGGGCTATGTTGAAATATCCTGAGAAAAACATAGCCTGCGGTTTCAACCGCAGGAGAGCAAAGAATATCAATTACGATTATACGTTTGGTAAATCATGGTTGATTAAAAAGCTCATTGATACGCTCCCCGTGGATGAAACCATGGGCTATATTTAAATATTTTGAGAAAACATAGCCTGCGGTTTTAACCGCAGGAGAGCAAAGAATATCGATTACGATTATACGTTTTGTAAATCAGCGTTGATTAAAGCTCATTGATACGTTCCCCGTGGTTGAAACCACGGGTTATATTTAAATATCCTGAGAAAAACATAGCCTGCGGTTTCAACCGCAGGAGAGCAAAGAATATCGATTACGATTATACGTTTTGTAAATCAGCGTTGATTAAAAAGCTTATTAATACGTTCCCCCGTGTTTGAAACCACCGGCTATGTTGAAATATTCTGAGAAAACATAGCCTGCGGTTTCAACCGCAGGGACGCAGAGAATATCGATTACGATTATACGTTTGGTAAATCAGCGTTGATTAAAAAGATCATTGATACATTCCCCGTGTTTGAAACCACGGGCTATATTTAAATATTTTGAGAAAACATGGCCTGCGGTTTCAACCGCAGGAAAGCTGTAAACAATACAAATAAAATGATACTTACCCACAAAATTGAACTCATGGCTCCTGCGGGAAACTTTGAGTCGCTTCAGGCTGCTTTAGATAATGGCTGTGATTCTGTTTACTTTGGAGTTGAACAACTTAATATGCGTGCGCGATCAACGGTAAATTTTACCATTGAGGATTTAAAAGAAATTGCGAACAGATGCGAAGTAAAAAACGTTAGAAGCTATTTGACTTTAAATACAATTATCTACGATCATGATTTATCGGTCGTAAAAACATTATTGACGAAGGCCAAAGAAGCAAACATTACAGCAGTAATTGCATCAGATCAGGCAGTAATTGCCATGGCAAGATCAATTGGAATGGAAGTTCATATTTCGACTCAGTTGAATGTAACCAATATCGAAACCATTAAATTCTACAGTTTGTTTGCTGATACAATGGTTTTGAGCCGAGAATTAAGCTTGCGTCAGGTAAAAAACATTACAAATCAAATTGAGAAAGAACAAATAAAAGGACCAAATGAGAATTTAGTAGAAATCGAAATTTTTGGTCATGGTGCTTTGTGTATGGCAATTTCGGGAAAATGTTATTTGAGTTTGCATTCGCATAATTCATCTGCAAATCGTGGAGCATGCAAGCAAAACTGCAGAAAAAAATATACCGTTATCGATCAGGAAACGGGTTTTGAAATTGAACTTGATAACGAATACATGATGTCGCCTAAAGATTTATGCACAATAGATTTTTTAGATCAGGTAATTGATTCAGGAATTCAGGTTTTAAAGATTGAAGGCCGTGGCCGTGCGCCGGAATATGTAGCAACAGTAATCAAAACCTATCGCGAAGCTATTGATGCTTTTTATGACGGAACTTTTTCAAAAGAAAAAACCGCAGTCTGGATGGAAGCCTTAAACACCGTTTACAATCGTGGTTTTTGGTCAGGATATTATTTGGGACAAGAATTAGGCGAATGGAGCGATATTCCGGGATCTGCAGCAACGCAAAAAAAGGTCTACGTTGGCAAAGGAACCCATTATTTCCCAAAAGCAAACATTGGACAATTTAAAATAGAAGCTTATGACATTAAAATTGGGGATAAAATTCTGGTAACCGGGTCAAGTACAGGCGCACAGGAAATGATTATTGACGAAATGTTTGTAAATGATCTTGAAGCAGAAAAAGCAACAAAAGGTGACGATTGTACTTTGAAATTGCCATTTAGAATCAGAATGTCTGATAAATTATATAAAATCGTTGAGGCATAATGGTTATTGTAACTTTACAAAGAGATAAATGCATCGGCTGTAATTATTGCGTCGAAATGGATCCGGTGCACTTTCAGATGTCTAAGAAAGACGGAAAATCAGTTTTGATACATTCACAGAACGCAAAAGGGTTTTTTACTTTAAAATCTCCCAATCATACCATTGTTGAAAGCTGTGAATTGGCAGCAAAAGCCTGTCCGGTGAAGATTATTACGGTCAAGGAGACTTAGAAATTTTATGAAAAGAAAAGAGCCGCAAATTTGCGGCTCTTTTTATGTTTAAACTTCTTCAATACTTTCTGTTGTAATATTTTCATCGATTATATCCCATTCTTCGGATGTCCAAAATAGGGCAATGTGAAGATTGTATAGGCCGATAGCGCCATAAATTAATACACAAGTATAGTACAAACCGGTAGACATATCTTGCAATAAAAAGTATATCGCCATTATGCCCAACAGTCCAAAAGCAATCCAAATGCCAAATTTAAAATATAATATAAAAATATACAGTAAAATAATGGCTAAGATCATATAGATTAAGTTTTCGCGGCTTAATCCGATTGCAATAAACTTGTAGATGCAATATACCGTTGCAAAAAATAAAATGAACAATTGAAGAAAAGATCGATTTTGTTGTTCTTTATCTTCCATTTCAAGATATTCAGCATTACTTAATGGGATACTTTTGCGGAAAAAAAGAAATAATGTAATCAAATTAATTACTGGGACAAAACTTAAAAAATAGATCCATAAGGGTCTTCTTCGTAATACACTTAATTGTAAAAGCAATAGCTGTGAAAATAGCAAGTATACAAATGCAACCTGAAGAATAACTCTAAAAAACTCAAACATACTATAGAAAATAATTTCAAATTTAGAACTCATATAACCAAACCAATGTTGGGAGAAGTTTTCAGTGAAGTTCAAATGAAGAGCAAATAAAGAAGTAGATAGAATTATAAAGTGCGTAGTAAACTTTTTGTTTGTTATAAATGAAGCAGAAGGCATTTTTATAAAATTCTCAAAAGAAAATCCAGCATCTGATAAAAATATAAAATAGAAAAAAGATAGTGGGATAAAAACATTTGAAACCGCACTTCCATAAGAATAAATAGGTATAAATAAATCGTTTTTCAGCATTAATGATCCAAGTTTTTGATATATGGGACTGATGCTTACTATGGCTATAATTCCAATCAAATATCCTATTAGGCTTAATTTTTTTCCATAAAGTATTTTTCCTCTCAATGCACCGTATAAAGCATATGTTGGAAAAAAACCCATGATGAAATAAATAATAGACAATGCTTTTGGAGTTTGTGATCCATAAAAATTTGAATAAAGATACATCAGATTCAAAGCTACAGATGGTAAGCAGATTAAAAGAGCAAACTTTATTTTGTCATATTTTTTTTCATAGATCGCTTCCCAGCAAATCATGACTATTCCAATTAATATTCCGATAAATTTATTAAGGATTTCTGCCCATATCGGTAATTCCTTAGCACTATTAAGGGGGTCAAGTAACTCAAGCATTCCATGACCTCCCGGTCTTGAAATGTAAAAATTATTTGTGATAAACTGCCTGATGATAAAAAGAAAGGCAACAATAGCAAGAGGGTATAGAATATTTTTAAACTTTGAAAAATTAAAATGGTTAAAGTAGTTTGTTTCTTCGTTTAATACAATTTTATTGTTCATTAGATTAAGGTTTGGTTTGGGATGGTTTTTGGTTTTTATGCTAAATCATAAATTATTGTAAACTTAACAAATTTTAGTACTTCTGGAATAAAAAAAAGAAACCCTATTTTGTGTTATCACAGAATAGGGTTTTACTTTTTTATTAAAACTTTATTTGATTATTATCCTTTTAAAATCTTACTTTTCTCAACATCAAATTCTTCTGAAGTTAATATTCCGGCATCTAAAAGTTCTTTCAAATCTAACAATGCTTTTTTCTTTCCTTCCATAGAGTTAGAAACATCAGCTTTTTCGGGTTCTTGTTGGTGAATTGGTGTAACAACAGTTCCTGAAGGAGCATATTTTAGAATCATTTCGGTAATTTCATTAAAACCTTTTACATTCGAATAATCAATTGCTTTTTGTTCTTTTACATTTACAATTGAGGCATCAGCTTTGTTGTCAAGTAAATATTTAACTACATCTTTCTTTCCGTTTGCTGCACTGTAATGTAAAGGCGTATTCCCGGATTCGTCCTGAATGTTGATATTTGCTCCGGCTTCGATCAGCAATTTTACCATACTCAAATTCCCTTTTTTAGTTGCTACATGCAAAAGACTTTCTCCGCCATAATTGTAAGTTGTGTTTAATGTAAAGCTAGATTCGTTAGCAATATTGGTAGCACTAACAATCCAATCCAGATAATCATTCATCGAAGACGTGTCACTTGCCAATGGTTTACTGTAGTTTACATCAACTCCGTTTTCTAAAAATAAAGAAACAATTTCCTTTTGATTATTTGCACAAGCATACCAAATAGGCGAATATCCGTTATTATTGGATACAAAAACATCGGCTCCTCTTTCTACTAAAAGTTTAGCAAGCATTCTGTTGGTTTCATAACAGGCAATCAAAAGTGCGTTTTCTCCAGCATGATTTGTATGATTAATAGCTGCGCCGTTGTCAAGAAGCAAAGTCACCATTGGGATGGATTTTGTATAACATGCATAAATTAAAGGTGTATTTCCTTGTTTGTCGGTTACATTAATATCTGCACCTTTATCCAAAAGTAATTGGATGATTTCTCGGTTTAATTTTGCACATGCCAGTAAAAGTGGAGTTTCGCCGTTGTTATTCAATAAATTAACATCAATTCCTGCTTCAAGCAACTTTGTTGCAATTTCAATTTGAGCAGTCTGAACCACTAAATGCAAAAGACTATTTCCGTATTTATCGTTTTTGTTAATTTCTGCACCATTTTCTAAAAGATACAAAGCAGTTTGTTTCTGTTTTTGCAGACAGGCAAAATACATTGGCGTTTCTCCCTGATGATCTTCATAATTAATATCGGCACCATCTTCAGTTAATATTTTTACAATATCCAAATATCCTCTGTGCGCGGCATAATGCAAGGCTGTTCTCCCTCTTTCGTCAGTATATTTTACATCAACTTCTTTATTTTGAAGAAGTAACTCGGCTATTTTTCTGTTGCCATTTTCACAGGCAATTATAAATGACATTGACATGTATACTCGTTTTTAAATGAATGATTGTTTTATTGTTTCATTAAAAGTTCAACCGTTTTAATTTTCAAATTATCGCCGGAAGCCAGCATTAATGCTGTTTCATCTTTATCATTTGTGATCGAAATATCAGCACCCTGATCCAGTAATAATTTTACTTTTCTGTAAGTTTCCTTTGCCATTTCAGCATCGTAGTTAACATTATAGGCACAGACTTTATGTAAAATGGTGTTTCCGTGATTGTCTTGTTCATTGATATCGAGAGATACAGTATTTAAAACCGATTTTAAAATATCCGATTTCTTTTCAACAACAAAATCAATTCCGGATTTTGGCTGTCCGTAATACTGTGCACAGAAATTCACATCGGCACCATCAGATAATAATCTTTCAAGAAAGGTAATATCTGTTGGTGAACCAGAAACAGAACTGATAAAATTAGTCAATAAAGTTCGTCCGTCTTTGTTTACAATATTAAAATCAGGTGAAGAAACAGTTGCTAAAGCATCGTACATATCATACGAAAACTGTTCTGCCACAGCATAATAAAAAGCAGTATTGTTGAGATTATCGGTTTCGTTGGCATCGGCTCCGTTTTCAAGTAAAAACGGTAAAATATCTTTTCTGGTTCTTTTAACAGCACACATTAGCGGAGTTGTCCCAACAATATTTTTTTCATTAATGTCAACACCGTTATCTGTAAGTATAGAAATGTACTCTTTTGTTTTCTCAGTTTCTAAACCATAAGTATTTATAACAGAGTAAATAAGCTTTTCTTCGGCATTATTTTTATACTGTGCATTTGCTCCAAAATTATCAATAAGGGTTTTAATGATTTTTGGTGGAGCACTTTTTTCCAGAAAATATCTTAGTAAAGTCTGATCGCTGATTTCGTCATTAATATTGTCCATTTTTGACATCACTGCTTCGAAAAAAGAAAGCGATTCATCATCTTCTTTTAAATATCTGCTCAATGGGGCGAAAATTGATTTATCAAAACTGTCAAGTTCATAAATATCAGTTTCAATAAATCCGGCATTTATTAATTTTTCAATGAAATCAATTTCTTTGGCTTCAATAATTTTGGCTGCGATTTGAGAAAAGTTGTTTTTAAGATAGTGTTCGTTAAAATTTTCTCCGTTATTTAGACATTCTCTGGCCTCGTCAAATTTTCCCTGAAAAAGGAAACTTTCAATTTGGTTTTGTGTTTGCATTTGAATTGATATTTAAAATGAAAGATAGGTTTAATTTTAAGTCGGAATTGATAATTCAGGCTTTTATAAATGTTGTTCAGGATTAAAAACATAAAATTGATAAATATATTTCAGGATAAAAATTAAAAATCATTTTTTGTATGATAAAATAAGCACAGTAAGTTTTTTTTGAAGAAATTTTTTTAAAATTGCTGTAAAAGAAATTTGAAATGAGTTTGAGGCAGAAAAAAGACACGTTTTTTATTTAACAACCCTTTAGTTTTAATCCATAAAAAGCAAACTAAAAAAAATACTATCTTTACCGATCAAACGTTTATGAACTTAAGTTGCCTTTTTGCAACACTACATATATAATTATGGCATGTACAAGTTGTTCAACCTCAGATGGCGGTGCGCCAAAAGGTTGTAAAAATAATGGGACTTGCGGCACCGATAGCTGCAATAAATTGACGGTTTTTGACTGGCTCGCTAACATGAGTCCGTCTAATGGAGAGGCGATTTTTGATTGTGTTGAGGTTCGTTTTAAAAACGGACGCAAAGAATTTTTTAGAAATTCAGAGAAATTAACTTTAAGTATTGGTGATATTGTAGCAACAGTTGCATCACCAGGACACGATATTGGGATTGTTACTTTGACAGGAGAATTGGTTAAAATTCAAATGAAGAAAAAAGGTGTCAATCACGAAAGTAATGAAGTACCAAAAATTTACAGAAAAGCATCTCAAAAAGATATCGATATCTGGTCTGTAGCGCGTGATCGCGAAGAACCAATGAAAGTTCGTGCGCGTGAATTAGCGATTCAGCATAAACTGGAAATGAAAATTTCTGATATTGAATTTCAGGGAGACGGATCAAAAGCTACTTTTTACTACACGGCAAATGACAGAGTCGATTTTAGACTTTTGATTAAAGATTTTGCTAAAGAATTCAGTACAAGAGTTGAGATGAAGCAAGTTGGTTTCCGTCAGGAAGCAGCTCGTTTGGGCGGAATTGGTTCTTGCGGAAGAGAATTGTGCTGCTCTACCTGGTTAACAGATTTTAGAAGTGTAAATACTTCTGCGGCACGTTACCAACAACTTTCACTAAACCCTCAAAAATTGGCAGGACAATGCGGAAAATTGAAGTGTTGCTTAAATTATGAGCTTGACACTTACATGGACGCATTGAAGGATTTTCCGGATTATGATACTAAATTAGTGACGGAAAAAGGAGATGCCATTTGCCAAAAACAAGATATCTTTAAAGGTTTAATGTGGTTTGCTTATACAAATAACTTCGCAAACTGGCATGTTTTAAAAATTGATCAGGTAAAAGAAATTATTGCCGAAAACAAACTAAAAAACAAAGTTTCTTCGTTAGAAGATTTTGCTATAGAAGTAGAATTAGAGCCGGAAAAAGACTTTAATAATGCAATGGGTCAAGAGAGTTTAACACGCTTTGATCAGCCGAAAAGAAAGAAAAAGCCAAATCGCAAACGTAAACCGAATGCAGAGGCGGCAATTGTTGCAACTCCTAATAAGCCTCAGCAAGGAAATAATAATAACAATAATAATAAACCGGCTGGAGGAAATCAGAATAAACAAAACAAGCCAAATAATAATAACAAACAAAATCAGTCGAATAAGCCAAAATCGAATGATAATAAACCGGCTGAACCTAGAAAACCTATAATTATTACTAAAAATGAGAATAAAAAATAGCGGAATTCTCCTTTTGGCAGCAATACTTCTTTTTTCATGCGATAAAAAAAGAGTATTCGATCAGTATAAATCAGTTGGAAGTGCCTGGCACAAAGACAGTATTGTAACTTTTGATCTGCCAGTTTTAGATTCTACCAAAAAATACAATTTATTTGTAAATTTGAGAGACAATAACAATTATCCATTCAATAATTTGTTTTTAATTGTTGCTATTGAAATGCCAAATGGTTTTACTAAAGTTGATACTTTAGAATACGAAATGGCAGCAAAGGATGGAACTTTATTAGGAAACGGTTTTACTGACATTAAAGAAAGTAAATTGTTTTATAAGGCAGATGTAAAGTTTAGAGGACATTACAAAGTGCACATTAAACAAGCGGTTCGTGAATCAGGAAAAATTCCGGGAGTTCAGGAATTAGAAGGTATTACAGATGTAGGTTTTAGAATTGAACAAAAAGATTAGAAAAATAGTTATGGCCACCAAAAAAAACAATCAACCTAAGAGTACCAAAGATATTAACTACTATAAAAAGAAATTCTGGAGAGTTTTCGTCTATACTTTATTGGGCATTTTAGCTTTCTTTTTATTTGCCTCATGGGGTTTATTCGGCTCGATGCCATCTTTTGAAGACCTGGAAAATCCGGATTCTAATTTAGCGACAGAGATTATTTCATCTGATGGAGTTGTTCTTGGTAAATATTTCAAAACCAACAGATCACAACTTAAATATTCAGATTTACCAAAAAACCTTGTAGATGCATTGGTTGCAACTGAAGATGCACGTTTTTATGAGCATTCAGGAATTGATGGGCGCGGAACTTTACGTGCTGCTTTTTCTTTAGGAACCAATGGAGGAGCTAGTACACTAACACAGCAGTTAGCAAAACAATTATTTCATCGTGGAGGATCCAGCTTTTTGCCCTTTAGGATAGTGCAAAAGATAAAAGAATGGATTATTGCCATTCGTCTGGAAAGACAATATACCAAAAATGAGATTTTAGCAATGTACTGCAATGTTTACGATTTTGGAAATTATTCGGTTGGAGTAAGTTCGGCTGCACAAACTTATTTTTCCAAAGAACCTAAAGATTTAACTATAGACGAATCGGCAATATTGGTTGGAATGTTTAATAATTCATCTCTTTATAATCCGTTGCGAAACCCTACTGGTGTTAAAAACCGTCGTGATGTGGTGTTGGTTCAAATGGTAAAAGCCAAGATGATTACAGAGTCTCAAAAAGACAAGTACAAGGCATTACCAATAGCTTTAAAATTTAAACTGGAAAGCCACCGCGAAGGAACGGCAACTTATTTTAGAGAATATCTTCGTGATTATATGAAAAAATGGGTAGCTGAAAACAAAAAACCAGACGGTTCTGATTATGATGTCTACAAAGATGGTTTGAAAATTTATACTACTATCGATTCTAGAATGCAGTTGCATGCAGAAGAAGCAGTTTCTTCACACATGAAAAATCTTCAACAGCAATTTTTTATTGAAATGAAAACCAATAAAAACGCACCTTTCGTAAATATTACTAAAGCAGAAACAGATCGTATCATGATGCAGGCGATGAAAAATTCTACGCGTTGGGCCATGATGAAAGATATGGATAAAAGTGAAGACGACATTATTGCTTCTTTTAAAGTGAAAACAAAAATGCGCATTTTTACCTGGAAAGGCGAACGTGACACAACCATGACTCCGCTTGATTCTATTCGTTATTTCAAACACTTTTTGCAATCAGGTATGATGGCGATGGAGCCTCAAACCGGAAATATTAAAGCTTGGGTTGGGGGAATTAATTATAAATATTTCCAATACGACCACGTGGGGCAAGGGGCAAGACAAGTAGGTTCTACTTTTAAACCTTTTGTTTATGCAACAGCAATTGAGCAATTGAATATGTCTCCTTGTGATTCTATTCTTGACGGACCATTTATGATTCATAAAGGACGTCATAATGTTACTGCTGACTGGGAACCAAGAAACTCAGACAACAGATACCGCGGAATGGTAACTTTAAAACAAGGTTTAGCGAATTCAATCAATACAGTTTCAGCAAAATTAATTGACAGAACAGGTCCGGAAGCTGTTGTAGAACTTACGCATAAACTAGGTGTAAAAACAGAAATTCCTGCACAGCCTTCTATCGCTCTTGGAGCTGTAGATATTACGGTTGAAGATATGGTTGCCGCTTACAGCACATTTGCCAATCAGGGTGTTTATGTAAAACCACAATTTTTAAGCCGTATTGAGAATAAAAGTGGAGAAGTAATTTACGAGCCAATTCCGGAATCTCACGACGTTTTAAATAAGGATATTGCTTTTGCCGTAATCAAATTATTAGAAGGAGTTACCGAAACTGGTTCTGGTGCACGTTTACGTACGCAAGGCGGAGGAAGTGGAGATAACCGTTGGACAGGATATCCATACATGTTTAGAAATCCGATTGCAGGTAAAACAGGAACAACACAAAATCAGTCAGATGGTTGGTTTATGGGAATGGTTCCAAACTTAGTAACCGGAGTTTGGGTAGGTTGTGAAGATCGTTCTGCACGTTTTAAAAGTTTAACTTACGGACAAGGAGCTACTGCTGCATTACCAATTTGGGGTTATTTTATGAAACTTTGCTACGCAGATCCGGGACTTCAGATTTCAAAATCAGAATTTGAAAGACCTTCAAACCTTTCTATAAAAGTAGATTGCTATGCCAGACCGGCAGTTGTAAAAGATACTACACAAACAGAACAAAATACAGACGAGTTCGAATTATAGATCTATCGCGCTTTTAAATAAAAACATATCCTTTTGTAGCTTCTGATATTCGGAAGAAACAAAAGGATATTTTTTTAGGTATAGAATTATTTTTAAAATATTATAACCATACAGTTATACTCCTTTAGGAGTTAAATGTGGGTAGTAAATTAAATGTTGCGATGTTTGGAATGTTCCGTAGGAACTACATCTTTTCAGAATATTGATTAAGTCCCTACGGGACAAACATTGATAACAATAAATTTCTACCAATATTCAATCTCTACGAGATATATAGTTAAAGTGACATGATAAAATGGATACGATAGATATAAATTACTAATTAATTAAATATTGGGAATTAAGTGTCAAAATAAATCTATTAAAATCATTACGAAATCGTTATAATTTAATCTAAAAATCTTATTTTTATCAAAATTATACAGTAATAAAGAGACTTTGTTATGATAACAAAAAAAGTAAATAACGTTAAGGAAGCAATTGAAGGAATCGAAAGCGGAATGACCATTATGTTTGGAGGTTTTGGTTTATGCGGAATTCCGGAAAACACAATTGCAGCTTTAGTAAATACATCCATTTCAGATTTAACTTGTATTTCAAACAATGCAGGCGTTGATGATTTTGGTTTAGGATTGCTTTTGCAAAAGAAGCAGATCAAAAAAATGATTTCATCTTATGTAGGCGAAAATGCTGAATTCGAACGCCAGATGCTTTCAGGAGAATTAGATGTTGAACTTACACCTCAAGGAACTTTGGCAGAGCGCTGTCGTGCAGCCCAAGCGGGTAT
Organism: Flavobacteriaceae bacterium CRH; assembly: GCA_001507425.1. GTDB lineage: Bacteria > Bacteroidota > Bacteroidia > Flavobacteriales > Flavobacteriaceae > Flavobacterium. The sequence goes on from LMAJ01000014.1 coordinate 75,540, forward strand.
TCCGGCTTTCTTCACGCCCGCAGGTTACGGAACTGAAGTTGCAGAAGGAAAAGAAGTTCGTGAATTTAACGGTAAAATGCATATTATGGAAGAAGCTTTTAAAGCTGATTTTGCCATTGTAAAAGCTTGGAAAGGCGATGAAGCCGGAAATCTAATTTTTAAAGGAACTGCCAGGAACTTCAATGCATGTATGGCCGGTGCCGGAAAAATTACAATTGCTGAGGTTGAAGAACTGGTTCCGGTTGGAAGTCTAGATCCAAATCAGATTCATATTCCGGGAATTATGGTACAACGTATTTTTCAGGGAGAAAAATTTGAAAAGAGAATTGAGCAGCGAACGGTTAGACAAAATGCATAATTAACACATTAAGATAAGATGACTAAACTTTTTTATATCATTATATTTTCTGTTTTCTCGTTTCATGCTTTTGCTCAAACAACAAATCAACTACGTGAGCAGCTTAATCAGATAATTGCATCTAAGAATGCAACCGTCGGAATTTCTATTAAAGGTATTGAAGATAAAGACACATTAAGCATTAACGGAAATTTAAAAGCGCCTATGATGAGTGTTTTTAAATTTCATATTGCACTAGCGGTTCTAAATAAAGTCGATGATGGTAAACTTTCATTGACACAGGAAATTTTCATTAAAAAGAAAGATCTGCATGAAGATACATGGAGTCCAATGCAAAAAGAGTATCCGAATGGAAATATGAACCTGACTCTGGATAAATTATTAAGATATACCGTTTCGCATAGTGATAATAATGGCTGCGATATTTTAATTGATTTGGTTGGAGGAACAAAAGAAGTACAGAAACTTATAAATAAACAAGGCATTAAGGACTTCGTAATTAAAGTGAACGAAGAACAAATGAAAACCTGGAAAAATCTTTATATAAATACAACAACTCCATTGGCAACAACAGAACTGCTGGAGAAATTCTTTAAAGGAGAAGTTTTAAAAGAAAATACCACAAAATATTTATATCAAATAATGATAGAAACATCCAGAGGGCTTACCTGGATGAAAGCCGGACTTCCCGAAGGTACTGAACTCGCTCACAGAACAGGAATTTCAGGCACAAATGATGATAATCTGAGAGTAGCGATGAACGATATAGGCATCGTAAAACTTCCAAACGGAAAACATTTTATACTTTCAGTATACTTAAAAAACATCACAGAAAAACAAGAAGATACCGAGAAAATAATTGCAGACATAGCGAGAGCGACGTGGGATTATTTTACTAAGAAATAAGGATCAGATAATCTGGATAATTATCTAATAGAGATATTAATATATGGGACTAAGTAAAGAAGATATTGCAAAACGAATTGCTAAAGAAGTAAAAGACAGATATTTTGTTAATCTGGGAATCGGAATTCCAACTTTGGTTGCAAATTATGTTAGAGAAGATATTGCAGTAGAGTTTCAGAGTGAGAACGGAGTTCTTGGTATGGGACCTTTTCCTTTTGCAGGAGAAGAAGATGCAGATATTATAAATGCCGGAAAACAAACGATTACGACGCTTCCTGGTGCCAGTTTCTTTGATTCCGCTTTTAGTTTCGGAATGATTCGAAGCCAAAAAGTAGATTTAACGATTTTAGGGGCAATGGAAGTTTCAGAAAATGGAGATATTGCCAATTGGAAAATTCCGGGCAAAATGGTAAAAGGAATGGGAGGCGCTATGGATCTTGTGGCTTCTGCCGAAAATATCATTGTTGCGATGATGCACGTGAACAAAGCTGGCGAATCTAAAATACTTAAAAAATGTACTTTACCATTAACAGGCGTTGGTTGCGTAAAAAAGGTTGTAACAGAGCTTGCGGTTCTCGAAGTGACAGAAAAAGGTTTTAAGCTCTTAGAACGAGCGCCAGGTGTTTCTGTAGAACATATTATTGCTTCAACGGAAGCCAATTTAATTATTGAAGGTGAAATTCCCGAAATGGATATCTAAATAATTACCTTTTTTATAAAAATTATAAAAGCTAGCCTAAAGGCTGGCTTTTTTTGTAGGATAAATTTAAAGATTGGAGTATTTATTTTAGTAAATATTGTCTACAGACTATTTAATAGCCATTTATAAATAATCGATATAATAAATTTCGCACATTTTTTTATGAAATTCTTACAGTTTGTTAAACAAAAGTGAATTTTAGATAAAAAGCATTGCATTTCATCGACTAACGGCAAATTTCATCGACTATCTGACAAAATTAAAATACTTTTATCATAAATTAAGTATTTACTTACGTGAAGTATTTCGTTTGTAATCTATTTAACCAAACTTTAAACCCCTTTATTATGAAAAAAAAATTACCAAAAATTATTGCGACCGCCGCAGTATTTACCTTCTCGCTCACTTCATTTGCCCAGGTTACCGCAGATAAACAGGTAAGCCAGAAAAGTGTATCAGAAAACGGACAGCCAAGTTTAATTACATTTAATGAAAAATCGACCTACAAAGGTACTGATTCGCAAAAAGTGTTTAAAGAACAACTTGGTTTAAAAGATACGCAGACTTTTACAAAAGTTAAAACAGAATCTGATAAACAAGGTTATGTACATGAAAAATTTCAATTGTATGAACAAGGTATCAAAGTTGAATTTGCGAATTACACATTACACTCAAAAGATGGGAAAATAGTTTCTATGAACGGTGAATTTTATGACATCAAAAATGTAAAAACTACACCATCTCTTTCTGCACAAGAAGCTTTTAATAAAGCACTTAGTTATACCCGTGCTACAGAATATCTTTGGGATAAACCACAAGATGCTATCGAAATGGGTTACGAAAAACCAAAAGGAGAACTTGTTTTATTACCAGACATGGAACAACAAGGAGAAATAAGAACAACTGATAAAGTTCGCCTGGCCTATAAGTTTGACATTTATGCCACAAAACCTTTAAGCCGCGGTGATCTTTATATTGATGCCGAAACCGGAAAAGCACTATTTTATAACGCAACGATAAAACATTTAAATGATAATGTTCATGCAAAGAAATCTTCTTCTTTAGTTGCACCAAATAAAGAAACATCAGCATCCAAAATGGCAATTGTTGCTGCAAATGCAGCGACTCGCTACAGCGGAACGCAAACCATACAAACTACTTTAAGCGGATCATCTTATATTTTGTCTGATACTTCTCGTGGTTTGGGTGTTCAAACGTATAACTCTGCAAGGACAGCTACATACCCAACAACAAACTTTTCAGATGCAGATAATAACTGGACAGCAGCAGAATACGATAATGCCAATAAAGACAATGGCGCACTCGATGCACATTGGGGCGCAGAAAAAACGTATGATTATTGGTCAACAGTACATACCAGAAATAGTTTTGATGATGCCGGAGCAAAAATTAAAAGTTATGTACACTATAATTTAGTTGCTGCAGGATATTCGAGCAATAACAATGCATTCTGGAATGGAAGCGTAATGACATACGGAGACGGAACCGGAACTGGCGGATTTGATATTTTAACTTCACTAGATGTTGCCGGGCATGAAATAGGTCATGCAGTTTGTACATATACAGCAAACTTAGCATACCAAAAAGAATCTGGGGCAATGAACGAGGCTTTCTCAGATATTTGGGCAGCTTGTATTGAGTATCATTCAGCGCCAACAAAATCAATCTGGTTGGTTGGTGAAGATATTGAAAGAAGAAGCGGGCACGCTGCTTTGCGTTCTATGAGCGATCCAAATGCCGAAGGCCAGCCGGATACTTACGGAGGAACAAACTGGATAAATGTCAACTGTACGCCAACAAATAATAATGACCAATGTGGAGTTCATACCAATTCTGGTGTTTTGAACCACTGGTTTTATATTTTATCTGTTGGAAAATCAGGAACAAATGATATTGGAAATGCCTTCAGTGTAACTGGAATAACTGTTGATAAAGCTGAAAAAATTGCTTTTCGTTTAGAAGATTCTTATTTATCAGCAAATTCAACGTATGCAAATGCAAGAACTTACGGAATACAATCGGCAATCGATTTGTATGGTGCAGGTTCTGCTGAAGTTATTGCAACAACAAATGCATTTTATGCTGTAGGAGTTGGTGCTGCTTATTCAAGTTCTACAGATACGGTAGCTCCATCAGCTCCAACTGCTTTAGCTGCATCTGGTACAACTGGTACAACAACAAATTTAACCTGGACAGCTTCAACAGATAATGTTGCAGTAACAGGATATGATATTTACCAGGGAACAACTTTGAAAGGTTCCTCTACGACAACTTCTTATACTGTAACAGGATTAACGGCTTCAACAGCATATACTTTTAGTGTAAAAGCCAAAGATGCTGCAGGAAATGTTTCAGCTTCAAGCAGCACTGTAAATGTTACTACAACTGCAGCGGGTATAACGTATTGTACATCTCAGGGAAATAGTACTGCAGATGAAAGAATTAGCAAAGTAGTATTTGGTACCATCAACAATACTTCGACAGGAACAACTGGTTATGAAAACTATACTGGTGTTTCTACAAATGCTGCAAGAGGAACTGCGTACACCATTACAATTACTCCTTCCTGGACATCTACAACTTATAACGAAGGTTATGCGGTATTTATAGATTACAATCAGGATGGAGATTTCTCAGATTCAGGAGAAACAGTATGGACAAAAGCGGCATCAAAAACGACTCCGGTTACAGGATCTATTACAATTCCTGCAACGGCAACTCTTGGAACAACAAGATTGAGAGTTTCAATGAAATACAATGCAATTCCAACATCGTGTGAGGCTTTCTCTTACGGGCAAGTTGAAGATTATTCTATAAACATTACAGCCTCCGGAGTAGTTGTAGTAGAAGAAATAGTGGGTGGAGGATTAACAGAAACGAATGAAACTTCTCGTTTTGCATTATATCCAAATCCGGTAGAAAGTGAATTAAATGTTTCACTATCAGAAACTAATGGATACACTTATAAAATCATAAATACATTAGGGCAACAATTAGGTTCAGGTGAACTTTCTGCAAATGCTATTGATGTAAGCAGATTAAATACAGGAATTTACATCATCGAATTGGTTAACGGTGACAAAAAAATAGTGAAGAAATTTGCGAAGAAATAATATTTTGAGTTAGTAAAAACGAAGAGCCCCGCAATTTGCGGGGCTTTTTTATGTAAAGTATAATCTCGAAGTCACAAAGTCACAAAGTTTTGTTTCACGCAGATTCTACAGATTTAAGCAGATTTTTTAATTATTTAAATCTTTTAGTCAGTTACCGTAACAAACTTTGCGACTCTGCGCCTTTGCGAGATTAAAAAAGATAGTAATAAAACCTTAGTGCCCTTTGTTAAATTTAGCTATTAAATTAATACATTAATTATTAAAGGCTAAAACTCATTCTTCCAAAGTAATAAGCTCCCGTAGTTCCCATCTGAACCGGTGCGTATTTAAATACGCCATAATAACTATTTTCATAGATTTGTTTATCCGGGAAAACATCAAATAAATTATTTGCACCCAAAGCAATCTGAACTTTTGGAGTTATTTTATAAGCTACAGTCAAATCGGTAACCACTTTTCCGCTGTGTTTCTGGATTCCTCCAAACGGGAAACCATCACGAATCACTTCTCCAAAATAAGTATTTCTCAATAAAAAGTTCCATTTGTCTACACTGTAATTTATAGCGAAAGTTCCTTTGTGTTTAGGCGTATTGGTTTCAATCAAACTTCTTTCCTGAGGACCATAATACACATCTTCCTGTCCAACAAATATGGATGGAATATTGTTTAACTGATCAGCGACTTTGTTATCGTTGTAATTGTACAATAACGAAAGGTTCAATTTTCCTTTTCCAACATTCAAATCATAATCAATTACAACATCAAGACCGTTTGTAGTAGTGTTGATTGCGTTTGTAAAGAAACGACCTGTTTGTGCCCCATATTGCGCAAACAAATCACGAAGTTCAGGAACAGGTTCCCCGTAAGCATCATTTCCTAAATTTCCGGTAAGGATAATTCTGTTGTCAATTCGAATGTGATAATAATCTGCCGTAATGTGTAATTGTTTGATTGGAGAAAAAACAACACCAAAACTGTAGTTTCTTGAAGTCTCTTCTTTCAATTTCGGAATTCCGAGTTGTTTCGCAACATCGCTGTCATTTCTAAAAATACCTGAATTCAGGATTTCTCCATCAACAACATCCGTTGCAATGTTATTGAAGTATTGTTGGTGTAACGAAGGCGCTCTAAACCCTGAACTAATAGCTCCACGTACAGAAAGGTTGTTTAGAATTTTATATCGGGCAGATAATTTTCCGTTAATAGTATTGCCGAAATCGGTAAAATCTTCATAACGGCCTGCAATACCAATTAAGAATTTGTCGGTGATATCAGCTTCAACATCAGCATAAACGCCAACGCTGTTTCTGTCTTTGTCAACTTCATTCAAAGGAGAAAACCCGGGAAACGATTGTGCTCCGCCATCAATATAAGAAGCTTCTTCACCAGCAACAATTTTGTATTTTTCAAAACGGTATTCAGCTCCAAAAGCCACATTTAAGCCGCTAAAAATATCTTTGTACAATCTGGTAACATCAGCATTTACCGTATTTTGAAGGAAAGAGTGATTTCCGGCTTCAAAATCAGTCGGGCTATTATCGCCTAATGAAAAGTTGTTGGTGTTTGAAACCTCATAATCAAATTTATTCTGTCCGATGGTGTTGCTCAAATCCAGTTTCCATTCGCCAAATTTAAATTTAAAACCAAAAGAAGACGAAAGATCCGTTACAACCGAATTTAATTCAGGCTGAAATCCGAAAGGAAAAATAGAGGCCACAACGCTTTCTGTTTCACTTGGCAAACGTCTGAAACCGTAACCAGTTCCGGTTCTGTGGCTCACACCTCCGGAAGCATAAAACTCAATCTGATCATTTAAGGGAATGGAAGCATTAAAGAAACCCTGAATATTCTGGATTTTTGCATCTCCAATCTGGAAATTAAAATCATCGCGTTTCAATCCGTTTTGAGCCAATAAATTATCATCAATTTGGCGTGATTGTGCCGGATCATCGGCAAAATCGTAAGCAAAGAAATTGCCTTGTGCAGACTGATCAAAAATGATAAGATTGTTATTTTGAGAACGATTCGTCTTTTGGCGATCATTAAATTCAGCCGTAAGGTTGATAAAACCGCCTTTGTTGCCAATTTTCGATCCGTAATTTAAATTTAGGTTAGTGGTTTGACCGTCATTTCTTGAAGTTCCGCCATAAGTAGCATTAGCTTCTAAACCGGCATTGTCTTTTAAAACCAAATTGATCACGCCCGCAATAGCATCTGAACCGTATTGTGCAGCCGCACCGTCGCGTAAAACTTCAATGCGTTTAATTGCCGAAGCCGGAATGGCACTCAAATCTGTACCAACAGAACCATTTCCAACCGTATTTTGATAATTTACCAACGATGTTGTATGTCTTCTTTTTCCGTTAATCAAAACCAAAACCTGATCAGGACCTAAACCTCTTAGTGAAGCCGGATCAATATGTTCTGTTCCGTCCGCAGAAGATTGTCGGTTTGAATTGAAAGACGGAATCAAATAGGTTAAAATATCATTTGTGGTAGTTTGAGGCGTTGTATTTCTAATTTTAGCCAGATTTACCACATCAACAGGAACAGCCGTTTCAAGTTTACTTTTCTTAGGGTTTCTGCTTCCAACAACTACAATCTCATCAAGATTATTGCTTTCATACGTTAACTGAACTTCGATGATATGGTCTTTTGCCACAATCTCTTTGGTTTTATAGCCAAATAGCGATATAATAAGCATTGGATTATTTGATGGAGTTGATAAGGCAAATTTTCCTAAAGCATCACTTGTTGTATTAATTTTAGAGCCTTTAATAAGAATGGTAGCAAACTCTAAAGGAGCTCCGGTTTCATTTGTAATTGTTCCGCTAATCTCATGACTTTGTGCAAAAAACAAAGTACTCGATAAAGTCAGAATTGCAGTTATGACAATTTTTAATTTTTTTCTCATAATAAAATTGGTTTGTATAAAATGTAGTGGAAATTGTTCTTTTATTTATAATTACCTATTAATTACATAGGGTAATGAATAAAATGCAAATGTAATTGTAAAAAACCAAAATTGATTTATAAAATCTTGTTTTTTATAAGTTTAAGATATCATTTTTTGGTTTTAATGAAATATCTTTGCGTAAATTTTAAAAAGAGAAAAAATGAAATTAAGATTATTACTTTTTTTGTGTGCTGTTACATTTAATGGATTTTCACAAAATAACGTATTGGTTTTTCAATCAGATTTTGGTTTGAAAGATGGAGCAGTATCTGCAATGAAAGGGGTTGCAATGGGCGTTTCTACCGATTTAAAAATATTTGACGTAACGCATGAAATTCCGGCTTTCAATATTTGGGAAGCAGCATATCGTTTGTCGCAAACGGCTCAATATTATCCTGCAGGAACTGTTTTTGTTTCGGTTTGTGATCCGGGAGTAGGAACAGCAAGGCATTCTGTAGTTTTACTGACTAAATCAGGACATTATTTTGTAACTCCGGATAACGGAACTTTGACTTTAATTGCCGAACAATTGGGCATTCAGGAAATTCGTGAAATTGATGAGGTAAAAAACCGCCGCCAGAATTCGAATGAATCTTATACTTTTCATGGTCGTGATGTTTATGCTTTTACGGGAGCGCGCCTGGCGTCTAAAACCATTACGTTTGAAGAAGTAGGCCCAAAATTACCAAATGAAGTGGTAAAACTGGATTACCAAAAACCGGTCTTCGAAAAAGGGATTATCAAAGGTGGAATTCCGATTTTAGATATTCAATACGGAAATGTGTGGACAAATATCGATAAAAAGACATTTGCTAATCTTGGTTTGAAGCCGGGAGATTTGGTTAAAATTCAGATTTTCAACGGAACTAAAAAAGCTTATGAAGGAAAACTTAAACTGGTAAATACTTTTGGAGAAGTGGCAATAGGAACTGATGTAGCGTATTTCAATAGTCTTTTGAATTTTTCATTGGCAGTAAACCAGGGAAGTTTTTCAGACAAACACAAAATCTACAGTGGCGCAGATTGGAGTATTTTGCTAAGCAAATAAATAAACGTTGTCTCCATAAATTTCCTATGAAAACAAAAAAGCGTTCATCATTGATGAACGCTTTTTTTATAAACTTTGTGATCTTCTCACTATGCAATTAAGCTTTTTAACTTTGCGAAAAACTTTGTGTTCTTTGCGGTTAAAAAATCCTATAAATTAAATGAAGCTCCTAAACTAAAAGTAGCCTGATTGTTTAAATGATCGAATACACCATCGTTGCTGCCGTATTTGGCAATTGGGAAACCAACTTCTGTGAAAACACCAAATCCGTCAGTAAAGAAATAACGACCACCTACATGACCACCAAAATTGTGTAACCCTAAGCTTAAACCAGGATAAACATCTAATTCTTTAACACCAATAACGCTGCTTAAATTAGCATTAATTCTGGCTTTAGCATCAAAACGGTCTTGAAATTCCGGTTTTCTGTCATTGTAGTAATCTACGCCGTAAAAACCATAGTAATTATCTACTCCTAAAAGGTAAGTTGTAACGAAACCGAAAGAGAAATTTTCTCCTAAACCAAAGTCAACAGAACCTTGAATTCCTGAACCGCCATCCTGAAGATTAGCACCTACATTAACTTTTATATCTCCTTTTCCTGTAAAAGCTTCCTGAGCCTGAGTTAATCCGAATGATACTAAAAACAAAAATGTGATAACTTTTTTCATAAACTTAAATATTAATTATTTGGATTGCAAATTTAGTTTTTTAGATATTAATTCCTACCTTTTTCATTAAAATACAATTCATTTAACGGATCACTTTGCCAGAATTCTTTGGTGTCAATGTTCATTATCGTTAGCGGTCCTTTAAAAGCAGCTCCCGTATCAACATTCCAGACACAAGCTTTGTTTATCGGAACTGTTTTTCCAATTCTCGTTACGGGCGTGTGGCCAATATAAATTTCTTTGTATAAAGTAAAACGTTTTGGATAATATAAATCATCAACCTTTAGTTTAGGGTTTAATGCAAGTGCCGATTCCCAAAGTGTTCTGTCCCAATAGAATAATTTCGGAAAATATTCCCAAACTACACCATTCACATTAGTAAAACCAGCATGAACAAACAATCGGTTTTGATCGTCAAGATAATAATCCTGTAAATTTTCTAAAAAGGTAATATGTGTTTTCTTTTTTTCGTCAGAAAGTTTAGAGTATCCTTCAACAGTAGCCTGACCGCCATGTTTGTACCACATTTCTTCGTCAAAATCTTCGTGCCTGTTTTCAAGCCAGTCTAATGCCAGTTGATCGTGATTTCCTCGAATGCAAATACAGTTTTGTTTGCTTTTCAGATCAATTAAATAATCAATTACTTGTGCCGAATGGCTCCAGCCATCTACATAATCGCCTAAAAATATAAGAGTATCTTGTTCTGTAACATTGGCTTTTTTCATCACTTGTTCAAGTGCGAGTAATCCTCCGTGTATGTCGCCTATAACAAATGTTCGCATTTTTTAAAATTTCGGGTAATAACAACAAAAATAGCGAAAATGATTTGTTTGAAATCATTTCGCTATTAATCTTTAAAAATTGATACTATTTATAACTGTCAGGAACGTTTTTTTATTGCTTTACTTTTTAAATTTGCATAATGTCAGACACGCTTACATATCGAAAAATTATTCATATTGATATGGATGCTTTTTATGCTTCGGTAGAGCAAATGGATAATCCTGCTCTGCGCGGGAAACCCGTTGCAGTTGGAGGTTCAGAGAATAGAGGAGTAGTTTCGGCAGCAAGTTACGAAGCCAGAAAATTTGGTGTTCGAAGTGCGATTAGTGGCGTTTTAGCCAAAAAGTATTGTCCGGAAATTATATTCGTCCGCCCTCGTTTTGATCGGTATAAGGAAATTTCAAGTAAAATCCACAGTATTTTCTATGAATATACAGATTTGGTAGAGCCTCTTTCGCTTGACGAAGCTTATCTCGATGTTACACAAAATAAAAAAGGAAACCCAAGTGCGAGTTTATTGGCTCAGGAAATCAGGTTAAGAATTTTTAATGAAGTTGGACTTACGGCATCGGCAGGAATTTCGGTTAATAAATTTGTTGCCAAAATTGCCAGCGACATCAATAAACCAAACGGACAAAAAACCGTTAATCCGGATGAGATTTTGACTTTTCTGGAAGAATTGCCTATCAGAAAGTTTTACGGAGTTGGAAAAGTAACTACGGAAAAAATGTATCAATTGGGCATTTTTACCGGAACAGACCTAAAAAACAAATCACTAGAATTTCTGGAGAAACACTTTGGTAAATCAGGAGCTTTTTATTACAAAGTAGTTCGCGGTATTCATAACAGCGAAGTAAAGTCGCACCGCATAACCAAGTCAGTAGCGGCAGAACATACTTTTGATGTGAATTTATCCTCGGAGATTTTTATGCTCGAGCAACTCGAAAGAATTGCAACTTCATTAGAAAAACGATTAAAAAAGCATAATATTTCAGGCAAAACGGTTACACTTAAAATCAAATACAGCGATTTTACACAGCAAACCAGAAGCAAAACTTTGCTATATTTTATTTCAGATAAAAGCCTGATTCTCGAAACCATAGAAGAGTTATTGTATCAGGAACGTATGAAAGATTCAGTTCGATTGCTCGGAATTTCATTGAGTAATTTAAACACCGAAGAGAAAAAAGCCGTCGTTGTGCAATTGAAATTTGCTTTTTAATTGCTTAAACACTAGTTAAATGAGGATTTCCGTAAGTTAGTTCGCAATTTTCGTTCTATCTTTGAGTAAAAGGATATAACATTTAATTAATTGCTATGAAAAAGACTAATGCAGATGAGCTATTAAATCGGAATTCAGTTCCTATTTTATCCTGGGATTTTCATTATGAATATCTAAACGAATTGAAAGCAAATTATGCTGATTTAAAGAATGTTGAAGATATTTCGAATCAGTTTTCCTGGAATGATGATGGTTTAGAAATCAAGGAACGAATTAAAGATGAAGTGGTTGTAATTACTGATGTCAATTTGAAAATCGTTTTTGCCTCAAACGGAATCAAAAAAATGACGGGATATAGAGAAAGCGAAGTTCTTGGTAAAACTCCAAAAATGTTTCAGGGACCAGCAACTTGCGAAACTGCTATAAATGAAATAAGAGAAGCCATAAAATTGCAAATACCTTTCGAAAAGACGATTCAAAACTATAAAAAAGACGGCAGAACCTACAAATGCAAGATTAAGGGCGTTCCGGTTTTTAATTTAAAAGGAGAATTGTCTCATTTTATAGCTTTTGAGAGGGAAGATAAAAGTGCTTAATTTTTATGCCACGAAGGCGCAAAGGAAAAATATTTAATTGATAAAAAGAAAAACCGCCTAATCAGGCGGTTTTTTAATATAAAACTTAGCATCTCAGCACCTTAGTACCTAAAAAACTATAAATTCTCAAAGAAATCATTTCCTTTATCGTCTGTGATAATAAATGCAGGGAAATCTTTAACGGTAATTTTACGAACCGCTTCCATTCCTAATTCTTCAAAGTCAACAACCTCAACTTTTAGGATATTGTCTTGCGCTAAAATCGCAGCAGGACCTCCAATAGAACCGAGATAGAATCCGCCGTATTTACTACACGCATCAGTAACTTGTTTGGTACGGTTTCCTTTTGCCAGCATAATCATACTTCCGCCATGTTTTTGAAATTCATCTACATAAACATCCATACGGCCTGCCGTTGTTGGTCCAAAACTTCCTGAAGCCATTCCTTCCGGAGTTTTTGCAGGTCCTGCGTAATAAACAGGATGATTTTTAAAGTATTCCGGCATTGGCTGACCAGATTCAAGTAATTCCATAATTTTTGCATGCGCGATATCGCGGGCAACAATTACAGTTCCGTTTAGTTTCAATCGGGTTTTAATCGGATATTGAGTCAGCTTTGCTAAAATATCAGCCATTGGCATATTCAAGTCAATTTCAAGAGGCGCTTCTAAATGTGGAGCGGTTTCCGGTAAAAACTGTTTCGGATTTACTTCTAACTGTTCCACATAAATTCCGTCTTTGGTAATTTTTCCTTTGATATTTCTATCTGCAGAACAAGAAACGCCCAATCCAACCGGACAAGAAGCTGCGTGACGTGGCAAACGAATGACACGAACATCGTGTGTGAAATATTTTCCGCCAAACTGAGCACCGATAGCACTTTCCTGGCAAATTTGCTGAACGCGTTGTTCCCATTCTAAATCACGAAATGCCTGACCAGACATGTTTCCTGTATTGGGTAAATGATCATAATATCCTGCAGATGCCTTTTTAACAGCACTTAGGTTTGCTTCCGCAGAAGTTCCTCCAATTACCAAAGCCAAATGATAGGGAGGGCAAGCCGAAGTTCCTAAATCTTTGATTTTTGCACGAACGAAAGCATCAAGAGATTTATCATTCAATAATGATTTCGTTTGTTGGTATAAATAAGTCTTATTTGCTGATCCACCGCCTTTTGCCATGAATAAAAACTCGTAAGAAGTTCCTTTTTTAGCATAAATATCAATTTGCGCCGGAAGGTTTGATCCTGAATTCTTTTCTTCAAACATCGAGATCGGAACAATTTGCGAATATCTTAAATTACGTTTTTGGTACGTATTAAAAATCCCTCTGCTTAACCATTCAGCATCATCAACACCTGTAAAGATGCTTTCGCCTTTTTTTGCCATTACGATCGCCGTTCCGGTATCCTGACAGCTTGGTAACTGACCTTCGGCAGCGACCGAAGCATTTTGAAGTAAATTGTAAGCCACAAAACGATCATTGTCTGTAGCTTCAGGGTCGTCAAGAATTTTTCTTAGTTTTTGTAAATGTGATGTTCTCAACATAAACGAAACATCCGTTAAAGCCTCTTCAGCCAATAACTCTAAACCTTTTGGATCAACGGTTAAAATTTCGCGTTCTCCAAATTGTTCTACTTTTACAAAATCAGAAGTAATTTTGCGGTACTGTGTGTCATCCTTTAAAATTGGATAAGGATCCTGGTATATAAAATCAATCATTTCTTTGTTTTTGGCAAAGTTAAAAATTATTTACCTAAGAAAGAATTTGAATTAGAGGTCTGTAATAAACTTTATTCCTGTTTGTGAAAATCATTAAAGCTTATTTTTTTCTCAAAATAGTTTTTGTCTTTAGCCGTAAGTAATTGGCTTTTCCAGCGATTTCCGCTTAAACGAAACACAATAGAATCTGAATATGTAACAGTTCCCATGTTTTCATCATTGTCATCAGGATCAAATGCAACTGTTTTGCAATAGAAAGATTCCGGATTTGTTTTTGATGTTGGGTTTTCAAATTTTACCCAGTTTCCCCAACCACTATCAGACATAGAATTCCATTCATGAACCAATTGTAAGTCGTTGTTTTTTGCATAATATAAATAATTACTTTGCATATAACCACAAGCCGGATATCCAAAAGTAACTTGAATAAAGGGAGAACTTTTGATGCTTTCTGTTCCCAATCCGAAGATTGCTCCCCATTCTGATCCTTTTTCGATTCCTGTAATAGTGATTTTTGAATCAGAAGTTTTGATTTTATTCAGATAAAAATCAAGTCGGAATTTTGCAACTACCATACTGTCCTTATCTACTTTTTGATCTAAAAGATTCACTAAGATATAATTGTCTTTTGATGTTTCTCCATCATCAGAAATAGAAATTGTATCTGTTTTTAGAAAGGTTTCTTTTGAAACAATAGTTTCCGTTGTATTTTTTGCATTCGGTTTTTCAGTTTGAATTTGAGAAACTGTTTTTGGTTTCTGGCAACTTATTAAAAGGGATAAAAAGATAATGGCTTGTATTTTCATGGTATTTGTTTGTTCTATATGATTATTGGGACGGATTTTAATTTCATTAAACGTATATACAATTGTTTAAAAAAACCAAGTCGCCACAAAAATTGCCGTAATAACACAAATAAGATCCACCAAAAGCATTGTGCCTAGAGCATAACGCGTGTTTTTGATATTGATTGAACCAAAATAAACAGCAATTACATAAAAAGTGCTTTCGGCGCTGCACTGAAAAATACTGCTCAATCTTGCTGTTAAAGAATCTGCACCAAACGTGTTCATCGAATCAATTAAAAATCCACGAGATCCTGCAGAACTAAAAGGGCGAAGCATGGCTACAGGCAAAGCATTCGTAATTTCTTTACTTACTCCCATATTCGAAAAAACAAAAGCAATTCCGTTACTAATAATTTCAAACAAACCACTGTTTCTGAACAGAGAAATAGCAACCAGCATTCCCAGTACATAAGGAAAAATAGTAACGCCCGTTTTAACCCCATTATTCGCACCAACTACAAAAGTGTCAAAAGGAGTCGTGTTTGCTTCAATAAATTTCTTTTCATTTTTAAAGGCAAAAATTAACGTAAAAGCAATAATTCCAATCAAAATTAATCCTGAAAGATTAGAGGTGAAATAATTTTTCCCAATTAAATCTAAGTGATTAACATACATCAGCAGCCCAACAATGGCGGCGATTAATCCCATTAAGACGATAAGAAGCGAAGCACTTTTAAAATTGATTTTTTGTTTAATTCCCACAATTAAAAAAGCCGCAATAGTACCAATGAAAGAAGTAATAATACAAGGCAGCATAACATCGGCCGGATTACTTGCGTTGGCAGCGGCACGATAGCCAATAATTGAAGTTGCGATTAAAGTTAAACCCGAAGCATGAAGACACATAAACATAATTTGTGCATCACTTGCTCTGTCTTTGTCTGGATTTATTTCCTGTAAACTTTCCATTGCCTTAAGTCCAAACGGAGTTGCAGCCGAATCTAATCCAAGGAAATTGGCAGCAAAGTTTAAAGTCATGTACGATATCGAAGGGTGATTTTCAGGAATACTTGGAAAAACCTTTACAAACACCGGACTTAATACTTTAGCCAGTTTTCCGGATGCTCCTGAAACGATTAAAAGTTCCATTAATCCACAGAAAAAAGCCAAATAAGCGATAAGTGGCAGAATTAAATCTAGTAAGGTGCTTTTACAAGTTGGTAATAGACCATCAGATTTTTGAAGTCCGCTATAGATTTTTACGGTTTTATTTTTATAAACGTAAGTGGTGTCAGTATTAAGCGTATCACGATTGATGATCATACTTTGATCCGGAGCTTTTTTAATACTGTCTTTGATGAAAGCAGGAAGCTCGTCGATGTATTTTTCAGACACTAAAACAGGATCGTCTTTCTTTCCATTTATAACAGAATCAATAGTATAAGTATTTGCAGTAAATAAACTCACTACAATAAAAATAATCGAAGAAATAAAAATCGTTAACCAAAATCTACTTAATACCATAATGCTAATTTTTTTGTAAATGTAATTATTTAGAGATAATATGCCCAAAGATTTTATTAATGAAACCAGAACTATTTCCCAGAAAATACAATGTTTTAGTAAAAAATAGATTTATTCAATAATGATTTTTGTTCCGAGGTAATTTTCGAAAGCTTTAATTCCTTCAAAAAGAATCGCTTTTTTATTACTTTCAGTTTCGTTAAAAAACTGCGTTTCTATTTTTGCGTGATCCTTTTTAATAGTTCTTTTCCATGTTCCAATTACTTTTCCATCTTCAAGAATAATAGGTTTGAAGATGCCATTATTGGTAAAAGCTTTAGATTGATGTTCTAATAGAATTGAAGCTTCGCGGGTTTTATATGAAATTAAAATCTCATCAAATGCAGGAAGGAAGTGAATGTGTTTGTTTAAATTATTGTCTATAAATGTTTGATTAACATAGTAATATGTTTTATTTTCTATTTCAGTAAAACTCAATTGCAACTTTATTGCGTTAATAGTTAAAGCGCATATTGTTGGTGAAAAACCGGACCACCATGAGAAATCTAGTAATGTTGCAGGGCTATGACTTTCAAAATAACGTTTAGCCAATTTTGCCAAACCTTCTTCTTTGGTTAATTTATTTTTGGGTCTTTTTACACGTTCTTCAAGTAAGGCATACGTAATTTGTTTGCCTTTCATTTTTCCATTACAAACCAAACCTCCAAGTTCTGCATGCATCATAATTGCTGCTCCCAGAAAATCCTGGCTAGAACTTTTTTTGATGTCAAGTTCCCGCATAATTTCCTCTCGCGTGAGATGATTATTTCCGGCAAGTAGTTTTTCTATTTTTGAATTGGTTTGTTCCAGCTTTTTAATATCATAACCATATTGTCTGGCGGAAGAAATAGTCATTTTTTGAACTTGCGGTCCGGAAACATCCAACATCCAATAAATATCTTCAGAAGAAACAAAATGCCAGGTTGGTCGTAAAATATGAGTTCGAATGATTTTTGCAGTATTTACAGCTTCTTCAATTTCAATTTCATTAGCATCGCAACGCGAACCAATTGCCCATTTTGCCATTGCATAATCCTGAGCCTGCATCGCGCCCATATGATGTACAATTTCTTGTGGAGAACTAGGGGTTGTTTTATAAAGCTTTTGAGAAACAAGCCGATGATGTGATATTTCCTGATGCGTCATGAGAAAAAATTAAACTTGAGATAGTTTATTCTGATTTTCAATTTTTACCTTAATCAGTAGAATAAACAATGCAATCTGTTGAAATAGTAAAAGATAATAGCCGATACACAAATTATCAAACTTACGAATCAAACCGAACGTAATAAAAATTGTCAAAGTAATTCGATTAAAAATGATGAGGGTTTTATATCTTTTAAAGAAAAACAAAATTGATGAAAAAATGAATGGTCCAGGTATTAAAACTGTGACTATTAATTGTAATATTTTTGAAAAATCTAAATTGTAAAGAGATATGTTTTCAAAAAAAGCGATAAGTGGTAAAGTTTTTTGATTAACAATATTTTTATCGAATGGAAGAAAAATGGAAATAAACCCAATTAAAAAAAGGCTATAAAAAATTATTTTAGTTTTCATAGGACGTTATACATGAATAATTTCCTCATCAATCAATAAATCTTCACGACGTAAACGCAGGAAAACCTGAGCGACAGCAATCGTGTCTTTTTCGCAATAGGTTACAATTCGGTCGATGTCTTTTTCGACATAAAAAACATTAGCAACCTGACTTCCGTCAATATCGCCTTTTGGCGATGGAACGCCGAGAATCTTCGTTAGTAGTTTTAAAGAAGTAAAATGTTTGTAATCGCCAAACTTCCATAATTCTAAAGTGTCTAAATGTGGAATTTCCCAAGGTTTTTTACCAAATAAATTCAGTTTGTCCGGAATGGCAATTTGATTGATAATCATTCTTCTGGCTAAAAATGGAATATCAAATTCTTTGGCATTATGTCCACACAACAAATGTTGAGGTTGATTGAAGTGATTGTTCAACAGATTATTAAAGTCATGAAGAATCTTTTTTTCCTCTCCAAAAAAGGAAGTTACCCTAAAATTTCGAATGTCTCCTTTTATCGTAAAATATCCAACTGAAACACAAATGATTTTTCCGAATTCAGCCCAAATTCCGGCGCGATCGTAAAATTCTTCTGGCGTATAGTCGTCTTTTCGCTGATATTGCGTTTTAAGATCCCAAAGCGATTGCATTTCCGGATCAAGCGAGTTGAAGTTTTCTTCTTCAGGAACGGTTTCTATATCGAGAAATAAAATGTTGTTTAGGTTTATTTTTTCAATCATTTATTGTGACTTCTTAGATATTAGTTTTTTAGACTTCTTGGAGTATTTGGGCAAGCATACAAATATGAGTAAAATTCTTACTATTTAAAAATAATTAGAACAAACTTTGTTGTGTGCTTGGGTTTTCATGCTCGATTAACCATTTTTTTCGAGATAAACCTCCTGCGTATCCGGTTAAAGACCCATTGGTACCAATAACGCGATGACAAGGAATGATGATCCAAAGCGGATTTTTACCATTTGCCGAAGCCACAGCACGAATCGCTTTTACATCGCCCAATTTTTTGGTTTGATCCATATAACTTACTGTTTTTCCGAATGGAATTTCCAATAATGATTTCCACACTTTTTGTTGAAATTCAGTTCCTTGCGGATTTAACTTCAAATCAAAATCGGTTCTTTTGCCTTCAAAATATTCCTGTAGTTGAGAAACAGCTTCTTTTAAAACTTTTGGAATTTTCTTTGAAACCTCATTTGTACCAACATCAGATACTGAAATTACAGCAATACCATTTTCATCTCCAACAATTTTGGTGATTCCTAAAGGTGAATTGATGTAGACTGTTTCCATAGTTTTTACTTTTTACCGCAAATATTTTTTACCGCAAAGACTCGAAGCTTTCGCAAAGTTCGCAAAGTTTTTGTTTTCCACCATATAACTGATGTAAGGAAATTTAAGTTTTATGTATCGCAAAGTTCACTAAGCTGATTAAATGAACTTATATTACTTATATGGTTTAATAATTCGCCAGTCTAAATTGATAACTTAAACTATTTTCGACTTTTTCACTTGAAACGATCTTTTTGACGTTTGACTTTTCAGTACTAAACTTCGGTAAAACCAAATTTTGCTCTTTTGCTTTTAGAGTATAATATTCCTCTCTTGTTGGATGAAAAGGCGCAACAGCGTTAAAAACTTCATTCCATTTTGATTGATTGATGATTTCGTGAATGATTTGGATGCAATCGTCCTGATGAATTAAATTTACCGGAGCGTCTGGATTTTCTAGGTTTTCTTTTCCGGCTAAGAACTTTACAGGATGGCGGTCTTCACCAATTAATCCGCCAAAACGTAGAATCGTAGTTTCGTAGTTTTGATTTTTTTGAAGAATAGCTTCCGCTAAAAGCAATTGTTTCCCGCTTTCAGTTTCAGGATTTGGAATTGTTTCTTCTGTAATATTTCCATTTTCATCTCCATAAACAGAAGTAGAACTCACAAAAAGCAATTTCTTAATAGTTGATTTTTCTATAAATGGAATTAAATTTTCGATTTTCTCTACAAAAATCTTTCTTGAAGAATCTCCGGAATCAGCATTATTTCCTCGCAATTTTGGTGGAATATCGATAATTAATATTTCACTTTTATATAGAAAATCATTTATAGTTTCAGAAACACTTTCGCTTTCGAGCGCCACCAAAAAAGGATTTATTCCGGATTGTTCTAGAATTGAAAGTTTGTTTTCAGAAGTCGTTGACCCGTTTATAGAATATCCTTTTTCGAGAAGTTGTTTTGCTAAAGGTAAGCCTAGCCAACCACAGCCTAGTATGCTTATTTTTGTCATTTTTTTTGAAGGTTCAGAGAAACAAAGGTACAAAGGTTGAACATAAACTTGTCATCCTGACGGAGGAAGCATCGCACAAGAAACTCCGCACAGAAAGTCGCCAATCTTTGTCGAGTTTCGTGTGTGATCCTTTCTCCGTCAGGATGACAAAAATGGAGAAAATTTTTTAATTACAAATTTAGCGTAAATCTAACTTTATCTTTTCCATTCGCACCAATTCTATTGTAGAATTTTATCGCTCTTTCATTAAACTGGGGCGTTTGCCATTGTATGTTGATGCAATTATTTTCAATTCCGATTTGCTTTTGCTTTTCGATTAAAACTTCGCCAATTCCGAAACTTCTTGCTTGTTCTTCCAAAAACAGACAATCCATGTACATGAAAGTTGAGGCATCCCAGGTTGAATAATCAAAAGTATAAGAAACATAACCAATAATATTTTTTTCTGTTGCAACAACCAAAGAATGCAATTTTGGCTGAGGATCGAAAAGCGCTTTTTTTAAGTCTTCTTCTTTTCCTTCCGGAGAAAAATCGGCCTTTTCATATTCAGCATGTTTCTGGCATAAAATGACAAGCTTTGGTAAATCTGAGATTTCGCAGTTTCTTATTGAATATTCCATTGAAGGTTAATTTCGGTTTGTAAAAAGGTAATAAAGTGATGAAAATAGGCCGGATATTCCTGATTATCCCGAATGGCAATGAAATGTTTTCTTTTTAAACCGTTTTTACCAATTTTAATGGCTTTTATGGGATTGTTTTTCAAATGTGGCATCAAAGCCCATTTTGCCATAGACATTACGCCCATGTCAGCCTTAACCATTTCCAGAGAAGCTTCAGTAAGTGGGAGCGCTGTAATTTTTTTCGGAGTTACTTTGGCCGGGGACAAAACAAACTGGTGAATCGTAACCGTTTCCATCGGAAGGGAATGAATGAGCAAATGCTGATCGATAAAATCTTCGGCAACAACATATTTTCTGTTCGCCCAGGCGTGATTTTCAGAAACCGCCATTACAACTTCGTCCTGAAAAAGTTCCATGTATTTAATATTGTTGTCATTAATCTGATCGCTTATAATGGCGATATCAATTACATTTTCTATTAATTTTTGTAATGGAATATGAGTGGCTTCTGTAATAATTTTCAATTCGACATTCGGATACAGTAAATGAAATTGCTTCATAACCGATGGCAGCCAGTGGTAACTTGAAAAACATTCGGTACTAATCCTGATTTCACCGTATTCGCCAAATACCATTTGTTTGATTTGCGTTTCGGTTTGCGAAAGCTTCTCCAGAATTTCATTAGCCAGCGCGTAGATTTTTTCGCCGGCTTTTGTCAAAACCAGTTTTTTGTTCATTCTCAAAAAGATGGGAGTTCCTAATTGATATTCGGCTTCCTTAAGCTGATGGCTCAAAGCCGATTGCGTCAAATAAAGTTTGTCGATCGCTTTTGTAATGCTTCCTTCTTCAACAATTGCTTTTATCAATCGTAAATGACGTATTTCCATTTTTAGAGAATTAATATACAAAGGAACAAAATTTTAGGCTGGCTTTTGTATGAAAAAAAGTAATGAAATTGATGAATTCTTTTCGTTTTTATGACAAGTAAGGTTGGACTACTTTTGAAAAAAACAAATAACTAAAAACTATAATAAATGGAAGCTCAAATTAAACATTATGAAAACAAACTCGCCTACGAAATGGATCCTTCAGATTTATTTGATGCCTTAAATAATGGTGAAAAGGTTGTCGCTTTAGATGCGAGAAAAGCTTTTGGTTTTGAAGCAGAACATATTCCAACAGCGATTAATATTCCGCATCGCGAAATGACGGTTGAAAGTACTCAACATTTAGACAAAGAGGTTTTGTATGTAACGTATTGCGACGGAATTGGTTGCAACGCTTCGACAAAAGGTGCATTGAATATGGCAAAGCTAGGTTTTAAAGTAAAAGAATTAATTGGCGGTATAGAATGGTGGAAATTTGATGGTTATACAACCCAATGGACAAAAGCAATAAAGTCCGGGTTGAATATTGAATGTGCATGTTAAATAAAAAGGGCAAACTATTTGGTTAAAGTTTGCCCTTTTGTTTTTTGTAAATCGAATTCTCACGATTCAATTAATGCTTTTAGACTTTGAAGAATTGGATTTTCTTCGCCTTGTGGTTCTTCCTGAATGGCTCCGGGACGATTGTCTTCCTGAATAATTTCGAGTTTAATTTTCTGATTTTCTTCAGACAAAACATAATTCATAATAAAGTAATTCTCTGGTTTATCTTCTAATTCGGGTCTCGGAAAAAACAACGAATATTTAATTTTTTGGTTCAGGATAACTTCTAAAACTGTTCCCCATTGTTCAAAAATCTGACCTTCCCATTCATTTCTAAATCGAATTTCGCTACCAACTTTCCAATCAGTAAGTAAATCACTTCCGTATTGCCATTGTTTTACCAATTCCGGATTTGTCAAAGCATTCCAGATTTTTTCTATTGGAGCATTGAGAACTATTGTAGAAATGTTTGTTGCCATATTATTTCATTTATTCTGGTTTAACAACCGGTATCAAAGTATCTTTTGCTACGACAACACTATCTTTTATGGGAGCAGCTTCAATAGGTGCCAAAGGAGCCGTATATTTTTTAATTTTTTGCTGAATTAAAACGGCATCGTTCAAAACAAAAGGCGTTGGCATCATCCAGTCGCTTCTTGGTTTAATTTGAAATAGGGGATTGGTCATTAAATCGAATGAGCTTTCAATCAAGTCCATATCAAAGATCGATGATTTATTGATGTAAAAATCTAAAACCAAAGGTTCATTGCCCACAACATAATAACATAAGATTTTGATATCATCTCTTTCTAAACGATTTCCTTTTGCTCCTGAAGTCGAAACACCATTTGCTTTAAAGTTGTAAAACGTCATTTTAGGATTTGCGTAAATATCATAACGGTTTACTTTTCGGTTTGGCGTAATTTTAATTTTCAGATATCTGTTATTTCCAATAACACTGTCTTTTATGAAGGTGATAGTTGGTTTTGGCACATCTATTTTAGGAGCAATGGCGCTGTAAGTAAAAGTCGAATTGTACTTGCTGGCTATAGGAAGTCCGTTTAAACCAACTGCTTTTTGATTTGTATTTCCAAGATACGTTTTTGTCCAGTCATCCAGATTTGTATCATAAGTGGTCCAAACCGCTGAATTGTTGTCGGCATTATAAACATACAATAAACTATTTGATTTCGCTTCTCCGTGTTGATAACCAGAATGATAACCGGCATATATAAAAAAGCCAATCGAAATAATAAAGAAAAACATTGTCCAGGCGCCTTTTCTGGCAAACGATCCAAATAGAGGAAGCAATAATCCGAAAAGTAAAACCGTAAGAACAGCACTTCCGTAAAGGATTTTTAAGCCTAAGCCAACAGGGAACATCACAATAAAAGGCGCTACAATTGCCAATGCAGGAATACCAAATAAAAGATTCAATCCCAAACTGTAATGCTGTGTAATTACAAAAATTCCGAATAACAGAATTCCAAAATAAACCGGAATAATTAAGAAACCGGCTCCCGTTAAGCTATTGGCTAAAAAGGCATTAATGATAATCCACAATAACAAAGGCGCTACAAAATGGTTCATCGTAATTTTTGCTTCAGAAAAATGATGATAAAAAGCAAAGCAAATAGCAATACTTAACGTTACAAATGCACCAATGTAAGCATGTCCGTTATACGTAAATCCGTTTAGTAAATCTGAATATTGCGGATAAGCTTCTAATAGAATCTTCCATCCTAAAAAAGTCACCAATCCTGCAATAAGTACAGAACCCAAAAGAGGAACAAATCCTCTGAAAATTTCTCTAAAGCTAATAACACGTTTTACTTTTCCGATGAAAATAAAGAGGCTTAATAAGCCCAAAGCAATTATCGTCATTGGAAAAACCCAATCGAAAGGGTAATTAATGAATCCGAAAGGGACACTAAAATAAACGTTGTCCTGAGTTGTTTGAGTAGAGTTTAAATCAATATTAGAAAAGTATTTTAATAAAGGCATTAAATAAGCGCCCTGATGAGTTAGTGTTGTTTTGTTTAAATGCTGAATATCGTCTTGTTGGGTATGGTAATTATAATGGCCGTCGATAAAAGCAAAATTGAATCCCTGAATATTTGCCTGTTCTCTAAAAACGGTCAAATCAGTATCATTTGGAAGCATTTTGTAAATACTGTACATCAGCGAATTCGAAACCGGGTATTTAGCTTTTGCATTTGCAAATTCTTTTACAAGGGCTTCATTTCCTTTATTGGTTTCCATCAGCATATAACTTGGTCCTGAAGAACCTCTGGCTTCAAAATTTAAAACCAAACCTACATCTTTTGCCCACGGATGCTGATTTACAAAAAGGGCGGCTCCATTCAAACCTAATTCTTCTGCATCTGAGAAGAGAATGATAATGTCGTTTTTGTTCGGTTGTTTAGCATATAAAAAAGCGCGAATGCCTTCTAGAATGGTCGCAACTCCTGATGCATCATCGCTGGCACCTTTAGAAAAAGAGTGCGGTGCGCTATCATAATGGGACAACAACAAAAGGGCTTTTGAATTGTTGGTTCCTTTAATTCTCGCCAGAATATTTTTAGATTTTACTAAAAGACCTTTGTCGTTTAGTGTAAATCCTTCCTGAATTGAAGTTTCTAAACCAATTCGGTTTAGTTCCAGTTTAAGGTAATTGGCTACCAATTCGTGATTGGTTGAACCAACATAATGGGGTTTCTGGGAAATAATAGCAACTTGATTGAGGGCTCTTTCAGTTGAGAATTCCGCCAGCGCTTCTTCGTTTTTTGAAATCCATTGGGGCATCATTGTGGCATAGACAATGCCCAGAATTGCTAAAACGCAGAGAAAAGCTAGTATCGAAGTAGGGTTTTTTTTCATATAAGTATATACTAAATTTCTTTTTTTACGAGCATAAAATAATCATTGTCCAGAGAGCGATATCCCTGGTCGTACAGGAAATAGTAGGTATTCCCTGTTTTGGTCTGCAAAATATTGGTAAAAAAATCAAAATCAAAACCTTTATTAATCATTTTATCCCTTGTCGCTTTCGATTTTCCTTCTGTATTTAATTCAGACAAAATACGGTAATTTTTTCGTAATTTGTTGTTTACATTTCGCATGAAATTAGTGCTGTCTTTATTTATTTTGTTGTTGTAAGCATTTCGACAGCTGTCTGAACAAAACTTTTTATCTTCCCGACCTACAATTTTCTCAGTACATTCGAGACAGGTTTTCATGGATTGAGCTTTTTAATTTCATATAAATCAGTTCTTCTGTCTTTCAGGATTCGTACGCTTCCGTGCTCGTGAAGTTGTTTTAATAAATTCAAATCGACATCAACAATCAGCGTCATTTCTGTATTTGGAGTGGCTTCGGCTTTTATACCATTACTGGGAAAAGCAAAATCTGAAGGAGTAAACACAGAAGCCTGAGCATACTGAATATCCATATTATTTACTTTTGGTAAATTTCCAACGCAGCCTGCGATCGCAACATAACATTCGTTTTCGATTGCTCGTGCCTGTGAACAGTGTTTTACACGTGTATACGCATTTTGAGTATCAGTTAAAAACGGAACAAATAAAATATTCATTCCTTCGTTTGCCAAAATTCTTGAAAGCTCCGGGAACTCAACATCATAACAAATCAAAATTCCGATTTTACCACAATCCGTGTCAAAAGTTTTAAATTCAGATCCGCCTTTCATTCCCCAATGCTGCACTTCATTTGGGGTAACGTGAATTTTAGTATACATTTCTGAAGTTCCGTCTCTTTTACACAAAAAGCCAACATTATATAAATTTCCATTATCAATATAAGGCATACTTCCGGTGATAATATTGATATTATAAGAAATAGCTAATTCCTGAAAACGCTTTCTGATCGGATCAGAATAACGGGCAAGCTCACGAATGGCTTCAGCTTCAGATAAATGATTGTAATCTGCCATTAAAGGGGCGATGAAAAGTTCTGGAAATAAGGCAAAATCTGCTCCATAGCCGGAAACTACATCAATGAAAAATTCTGACTGCTCGAAAAATTCTTCCACATTATTCAACTGGCGCATTTGCCATTGAATTAAACCTAAACGAATTACGCTTTTTTCAAGATTAATAAGTTTAGGGCTTTCATCGTAATAAACATTATTCCATTCTAAAAGAACAGCAAATTCTTTAGACTCTTCGTCGCCTTCCAGATAATTTTTGATGATTCGTAAAACGTGAAAATCATTGCTTAACTGAAACGAAAGTACCGGATCGTGTAATTCTTTATGTTTTACTTTGTCGATATAAACCCTTGGTGTCATTTTTTTTGAATGCTGAGAATAATTCGGAATTCTCCCTGCAAAAACAATAGCTTTTAAGTTTAATTGTTCACAAAGTTCTTTTCTGGCATCATATAAACGGCGGCCTAAACGCAAACCGCGATAGTGCGGGTGGATAAAAACGTCTATGCCGTACAAAATTTCCCCATTTTTATTATGGGTCGAAAAAGTATAATCGCCAATGATTTGTTTGTAATTATGTCTTTTGTCGACTAGTTTTTCATCTACAATTAAGGATAATGCAGATCCTACAACTATGCCGTCTACTAATATAACTAATTGACCTTCAGGAAATATTGAAAGTAACTTTTTAATATCATTTGATCTCCAGTAAGAATTGGCCATTTCAGGATAAGACTCAACCATTGAATTTTTCAATTGTTGGTAGTCGTCAAACTCTAAATTTCGCAATTCGACTTTATTGATTTTTGTTTGCATGTAATAAGATTTCTGTTAAATATACAAAAATAAATTCCATTTACAAACGGTTACAAATAGTTACAACCGAAAGTAAATGCTTCGCAACCGATTAGATTTTCTGATCTCCCACATCTTTGCACTGTTGAATTTGATAGACGAATTCAGATATATAAAAATTAAATACTATGCGCCATGAATGCAATTAAAAACAGAGTACAATTAATTGGTAACGTTGGAAACGATCCGGAAATTAAAACATTAGAAAGTGGAAAAAAATTGGCACACTTAACCATCGCCACAAATGAAAGTTACAAAAATGACAAAGGCGAAAGAGTAGAGCAAACCGAGTGGCATCGTGTTACTGCATGGGGAAAAACCGCTGAAATTATTGAGAAATTTGTGGTAAAAGGAAAAGAAGTTGCCGTTGATGGAAAACTAACCCACAGAAGTTATGATGATAAAAACGGGGAAAAGAAATATATTACTGAAGTCGTAGTAAATGAGATTTTGCTTTTGAGTAAATAATCTATAGTAAAAGCAATATACAACCCGACCGTCCCGAAGCCTCGGGATAAAAAATGGTCGGGTTTTTTATGAGATTATAATATAGAAGCGCCATTTATATCGGTTGTAAGTACTTCGCTCATATAGTCAAAAAAAGGCCGCATGTTTTTACATGTTTCCAAAGCCTGTTCTAAAAAAAGCGGACTTAATACTTCATCGTCTGTAAAGCGTTTAATGATTAAAAACTGTTTGTACCGAAGCAAATCGATCGCTTTATGGTTTACATCAAAACCTTTTGGTGCAGTTTTAAGCTGTTCGCCCTGCAAAGTTCCAAAAGTGCTTTTAAACAATTTTGAATTCAATATTTTTTGAAATGGTTCAGCATCGTGGGCAAATTCGCTTCTGACGCGTTTTAAATCTGCCGCATTTGGCCCCCAAAAACCACCAGCAAAAAAACTTTTTCCTTTTTCGAGATGAAAATAATAGCCGCCGCGTCTTTCTTTTGTTGCTCTGGTAAAGCTTCCTCCCCAAAAAGTTTTAAACGGAGTTTTATCTTTAGAAAAACGAATATCACGATAAATTCTATAGACGCTTTTTTTGCCCGAAGAAGTTTCTAAAACATCGGTTTTAGAAAGCTCCTGAAGCAATGCACCTGCAAAAGTTTCAATATGATTTAATTCGATTAAGTATTTTTGACTTATTGTCATCAAACCAGGGTTTATTATTGTTTTCTTTAAGTTGAAGTAAAAAATCAAGACTGGATTTGGGTATAGTAATATTGTTTTCCATAATTAAATTTAGGTCTTTTAAGAGTCAGAAGAGAACTGCAATTTAAACTAAAAACCCACCAAATTTCTTGGTGGGTTTTTATATCTTTTTTAAGCAGTTTTTTTAATTAAGTCAAACATAGGACAACGGGAGCAACGTTTCTTTTCGCTCTTTTTAAATTTCTCACAGCAAGAAGACTTGCAGTTTTCGATCTTTTTGATTTTATCAAGGATAGCAGCATTTTTCTTTTTCTTCTTATCCTTTTTTTTGTCCTTGTCTTTTTCTTTCTTGCTCAATTTTCCTCTGTATTATAAAACAGAGACAAATATAAAAGAATAAAGTTATTTTTAAGTATTCTAAATAAACTTTAACTTTTTTATTTTGGATTTATTGCGATTGAGCTTGTAACTGTTAATTGCTGAATATCACGATCGAACAAGTATAATCCACCTTTGTCATCACCAATTAAGTTGATTTTATCTAAAATCGATTTAGCTGTTGCTTCTTCCTCGATTTGTTCTGCAACATACCATTGTAAGAAATTGTGAGTTGCATAATCTTTTTCTTCAAAAGTGATGTGAACCAATTCGTTAATAGATTCTGAAACAAAAATTTCATGGTTATAAAGTGCTTCAAACATTTCTTTAAATGTAGAATATGATGTTTTAGGCGCTTTTAGATCTGTAATCTGAGCGTGACCTCCGCGTTCGTTTACATACTTAACAAGTTTAAGCATATGTGCGCGCTCTTCGTCTGATTGTGTATACATGAATTGAGCAATTCCTTCAAGTCCGTGTACTTCAGCCCAACAAGCCATAGAAAGGTAGGTTTGCGAAGATTCTGCCTCTATGCGAATTTGTTTGTTTAAAGCTGATTCAATATTTTTTGATAGCATAATATGTGTCTTTTTTGTAAAGTTAAAAAAAATAATCCAATTCGTTTTTTTCAAAAGGCTAAACCAAGCACATTTGGATTAATTCTCAATAAACTTAAGGTTTTTCAAAACGAAAAGGTTTCGAAAATTGTGCCTTATTCATAATCGGATTTCCGTTGCCTTCTCTAATAAAACCATCTGTAAATTTACGCATGATAAATTGTTTTGAAACCGAATCGTAATAACCTAAAACAGAATAATCCTTTAGTTTAACAATGTTTTCTAACGATACATTTTTATTTGTACTTAGAAAATAGAAAATGTTGTCGATTGCCAAAGGTTCTGATTGCTGATTTATAAACTCGAAATCCGGATTCAGCACAGCATCAAAAGAAACTGTTTTAGTTCGGGTATATTGTGATTGCGAATTACCATCATTAAAAAAATCATTTTGCCCATAATCAATACTAAAAGCTACATATTCAATATATCCTCCAAATGTTATAAAATTATTTTTCTTGTTTTTTAAAACAGAAACCCCAACACTTAAGCCTGATAATTGTTTCAGATATTTACCGGTACTTTTTAATTCCTGAGGTTTGTTATTACCTGTTTGAAGAAAGAAAGGTGAGTTTTTAAAACGAATAGTATCATTTTTTGAAACGGAAATACTTTTTAATGTCTTTCCGGAATCAAAATCTTTGATGTCAAACAAAAATTCGTCGTTATTGGTTTTTATTTGATATAGTTGATTTTCGCTATAAAAAGAATTTGAATTCTGAGATGCTTTTTTAGAAACAGGCTGATTGAAGTTTTTCTCAGTGACAGTAGCAGTTTCAACGTTAAGATCAAAAACCTGAGTTTTTTTTGAGTTATGATCAAATGTTAAAATAATATGATTGTCGAGAACATACATCTTGTTGATACTGGTCGTTTTATCTAAAGGATTAAAATCATTTGAATCTATTTTTTGAATAGGATAATACCTGATAAGTGAACTGAGCGTAAAATTTTGCCCTTTTTCATTTTGAAAAGGAAAGCCCGAAAAATCAAACATTTTTATTTCGCACCTTCCGTTTTTAAATTGATAAAGAAGAAGATGCTGTTCATTTTTCTCTTTTGCCAGAACATAAAAGTTATTATCTTTTTGAAATGTATTTATTATATATTCATTGTTTTGAGGAAAATCAAAATTTAATGATTTAGAAGTTTTGGTGTCCAGATAGTATTTAATAATCTGTATGTTTTTTAAATTGTCTGATGCCCAGTAAAGTGTCGGATTTCCATCTTCACTAATACTGTGTCCCATTAAAGACCTGTCTTTTCCGGGTTTTTTTATTGTGTCGGTAAACTGATTTGTAAGGAATAACGATTTGTTATATTTTAAAATAGTAAGAAATTCATTGTCTGCTGCAAAAACATAAAAATCATGTGTTTTTAGATCTTCGGCATTTAAAAGTTGACCGTTTTCTAAAGGATTATTTAGGTTTAACGGAAAAGAGTTTAGTACTGTTTGGCTGAACAGTATTGATTTAGAGAAAATAAGAAAAAGGATAAGTGTTTTTTTCATGGTTATTTACGCACAAATATTATTCCAAATTTAGTCAAATAAAGTGTAGTAAAAGTTTCGGAATTTTTTGAAACGTATTAAATTTTGAAGTTTTAAATAAAAGTCATAAAAAAAGCCCTGAAGAAATTTCTTCAGGGCTTGACTTTTATAACGTAATGATTATTTTGTTTTAAAAGTAACTCTTCTTGCTAATCTTCTAGCTTCTTCAGAGTTCTTGTCGATAGAGGCGTCAGCACCTCCAGGAACAACATTTAATCTTGAAGAAGAAATTCCTGCCTGAGTAAGGATCTTTTTAACATTCTCTGCTCTGGCATTTGATAATTTATCGTTGTATTCAGCACTTCCAACTTGATCTGCATGTCCGATGATGTCTAGAGAAGCAGATGGATTTTTTCTTAAATAAGTTAAAACAACATCAATAGCTGCAGTAGAATTTTCTATAGGAGTAGATTTGTTGAAATCAAAGTATACGCTGTAATACTTGTCGTTAATCATTTCTTTAACAACATCCTTATCACTTACAATTGGAGTATTGTTAATTTGTTTTTCAACAATAACTTCTTTTGCAGGAATTTTGCTTATTGTATTTTCAAGGTTACTTAATTTGTTTTCTAATGCAGAAAGATCAGTAGCATCCGGAGAAATTACAATCCAATCAGCATGTTTTGTGTTTTTACCTAAATAAATTTGTAAACCTGCTGTTGCATTAAATACTAATCCGCTAACACCTCTGGTTCCTGTTAAGCTTTGACCATCAAATGTATGATCTTGCAGCGCATTATAAATAGTCGAAAAATCCCCTGTTAAGGCAAGACGGTTTGATAATCTGATTTGACCAGTTACACCCGCAATAAAATTGGCAGTTTTGTCCATAAAGTCTTTATTGCTGACTACTCTTCCTACACCAAAACCAGCATGTGCTAACAAACCAACGGTATTAGTAAATGATTGAAAGTCCATGATATGGCCTAAGTTGGCAACTCCTTGTAAATCTGCTCTGTAATATTGTGAGCCAAAATCTGCTGCAGGTCCATTGTTCATGAAGTTATTGTATCCAACATCAGCCTTTAAACCGAATTTATTGTTGAACATATATCTCACTCCTAAATCTGCCACATAAGATTTTGGAATATCTGCAGAAATACCCTCACTCATTGGTCTCTGAGAATAAGAAAGACCACCTGCAACTTCAACAGACCACTTGTTATAATTTTTTGAAGCATTCGTTTCTGTTTGCGCATTTGCATGCATTAAACCTAAAGCAAACGCCAGAATAATGACATTTTTTTTCATTGTAATTTGAGTTTTAAAATTTTCCTCAAACCAACAATTATTTGTAAGAATTATTACCCGCTATAAGTCATTATTGCAATAGAATAGGACAGAAAAAAACAAGCTATTCTTTGTTCATTAAATCCTGAAAAACATCTACAAAATTGCCCAAATGCAATCCGTCCATTAAACCATGATGTACGTGTACTGACATTGCGATTGTTCTTTTTCCGGTTTCAGAAGTCATCATTTTGCCAAATGAAATTTTAGGACAACTGTCAGGATATGTAAAACTTCTGGCGTGCGAGAGAGAAGTAAAATTCAACCACGGAATTGCAGAAAAATGTATAACATTATCATCATCAAAAGATCTTGTAAAAAGTCCGGTTGTATTTTGAATACGTTCGATTTCTGTTAAAGCATTTTGTTCGAAAACTTTAAAATCAGGATTGTATTCTATTAAAGAAAATCCGAAAGTGCCATCTTCACGCCCAATGGTTGCCGAAGCATCGACACGATCATTGATATAAATTTTGTCATCGGAAATTCTGTATCTGAAATTTTCAATAGCATTTACCGCAACGAGGGTTTTATGTAAATAATAAATAAAAAAAGAAGCTTTTAGGTTTTTGGCAGTTTGATAAGCTTTAGTACAATCTATTTGAACAGTTGCGCCGAAAAAAGGCTCTTCCATTTGTCTGAAATGGTTAAAATGCTCTTTCCTGTTCCAGTTTTCTAAATCTAAAAGTGTTTTCATTATAATAAGTTATGGACGACTTCGGTAATTTTTTCAAACGAACTAAAATGTTCGTGTTCTACTTTATGGCTAATTTTTTCATGTTCCCAAGTGGTATGAAACGGAATATGAACGGCATAACCCCCAATTCCTAATACAGGCAAAACATCTGATTTTAAAGAGTTTCCGATCATCAAAAATTCGTGCGCCTGAATGTCTAAACGGCCTAATAATTTCTGGTAATCAATTTCTTGTTTGTCAGACATTACTTCGATATGATGAAAATAATGCCCTAAACCTGAACGATGTAATTTGCTGTGCTGATCTTTTAAATCGCCTTTTGTAGCAACGACTAATTTATATTTTCCGTGCAAAGATTGCAAAGTTTCTTCGATTCCGTCCAGCAATTCAATTGGTTTTTCGAGTAATTCTTTTCCGTATTGAATAATTTTCTGGATCACTTCAACCGGAATTGTATTGTTAGAAATATTCATCGCTGCTTCAATCATCGAAAGAATATAACCTTTGATTCCGTAACCGTATAAAGGCAAATTTCCTATTTCTATTTTAAACAATTCCTGCGAAATTCCCTGATGTGAAAGATAATCTTCCATCAAAGCGCAAAATTTGTGTTCCGTTTCCTGAAAATAAGGTTCGTTTACAAACAAAGTATCATCGGCATCAAATGCGATTACTTTTAAATTGGGTATTTTGCTTTTATGTAACATAGTGTTTTTTGTTTCAAGTTTAAGGTTTTCTTTGTTTAAAGTTTTTTGCCACAGATTAAAAATAAATCTGCTCAATATGCGTGAAACTTTTCGCCACGAATTGCACAAATTTGTACTAATCTTTTGCCACAGATTAAATGATTTCAAAGATTTTAAAAATAAATCTGCTCAATTTGCTAAATCTGCGTGAGACTTTTTTTGCCACCAATTGCACAATTTTTTTTGCCACAGATTAAATGATTTCAAAGATTTTAAAAATAAATCTGCTCAATCTGTAAAATCTGCGTGAGACTTTTTTCGCCACAAAATAAAAATCAATCTGCGTAAATCCATTTAAATCTGTATAATCCGCGTGCCAATTTCTCAATCCTTAGAAAAGATCTTCTTATAAGAAATTGTTTTGTCGTAAAAAGTAATCCTAATTCCGAAAAGCAAAATCATTCCGCCGAAAACCATTTGTAAAGTTATTTGTTCTTCTAAAAACATCCAAGCTAATATCGAAGTAATTACGGCCTGACTCAACAAACTTAGAGAAACTCTGGTCGCGCGCATGTGTTGTGTAGCATAACTAATAGAAAGCCAGGCACACAATTGGCAAATAACTGCCTGAAGCAGCAATACAAACCAGCCGGTATTTGAAAATCCTGTAAAAGGTTGATCTAAAGCATAACAAAGAACTCCTAAATAAATACTCGAAGCAATTAAAGTGATTGTCATAAACGATAAAACATCAACTTGTGAAAGTACATTTTTGCTGACCAAAAGATAAATGGAATATAATATTCCGGATAAAACCGCAAACAAAAAGGCCTGATTGAAATTCAATTCCATAAAAAAGCTAAAACCAACCAAAGTCACCATTCCGAATAAAGAAACTACAGTTCCGATCCAGAAATTAGTTGCCGGTTTTGATTTCAAAAATAAGAAAGAACCAATTCCGACCCAAAGTGGAGATAAATTCGTGAGCAACGAAGCCTGAGTTGCGCTTGAATCCTGAATAGCGATATTCCAAACGGCAACATCTGAAGCAAATAAAATTCCGCACAGCGCTGCAAGCAAAGTAAATTTTAATGTTGGAAGTTTAAAATTTTTACTCAAAAGAACGTAGGGAAGAAGCAAGGTTATGGCAAAAAACATTCGGTAAAAAGCCGAGATTAATCCCGGAGCAAGTTTCAGTTTAACCAATATCGGAAAAATCGAAATACAAAGTATGCCGCAGATTAAGGCTAATCTTGGTTTGGTGATTTTCATTATAATGTGTTTTCGGCTTCAAAGATTAAATTAATTAATCGGTAAACCATATTTTTAGACAAAAATTCCCGAATTAAATCGGGAATTATAATCTTTAATCAGCAAATTTTGTGATAATGTATTCCTTTGTTTTATTGTCGTAATATCCTAAGTAATAAAAATTACTCATTTTGAATAATGTCTGAGAAGACACATCATTATTTTTATCAAAAAAGGTTCTGATTTTATCAAAAGCCAATGGCTGTAATTCCCCTTTTACGTTATTTCCTTCTTTATCAAATAATCCTTCTATTTTAACGACTTTTCGATTTGAATAAGAATTAAAACTTTCCATTGTTGGATTATATACTGCGACTGATATTAAAGCGCCAATTAAACCAAATTGACCTAAAGCTGCCTGTCCTCCTGATTGTTGAGGTGCAGAAACAGCACCAAAAGTAATAAGGGTATTTTGCCCAATATGATAACAAGAAAGTCCGGAATGCAAATTGTTTACTTTTCTAATAAATTGAGATGAATTTTCTAATATTCGTTTACCTCCAAAATCTCCGCCTTCCTGATAAATCTCCGAATTCTTAAAGGTAATTGGAGAAGCCGTATTTGCAAAATATTCTTTTATAATATTGTCATCCAGATCTTTTATAGTGAAGTAAAATAGATCAGATGATGTTTTTTCCTGATATAGCCTGTTCTCAAAATAGAATGAATTTGAGTTTATATAAGTTCGGTCTCCGGCTAAAGAATGTTGTTTTACTATTTTTTCTTCGGCCGCGAATTTCTCTAAATCAATTTTAATAACCTGTGTATAATCAATATTATTATCAAATGTGATTACAATTTCTTTATTATTGAAATAACATTTTCTCATTTTTGCACCATCTGTTAGCGATGTAGGGTTTTCTACATTAATATTTTGTAATGTAAGAGGTGCTTCAAAAGGGAGATGGTTTTCATCAATAATTCCGTAAAGGTTTGTTTTTGTATAATCAGATTTAAAAAAATGGAATGTGCTTAAATCTATGTTTTTTTGCTGATATAGGCCTTCTTTATCAAAAATGTGAAGTTTGAAAGTATTGCTTTTTTTGACTACGGTTAAAATATAGAAATTCTCATTTCCGCTGAATTTTTGCAAGACTTTTTCTTCTTTTAAAACCAAATTGTATTCCTGTGTTACCACTTTATGGCTTGTTAGATCGTACAATTGTGTGAAAATATTTTCGTAATCACGAGATGACCAAAACAATCTTGTATTATTGTTATTGATATTATAACCTATCATATTGTCATAGGTTTTTGTATTTGGTCTTTCTGCCGAAAGACTATCAATAATTTGCATATTTTCGTTAAGGTGTATGGCTTTTACTTTTACCTTATCGCTTACAAATAATGTAATGTCTTTTTTATCCTGATTTACAGTTTGAAAAACATCACGGTTTTTTTTTAATTCGATAGGAGCTGAGCTTACTATTTCTTGTGCAAATGCAGTTAAACCACTTAAAAATAAAGACGCAAGAAGTATTTTTTTTACCATTTTTTTAGTGTTTATGAAAATATATTTTTAGCGAATATCTTATTTTTTCTTAAATAAAAGACTACAATTCAAAATTTTTTAAGTCTTATAAAGTAAATTCAGGAATCAATCAGAATTTACAATTGATTCCTGATTTTTAAATACTAGGCATTGATAATTGTTGTGCAGGCAGTCTTGATTTCTATATCAGAAAAAGGCTCAAGCGCTTTCACCAACATTTTACTGGTTTTAATGCAGTTGATCATTTTGATTCGGAGATGTTGATAATCTCCAACTTCAGTTACCAAAATGGCATCAAAAATTTCAGATAGTTGTTCCGGTTGATCTCTAATTTCATCTTCAAACCAAAGGTCTGAAAGAAATTTTGCCATTGCACGCATTACATCAAGTTCTGATGTTTTTTCATTTTCTTTTGTCATATCGAAAATATTAAACGCACGAAACCCTCGCTTTAGGTGTGACAAAATATCTTAACGATAGATTAAGGGCAGTTTCCTGCTCCAGCACCGTGGCGAGGGTTCGCTTATCTTAACTTTTAATAAGTTTTTATTTTAAGTCTACCGATATTTTGTCAAGACAAATATACAACTAAAAGTAAAATATGTAAGAAAAATACATTTGTTTTTTTATTCCTGCAAGGTTTTCAAAACCTTGCAGGACGACAAATAAACTTAAAGGCGACAAAAAAAAAGATGTGCAATAACACATCTTTTAAAATCAGTTTAGTTTATCGTTTCACCATTTGGTGCATCCGTATCAGGATTTACAAAGACCAATTTACCTTCGGCGTTTGTTGTCATCAGGATCATTCCTTGGCTTTCAACGCCACGTAAAGCTCTTGGCGCTAAGTTGGCCAAAACTGTAACACGTTTTCCGATAATTTCTTCCGGCGAAAAGCTTTCGGCAATTCCTGAAACTATCGTGCGAACGTCAATTCCGGTATCAATTTTAAGGACCAAAAGTTTGTTTGCTTTTGGCATTTTTTCAGCTTCAATGATGGTTCCTACGCGCAAATCCATTTTGGCGAAATCCTCATATTGAATTAAATCTTTTTGAGGTTCTGCTTTTTTGTTTTCAGCGATATTAGCGGTTTTTGTAGCTTCCAATTTATCTATTTGTTTTTGTATTTCTTCGTCTTCTATTTTTGCGAAAAGTAATTCAGCTTCACCAATTTGGTGACCTTCCGGAATTAATTCTGAATTTTCAGCAACATCAGTCCATTTCAGTTTCCCTTCGTTTTTCAAAATTCCTGACAACTTCGCTGCAGTAAAAGGTAAAAACGGTTCGGACAAAACGCTCAACGCAGCAGCAATTTGCAATGCCACATACATTTGAGTTTTTACGCGCTCCGGATTGTCTTTCATAACTTTCCAAGGCTCTTCATCGGCAAGGTATTTATTTCCTAAACGGGCAACATTCATCAATTCGCCTAAAGCTTCACGGAATCTGTAACGTTCCACAGAACTCGAAATTACAGCAGGATACGCTTTTAATTCAGCTAAAGTATTTTCGTCAACTTCAGATAATTCATTTGGTGTTGGAATATATCCGTCGTAATATTTGTTGGTTAGAACGACAACACGATTAATAAAATTCCCAAAAATAGCAACCAATTCGTTGTTGTTTCTCGCCTGGAAATCTTTCCAAGTAAAATCGTTATCTTTAGTTTCAGGAGCATTTGAGGTTAATGCATAACGCAAAACGTCTTGTTTCTCCGGAAATTCTTCTAAATATTCGTGTAACCAAACTGCCCAGTTTTTAGAAGTCGAAAGTTTGTTTCCTTCCAAATTCAAAAACTCATTTGCAGGAACGTTGTCCGGTAAAATATAGCTTCCTTCGGCTTTTAACATCGCAGGGAAAATGATACAGTGAAAAACAATATTGTCTTTCCCAATAAAATGAACCAGCTTCGTGTCTTCATCTTTCCAGTATGGTTCCCAGTCTTTTCCTTCACGAAGAGCCCATTCTTTAGTAGATGAAATATATCCGATAGGCGCATCAAACCAAACATATAATTTTTTTCCTTCGGCACCTTCAACCGGAACATCAATTCCCCAATCAAGGTCACGCGTTACCGCACGAGGTTCCAATCCGCCGTCAACCCAAGATTTAACTTGTCCGTAAACATTCGGTTTCCAGTCGTTTTTGTGTCCAACCAAAATCCATTCCGTTAAGAATTCAGTGTATCGATCTAAAGGTAAAAACCAGTGTTTTGTCGATTTTAAAATTGGAGTTTCTCCGGTAATTGTCGATTTTGGATTAATTAAATCCGTTGCATTTAGAGTCGATCCGCAATTTTCACACTGATCGCCGTAAGCTCCATCATTGCCACATCTTGGGCAAGTTCCCACAACAAAACGATCTGCTAAAAACTGATCTGCTTTTGCATCGTACAATTGCTCTGTTATTTCTTCAATAAAATCGCCATTATCATACAGCTTTCTAAAAAATTCCTGAGCCGTATCATGATGAATTTTAGCCGAAGTACGAGAATAATTATCAAACGAAATTCCGAAATCAGCAAAGGATTTTCTAATGATTCCGTCGTATTTATCTATAACTTCTTGTGGTGTAATTCCTTCTTTTTTGGCTTTCATCGAAATTGCAACGCCATGTTCATCACTTCCGCAAATAAACGCAACGTCTTTTCCTTGCAAACGTAAATATCTCGAATAAATATCTGCAGGCACGTAAACCCCCGCCAAATGGCCAATGTGAATAGGTCCGTTGGTGTAAGGCAAAGCCGCCGTAATAGTATATCTCTTTGGATTTTGTATCATAACTCAATTTTATTGAGTGCAAAAATAAGCAATAGAATTGAGATTTTGTTATTCCGCAGAGTTTCACAAGCAATTTCGCAAAGTTGCACGAAGAAAAAGCGCAGAGATTCGCTAAGTTTTTTTGAAAGAAATTTGACTTAATCGCGCAAAGTGGCAGAGGCACTAAGAAAAACAGTTGCTATTTGTCAGGCTGAGCGAAGTCGAAGCGCCGTATGCTGGATCACTTTTTGGGACTTCGACTGCGCTCAGCCTGACAATCTTTGTGCATCTCTGTGAAAACCTCCGTGAATCTCTGTGGAAAAACGCATAAAATAGAACCAGTTTAAACTAGGACATCGACTAAAATCTCAGAATATATTTTGCAACCTTTGCCCTGAAAAAAAACAAAGACAAGTTATGAGCAAGACAAAATTAATCATCAATAAAAACGGATCTATAAAAATAGAAGGCGAATTCGAAATCATGGATTCTGAAGGAACGGTTTACGGACTTCAGGGAAGATCTGCATTAGGACTTTGCCGTTGCGGATTATCTGCAAACAAACCTTTTTGCGATGGAGGACACAGAAATAATTTCGAACACGATTCAATCGCGTTTGATTTGCCTCCAATGAAAACGAATTAAGAAATTCTATTTTCTGGTTGAGTACAAAAAAAGCTGCATTAATGCAGCTTTTTTATTTTTATCAGTTCACTTTCTGAATTAAATATGGTTGGTTCAATTGTTCGTAAGATTAATTTCTCGTCATTTTCAAATGCAATAATTATTTGGCTGTTAGATTTATCGGTTTCACACCAAATTTTTTCAATTGTTTTATTAAATAGTTCAAATTCAGATGTTTTATCCGGATAATGATACTCATCATCTGTTTCTATTTCAATTTCTTCAAGTTCAATTTCATCGAAACTTTGCCAAAAACCAAGCCCGGCATCTAGAAAAAACTGATACCAGTTATTATTTTCTACTTTTATATAAACTAATATCGGCTCTTTTGTTTCAGGATTTTCGCAGACTATAAGCTTTTCTAATCTTAAGCCATTAAAGTCTGTAAAAATAAATTCATTCCATGGAAGCATTGGCTCTTTTGAATCTTCGTTCATTTTTACGTATTTAATTTTCAAATAATTGAATTCTAATGCCCTTTTGTAGCCGCATCAAATATTCTTAAAAAGTTACCGCCGCCAATTTTACCAATTTCATCTTCATTAAAACCTGTTTTTAGTAAAGCATCAACAACGACATAATAAAAACCTTCTTTTTCATCTTTCCAGGTTTCATTTGTTCCTCCGCCCATTTTGTTTTTATTTTTGTCTTCTTTATGTTGAGGTTCGCCATGTTTTTCACCGTCAGGTTTAGGCTTAGATTGTTCGGGAGATCTGTAAGACGGTGTTAGTTTTGTATCAGTTCCAATAGCAACATGATCAATTCCAACAACATCAACCATTGCTTTTATATTTTGGGCATATTGCAAAGGAGAGTCAGCAAGATGTGTCCAAACGCCAATAACGCCTCCGTTATCTGCAACAATTTTTGCCTGTTCCTTGCTAATAAGCCTTGGGCGCATCATTTTGTTCATGAATTCATTTTGTCCCAATTGTGTGTCAAGACCGGTATGCGAAATTAATACAGGTTTTGTTGTTATTTTTAATGCAGCATTTACAGTTTCATTGTTGGCATGCGAAAGATCAACAAGAATACCAAGTCGGTTACATTCTTTAATAACATCTGACCCAAAAGCTGTAAGTCCGCCAAATTGTGCCGGATTCGTAAATACATCTCCCAAAGGTACCGATGCATCGTGATCGTGAAGTAAGGTTAAATGGCGTAAACCACGATTGTAGGCAACTTGCAATCGGTCTAAATTTCCTTCCAGAAAATGGGCACCTTCAACAGATTGAATTACAGTTGGTGTATGTTTTTTATGTGCCGATTGAATATCTGCTAAATTCAGAGAACGTTTCATTTTGTTGCTTTCCAAGGCTTTGTCCATTGCTGTTAATCCGTTTAAGAAACGATTGTAAGCATCACCAGGATTTTTAAGCTCTTGGTAATCAACAGCAAATGTTGTGCAAATTGCAGATAATCCTGATTTTTCCATTTCATCAACTATGTCGATTTTTGGTCCGGGCAACTCAGTTGCATTAAGCGGAACATCAACATGATTATGAGTGTCAATTCCGATAGTTTTGGCTACGATTGCGGCTATACGCGGGTCAAATGTTTCTGCTGCCCAAGTAATCATAGGGTTTAACATTACCAATGTACCCGCTCCGGTTAAGGTGTACATAAACTTTCTTCGTGACCAGTCTTGTTGTGTTTTTTCCATCTTTTATAAATACCTGAACAAATTAATTGTGACTAAACTATCTGTTTGTAAATATATGTTTTTTGTTATCGCATGCTTTTTGGGAAATTGCTTTTTAACTTTTTTTTAGTGGTTATTAAAAAGGAGATTTAGAAATCATTTCTTTCTTTGATTAATTTTTTATTTAACATAAGTTAATTCTTAAAAAACAATTTATATTTACGGAAAAATGTTAAACCTTAGACTATGAAAAAAATAATACTATTCTTCTTTTTAAGTTTTGTTTCTGCAGAAGCTCAAACACAAAGAATCATTTCAAGCGATTGGATGGCTTTTCGCCAAATGATAGATATTGAGACTCCGGTCAAGAAAAAATTTAGAGTTGTTGCTTCGGCAAAGGTAGAGTCTAATGAACCAAAAGCCTGGTCGGGAATTTACGTAAGAGTTTATAATAAAAATGATGAAGACGGGTTTTTTGATAATATGTCTGAAAGACCTATAAAATCAAAAGAATGGCAGTCGTATACTGTTGAAGGAACAATTGATGAGAACAGTAAAGCATTAGTTTTTGGAGGGGTTTCTTCGTATAACGGAAAGTTTTATTTTGATAAGTTTCAATTGTTTATCGAAAATGCAAAAGGTGTTTTTGAACCTGTAACCATTTTAAATTCAGGTTTTGAAATTCCTGCAACCAATACAGATATTCCAAAATGGACATTGGGTACAGTTAAACAAAAAAATGCTAAGGTTAAGGAATACACTATTTCTTCAGATAAATCAAGTGTAGACGGCAAGCTTTCATTACTGCTTGAAGGAAAAGGTATAGTAATAAAAGAAACTGGAAAAATAGGAAATGTTCCTGGCGCTTCACCAAAAATTGCCGACATGATTTCGATGTTGGAAGATCTTAAAGACCGTGTTGAAGAAACGGTTAAAAACATGGATCAGTATGAAATTGATTATTTGCATGATGAAAAAGCAAACCGAATTGGAGCACTTGTAATGCATTTGGCTGCAGCCGAAAAATACTATCAGGTTTTTACTTTTGAAAACAGAGATTTTAACGAAGAAGAAAAGAAAAAATGGGAGACGGCTTTGAATCTCGATAAGGGCGCACGAGATGAATTTAAAGGTCATAATATTCAATATTATTTGGATATTTATAATGAAGTTAGAGCCAAAACCATTTCAGAATTAAAGAAAAGAGATGATGCATGGTTTGCCGAAGTTCAAATGAAATACGACATCAGTAATCAATATTGCTGGTTTCATGTCATGGAACACCAGTCAAGTCATTTGGGACAAATTTTGTTTTTAAAGAAACGAATTCCGCCTCAAGAACAACCGCCAAAAGCACTTGAGCAAGAGATTAAAAAATAAAATCACAAAAAAAGCTGCATTTCAAAATGCAGCTTTTTTATACTCATACTATTTGTGTTCTCATGAGAATATCAGTTCAGTTTCAATCCCAATCTTTAATAGCTCAATTTGCAATGAAGTAAGTCTTGATTGAGAACCTTTATCAATACAGAAGTTTTTTTCCTTTTTAACTCCCATTAATTTTTCATAACTAAACTTCATTTTGTCTTTTAATAAAAGAAGTTTTGAGTTGTTAAGAAGATTGCTGTCAGTTAAAACTAAA
The DNA here is from genome assembly GCA_001507425.1 of Flavobacteriaceae bacterium CRH. Classification (GTDB taxonomy): domain Bacteria; phylum Bacteroidota; class Bacteroidia; order Flavobacteriales; family Flavobacteriaceae; genus Flavobacterium. Next base: position 118,586 of record LMAJ01000014.1, read on the forward strand.
TTATAAATATTTTCTTCTTCTTCATACAGCTCCATGATTTCATTATATGCAGATGGATAAGATGTCTGTTTTCCGGTTTTTTTATTTACAATAATTGGCGAATTTCCGGCAATTAAGTATTTATCATCTTTCGTTTCATGTAAGAGTTTAGAAGTATAGCTGAAAATCCAGGCATATGGTTTTTCAATTGTAAGATTGTCAAGAATAATAAGTGAATCATCATTTGAGAAATTAGAATTTGCTAATTGATCAGAAACTATTTTTCGTGCTTGTTCAAATGTGAGCATTATATTTTATTAAATACTAATGATGTTTTTTGTTTTAGATATAAAGTTCCCCACGCATTGTAATAATAGAAGTTCCCCCAACCAAAATATCATTTTCTCTGCTCATAACCTCAATCAGCGAAGGTTGATTTAATTTGACACCTTGCAGGATTTTATATTCTTTATTGGGTTTTGTAAATTTCTTTTTGGTCAAAAAACCTATTAAAGGCCCGGCGGCTGTTCCTGTTGCCGGATCTTCATTTATCCCGATTATCGGATTAAAAAATCTTGATTCAATAATATGATCCTGGTTTTCTTCGGCAATGGTAAAACAGTAAAAGCCTTCAAATTGATATTCTTTAGAAATTTCAATTAAGAGTTTATTATCAGGAACACAGTCATTGACCAATTTACTGTTCTTGATCGGAACCATAATATGGGCAACTTCTGTTTGAACCACGGTTGGAACAAAGTCATTAATATCTAAATCCTCAATTTTCAAACCAAGTGCTACGGCTAATCTGTAAGTTGGAATTTCTTGTTTAATAACAGCCGGTTTTTGATGCATTTGTACAATCGGGTAATAAGTAACCGGATCGTAACGTATTGTTAACGGAATCGGAGCATTTTTCATGATTACAAAACGATTGTTTTCATCTTGTTCATCGAATATGGGCATTCTTTTTAATAAAGCGCCACACACTGCCCCAAGTAAATTGTGTCCCGCGCCATCTATTTCAAAACCTATTGGAGTAAAAGAACGAACATTAAGCGCTTTTTGTTCTTTAGAGTAATAGACAAACGAAGTTTCAGAATAACCAAATTCCTTCGCAATGTTTTTATAAACGTCTAAATCTAAATTACCATCTGTAAAAACGACAGACAATGGATTGCCTTTGTAGCTTTTAGTTGAAAATACATCTAAAACGTAATATTCTAATGTTGTTCTTTCTTCCATCATTGATCTTTTTAAATGAATTTTGCAGAATTTAATTTATGTTTAGTTGTTTTCTTTTGAAGTTAGTAATAAAATAACGAAAAAAGTTACTAAAATTGTACCTAAAACGGTACGACTAATTTTGAAACGCTTGTTTTCAGACATCCATGCCGAAATAAAACAAGTTAATCCTGTCAACAAAAGTATACCACAAATAATATAGTTAATTAATTCACCAACTCCTTCTGTTTCCATAGTTTTTTAAAATGTAATTTGATTTTCTGGAATTAAAGTAAAAGAAAGCGTTTTATGCTTAAAATGCTGTTTATTCATGCTTTGCCTGAATTAATTTGAAAATATCATCTCGATAAATTAAAAATTTACTAGCGCTCTTGTAAAATATAAAAGTACTACAAAAAGAAAGAAGAAAAACGGAAGTTTATTTACTTTTTGGTTAACAAATAATTGTTTTTATTCGGTTTTTAAATCATCGGTTTTTATATAATAAAAGGGAATTAAACCGGCGTGAAACGCATCAAATTCTAAAATTTTTTCACTCTCTTTATTGAGATGTTTATCTAAAACATCCAAATAAATATTATCAATGATACTCATCATTCCGGAGTCTCTATCTCCAAGGAATTTATGTATAGTCTTTAAATTCGGATAATGATCTTGATTATGAAAAAAACGTCTTAATTCTTCAATTGTTCTATATATTAACAGAAAATCTTTTAAATCTAAAGTGACTTTACTTTTATTATCAACTGTATTTAATCCGTGATAAATTATATCTTCCATTGAACCAACTTTCTTTTCCATAAGTTTAGTTTGTTGTTTGATTATTGATTCTATTTAAATAAAACCGGAGGCATTTCCGTCTTCTGGATTATACTTAAGTCAAATTTTTTATTAGTCTTAATGTAACTATGTTTGTCCTTAATAGCTTCCAATGATTTTCCAAATAGCCAAAATTGTTTTTGTCCCTTGTTTCCATGAATTTTAAGTTGCTGAGATTGTTTTCCGTTTTTTAAGCTAAAAGCATAAGTTAATCCATCATCTAACAAACTGTTTGAAAAATCTTTTTCTATTGGAAAAGATATATTATCCAAACTACTTTGGATGTTTTCTTTTTCCTCGATGGTTAAAATTGTATAAGCAGTTTGTTCGAATGGAAAAGCATTAATAATGTAAAGTGTATCAGTAGAATTATATTTTAAATAATACGATTCATCAAGAGACCATTTGTAGAAAGTAAAATCGTGATTCTTTTTTGGGGCTTGGCATGCTGATACTACTATTGTTAGAAATAGAAAGTACTTTTTAATCATAAATGAGTTTGTATATCAAGCTAAAATAGTCTTTTTAAATTGCAAATTAATCTCATAAAATAATATTTCTCATGAAAACGAGATCGCGTTAGGGATAGAAGCGGATAGCCCACAGCCTGACGAAGGAAGTGCGAGGACTTGTAGCGGATAGCCCGACCGAAGGGAACGCCCAGAAAATTATTAGATGGCTCCTTACTTTTGAAAGATTGGTTCCCAAAATGAATACACGAAAAAACAGTAATGAAACTGATATATAATTTAGATTTTGCTTAAAATGATAAGATTGTGCTGTCTCATAATGAGATAACCGAGCTATCGGTTTAATTATTAATTATCATATTATTTATCATAAATTGAAGAAGATTTGTGTCTTCCGTTGAAATTGGTGTTTCTTTATTGATAGATATTATTACCAGTTGTTTTTTATTTACAATTCCCCACCAAACCCAATTTGCATTTTCGTCTGATATTTTTGATTCTATCAAAACGTCGAATTTGGTTTTATAACTGTTCCAGTTTTCTCTTTTAATTTCTTTTTTGAACTGATCTTTAAGAAATCCGCTGAGTAGATTAATTAATTCCTCATCGTTTAATTCTTTATTTTGTGTATATGAACTAATTGTGATGTTTAATTTAGAAACCGCATCTGTTATGTTTACAATACCTTCATTATCTTCTTTTAGAGAAAAACTTTTAGGGTAGTAAATGTCATAAGCTTTAGACTTAGGTACAAATGAAGTCATTACCTTATTGTTTTCATTTTGGCCAAAGGCACTCATGCTTAACATTGTAATTAGTATTGATACATAGATAGAAAATACTTTCATGATAAAAGGCGGTTTGGGTTACATTTTATTTGCATCAAATGTATTTATTTTTAGTTACACATTATCATCTTGTTTTTTTAGTTTTAAAGCATTAGAATGACCAAGTCAGAAGTTAAATGATTAAGTCTAGTACGTTACTCTTAATTATCTTGGTAATTTAAATCAAGAATCTATTTACTTTTAGTGATCTCTTTGTATAATTTCATGAAATCAATGTTGTGTTCTAATGCCAATTTTTTAGCAGCATACATATTAATATGTCGGGAATCATAATAGGCAACTGTATCATTTATATATCCTGCATCTTGCGTAATTTCTCCCTTATCAAGATTATATAAATATACATTTTTATACTTCAAAGATATATTCATAAGAACGTTCGAAGTATGTTTGTTGTCTTCTTTTTCATATATATAATCATTGATTTTCAATATCCCTTTATTCTTTTTCAATGGATTATTGATCAAAGTTGGAAATGAGTTTATCAGTATTAATTTTTGATTATTTTTTAACTGTGCACATAGTTTTTCTATAGCCTTGTATTCAGACGAAGGTCTTTCAATACCAATAATTGCTAAAATAATAATGTCATTACTATTAATTAACTTTGAAGTTGCATTTACCAAAGTTCTACTCTTGTTATAATAGCTTATTTTATCTTTTGGAATATCATTTTTTTGTATGCCTTCTATTGCTGGAAAAGCATCGCATGTCAACGTTTTAATGAAAAATTATTTTTCTTGCCTAGAATGTCAAAAAACGGCTTTAATGACCAGGCATGACTATCTCCTATTAGTAAAATTTTATCATTCTTATTAGGTGCGCCAAATTTTTGAACATTCAATCTGTTATGAGATTCTTTGCCAAAGTATCTTTCAGAATATAATTTGTTTATTTTTTTTCCTATAAAAATTTGTTTGATACTAATAGAAAAAGCAGCAATTAATATAAATAATGGAACATGGATTTTGAAAAATATTCTGGTTTCAATTTTTTTGAACTTATTTTCAATGAAGTTATAAGATATCCATGAAAGTATTGATGTGAATATAATGACTATAAATATTTCGCTGATGTTTAGAAAATATTCATCATTTCTATAGCGTATTAATGCCATTACCGGGAAATGCCATAGATACAGAGAATATGATAATTCACCTATATATACTAAGATTTTATTGGATAAAAATTTGCTGATAAAATTATTCCTGATAATTAATAACAGAGCACATGCTGTGCAGGGCAATAAAGATAATATTCCGGGAAAAGGCGAAGTTTCAGTTATCAAATAACAACAACAGAAAATGATAACAATACTAAATACGGCAATAATGTTGTTTGATTTTTGTTTTAAATCTAATCCATTCCTGAAGATTAATGAGAATATTCCGCCAATAAAAAATTCTGGCATTCTCGCTATTAGCGAAAAATACATTAAGCTTTTATTGTCCAGAAAATATATTTGATACGTTGTGTAAACTGTAATTAATATAGTTAATGAAATGAAAATCAACAAGATATTTTTTCTAAAGAAATAAATAAGAATTGGTAAAATGAAATAAAATTGCATTTCGATTGCTAATGACCAAGTATGAAGTAGCGGGTTTTCATTTAATTGCGCCCCAAAATATGAATTTCCGCTGCTAAATAGTGTATTCGATATAAATAATAATGCCCTTAAAGTAGTGTGAATTAAGTTTCCTAAATCTAAATATGCATAAATGAACGCACTAACTATACATGTTAATAGCAAAAGAAAGTAGTATGCCGGAACGATTCTTTTAAACCTATTTAAAAAAAAATCGATAAAGTTGAATTTTTTTTTTGTCAACCTGGTCTGCAATTATGCTAGTCATCAAAAAGCCGGATATGACAAAAAACATATCTACACCTATAAATCCGCCGGGAAGCCAATTGCTGTTTAAGTGAAAAAGGAAAACTAATATAAATGATAAAGCTCTTAATCCCTGAATGTCTTTTCTATAATTCATGATGGTTATTGTATTATTTTATACTAAACGTTAGATTCCAAAAGCATAATTTTTTTACATACTACAGTTTGACAGATATGTACAAAAATACTTATAAAAGTTAATTTATAATTTTTTATGTAGGTTTTTTTTTATAGAAATAATTTCACGAGAAAAGAGTAGTGGCAATTAGCACCGTTTAGAGAAGTATTCTCGGTTTTAAACTGCGATAGTTACGGTTAATAAGTAAATCTTATCCTGTTTTATGAACCCTTTCAATCATTATTTATCTTCAGTTTTTTTATATTTGCAAACGCAATTAAAGAAAAGCAATCATGGCAAAAGGACCCGAAAAAAACACCAAAAACAAGGCTTTGCATACCAAATTGTTAAACAGGAAAAAGGCTAAACTTCAGGAAGAAAAAAAAGAGCGTGCCTTACGTTTGAAAGTATTAGTTGCTAAAATGAATGAAAAGAAGAGTAGCGACGAATCTGATGCTATTTAAATCAAATTGTACTTTTTTTCTCTTTTAATTTCCCTCAACTTTGCAAAATAATCTCAAAAGAAAACAAAATGGAAGAATTCGGTAGAATATTAGTTTCAGAAACGGCAATGAACAGTGAAAATCTTCAGGATATCATTCACTCTAATATTTCTGTAATTAACTTAATGCGTGAGGAAGGTGTCGATGACGAATTTATTCACGAAGATGCCCTAATGAGTTACTATCTAGATTATTACTGGTCGCAATATACCGAAGGAAATTTTGCACAGTTTGTTCATAAATCGGGCTGGAACAAAGAACTAAACGAATTAATCGAAGAAGGTTTGACTTTAATTGGTGCTGAAAAGCATGTTGAATTGTTTCAACAGCAAAGCAAAAAAGTCAAATTAATGAGCAGCGTAAAGCTCAATAAATTCCTAACCGGAAAATTAGAAGGCGTAAACCCAACCCGCGATTTGCTAAACAATGATACTTTCTATGAATTAGAAGAAAACCTAATTACGCTAAATGCCAATTTCCTAAAAAATCATCCTGACTTTGAAGTACTTTCAGTAGACGATATGTTTGCAACTTTAGAAGAATATGTTGGGCATGAAATTAAAAGAGCTTAGTTTTTGAAGGTTCTAAGATGCTAAGTTGCTGAGGTTCTAAGTGTAATGTAACTTATGTCAGGCTAAGCAATCCCGAAGCTTCGGTAGAAACCCCGCATAATTGCTTTATTCCAAAAAAAACTTCGCGAATCTTTGTGTTATCCTTCGTGAATCTCTGTGAAATACAAGTCAAAGAAGCAATTATAAATTCTCCCATTCTTTGATTGTCAGAACATCAGCAGAACGAAGAAAAACTTTTGTTGTTAATACGCGATGTACTTCTTCATCGCGATCTGCACAACCATCAGATAAAACAGTGATTTTATAATCTTTATCGGCAGCTTCGGTTGTGGTAGATAAAACAATTCCGCTCGTGGCGTAACCTGTAAGTACAAGATGTTTAATGTCTTTCGATCTCAAAACAACTTCTAACGCACTTCCGGTGAATGCACTTATTCTGCGTTTTATCAAATGAATATCATTTTCCTGTGGAGTTAAAGTAGGATGAACTTTGGTAAACTCCTCAAAGTTAATGGCACTAATATGTTCTCTCGTTGATGCAAAAGTTTTGTTATTCGGGCTAATTTCCGAAGCTCCGTTTTTGAAACCAAGCGTGGCATAAATAATCGGAATGTTTTTGTTTCGGGCAACGGTTATGGCTTTGGCTACATTTTCTACAAGGGCCGCAGAATCCGGAAGGTTAGCTAATATTGCCGGTTGCATATCCATTACTAGTAAAGCTGTATTTTGACTCATTTTATGTGTTTTAAATTATGAAAAGTGTTGTTAAAAATTATCTGAAGATTAAACAACCTGTTCAATCAGTTCTAATCTTTTTACAATAGAATTTTTAGCTAATATCGTTCCCGGCGACAATACGGCGTTGGCGCCAACTCTGGAATTATCGCCAATTAGCGATCCAAACTTATCCGAATTCGTTTCGATAATTTCCGAATTATAAAGTACGGATATTTTCTTGACAGTTCTTTCGTTATAATGATTTGCAGCGATGGAACCGGCTTCAAAATTGATATTTCTGCCAATAATACTATTTCCGATATAATTAAAATGCGCAATTGCCGTGTTAGAACAAATAATACTGCTTTTGATTTCGCAACCCGGACCAATTTTTACGGCTTCGTCTAAATAAACGCCTTCTCTAAAATAAGTATTTGCGCCGATATAACAATTTTTTCCAATGATGGCAGGCGACTTTATCGTAACATTGTTTTCAATTATAGCCGATTTATGAATGGCAACCTGATCTGTAATAACATAATCATCACCAAGATTAAGAATCATTTTTCCGATTATATTTTTAAGATCATTCGTAATGAGCCAAGGTTCTGATTGATGCAACTCTTTGAAAGTAGCTGAAAAACCTTCAATAAAATGGTCAATAGGGATCATATTTCAATTTTAATTGCAATTTAATTATTTCTTTTGTTTTGTAGATGTTAAATGTTTCACAGAGATACACAAAGTAAATCACAAAGTTTCGCGAAGTGTTTTTTAAATAAAAACTTTGTGTATCTCTGTGCAATCTTTGCGCATCTTTGTGGAATAAACCCGGAATAACTTTTAGACTAAACTTTGTCTTAATCTTAGCAAACATTTGCTTAAATTTGCTTCCATTATAAAAAAATACAATAGTTATAAAAATCAAGCTATGTTACAAATCGCATTTATTAGAGAGAATCAGGAGAAAGTAATCAAGGCTTTAGCAAAACGAAATATCGATGCTAAAAGCGTTGTTGAAGAAGTGGTGCAATTAGATGAAAACCGTCGCGCTGCGCAAGTAGAATTAGACAATACTTTATCTGAATCTAATAAATTGTCCAAAGATATAGGGGAACTGATGAAAGCCGGAGAGAAATCTAAAGCTGCAATCCTTAAAGAAAAAACAGTTTCACTAAAAGAAAAAAGCAAAGAATTAAGCGAAAAAGCAGAAGCTCTTGCAACCGAATTAACAAACAAATTATACACGTTGCCAAATCTTCCGGCAGATATTGTTCCTGAAGGAAAAACTCCGGATGATAATTTGAATGTTTTTGAGGAAGGAGATATTCCGGTTCTTCATGAAGGCGCACAGCCACACTGGGAATTGGTGAAAAAATACGACATCATCGATTTTGAATTGGGTGTAAAAATTACAGGAGCAGGTTTTCCGGTTTATAAAGGAAAAGGTGCCCGTTTGCAACGTGCTTTAATCAATTACTTTTTAGATAAAAATACAGCTGCAGGATATAATGAAGTTCAGGTGCCGCATTTGGTAAACGAAGCTTCAGGTTACGGAACAGGACAATTGCCAGACAAAGAAGGACAAATGTATCATTCTACAATCGATGATTTATATTTGATTCCAACTGCTGAGGTTCCGGTTACCAATTTATTCCGCGATGTACTTTTAAGCGAAAGCGAATTACCGGTTTTGCATACGGCTTACACGCCATGTTTCCGTCGTGAAGCAGGTTCTTACGGAGCGCACGTTCGCGGGTTAAACCGTTTACACCAATTTGATAAAGTAGAAATCGTACGTATCGAACATCCTGATAAGTCTTATGAAGCGCTTGACGGAATGGTAGAACATGTAAAAGATATTTTAAAAGAATTGAAATTGCCATATAGAGTTTTACGCTTATGTGGAGGCGACATGGGATTCACATCGGCTTTGACGTATGATTTTGAAGTATTTTCTACAGCGCAGGATCGTTGGTTAGAAATTAGTTCAGTTTCTAACTTTGAAACTTTTCAGGCAAATCGTTTGAAATTGCGTTTCAAAGACAAAGACGGAAAAAACCAATTAGCGCATACTTTGAACGGAAGTTCATTGGCTTTGCCAAGAGTTTTGGCTGGAATTTTAGAAAATTACCAAACGCCGGAAGGAATCGTAATCCCTGAAGTTTTACGCCCTTACTGCGGATTTGATATTATAAACTAATTTTATAGTTGTTAAAGCAAACCTAACAGGTTTTTAAAACCTGTTAGGTTTGCTCGATTTTTAACCACAATCTTTAATAAAAATAGTAAGAGATGAACGGAATTTTAAATTGGAACGTAGATCCTGTAATCGTAATGATAACAGACAGTTTTCCGTTAAAATACTATGGAGCTTTCTTTGCCTGCGGGCTTTTACTTGGCTATTTTATTGTTAGAAAAATTTACGAGAAAGAAAATCCTTCTGTAGAAAATCTGGATAGTTTACTGGTTTATGTAATCTTCGGGACTATTTTGGGAGCGAGACTTGGACATTGCTTTTTTTATGAACCGGGTTATTTTTTAAAACATCCAATAGAAATACTTTTACCAATTCAAAAAGTAGCAGGAGTTTATAAATTTGTTGGATTTCAAGGTTTAGCAAGTCACGGAGGTACAATTGGTGTTCTTATTGCTATAATTTTATATTGCAGAAAATATAAAGTGAAGTTTTTGTGGCTCTTAGACAAAATGGTTCTTGGAGTTCCGATAACGGCAGCTTTTATAAGATTGGGAAATTTTATGAATTCTGAAATTTACGGAAAGCCAACAAACGGAAATTGGGGAGTTGTTTTTCAAAGAGATGATTTGATTCCCAGACATCCAACGCAATTGTATGAAGCTTTTTCGTATTTATTGATATTCGGAATTTTGTTTTGGATGTATAAATCTGAAAGAATAAGACAAGCTAATGGCTTAATTTTTGGAAGTTTCTTAACGCTTTTGTTTTTAGCTAGATTTTTAATTGAATTTTTTAAAGAAAACCAGGAAAATTTCGAGAACAACATGCTGATTAATATGGGACAAATATTAAGTATTCCGTTTATTTTAATTGGCTTAACTTTGATCATCTGGAAAGCGAAGAAAAACGTTGAGATTTAGTATACAATCTCAGTTTACAGTTTAAATGAGCTGAATGGTGAAAACTGTGATTGAACACTGAGAAAGAGACTGAAAACCGAAAACTGCGACTAAAATAACTGAAATATGAAAAACATCTTTATCTATATCGTTTTGTTTTGGTCTGCTTTTACAATGGCACAAAATGAGCAATTAGCCCAATATTACTATGATAAGGGAGATTTCGAAAAAGCTAAAATAGCATACGAACAGCTTTTAAACAGTTCACCCTCCAACACCCAATATTTTTTAAGAACTGTTGAATCGTATCAGCAAATGCAGCAATTTGACGTTGCACAAAAATTGATTCAGGAGCGTTATAACCGATACAAGCAAGGTGTTTTTTTAGTCGAATTGGGATATAATTTCCAATTGCAGAAAAACGATTCAAAAGCTAAAAATTATTACGAACAAGCTCTCGAAAAAATCAAAACAAATCCGAATGATGTTTACGGAATAGCAAGTTCATTCGAGAAAAAGGTTTTGCTGGAATATGCTTTAAAAGCGTATCAGACGGCAATGCAGATTCAGCCAAACTTCAATTTTAATTTTCAGATCGGAATGTTGTACGGCCAGTTAGGAAAAACCGATTTGATGATCGATCTTTTATTGACAGAATCATTTCAAAATCCGCAAAATTCAAATCTGATTCAGACGCAATTATCCCGTTTTATGAACGGTGAAACTGATAATACCGCTTTTAAAGACGCCATGCGAAAAGCATTAATCCTGAGAACACAAAAAGATCAGGATGTGTTTTGGAATCATTATTTAAGTTGGTTTTATGTGCAGCAAAAAGAATTTGGTAAAGCTTTTATTCAGGAAAAAGCGATTTATAAGCGTGAACCTGAATCTTTAATGAGCATTGTCAATTTAAGTCAGTTTGCATTAAATGAAGATGATACAGAAACTGCGACAGAAATCCTGAATTTTATACTTCTAAATACCAAAGATTTAGATTTACTGATTCAGACCAATGCACGTTTGATGGAAATTAAAATCGAACGAGCGCAGGAAAAAGATTACCCAGTAATTAGCACAGAATTGCAACAATTGCTGACAACCTATGAAATAAGTCCTAATACCTTATCTTTGCAAATAATTCAGGCCCATTTTTTGGCTTTTTATTTAAAAAAGACAGAAGAAGCCAAAACGATTTTAAGGAAAGCTTTAACGCTCAATTTAAATGATTATCAGCAGGCAGATGCCAAAATGGAATTGGCGGATATTCTGCTTTTAGAAGAAAAGTTCAATCAGGCGCTGATTTATTATTCGCAAATTCAATTGGATTTAAAGAATGATGTTATGTCGCATGAAGCAAGTTTGAAAGCAGCAAAAACAAGTTATTTTAAAACTGATTTTGAATGGGCTTTAAAACAATTTAAAGAATTAAAGTCGGCCAGCACGCAATTGATTGCCAATGATGCCCTCGAATATTTTTTATTGATAAATGATAATACCGTTGCCGATTCGACACAAACAGCATTAAAGCAATTTGCAAAAGCTGATTTTTTAATTTATCAGAATAAAAAACCAGAAGCAATTGCACAGTTTCAGAACATTTTAAAGTCTTTTAAAGGACAGGAAATAGAAGCTGTAACAATGTTGCGTTTAGGTAAAATTTATGAAAGTCAAAAAGATTTCACTTCGGCGTTAAGCCAGTACCAGCAAATCATTGATCATCATAGCGACGGAATTTATGTAGATGAAGCATTGTTCTTTTCGGCAGAAATTTACAACGACGAATTGAAAGATATTGAAAAGGCAAAGCCTTTGTATGAAAAGGTAATTTTTAATCATCAGGACAGTATTTACTTTGTTGATGCCAGAAAAAAATACCGCGAGTTAAGAGGAGACAAGAATTTATAAAATAGATTTTTAGACTTTAGACTTCTTAGATTTTTAGAAAAGTCTAAGAAGTCTAAAGTCTAAGAAGTCTAAAAATCTAAAATGAAATGATTATTTACAACGTTACTACCAATATACATGAAAGCGTTCATGACCAATGGTTAAAATGGATGCAGGAAAAACACATACCGGAAATTCTGGCTACACAAAAATTTTCTTCTGCAAGAATCGTTAGGGTTTTAATCGAAGAAGAAATGGGCGGAATTACCTATTCTGTTCAATATGTTACCGATAGCAAAGAGACTTTAGATAAGTTTTATATCGAAGATGAACCAGCATTTCACAGAGAAGCTTTGGGATTATTTGCAGACAAAATGCTTTCTTTCAGAACGGAGCTAGAGGTTATTTCAGAACATTAATTTTTAAGTTTTCAGTACCGGTTTTCAGTATCAGTAAAAAATAGAAAGTTATGGAAATTCGATTTCAAACTAAAGAAGAAAGTAATAAACAACAACAAGAAGATTTTTTGAAGTTGTCTAAAACAGATAGGTTTTATAGTTTTTTACGTTTAAGTGAAAGGATAAGCCAATTTCCGGTGAAAAATAAAGTAGATAAGAACAAAGACAATTTTATAATTGTGATAAATTCAAAATAAGATGTCAAAATTGTGGGATCAGAATATTGATCAGTTTATAGCTTTAGCCAATAAATATAAAGTTAGGATGCTTATGGTTGGTGGTGGAGCTGTTAATTTTCATGGATACCAAAGACATTCGGCTGATGTTGATTTTTGGATCGAAACGACTGAAGAAAATTTTAAAAAACTAGTATTAGTTTTTAATGAAATGGGATATGAAATTGATGATTTCCCTCAAAATGTAAAAGAAGAACAACAAAATATATCAATTAAGTTTTCTCCAGTGGATTTAGATTTAGAGTTAATTACTAAATTCTCAGTAAATAAAACTTTTGAACAGGCCTATAATGACAGTGAAGAAACGACAGTTAACGATAAAACATTTTTAAAATGGAATGTGTTGTCCTTAGAAGATTTGATCACAAGTAAAATTAAAGCAAATCGACCAAAAGATTTATTTGATGTTCAACAGCTTCGAGAAATAAATAAAAAATAAAGACTTTGTGTCTTAGTGCCTTTGTTGCAAGGCAAAACAAAACAAGAAATGGAAAAAGTAAAAGCCAAAAAACATTTAGGACAACACTTCCTGAAAGACGAAAGCATCGCAAAAGCAATTGCAGATACTTTGAGCTTAAAAGGATACGATGAGGTTTTAGAAATAGGACCGGGGATGGGTGTGTTGACTAAGTATTTGCTTGACAAACCTGTAAATACACACGTAATTGAGATAGACACAGAATCTGTGGTGTATTTAGGCGAAAATTATCCAAAATTAAAAGATCAGATTATCTCTCAGGATTTTCTGAAATATAATATTAATGAAGTTTACAAAGACAAACAATTTGCTATAATTGGAAACTTTCCATACAATATTTCGACTCAGATCGTTTTCAGGACTTTAGAATTCAGAGATCAGATACCGGAGTTTTCAGGAATGTTTCAGAAAGAAGTAGCAGAACGTATCTGCGAGAAAAAAGGCTCTAAAGCTTACGGAATCTTATCCGTTTTAGCACAGGCTTTCTATATTACCGAGTATCTGTTTACTGTTGACGAAAATGTTTTTATTCCTCCGCCCAAGGTCAAGTCGGGTGTGATGAAAATGACCCGAAAGGAAGATTACAGTCTTCCGTGTGGTGAAAAGTTGTTCTTTACGGTAGTGAAAACTGCTTTTCAGCAAAGACGAAAAACATTACGTAACAGTTTGAAAACATTAAATTTAACTGATGAGTTGCGATTAGACACTATCTTTGATAAACGTCCCGAGCAACTTAGTGTAGAAGAATTTATTGAACTGACTCAAAAAATAGAAGCCGATGGAGTTCAAAGTTAGCAAAGAATTAATACAACAACTAGAAGAGCATATTGTTAATAAAAACGACAAAGAACTTGAAGTTTTACTTAATGATCTGCACCACGCCGATATTGCCGAAATCCTGGATGAACTGGATTTCGACGAAGCAACTTATATTTTCAGGGTTTTAGATAGTGATAAAACAGCAGAAATTCTTCTTGAATTAGAAGACGATTTGCGTGAAAACATCTTAAGCCGACTTTCGCCTAAGGAAATTGCAGAAGAGCTCGATGAGCTTGAAACGAATGATGCGGCCGATATTATTGGTGAACTTTCGCAGGAAATTAAAGCAGAAGTAATTTCGGAAATGCTTGACGTTGAACACGCCAAAGACATTGTCGATTTGTTGCGTTACGATGAAAATTCTGCCGGTGGTTTAATGGGAAAGGAGTTAGTAAAAGTCAATGAAAATTGGAATGTACTTACTTGCGTAAAAGAAATGCGTATTCAGGCCGAAAACGTTTCGCGCGTACATTCGATTTATGTTGTTGACGATGAAAACCGCCTTAAAGGAAGATTATCGCTTAAAGATTTATTGACAACTTCGACCAAAACACAAATTGGAGATATTTATATCAGAAAATTAAATTTTGTAAACGTAGATACAGAAGATGTTGAGGTAGCACGTATTATGCAAAAATACGATTTAGAGGCAATTCCTGTAGTTGACGAACTGGGTCGTTTGGTAGGAAGAATTACCATTGATGATATCGTAGACGTAATCAAGGACGAAGCCGATAAAGATTACCAGTTGGCAGCGGGTATTACCCAAGACGTTGAATCTAACGATAGCGTTCTTGAACTGACAAAAGCGCGTTTGCCATGGCTTTTAATTGGTATGGTGATAGAAATTGTAGCTTCTTTTGTGTTGAAAGGAAACGAAGAGATTTTTAAACTTCATTCTACTTTAATCATTTTTGTACCATTACTTTCAGCAACTGCCGGAAATATTGGGGTTCAGGCATCTGCAATTGTGGTTCAGGGACTTGCAAACGGAACCCTGAAAGAATTTAGCAGGGCTTATTTTACTAAAGAAATTACTGTTTCGATGATTTCAGGAAGTATTATTTCGTTGCTGTTACTGGGATATCATTCGATTATGTACCAACAATATTTAGTGGGATTTGCAATTTCAATTTCAATGATTGTGGTGATTCTTTTTGCTGCAACTTTAGGAACTTTAGTACCGCTTTTTCTTCATAAAAATAAAATCGATCCTGCTATTGCAACGGGTCCGTTTATTACAACAACCAATGACGTTTTTGGTATTATGCTCTATTTTGGAGTAGCCAAATTAATTCTTGGGGTTTAATTTTGCAACAAATTAATAGATTAGAGTGATTTAAGATCTGTAAAATCTGCGTAATTTGTGGCTGAAAAATAAGCTATTAACCAGCCAAAAAACAAGCAATGAAAGTACACATCATAGGAGGAGGAAATCTTGGGGTTTCTATAGCCTTGGGAATTGCTAAATTCTCCAAAAACAATCAGGTTACAGTAACAAGAAGGAACATTGCTGCTATTCAATATTTAACAGAATACGGAATCACGGTTTCATCAGATAATAAACATACGATTCAGGAAGCTGATGTGGTAATTTTAACCATAAAACCGTATCAGGTAGATACTGTTTTGGCTGAAATTTTGCCCGTTATAAAAGGTAAAACTATTGCATCGGCGGTAAGTGGTTTGTCTTTAGATGTACTTCAGACAAAAACCAATAATGAATATCCGGTAATTCGCATTATGCCCAATATTGCGGCACAATTTGGCGAATCAGCAACTTGTATTTCTTTCCCTGAAAAAGACAGAGAAAAAGCATTGCCAATTGTC
Organism: Flavobacteriaceae bacterium CRH; assembly: GCA_001507425.1. Lineage (GTDB taxonomy): Bacteria > Bacteroidota > Bacteroidia > Flavobacteriales > Flavobacteriaceae > Flavobacterium. The sequence continues at coordinate 134,558 of LMAJ01000014.1, forward strand.
GACTTATTTCAGGATTTAGGAACGGCTCCGGTAATCGATGAAAAATTGATGGATGCTGCAACGGTTTTAGGCGCATGCGGAACTGCGTATGCTTTAAGATACATTCGCGCTTCTATGCAGGCGGGAATCGAAATAGGTTTCGATTCGCAAACCGCTTTGGCAATTGCGGCACAAACGGTAAAAGGAGCCGCAAAAATGCTGCTTGAGGAGAAAGTGCATCCGGAACAATTAATCGACCGTGTAACGACACCGCAAGGCTGTACAATCGTTGGTTTAAACGAAATGGAGCATAATGGTTTCAGTTCTTCATTAATTAAAGGGATCAAAACTTCGTTGAAACAGATTAAAGGATAGATTTTACTAAAATTTCAATATAAAAAATTCCAAATTCCAAATTCCAAACTAATGGGATTTGGAATTTTTGTTTTTCGTACAGTTTACCATCCTGACGGAGGAAGGATCACATGTACCGCTACAAATGATTGGAGAATTGCTGAACCGGGCTTCTAGTGTGATCCTTCCTCCGTCAGGATGACAA
>LMAJ01000015.1 GCA_001507425.1 Flavobacteriaceae bacterium CRH
ATACAGATGTAGCACTTCCTGTGTGTCAGTGGCTGAAATTACTTCAAAGTGATCTACTAAAAAATCAGGAAGCATAAATTTTAAAAGCTCTATAGGAGTCATATCGAATTCTTAGATTGCAAATTTCTGATTTTATTTTGACATTTCTCCCCAGGTTTTGTGCTTGATCCATTATAAATCTGTATAGTTTTTTGATCATGAATTTATTGTACGTTTGAAAAATGAACGAGTATCTAAAGAGTCTATATTTAAGTTTAAAAGAAAATTTAACAATGTTTGCTGTTATTCCTACTGTATTGGGAGGAATATGGCAAATGACAAAATTACTTTCACTTTCAACAAATTTGATGCGTTTCTTTTCTATTACGCAACTGATATCTGATGGAATTTTAGTTTTAATTATTATCATCTTTCCTATTTTATTATTTTCAATATTCTTTATTTCTCCAAAAAATAATATAAAAAATTCAGAAGAAACTCTTTTCAATAAAGATTATTTATTTGGATATTTTCCAATTATTCTTAATCTAATATTTATGGTTTTAATTTTAACTATTTGGCTGAAACTTTATCAATATATTACAATTGATACGTTGGGAGTTCTAATCAGTGTAATTCCCTCTATAGCTATTGTAGTTGCTTTTTTATATTTCATCATAGAAAAATATATAACAAAAGATAAAATTATTTTACAGCTTTTTTTAGTACTATGCACAATTATTTATACTCTTACAACATTAATAGCTTTTAATAATATATCTAAAAATCTGACTGGTATTATAAATTTTGAAAAATTGATTAATAAAATTGAAAAAGATCATTGTTATTCAAAAAAGCCTGAAATATTATATTTCAACGATAAATATATTTTCATAGAATTAGAAAATAAAAACAAAAAAAGTATTTTAATTAAAACAATTGATAGCCTATTTGAAGAATAGAAACTGGAAAATTATATAAAAATTCTACAATCCACTATATCTTAATTTTAAAATAATTGTATCTCACAATTTCAACCTTATTTTTTACCGAATGGGAAATTTCTGAGAAATTTTAAATATCTTTGAACTATGAGCACAGCAATAAAACCAAATCACATAGGGCGAAAAATTAGCCGTATTCGTGAACTTCGCGACATGAAACAAGAAGCTTTGGCACAAGCTTTAGGAACAAACCAACAAGCTATATCTGCTATTGAAAACAGTGAAACAATAGAAGATGGAAAACTTACAGAAATTGCAAAAGCATTAGGTGTAACTGTAGAAGCTATTAAAAATTTTTCAGAAGAAGCTGTTTTAAATATTATTGGAAACACATATAATGACAGTAATGTTATTAATGGAAATGCATATAGTTGTAATTTCAATCCGCTTGATAAATTGATTGAATCTTACGATGAAAACAAAAAACTTTACGAACGTTTAGTTCAGGCTGAAAAAGATAAAGTTGAATATCTGGAAAAATTATTAAAAGGGAAATAATCTTTAAAAAAAGCAAAAATTCATTGAAATAATGGAGTTTTGCTTTTTGTAAATCTTCACGATATAGTTATTACAAGAGGTTTTAAAAATCTACAATCTCTTTTATAAATTTTTCTTCTATATTTTTACTTATCAAACAATAAATTGAAAGTGCTCCCCATATTCCCCCTCCTGATTTTTTAAAGCACTCCAATAATGCCAGTAGCCCTATCTCTGATTTAACTTCAAATTTGGCTTCGATTGTATATTTCTTCCATGAACTATTAGCAACAACCTCTGATAAACTTTTGTCGCAATCGTAGATCACTAAACTACTATCCAGCATATCAATTTTTTTAACAAATTTTTTAGCAATACTGCTGCTAATATCAATATTTACTTTCATTGGATAAAATTCAGCATTAAGACTAAAGATGGCACCATAAACTTTTTCATTGTTTTGCCTAATTTCTAAAGCACCAATTCTTTCCCAGGATTCCACAATTGATAGATTCAAATTATTTTTTATTGCCTGTAATCGAAAGGCATGACTTGGACTTTTAAAATTAATTCTAATCAACGGAAATATTAAAATTACAGGTCCACGATAACTGCTTTCAACTTCAATACCATTATTTTTAATAATATTTAAAGCAGATTTATTTACGAAATGTATAAACTCCATGATTTTCTTTTTTAGGACGAATGCGATCTAAAATGTTTTGTAACTTAAATTATAAATTCACGAGATCAGATTATATTATCTAAATGGTGCTATTATTTTTTGCCATACTCGTCCCATAAAATTTCTTCTTCTTGTAGTTATCCAAAACTCAGTTAATTTTTGATCACTTTTTTCTAGTAAAATTACACCTAAATCGAGATCTATATTACTTTCCAGTTTTATTTCTATTTCCTTTCTTTCGAAACCAATTGCAACAATTGACAGAATGATTTTATCATTTTCAGAATTTGGTAAGTATTTAATTTTAAAGTCGCCATTTTCAGCAGTTCCACATCCTATTTTAGTTTCTTTTATGACTACATAAGCATAAGAATCTGTTAAGTTTTTCTTCGAAATAGAATCATAATATTCAATTCTTCCCCTTAATAAAATGGAATCTTTAATTGTATTGTTTGGCTGAATTTTTAATTCACTTAAAAGTTTTTCCTGATTGGCCTGATTTGAAAAATGTTTTTCTGCTTCTTTTGTATCAGAGTTTGCTAAAGAAGTTGAAGCAATTAATGTTGTAATCCCAATACTCAACGGCAAGCTAATTTTTGATGTTTTAATCTCACTTATTTGTTCAGGCAAATAAAAACCACAAGTTGCATTATTAGTTTCAGACATTTTAATTGCAATTTCTGCAAATGACATTTTTGAAAAGTCAATTATAGTTTTATCGCATTTCTGACATAAACGCCCCTTTTCATTTGGCTGCATTTCATCCCAAAATTGATCACATTTATTTAATCTTTTCAGACTATTCCTGAAATTTTCTGATTCCATTTTTGTTTCTTTAAAATAAGAGTTTAAAGGATATAACACCATTTTTTTCTTCTGAATGTAAACTTACTTAAAAACATATATTCACAACCTTTTTTTTATTTCTCTTTGAAAATGAAGCAAAAGAGAAGCAGAGAATTTAATTGAAATAAAAATATTCCATACCTAAGTTGCCCAAAAGGAAGTATAACAACCAAAGTAACAAGAGCAATTATCGATAATAGTGTATTTAAAAATATAAGAATCGATATCTCGAAATTTCGTAATGTGAAAACCCAGATGATAAAGTTTAAAAACATAATAACTGTAAAGATTGACAATACCGAAATTTCAGCGTTTAGGGCTAAATCATAACCGGTTAAAATGGCGCTTTTTTTAGCTTCTTCAAAAGCAGTATTGCTCTCTAATTGACTTTGAGAACCTGATTGGGTTTTAAAAATTCCGGGGTTTGTTTTAAGAGTCTCATCTGAACACATCTGAAAAAAAGGAAGAAAGAAAAGCATTATTCCGAACGTAGATAAAATTCTTCTTATATTTTTATTCTGCATATGTTTTGTTGATTTTTTATAAAGAAACCACTCCGGAAATTAAGTAGTTTTTTTTGGTTATTTTGTTAATATCGACCGAAGTACAACAAAAAGTATAATTACGATTATCCAAATTGGGATACGAGGGTCAACATCATCAAAAAATTTCGGCTTTTTTTTGAATAAAAATACTGAAATGGTCATAATGGTAATTGCAGAACTAAGTAAATATCCTGTCTCTCCGTCTTTTTGTTCTTTATTATTTCTGCAATTAATATCCAGATATTCTTTATTTTTATCTACCAGCGAATGAATTTCGCAAGAAGTTTCACTATCAATATGTTCTAAGTCTTTCCTTAAAATCATAACCGAAATAGTATCGTTAGTATTTATTTCGGTTAATACTTCTTGTTTATTTACGCACCGGTAATGATAAGTTGCAATTTCGAATGTGGTATTATTATCGCATTTAAACTCAATCCAACTTCTTCCGTGTTTGCCTTTAATTATTTTTAATTCTGGTTTTTTTACGACAATCAAATCTTCAATAATTTCCAGATCTGAAGGTTGTATCTCGTAACTGCCAGTTTGTAAATTGACAAGAAAATAAGCTCCAACAAGAAAAGAAATTATTGCAACTAATAAATAACCACCTCGTTTTTTATCCCAATCTTCCTGACTGTCAGCCATAAATTTTTATAGATTTTTTTTCTTTGTTTTGAATTTTTTAACCCTTAACTTTTAAAGCTGAGATTACAAATTTGTGTTATTGTATTAATTAGAAAGTGATTTTTTCTTCAAAACCTCATCATAATTTATATTAATAAAATCTGCTATCAAACCAGAATCGTTATGGTTTAACAAAATTACAATTCCCCAATTAGATTTTTTATCATACGCAAGAATAGACGCACATGCCATAGTATTTCCTGTTTTGTAAAAGTAAACATCGTTTTCAGTTCGTTCCATTTGCAATCCCAAACCTATTTCTCTTTGTGTATTTTTATAAAAAGTATTTTCTGCAAGTGTAGTTGCTTTTGAGATTTCGCCTTTGTTTGATAAAAGGGTTTTTAAAAATTTGGTCAGGTCTGAGGCATTAGATTTTACTAAACCTGCTGGCGCCACCAACGAGTTCCAATCAAAAAAATCTTGTTGAACTCCCTTAAAATCATATCCTGTAACTTTGTTTTTTACATCAAAAGATGTCGTTAAAGTATTTTCCATTTTTACCGGAACAAGAATTTTTTCTTTCAGGATAGTTTTAAAATCCTTTCCGTACACTTTTTCTAAAATGATTCCCATTAAAATGAAATTGATGTTTGAGTAACGGTAATTGCCGTAATCTATCAATTTTGTGTTTTCGTTGATTAAAGAATAAATGGTTTCCTTACTTATATTTAAAGGTTGTTTCGGATTTAATTCCATTTGCTTTTTTATATCCAAATCAGGCAATCCGGATTGATGAGAAGCTAAATCAGAAATTTTAAGTTTATCTTTTATTTCTTTTGAAAGTACATATTCTTTTGGAAGATAATTATCTATAAAATCATCAATTTTCAGTTTGCCTTCGTTGTTGGCTTGAACTATTAAATTTGCCGTTAAAAATTTGGTCACAGATCCTATTTCATAAATGGTATTTTCATTTACTTCCTGCTTACTTTCTCTGCTTATTTTTCCGTAATTAAAAAAAATACTCTTTCCCATTTTCAACAAAGCCAATACTAATTCCGATTTCCGGATTTTTATTGGATATGGATTTACAAATAGAATCAATTTTTTTTGCTGCTGATTGTGCAGAAACAAATTGACCACTTAACAATAAAATTAAAAAGCTTGTGATTATTTTCATAAATTGATGTTTTTGTATTAAGGCGTGAAATTAATAATATTGTTACTACAATTGTAATAAATTTAATTAGTTATTATAAACAATTAATTAATTCTATCAACATTATCTAACTGAAAAAAGTACTATTAGAGACCCTTTTAAAACTTATATGTTTCTAATAATTCTTCTGTTTTTACATTAAGTTCATTTATTTTTTCACCACAAAAATTATAAACAATTAGCTTTCCGTTTTCTTTAGAAATACTACAAATAACTTCATGAATTTCTTTTCCAACAATTACCAATCTATGAAATTTGCTAAACAGGTACTGATCACCTTTTTCCGTTGATTTCATTGTAATTTTAATGACTATGTTTCCATTTTCATCAACTACCTGATCTATTCGCTTTACTTTTTTATGATTTGTTCGTCTAAAAAAGAAATACACGTTTTTAATCTTAAATTCTGTTTTTATAGTGACCTTTTTTTTCTTCACAGCTATCTTTAGTTATCGATGCTAAATTTTTCGCATTAGTGTGTTGTAACATTAAGAGAACGATTATAAATGATACTGTATTCCTGAAAATTTTTATTACTTTCATGTTTAAACAGAAGTATTTAAATGGCTGCTAATTGCTTATACAGTGCATTATTTTAGGTATTTTTTAATTTCATCGGGATTATTATCACTTACGATTAAATGTAAAATCATTGGCGTTTTTCCTTTTTTATATAATAAGGCATCTGGCGAGCAATTGTTTATTTTACTTTTTGTGTCGATTAGTATGGTTTTATTATTTTCAATTTTAAATTGTAAATACCTTTTAGGCGTTCCGGAAGACTCTTTTATGCCTTTTTTTTCTAAATACTCTCTCAATTCGTGTGCGTACCATCCCCAATCATCCATTGCCGTAAAATAGGCATCTGCTTCTTCAGAATTTTCATCTTCAAATTCTCTAGGTTCCGGCGTAAAAAAAATCAGCTGAGTTGATTGTATAGACTGAATATCTTGTGTAGTTGGATTTTTAGGGGTTGTAAAAGAAATAATTTGCTGCCTGTTACTTATTTCATTTCCTTTCAGAATTACCCAGTCCGGTTTAATTATTCCAAACTCATCAAAAAACTGAAGGGTGTCATTATTTTCAATTAAATAATCATCAAAATCTTTGTAGTTACCATCTTTGCCCGCAACCTTTAGCAATTCTTCTACAAAATCTCCATCTGTATCAAATCTTGCCTGAGATCTTCTTTCACCATTTTTCATATATAAAACAGAACCTCCATTTGCTACAAATAAATGATTTATATTTTCTTTCTCTTTCTTAATGCTTTCGTCTGTTGGTTCCGTTTTAGCAGATGACGATGTTATGGTATCTTTTGCATTCGTATTTTCATTTTTACACGATATTAAAAGAGCACTATAAAAAAATAGAAGTATTAGTTTTTTCATATTTATTTTTTGGATTTGGTTTTCGTTTTAGTTTTTTTGGTAAATTATTTCCCATACGGGTTCAAATTCTAATTCATTAAAATTCAAAGTCTGAAATCTTGTCCTTTATAAATGCCATTGTTAAAAGTATTTTGAATTCCGTTCAGATCATCCTAAAACAATATTTTTCGCCATTTATATTTACACTATCACTTTGACTTTGTGCAAGAAAAGGCAATATCAAAAAAAACATCACTACTATAATCCTTTTGAACCTGAACTGGTTTTGCAATATTTCTATATTTTTAGACTGTTTTCAAATTCCATTTAAACTTCATTATTTTTCGTCAAAAATGAAGCCCTTATTAATTAAGTCATTTATCGTTTTTTCTTCCAATTTGTCCTTAGATAAATTGAAGCCTTTTATATTGAGGACTTCAGGAAATTGCAACGCATTTAGTTCATTATTTTCTAAGCTGACATAATTTATTTTCTTATTTTCAGAAAGATCAATACTTTCAAGATTTGTATTTTGTATGGTTAAATTTTTTAGTAAAATGTTTTTTGATAAATTAATTGCTTTTATTGGATTTTCAACAATATAAAGTTTTTTTAGAAGCACGTTTTTAGATAAATCTACTTCAGTCAACCCACTATTATTAATATATAAGTGAGTCAATTTACTATTATTGGTTATATCTAAGTGAGTGTGCTGAATTATTTTACTAGACCACATGTCATGATCTCCACCTAACCGAAGAGATTTTAGATTTACATTTTTCTCCAGATTAATAGTCGAAAAAGCATTATCTGCAATCGATAATTCTTCTAATAAAATATTATGAGAAAGGTCAAGTTCTGATATTTGATTCCAGGTAATATCTAGTTTTTTTAATTTGGGCAAACCGGTAACATCCAGTGAATCTCTCTCGCAATTTTCCAGTGTAAGTTCTTCTAATTCCGGCAATCCGGTTTCAGTCCACTCACATGAAGGTCCATACGAACAATAGATTTTTTTTAGTAGTTTGTTGTTTTCATTTAAAGAAGGTGAAAGCATCATATGTCCAAGATGTATTTCCTCAAGATTTATGTTAGCTGTTAAGTCCAGATCGTAAAATTCGTTTAAACCATCTATAAATAGTTTTTTCAGGTTTATATTCGTTTTTAAATCTAATTCTTCTAAAACTAAATTCTCCAGGCTTAAAACTTCCAGTAATTTGTTTTCCGAAAAATCAATTTCTGTAAGCTCCTCACCACCTTCACCATTAATGGTAATATTTTTTAATTTTGGGTTAAATGTCAAATCCAGTGTTTCCAGATAGTATGAATTTATAATTAGTGTTTCCAGATTCGGAAAGTACTTAATTTCATCAATAGAAACTAAATCATAACCTTGACAATTAAGCTCTGTTATTTCTGCTAATGAATCAATTTTTAAGTCTAAAACCAATTTTTTAAAATTCTCATCCTGAAAATTAATATCCGATATTTTATTATACATTTTTCTTAATTTTTAAATCCTTTATCTTTTAACGAATATAATATTTTACCCCAATAAATTAACTATTTCAAATTGCTTTACACAACAAAAAATTAAAAACCTCCAAAGTCAAATGGCTTTGGAGGTTTTTAGGTCAAAATTTGTTCTTTATTCTCTGGTAACGATATCGGTTTTTATTTCATCAGGCTGATATTGGTCAAACCACCATCTGATAAAATTTCGGTACCTACAATAAAAGCCGAGTCATCTGAGGCTAAAAATACAGCTGCGTTTCCAATATCCGACGGAAGTCCTTGTCTGCCCACAGGCGTAATATCGATCCAAATTTGTTTTACCTGTTCTAATTGTTCTTGCGGTACGAGTTTTTCAAAAACTGGCGTATCAATAGAACCTGGAGAAAGTGTATTCACACGTATTTTTCTTGGCAACAAATCCAGCGATAAACCTTTGGCCAGTGAAATGATTGCCGCTTTTGCTGCTCCATAAATAGTCATTCCCGGTGCGGCGCGATGTGCTGCACTCGAACCAATTAATATAATCGAAGCGCCGTCATTTAAATACGGAAGTGCTTTTTGGACCGTAAAATAGGCACTTTTCAAATTCAAATTCATATAACTGTCGTAATTTGCCTCTGTAACATCACTTATTATACCTAGCGGAACACCATCGACAACACCTCCTGCATTTACTACCAATGCATCAATTTTCCCAAATTTATCAAAGGTTTTTTTGAAGATATTTTCTAAATCAGTATTGTTTGTGACATCTCCTTTAACAGCCATAAAATCTGTACCTAATGTATCTACAGCATTATTTAATGTTGTTTCATTTCGTCCGGTAATAGTACCAACGGCTCCGGCATTTTTAAATGCTTCTGCTATACCAAATCCTATTCCGCTATTTCCTCCTGTAACTACAATTACTTTATTTTTTAATTTGCTCATTTTGTTAATCTAAAATTGATAATAGTTGAAAATTTATAAACCGTAAATTCCTCCGGAAACAGAAATTTTCTCACCTGTAATCCAACCTGCATCGTCTGAAGCAATAAATACGGCAACTTTTGCAATATCTTCAGGCTGTCCGGTACGGCCAAGCGGCGTTGTGGCAACAAATTTTGTTTCGGCATCGCTGCCGGTAAAACCTGCGCTACGAGAACCTTCAGTTTCTACAATACCCGGTAAAATTGAATTGATACGGATATTTCTTCCGCTAAATTCTTTAGATAAAGAAATTGTAATCGCATCAAGTGCCGCTTTGGTTGCAGAATATACGGATCCTGTTGGCAGTGGTGTATTACTTGCTCCCGAACTGATATTGATAATGTTTCCTCCCTTTTTCCCAAACGATTTCAAAGACGCCTGAATAGCCAACAAAGAACCTAAAACATTGATATTAAATTGCTCATGAAACGAAGCTGCAGAGAATTCTTCTATTGGTGCATATTGATAAATTCCGGCATTATTAACCAAAATATCTAATGTACCGAAAGCTTTTTTAGTTTCTTCAAACAGTTTTGCAACGTCTGATTCTTTCGAAACATCACCTTGCACTGCAATTGCCGTTCCTCCATTATCTGTTATGGCTTTTACCACTTTTTCTGCACCTTCTTTACTTGATGCATAATTTACAACGACCTTTGCTCCTTCTGCTGCAAAATATGCCGCGATTGAAGCTCCAATTCCTTTTGATGCGCCTGTAATTATTGCTACTTTGTTTTTTAATTTGCTCATTTTTATATTTTTTAGAATATTTTAATGGGGCAAATTTAGAGCAGATTAATTTATTTTAGTAACTTTGTAACTAAAAGTAACAGTAACCTTGAAGTAACAAAGTAACCTTATGGAGTGTACAGTACCTGAAAAAGAGCAACATAAAAAAGAGATGATGGCAGTCCAGGATTCAATGGATGTGCTAAGTGGCAAATGGAAAATAGCCATTATTTCGTCTATTTGCTATTATAACCAAAGAAGATTTTCAGATATCCTGAATGATGTTGTGGGCATTTCGAACAAAATGCTGAGTAAAGAATTGAAAGAATTGGAGATCAATAAACTGGTTCAACGAACCGTTCTTGATACTCAGCCTATAACGGTTAAGTATGTACTTACAGATCATGGCAAAACGCTGCAAACGATAATTAATAATCTAACAGATTGGGGAATCGAACACCGAAAAAAAATTGTTGAGAAATAGTTTTTTGTATCAATTTATATTTTAATTGAAACTATATAACTCATCTTGCAGACAAGAATTTCTTTTTAGCGATCAAATATCTTATAATTTTTGTTTCCAATATTTTTGAATAAAGTCCCATTTATCTTCAAATTTTGGTATATTTTTTAAATAGGGCAAAGATGTGATTAATTTCATCTCATCTTTTTCTGAATTAGTTATTTTATAAATTTCTATTACTTGTGGGTTTTCTTTAATTTCAAAATCACAGCCTTTTCCATTTATAAAACCATAATTCACTAATTTATTATCCTTGATCTTGCTTAAATGACTTTCCCAATCCATATCTGAACAACCTACACTATTATAGGAATAATAAAATTCCGTTCCATTTAACTTTTGAATGTCAAGCTCACAATTTTCTATTTGCCTGAATGTATTACGATTTTTATCAAATAGGTAATTAGTGCAGAGGTTAGGCTTGCTAGAGAAAAAATAAACCCGAATATCTTTATAACCATCTTTATTAATATCTAAAAACTCGGCCTGAAAATAATAGTCTTCAGCTTTTATTATTGTATCTCCTTTAGTGTTAACTAAAGAATTGAATTTGTCATCCTTTGAAGTTTGAATAAACTTTAAACCATTAATTTGTAAAGTGTCAATTTGAATAGCTATCGTTTTTTTGTCGTTTATATTATTTTTATTTGATGAGCTATCTACCTGAGTTTTGTTAATAGAATTGCTATTTGACTTTAAATTACAAGCTGTCGAAATAATCAAAAGCATTATATATATTATTTTCTTCATAAATCATCTAAATAAATCATTATAAAAGGTATAAAATCAAAATACTTTTACAGCATCTTTATTTACATTTCTCAAGTTTTAATGGTTTCATTTTTCCAACTTCTTCTTCTGTGTCATAGCTATCTTGCAAATAGTCCTTGTAAACCCATTTACCGTTCTGCTTTTCTAAATACTCTTTAATAATATCAAAATCAGGAGTTTTTTGCGAATCCGGAGTAAAATCAAAAGCACCTTCCAGAACACCAAATTGTTTTAGCAAAATCCATTTGCCTTTGCACAAAGAATAAATTTTGCAGCTGTTGACTCTGCTAAAGTCTAAATAGTCGATTACGAAAGCTATTTCATCTTTACCATCTGCATTGTTGTCACCAATGTTTATTAAAAAATAAAGCCCGTGTGCTTCGCCTAAATATAATTTTTCCTGGTTGTTTTTATTTAGGGCCAAATACAATTCTGATTCTTGTTTGTAAAACCATTCTACAACAAAATCCCACTCGTTTTGAAAAGGATCAGGTGCATTAATTATTTCTGATTTTGTTACTCCTGAATAGTTGTGCTGAAAAATGGTGTCTTTTTTGCCTTCACCATTAAAATCACCCACAACAAAAAGTTTCCTCAACTTATGAAATTTGATTGTATCTTTTATAGGTCTAACAGCAGTTTTATTATTCACTTTTTTTTCATTGTGACCGTTGCAGCTTAAAAGCGCTAAAGTTAAAACTAGTATGTAAATTGTGTGTTTCAAGATCTTATTTTAAACGTTCTTAATTATTACTAGTTTTCGTTTAACTAAAACATGTGGATGTTTAATTGTAGAGCAAATTCAAAAATGGTGATATTACCAATTTGCTTTATTTTTTAATAATTCAATTGGTATTTTTCTTTTAATATAGATTTCATTTGCAGATTTACTTTTTTCTCTTTTTACTATTAAAGTATCTCCGTAAAATTCAAATGTTTGTTTAATTATTCCTATTTCTCCCATTCCAGTAACTTGAGTTATCAAATCTCCTTTGATAACATTATCCTGAAAATATAAAACTCCACGCCAACCGGTATATTCAGGATCAAACGTATTATTTTCAAATAAAGATTTTTTCCTGTCAAGAAAAAATAAATTAAAATTGCCATTGCCATAAAATTTATAAACACCATAAAAAGTATCTGTATTTTTATAATTCTCTCTTGCTAATACATTCGCATATGCAATTTCTGGATAAGTTGTTGAATTATATTCTTCATAAATCACCAAAGTATCAATCTTTTTTAAAACACTTTTATTAAAATATTTTTTATTCTGATAAACCATTTTATCGATTGCAGCTTTTGAATAGCCATTTTTAAGCTTGTATGTCTTAATTTCGCAAGAAATTATAAAGAATAAAATTAGTGTTGCTGCTATATATTTTTTGAAATTCATTTATCCTTTTATTTAGGCAAATATTTTTCTCTTAAATCTTTTCCATCTTCCATGTATTCAACATTCGGATTTTCTATAATAAATTCTTTTTTAGCTTCCTCAGAAAGAGAATCAATAAAATTTTCTCCATATCTTCTATCTATTTCTTTCCACATTTCAATTTGATAACAATTAGGTGTAAAACCTTCCCATCTAATACAACTACCTAAATATTCCTTTGTTTCAATTCCATATTTACTCAGCTTTTTTGAAAGTTTTTTAAATTCCCCCTCGATAGCAAAACCAAAATATATTAGTTTTCCATTTTGAATATCCCGAAGCGCTCTCGCTTTTTGATTAATACAAAATGTATCAATTACTGTAACGTCTAGCTTTCGTTTTTTCATCCACATTTTGATGTAAACTTCTTGGTTGTATACGATAAGTTTTCCATTAGCGTCAAATTTCTTTAATTCTGCTTTTTTATTTTGGCAAGAATTAAACAGAAAACACAAAAACAATAAAATAAATACTTTCTTCATAGATTTTTATTTGTTGTAAAAAATCAATCATTCTCAACCAATTCAATATCCATAGTTTTTATCAATCCATCCTGAAAAGTGTACACATGCTTTACAAATCCGTCAAACATCAGGTCACCTTTTAAGTCTTTTACATTTTGATGTACTTTTACTTCTAAACTTCCATTTTCTCTTTCAATGAAACCAACTGGCTCCACTTTCGGATTTATTTCTTTCCATTGTCTTGTCCAATATTGTTTGATTTCGTCGTGTCCGCTTATGTAGCCGCCTTCCCACGCTTTAGACCATTGTACATCGGGTTGCATTGTTGAAAGTGCGTTGTCAATGTTTCTTTCGTTAAAAGCTGAGTATGCTTTTTTGATTGTTTCTTCGAATTGAGTTGTTGTTTGTGTCATCTTTTTGATTGCTTTTTTCTAAGTTATTTTTTTAAAACGTGGATTACATATTTTTCCACAGCAAAATTTGATTTGGATTCAGCACTTCATATTTTAAGTTAAGTTCAATCCATAACCTTTCAAAATATAGTATTACATCGATATTAGAAGAATAATAAATAGTATGTAGAATAAGATTATAATTTCTATTTTTTGTCATTGAACCCGAATCCCCATTTTCACCAACGAATAAGAGAGCTAAATTCCAAATATCATCATGATTTACAAATTTTCTTCTTATTATATCATTCTTAATTTCTTCAACTGACCACTGTTTTTCAACATAATCATCATTCTCATTCAAATAACCAAAATATTCTCCACAAACAAACTCGCCACTTCCACTTGTTTTATATTCTTTAGTTTCTTTATGATAAACAATCGGTCCGGGACCTATTAATTGTCCTCTTTCATCATCATCATAAAAATCTCTATGCTTATAAGTAATAAATAAGTATTTAGAACTATCAATAAATTCATTTATGACATAGTCATTTCCGACAGAATTATTAATCATTTCTTGCACTAAATCTCTATCTATTTCCATAAACTATCGTTCTTGATTTGCTATTTACTTTATCTGTGCCTTTTATTTGCGCTAAAAACTAAATTTCAAAATTGTCACGCCAATAACAGACGCCAAAACTACAAGTGAATAATAACCAATTCTCCTGGTTTTATTATCAATATTTTTGTTTTTTAAAATCTGAATGGATGATCTAATTAAAAGTGTGCTAACAACTACGCAACAAATTCCAACAAGAATTTTATTATATGAAACATAAACTGTACCCATACATATTGCCATCAATAATAAAATTGGAATTCTGTATTTTTCCTCAAATGTAGGTAGAGTAAGTTCCTCGACAGGTTTAATTTGGCTGAATAACATTTCTAAATGTTCATAATTACCAACCTGCGCAGGAATTAAAATTGTTTCTGAAGCTGTTTTTCCCTTTATTGTATAACTTCCTTTTTTGTCCTTAATAATAGATTTAATGTCGGCAATAGGAATATTAACTGTTGGTGTATTTGCTTGTTCTCTAACAATATTATTTTCTGAAAATGTTAGTTTAAAAGTTTGAAACAACATTTTTTGCCTTTTTAAACCTTTATAAATTCCATAACCCATAGATAAAAGAATAAACGGAATCATGAATGGTAAAACAGTTAAAACGTCTCCCTTTTCTTTTGCATTGATAAATACAATTGCAAATCCAAAACTCATTGCAACCAAAAGAGTTGGCAATGACTTAATTATTAACTGCTTTTTTATTTCTTCAAATCCACTTTCTTTAATCTTGAATATTTCATTCATACATTTATTATTTAAAATTTATTGGTTTTATTGGTCTTTTAATCAGGCAATGATTAACTACTTTATGCATGCTAATATAGAATTAATTTTATTCAGGCTCCTGAAAAATTAATTTGTTTTTGCACAGTTTAACTCACAGAATATTTCTTAGGTTTTAACCCAATATGCTGTTCAAAAACCCTCGAAAAATGACTCAGATTTGTAAATCCTAATTGATAACCCACTTCTGAAACTGAAAAATGTTTTTCTTTCAGCAATCTTGCGGCTTCCTGCATTCGCATCGATTGAAAATATTCGAAAACACCTTTACCAAAAGTCTGTTTAAAAAGCTTTCGGAGTTTAGGTTCGCTCATTCCGGCTTCTTTGGCAAGTAAAGCAATGTTTGGCGGTTCGTCCAGATTAGATTGCAAGCGCAATTTGATTGTATAAATCGCTTTAATATCTTCAATATGCATATTACTTGTTGGCGTAGCTTCGCGTTGTATCAACTGAGAAAAAATACAGCAAAGCAATTCTTCGCATTTCAGTTTGCTGTAATGACTTTCTAAACTTTCAGATACAGGTTGTTCCAATATATCGCTGGCGGTTTTAATCATCTCTGGCGAAATACTGGTTTCAAATGCAAAATTTTCTTTTCCATTTAAAATCGTTGCGACTACCGGATGTAATAAATTTCCAAAAACCTCACGCAAATATTGTCGTGAAACCGCAATGGTAATACTTCTAAAAACCGTATTTGAAGGCATTGTAAGCACTGCAGAAACAGCATGCATACAAATAAACACATTCGATTGTTCGGGCAATAATTGTTTTTCTGTTTCTAACGGAGACGGAAAAACATCACTCAGCATAAAAACTACATCTTCCTGTCCTTCATCTAAAATATTGGTCCGCTCCATTAAAATTTCTTCATGCAGATAATAATTACGAATCATCATTCGGAGGTTATTTTCTTTCCATGAAAATCCCGTCAGATAGCCTCCGCCTTTGCTTTCCGGAATATCGATAAAACGTCCGCGAACGGTTGCACCAATGGCTTTCGCAAATTGACGCGTAATTCCTGAACCTTTTTCGTCTATAACTGATATTTTCATTTACGACTATTTTATTATCATTTATGGTTATTTTATCCGTAAAAGTAACAATAATTTTGCTTTACAATAATTAAATAAAAGAAGATGAGTACATTACTTAAAAATAAAAAAGTGGCGATCATTGGCGCCGGACCCGGAGGATTGACATTAGCCCGATTGCTTCAACTAAAAGGTGTTGATGTAAAGGTTTACGAAAGAGACGAAAACAGAAATGTAAGAGTGCAGGGCGCAACGCTGGATTTGCATACTGATTCAGGCTTAAAAGCTCTTGAAGTCGCTGATTTAATGGATGAATTTAAAGCAACCTACAGACCTGGAAATGATCGATATCGTATTGTTGACAAAAACGCAGCTGTTTTTCATGATGATCATAAAAAAGATTCAACCGGTGATTTTGGAGATGAATGGTTTAGGCCAGAAATTGATCGTGGCCCATTGAGAGATATGCTAATAGATTCTTTGAATCCGGAAACAGTTGTTTGGGACAGCCATATTATTTCACTTGAAAATAATGACAATACTTGGAAAATTATTTTTGAGAATGGCCAAACGGCGAATGCAGATATTGTCATTGGAGCTGACGGCGCTAATTCTAAAATTCGTCCGTTTATCACGCCAATCAAACCTATTTATTCAGGCGTTACTTATTTAGTATGCAATATTGATGATGCTAAAAAGAATGCGCCAAAAGTTTATGATTTATTAAAAGGTGGAAAAATTGCTGCGCTTGATGAATCAAAAACAATATTTGCAAGTGCAAAAGGTGACGGCACAATGGATATTTATATTGGTTTTAAAACAGATATAAACTGGGCTAAAAAAAGTGGTATCGATTTTAAAAATGGCACTGAAGTTTCGAAATGGTTTAAAAAAGAATATGCAGATTGGAATACTATTTGGCTTGAATTATTCGATGACGAAAAAACCGAGTTTGTACCAAGACCTTTATACAGTATGCCATTAGACCAATATTGGGAACCGCAACCTAATATAACTTTGCTTGGCGACGCCGCGCACTTATTACCTCCAAACGGAGAAGGCGTAAATTCTGCCATGCTTGATGCTTTAAATTTTAGCGAAATTTTAACCAACGGAAATTTCACTACTGTTGAATCTGCTATTGCTTATTATGAAAAACAGATGTTTGAAAGATTTGCCGAGGAAGGAAAAGAAACTAGTGAAATGATGGATTGGATGTATGCTCCGGGAGGATTACAGGTAATGGTTGATATGCTTAATCCAGCCTAAAAAAAGAATTGCTTATTTGTATTCACAAAAAAACTCCATTATTTCTAATGGAGTTTTTTTGTTTATATTTTGACCTTAATCCAAACTCAAAATATATCCTAAATTAAAATAAGGCATAATTGCATGTTCATAATCCAACTAAATTAAGGTAATCGTACTTTTTATAGTACTCTACATTTTCTTTCTCTTTATTCAACTCTATTAATTCATTCTTTACTTCTACCCGATACCATTGTTCAGGCTTTGTATGAGAGAATGTACTTAATTTTAAAACTAATTTAGCATTTAACTTTCTTTCTCCAGAAAGATATTTATGCAGATTGCTGTCACGCATTTCAAAATAAGCAGCCAATTCTTTCTTAGTCAGATTAAGTGCTTTAAGATACATTTTTACAAAATCAAGAATTTTTAAAACTTCAGTATCTTCACTTTCATTCTGAATATAATCTTCTAGTTTATATTGAATGGAAAGTAATCGATTGGTTAATATTCTTTCTTTGGATTGCGAAGCAGAATGAGATAATATAGCTTTTTTTAAATCACCTTTCTTTTTATCATTCCAAATATCTTCAACTTGAATTTCTTTAGCTCTCATATTCAATAATTTAAAAATTCATCAATTAATTTTTGCCCTCCTTCTGGTGGAATAATCATAGAGGTATCTCCAAATTTAAAAGCATTATATTTACTTGAATATAATGACATAAGTTTTATTTCATCTTCTTTATGTTCTTCAAAAACATCAAATGCTAAATAACCTTCAAAATCACCTTCTCCCTTTGTAAAACTAAGTCTGCAAGCATATGCAATTAAACAGCCTGCAACATTATCATACTCTTTTATAGTTCCTTTATTGTGAGGAGCAATTTCTACATAAGCCATATATGGTTCAATCTTCTTCTTCATTTCAAAAATCAAACAACCTTCAATCTTTTCAGAAGTTTCTTCAGATACCAAAACATAGGTTTCAAAACCCTTTTTTTTCGAATGTTTATTAAAATTAAATCTCCACCCATCAACAACTGAAGGAAGGTTTACTTTTAATAATTTAGAATCTGAAATTTTTGCATCAACTAAAACATTCCCTTCTATCTTTAATATTTTCACATCCATCATAAACCAAAATTCATTACACAAATATACTAAAAATTATACATATTGTATAATTTTTAAACATGTTCGTGTTTCAAATACTGAAAATATAAAAAATTAAAAAACAATTGAAAATAGCTCTAAAATTAGTTGTATAATTACCTGTTAATCCAAACTCAAAATATATCCTAAATTAAAATAAGGCATAATTCGTTTATTAAAATCGCTGTACATTAAACTGGCTTCAATTGGCCCTAAAAATGTTCGGTAACCGCCTGTTAGCGAATAACCAATTCCCTGGTGCGGAATTGTATTAAGCCTGAAATTACTTGTCACAAAATCATAATACAATCCGTTTACTTTTGCTATTACAAACAAATTATTGGTAATAGCATGCTGATAACCTACTTTTAAACTTATAGCACTGGCCGTAAAAATAGAAGCTTCCGGCAGACCGGAAAAAGTAATTTGATTTCTGATAACATTCGTTAATCCACCAATTACAAAATCGTTCATAATCGCCTGTTTGTAATTGAAATTCATACCCGATTGCATTTGAACGAAGAAAGCATTTTTGTTTATCGGAAAATATTTTTCAAAATTAACCCTTAACTGTGTATAAGCACTTGAGCCCAAAATATCACCATTATCATTATTGGCCAGTTCATCTCCATTTTGATAAATCGTGAAATCGACATTCTGATTATATATTACGCCTGCCTTAATATAAATATCACTTCCACGGTTGGGATAAAGCGGCGTATTGAATGTATTGTGATGCAAAAACAAATACGTATTCATGTACTGAAGATTTCCGTTTGCTTCAATTTGAGAAATAATTTTAGGCTCGAAAGCTACATAACCCAAACTCGTTCCTACACCCAATTGCCAATTATTTTCTGGTTGCCATAATATTTGAAAATCAGTATTTTGACTTGCCTGATTATAAAGTCCAGTGCTTGAAAATTCCGGATTGTAAGTATTAATATCAATCGTTTCTACAGTAGCTTCCAATTCCATTGTAAAGGCCCTGTTTTTCGTTAGATAGAAACTATAGCCAAGTTTGGCCCGCGGGTTTTCTCCAATCGAAACATCAAATGAAGTTGTAGAAAAAGGTACTAAAAAGCCTTTCTTGACAAATCCCGTTTTAAGTGCAATACCGGTTGTTGTATTATAATGAAGACCAAATCTTGTAAAAGTTGTTGGTGCTTTTTCTACATCAAAAATAATTTTGGCTTTTCCTGGTTCTACCGGAACAAGTGAATAATTAATTTTTGTAAAGGCACGGGTTGAAAAAGCAGATCGTATCGAAGTTCCTAATTGATTTGCCGTATAATATGAATTGGGCACAAAATCAATAAGATCTACAAAAGCAGGTTTTTCATAAGCTGGAATTCCTTTTATATCATATTGAGAAATAAAAACAGAATCCTTTTTTGGCACCCTCTTTTCTATAATTTCTTTTCCATAAATAAGGTCAAGAGAATCTTTTATTCTTTTTATTCTCGGATAAAGTTCTTTGCCTTTTGCTAAACCAATTTTAATGATTTCTTCTTCTGCAGAAAAGCTGCTTGTACCATAATTTCCTAACGGATAATCGATATATAAATTAACGAGTTTTTTTTGTTCTTCGAGATCTTTTACCGCATTAAAAAAAGGAAGCCTGCTGATAATATCAAGCGGAGACTGTATTTTATCAACCGGGTCCTGATCACCGGAAACATCACTTCCTATAACAAAATCAGCGCCCATTTCTCTAATGTTTTCGACAGGAAAATTCCTGACAATCCCGCCGTCGACCAAAAGTTTTCCGTTAATTTCTACAGGAGTGAATACAGAAGGTATAGCCATACTGGCACGAACCGCGTTTACAATATTTCCGTTTTTTAAAACCACCATTTTTCCTGTTCCAACATCGGCTGCAATACATTGAAAACCTTTTTCGAACTTGCTAAAATCGTCTATTTCATAATACGGATAATACAACTCCGCCAACTTTAACCAAAGCTCGTTCGATTCGATAAAACCTTTTTTTAGGGCCAGTTTCCCTCTTATTAAAGGCAATATAAAATAATGTCCAAATTCTTCTTTTTCTTTAAGGTTTAAACTATTCAAAGGCGGGTCATTCGATAATAAAGAATTCCAGTCCAGCGTTTTGGCAATATCTAAAATTTCATCAGCATTATAGCCCGCAGCATATAAACCGCCAACTACCGCGCCCATGCTTGTCCCGGTTACATAATCTACTTTTAAACCAACAGAATCAATAGCTTTTAGAACTCCAATATGAGCAATCCCTTTAGCGCCACCGCCACTTAATGTAAGTCCAATTTTCGGACGCGTATTTTGTCCGTTCGAAGATTGAACGGCAAATAATAGTAAAATAATTAAAAGTACGTTATGGTAATTTTTTCGCATACATAATGTTTTGTCTCTATAATCATTAAAGATAAACATTTTCCTATATTTATAAAGCAAACTATCCCTGACGGAATACAAAAAATTCCAAATCTATTGTCAATCAGAGCAAACCGTTTTACAACAATGTAACTATTTTCTGAAATGTTACAATTTACTCTTCAAAAAGACAAATCTCAAAAACAGTTTTTTGATTTTCTTTTTTATAAGCAATATAACCGCCATGCGCTTCTATGATGTTTTTAGACAAAGTCAATCCAATTCCTGCACCTTCATTTCTGGTCGTGAAAAAAGGCAGAAATATTTTGTTTTCTATTTCCTTTTCAATGCCATTTCCGGAATCTGCAATCTTAATAAAAATTCTGTTTTCTTTGGCTTCCGCCGAAATTAAAATCTGCTTCTCACTCACCTCTTTTAATGCATGAATGCCATTCGTTAAAAGATTAATCAAAACCTGCTCTATTTGTTGAGAATCGACATTAATCCAGCGTTTAGAGGAAATCGCATTTACAACTTCAATCTGATTTTCTTTAAATAACGGATTCATAATCCCGATACAATTGTCCATTAAATGCTGCAACTCTGTTTTTTCTTTTTTTGGAGAAGGCAGCATCGCCAGTTTTCGATAACCTTCAACAAATTTCTGAAGATGATCGCTTCTTCTTAACATTGTTTCGACGCTATTTTTTACATCTTCCAGATCTTCTTGCGATAAAGAATCCTGCGCTACCAAATCCTGCAAATTCTGGCAAATCGACCTGATTGGCGTTATCGAATTCAAAAGTTCATGCGAAATTACTTTCATCAAATTTACCCAGGCATCTTTCTCTTTTTTCTCGACAACATTCTGTATCGAATCGAGCAAAACAATAAAATAATCTTTTTCAAAAATCTCAGTCCGTGAAGCCTGCAAAACAAATGTTTGCATATTTTGTTGGTTTACGCGAATTTCGACCGACGTTTTTATTTCCTGAAAACCATCTTCTTCAATAATTTCACATAATGATGGCAATTGGTTTTTCAGATATTTCCATTTAGAAACTTTAGGTACATTAAAATGGCTCGAAAAATAATCGTTCATCAAAAAAATATCCCAATCGTTTTCCTGCTTTTGCAGAATAATAATTCCCGTTTCGATATTATTTAAAATTGAACGGTAAATAATATCTTTTGAAACCTGTTCGTTTTGTTTGTTTTTTAAAGTATCGTACAAACAAAATAAATCACTATAACTTTTGTTGAATTTATGTTTTGTAAAATCAGATGTAAAATCATTTTGCAAAATCGAAGCAATCGTTTTATCGTAAAGCATAACAAAATTCCGAACATAAAAATACATTTCCCGAACAATCAGAAAAACAATAAAAAGCCCAAATACGCCCGTAAAAATCAAATTTATTTTAAAGAAGAAAATGGAAAATTCAATTCCCACGACAATAAGAATTAATCTTAGGAACAGCAATTTATAGGTTTGAAATGTTTTAAACATATTTTTAAAATTAAAAATTGAGAATTAAAAATTAAAAATTTTTGAAGCTGTAATTTTTCTCATAGCGATGTGCTTTATTTTTAAGTGAAACGCCTTTAAACACTATAAAAAACTATGTCTCTATGTGTTTAAATAAATTACAGCCCATCGATTTTGATGTTGATATTATATTTCTCTAAACGTCGGTACAAAGAACCTCTTGACAAACCCAATTCTTCGGCAGTTTTGCTGATATTATTATTGTTTTTGAACAAAGCTTTTTCAACCGCAGCTTTTTCTACAGATGAAAGCTGAATGTCATCCGGATTTTCTTCATAAGAAGTTATCGTTTCTAAATCAAGATCTGAAACCGTTATTTTATTGTTTTCACAAAGAATAACGGCGCGCTCAATTTTGTTTTCCATTTCGCGGATGTTTCCGTTCCAGGCGTGTCTTTCAATTTGTTCTAAAACTTTTTTATCGAAAGTAATTTCATCTCTTCCATATTTTTCGATCATTTTATCTAAAAGATATTCAGCCAGGGGAATTTTATCTTCATTTCGTTCTCTTAACGGGGGCAAAACAATTTCCATCGTATTAATTCGGTAATATAAATCTTCCCTGAAATTTTTATCAGCAACTTCCAGTTTTAAATTTAAATTCGTCGCCGTAATAATTCGGACATTCAAAGGCCTTGGTTTTGTTTCTCCCAATCTTGTCACGGTTTTGGTCTGAATTACCTGCAACAATTTTGACTGCAAATGCAACGGAACATTTCCTATTTCATCCAGAAAAATGGTTCCGTTCTGCGCCGTTTCAAAACGTCCGGGCGTATCTAGTTTTGCATCTGTAAAAGCGCCTTTTGCATAACCAAATAATTCACTTTCGAAAATATTTGAATTTAAGGATCCTAAATCGACCGCAACAAAAGGATTGCTTTTTCTGTCGGATTGACTGAAAATATGATGTGCCAAAACAAATTTTCCGGTTCCGTTTTCTCCAAGAATCAAAACATTCGCATCAGTTTTTGCTACTTTATCAGCCAGAGAATATGCCTTTTTTATAATCTCAGAAGTTCCTGTAAAAAAGTCATTTTCAACTTCAATACTTTTATTTTTCTTTTGCTCTTTTCTGGATTTATCAACGGCTTGTTTTACAGATTCGAGCAGTTTTTTATTTTCCCAGGGTTTTAAAATATAATCAAAAGCACCATTTTTCAAACCTTCAACAGCCGTTTCTACTTTTCCAAAAGCCGTCATTAAAATCACAACCGTTTTTGGCGAAAGCGTTTTTATTTCTTTTAATAAATACAAACCCTCCTTTCCGTCTTCAAAACCAATTCTGTAATTCATGTCAAGCAAAACGACATCGATGGTTTTTTTCGATAATAATTCGACAATATTTTTTGGATTATTGAGCGTATAAATCTCTTCAAAATACTTTTTCAGGAACACTTTCGACGCAAAAAGGATGTCTTCCTGATCGTCGATGATTAATATTGAGGCATTTGTCTTTTTCATTTTTGTTCGGTTTTGGACGAAAGCTGTCCAATTATGGACACTTTAAATTTCTTTAGAAAAATAAAAATGTCAAAATAAGGCAGTTACACTTTTTAAGTTTTTGGCACGAAAATCACATTAAGACTATCAAATCATCAAATATGAATCTCATTATCGGTGGTAAAAGTAACAAAAATAGATTTCTAACAACAATATTGTTATTTATCTTCGTTTCGGGTTAAGTTTCTTTTCCATCGGTAATAAAAATTATTAAAAACATCAATCTTAAAACAATCATTATGATCAAAATTGAAAAACTTTCGAAAGTATTTAGAACCGAAGAAATAGAAACAAATGCTTTAAGCGAAATTTCATTAACCATTAATCAAGGCGATTTTGTATCGATTATGGGACCATCCGGAAGCGGAAAATCTACTTTATTGAATATTATTGGATTATTAGACAGCGCTTCCGGCGGAAGTTATCAATTGCTGAATCAGGAAATGATTGGCATTAAAGAAAAAGCAAAATCGAAAGCGAGAAAAGAAAACATCGGATTCATTTTTCAGAATTTTAATTTAATTGATGAACTTTCTGTTTTTGATAATATCGAATTACCTCTTATTTACAACGACGTTCCATCTTCTGAAAGAAAGAAAAAAGTAAGTGAGATCGCCAATAAATTGGGAATTTCTCATCGATTGAAACATTATCCACAACAACTTTCAGGAGGTCAACAGCAACGTGTTGCCGTTGCAAGAGCTTTAATTAATGATCCGAAAATTATTCTTGCCGATGAGCCAACAGGTAACCTGGACAGTAAAAACGGAAATGAAGTAATGGAATTATTAACAGATTTGCACGCCAACGGAGCAACAATCCTGATGGTAACGCACTCTGATTATGATGCTTCGTTTTCGCAAAAAACAATTGTCATGAAGGACGGAATCATTCTTTCGGAAAAATTGAACAATAAAAATGTTGATGTTTTTGCAGCAACCTTAAATAACTAAAGCCATGCTAAAAAACTGGATTAATATATTTATTTACCACATCAGGAACAATAAACTCTTTACAGCTTTGAATGTTTTGGGTTTGAGTATTGGTATTGCAGGTTTGATTTTTGCGATTTTGTATTGGAATGACGAGCAGAGTTATGATCAGTGGAATCCTAATAAGGATAACGTATTTTTAGTAGCCAATCAAATGGATCCCACAACATTTTGGGCTTCAAGTTCTGCACCAATTGGTTCTGCTATAAAAACAACAAGTCCTCAAGTCGAATCGTATTGCTATTTAAGCGGTGACTACGAAGATGAAATCATTCGTTTTAACAATAAAAAAGTGCAGTCTGACAGGGTCGTTTCGGCTCAAAAGAACTTTTTTGAATATTTTCCTTATGAATTTATAGAGGGCAATCAAAAAACAGCATTGCCAGATGTAAACAGTATTTGTTTATCAAAAGATTTAGCCGTTCAGCTTTTTGGAAACGAAAGCGCTTTGGGCAGACAAATTGTGATGCAAGGTAAAAACCTGATTGTTAGAGGTGTTTATAAACTGGACAAAAAATCAGTTTACAACCCGTCCTGCGTAGTTAATTTTATGGATGCAAGCTTAAATAAGACTATTCAGCAATGGGGCAATTTTCAATACGTTCTTTTGTTAAAACTTAAAAATGCAAACGACCAAACACGAGTGACGGATAATCTTAAGAAACTATATTTTGATAATATGATTGTTCTGTTCGCTAAAGAACGAGGCATTAGTCCTGAGGAATTTATTAAAAAATTTGGTGGTATAGAACCTGGTCTGGAGCCATTATCTTCACTTCGTTTACATTCTAAAACCAACAGTTTGATTGAAGCAAAAGGTAATTTTCAATTTTTACTTATTATGGTTGGATTATCCATTTTAATTCTAACCCTGTCAATTGTTAACTATGTCAATTCTGCAACGGCAAACGCTGTAAAAAGAGCTAAGGAAGTTGGAGTTCGAAAAATTATCGGAGCTTCAAAATCAGCTATAATTCAGCAATTTGTTTTTGAAACTGCCATAATTTCATTGCTTTCTATTTTGATATCTCTTGTAATTGTCGAGCTTTCTTTACCTTATTATAATGATTTTTTAGAAAAAACACTTGCATTGCAAAGTGGTCAGTTCTTTTTACAACTTGTTGTTATATTTATTCTAACGGTCATTCTTGCAGGCATATTTCCGGCGGTTTATGTTTCAAATTTTGAATCACTAAAGGTATTAAAAGGAAATTTTGGCAGAAGCAAAAGCGGTGTCTGGCTAAGAAACGGAATGTTAATTTTTCAATTTGCTGTTGCTTCTTTCTTTATTGTTGGATCTTATATTGTTTATGAGCAAATTGAGCTTATGAATTCTAAAGAATTAGGTTTTAGCGGAAAACAAATTTTAAACATTTCGTACAGAAATATGTATGACGAAGGAATTACAGACAAACAACGCCTTGACCACTACAACATTATTAAAAATCAATTGCTGCACATAAAAGGGGTAAAACAAGTTGCGGGTGCAGGTTTTGTTTTTGGAAATGGTGCAAAATCTGTAATATCATATCATTATAAAGATATAAATGTTGACGGCAGTAATATGCCAATCGATTTTGGACTATTGGAAATGATGAAAATAAAAATGGTAAAAGGACGTTATTTGAACCCGAAATTTGCGCAGGACACCATAAGTTCAATGTTAATTAATGAAACAGCCCTAAAATTATTAAATGAAAAAGATCCGATAGGAAAAAAAATACACTGGAACGGAATTGAGGTTATTATTGTTGGAGTTGTTAAAGATTTTAATTTAGGAAATCCCGGAGAACCAATACCACCAATGTCTTTTTTCCATTTTAAAACCGTGCCCTGGTTTACATCACTTTTGAATAATATTTATATCACAGCAGATCCTAAAACCATGCAGCAAACTATCTCTGATATTGAAGGTTTGTGGACGAAAAAAGTAGATTCAGAATATCCGTTTGTGTATGATTTTGTAGATAAAGAATACAAAAGATCTTACAGCAGTTATGTAAAACAGAAGAATCTTTTCTCGTTGCTCAATATTATTGTGATTACTATTGCGCTTTTTGGGTTATTCGCTTTGGCTTCCTACTCAATCGAAAGACGTATGAAAGAAATCGCTATTCGCAAAACACTGGGCGCCGAGACGAATGTTTTATTGAAAGAACTTTGTAAACAATATGTCCTTTTTAGCATCATTGGTTTTTTAATTGCTTTATTTCCTGCGTATTATTTACTAAATAAATGGTTGGAGAATTTTGCTTACAGAATTAATATTTCTATGTATCCGTTTTTAATTGGATTTACAGCTTTACTATCCTTAACACTATTGGTTACGCTTACGAGAGCTTATCAGGCTACTAAAATTGATATTTTAAAATACTTAAAATACGAATAAAATGCTAAAAAACTGGACTAACATATTTATATATCACATTAAAAACAGTAAATTCTTTACAGCTCTAAATGTTTTGGGCCTGAGTATTGGAATTGCAGGGTTGATTTTTGCGATATTATATTGGAATGAAGAACATTCGTATGATCAATGGAATCCTGAAAAAGATAACATATATTCGGTAATGAGTAATCTTGGCGGGGGAAATGTCTGGGCTGTAACTTCAGCAATTCCCGCTCCTATTTTAAAATCGACCACGTCTTACTTAGATGAGTATTGTTTTTATAGAAGCAATTACTCAAAACAAACAATACAATATCAGGGAAGAACAGAGTTATTTGATAAAGTTTTTACGGCTCAAAGTAGTTTCTTTTCTTTTTTCCCTTTTGAATTTATTCGTGGTAATGCAAAAAGTGCTATTCACGACCGCAACAGTATTGCTATTTCTGAAGAAACGGCTACACGTTTGTTTAAAGGCGAAAATCCGATGGGAAAACAAGTCAGATATGCTGAACGCCCTTTCGTTGTTCGGGGCGTATATCGATTATCAGACAAATCATCGGCAATGCCGTCTGCTGTTACAACGATAATAGAAGACGATTTAGAAAAATACAGAGAAAGCTGGGCTTTAAATTATGGCTTAATGCTCAAGCTAAAAAGACAAAGTGATACTACTGCTGTTATTAAAAATTTAAATGCAATATTTCTTGAGCACAACTACAAAAAGCAGGCTAAGGTAGAAGGTTTATCTCTTGATGCATTCATAAAAAGATATGGAGAGCCGCTTAAAATGGAATTATTACCACTTACGAGTGCAAGGCTGCGTCAGGGAAACACTGTTTTTCCGGAAGGAAATGGTAATGTGGTTTTTTTACGAATACTAATGGGTTTATCTATACTCATTTTATTATTGTCTATTGCAAATTACATTAATCTCGCTACGGCAAATGCTGTAAAACGCGCCAAAGAAGTAGGTGTACGAAAGGTTGTTGGCGCCACAAAATGGCAAATTATTGCTCAGTTTGTATTTGAAACTATATTAATTACGCTGTTCTCCGTATTAATAGCGTTGGTAATTGTAGAACTTTCACTGCCGTTTTACAACGCTTTATTAAACAAAAATCTCATTCTTATCGGAACTCAGTTTTATCTTCAGTTAATATTGGTTTTTATTCTTGTTGTTTTTGTTTCCGGTGTTTTTCCTGCGATATACATCTCAAATTTTGAAGCGCTTAAAGTTCTAAAAGGAAACTTTTCGAGAAGCAAAAGCGGTGTCTGGCTTCGTAACGGAATGCTGGTTTTACAATTTGCTATTGCCACATTTTTTATCATTGGTTCCTTTATCGTTTATCAGCAAGTCAATTTTATGGCTGAGAAGGATTTAGGTTTCAAGGGAGCGCAGGTAATTGAAATTTCCTTTAAAGCAAAAAAAGGACAAAAACAATTTGAAAGATACCAAAGAGCACAGCAGGAGCTGCAAAAAATTAAAGGTGTTGAAGCTGTTTCTGCAGGATCATTTTCTATTGGAGGCATTGAAAATTCATGGGCTGGCTTACATTACAAAACTAATCCGGAAGTTATAACGCAACAAATGGGTATTGATTTTGGAATGCTGGATCTGCTGAATATCAAAGTGATAAAAGGCCGTGATTTAACCGAAAAATTTGCATCAGACACCATTTCAAATGTTTTATTAAATGAAACTGCAGCAAAAACATTACAGGAAAAAGACCCCTTAAATAAAGTAATTAATTGGCAGGATGGCAATTACAAAGTAGTCGGAATTGTAAAAGACTTTAATTATTTTGGGCTTGAAAACAAAATTGGCCCAATGATTTTCTTTCACATTAAAACACAATCATGGACTCAAAGTGAAATGCATACGATCGCGGTTAAAATTGCTCCAAATGAAATGTCTCAAACCATTGATGCCATTGGAAAGTTTTGGAAAACAAAAGTAGATACCGAATATCCGTTTGAATATGATTTTGTAGATAAAAACTTCGCAAGAACGTACAAAAAATACGAAAATCAGAGTCAGTTGTTTTCTGTTCTAAACGGAGTTGTAATTCTAATTGCTGTTTTCGGGCTATTTGCTTTGGCTTCTTTTTCTATGGAACGAAGATTTCGGGAAATTGCCATTCGAAAAACGTTAGGTGCAGAAACCAACCTTTTACTAAAAGATTTATCAAAACAATATGTAGTTTTCTGTGTGATCGGATTTTTAATCGGAATAATTCCCGCTTATCTTTTATTGAAAAAATGGCTGGAGTATTTCGCTTACAGAATTGATATTCCGATGCTGCCGTTTTTTATTGCACTAGTTTCTCTAATGTTTATGACATTGACCATTGTTTTGGCAAAAGCATATCAGGTAACCAAAATTGATGTTCTGAAATACCTGAAATATGAATAACTAAAAGATTTATTGCTATTAGAATTAACCTCAACCAAAACTATGATAATCAACTATATCAATATATTTATTTACCAGCTAAAGCACAATAAACTCTTCTCATTCCTGAATATTTTAGGCTTGTCAATAGGAATTTCCGGATTAATTTTTGCCCTGCTTTATTGGAACGACGAACAAAGTTACAACGATTGGAATCCTGAAAAAGAAAAAGTATATCAGGTTTTGATTCAACTAAGCGATATGCCCGTCTGGTCAGATTGTGCCTTATTCCTGAAACCGGCTTTAGACGAAGATCCAAATATCGAATCTATAATGTATGCTGACTACTGGTATCAAAAGGATAAAATCATTTACAAAGGAAAAAAGGAATTTGTAGATAAAATTATCAATGTCGAACAAAATTTCTTTTCTTTTTTTCCTTTCAAAATAATTCAGGGCGATGCCATTTCTGCCATAAAAGATGATTCCTGCATTGCTATTTCTGATCTTACGGCTAAAAGGATTTTTGGAAATGAAAACCCCATTGGAAAACAAATAAAATGCTTTGACAAACTGTTTTCTGTTCGCGCCGTGTATCATATTCCCGGAAATTCTTCGATTGCACCAAATGCCATCATCAATAAAATGAAGGAACTGACAACTTCCGGAATGACAAATCCGTTTATTTTAAAGTTATTATTAAAAGTAAAAGACCCGTCAAAAGTTGATCTTACAAGACAGAAACTCGAAAGAATTTACAACCACGATTTTATTACGCGACTTTCCAAAGAAGCAGGTTTTACACCCAAAGAAATGGCTAAAAAAGTAGGTTATTTTACGGTTGTTCTTGAACCATTATCAAAAGCCAGATTACATTCAATAGCAGATGGTTATCCTGAAACGCGAGGAAATTATCAGTTTTTAATGATCATGATGGGTTTGTCAATCCTTATTCTCATTTTGTCGATTGTAAATTATATCAATCTCGCTACTGCAAATGCTATAAAAAGGGCAAAAGAAGTTGGCGTGCGTAAAATTTCGGGAGCTTCTAAAGGCGATATTATTGTTCAGTTTCTTTTTGAAACGGTTTTAACCACCAGTTTTTCGATTTTATTGGCCTTAGTCATTGTAGAACTTACTTTGCCGTATTACAACAACTTTTTAAACAAAAATATTGTACTTCTGGCAACTGAGTTTTATCTGCAACTGATTTTGGTTTTTGTAATTACGGTTTTGACTGCAGGATTATTTCCGGCCATTTATATCGCTAATTTTAAAACTTTTAAAGTCCTGAAAGGGAATTTTGAGAGAAGCAAAAATGGTATCTGGTTACGAAACGGAATGCTTATTTTTCAGTTTGCCATAGCTGCATTTTTTATTATTGGTTCTAATATCGTATATCAGCAAATTAAATATTTACAAAATAAAGATCTTGGTTTTAAAGGCGATCAGGTAATTTCGGTTTCCCTAAATTTTCCATCAATTGAACATCAGTCAGAAAATGCAGAACAAAATATTTTCAATAAATACACCATCATAAAACAACAGCTCAATAAAATTAAAGGTATTGAGCAAGTTTCAACCGGTCTTATTTGTTTTGACGGATCAGATAATTCTATTTCTCCGGTGCTGTATAATGATGAACTTTTTAAGGAAAGAATAATCAATTTAGATTTTGGCATGTTTGAAATGCTGAATATCAAAATTATAAAAGGAAGGGATTTCGATAAAAAAATAGCGTCTGATACCGTAAATTCAGTTATAATAAATGAAACGGCTGCAAAACTAATGAATCTTAAAACACCTCTTGGAACAGAACTTCTGATACGGGAGCGAAAATTAAAAATTATCGGCGTGGTCAGGGATTTTAACTTATTGAGCCCTGAATTAAAAGTACCGCCAATGGCGTTTCATCATATTAAGACTTTTGATATGGCGCATAATATAGACAAAGTTTTCATCAAACTAAAAGCTGATAACGTGGAAAATACGATTGCCGATATCGAAAAATTATGGTCTAAAGTCGATACCGAATATCCGTTTAAATATGATTTTGTAGATAAAGAATATGCGAGAACGTATGAAACTTATGTGAAGCAAAAAAACTTGTTTTCGCTACTCAATATTGTAGTAATTCTAATTGCACTTTTTGGTTTATTCGCTTTAGCCTCTTATTCGATACAACGCCGAATGAAAGAAATCGCCATTAGAAAAACACTTGGAGCTGAAACAAATGTGTTGCTGAAAGAATTATCGAAACAATATGTTTTCTACTGCATTATTGGTTTTTTAATCGCACTCTTTCCTATTCATTTTTTATTTAACAAATGGCTCGAAAATTTTGCTTTTAGAATAGACATCAGCATAATTCCATTCGTTTTAGGATTTTTTATTTTATTAATTCTAACATTAATAATTGTTCTTTCAAGAGCTTATGCCGCAACAAAAACAGACATTTTAAAATATTTGAAATATGAATAATTAAGAAAAACCAAAAAATCCTCCAGAATCAAAATAATTCTGGAGGATTTCATTCACAAAGCTATGTGTGTTTTGAATAAGTGAAACGCCTTTTTTCTGCGTACAAATCTATGCTATGTGTTAGATTAACTAAACAGAAATAGAAAATTAATTCCCTACCGATCCTTCTGTTTTAGTTAAAAATTCCTCAGTAACTTCTTCAATATTAATATTCATTCTTTCTGCCAAAACGGTAAGCCACCAAACAGATTCCCCTATTTTATGTTTGAGTTCTTCTTCTGTATTTGCTTTTGGCCATCTTCCTTGTTGCGACATTACATTTCTAGCTACCAAACCTGCATCGGTTAAAAAAGCCAATGCATCTTCTTCAATTGTCCATTCGCTGCCGTGATGCGTTAATTCTAATTCGTGATAACGTGCTCTTATTTTTAAAGACCGCTCTTTTAATTCCTCGAAATTTAGTGATGCCATAATTTAATTTTTATTGAATAATTCTTTAAAAGCAATCGGACTAATATTGGTCTTTTTCTTAAACAATTTATTGAAAGACTGTGGATGCTCAAATCCTAATTTATACGCAATTTCTGAAACTGAAAATGTTCCTTTTGCGATATATTCCTTTGCCTTTTCGATTAATTTATCATGAATAAACTGCTGCGTATTTTGTCCCGAAGTACTTCGCAACAAATCACTCAAATATCTTGGTGATAATTGCATTTCATCTGCTACAAACTGAACTGTTGGCAAACCATTTTCCAGCGGTTTTTCGGTATTGAAATAATCTTCGAGCAAATTTTCGAGTTTAGAAAGCACATCGTTGTTAACCGCTTTTCGGGTTAAAAACTGTCGATTGTAAAAACGATTGCTATAATTCAGCAAAAGTTCGATTTGCGAAATAATAACATCCTGACTAAAATTATCGATTCGTTCGTCGAGTTCATTCTGAATATTTTTGAAAACGCCCATAATAGTTTCCTTTTCTTTCTCAGACAAATACAAAGCTTCTGCAGCCGAATAAGAGAAAAAACCAAATTTTTTGATATTCTTATTCAAAGTATAAGGCCGAATAAAATCAGGATGAATATGCAACGACATTCCGCTATAATCTGCCTCTTCTTCCTGCATTCTTAAAATTTGTCCCGGCGCTACAAACGACATTCCGCCTTCTTCAAAATCATAAAAACCATGTCCGTAACGAAGTTTTCCCGTAAAATGGGTTTTAAAAGATATCTTGTAATAATCTAAAACAATACCGTTTTCAAAATCCTTCGGGTCAAAAATCGCTTCGCCGTAATTCAAAATACTAATGAGCGGATGCATGGGCCTCGGTTGTCCCATTGCTTTGTGCAATTCTGAAATGGAACTAAATATTTTGGGTTGATTTTTCATTTTCATGGATTAAGTGGCAACTTCAAATTCCGAAGTTTACAAATTTACAAAATGTTCTACTAGCATAATATTCCTGCTCAGCGTAGTTTTTTTCAGATTCTGAAATTAAAAAGTAAACATTGCTTTAATGTTTTTTACCTGAGTTTCGGCTCCCAAACTTAATCGTTCATTATACAATGCATTTGCATCATTTCCGGCAATATATCGTAATTGATTTTTATTGTCAGTTGCCGCTTCGTAAATAATTTGAGCAACATCTTCAGCTTTGGTATAATTCTCTAATTTTTCCGGGCTGTAACCTTTGCTAACTTCAAGAGTTAGTTTTTCATAAGCTTCGTGCTGAGCAACTTCCATAGATCGAACAGCAAAATCAGTTTGCATTCCGCCCGGAGCAATAACTTTTACCTGTATTCCAAATTGTGTTAATTCAGATGCCAGACTTTCAGAAAAACCATCAACCGCAAATTTTGTAGCGCTGTAAATCGAACAAGTCGGAAAACCCATTAATCCAAAAGTAGATGTGATATTGATAAAGGTACCGCTTTTCTTCTCACGAAAATGTTTTACAAAAGCTTTTGAAACTCTAATAACGCCAAATAAATTAGTTACAATCTGACGTTCAATTTGTTGATTATCCAAAGATTCAAGAGCGCCAATTAAACCATATCCGGCATTGTTTAAAACAACATCAACAGCATATTTATTTGTAATGTTTTTAATAGTTGAATCAATTTGTGCTGCGTTAGTAACATCTAACGGAAGTACAATTACATTTTCTAACTGATTCAATTCTGTTTCTTTTTCCGGATTTCGCATTGTTGCAATTACCTGCCAGCCTTTGCTTTGAAATAATTTTGCTGTCGATTTTCCTAATCCTGTTGAAGCGCCTGTAATAAAAATTGTCTTTTGCATTTTTAATTGTTTTAAAATTATAATGCAAAGATCAGCCGAAGTATAAAGCTGTTTGTAGTCGTTTTGGAGGATGTATTAGCCAAAATGACGGGTATAAAAAAACTCCATTATTGCTAATGGAGTTTCTTGAATCATTCTAGGTATCGCAAGTAACATAATCCCAATCCTGATCCATATAGTTTATAAGCCAGTTTAGGGCATATTGCCTTTCATAAACAACTCCGGGATTAATATTTTCAATTTGCCTGCCATTAATTCGTTCATCAACACAAGCCCAGTTAAATCTGTAATATAAATCAGCCGCATCTAAAATCTCACTTTTAGAACGCACAGAAACTATAGATTCGATAAAAGTATTTGGATCTTTGTCAGGACCAACAGGATAATCTTCAGCCTCTATATTTTCTAAATTACAAAACTCATTCGGAAAACCCAGATTTTCAACTTTATTCAAAGCCCACATCAAAACCCAAATCCCTTCACATTTCCAACTTTCATTTGCTTTTTTTTCCTCTGTAGGATTATCGAGAAATTCTTTTTCATTTTCAGTAGTATAATCCCAAAGCTTATAATTTTGCAAATAATCGATCGCTCCCTCAGGAGAAACACTATTAAAGGCCACTAAATTTGTCATTGCCAAAACACTAACTCTTTGAGCAATTTCTTTCGGCGTTCTTAAAGTAGTTTCATTTTCTGATTCTACGCAAGGCAAATGTTTGTTGATTTTGATCTTTTTTGCTTCAAGAATTTTTTCGCTATTTTCTTTTCGTTGTATTTGATCTTCATCTAATTGGTCCTGATCTCCATCAAAATAAATAGAATCGATTTGAACATCTAAAGTATCGATTTCACAATTTCCCTGACCGTCGATTATCAAATTTAAATTCTTGTCTAAAAAATGCTGCCCTTCAGATTTACTGATAACAGTATTGGGCTGAACAAACAAAACAGCGTCAAGTTCTTTGGCAATATTTCCGATAATTGTTTTGAGCTCTTTAATTTCTCCCTTTTCCTCAATGATCGAAAATTCACAATTCAAGGTCAGTATTTTATGAAGGAATAGTTCTTTTACCTTTTCATTTGATGTTGGCAATGAATTTACAAATCCGTAGAGACCTTTTAAACTTGCTGTTAATTCAGAGTCGTCAATTTCTGGAATTTGATAAGAAGGTTCTGCTCTTTGGCGATAAGCTATTTTAATTTTTTTGGATGGACTTAGTAAACCTCCTTTAATTTCAAGATCTATGATATCCAATCCGTCCTGATTGCTCATTAAAATATTTCCTTTTGGAAAATTCGACAGGATTAACTCTTTAATAGTATCAAACCCGGATTTGTGCGAGTAAATAGTGCAAATCATTTTATTATTTTCTGTTTGAGATTAAAATATTAGGCTTATAGAATTCATTTATTTACGCTAATATAAATTTATTTTACTACAAACTAAAAATTTAATTGATATGAATTTGATCCTGTAATTAATTATACAGATAAAAAAACTCCATTATTGCTAATGGAGTTTGCATCTTATTGTGTTACGTTTATTCTGTCTACATAGTTCATAATAGAAGAAAATTTTCTAATGACATTTAAAACCTCTTTAATTCGCTGATCGATATTATCTAATTCTATCCTTTTGGTCTTCGAACTATCTTTTCTGTAAATAATAAAGAAAAAAGATGTTCTGTTTTTCTGCCTGACCGAACTATATTCTACATGTTTAATGTCTTCCCAATTTATCAACGTAAGAGATGAAAACGGAAGAATTGTTTTTCTAACCCAAAAAGCACTTTTATCGATTTTAAATTTTGGCTGATTATCTAAAAGTGACATCCAGGACAGAATAAACAATATAAAAACAGCTATAAAAGCCAGTGTAAAAATTCCGTTAGGATTAAATTTTTGCCAATTAAAAAGTTCATTTGGAAGTTTATAAATCATTAAAACTACAAATCCTGTAGAAATTACAACTAAAAAAGCTTTAACCGACATGCTTGTTCTTACTTCTATTTCCTCCAGATTTGCAGTATTTTTAAAAGTTCCCAAATTGTGATTATTATTTTATTAAGGTTTTATAATCGCTAATATAGAATTAATTGATTAATTATTTAACCTTAATTTCAAAAGATGAAACCAGAATCCCATTGCCAGTCGAAGCCTTCAACTGAATATTCTCCTTCTTCCCATTTGACTGAATAATGGCAATACATTTTCCATTAAATAATTTACAGGAATTCGCTTTAAAAGAATCCAGATTCGCCTGATAACCGTTATCAACACCCACCAATTTTCCTCCGCCCGAAACTTCAAAATTGATTAAATCATTGGCGTTTGGCAGAAGATTTCCTTCTTTGTCAACTACAGAAACGGTTACGTAAACCAAATCATAAGTGTCATTTTTAAGGGTTGGTTTATCTATTTTCAAATCTATTTTGGAAGCTGTTCCGGCTGTATGAATTTCTTTTTCTAAAACTACTTTTCCATCTTTTCTGGAAATCGCTTTTAGTGTTCCCGGCTCAAATTTTACACGCCATGAAATATGCAAATCATCATTTTGTTTTGATTTTTTCCCGAGTGACTTTCCGTTTAAGAATAATTCGACTTCATCGGCATTATTGTAATAGGCCCAAACATCAACTTCCTGATCTTTTTGCCAGTTCCAATGTGGAAAAATATGTAAAACCGGTTTGGTTGTCCATTCACTTTGGTACATATAATATACATCTTTCGGGAAACCGGCTAAATCAACAATTCCAAAATAAGAACTTCTTGCCGGATACGGATACGGATCTGGTTCGCCGATATAATCGAATCCCGTCCAGATAAAAGTTCCCGCCATAAAATCCTGTTTCTTGATCGTTTTCCAGTTTTCCTCGTGCGTTGCGCCCCAATATGATTTTACCTGATCAAAAGCCGAAACGGTCCAATCTGCATTTCCATCAAACGGAGCACCATGTTTTGTTGGCCATGCTTTAACACCATCCGAAGGAAAATCATAATGTCCACGAGTTTCTAAAGCCGAAACACTTTCAGAAGCAATTATTTTTTGCCCCTTAAAACGAGTTGGAAAATCTTTATAATCTTCGTGTTTGTAATTGAATCCCAAAAGATCTAAAGCTCCCGATTGATAAATGAAATTTTTCTCAATAATATTCTCCGTCAAGGCCGAAGTTACCGGACGCGTTGTATCTAATGATTTTACAATTTGCGCCAATTCCCTCGTAATCGCAATTCCCGTACTATCAAATTGTTCCCTGATTTCGTTACCAATACTCCACATCATTACCGAAGGATGATTACGGTCTCTTTTAATAAAATCTTCCAAATCTTTTTTGTGCCACGCATCCCAGTCTTTGTGATAGTCATTGGTTACTTTTTTCTTTTTCCAAACATCAAAAGCTTCGTCCTGAACGATAAAACCCATTTCATCACACAATTGCATCATTTCTAAAGAATGTGGATTATGCGACATTCTGATCGCATTGGTTCCCATTTCTTTTAAAATCGTCAATTTTCTTTTTAATGCATGAATATTTTCAACCGCACCTAAAGCGCCGTTATCGTGATGCAGGCAAACACCCAAAATTTTCATCGGTTTTCCATTTAATGAAAATCCTTTTTCGGCATCAAAATTAAAATAGCGAACTCCAAGCGGCGTTTCGTAACTGTCAACTAAAGTTGATTTCTCATAAATTTTAGTAACGATTTTATATAAATACGGATTTTCTGTATCCCAAAAAATCGGATTCTTTAAGGTGAAATTTTGAATGTTTTTTGAAGAAGAATTGGCTGAAATTTTTTGTACCGATTCTGTTTGGGCAACTTCAACATTGTTTTTATTCAGAATAGAAGAAACCATTCTGAATTCCTTTTCCGTTTCAGAAGCATTCTTGACATCAACTTCTAAATGAACCGAAGCTTTTTCTTTTGAAATTTCAGGCGTCGTTACAAAAGTTCCCCATTCTGCCACGTGCAATTTATCGCTGGCAACCAATCGCACATTTCTGTAAATTCCCGAACCCGTATACCATCTTGAATTGGGCTGAGCCGAATTATCGACTTTTATTGCCATCACATTCTGACCTCCGAATTTCAAATATTTTGACAATTCATAAGAAAATGAAATATAACCATTCGGGCGAATTCCTAAAGAATGTCCGTTAATAAATACTTCGCTATTTTTAAAAACGCCATCAAATTCTACAGAAACCGTTTTGTTTTCCCAATCCTGCGGAATCGTAAATGTTTTACGATACCAGCCCATTCCCGCCGGTAAAAATCCCTGCGCCTGTTTTGTTTTACTGTCTTTATCAAAAGCACCTTCAATACTCCAGTCGTGTGGTAACTGAAGCATTCTCCAGTCTGAAACATTAAAATCTGATTGAATAGCCGTTGGATAATCGCCTATTTTGAAATTCCAGTCTTTGTTGAAATCTTCAACGATTCTGGCATTTTTACTTTTTGAAGCACAGGCTGCAAGAAGTAATACTGCTAGTATTATTGTTGTTTTTTGTAGAATGTATTTATGTTTATTCATTACAATTATTTTTTTTCTAATCCAATTACCTATCGTTTGTCATCCTGAGGAACGAAGGATCACACTAGAAACTCCGTACAGAATGTCGCCAATCTTTGTCGAATCCCGAGTGTGATCCTTCGTTCCTCAGGATGACAAGATTGTGTTTGTCTCAGTTCGTCTAAAATCCTTTGTACCTTTGCACCTCTGAACCTATGTACCTTTCTATTGAAACTCAAAAGAATCCAACATCAATCCTTTCAAATCATCACCTTCCAGAGTAATTTTATATGTTCCTGCATTAATATATCCTCCGGAAGTCGTATTCAAAACTTTCCATTTTTCCGGTGATGGAAAAAATTCTATCGTATCGTTTCGCATCAAAATTCCGTAAGCATCTTCCATTTTGAATTTTACTTTTAATGGCGTTTCGTTTCTGTTAATGAACTTGAAACGCATTAAATAAATTCCGGCAACGCCCGGTTTTACTTCAAATTCAATACTATTGTTTGTTTGTTTTGTGAACTCAATGTAATCGGCTTTTTTGAAATTTCCTTTTACAATATCCGTTCCGGTAGTTTTGGCATTTTCAGCTTCTAAAATTAAGGTTTGACGAGAATCATCTTTTTCACCCATGTCATAAGTTGGAACAACAATAAAAGTGCTCAGCGTTTCTGCATTATCGAAAGTAATATTTTCTCCTTTTTTCACTTTTTTAGTATAAATAGCAAACTCAATATTGTTACTGTTTTTTGCTATTTCCTCTGATTTTTTATAATCCGAAAGCCATGAAAATTGTGTTTTTATTTTGTCATCAATTAACACATAAACATCTGCATCTTCTTTGACTGTAAACGAACCTGAAGTTTTTGATTGGGAAGAAAACTGCAAATAATCTGCTCCAAAAACTTCCGAAGGCAATTTGGTAAAAACAACTTCTGAATCTGAATATTGTTTTGAATTAATATCCAGCCATGAAGCGATTCCATTGACGCTTTTATCATAAGACTTTAAAATGAAGCTCTGAATATTTTTAGGAGATGCGTCTGCAGGTCTGGCGTGAATATCTTTGGTCGCAATCGCAATCGCCGAAATTATAGCTTCACCAACTTTTACATTTGGGAAAGAAATTCTAATTTTTCCTCCTTTACTTTTTACCATGAATGTTTTCTTCAAAGCTTTGTCGTGCCCCACTTCTGACCAAATATCAAAATCTTTCAGAACGACATTGTCATTAATAGCCACATCAAACAATCGCCAGCCTTTGCAATCTAAGCCACCACCGGTTCCGTACCAAGGTTCTGTGAAATACAATTCGACTAAATATTCGCCATCAGCAGCAGGAAACTCATAACTCAATTGATCTGCTCCGTATCTGAAACTTTGGAATAAAGTCTGATCATTTGTTCCCGAAATGGGGTCGAAAGTACTGCGTTGACTCGCATAATAATCCGGTAATTTTTCAAATTTATCGGTCCATGATAAAGATCCCCAGCTATTTTGTCCGTTTTTGTGGGTATCGGTAAACCAGGTATTTCCTGATGAATCTGTGAATTCGGAACCTCCGCAATTCACTCTGTAAATATAATTGTATCCCTTTTTTGATTTTGTAATATCTGCCTGATCTGTATATAATGCATTTAAATTTAGTGCTTTCGGAAGCGTATTCAAAACGACATAATCTTTGGCCACAGCCACACCATTTACATAACCAACAGCATATAAAACATTGTATTGAATGTTGACATTATTAAACTGAAAGTGCTGCCCCAATCCCGGATTTTTTAATTTTCCTAATGATGATTTATTGACATCATTAAACAATTCAACTTCATCACAATTAGAGTAAATATCGATTCCGTTTTTTATTCCTGCCGAATCCCAACGACTTGGCCATGAATGCGAAACAATATACACCATTGGGTTAGTTTTGTTCGAAACATAATTGGCGCGGTACATATAATAAGCGTCCAGCGGTTCACCCCAAACGGTAAAAAGTCCTTTGTAATTTATGGGTCCAACTTTATCAATATCTCTAAAGCCTTCGCCGTTTTGAGAACGTCCCGGATTTTCATGCGAAGCAAAAAGCCAGTTAAATTGTCCCGCAATTTTATCTTTTACCGATTCGGCTTCACGGATTTTGATTTCCATTAATTGCGAAAATCTGTTTTCACTCAAAATTCCTTTTTGATCAAATTCGCCTTCGGTATGTAAATCTGCTGTACGCCACGCGCCATATTCTCCGTTTAGGAGTTGCGTGCTCATTTCAAGATGATATTTTAAAGGATCACCGCCATAAGTTCCGGACCAGTTTTGAACTACATTCCAATCTGTTCCTTCACCACCATTACAAGTTGTGACAATTCTTTGAGAAGCTGATAACGGATCCATTTCGCGAATAATTTTGGTACATTCTTCGGCGAATTCTTTCGGAATTGTACTTTCGTTTTGCAATCCCCAAAGTACAACTGACGGACTGTTTCTGCGTTCCTTAATCCATTCTCGTAATAAGGTTTTGAAGTTCTCTTTGAATTCGGGCGTGTCGTACCAAATATGTGCCGAAAACTGACTCCAAAACAGGATTCCGTTTTCGTCTAATTCTTTTTGGTATAATAAATTATGAGGTTGGTGTGCTTCTCTAAAAGCATTGAATCCGGCCGCTTTTATTTGTTCGATTCTCGAATGAATTTCTTCATCTGAAAACGAATGGCTTTTCCCGATCAGGTGTTCATATTCGCAGGTTCCGTTTACAAATAAAGGCTCATCATTAATATAAAAACGATTGTCTTTTCCATCGCGACTCACTGGCCAGCTCACCCAACGAATTCCGTATAGCGTTTTTAGTTCGTCTATTTTCTTCCCGTTTTCATAAACCGACGTCACTAACTCATATAAATAGGGACTTGCCGGTGACCATAATTTCGGATTTAAAATTTCGGGAAGTGTCTGTGCTATTTCTTTTGTTTCTCCTGTAACGTTTTTGATATCGCTTTTGCTTATAGCAACTTTCTTTCCGGCAGCATCAAAAAGTATATTTTCAATCGTTACATCGCGGTTTGCTTTTCCGTAATTTTTAATTTCAGTTGTGGTATGCAGAATCGCTTTTTCTTTAGAAACTGATTTGTCGTTCCAGATATGAACACCAAAAGGCTCGATACGAACCTCATTTGTAACCACTAAAGAAACCGGTCTGAAAATACCCATTGGCTGGGAACCTTCTGAAAATCCCCATTCGCCGGAACAACCACCACAAACCCAGGGAAGGTCAGCAATAAAAGAGGGATGTTCCGCTTTGACCATCATATTGTTTTCACCTTCAAAAGAAACGGCGTTTGTAATATCGATAGTAAAAGTCGTGCGACCGCCTTTGTGCGCTCCCACTTTCTTTCCGTTTACCCAAACCGTAGCATAAGAACCAACTCCTTCAAAATACAAAAAAAGGCGTTTGCCTTTATCTTTTTTATCGACGCTAAATGTTTTATGATACCAGGCCGTTACATGCAAATTGCCGTGTTTCATTCTGCGGTATCCGTAATATTGGTCCCAGTTATGCGGAACATCTGTTTTTTGCCAGTTTGCATCAATTTTAGGATTGCTCACAAAAGCTTCTTCCTGTTTTAAAGGATCGCTTATGATAATAGTTTCCCAAGATGAATTCAGCGGAATTTCTTTACGGAATTTCGCTGAGTCATTGTTCTTCTGGCTCTTGGCTGAGCTAAAAACTAAAAAAATGCAAATAAAAAAAACTATTTTCTTCATAATTTTTTGAACCATATAAGTGATATAAGGTCATTTTAGTTTTGTAATTACGAGGAACGAGGAATCTTCGCAAGTAACTCCGTACAGAAATGTCTTCAATCTTTGTAGAGCTTCTTGTGGAGATCCCTCGTTCCTCGGGATGACAAGATTGTGTCTTTTATTTTTAAGCCGTAACAGGTTTTAAAACCTGTCACGTCTAAATTAACAACGAGTTGCGTGAGGGATTGAGGCGGTATCCTTTTGCGAAGTGGAACGGAGCAAAAGATATAGCCGAAAGCCCGACCCGGAGGGGTACGCCCAAATTATTCTTATTAATAGAACAACCAGTCAATCGCTCCTTTTTCTCCTGCATCAATATAGCCTACATCTCGCGGCGTTATCGTTTGATTGGCATCAATAAAACCTAAAATAAGCACTCTTCCTTTTCCTAAATTCAATTCATTTTCTCCTGGTTGAAAAGTGTACGTATGAATATTGACACGAGGCAATTCTTTAAGATTAATAGCACTTGCCAAAATCACTTCGGCCTGACCGTAAGCATTTCCGGCTGCATCTGTTTCCAGACTTGGCGGAAATAAAAATCGCTTTTGATCTGAATTAAAATAACCTACAACCAATTTTACCGGTTTTGTATTTTTAAATTTCAACTGTGTTCCTTTTTCATTTTGAGCTGTTTCC
Organism: Flavobacteriaceae bacterium CRH; assembly: GCA_001507425.1. Lineage (GTDB taxonomy): Bacteria > Bacteroidota > Bacteroidia > Flavobacteriales > Flavobacteriaceae > Flavobacterium. The sequence goes on from LMAJ01000015.1 coordinate 43,319, forward strand.
TCAAAAGCAATTCCTTTTAAATTTTGCAATTCAGGCGCAATCTTAGTGAATTCTGAAATTGGCGTTCCGTACACTTTTGTGCCATTTTTCACCGCATAACTTCCTTTGCTTTCACTAAACAATGTTACTTCTGCCGTTTGCCATGGTTTTCCTTCTTTGGTTGCAATTTTTCCATCTTTTGATGATTTCAACAAATCCAGATTTCGCTTAAAATTAACCAATTCTCTTTCGTAATGTGGTAATAATTCTGCCCAGGTTTTATTGTTTCCGTCATCGCCACCAATTGGAATACGGCGTTGCGCGGTTTGCATGCTGTTGGCGTACCAATAAGTGTCTTTTGTTAAATTTACCAATATTTCATAATATTCGATGCTTTTTTCCAGATGCGGAAGCGCTTTATCTAAATCTGAAATGTCATTCGAATAACTGTATCGTAAAACCAATAAAGCTGCTTTTACCTTTTCTGAAAAGAAATCGGCGAAAGCCTTATAAGAATGCATATCGTTTTTAAGACGTAAAAATTCGTCTTTGTCTTTGGTTACTTTTGGTTCTGCTTTGTCAATTGCTTCAACGGCCAATCTTCCGTGTTCTGTGATTTCGGCAATAATTTGGGTTGGAAGTTCACCAACATGCGGTTCGTGATTCCACTCCTTTTTAGAATATTCTAAAAGTAATTCACCAACTGGACCGCAAGATTCGTGGAAACCAGGATAAACACGCCATTTCGCCGGATTTACCAACTGGCTTTCGAACATTCCCAAAAGCAATGTCTGACGATTTCCTTCTGTGATTCCGAAACGTCTTAATGTTTTTGGCGCAATTTCTCCCGATTCGTCGTATGCCTTTTGAATATTATTTGCTGCTTCTGTATCTGTTCCGTATTTAGTAGCTAAATCTTTATCCCAAAATTTAATTTCTTCGCTTCTGTCTCTTTTGCTATCCCATGCATATCTTGCCCAGGCTTTGTACCAAATCCAGTCGCGATCCATTTCGAGTAATCGTTCGCCTGTTTTTGTTTTATCTGCAGAATATGGCCAATCCCAATACGATGCCTGCGGATATAAATGTAATGCATTAGCTCCGTGTACGCTGTGCATCGCCTTTACCGTTTTCTGGATAAAGTCTGGTGAACCGTATCTGAAAGGCTCCAGATTTGCCAGAATGTGCACATTTTCAATATGAATTGATTTTAAAGCACTTAGTTGTTTATGCGTTTCTCCCCAAGGTCCGCCTGGTGTATAAGTCGTTAACGATTCTCCGGTATATTTACTTTCTGTGTATAGGTTTTTGTACAACGGAAGCGATTTTTCCATTACCAAAGGTCCATCTGTATCATGCGAACGCAAAATAATGGGTGGTTCATCTGTTCTTCCTAACGCTTTTAAACCATCCTGAACACCCGGAATAATAGTTTTGGTAAACCATTCAACATCATCATCAACCGTATTTATGGCTTCTCCCAAACAAACCATCAATCCCACATTTGGATATTTTTCGATAAAAGCAGCAATTGATTTTCGGGTATAATCTGAAAGTAGAGGTGTAATTGGTCTTGAACGATCCTGCGTTTTCATATTATAATGCTCCGCAAAAGGCTTAGAAACAATAATATTGTAAAACATCTGAATTACCCAGATTCCTCTTTTGTTGGCTTCTTCGGTCAAAAATTTATAGACTTCTTCGTTCTTTTTGAAATCTTCGTCACTTACTTCTACCGCAAAAGGATAATCTTTCAGTTTTACTAATGAAGCAAATGGATGTCCATTCCATAAATACAAGGAATTCATTCGGTTTTCAACTAACATATCCAAATACTTTATCCAAAGTTTTTTATCGTAAAACCACGGAAAAGTTTCCGGCGTATACGGATATTCGTAAACGTCTCTGCCCGGAAGATATGTCGTTTTTTGCATTCCGATGCAGGCTCCTCTCAAAACCATTTCAGGGCTGTCATCAATATTAATTTCTGATGGAATTTCGCCTGAACTTTTAATACGATCTGCTAATTCCATTGCTCCGTATAAAGCACCGCTTGCATCTGTTCCTTCTATGTAAATAATATTTTTTTGAGTACGGATTTGAAACCCCTCTTTTTTGCTTAATTGGCCGTCTTCTATTTTAGCAGATTTTGAATTCTGTTTCCAGAAATCAGTTCCTTTTTCGCCAATAACAATTACTTTGTCTTTTGAATTTTTAGTTATTTTATCCGAAGAAATAATTTTGAACCCTTTATTTGATAATGTTTCAGATAACTTCTCTACTCCAAATTGAGCACGCGGCGATTTTGGATCACTAACAATAGTAATATTTTGCGCTGTAGCGAAAGTGGCGTAAAAACATAAAAAAAGTAAACTGAAGTATTTCATGGTATTGTAATTTATTCTTAAACATTAAATCTGCCAAATCTGCTTAAATCTGTGTAAATCTGCGTGCAATTTTTTCACGCAGATCAAGGCAGATTTAAGCAGATAAACGCAGATTAAAAGTGTGAACTTGCACTGTTTAACTTTTACATATTCAGCGCTTTTATTTAAACTTATTAATTCTGAAAAATCTTTTTTAAGTACGCGACGTTTGCACCGTAATTTGCTTTTACATTATGTACTTGCGTCACGTCACGAGAACGTTCTACAATTAACCAGCCACTCCATTTCATTTCGTCCAGCGTTTTTTTGATTTCGGGCATATGAATTATGGTGTCATTTTCAAGCCAAACTTTATCGGTGTTTGAAGCGTGAATTTGTGCCAAATGTTTTTTGCCTAATATTTTTAGTTCTGATACAATATCTCTTCCGTTATCTGCGGCATTAGCAAAATTGAACGAACTTTTGATGTGTTTAGAACCAATTTCTTCTAATAATTTTTTCTCTTCGGTAGCATTCAGTGAAGTTTCAATCGCGATAACTCCGCCAATTTTACCTACCTGTTTTCCTGCCCATTTTAGTCTTTCAATAACAACCGGACGCAATTCCGGATTTTTAACCAAATCGCTTTCTGTTCCTAATGGAAGATAAGCGACTTTTACTTTCATGTCTTTCATTGCTTTTACGCAATCATTAATCATGGGTTCGATAGTTTCTCTCTTCGCAAACGACTGTGCATAGAATCCGGACATGGCGATAGAACTGATTCCCACTCCCAATTCTTTAGATTTATCCAAGAACTTTTGTCTTTCAATCGGATCTCCCAATTTGCTGTCAAAAGTTGGTCTTTTTCCTAAACCTCCCATGTCCAGTTCTATTCCGTCGGCTTTGATTTCGCCTGCCAAACCAAAAGCACCTAATTTTTGTCTTTTTAAAATCATCCAGTCACAAACGGCAACTTTGTATTGTTGTTTGTTTGTTGATGACTGAGCGGTCGCGCAGCTAGTAAATGTTGTTGGCAAAGCAACAAGCATTACAATGAACAATTGTTTTAGAAATGATTTCATGCTTATATTTTTTTTAATGCCACAGATTAAAAGATTTTAATGAAAAAAAATCTGCCAGATCTGCTAAATCTGCTTGAAAAAATTAACTCTCGCAGATTTTGGAGATATAATTAAGAATTAAAAAATCATTCTTAATCATTTTAATCTGTGGCAACCTTTTCTGTTTATTCCTCTTCAGCTTTAACTGCGGTAACGGTTTTGTTTTCGTCTCCGGGCCAGATTCCGTTTTTGATTGGGAATGCTTTTAATTTACTTGGATCGATTTTTACATATTTAATTTTTTCTCTTCTCCACGTATAAACGATATGCACCATTCCGTCAGAACTCTGAATCATTGACGGATATGAATATTGACTGATTTTTGAGTCTTCTAAAACCAAAGCCGCTTTCCAGTTAATTCCATCATCAGAAATTGAAACATTCAAAGGTGTTCTTGGTCCTTTTGCTTCTTTTCCGGGAGGTAAAACGTGATTGTAAACCAACAAATGTTTTCCGTTTTTAAGGGTTACGGCATCGGTTCCTGAATTGTTATTTGGTAATCCGATCAACTCGATATCCGACCATGTTTTTCCGTTATCTTTTGAAAAAGTACTAAAGATAGCTCTGTTTCTCGTTCTTCCAATCGCCTGAATACTCCCATCTTTATGAAAAAGAATACTGGGCTGAATGGCATTGATTTTGTTTTTCCCTCTTGATAAAGTATCTCCTAAAACCCATGTTTTTCCGAAATCAGGAGAAGTTTCCATACGCAATCTCCAACCATCACCTTCAATACTTGACGGACATAATAAAGTTCCGTTGCTTAATAAAACCGGTTTGTTTTTGATGGGTCCCAGAAAATCTTTGCTTGGCATATTTTTAGCCTCAGACCAGGTTTTTCCGTTATCAGATGAAGTCCTGATTACGCCCCACCATTCTGATGGTTTTGGTCCTATTTTGTAAAAAAGCATTAAATCTCCACCTGGAATTTGATATAAAACCGGATTCCATGTTGGTAATCTTGGTCCTTCTTTCATCACTCCGTCGGCAACCTGAATGCCTTCTGTCCATTTATCGCTGCCTTTTGGTTTTATACTTACATAGATACAAACATCAGGATTTCTCTCGTGTTTTCCTCCAAACCATGAAGCTACTAAATCGCCATTTGTCGCCTCAACAATTGTAGCAGCGTGACAAGACGGATACGGCGCTTTATCGTATATAAATTCGTCGACTAAAATCCCTTCTTTCCAGGTCTTTTTCTCTAATGCAGATTTACAGCTTCCTAAAAGGAAAAGGCCAAACAAGATAAATGTCAATTTTATGATCTTCATTCTTAATTTTATTTGAATTAAAATTTTGGATTATAAATACATTCCTAATATTTTTTTAGGGGAAAATATTTATTAAGTGTAAAAATAACACTAAAAAATTAACAATGTATCCTGTACTGTCCCGAATTGTCTAAAATTAACGCTTTACGACGATAGCGTAAGATCCCGATGACAAATTCAAAACCAAATTGTTGTTTTCTATTTTATAGGAAGATGAAAAAGCAGCGCTTAATTTTTGATTATTTATGGTTACTGCCGAAATATCAGAAGTTGGCAAATAAACGTTAGCCGAACTATTTGCAGGAATATTTATTTTCCAGTCGAGTTTGTTTCTGTCTTTCTTCCAATCACTTTTAATCCATCCATAAACAGATTCGTAAGAGGCATTTACAAAAGTTAATCCGGCTTCAAAATCAGGTTTCATGATAATTTTTTTGAAACCCGGAGTTTCAGGATTGCTTTTGATTCCGGCGATATTTTCATAATACCAAATCAGTAAATCGCCCAATAACATGACGTGGTTTTGCGAATTCATTTTAGGATCTGCGGTGTTTCCGTTCCATAATTCCCAAATTGTTGTTGCGCCATTTTTTGCCATATAACCCCAACTCGGATAAGTATTATTTGATGCCAGTTTGTAACTTAAATCCGGTCTTCCGAACTGAGATAAGGTTCGCATCAAAAACTGAGTTCCAATAACTCCGGTACTAATATGACCTTTGTAAGTGACTTCGACTTCATGTACAATGTTATCAAAAACCTTAGTTTCTAAATTTTCAGGAACAAGTCCAAATGCCAGCGGAAGCAAGTTTGCCGTCACCGTATTATTCGCATATTTATTTGTTTTTGGATCGAAAAACTTTGCGTTAAAAGCCGTTTTTATTCTTTCCGAAAGGGAATCGTAATATTGGATATCATCAGAATTTGTTCCATTAATTGTTGCAAACTTTTTCATTTTCTGCAATAAATGATAATAAAAAGCGCTGGCAATTAATTCGCCATTTGTAGTTCTTGCAGAATCTTTGGAGTGAATCAATTCTAAAGATTCCGGCGGTACGCACCAGTCTCCGTATTTATCTTTGGTCATTAAATCTTTAACCAGATAATTTTCTTCCATATACACCACCCATTTTTTCATCGCTGGATAATGTTTTTCAATTACTTTTTTATCTCCAAATTGATGATACAACATATCTGCAACCGTAATATACGTTCCCGGCCAGGTTACATTATCTCCGTAATAACGCCAAAATGCCGGCGCAACATCCGGAATTCCACCATCTGCAGTTTGTGCATTTTTAATATCGTCAAGCCATTTGGCGTACAAGGTTTGATTATCGAATAAAAAGCTTTCGCCATAAGCTCCGGTTGTTCTGTCTCCCATCCAGGGCTGGCGTTCATTTCGTTGCGGACAATCAATTGGCATTCCTTTGTAATTTCCTCTAATTCCCCAATACGCATTTTTAAAAATCTGGTTCATTGTCGCATCCGAAGATTCAAAAGTTCCCGTTGTTTTGATATCATCGTAAACCACTTTTCCAATAAAATTATCTACGGTTGGCTTTGTCGGAAAACCTGAAACCTCAACAAAACGGAATCCGTGAAATATAAATCTTGGCTCCCAAATTTCTTCGCCTTCGCCTTTTAAAGTATAAACATCGGTCGTTCTGGCGTCGCGTAAATTTTCGATATACAAAGAACCGTCGGCTTGTAAAGATTCGGCAAATTTCAACGTAATTTTATCGCCGCTTTTTCCTTTTACTTTCAATTGAAGCCAGCCAACCATATTCTGACCCATATCAAGAATATAAGTTCCTTTAGGGGTTTGTTTAATCGAAATGGGTTTTACTTCGCCCATTATTTTCATATTAGGCGTCATTTGCGCTTCATAAAAACCACCCGGTTCCTGAACATATTCTGCTGTTAACCAAGTTTTATCGTCAAAATTGGTTGTATTCCAATTTTTCATTTCTTTTCGGGCGTCGTATTCTTCGCCGTCATATTCATTGTTCGATAAAATGGGCCCATTTGTAGTTACTTTCCAGGTATCGTCCGTTCTAATTACGTCTTTTGTTCCATCGGTGTATTCAACAAACAATTGCAACGCCATTTTTGGGTAACCAAAAGTCTTGATTTTATACGGTTTATAATCCTGACGCATCGTAAAAAAACGTCCGTTTCCTAAAATTGTTCCCAACATATTTTTACCTTCTTTTAGTTGAGAAGTCACATCAAAAACATTGTATTTTACATTCTTCGTATAATCCGTAGGAACCGGCGCCAAAACCTGATCGCCAATTTTATTTCCGTTGATATACAATTCATAAAGCCCTAATCCCATGATATAAACCCTGGCATTTTTGACTTGTTTTTTTAAGCTGATTTCTTTGCGAAGATATCTTGCAGACAATTTAGAATATTGAGAAATACTATCTCCGGCAGAAGCTTTTTCGTAACCAATCCAGCGTGTCGATTTCCAGTCGGCATAATTTAAAATTCCCATGCTGAAATGAGCATTTTCTTTCGATTGAATTTCGCCTTTATTGGTAAAAACCGTTACTTTCCAAAATGCATTTTGTCTGTCGTCCAGTCTTTTTCCTTTATAAAGAATATTGACAGATTCATTACTTTCAACTTTTCCACTATCCCATAAATCAGCTTTATTCGAATTTAAATTTTCTAAAGTCGAAGCTACTAAAATTTGATACCCTGTTTGTTTTACATCATTTACATCTGCATTAATTTGCCAGCTCAATCTTGGTTTTACAACATCAATTCCTTCCGGATTGTTCAGCATTTCGCATTGCAAATTGGTAACGCTGATTTTATTTTGGGCTTTCGCCGAAAAGGAAATCAAGGTTATGATGATGAATGTTGTATGTAAAAAAAACTTTTTCATGGTATTATTTTTTTTGCTTTGCGATGATTTTGGTTTCTCGCAGATTTTATTCTCATTTTTTGTCATCCTGACGGAGGAAGGATCACACACGAAACTCGACAAAGATTGGCGATCTCTATGCGGAGTTTCTAGTGTGATCCTTCCTCCGTCAGGATGACAAAAAAAACATGCTTAAAGTTAATTTCTTACTCAGAAACCAATCTCTCCAATTTATCAGAAACCGCAATTTCCTTACCGTTTTTCAAAATTCTAAATCCTTTTCCTTTATGGTATTTTTCGCCTGTTTTATCCCAAAGAATCGTAATGATATTGCCATGATACAAAACATTATCCAGACAAAACCAATCCCACTTTTCCTGTAGAATCAATGGATTCACTTCTATTTTTTCATCCGCTCTCGGTCTTAAACCTACCAAACCTGTAATCACCAGATCATTAAAAGTCGAGTGATTATAATAACGACTGCGCTCTCTTTCGCCCATTAACCAATATCCTGTAGTTTCATCCAGATATTCTCCCAAATACGGTCTTCCGTGAAAATATTGTGATTCTACATACAAACTCATTTGTTTGAAATAATCCGTTTTGGCAACATAATTCTGATCGTAATTATTCAAAACATTGGCCAAAGCGGTCAAAGTTTGCGAACTGGCAAAAGGCCAAATCGCTCCGTCCCATTCACAAGTTCCGGTTCCGTGTGTTCTAAAACGCGGACTTCTTCTTTCTGCCGTTGTCAACCCAAACGGAGCCGAAAATCCTTTTTCATCTTTAATCTGCTCCCATGCTTTTTCAAAACCTTTGTCTTTTTGTGGCAAATTAAAATACCACGGAATAAATCCGATAGCTTCTCGCACTTGTGCCAGAGTATCTTTCTCTGTAAACGTTTCAAAGAATTCACTTTTAGTATTCCACAGTTTTGTTTCTACTAATTTTTGCAATGTATCGGCTTTAGCTTCAAAATAAGTTTCCTGTTTTGTATCGCCTTTTAGCTTTGCTATTTTCGCCAAAGCTGTTGCATTTCCGAACATATAACTGTTAATCGTTGGACGCGCATTTTTAAATTTTCTGGCTCCGCTCAACGATTCTTCCATTCCGTCTTTTACATCAAACTGCCAAAACAAACCGTCTTTGCGTTTTCGGTCACCTTCCCAGGCTGCATATTCTACAACCAAATCCGGATACATATCCAGTAAAAATTTATCATCTTTATTGACCAAATATCTGTTGTACAAAGCATCAGCTGTCCAGCTGCTAAAAGTTCTGAGTTTTTTCATTGGCTTACCATCATTTCCTCTAAACCATAAATGAACGTCTTCTTCCAAATATTGCGGATCATGAATCCATCGAAATTCATTAATATGATGTCCCAAAGCGCAGCTTATCATATTGTATTTATCGGCATAAGAACGATCTACCAAAAACTCTGTAATCGCATATCCCTGAGGTGTTTTCTTAATATGTTTTCGCGCGCTCCACCAACGGAAATAATAGATTTCTTCAAAATTTTGCTGTGGACATTCAAACAACGGAATATTCTTTTCCATCCAGGCCCACGCTGAATCATTCGGAATTGCAAATTTTAAATTTTCGTCTTCCATCGTGTTGAAATAATCAACATAATGTTTGAAATCTTTTTCTTTTAAAATGACAGATTTTCCTTTATTTGATGCACTTGCACCTGATTTGCAACTTATGTTTAAAGTCGAAATCAAGATTATGATGGCGATTATTTTGTATTTAAAATGATATAACATATTCAAAATTATTATTTTTAAATTCTTTGGGCGTGTCCCTCCGGACCGTGCTGTCCGTTCCCGCTTTTTTTTGAGAGGCTGAAAAATGCCTCTCAAAAAAAGAGCTACACTTCCATCACTCACGCAAGAGACCCTCACGTTTTGCCTCTCCTGCAAGGTTTTCGAAACCTTGTAGGTATTTTAATCGCAAAGTTTGCCATCCTGAGGAACGAAGGATCACACTAGAAATTCCGCATAGTAATTCTCCAATCTTTGACGAGTTTCTTGTGTGATCCTTCGTTCCTCAGGATGACAAGAAAATCAATTCCCATAAAAACTATACGTATGCCCAGCTTTTGTCTCAACATCATATTCATTGTACTTCGGCAAAACGACTTTCTTTAAATTCGCTTTATCGGATATAATCGGCTTTTTGACTTCAACATCATAAAACAGAGGATTCTTATTTTTCCCTTTTGCTTTTTTAATTGGTGTTCCTTTTCCGGCACCTAAAGTATTTTCTACTTTCAATCTACAATTCCCTCCTATTTTAGAATACACTTTAAGTTCAGAAACTTTATTATTTTTCCAGGTCATATCAATTACAAAACCACCTCTGGTCACCAAACCTTTTATGCTTCCGTCTTTCCAAACGCTTGGCAAAGCCGGCAATAACTGAATTGCATCTTCCTGACTTTGCATCAGCATTTCGGCAATTCCGGCTGTGCATCCAAAGTTGCCATCAATTTGAAATGGCTGATGTGCGTCTAACATATTCGGATACGTTCCGCCGCCTTTTCTTTGTTCGGCAGTTACCAAATGCATTTGGTCTTGCAGTAATTTATAAGCGTGATTTCCGTCTTGCAATCTCGCCCACCAACATACTTTCCAGCCCATCGACCAGCCTGTTGATTCGTCTCCTCGGTAATTTAAAGAATTCTTTGCCGCTTCAAATAATTCAGGAGTTTTTATTGGCGAAATTTGATTACTCGGAAACAATCCGTACAAATGCGAAATATGCCTGTGTTTGTCTTCTGGATTATCCCAATCGGTTTGCCATTCCTGTAACTGACTGTATTGCCCCACTTTCATTGGAGCCATTTTTGCCAAAGCTTCGCTTACTTTTTTCGTATAATTTTCATCTTGGGCAACCAATTTTGAAGCTTCGATTACGTGTGTGAACAAATCAAAAACCAATTGATTATCCATCGTAGTTCCTGATGCTATTGTTGCTTTTCCGCTTCCGCCAGCGTGTGTGTTTTCTGGTGAACTTGACGGCACAACCACCAAATAACCTGTATTGGGATCAACGATCATAAAATCAAGAAAAAAATCTGCCGCACCTTTTATGATCGGATATACTTCTTTTAAATAATTTTTATCGCCTGTATATAAATATTTTTCCCATAAATCCTGACTTACCCAGGCACCGCCCGTAGGCCACATTCCTGATGCTGCATAATCAACCGGAGCTGTTACGCGCCAAATATCGGTGTTATGATGCAAAACCCAGCCGTTTGCATTGTACATCATTTTTGCCGTTTCATGTCCGGTAACGCTCAATTCTTTTGCCATTTGAATAAACGGTTCATGCATTTCTGAAAGATTCGTTACTTCTGCCGGCCAATAATTCATTTCGGCATTAATGTTTGTGGTGTATTTACTGTCCCAGGGCGGCGTTACCATATCATTCCAAATTCCTTGTAAATTCGCAGGTTGTCCTCCCGGTTGTGAACTTGAAATTAAAAGATAACGTCCAAACTGAAAATATAAACTTGCCAATTGCGGATCGAATTGTTTTGAGAAATCCCTGATTCTTTCGTTTGTTGGTTTGTTTGTCAATTCATTCGAACCTAAATCAAAAGAAACTCTGTTGAAGAATTTTTGATAATAGGCAATATGATCTTTTTTAATCGTTTCGAAATCTTTGGTTTCGGCTTTCGCCAAATATCCTTTGCTCTTAGCGATTTCGTCTTCTGAAATATCCTGATAATTTTTAAAATTCGTTGCAATCGAAATATAAAGTATTACTTCATCTGCTTTATTAATGCTTAGAATTCCGTTGCTTGATGAAACTTCTCCGCCTTTATTTTTAGCGGTTAATCTGCCCTGAAATTTCACTTTCCCTTTTTGGTTTTCAAAATTACTTCCAATTCCGGAAAGCAAGATTTGATCTCCTTCTGAAGCTGAAACCGTTTTATCAAGCGGACTATTCATAAAAACGTTACACGTAATTTGTCCGGGCTGACTTGCCGAAAGTTTTACCACAATTACCTGATCTGAAAATGCAGTCAATATTTCTCTGGTAAATTCAACTCCGTTTACGGTATATTTTACTTTTGCTGTAGCATTTGAAATATCTAAATCTCTGTAATAATTGGTATATTTTTGATGTCCCGGAAACGAAATATAAACGCTTCCAAAAGTTTGGTATGGCATTCCGTCATTAGTCTGCGACATAATATCCTGTGTCGCCAATTCCTGTGCTTCATCAAATTTTCCATCAAAAATTAACTGACGCACAATTGGCAGAGCTTTTATCGATTTGTTGTGCGCGTTGCTGTTTGGCGAACCCGCCCAAATGGTTTCTTCGTTCAATTGCAAACGCTCTACTGCCGGATCTCCAAATACCATTGCCCCCAAACGGCCATTTCCTAAAGGAAGCGCTTCGTTCCAGATGGCAGCCGGTTTATCGTACCAAAGTTTTAGGTCGTTTTGAGCTGTGGCAGTAAAGGAAAAAATTCCAAAACAAATTGCCATTATTTTTATTTTTAATCTCATGCTTATATTTTTTTTTCGCCACGAATTCACGAATTTGCTCTAATTCTTGTTTGTGTTTTATTTCTCTAATTTATACCGAATCTATTCGGGAAAAGTATTAATTCATTTTTTTTACATTCGTCTCAATCTGTATAAAAATAATTCGTGAATTCGTGGCTATCATTTTTTAACCTCGTAAACTTTATTGTTTTTCTCTCCAAACATTTCATATAATTTGTCGATATCTTTCAGAGCATTTTTAGGTAAATTTTCGGCTTTATTTCCAAAAACATATAATTTGTCATAAGGTTCAATTACACAAGTCGATTCGTCTATTTCTCCTTTTTCATTTTTAACTTTATTCAAATCCAAACCTAAATATTTTGCCATAAACGGATATAAAACCATACGTTTTGAAACTCCAAAATCATGTCCTTCTTTGGCAAAATGAGCATTTTCTACCAAATCTTTTTTACCGTAAAGTTCATAGGTTCTTTGGATAAAAGGGAATTCCAATTCAGGAACTGCCAATGTCCAGTCTTTTCCGTCGGAAACAATTAATTGTGGTTTTGGCGCCATCATCGCAGAGATTTCAGCATTGTTGGTTCCGTTTCCACATAAGTGAATTCCGCGACCGCTTTCGCACGGACATCCGCCAGAAAAATGAGAAGAAACCATTACAACGGGAGCAGAAACCGTAATTCTATCATCCAAAGCAGCCAAAAACATCGTATGTGATCCTCCGCCTGAACCTCCGGTAACTCCCACAAGCGACATATCAACATTTTTTTGAGTCGATAAATAATCCAACAATCGGATTCCACTTAAAACCTGTACGGTTGATGCAATACTATTTCTGTGCGTTTGTTCCGGGAATTGCAATAATGATTCTCCCCAGGCAAACAAATCATAACTCACCACAATCGCACCCATTTTTGCCATAATAGCGCAACGGTATTGCTCGTCTTTTCTGTATCTTCCGTCACCAAAATGTCCGTCCGGCGTTAAGATTACCGGCGCTTTTTTATTTAAAGGATAGGGTTTGTAAATCGAACCTGTTACGTAAACGCCTGGCAGAATTTCTAATCCGATATTTTCGATACTGTAATCTTTGTAAATCCTTTTTGAAGTTAAAATAGGTTTTGATTTCGGCATTGGCGGCACTTTGTCCAAACCAAAAGATTTAATCATACACGCTTTTATTTCTTTTTTACGCGCTTCCCATTCTGAAACATTTGAATATAAAGTCGTCAAATAATCTAAACGTTCTCTGCCTTTATCAACCGAAACTTTATGGTTTTCATATTTTCTGATGATATAAGTTCCGTCCGGCTGTTTGAAATACATCAATTCAAAAGGCGCTAAAATGTTCGTTAAAGAAATTGCCAGATTGCCCGGTTCAATTCTCCAATCGGCATAGTCTAATTCTTTTCCTTTTAATAAACCACGATCGTCATTTATCGTTACATGAAAAATAGCCTCCATTTTTTTTAAGGTTTCTGAAACTGGTTTTCTAAAGTTTTCATCAGAGGTTATCTGTGCATTTGCAAATGTCGCAGCAAAGAATAATAATATGTATATTTTAATTTTCATCATTTTATTGTGTATTAACAAGCTTAGATTGAACGCGGATGACACGGATTTACTTCGTAAAAACGCGGATAAAAACGGATTTTTTCAATTTTACTTTACAAAGCGAATAAAAAATCTGTTTTTATCCGCGTCTTCGCTTTAGCGAATCCGTGTCATCAGCGTTCTATATTTCACATTCAATTGTATATTTTCCCGAACCTAATTCTAAATTTTTAGCTGCTTTTCCATTGATTTTTATTTCCGTATTTTTTGGAACTGGCAATTTTATTGTTGCTGAAGTATTCGCTGGAATCTCTACTTTCAAGATCAATTTTCCATCTTTCTTTTCCCAGGCTGAAGCAATATTTCCGTAAATCGATTTGTAAGTTGCTTTTACAAAAGTCATATCCCCCACAATTTCCGGTTGAATAAAGAAATGTTTGAAACCCGGTTTTTTATTGTCCGGGACAATTCCGGCTAAACTTTGGTAAAACCATTCTTCAATTTGTCCCATCATAAAGTGATTCCATGAATTTCCTTTTCGCGGATCCCATTGTTCAGTTAAAGTTGTCAAACCGAATTTAATCTGAAAACCATAACCCGGTGCATCATAATGATTGTTCATTTTGTACATCATTTCGTTTTCGCCATTTTGTGCCAAAGCCTGAAATAAATAGCGATTTCCAACATCACCCGTCGTTAATCTGTCACCTTTTGCTTTTATGTCTGCTAACAAATTTTGCATTACGGCCGCTTTGTATTGTGGTTCTACAATATCCATGTAAATGGGAACAGCATTACTAAACTGACTGTTTGTGCCATATTGTTTGGTTTCTAGATTTAAAAATTCTTTGTTGAAAGCCGTTTTTATATCAGAAGTTAGAGTTTCATATTTCTGAATATCTCCTGTTTTATTCAACAATTTAGCCGCTTTTGCCACCAAACTTGCTCCATAAAAATAATGAGAAGTTGCCGAAAGTGCAATCGGTCTGTTTTTAGAATATCCTGCTGCATGTGTTCCGTAATCGTACCAATCGCCTAAACCATGCGATACTATATGATCTTTCGCTTTTGTTCCTAAATAATCCACGTACTTTTTCATTACGGGATAATATTTTTCTAATAATGACGCATCGCCATAATATTCATAATACATCCACGGGAGAATTACTCCGGTTACGCCCCATTCCGGTGAATCGGTAAAATCTCCGCCAAAAACTACATATTCAGGAACTATGGTTGGGATTAAACCATTCTCTCTTTGTGCATCTGAGATGTTTTGCATTATCGCCGGAATATAACTTTCGAGATTATAATTGAACATTAATCCCGGACCGTTTAAGTGAATTTCTTCTAACCAACCTAGTTTTTCGCGTTGCGGACAATCGGTAAAAACACTCTGGAAATTACTTTTTATAGAGTTATTAATCAGTTCGTGTGCTTTATTAAAAATTGTATTGGATGATTCAAAAGTTCCTGCTTCTCCAGCTGAATTGTAAATGAAATTCGATTTTAAATCTACCAATGTTGGCAGGTTTTGATCTTTACTTTCTTTATAGTTGATGTTCTCGATTTGAACATATTGAAAACCGTAATAACTGAATTTTGGTTGCCATTCTTCAACGCCATCCCCTTTTAAAGTATAATCGTAATAGTATGGTTTTCCAGATCTTCCCTGACCAATTGTTCCGTCGTCGTTCAATCCTTCACCAACCCAAACGCGAATTGTTTGCCCTTTTTTTCCTTTTACTTTTATGGTTGGAAATCCGGATAAATTTTGTCCCATATTAAAAACATAAAAGTTGGGTTTTAATTCTTTTACTTCTTTTATTTCATAACGTTTCTGAATTGTAATTGGCGGCGCTGTTTGTGCTCGCAAAATTCCTTTTGGTGCTTCCTGAACGACAACTGGTTTCCAGTTTGAATCATTAAATCCTTTAGAATTCCAGTCTTTTTGTTCTAAATTAGCATTGTAATCTTCACCTCCAAAAATGCTGTTATAAGTAATTGGACTTTTGCTGTATTTCCAGCTTTGATCTGATTTTATGATTTCTTCAGAGCCGTCTTTGTAAATCACTTTCATTTTGAAAAATAAAGTTGGCGGACCAAAACTCACAAAAAACTTGGTATATCTTTCAGCCAGCGTATTGTACATTCCGTTTCCTAAAAGAACACCGATTACGTTTTCACCATTTTGCAATTCAGCTGCAGATAATTCGTAAGTATTGTAATTTACGGTTTTATCGTAATCTGTCCATAAAGGTGCAAACTCACTGTTACCGATTTTCTTTCCGTTAAGCGTTAATTCATAATGGCCTAAACCGGAAATATAAACTAAGGCTTCCTTAATTTCTTTAGCAACATTAAATGATTTTCGAAGCATAATACTTCTACGTGAAAGCGAATCTGAAGCATTGATAATCGCGTCTTTTTTCTCTCTTTTATACGTTGCAGAGTGAAAATTTCTGCCTTCCGGCAAATGACTGTCTGCTTTTGTAATGGCACCAATCCAAATTGGATTTAAGTCTGATTCGTCTGGTGCAATTCTGAAAAAAGCAGTTTTGCTCCATTTAGAAATTTTGCCTTTTTGATTCCATACTTTAACTTTCCAGAAATATTTGGTTTCCGTTTTTAAAGGGCTTCCGCCATACGAAATCTGTAAATTTTTATTGGAATTAACTCTTCCACTGTTCCAGATATCACCTTCGTTATTTTTCAGTTTTTCTTCAGATGAAGCAACCAAAATCTGATACCCTATTTGTGATGCATTTGATTCTTTTGAAACCAATTGCCAGCTTAATCTTGGTTGTTTTTCTATAACGGCCAATGGGTTTTCTGTCATTTCACAAGTCAAATGCTCAGCAGCAATTTGTCCATTTGAAATGAAAGTTATTAAGAGAGTAATTGCTAATAATATCTTTTTTAAATTCTTCATTATTATTTATTTGTCTGCAAAAATTTGTTACACGCAGATTGAGCAGATTTTTTATTCTCATTTTTGTCATCCCGACGGAGGAAGGATCACACTAGAAACTCCGCATAGTAATTCTCCAATCTTTGTCGAGCTACTTGTGTGATCCTTCCTCCGTCGGGATGACAATATTGTTTTAATTCTTTTTTGTAACCAATGATTTAATATTAAACACCGCTTCCGGAATTAATTTTCCAGTATCCGGTAAATCCGTAAAATCTGGCGTGTCTGGTTCTGTGTCGGCATTTGGTGTGTAACGCTGATCTCCCGTGCGGAACATAATGCGCGAAATACCATCAACCGGCGCATAGAATATTTTGTTGGTTTCTTTGCCGTCATTTACTTTTACCGTATACGAACGGGAAGTAACATCTAATTTAACTGTGATTGTATATTCTTTTCCGGCTTCATATTTTGTAAGTCCGCCAAAACGGGCACCATTCTTCGATTTCAATTCTCCATCCGAATCAAATACTAATCGAATAGCCGGAAGTCCTTGTTTATTCTGAAATTCAATTTGCAATAAACCGTGATTATTTTGTTCCGGTTTAACGGTAAAAGTGGCTTCCATTTTTTGTGCAAACGGAATCACACGTTCTGCACGGGAATAATCAAAATAATCCTGATCTCTTAATGTTAACCATTTTACACCATCCGTTTTCTTTTCTATTTTCGTAGATGCCCATGATAAATCATAGGTATTCCAGAATTTCAATTCATCGCCATTTGGCAAATCATTAAAAACGTCTTTTACATTTTCTTTCACTTCGCTGGTTACAGGAACCGGAATTGATGCCACCCAAATATCTTCTTTATTTACACTATAACTTACCCAAAGTTTTCCGTCAGGCGGAGTTCCATCCGTTTCCGGAATTCCGCGAACGTATTGCGGACCTGCAGATTTGTAATTTCCACCATAACGCATTGGCGTAATTTCACCATGAACCAACAATAAATCTTTGTAATTCAATCCGTCGTCGCTTGTTGAAATAGCCAATGGCCAACGGTATTCTGATGGATTATAAACAGTTGCATAACGATTATCAGAGGTTTTTTGTCCCCAGATTTTCGCATTACTGTTTACAAAACCAGGTGCTCTTGTTGGAGTATATTGCCATGTTTTTCCATCATCTTTACTGATAGAAGTCAAAGCAAATTTCCATAAACCTACTACGTTTCCGTTTGGTAAATGGTAATAATTGAAGGCTTTGTATTGTTTTTTCAAAGGAATCAAAGCATCATCTCTGTCTGCTTCTTCTACCCATTGCTGCATTAATAAAGGTTTTGACATCATTTCATCACAAGCTTTGATGAATTTCTTGTCTTTGCTTTTCGTATAAAATGGAAATGTTGTTGGCAATGGATTTCCGTTTTTATTGTATCGGATAAAATAAACCGGACCATAACTTCCGTCTTTGTAAATTTCTCTTACCACACGACCAATTCCTTTTCCGTCATTTGGATCATCTTTTTTGTCTAATGCCACTCCGTAATAACCCACCGCAAGCAATCGGTTATCTGATGAAACATAAAAGCCCATACGTTGGTGCATTACGGCATCTAAATTTTTAGCAACTCCTTCAACACCTTCTTTTTTAAATCCGTCAGGAACGTGGTAAATCGGAAAAAGAACCTGAGGTTTTGTCCACGTCACTCCATCTTTTGAGGTCATCATAAAAGTTTGCCCCGGCGGAATATGTTCTCCTGATGGGTCGCTTAAATAATGCAGATAGAAAGTATTGTTCCAATACGCCATCATTGGCTGGTGATTGTATGTCCATCCAAAACCATCTGCTTTTTCAGGATGTTCCCTGCTCGCTCGCATAATTTGTGTGGCGTGAACTCCCACCGCAGGA
Source organism: Flavobacteriaceae bacterium CRH (assembly GCA_001507425.1). Taxonomy (GTDB): domain Bacteria; phylum Bacteroidota; class Bacteroidia; order Flavobacteriales; family Flavobacteriaceae; genus Flavobacterium. The sequence continues at coordinate 61,853 of LMAJ01000015.1, forward strand.
CTCAATTGCCCGTGATGATAATCAACGTTAGAAAGTGTTTTACCAACATAACGAACGGTGTCGTTTTGGGCATTTACAGCTGTACAAGTCAATAGAATTGCGGCTGTAGTTATAATGTTGGTTTTTATGTTTTGGAAAGTAATCATTACTAATATTTTTTTGTTTCACGCAGATTTTAGCTGATCAAAGCAGATTTTTTTATCTGATTATATTTAAATAAAAATCTGCAAAATCTGCTTAAATCAATTTAAATCTGCGTGAAATTTTTCTAACTTTTTTTATCTGCTTGATCTGCTAAATCTGCGGGAAAAAAATTATTCTCGCAGATTTAGCAGATCAAGCAGATTTTTTATTTTTACTTTTTGCCACAGATTACACTGATTGAAATGATTTTTTTACATTCTTAATCTGTGAAAATTGGTGAAATTTGTGTTTTATTTCTTTTCAATTAATCCTTTTAAAACTTCCTCGGATATTGTTGTAATCGTTCCGTGTTTATGTCCTTCCGGAAGACTTATTTTTGATGAAACATCTTCAAAATGAACAAAATCTGTTGTGCTTGAAGCTTTATAATTTTTTTCGCCGTAATTATCATAATAAATCAGCCATTCTTTTCCGACTTTTACCACCGTTGGTCCTTCTGATAGATGTGCTGTAAAAGGTTCAGAACTTTTCCCGAAAGGTCCTAAAGGTGATTTTCCGAAAGCCACTTTTATGTTACGCATTGGTCTGGTATTGTCTTTCAAAACCAAAACATAATCTTTCTTTGCTTTTTTGACAATGACGCAGTCAATTACACTAAAGCCCGGATCGTAATATAATTTTGTATCAGAGAAAGTTTTAAAATCCTTCGTTGTCACATAATACATACGGTGATTATTTTTCTCTTCTTCTATTCCTTTTTCGAATCTAAACGGAATTGTCGATGCCCAAATAATGATATATTCTTTTTTGAAATCATCATAAAAAATCTCCGGCGCCCAAACATTCACGACTTCCGGTTCGTTTTTCATCACGGGAATATATTCTTGTTTTGACCAATGAACTAAATCTTTAGAACTGGCATATCCAAAACCGTTTCCGCCTTTCCAGTCGGTTGTCCAAACCAGATGATAGGTTCCGTCTGCACCTTTTGTGATTGACGGATCACGCATGATTTTACTGGCTCCGATTTCAGGTTTTAAGAATGATCCTTCCAAACCTTTCCAATTGTAACCGTCTTCGCTGTACGCCAGATATAAACCTTCTGTAGCCGGTTCCCGAAACGACGTAAAAAGATATAAGTCTTTCTTTTTCTGCGAATAACTGATCGCAAAAATGGAAAGGATTAATATGATCAATATTTTTTTCATGTTTTGTTTTTCTTCTCCTGCAAGGTTTCCAAAACCTTGTAGGTCTAGTTATGCGTATAGAAATGCCTACAAGGTTTTGAAAACCTTGCAGGAAGACGAACTTCTTATTCTACGATTGCTTTTTTATCTAAAGCCACTCCTTTTTTCACAACCGTATTTACATTATTAAATACATTGTTTTTAAGGAAAATATTTTTTGTTTCTTTTCCGTCTGCTTCGATGAAAACATCTGTCGCATTAAATGGAAAATTATTGTTGATCATAATATTCGACGCATTCTCAATTTTGATAATCGGAATTCCTTTTATTGGTGTTGAAGATCCAACGTTATCTAAAATGATATTTTTTGAATCTGATATTTTGAAAGAAGAACCAACCGTTGCATTTACTTTTACATCATGAAATTCAACATCTGTTGCTGTATTTACCGTAAAACCTTCTTTTCCGTCCATATTAATATTAGAGAATGAGATGTTTTGAATTGGCATTTCTGAAATTCCACGAATAAAACCCGCTTTATTTACATTTCCACCCGTAACGTTACTGATATGAATGTTTCTAAAAATAGGCGTTCGTTCTGTAACGGGCTCAGCCTTATTATCTTTATCATAGAATAAGTCCAAAATAATAGCTTCTTCTTTGATATTTTTCATTACGATATTATCTACGCGAATATCTTCTACAACACCTCCACGACCACGCGCTGATTTGATACGAATTCCACGATCCGTTCCATCAAAAACACAGTTGGAAATCGTGATTTTCTTAATTCCGCCCGACATTTCGCTTCCTATAACAACTCCGCCGTGACCGCTTAACATGGTACAATTGGTAATCGTAACATTTTCCGTTGCTTTTCCGTATTTGCGACCGTCGCCATCTCTTCCTGATTTAATCGTAATACAATCATCTCCAACACTAATATGACAATTTGAAATATGCACATTGGTACAAGAAGAAGGATTAATTCCGTCAGTATTTGGCGAATGCGGATTAAAAATCGAGATTCCGGTTACGGTTACATTATCACAGAATTCTGGGTTAATTGTCCAAAAAGGTGAATTTTGAAATGTCACGCCTTCGATTAAAATGTTTTTACAATTATAAGCCTGAAAAAAGGAAGGTCTGAAAAACTTTTTATCGACTGTTCTTTTATAATACGGTTCTGTGTAAAGGCCTTTATTTTGCTCTTCCCACATGGTTTGGTATTTGGTTGGAGACAAAGGTTGTTTAGCGCTTTCAATTCTATAAACTTCGTTCCACCATGCTTTTCCTTGTCCGTCGATTACGCCTCTTCCTGTAATGGTGATATTTTCAACATCTTTAGCGTAGAATAATGGCGAAAAACTCTTCATTACAATTCCTTCGTAACGCATTTCTACGTATGGAAGATAGTCGTCAAAATTTTCAGAAAATTTCAAAAGTGCTCCCGAATCTAAGTGAATCGTGATATTACTTTTTAGTTTTAGAGCTCCGGTTAAATATTCTCCCGCAGGAAAAAAGATAGTTCCGCCGCCGTTTTTAGATGCTTTTTCTATTGCGTTTTGAATGGCTTCTGTGCATTTTATTCCTTTGTTGTTTCCTCCTTCGTTTAGTATATTTAACCAGCCGTCGTTTGCGAAAGCGGTGTTTAGTCCGGTTATGAAGCAGAGGATTATTAGTATATTTTTGATTTTCATAGTTGTATTGTTTTTTTCTCGCAGATCTGGCAGATTTTGCGGGATTTTTTTGCCACAGATTTCACAGATTAAAAAGATTTTTTTATCAGCTTTATCTGCAAAATCTTCGAGAGTATTATATTCTCATTTTTTGTCATTGCGAGCAACGAAGGATCACACTAGAAACTCCGTAAAGTAAATCGCCAATTGTTGTCGAGTTACGTGTGTGATCCTTCGTTCCTCAGGATGACAAGATTGTGGTTACTTTGACTTCAAAATCAAAACCCAGTCATTTCCATCTTCTTTTTTACCTGACGGTTGAAATTCTTTAGTTCCTTTATTTTCAATTAATCCTATTTTGGTTTCTTTTCCATTTCTGGGATTGTACCAGCTTGCTGTTACTTTATCACCGGAAATTTTTCCCATATTCACTTCAATTTTTCTACCATTGTAGGTATAAATCAAAGCGTAATTTTTTCCTCTCGTTGCTGCCAGATAATCATATTTTTCGCCTTGATTAGCAATTAACGATGGATATGGAATTCCTTCTAAAAACGGAAATTCTAACATTAGTTTTTTAATAAAAATCATTTGTCCAGCGCCTTGTGAATTGATTGCTGATGTCCATAATTCTTTATTTCCATATGCTGGTTTATCACCTTTTCTGAACATTTGCATTACGGCGTTATGCCCGTAAGTGTAACCTGCAGCGCCTGAAAACACCGACCAATATCCGTAACGACGAACGTCACTTGCTGTCCATTTTGGTTGTAAGGTATCGTGTAAACCATGTGGAATTGCTTCGTAAGACGGCTCTCCGTCAAGCGAAGGTTTGGTTGGTTTTAGAGCGAAATCTCTCAGAATGAATTTGTAATTATCTTCTTTGAAATTCGTTTTCACTGAATCCTGATCGTATCTTCTGTGTCCTGATTGAAACATATTGAAATCTAACCATTTTTCGTTATGATAATTCTCTGAAGAATCGGTTCTTCCGAAAGGGTGAAATGTTACTAACTGATTTGGATTGTTGGTTTTTAAAGTATTCCCGATCGCGTTCCAGATATCCTGAAATTCATTTCCGTGCGTGTCGCCTCCGTTTAACCAAATTACGTTGGTTTTATTTTTATATCTATCGGCCAAAAACTTCGCATAAATTGTCGCTTGTTCTTTGCTTACTTTATTTCCTTTTGAAACGTTCGTTCCCCAAACCGGAACCATTGCTAAGTAAATTCCGTTTTTACGGGCTACTTCTAATGTGTAATCTACGTGATCCCAATAATCGTATTCATGTTTGTTATTGAAATTATTTCCTGCTGTTACCAAAGGTTTTGAAACATCTTCGTTAATTAAAGCTGCACTTCCATATACATTTACAGCATTTATATTGTGTAAAACCATCACCTGAACGACATTGAAACCTTTTTCTTTTCTGTCTTTAAAGTATTTATCAACGCCTGCTCTGTCTAATTTTCCAAATGCCAGCCAGCCTGTGTCGCCTAGCCAGAAAAATGGTTTTTCATCTTCGGCAACAAAATAATGCTGATTTTTAGATACTTTAATTTGAGGCAATTGTTTTCCGGATTGCGTAAATCCGCTTTGTGCTGTCAATAAAAAACTTATCGTTAGGGTGTATAAATATTTAATTTTCAGATTCATTTTGGTTTGTTTTGAATTTATGTTTTTTGGTTTGTTTACCACAAATTAATTTTCACATACTTTGTGTTTTTATTTCACGCAGATTTGGCAGATTTTGGCTGATTTACGCAGATCAAAATTTTAAAAATCTGTTGAATCTGCTTTTATCTTTTTAAATCTGCGTGAAAATTTTTACTCTCGCAGATTTTGCTGATTAAACAGATTTAATTTAAAATTTAATTCGTGAATTCGTGGCGAACCCTTCTCATTACTTTTTCACTATAAAAAGCACTTTTTCTTTTATTTCGGCTTGCGGGATTGTGACTTGCTTACCTCCGCTAATGTTTGCTTTTTTCGTTATATTTCCTGTTGAAGCATTGATTGCAAATACTTCAAATGTTCCTTTTTCATTTGATAAATCAATTGTGATATCTTGGTCGTTTTTTAAATAGAAAAGATAGCTTTTGCCTTTGTTTTCTAATTTCCAAAGATTGTCTGAAAACGTATTACCGCTAACTAATTTCATTTCGCTTAAAGCGGAATAAAAATCGGGAAGTTCTATTTTTGGAATATTTGGCAATGATGCACCAGCCATTAAAACGGGCCATCCAAATCGTGATGAACCATCGGTTGAATATAAAATGACTTTTTCAGGATATTTTTCACGGTATTCACGAACGGCGCGATATACCTGATTGTCGGATTCTTTTCCGGTTTTTAATTTTCTGGCGTGTTGTCTTGGTGCTAAATTAACGCCCCCTTGAGGTGCGTACGCCGATCCGTCTTCTTTATAATACCAATAACGAATGTCAATTGCATCTACTGTTTTTGCTCTTTTGGCATCATTTAGAATAGCGTCCTGCACATCTTTGGTTGCGCTTAAACCAATTATTCCGTTTTTACCGGTTTCATCTTTCCATTTTTGCGCTTCGTCTAACCAGAATTCCATAAAATGAAGCGGACCTGTATATTCGGCACTTGTTAACTGAATTACGTTGCTGTTGTCCTGAAAATTCTCGAATGATTTTCTGATGAAACCTTGGTGTAATTTTCTTCTTTGGGTATTGGTAATATCATAAAACTGCTCTGCCATAAAGATACGTTTGTCTCCTGCGTAAGGCGGCGGTTCCGGAAATCCTGTATTGTTGATATTATTTGCTGAACGCCAAGGCGAACTCGCCCAATGTGCTCCGGCCTCTAAAATGTTATGCTGAAAATATTGCTGATTGATTAGCAATTGTCCGTTTGGTTCTGCAAGCGTGGCAAACTGCGCCAGGCGATTCCAGTACCAATCGTTGAATTTGGTTAAATCGTATTTACTCAAATGATCCCAAGCTAAATCCTGACCGCTTCTGGCAAAAGGCTGTTCGTAAAACGGAGGCCAAACATCAGCATCGATTCTTCGAACGCGTTCATGATCGTCCATTCTGCGGTCGTACCATAAACCGTAATTGTGTTCTAAGGCAATGATATTGTTTTGAGTTAAATAATCGACTGTTTCTGAAACTTTATCGGTCAATCCGTTTCCTGTTCTTCCCGGCACAAAACGGGTTAAGTGTGGTGTCGATTTATTCACAAAATCGTCCGTTAAATCTCCTCGCCACCATGCAACGTTGGTTTCTTTTCCGGCAATTAATTTTCCTTCAAAAGTTAAAAGACCATTTTCAATTTTAATTTTTGAAGTCGAAAGTTTCGCTTTATTTTCTGTAATTTTTAAATCATTGGCATTTTTTAGTTTCGAACTGTTTACATCAATCGGGTTTTGTTTTGAAACTTCTGCGATCCACTCTTGTAAACTTTTTGCTGTTGTTACTGAATTTTTAGTCAATTCTAAAGCTACTTCAACTGTTGGACTTGAAGATGGTTCTGAACCTAAATCATATATAAAAGACTGAACCGGAAGTTTTCCTAATCTCGCTTCTAATTGCGCATAGAATAAACTTCTTGGGCTGATATGTCCGTTTACATCTTTCCAATGTCCGTTTCCTGCAAATTGTCCCCAAACTCCAAAAGCCCAGTTTTGTGCTGTTGGTGGATTGTAACATTCTATTTTTGATGCTGATGATTCCCAAATTACAGAGTTTGCAGCGGTCCAGCCTGCGCCTCTGCCGCCTTGTTCTCTGTTATTGTAGCTTAATGCTTTCCCGTCGATGTTGGCAATATCGAATAAAACTCCGGTTGCCCAGCTCCCGATTGCTCCGCTGTTTTCGAATGGTAAATGTGATTCGCATTGTAAAAATACATTTGGTCCCGTTGTTCCAAAGCCACCAACGACAAAATCATGATATCCAAATTCTGAATAACAACGCTGAAAAAGTGTTTGCTGTCCTTCGGTATAAAATGTATGTCTTCTAAAAGAAGCGATTTCAGAAATTGGTTCTGTTGCTATACAATCTTCAACTGTAATTTGCTGACTTGTTTTTAAAACTGTAACTGCTCCGCCTGCAAAATGTTTAAAATTAACTTGTCTTACCCAGGCATTTCTGGCATCTTCAATGCTTATTGCCTGCCAGCGATGTTCTTCATCTTTTAAATTTGATGGATTATAAGTTGATTTTATCAGGATATTTTCAATTCCGACATTTTCAATTCTTCCTAACCAGGAATATACCGTAACTTTTGAAGTTCCGAAAACATCGTCCAAAGACATTGTTAATGGGGCGTTTAATGTCACTTCATTTCCAGTGATTTTGGTTATGATGCGATTCCAGGTCACATCCCATGCCCCTTTTTTCCAGCCGATCCAGGAAGTTTCTCCTCCAAAATCCTGCATGTTTAATTCCTTTATAAAATTATCTGCTAAAGGTTTGCTGATTTCGATTTCATCGGAAACTTTTAATTTAGCTGTATTTTTTAATTGAATTTTTTGAGTTCCAAGTGGCGTGTAAGCGTTGTTGAATTCGAAAGTATCTTTGTACACTTTATCGTTTACACCGAGAATTCGAATTAATGCTTCTCTTTCTAATCCGGTTCCTAAAAGTATTGTTCCGTTTTCGGTATTCCCGCTTCCTCGTAAAACAACGCCTGATTTTTTGATGTATAAAGTGCCGTTTATTTTGAAAGTTCCCTTGTCTAAAAGTACGGCTCCGCGAAAACCAGATTTATCCGGTTTTAAATTGCTGACATAATCAATGGCATTTTGAATTTTTTGAGTAGCGTCTTCTTCTTGTTTGGATACGAAAATTTTGTTTTCTAAATTCGGAATTGCTTTTTCAGTATTCATGTATCCTGCATAGGAAAAATCAGGGATTTGGTTTCCTAAATTATCTGCAGTGAAGGAAAGTTTTCCTTCTTTGGTTTTGATAATATCCGGGAAATTGTTTTGTGCTTTTACTAGGTTTGTTAGTAAAAACAATACGAGACAAAACAGGAACTGTTTGTTCTTTTGAAGAGATGTTATATTTTTTAGTTGATTGAAATTCACTTTAAATATTATTTGAATGTTTGTTAGACCCGACAGGTTTTAAAAACCTGTTGGGTTTACGTTGAGAATATTCTGTGACTAAATTTAAAACTTTATTGTAACAATCCTTTTAGCTTAGCTAATGTATCCGTATTATTTTCTGATTTTGTCCAGTCTGTTTTAGATTTTGGATCAATTCCGTTGAAATATTTTTCGATATTAGTATATCCGTCTCCGTTTTCATCTTTATTTGCATCTGAAGCGTCATTCGGGTTTAACCCAAAGTTCTTTTCCCAAGCATCCGGAATTCCGTCATTATCAGAATCTTTATACGCTTTGCCTTTGTAAACAGGATATCCTCCAACCTGGTCAGGATGCGTTATAATTCCTTTTTTATACGAATCTGCGGGTAATCTTCTTTTGATATATTCTTTTCCGATATTGTTTTCTAAACCGTCTTTCACTTCGATTTTTCCGGTGCGAACTTGTTTGATGATTCTTTCATCAACAATATCTCTTTTAGGAATTGTTGCTCCAACATTATTTAATACAAATTCATACGCTTCTTCTGCTGAAATAATGTTAAACTTCGGCATTGAAAACGGTTTTGGCTGTTTGATCGCTTCTAAAAAAGATTTTTTTTCTGCTTCCGAAAGGTCTTCTAATTGCACTCCTCCATTCCAGTTATCTGCTGTAACTTCTGGAGATCCATCCATAAAATTGCCCGAAACATAGGCTCTTCCGTATTGTTTTGGTTCAATATAACCTGATTCCGGTTTTACGATTCTGTATCGAATTGGCTGATTTTCTGGAGTTATTGGTCCCGGTTTGAAATAATTATTGATGATATTCAGCATTGAACGATAATCGCCTCCGTCTAAAGTACGATTCCACCAGTTGAATATTACGTTATTCACAAAATTAAAATCGCCGTACATTCCGATAGAAGCATTTCTTGAAATGTTATCAGCCCATAAATTGCGCATAAACGTACTGTTCAATCCGCCAATTGTACTTCCAAAAGCATGATTATAAGTATCTAAACCTTCTGAAGAAATTGTATTTTGAATGGTAATATTGCAAGCGGGCAATTTCTCCAGTTTCGATTTTGCATTCGCAGCAAACTGATGTCTGTATAAAGAAATATTTTCATCTAATCCCCAGCTTACTGAACAGTGGTCTATAATAATATTCCCCATCGGATTTCCTCCAAGTGCATCGTCTCTTCTGGTAACTTCGGTAGCACCACGTCTAAAACGCACATGCCTGATAATTACGTCATGTGTATCAATTTCTAAGGTTTCACCTGCAATGCAAATTCCGTCACCCGGAGCAGTTTGTCCTGCAATGGTAACATAAGGCGCACGCATGCTGATTCTTTTCTTTAACTGAATAATTCCCGAAACGTTGAACACGATTGTTCTTGCTCCAACAGCTTCGCAGGCTTCACGAAAAGTTCCTTTTCCGCTGTCTTCTAAACTGGTAACTACAAATATTTTCCCTCCGCGACCGCCTGGCGTAAATGCCCCACCGCCTTCAGCTCCCGGAAAAGCAGGAATATCTGCCTGAACAAAATCTTTTGGATAGGAAGCCCAAGGTAAATAAGGTTTTCCCTGTTTTGCTTCTTCCTGAATAATATGATAATTGGCATTCCAAATTTCACTTAATCTTTTTTCTTCATCTGCTAAAAGTGCATCTGCTTTTTCCTGAACTGGTTTTGGAATTACAGGATATTGGGCGTAGGCTGAACTGATGAAAGAACAAAATGACAATGCCATGAATGTTCTTTTTAGTGTCGTTTTTGGAATGATCGTCTGCATGGAAATAGGATGTGGAATTTATACTTCGGCGATAGGCTAAAACTTAAATTTACGATTTTGAAGTTGTGTCTTTTACTTTATTCTTTTCTCTTTCCTCGACACGTTTATGCCAATCAGCACTTTCTTTATTTAAATCGTAGCCTTGTTTTGATAAATAATTATTGATTCTTCCTTTGTATTTACCAAACCATGCATGTTTTTCTTTTGAAGTTCCGCCGTCCATGGCAAATTCTCTGGCTTCTACTAAATTGGTGTAGATGTATTCTTTTTGCTCTTTGGTTAAAGCGGGCAACATATCCTGATATCCGGCATAGGTTATTTCTACAACGCCGTAAGTCATTCCGTCTTTTACTGCAGTTATTTTGTCTTCGGTTAACTGAGTTCCCAGTTTTTTCAAATAGGCTTTGTGCAGTTTCTCAATATCTTTATCTGCGGTAGCTTTTAATTTCTCAACTTTTTCATTTTGGGTTTCTTTCGCTAAAGCAACATCTTCTTTTATCTTTTTGATTTCAGCATCTCTTGAATCCTGAATTTGGCTTAGATCTCTAAATTGTTGTGCAATAATATCTGTAACTGATTTTTCTTTTGCCGGATTGGCCAACTCAAGTTTAGCTACAATTTTAGCGGCTCTTTCATTGGTAACATTTATATAAACGGGATCTAAATTTTGCTGTGCGATGCTATTAAAGAATACCAACAGCATTGTTAAAACACCTATAATTTTTCTTTTTGACATGATTCTTAATTTTTAAATTTATGTTTAAAAACATTCTTATTTCGTATTTCATAATGAAATAAGAATGCTGTCAATTACTCTTGCAAAGGCTTAATTAAAGTCTCGTGATTGTTGCTTAGATCTTTCCAGTCTGTTTTTTGGTTTGGATCTGTTCCGTTTAGGTATTCTTCAATATTCGTATATCCATCATTATCTGAATCTAGTTTAGCATCGGCAGCATCGTTTGGATTTAAACCGTGTTTTTTCTCCCATTTGTCCGGGATTCCATCTTTGTCTGTATCAACATAAGGTTTTCCTTTATATTCAGGATATCCTCCAACTTGAGAAATATCGGTTATGATTCCCTGTTTGTATGAATCCATTGGTAAACGTCTGTGTTCGAACTGATAAAATGTTTTTTTCTCTAAACCTTTTGCATATTCCGGAACTCCTGTTTTTACTGTTCTTACAATTCTTTCGTCGACTTTATCTCTAATTGGTAATGTTGCTCCAACATTTTTAAGTACAAATTCATAAGAATCCTGAGCTGTCATAAATTTGTTAAACCATGGCATTGGGAATGGTCTGTCGCTTTTCATTTTAGCGAAATAAGTGCTGGCTTCGTCATAAGTCATTAATTCGCCTTTTTTATTTTCGATTTGAACGCCGCCATCCCAGTTGTCTTTTGTTACTTTTTCGTTGTTGTTCACCACGTTTCCGTCTACATAAGCTCTACCAAAAACCATATAAGACAATTTACTTCTTCCTGATTCCGGTTTTAAGATTCTGTAACTAATGGGTTGCGTTAAATCTGTAACGGGGCCTGGCTTGTAAAAATTATTGATGATATTATAATTGGCTGTATAATCTCCTCCATCTGTCGATCTGTTGTACCAATTGTAGACTACGTTATTTACAAAATTAAAAATACCGTTCCACCCAATAGAAGGGTTTCTTCCTGCATTGCTTGCCCACATGTTTCTAACAAAAGCACAATTTTCTCCTCCTAAAGTACTTCCGAAAGCATGGTTGTAGGTATCTAAAGCTTCACCAAATAAACTGTTTTGGATTGTAATATTTACTGTCGGTTTCTTTTCATCCGGATAACCTGCTCCGGGGCTGTACATGTGTCTGTACATAGACATGTTTTCGTCTAATCCCCAAGTGGCAGATACGTGATCGATCATGATATTTCCAACGGGATTTCCTCCGATTGCATCATCACGACGGCCTACGAAAGTTTCTCCTCTGCGGAAACGCATGTGTCTTATCAATACATCGTGAGTATCTATCCAAACTGATTCTCCTGCTACACAAATACCGTCTCCCGGCGCTGTTTGTCCTGCGATGGTAATATAAGGCGCACGAATAATTAGCGGACTTTTGATTCTGATAATTCCTGAAACATTAAAAACTACTATTCTTGCTCCACCTTGTTCACAGGCTTCACGCAAAGTTCCCGGCCCGCGGTCTTCAAGACTTGTAACGGTATATATATTTCCGCCACGACCTCCGTAAGTAAACATTCCTCCACCTTCTGCTCCAGGAAATGCAGGAATATCTGCTTGTGGCAAATCATTTGGTCTTGATGCCCACGGAATGTAGGGTTTACCATGCTTGGCTTCTTCTTCGATAATTACAAGTGCTTTTTCCCAGGCTTCGTCTGAAAGTTTTGCCGCTTCGTCTTTAATTGCTTTTTCTTGTGCCTGAACTTCCGGACTTAATTTTGGGTATTGGGCAAAACATTGGAAATTTCCCAAAAACAATAGGAATAGAGCTGATAAAGTAAAATTTTTCATACTAATTTTTAATTTTGGTAATCTTTTTTAAACAAATCACCTGTATTTTTTTGACGAATACAGGTGAAAAGTTAATATACTAATCTTTTGATCTTAAATTTTTATTCTTGATAATTGTAAGTTCCTGCTGCCCCATTGCCATCTTTCCATCCGATAGTCTGTGTTAACCAAGGATTACCAACCAAAGCACTCTGATTAAGTCCCAGTACATAATAATTTGGTTTCCATGAAATAGGAGTAGCCACACTACTTACGTTATCCATTGGTGTGGGAGGAGAACGCAATTCAAAATTATTAGTATAAAAAGTTGATAAAGCAGCAATTTGAGTCTGAAAGTTTGCTGCATCCGGATCAACAGAAATAGATGCACGCGCATTCGCTAAAGGATCTGTACCTGCCGCACTAATTCCAATTTTATAATGCAAATAATTTCCAATACGTTGAGTGCCGTTTATAGCAGGAATACCAAGTTTAACATTTGTTGCATCATTAGCCGCATCATCACTATAAAGCATCCATCTTTGAACGTCCCAAAAACGTTTTCCTTCATACGCTAACTCTACTCTACGCTCATATAGACAAGCTTCAAGAGCTGCGTATTTATCTGCCAATACACCTATTCCGTAATTATCTGCTGGTGTAATTCCAACACGTTTACGAATTCTTTCTAAATAAACAATAGTATTACCAATGTCGCCTTTAGCAGCATAACATTCTGCAATGTTCAATACTAACTCAGCAAAACGATATTCCATAATATCTGTTCCTGAAAGTTGAAAGTTAGATGAATTACTAACTGTAGGACTTGACATTTTACGAATAAAAGCCGGGCTTGCTACATCATTACCCATACTAAAAGCAAATCCGTTAGTTGCATTGGCTGACCAACGATATGCCCAAACTGTAGGTGCCGCTGCCGTTGCTAAACTGTTATTGTAAGGCCAATAACTTCCTGAAAAACCAAAAGTTCTATAAAAACGTGGATCACGATCTTTAAAAAATAAGAATGGATCATAATTATTACCAGAAGTAGGTCGCTTTCCACTACTCATAGGAAATAAGTCAATCATACTTTTTGGAGCATCAACTCCTCCGCTTCCTTGTCCGCCCTGACTTGCCAATCGGGTTGATCTTTCCCAAGAGTTATTCGACTGCAAAGAAGTAGCAACTGTAGTACTGCTTGCTAAAAGTTTTATAACTATAGCTTCTGAATTGAATGCATTATCATTGATATAAAACATTCTCTCCCAATCTCTTGCAGTTGATCCATATAAACCATGGCCTGCTGAAGTTAATTCTGCTTCTGCTGCTAATCCCGCTGCTAAAGCGGCATCCCAACGTTCTGTTGATGAATCCCAATTTCTATTAAATAATGGGCTGGCATAGGTTAATAAAACACGTGATTTTTGAGCTAATGCTGCACCCTTAGTAAATCGACCGTAATCACTGGCTGGCCATTTACTTGGTAATAAACCAGCAGCTAAGTCAAGATCAGCATTTATTTGCTTAACCAATTCAGTTACTGTTGCTCTTGGTATTTTTATTGAAGGATCATCTTTAGAAGGAGTCTGAACCGTTGTTATAATTGGAACACCCCCGTAAGTACGCATTAAATCAAAATATTGAATAGCGCGTAAATAATACATTTGCCCTTTAATCTGATCACGGAAAGTCTGACTCAAATTAGCTCCATCTACATCAATTCTTTCCAACATAACATTACAATCTCTGATTCTGTTATATGGATCATTGGAAGGGTTTTCAACTAATGTTTTTCCAAAATATCCCGATCCATCTGATGCGTTTTCTAAAGTTATATTTGGATTAATCATATCCGAAATACCACCTATTTCTTCTGTGTAAGAAGTCTGAGTAGTATTAAAAGATCCAACAAGTGAGGCTATAGGTGTTTTGTACCCATCATAAAAATCGTAATACAAGTTGTTTACGTACCAATTAACACGTTCTTCACTTTTAAAGAATTCTTCATCGTAATACTTATATTGTTTTTTATCTTCTAAAAAGTCATCACTGCATGAAACTCCTAATATCATTAAAAGAATCATTGCTATACATGTATAAAATTTTGCTTTCATAATTGTTTTTTAATTAAAATTAGAATGACACATTCAAATTAATAGACCAGGTTCTAAGGGTTGGATATCTGGAAGCTGAATCATCATACATATTTCTATAATGATTTGGATAAGGATTATATAAATCCCAAAGATTGTTACCTGTAATTCCTAAAGTAGCTTTTTGAATACTTAGCTGTTTCATTGCTTCTCTTGGAAGCTCAAATCCTACAGTGATATTTCTAATTACACATCTAAAAGTATCTAATTGCCAAAAATCAGATGGAGCAAAAATATAATCTTGCTGTCCCATATTAGGATACTTACCGTTAGGATTATCATTCGCATCATACATATCTGTCCAAAAAGATTCATGAGCCCAATCATTATGGGCAGAACCTGTACCTTGTTTTACTAAATCAATAGCCCTGTAACCTCCCCAAGAAGTTTGGATCTGGGTTTTGAAATAAAACGTTTTATATTTGAATCCAAGATTAGTTGTAAAACCATAAGTTCTACTGTCATTTGCTAGTTTCACATAATCTTCATTTGTCATAATTCTACCATCAGCTCCGGCCTGAGTTCCTGTTGATGCATTATAAACTCCTGCCGTATCTTCATAAGCTAACATTCCTTTTCGCATAGAAGTTACATTATTAATATTCATATAATTAGGCACTCCTCCTACAGCTGTAGCTCTTTCTGTTAAATAATTCCAATAATTAGCTATATCCTCGTCTGTTCTTAAGATACCGTCACCTGTTGAAGTACCTTTCCATGTTTTGAATCCCCACGTTGGAAAAAACGTTGAAGAACCAACCTCTGTTACATTCATGTTCGCATTTGGTCTGGCAAGTGTAGGATATTGTTTAACTTCATTATCACTAAACGCGAAGTTTATCCCAACATTATAACTAAAGTTTTCTTTAATTTTATCATTCCAGTTTAAACTAAATTCACTTCCCCATGCATCAATCGCAGCATAATTCACCTCTGCAAAACCACCTCCAACTGTAATTGGAGTACCTGCTTCACCAGCTAATCCAATCAAAGCATCTGTTGTTCTGTCATAATAGTAATCTGCTGAAACTTGTAATCTATTTTTAAGAAAAGTAAGGTCTATACCGATGTTGTTTTTGATTGTAGTATCCCAATGTACATTTTCATTTGGATTTGGACGTGGTGTAATTCCACCTCCTAAAAGTCCTCCATTAGATCCAAATTGAGCTCCTTTGTCTGGCAATGGCTCATAAAACTGCAACCATCTCCAATAATCAATATTATCTTTACCCGTTTTTCCAATTGAGTAACGCAATTTCAAATTATTTATCCATGAAACATTATTAGTAAACCAATCTTCTTTAGATACAACCCATCCTAATTGGGCACCAGGGAAAAAGCCCCAGTAATTGTTTGGAGCAAATTTAGTAGAAGCATCACTTCTAAATATAAACTCAACAAGATATCTGTCTTTAAAGCTATAGTTTACACGTCCTAAGTAAGACTGTGTTCCAGACTCCACTTTTACAGCTTGTGAGTTTGTACTTATTGGTCCGGCCGTAGTACTATTTCCTAAAAAGTCTTTTGAAGTTCCTTCGTAAGCTAAACGAACTTGTTTGTTCCATGCTTCCGATTGTTCGTAACCAAACATTGCTGAAACATTATGATTTCCAAATGTTCTGGCGTATGTCGCAAAGAAGTTAGCCTGCACTAATTTATCCAAATCTGTAGTATAATAAACTCTTGAACCACGAATATTGGTTTCTGGAGCTCCATTATTTGCAAAAACTGAATTTGGATTTAAGAGATGATTATCCTGTGTATGATGATTAGAAATTCTAAGTAAATCATAAGGTAATTGATACTGCTCTGTGTAACTACTTGATTGGCTTCTGGCAAAGCTTCCTTTGACGCTTAAACCTTTTACAGCTGGGATTTTATATTCAAGAGACAAATTCACATTATATGAAAACTGCTCTTCTATTTGTTTTCCAGCATCTAAACCCGCAAAATAGTTCCATCCTGCAATAGTGGTATTGGAGTTTGCACTTCCTAAGTTACGATCTGTGCGTGGAAACGGAGACATCCAATACGTTTTGCCATTTAAAGTAGTTTCCCACGGTATATATTTAGGCATGTGCAATAAGTAAGCATAATCTGCTTGCTCTCCACCAGCTGCTGAACCAAAACTACTGTCGTTTAAGTTTGCTGAAGCTTTAGAAAATGATTTAGTAACATCAGTCGTAATGGCAGAAACGGAAGCAGAAAATTCTAAATCCTTAGAAATTTTGATATTAGTTCCAGTTCTGAAATTCCATTTTTTATAATCTTGTTCTCCTAAGTTAGGTCCCTGATCAAAGTATGTAATACCTGCAAAATAAGTCGCTTTTTCGGTTCCTCCACTTGCAGAAAGAGACTGTCTTTGTTGAATTGCAGGTTTCCACGCTTCTTTAAGCCAATCATAATCCAACCCTTTCATTTGTTCAAGCTCTGCTTCAGAAAAATATTTAGATTTATCAGCATCCAAATTAGAATTCAAAAATCTATTTTTCCAAATTCCATGTTCATAAGCATTCATTGTTTTACTATGACTTACTGCATCATTCATTGAATATTGACTATAATAGGTAAACTTTGGTTTCCCCGATTTTCCTCTTTTAGTCTTTACTATGATAGCTCCTTGTGAAGCTCTAGATCCGTAAATCGCGGCAGAACCATCTTTTAAAACTGTCATGCTTTCAATTTCTGAGGGATCTAATTGATTAAATGTTTCCAGTGTAGGTTTTCCATTTTGAGGATCAATTTGCACCATATCATCAATAACTACCAATGGAATAGATGAATTACCATCCTTTGAAAATCCAAAAGTTTGACGTATTTGAAGATTTGCTGCCTCTCCTGGACGAGTCGAACCCCCTGATACATTTAAGCCTGGAGTCAAGCCTCGCAATGCTTCTGATAAATTTGAAACAGGTAAATCCTGAAAATCATCTGGCTTTAAAGTAACAATAGCTCCCGTAATATTATTTTTTTTCTGGGTACCATATGCAATAACTACAATATCATTCAACTCATTAGAATCTTCTGCTAGTTTAGCATTCACAATAGTTCTTGATCCAATCGCTATTTCTTGTTTTTTCATTCCGATAAAAGAAAAAACTAAAGTTGCATTAGGTTTTACTTTAATTGAATATGAACCATTAAAATCAGATGTAACTGAATTCTTGGTAGATTTCTCTGTTACGTTCACCCCTGGAAGCAATCCTGATACATTATCAGTAATTATCCCCGTTACTGTTACAGTGTTTGAGTTTTGAGCATAACTCATTACACTCATTAGTGCAAACAAAAGAAAACTACATCTTTTTATAAGTGCTTGTTTCATAAATGTTTTTGTTTTTGGTTAGGTATTAGTTTAGTTAGTTTTGGTAAATAAAAAATGCAAAGTTTTAGATTGTCTTAACACTTAAAATTTTAAATGTTAAAAATACATTTATTTATTGTGATCCAAAAATATAACGATTGCGTATTACAACTGTCCTGCTCTATCCTGCTTTAATGTTATTATCTGAAAAAAAACTGCTTAAAAAAACAATATTAATAAAAATAAGAAAGAAAAAATGCGCGTAGAGTAAAAAACACAAAAAAGGTTTGAACATTATTAAATATCCAAACCTATTTTAAGTGAAAAATCGAAAAATATTCAGCAAAACTAATTTTAAGGCATTTTATTCGTAAAACCTAATATATGTTACTGCTGAATTTGAAGTGGTTAAAGTTTTAATTTTTAAAAAAACAGGCTATTTTAAATAAAAAAAACATCATTTATCAGAATAAAAAACTTACATAATTTGACGGGGTATTTTTAACAGATTGTCTGTTAATTTTTTTATCAAAAATTAACAAACTTCACACTTTTAAAAGTAAATTCTTATTAACTAATTTTAATTTTCAATTAATGAGACATCCAAACTGTCATTTCTCCTTTTCCTTTATTTCCCCAAGCGAAGTACGGAATTAAATTTAAACTGTATTCTTTAGCTGACTTACTAGATATTGGCTGATACAATTTTTTATCCCATGAATAATCCTGACTATTTCTTGAAGTTGCATTTATAGTCAGTAATTTTCTATTATTTAATTCTGTAAAACTTGTAGTGAATTGAGAATTAGCATTTAAAACAACTTCATTAATACTTATGCCAGCCGGAAGCTGATCTGATTCTAAGCAATAAACAATTGGTCCTCTTTTTACAGCGATCTGATTTTTAATTTCTTCAACTAACGGGTTGGCCTGCATCAATTCAACCGGCATTGGGATATTCAATTCTATTACATCTCCTTTTTTCCATTTTTGATTGATTTTGAAGTATGTTCCTGAAACAACCTCATCATTAATTCTTTTATTATTTAATGAAATACTTGATCCCTGGCTCCATCCGGGAATTCTAAGAAAAAATGCTTGTGCTTCTTTTGGTGCTTTTATAATTTTCAGAACAATTTTTCCATCCCACGGATAATTGGTTTGTTGTTCGATCTCTATTTTCTGACCGTCTGGCATTGTTGTTTTTAAGGTGTTACTTCCGTATAAATTGACATATAATCCATCTTTAGAAAAACTATAGGCATAATTATTAACCTCAGCAACAGTTCTTGTTACGTTTGGCGCGCAACAATTTGATAGCGCAATATAACCCTCACGTTCTTTGCTCCATCGTTGTTTAAAAGGCAAATCTTTAGAAACATTGAGCGGATTATTATAACAGAATTTTGTTCCCTCTAAGCTAATTCCGGACAGTACACTGTTATAAAGAGCCAACTCTACAATATCTGCATATTTCGCATCGGCTGTAATTTGCAGCATTCGCCAGTTCCATAAAACGTTTCCGATATTGGCGCAGGTTTCTGTGTGAGCCGTAGCATTTGGCAATTGAAACGGTCTTCCGTATGCCTGATGAATTTTCTGCACATCGGTTGGGTTGTATGAAGTTCCGTCTGGAGAAACGCCATCGTACAAAGCACCACATGCTCCGGTAATGTACATTTTTCGATACGTTACATCATCCCAAATCGATTCAAGATTATCCAATAATTTCTTTTCTCCCGTTTCTGCATATAAATCGGCTACGCCGGCATACAAATAATTTGCTCTTACTGCATGACCCATAGCGGTTGTTTGTTGTCTAAACGGAATCCTGTCCTGATTATCATCGGTTCCGTCATTTGTAGTGCCTCTAATATCTATTAGATTATTGGCCAATTCCAGATATTTCGGATTTCTGGTCGTTCGGTGCATTTCGACAATTCCCATATAATGCGATGGACATATTGCATTTCTGGCTAATTCAGATGAAGCTTTTTTATAGAAATCATATAAATAATCTGCAACGCCTTTAGCAATGTCCAAAAAGTTCGTTTTTCCGGTAGCGCGATAATGTACGCAAGCGGCCGTCATTAAATGTCCCATATTGTATTTTTCGAAACCCAATTGTTTCTTAACTTCTTCCGGTCCCAGAGTTCCCCATCGCTCGTCGATTAAAACCGGAGTATGAATATAGCCGTCTTTACGCTGTACTTTTGCAAACAGCGCAATGGCTTTATCCATTTCTGCATCTAATTTTTTGTCTTTGGTTACGGCATAAGTAGCCGCCATTCCTTCAAAAATTTTATAAAAATCTCCATCGTGAAATGATGGCCCTTTAAAAGTTCCTTTACTTTCTCCGGCTGCAATTTCAAAATTTTTATAGGCGTGAGAAATAGAATCATTATGATATAAATCCCACATATAAGGTAATGTACTTTTGGTCTCTACATCAAATTGCTCTTTCCAGAAACCGTCTGTCCATTTTACATCTTCCAGACCAACACTTTGTAGTTTAGAGTAAGGACTTTGAGCATTGGCAACCAAACCTTTATTTTGAGAAATAATTGAAGCTGAAAAAAGTATAGTTGCTACTAAAATGATATTTTTTTTCATTTTGATTTTGTTCTAAATTTGATTTACAATATGATAGATTGGACGCGGATAAAAACGGATTGCTAAAGCAAAACTCAGATTAAAACGGATTTTTTTTTTACTTAATCTGTAAAATATGTTGCTGTAATTTTTCACGCAGATTTTACAGATTTAAGCAGATTTTTTTCTATTTGCTTTCTTATTAAATTAAAATCCGCGCCGATCTGCCCAAATCCGCAAAATCTGCGTGAAACCTTTTTTTATTTTACAAAGAAATTGATTGTTCTACTCATTGAATCTCCGTCGACGTCTTTTACGGTTAGAACGAAAGAAGCAAATCCTTTTTCTATGGCTGTAAACTGAATTTCGTTTCCTTTTAAAACTACTTTTCCATTTTTAAGTTCAGAGAAAGTATACACCGGTTTGTTTTCATATCCTTTAAAATAATCAACTGCCGAAAGTTCTTTCTTTTCACCAGAATTTATAAAATAATGTGGTTTTGACATCCAATCCAGATATTCATCTAATTGTGTAAAACCATCTTTATCAGCATCTGAATTGGTATCTGAAAAATCTCCGCCCGTAGAATTTTCATTTAATCCAAAAGCTTTTTCCCACCAATTTGGTAATCCGTCATGATCTGTATCCCAATCTGAAGGGCGTTTTTCAGAAGCATACACAAAAGCATCTCCCAAATCTTTTTCAGAATCTATCATTCCGCCTAAACCGCTTTTACTTCCTTTAAAGCTAAAAGTTCCTTTTAATGTTTCGGCAATAATTCGATTATCGTGTTTATCAAAAAATGGTTCGCTCGCCCCAACATCCGAAAGGACATTTTTGTATGCTGCTTTTGCACTTTCTGTTTTTACGAAAGATTCAAAAAATGGTTTATCGACAAAAGTTTCATATGCTACGATTTCTTTATTTGAAACTGTCATCTTTCTTCCCTTCTCCTGATTTTTTTCATCAAAATAGCCTTCCATAATATTACCATTAAAATAATAACGTTGCATTCCTTTTCCAACACCTTCATGTTGCGCATTCAAAGCGTAGAAAAATTTGGTCGAAGCGCCTGGTTTATAATAATTATTTACAAAATTTACTTCGTTTGCTCCACCATCAGTTGTTCTTTGTCCCCAGTTATAAACGACATTATTTCTAATATCTAATCTTCCTGTATAATATCCGTCGCCGTTTAAACCACCGCCAATACTCCAGTTACGTCCGTAATTATGAGCCAGTAAATTGTGATGAAAACTACCAATATCACCGCCAATTGTAGCTGCAAATCCGTGCATTTTCCCCACTTCGTATTTATCATGACCAGCCACATTTAGTGCTTCAGAAATTAAAGTGCGCTGCAATGTAATGTTGTGTGCACTGCGTGAACTAAAAGACTCGTCTATTGTCCAGCTAATCGAACAGTGATCTATAATACTATGATTTGCTCCTGTAAGTCCCATTCCGTCATAGGTTTTTCCGCTTCCTATTCTCACTTTCAAAAATCGGATGATTCCGTCATTTCCGGTTAAGCCAACCGGAGCTTTACTAATTGTAATTCCTTCGCCCGGAGCCGTTTGTCCGGCAATAGTTATGTACGGATTATTAACTACCAAACGATCTTCCAGCTTTATATTTCCAGATACATTAAATACAATCGTTTTTGGACCGGAGCCATCATTTACAGCAGCACGAAGACTTCCCGGGCCGCTATCATTTAAGTTATCAACTTCAACTACTTTTCCACCTCTTCCTCCAACAGCAAAACGTCCGTAACCTTCTGCACCCGGAAAAGCAAGTTGTGCAGGTTTAAACGACCAGACTTCGCCAAGTGTTATATTTCCTTTAGTATCAATTTCATCAACTCTCCAATAATAAGTTGTAAGACTGTATAAATCCTTTACAGAAAATTTAGTTGTAGTTTGTTTCCCTTTAAACTCCGTTGATTTTTCTGTTGCAGCTGTAATCGCATTTTTATTTGTTCCGAAGTAAACATTATGGGCAACGGCATCTTTTGATGGTTCCCAATTCAGCATTAAACTTTTTTCGACAACTACATGTTCATCTGCATTTTCGGGTTTTGGAGAATGCGATTGCTTTTTGAGATTTGGCGTATCTATTTCAAATCCGTTAAGAATCATTTGCTGAATAAAATCAGGTTTTGAATCTAACTCAAAACGAATCACTGCATTTTTTCCGGCTTGTACATTAAATACAATATAGGAAGTGGCTGCATCTATAGTTGCGTTTGCTCTATTGGTTGGCGTTACGGTTTCTGCCAGTTTATCATTTACATAGATTTTTATTGGCGCAAAAGTTTTACCCTCTACTTTATCAAAAGTATTGTAAAAAGTAAGGAGCGAATGTTGTCCTTCTTTTAAACCGCTTATAGTAAATTCTAAATTTTTATCGGTAAATAAACCATCACTCACTAGCCGACTATAAAATGGCGCACTCATGCCCAGCTTATACCATTTTGAAGAAAAATTTCCTTTCAATTTAAAAGTGACATTATTGAAAGTTTTCTCAGCTTCAGTCTGTTCGGTAATTGGCCAGGAACTGTAATTAGGATCGTTTACTTCTTCGACTCTTCGTCCCGAAAAATCAAAATCGACTTTTACAATTTGTTTTTCAGCTGATTGTGCTGTTCCGTTTGTGGCAAAAAACAGGGACAAAACTGCAGCGCTTATTATTTTTTTGATCATTGTGGTTGAGTAATAGTTAGTTTATTTTTTTCTTCTATTGAAATCCCTAAGAGATTTATGATATCTTTTTCTCTTTCTTTCGGGCTTGTATTTATAATTTTTGCAATTCCGTTTTTAAGTTCTACCTCAACGGTTGTGTTTTTTGAAGCATGTAATTTAAAATGAACATTCCAGTCTTTTGGCCACGCCGGAAAAAGATAAATTTTTCCATCAGCTTCCTGCAATAACATTTCCTGCATGCCAATCATTCCTGCTCCGCCCCAATTATGATCCGGAACCCAATCGAAACCGGGACCCCAAAATGCCGGAAATCTTCTTTCGGAATTACTCATTTTTAGCAGATTATATTTTGCGGCTTCTTCTGTTAAACCTAATCTTGCTGCAAAAATATTATCTTGTTTCCAACCGATATGGCTTCTGAATTTTATGGCATCTGCATCGTATTTCCAGGTATTCAAAGCGGTTTCCAAATCTGGTTTTCCAACACCGTAAATTCCCCATGGAAAAACAGAATATAGTTGAGGTACTTCAGAATTATTAATGCGTTCCCAGGATTTTGCAGGGACTAAAACCTTATGATTTTCTAGCTCACCAAAATTTAAAGGAGGAATTCTGGTTTGAAAACCTTTTAAATAATCAACTTCTTCTTTTGATAATTCTTTCGAAGAAAGTTTTAAAAGATTTTCTGTAATTACTTGTAAAGCCGAAATTGTACTATTGGAATTATTAGTCATTTTATAGGTTTCGGCAGCTGAACCCGGAAATAAAATTAACTTTCCATTTCCGTCCAAACCTTTTCGGCCTCTTTGTTTGGCGAGATATTGATAATGTTCATCAAAAAAACGAAGACAACTTATAATAAATGAATTGTATTTCTGAATATCTTCGCCGGCATATTCTTTTTGCTGTAACATCATTTGGCAAAACTCAAAAACGGTATCCCATTCGTATTCTAACCAGGCGTTGTATTCCATTCCAGGATCATAATCGGTTGGGCGTTTCCATTCGTATTCTGCTGGGTTTGGTAAACCGAAATTTTCTAGTTGTTCCGTAAATGATGCTCCGTTATGATTCCAATAAACCTTGCTTCTTAATTCGGCATTTTTTTGCAAACTCAGATAATAATCCAATTGCGATTTCATCATATCAAAATCACCGCTTTTTACCATCGGGAAATAAACCAATCGCTGGTTTTGCGCCGTCATCGTTCCGCCGCCCCAATTTCTAAAATCGGGCGTGAAATTTAAATCCGGATTGGTAAAAACTGGATCAACCGTAAAAAGTCCGCCATTAAATTTTGTTGGATATTTTCCGTAAGTATTACAGCCCAACATATATCTGAATAACTGATAATTTTGCCCGATTTGATACACTGAATCTTTCTCAATCGATTGATTTTTTTGTGTAAAAATAAAACTGCGGTTCCAGAAATCATTCCACCATTTTATAGTATTTTTTTTTGTTTGTTTTGAATTATTTCTATTTGATAAAATTTGATTTTTTAAACCGTTATTCCAGGTTTTTAAATCAGATTGACTGGTATTTAAATAAAGTTCTAAAGAATGTTTTTTTAAAGGTTTTATACTTGAAAGATTAAAACCTTTAAAATCTGTATTTTGATACGTTCCGGAATAAGTTCCGTCTGGTTTTAAGTTATTTCCAGTAATAAATCCGCCAAAAGTCAAATTTGCTAACGGATTTAGCATTTGATCTTTTACCGATTCCATTTTTTGTTGTTTTACTGCAACATCAAAAACGGTATTCTCACGATTTCTATGATAAAATTTTATACCATTATTTTCAAATGAAATCGAATCTTTATAGGTAATAATTTCACCTTGAGGCGCCCATTTATATGAATTGGCATTATTTGCTTTTCCTTTGGAATCACGGTTTTTATATCTCCAGCTTTCATAAGAAGCTGTCATTTTCAAAGCCGTTTTACTTTCTAAATCCAAGTGAATTACCGGCTTAAAAACATCAACCCAAAGTTTTATTTTAGTATTATTTTGAGCAATCGAAATATAACCGTCCTTCAAAACCAATTCCTGATGAAAACCTTCATTATCCTTAAACGGATTTGGTGTTAAAGTAACTTTTACGCGACCTAATTTTAGCAAGGTATTATGTTCGTCAAAAGTTCCGCTGCGCGAAAAATAAAAATACAAATCGCCTTTTTCTACCCAAACATTCAAACCAATATCACTACCGCCCAAAGGCATCGATTCTGATGCATTGTTGCTTTGCGTATTCCAGATTTGATTGTAGTTTTCAAGCACAGGAATTTGAGCTTTAATAAAAAGCGTCACAAAGAGAAAAAATAGAATTAAAATATTTTTCATTTTTTACGTTTTCCTGCAAGGTTTTCAAAACCTTGTAGGTATTTATATGTAGTCAATCCAGAATTTAAATTTGACACCTACAAGGTTTTGAAAACCTTGCAGGAGCGCGAAGAAATCACCATTCATCCGTTCTAAACGACGAAACTGGCAATCCGCCCGCACTAAACAATTCTGCTTTTACAAAATCCTTAAATAAATACCGAACAGCAACCGGTTTCGCTACTTTATCAGAAGTTAAAACAACAGACTTTCTTCGAACTACGGTTTTTGCCGGATAAAAAACTTTGTCTTCTCCCGCCAATTCAAAACCTAAAACTTCTTTATCATAAGACGTAATTCCGTTTGCGACATCATCAAAAGAAATAGTTACAGAGCCGTCTTTTATTTCCATCGATTTGTATTTGGGACTTTCGAATTCGAAGCCTTCAATTCCGTACGTTTTTGCCAAAGCCTGAAAAGCCAATCGGTTTCCACCTTTTTCCTTGTCCATTGGGTGAATATTATTTTCTTCACCAACATCCATCAAAACCGCCATTCCCGAGTTCGGAATTTCCTTTGAAGCCTTCAATTGTGCTTCTCTCAAATATGCAGAATTATATTTTTCCAAATAATCTTTGGGATGAAATGAAGCATAATTAAACGGAGCAATTTGTGCGTAATAAAAAGGAAAATCACCTTGTTTCCAAAGTGTTCTCCAACTGCTTACCATTTTTTTCATCAGCTCTTTGTATTCTGAAGCTCTTTCATAATTTGATTCTCCCTGATACCAAATACAACCTTTAATTCCGTAACCAATAACCGGTGAAAGCATTCCGTTAAATAAAGTTGTCGGCACGCGATTTGGGTCTTTTGCCAATTCTTCTTTTGTTGTTGGAATTTTAGCACTTGCAAAATCTTTCAGCATTTCCTTATTCATCCAGGCTTCCATACTCGAACCTCCGTACGAAACGTGAATTAACCCAACCGGAACATCTAAAACTTCTTGTAAAAGTGAACCAAAATACCAGGCTGTTGCACTAAAATTTGCCGTCGATTTTGGCGAAGCAACTTCCCATTTTCCTTCAAAATCATTTAAAGGTTCTAAAACAGTCGCTCTAGGAATTGTAATTAACCGAATGTTTTTATTGGTTGATCTTACGATAATTTCGTTTCCGTTTTTTACTGGCTGACCTTGAAAACCTTTCAAAGGCATTTCCATATTCGATTGCCCTGAACATAACCAAACTTCGCCAATTAATATATTTTTAATAATGACTTTTTCAGTTCCTTCAACAACTTCAATCGTAAATGGTCCGCCAAATGATGGTGTTTTTAGTTCTGTTTTCCATTTTCCTGAAGTATCTGCTTTTACTTTATAGGTTTTAGAATCCCATGAAGTTTTTATTACAACATTTGAATTCTTATCTGCCCAACCCCAAATTGGTGCGTTTGATTTTTGTTGCAACATCATATTGTCTGTAAACAAGGCCGGCAATTTGATTTTTGCGTTGATTTGTGAACTAGCTAAAAGCAAGAAAATCGCAATAATATATTCTTTTAAATTTTTCATTTTTTTTATTTTAATCTATATTTCAACACATTAAAACCCGTTTTTACATTATAATCGTCATATCATCCATCGGGTTGAAACCCGACGCTTCAATATGAATCGTTCCTCCGGAACTTTTACGTTATGCACCAGAGCCATAGGCTCAAAACATATTGCCCATCGGGTTAAAACCCGACGCTACAATATAAATCGTTCCTCCGGAACTTTTACGTTATGCAGCAGAGCCATGGCTCGAAACATATTGTAGGGCTGGACTTTAGTCCAGTTTAAATTGCAAAAACATTTATTTTTCTTTTACAATCGTAACCGGCCCCAATAATCCCGCTTTCAATAACGGTCCACCTTCCAATCTAAAAGGTGCCGTTGTCCAGGTTAATCGTTCTTCTTTTGGTAATTTTTGATCACCAATTAATCGGTTGGCCCAAGTATTGGTGATTTTTATTTTGATTGTGTTTTTTCCTTTTTTGAGTGCTTCCGAAATATCAACTTTAAACGGAAATGTCCAAAGTGTTCCGCAATCTTTTCCGTTGATAGCAACTTCTGCGATATTAGCAATTGTTCCCAAGTCAAGCCAAATTTTATCTGTCGATTTTCCGTTCCAGTTCAGTTCTTTTTTATAAATAACAGTTCCTGAATAATATTTTATCTGATCATTTTCTGATGTACTCCAATCAAAAAGTTGAGTTATTTTTACGATTTCTTTCGGACCATGAAATTCAGGATCAAATTGCAATTCCCATTTTTCATCTAAAGTCTGAACCGTTTCAAATTCAGAACCTTTTTGAAATCCTTGACTTAAAATCTCTTTTGTTTCTTCTTTAAAAATCACAAAACCAGATTCATTGGCATCTAAAATTAGAGATAAAATCGTTCTTCCATTTTCAATTTTCCAATTGGCTAAAGCCGAAGTTTTATCTGTAACCGGATTATACCATTCCGGTTTTTTTCCTGTAATCCTAAACGAAGCTTCAAATTGTCTTTTTGCTGAATTTTGATTGGATAGAAAATAAAGATCTTCGGTTTCTGATTTACGATGTGTCCAGGCTAAAGTTTCTGATTCGGCTCTGTTTAATTTCGGGAAATAAACATCTTGTTCAATTCCAATTGAAGCAAAATCATTTCCTAAATACGGAAGTTTAATTACAGTTCCTTTTCCGATTTTCCATGAAGATAAACTTGAATTATTGCTCCAAATTTCATCCAGAACATTCTGCCATTTTTTATGGTCTGCTTCCGATTGAATTCCCGGTTGCAAATCTGGTTTTTCATCAATAAAAACCGTTGCGCCATCTTTTATTAATTGCACTATTTTTTCGGCTACAGCCAAAGAAATCATTTTATTTGGTGCCATTTTATGACTTCCCGGAAACAATAAAGCGCCATATTCTATACTATTACTGAAAATGACTTTCCCGTTTTCAACTTTAGCATTATTCAATAACACATCGGCATTAAAAGAATCGTATTGATAACCGTTCATCGCATTTATCCATTGCGATAAATCAGTAGAATTTTTAGTTGAAGAAACTTCTTTCGGAAGTTTTATTGAAGGCTGACCTTCATTCTTCAATCGAATCGCTTCACTTTCTAAACGTTCTTTTCCGAAGATATTCGGAATAAAAGGAACCAAACGATCGGGAAGCATGGAACGCGATGGCAAATCTTCTCCAATAAAAACCGCCAAATCAATTACTGATTTTCCTTTTTGCAATTGAAACTGAACTCTCTGGCAATAATCTACCCATGCTTTTCCGGGTTTCCACCACGTTTGATCTCTTTGAAAATAAGATCCGACGCCGTCTAAAGTCATTCCGGGTTTACGATCTGTCCACGGATTATGTACAAAAACGTGATAGAAAAATCGGTTAATTCCTAATGCATAATTTCTGTCTGCCAGCGTTTTCAGATTTCCCGGATGTTCATCCCAATCCATTTTTAACTCGGTAAAAGCTTCTGACTGAATAATATCTTTTCCGTAAATATGTCCGCCTGAAATGGCATCCAACATATCATTTGGTTTATCATGGGTTGGGCTTTTTAACCAAAACTCTCCACTCGGATAATCGACATGTTTAAAATGCAAAAGTCCGTCGCTCATCATGGTTGGCGCCACATTTTCTGAGCTAAATTTTACATTTGCTTTTTTTGCCTTATCTGCCAGTGTTGCGAAAAAGTTATCAGAAACTAATTCTGCTATCGTTTTTCTTATATCATAAAGTATTTTTTCAGAAGTTTCGATATCGTTTATCGGAATTCCCGCCATAACCGGTAAATAATCGACAACATCATAACCTCTTCTGGTTTTAAACTCATTTCTAAAAACGGGCGACCAGTTTTGGCTGCCACATTCCCAACTATCGATATGAAGAATTTTAACCACTTTTGATGCTAATTCAGGTCCTGCAGTTCTCAACATTTCTCCAAACCAATGATCGAGTTGAAAACGAATGGCTTCCGTATTAAATTTATCAACTTCTAATCCTCTTCCTGCGCCTGCGGTTGCATTTTCGTGACCTGTTGAAGTGTAGCCAAAACGAATAATTCGCCAATTTTCTTTTGAAAAAGTTTTCCAATTTAGAATTCCTTTTTCATCTACAAACTTCGAAATATTAATCATTTTTGATGGATCAATACAATCGGCTTTACTTATTTGTTCCGAAGATGTCTGTGGGCTCAAACGCCAAATTACGCCTGATTTTCCTTGATAATTATCAATCAATGGTTCGTTTGATAAAAGTATTTTCGAAACTTTTAGTCCCTGATTCCATTTTGCGGGATCCAGATCTTCTGCGCCTGGCTCAGTTCCTTCAGGATCGTAAACAAACCTGAAACATTTAGCTTTTGTTGGGATAATGCTGTGTGTGTAAAAAGCATCTGTATCTTGCCAACCGAGTCTTGGCGTTGTTAATCGGCCAAGGCTTTTAAAGTTTTTACCGTCGTCACTAACCTCAACAATTAAACGATGTGCCTGAAAGTTATTTCCTTTGGTTTCGATTTGAATGGATTTGCATAAAAACGGCTGATCAAATTCGTATTGAATCCAGCCTTTTTCTTTTAATCTAAACTGATCGTCTTTCTTTGTATCACTCAAAAATGATGCGTCAAAATCAGGAATTGTCGATGTTATTTTTGGTCGATTTTGATTTGATGTCACATAAGTTTCTTTTACCGGAATGGCAAATGTGGCAATATCTTTATAATAGTCTTTGTAATGATTTGGCGTTGGCAATTGTACATTTTTGAAGTTGTTTCCGTTTACGAAAATATCAGCCCAAACTACTTTTTGCATCGACATTTCCGGCTTTATCCACGGTCCTCCGGCAACGGCAAAACCATCTGCGGGATGAAATGCGATTTTTACGCCCAAACGATCTGCTTCTGTCAAAGCCCATTTAACCAAATTCCAAAATTCCGGACTCAATTGCAAAACCGGCGGATTCATCAATGGCGGATTTGACGGACCTTTTATGGTCATTAAATACGCGCCTCCAATTCCGGCTTGTTTCATGGCTTCTAAATCGGCTGTGATTCCTTCTTTAGAATACGCACTTTGCATCCAATACCAATATACCCAAGGTTTTGAGGATTCGATTGTGGGCTGAAATGTTGTATTTTCTTTTTTATGGATTTCCTGTGCGGAAAGAAATCCCGCAAAAAGTAACATAAAAAAGAGGTGTTTTTTTTGAAACATTTTTTATTATTGTTTTCGTTTGTCATTACAAAACATAGCCAATGATTTCAACCATTGGGACGTATCGGGATTTCAGAATACGTTTCCCGAGGTTGAAACCTCGGGCTATATTTGATATTAAATCGTCAATCTTTGTCTTGCTTCTGGTGTGATCCCTCGTTCCTCAGGATGGCAAACTATATCTTTAATCTTTTAAACGAAATACCTAACAGATTTTATCCCGAGGCTTCGGGACTGTTAGGATATATTAAAACTTAAACTTCTTCAAATTCTCTTCTAAACCATTTTTCGATGCTTCGAAAGGAACTAAATAAAAACTATATTGATAATCTCCTGACTTAATTTGATATTTTTCTAAAGGTTGTGCAACAGCTGTCCAACTGTCGTTTCCTCCAACTCCCATCTGGATTAAATCGATATTAATCGTTAAAAATCCCGGATCTTTTAGATCGAAAGTATGTTTGGCTGCACTTAAATTTTCTTGTGTATATGGCCATGCGCTCATACTTAGATTTTTCTCGTCTTTAAAAACCAATAAACCTTTATTTTTTTGAGGTGTTGTAAAAGCCATCCATCGTACTTCTGTTCTATTGGCGTTTTCCTGAGGTTTAACATAGTGCTCCAGAAAATCATTAATTGGCAGAGAATATTTTCCTACGAACGATCCGAAACTTCTGTCTATATAGTTTTCAAGTTCTCCTTTTCCGTACCACGAAATTTGATCAAACTTTCTCTGAACTCCCATTTGCATTCCGATTTTTGGAATGTTTGACAGTTTGTTTGTTGCTTTTAGATTGTAATCAACTTTGATAACTCCGTTTTTATTGATGTTATAAACTACGCTCACATTTGCACTGTCTTTTATAACTTCATAATCACTTGTAATTGTCACTCCATCAATTGATGCAGCCAATTTTGTATTTATCAATTTTGGTTTTGCCTGATACCACGGTTTCAAAACTTTGTGTGATTTCCATCCTCTTTTGTCATTATCCGTTAGCGGACGAACAAAATTAGGAAGCAACGGAGCAAAAACTTGTTCTCCGCCATTGAAAACATACGAATTCAAAGCTCCGTTTATTTTGCTGATTTTGATATCAAAAGTTTTTCCTTTGATTTTAAAATCTGAATCTGTTTCAGTTGCTTTTACCTCAACATTATTTTTTCCAAAATCAAAAGAAACATCTGCCTTTTTCAACAGAAATTGATCTTCCGCGACTGCGTAACCTTTTGTTGCCCAAGGTTTATCTATTAAAAGTTGAAATTCAATATTCAGAAAATATTCTGCATTAGTTTTTAGTTTTGGCAAATATTGTTTTACATCTAAAATTGCAGATTGTCCTGCTTCTAAATTGAAAGGTTTTAAAATTTGTGTTTTGATGATATTTCCGTTTTCTAAAATTTTTAAAACCGGAATATAGTCTGCCAAAGATTTTACGGCCTGACGATTTTTAATTTCTAATTGAAAACCATCTTTTAAAGTACTTGTCGCAGGTTGATAAATCCATTTGTTTTCATAGATGGAACCTTTTGGTTTTCCGTTTGAATCTACAATTCCTTTTGTATTGAAATTACCGTCATGATATTTTTCACCAAAATCTCCTCCGTGCGCAAAAAATTCCTGACCTGTTACAGGATCTTTTTTCAACAATCCCTGATCTTTAAATTCCCAAATGCAACCGCCAATAACTCTTGGAAGTGAACGGAATTCATCCCATAATTCTTTAAGATTTCCAACTGAATTTCCCATAGCATGAGAATATTCTACAAAAATAATTGGTCGTGTATCTTTCTTTTGATCGACTAAAAATTTAGGTGTAAAAACGCCTGGATAAAATCGGCTCACCATATCAACATACGGTTCATCCTGCGGGTTTTCAAATCGATACGCGTGATCGATTGTTTTTGGATATCTCGGATCAAGCGGATCTATATATCCGTCTAATCTTGGATTTCCCTGCGCAGGCTCGTAATGTACGGGACGCGTGATATCAAAATCATGAACCCAACCCGACATTGCAGCGTGATTTGGGCCTTTTCCTCCTTCGTTTCCTAAACTCCAAAAAACGACTGATGGATGGTTTTTATCTCTTTCTACCATTCTCGTCATGCGCTCTAAATAAGCATTCGTCCATTTTGGGTCGTTGCTTAATTTTCCGCCAATTCCGTGTGTTTCCTGATTGGCTTCGTCCATAACCATGATTCCGTATTGATCGCATAAATCATAAAAATACGGATCGTTTGGATAATGACTTGTTCGTATAAAATTGAAATTGAATTTTTTAATTGTCGTAATATCTTCTTTAATATCATCTCTTGTAACGGCTTTTCCTCTTGTTGGATGTTGGTCGTGACGGTTTACGCCATATACATAGGTTTCCTTTCCGTTGATGAGCATTTTGCCATTTTCTTTTGAAAACTCAATTGAACGGAAACCAACTTTACAGCTTTTAGCTTCTGTAATATTTCCGTTTGAATCTTTTATCGACATTACTAAAGTGTACAAATTAGGTTCTTCAGAACTCCATTTTTTCGGATTGCTAATGTTTTCCTTAAACATTCCGAAACGAACATTATCTAAACGAGGATAACTTTCGTTGATCATGTCGATAACTGGTTTTTGAAGTGGTTCTTTGAATAAGGCCACATTATTAGCATCGTATAATTGCGCCTGAAACGTATAATCTTTGATTTTTTCGCCTGTCAAATTTTCTACTTTCGGACGTAATTGAAAAGAAGCATCTTTATATTCTTTGTCTAATTTGGTTTGATAAAAGAAATCCTGAATGCGCAACTTTGGCTCGGCCATAATAAAAACCTCACGCTGGATTCCGCTTACGCGCCAATGATCCTGATCTTCAAGATATGAACCATCTGTCCAGCGAATTACTTGTACCGAAACTACATTTTCGCCTTCTTTTAAATATGGTGTAATATCAAATTCTGATGGAAGAAAACTGTCTTCTCCATAACCGAGAAATTCTCCGTTAAGCCAAACCTGAAATCCGGAACTTACAGCTCCAAAATGCAATGTTACGGTCATGTCTTTCCAATTTTCAGGAACTGTAAAACTGCGCTGATACGATCCAACTCCGTTATAATCTTTAGGAATATAAGGCGGATTTATGGGTCTAAACGGATAAACGGCACTTTTGTAAATTGGGATATCATATCCTTTTAATTCCCAGTTTGAAGGAACTTCTATTTTATTCCAACCTTCGACTTTTCCTTTATAAAAATCTTTTAAAGCTTCCTTAAGGTTTGATGCGTATTTAAAATCCCAATCTCCGGTAAGCATTTTAAGTCGGCTTTTTGTTCTGTCGCCTTTTAGGGCATCTTCGATATTGGTATACGAATATGCTGTTGCTCGTGATGGCTGTCTGTTGATGCTTGTAACTGCTGGATCTTCCCAAGGCGCAAATTCATATTTTTTGTGCATTTCTGGAATTCCTGCAGGTTCGCCGGTTACGGATTGGGCGTGTGTGTAAGATGTGAATAGTAAAATGTGAAATGTGAAAAATAATTTATGGACCAAAAATTCAAAATCGAAAAATTGACGTATATATATTGACATTGACCTTAGATTATTATTCATTATTGTTTGATTATTGTGTAGTCCCTACGGGACAAAATTTATTTTTATTAATTTTTTGCTACAAATATTCAACTCCTAACGGAGTATCTCGTAGAGATTAAATATTGGTAACAAAAACGTTTCACTATCAAAATGTCCCATAGGGACTATATTATTAACAATCTAAACTTAGACTGCGACCGAAAACTGAATACTATTTCTTTTTCTCCGGCGGCGCCACAAAATTCATTTCGCTTTTCCCTAAATCTTTAGACGTTGCAATTGCAATTCCTCTTTGTTCTGCTTTATTTACGGCACAATAAAAGTGATAAACGACTCCGTTATGTTTTACAACAAAAGATTTATGCGCAAACAAATCATCATAAGGTTCAGATGATTTGACAAGATCTTCGCCTTTCCAGTCGGTCCAGTTTACTAAATCATTCGAAACGGCAAAACGGTTAAATGCACCTTGATTCCAACCCGTCCAGAAAGCTCCAAAATAGAACATCACCCAAGTATCATTAATACGCTGAATATAAGCATCTCCTGAAATTCCTTTATGATGATTGATTAAAGGTTTATTGCCATAACGCTTCCATTGTTTCATATCATCCGATACTGCCATAGCAATACGCTCTGCGCCTTTAGCAGGATTTAAACTATCACCTCGCGCATTGTAATACATGATAAAATTGTATCCTGTAACTTTCTCCTTATCGCGAATAACACTGTTTTTATACATCGTACTATTATCCCACCATCTGGCGTCTTTGTCTTTTGGAGTTAAAACTGGCTTTTCTAATCGTTCAAATTCATGTGCTTTTGTGGGAGATTCTTTTGTATACGCCATTCCGATTGATAAAACTCCGGCTTCGTAACCTTTGCTGTCTCCGCCAAAATAACTCATCCAATATTTGTCATCGTATTTTTCCCATTCATAGCTTCCGCCCCAAGTTGGATCTTGTAATGAAATATATCCTGCTTTTTGGTTGACATCCCAATGTTGTTCATTTTCAGAGAAAGACATTACTTTTCCTAAATGTTTCCAATGCAACAAATCTTCACTTTCAGCAAGCCAGGTTTCGTAACCTCTTCCTCCGTAAATTAAATAGGTCATAAACCATTTTCCGTCTTTTCTAAATACACTTGGGCAATCCATTTTATAGGAGTTGTCTGTTGGAACCATTACCAAACCGTATTTATAAGGCGTTTTTACTTCGTTGTAAATCTCCTGCACTACAGTTTCGTTGATTTCTCTTTTTTTGTATTTAGTGGCACAGCTGGTTATGAAAAGTGCTGTAATGGCAATTATTATATATTTAATTTTCATCATATTATTTGCGCACGGATGACGCGGATTAAAATGGTTTTCACCGATTTTATATTTTTGTTTCACGCAGATTTAAAAGGATTTTAGCCGATTATTAATTTATTTTTATCTGTGTTAATCAGCACAAATCCTTTTAAATCTGCGTGAAACTTTTACTTCAATTCTTCTAAACGCGACTGCATTACGTCTTTGTTTAATTTTACTTTAACCATTCCCATTGGGTGAAATCTTTTTTTCAGGTCGATTGCGGCGTAGACTATTGTGTAAACATCATTTCCTTCGGGAATTAGGCAAAGCGGTGTTCTCATAATATCCCACCATTTATTAACTTTTGTTTCTATGGGAAGATATCTTGCTTCGCCCCAATTTTTACCATCTTTTGATAACGAATAGCCGATCATATTTGGCAAATGATGTCCCCAACCGTCCGGGCCTCCATCAAAAATAGCAATGTATAATCCGTTTGGAAGCTGGCTCACAATTGGATTTTCGACAAAAAATGGATGTATGGTTTTGATCGGATTGCTTCCATCTTTTATTCTTGACCACGGACCTTCTAAACTATTCGATTCGGCTAAGCCAACAAACCAGCCTTTTCCTGATTTCTTTGGATAATCTGCCCATGAATTAAAGGGATAGGCTCCGCTGTAAAATCCAAAATATTTATCGCCCACTTTATACGGGAAAAATGAAGCCACTCCCTGACGTCCTTCCCAAGGTTCTGAGTCTAAACCGGGTTCGATGATGATTCCCATATCTTTATAAGGACCGCCAATTCCGTCAATTCCATCTACAGTTGATTCACAACGCCAGATTCTTCCAAAAGAATGATTCGGTTCTATTGTTTTACTAACTGTGTAAGCCAAATAATAGCCATACCATTTGTTTGCCTTTTCATTAAAAACCGGCATATACGACCAAATTGCGGCACGCCGATCGTTCATCGGATTATCGTCTTCGGTTATGGCGTAAGTTCCGCTTGCCTGATAAATGGTTGATTCTCTTTTCCAGTGAATGGCGTCTTTACTTGTCCAATGTCCGATTCTGGTTTTTACACGATCGTAATAATAATCGACTCCTTTTTCTCCTGCTCTTTCGGTTGGAAACATATGGTAGGTATCGCCAACTTTCACCACGCGCCCTCCTTCAAAACCGCCTTGAATTCCTTCGGTTCCCGGCATTCCTTCGTCTACAACGGCTTTATTTTCTCCACCAATAATTTCGAAAAGTGGTTTTTCATCTGAAAATCCTTCGACTATGAATGTTGGATTCCATAGTTTTCCATCTGGTAATTCGGCATTTCTATAACCTAAATTTTGATTTTTTTTTATTACTCCCAAAATGGTGAATGATCGGTTTACTGGATTGATTCTGTGCGTTCCTTTGGGATAAGAAACAGCATACACATTTACAGGAGATAAACCTGTTAACGTTAGACCATTTTCAAGCACTATTTTAGCGGGGTTTAATGGAGTAAATTCAGCTCTATCTATCTCCTCAAAAACACCAATCAAAACCTGAACCGGTTCCTTGAATTTTAATTGTAATGAAGAATTGATTCCGTTTTCAAGCTTGTTTAAAGGAAGTTCAATTCCTGTCAAACCTTGTAATTCTGGGGCTAAACGAACAATATTGTGTTTGCTTCCTGAAAAGACATGTGCGTATTGTGTTGTTTTGAAAATTTTGTAATTGGATTTTACGATTTCAAAAGATGCAGGTTTCCATGCAGTGGTTTGTGCTGAAACTTGAATGCAGAAAGTCAACAGCATTAGGAAAGCGGTTTTTAATTTGAAGTTGTATTTTGTATTTTTTGAAAACATTGATTTTGTATTTTTTTTATTTTTTTGTCATTTCGACCGAAGCGAGAAATCGCACTAGAAATTCCGCAACAATAATCGACAATCTTTGTGGCTACGCATGTGATTTCTCGTTCCTCGAAATGACAAAACTGGGCATCATAAACTATATGCTAATTACTAAAAACTTAAATAGATTTATAACTCACTTTATATTCCACATTCGGTTTTACAATTAGCTGATATTTATTTTTGGCTAATTCCGTAATTGTTCCTGAATTTGTTTTGGGTTTGCCGGCACTTTCAAAAATTAATTTTCCTTCGCCTTCGCCTGCTTTTACTTTAATTTCTTTCGTACTGCAATACAGAGCAACTTCTCCATTTGGTGTTGGAACTTTTCCTTCCATCCATTTTAAACCTCCTAGATTTGGTTTGATTTCATATTCTGAATAACCCGGAGCAGTTGGTTTTACACCCAAATAATATTTTC
Organism: Flavobacteriaceae bacterium CRH; assembly: GCA_001507425.1. GTDB lineage: Bacteria > Bacteroidota > Bacteroidia > Flavobacteriales > Flavobacteriaceae > Flavobacterium. Next base: position 99,746 of record LMAJ01000015.1, read on the forward strand.
CTAACAAATAAATTGGACTAGAACCCCAAGCATGGCAAAGACTTTTCCCGTAAGGGCGTCCATACATCGCTAAATGTTCTGTTCCTTTTTTGGCTGGATTGTATTCTTCCCAAAATGATGTTGCTCCCTCATTCAACATTCCACCCCAATAGTCTTTCATTTCTTTCAACACATAATCCTGCTCGCCCATTGCACACAACGCTTCCAACTCGTAAAAACGCATGTAGGGTGTTGTGATTTTAAGAATATCATCATTGAGCAACACCTTCTTTTTTATACTTTGTTTTTGTTCTTCATTAAAATAATTGAAAAAAATACCGAACATATTAGCGTATCTGGTTACAATATTCTGCATTTTACCGTCTATACGCTGGTGTTTCATAACGTTTTCTTTTTTATCCCAAAACACATCAAATAGTTTTGTTTTTAAATCATCCGCTAATTTTTGATACTGTTTTTGATCTTCGTTTTCATTTGCAATTTTAGCGCTAACTGCCATGGCTTCTAAACTTCTTGCTAAAAGCATTTGCTCAAAACTAACCTCGCCTTTTTTTGGTAATCCATCTGCCCAATCAATAAAAACCCAGTCTCCTTCTAATGGTTCAAGGAATCCGTTTTTATTCCTTCTTTCTAAACAGAAATCCATAAGTGATTTCATTCTTGGATAAAAAGTTTTGATGAATTTCGTATCGCCGGTGTGCAAATAATAATCGTAAACACCTACAAACCAATACAGCGAATAATCCATTATGATATTAATATGAGCCGTCACAGGTTCTTTGCCACGAAGGGCCAACAGCGTTCGTTCTACAGAAGCCGAATCAAAGAATAAATAATAATTCATTAAATAACTTTGATAAGCGTCGCCAGACCAAACCCAACGGTCGCGTTTAATCCCGTCTATAAAAAATTCGCGAGTTGTTAAATGCATCGTGTAAGCCGACACATCCCAAATTTTATTTAATTGTTCATCGGATGATTTGAATGCACCGCGATAGTCTAATGGTAAATATTCATAAAGCATCGAAATCGAATCATATTTTACCGATGCATCTGCTTGTACCTGGACATAGCGGAATGCTTTAGATCCATCATGCGTGTAGGTTTCAGGCTGGTTTCCATCAAAAGATAAATGATCTAAGGTTTCGCATTTGGCAGAATCCAGCGCTTCCTCACGGGATTCACCATAATAAAGTGCTACTTTACCTTTTCCTTTTAAACCGTGAATTTTAATATAACCAAAAGTTTCTTTACCAAAATCTACCAACGCACCAGCCCCTGTTTTTTCTGTTTTTTTTGCACTCAAAGGTTTGGTTGTTAATTTAAATCCGGAAGGTTTATTTTCTGGAAAATTAAAATTCCAAGAGCCAACAGGTACCCATGGTGTACCGGATTGTTGTGCTTTTCCCGTCTCGTCAATCCAAAGTTTATCTTCATTGGTCACCTTCCAGGATACATCCGATTTAACATATTTACCAGCAATATAAATAGCCGGCAACACTTCCTGATTATAAACTTTAAAGGAAATTTTGTGTTTTCCAGTAGGGATTGTTATTGATTTTGGCTGTCCATAAACCTGAACACCATCTAAAAGGAATTGAAAAGGTCCTTCCGAATAAATTTTTACCTCATCTGGTTCCGGAATATCTACTTCTGTTTGAAAAGTTACCAAGGCATACGGACTGTAATATTGCCAAAGCGGTGGAAATACTGCCTCACGCTCTGTACGTCTTACTTGCATTTTATTGCTTAACCAAACTTCAAAATCACCTGGATACCAGATCCATGTTGCTTCTTTTGACTTTTCCTGCGCCGATATTAAAGAACAAGAAAAAAGAGCAGCAAAAAGAAGGAAAATCTTAAAAATGGAAAATCGGCTTTGCATATATCTTTTTTTGGAGCTAAAGATAAGTGTTATTTTTACATTTCACAACCTGTTCTATCCTGTTATTTTATAAAAAATAGTGCTTTTTGATAATTTTTTAAGGGAAAAATTATGGCTTATCACTTTTTTAGTACTAAAAAAAATGATGTTAGAATTTTTATGGGCCGCTGATGAAACGGATTCGCTATCGCGAAGACGCTGATGAAAACAGATTTTTATTTTTTTAAACACATAGAAACATAGATCTCTTTTGCGTTAAAAAGACGTTTCACTTGCATATATACACATAGCTATGTGTTAATGACTAGTCATTTTTTATTCTCTATTTCGCTAAATAAAAAAAAAAACTATGTTTCTATGTGTTTAAAAAAATCCGCATCAATCCGCGTCTTCGCGATAGCGAATCCGTTTTATCCGCGTTCTAATTTAGGCTTATGATCTAAGCAATCATCCTTTCAGATTCATTTTCATAAAGAAAGTCTCTAGTTTCCTGTCAACAATATGAGATCTTCATAACACAAAAACAGCCTTCTATAACTATTTAAAATTTTTGAACTATTTTCTAAAATACCTTCGTTATAAATTTAACCCAAAAGACTATGGAAGCAACACAATTTATAACAGCGAAACAATTATTGGGAGGCTGGTTACCACAAAACCCACAAATTGTCGAAGATTGGATCCTAAAAATCAAAAAACTTACCAAAAAAAATCCAACACCACTTATTCCTGAAATTGCCGAATTTCAAAATCTAGTGTATTCAGATCCTGTTTTGTATGCGAATGTGCAGGGAATGTTTGCCGAAGCTTATTTTTTAAAACAAAAAACTCCTTTACTTTGGGAACCAGAACCTATGACTTTTGAGGATTTCCTTGTTTTACTTAACGGAATCATGCAAACCGCTCCCGAAGCTTACCAAAGTGGTGCTCCCGGAAATCAAACCCCTGCAGGTATGATTGGTTTTCCGATAAATGCCCTTTTGGCCTGGCCAATGGCGACCAATTTTGGGTATGATGTTTTTTCAAACGCTTTGGTCAATCAGCAGCTAAAAAAAATATTAAACTACTGGTCTAAATTTTTGGTTACAGAAGATTCTAGATATGTTTTGATAGAAAATGACCCATCAGAAAACGTAATTGCATGGTTGAGTGACTTAGCACAATCCGAAATGATGCAAGTTGCTCAAGGGGCATTAGGTTTAGAACCGAATCCTATTTCACCCGATGCTACATTTGCTGATGTCTTTCAGTCAGATCCTTCAGATGTATATTATGGATTCAAAAGCTGGGACGATTTTTTCACGAGATTGTTTTGCCTGAATGTGCGCCCAGTTACCCAACCCAATGATGATTCGATTATTGTAAACGCCTGCGAATCGGCACCTTTGCAAGTGGCTACCAATGTAGCTTTGTCGGATAAATTTTGGCTAAAAGGGCAGCCATATTCGTTAGAAAACATGATGAATTTTGATGAATTAGCACCTCAATTTGATGGTGGAACAGTTTATCAGGCCTTTTTGAGTGCCTTGAGTTACCACCGCTGGCACAGTCCTGTAAACGGTAAAATCGTAAAAACGGCTGTTATAAATGGTTCTTATTATTTAGAAAATCTATACCAGGGTTTCTACAATCCAAAGGGAGCCGATTCGAGCGCACCCAACAATTCACAACCCTTTTTAACAGCAGTTGCCACCAGAGCTGTTATATATATTGAAGCAGATAATCCGGCAATTGGACTTATGTGTGTAATTCCTGTGGGTATGGCAGAGGTTTCCAGCTGTGAAATAACAGTAAAGGCTGGTGACATTGTAAAAAAAGGCGACGAACTGGGTATGTTTCATTTTGGTGGTTCAACGCACTGCCTGATTTTTAGACCGGGTGTTAATTTAGAATTCAGCACTTATGAAGAAACACCGGGCTTGGACGCTCTTTATAATATTCGTGTAAACACACAAATAGCAAAAGTGATTTAAAAGGCATTTCATTTCATAATAAAACACATAGTTTTCTAGATCGAAAAGCTATGTGTTTTTTTATTTATAATCTTTTTCAAACATAGCCAGTGGTTTCAACCACTGGATATGTTTGAAAAACCAGTTTGGACTCTCCTAATAATATTTGTGTAAACACACAAATAGCAAAAGTGATTTAAAAAGCATCTCATTTCAAAAAAACACATAGATTTCCAGATCGAAAAGCTATGTGTTTTTTTATTTATAATCTTTTTCAAAACATAGCCAGTGGTTTCAACCACTGGGACGCGAGAGATGTAAAGATACATCAAGATATATAACATTAAGTTTATCGCATTACGTTTCCCGTGGTTGAAACCACGGGCTATGTTTAAATAGATGATTTGAGATTAATTCCCATTAAAAAACAAATACAAACTCAAAATCACAATTCCAAGAATCGCAAATAACATCTTCACTTTTTTACTGGTTTTAGGAACATCAGTTTCACTTACAAAAGTAGTTTCCGGATTTTTATCTGCTAATGAAATAATAATCGCTGACACCAATAAAGTTGCAAAAATGTAAAACGAAATCAATAAAAAGTGAGGCCAAACGGGATATTTATCAGCAGGGAAAATCCATAAATATAAGACGCCTACAAATAAACTAAAGGCTGAACCCCAGGATAAAGTGGCATTTACCGCTTTTTTTGTGGTACGTTTCCAGAAAATACTCAACAGAAAAACAACAGATAAAGATGGCGCCAGAAAACCCAAAACGGCCTGAAAAATATTGAATAAATTTTGACCTTTTATATTATCAATCGCAACGGCAATAAGAATGGCAAACAAACATCCAACAGCAATTGTGATACGACCAATTTTAATTTGCTCTTTTATTGAAGCATTTGAATTTATTTTTTTGACATAAATATCATTAGTAAAAACGGTACTCAATGCGTTTAATGATGAACCAATTGTTCCAACTAAAACCGCAATCATCACACAAATTACCAATCCGTTCATTCCGCTTGGGAATAAATTCGTTACCATTGTCATGTAAGCTAGATCAGAATTTTTACCTAATTCAGGGTATAAAACATAACACAAAATTCCCGGTAAAATAAACAAAGGCAAAGCCAAAACTTTTAGCCAACCAATGAAATTAACTCCTAGTTGTCCTTGTTCTAAATTCTTCGCTCCCAAAACACTTTGAACCATCGATTGATCTGTACAGAAAAATGCAACTGCGGCAACAGGATATCCTAATAATATTGCCGGCCACGGATAATGTGCATCGTTTGCGGGCTGAACTAAATTCCAGAAATTAGGAGGTGTTTTGGCAATTAATGCGCTGATTCCCCCCACTTTTTGCAATCCTAAATACGATAATGTTAGCGAAACCACAATCAATAAAATCATCTGAAAAACATTCACTTTTGCAATGGCTTTTAATCCTCCGGCAAAAGTAAAAATCCCTGAAAAAATTACTAAAACGGTCACACTTTGCCACATCGGAATTCCTAAAATCTGACGTACCAAAATTCCTCCGCTAAACAAACCTAATGATAACCAGCTTACTAATATTTTGACTAAAGCGTACCACGCTAAAATATTTTGTGTGCTGTCGCCATAACGTTTTCCCATATATTCAGGCATTGTGCTTACTTTGCTGGCTATATATCTGGGTGCAAAAACCATAGCCAAAAGCAATAAAAACACAAAAGCGTACCATTCGAAATTTCCGGCTACAATTCCGGTTGCGTAACCAATACTTGCAAAAGCTAATAATGATGAAGGCCCAACATTGGTTCCCCACATATTAAAACCGATGCTATACCATTTAAGTGAATTTCCGGCCAGAAAAAGTGTTTCGTTTTTCTTGCTTTGTTTCACGCTTACGACATATCCAATAATTAATAAAGCGGCCAAATAAACACCAACAATTATAAAATCTAAGGTCGTTAACTTATCGTAAATGCTGTTCATAATCCGTATTCGTTAAGAACATCAGCAATTTTTACTGGCATTCCGGTTTGTAAAGATTTATCCATTGCTTGTAATAGAGCTACAGTTCCGATTCCTTCTTTCATGTCTGGATAAGCCACAAAATCCTGTTCGATACTGTCTGCGAAATATTCCAGATAATTTTGATATTCGCCTGCGTGATGGCTTTGTCCTTCGAAACGGAAATAATGTTTTAAAGTTGAATCTCCCCATGTTATTACTTTTTCTTCTCCCGTTTTGTCTGTAACGGCATAACGTAATTCATGATAATCGGCCTGGCTTGCGCCTTCGGTTGCTCTTAAAATTGTGCTCATTCCGCTATCTCGTTGTGCGGGTTGCGTTGGCGAAGTATAAACTCCGCTTACTCTCGCAATTCTTCCGTCGGTTGCTTTGAAGATAAAGTGCATTGTGTCTTCGTTTTTTAATCCGGCAATACTTCCGTTACTGCTAATCATTCCGTAACCCATTACTTCCTGAATATTCGGCAAATACCATCTGATAAAATCTACAGGATGACTTAATCCGCCATAAAGCCATTTAAAAGATTGAAGCAAAGACCACTCTTTTTCTAAAAACCATCTGTGATCAGCATGATAATGCGCTTCGATTGTAATTAACTCGCCAATTAAACCTGCTTCAAAATCGGCACGTTGTCTTTTTGCGGGTTCAAAAAATCTTGAACTTTGTCCGATGAAAACTTTTTTTCCGGTTTTTTCGCTTAAGGCTAATAATGCTGCAGCATCTGAAAGATTATCGATAAATGGTTTTGTACAAACGACATGTTTTCCGTGCAGTAAAGCTTGTTTTACATGTTCGGCATGCAGATGATCCGGCGTATAAATCGCTATTATATCTATCGTTTCATCATTTAATAAATCTTCGTAGTTTGTTGTATAAGAATGGAAATCAAATTCTTTCGCTCTCTGTTTACACAATTCCTCATTTCTGTCGCATACTTTTACAAGTTCTAATTTTGAACTTTTTAAAGCTGCCGACATGGTGCTTCTTCCTTCTCCGAGTCCTAAAATGGCGATTTTTAACATGGGTTGTGGTTATTTTAGATTGTTGTTTGCCACGAATTCACGAATTATTTTTTTCCTTATGAAATCTTACTTTTAATTCCTCGAATATAATTCGTGTAATAAATTATTATCTCAAGTAATTAGTTCGATTCGTGAATTCGTGGCAAACTATTATTTTGTTTCTATTTTGTTTAAGAAAATCCAGGTTTCGTCTGGTTTTGCTCCTTCGATTCCGGTTTGATATTTTTTCATTAGTGCGTTCCATTCGTCTACGCGCGGATTATTTTCGGTTGTTTTTGGATTCAGTTTATCCAGATTTTCTCCTTTTGGAATACTGATAATCAACATCAATTGTTTTTCATTTTTGAAAACCTGTAATTGCTGAAAATCAGCATTACAGAATCCTTTTGCTATTTCAGGCCATTTTTCAAATTGTGTCGTGTGATAATCTACATATTCTTTTTGCAGTTTTGGATCATTAACCAAATTGGCTGTCAAAACAATATTTTCCCATTCTGATGCCGGTTTTGAATCTTTGCATCTTTCAAAATTTTGAAAATCGTAAATTGGATTTTCATAGATTTTTATTTGTGCCGATGGATAAGCTAAAGCCAATTTCTTTTTTGTTCTTTCGGGCTGGTTCATTTTTCCGTAAATCACTAAATGGTTTTTCCATTGATATAGCGATTCACCAACAATTCGAAATCCTTTTATGGTCGATTTAATTTTTTCGATATCAAAATCAGAATCTATTAATTCTATTGCAACCGATTTTGGTAATTCTTGTAAACCCCATTTTTCATCGATAACAACTTCTTTTATCAGATCCTTATATGGCGCTCTAATTCCGGCAGCATCTTTTATTTTTGTGCTTACATACGGATCATTACTTTCCCAAATATTTCCTTCTGGACCGTTGTTATTTTTTAGGATTTTCTTTTCTGCAATCCAGTTGTTTTTAATGGTAAATCCCTGACTTCCTTCATCGGTATATAAATACAACCACAAAAACGGATCGTGCGCGTACGGACTATTGTAAACTTTGTCTATATAATTTTCTTCAATTCTGCTATTTGGCTGTGACGAAAGTGTGTAAATTCCCGAAACATCGTGTAGATGTTTGGCATAATGATGAATTTTGTTTCCGATGATTTTGTTGTTTTCCATTACATTTTTGGTGTGCGTCCAGCCCCAACCCATTGAAATTCCACTATACGCAACATCTGAAATTTCGTTGTGTTCGATCGTAAGGTTTTTTACAAAACCGGCCGCAATTCCTAAGCATCCCCAATCTTCATTGGCAACATTTGTTATTAAATTGTCTGCAATTAATTCACCAGAACAAATTTCTCTTTCGTCTTTAATCACTAATGGCAAATGCGCTTCGAAAGCTTCTTCAGAAAAAACACCAACATTTATAGCATTTCCGCCAATGTCTTTAAATAAATTTCCTTTGATTGTATTGTGATTTGTTCCTTTATTTAAATCTAATCCGGTTGATGATAAATGTTCGAAACGACAAGATTCGAATTGAATATTATTTGAATAATTGACTTCAACAGCACCACGTGGCCTCCCAACCCAACCTTGATTTTCTAAATTCGCCTGATTTGGAGTTCCCGAAATGGCTAGTTTATAAGCATCTAATAAATACATTCCGGCCTGCAACGGAACGTGACCTTGTTGCGAAGGGCGAAGCCAATTGCTATATTGAAATGAAATTCCTTTGAAATTAAAATAATTAACTGGTGAATCAATTGTTCCTTTTATCTCGACTAAATTTTCGAGAACGGGAACTGTAACTTTTGCCGAAGTTAAATCTTCTCCTTCTCTTGGAATGTAATAGATTTTGGCATTTTTTTTATCCAAATACCATTCTCCAGCTTCGTTCAACATGGAGATTCCATTGTTTAAAAAGAATGCAGAATTTCCGTTGTTTTTAGAAATCCACGGCGCTGGCCACGGATGTTCACTTTGAATGCGGCTTTCCGGTTGTTCAAACGAAAGTCTTGCACTATCTTTTTGAACTTCGATATTTTTAATTCGAAGATTGGCAGTCGACCACCATTGTATGATGAACATTTCCATTCCCGGTTCATACTTTATGGATTTATCTTTAAATGGAATCCAACAGGTTTCTGTTGCTGCATCCCAGGAAAGAATTCTGTCCATTTGGTTGCCGGGAGTGCTTTTGGCTCTTACGGCTTTTTTTCCGTTGATCCATAATTGTCTATAATTAATAATTTCACCTGCTTTTTGAGGCGCATCTGCAACCCAAATGTTTGTTTTTTTCAAACCATTTATTGCAGTTATTTTTTTCCAGTTTTTTATTTCTAGTCCGCCGCTTAAAATTGGTTTTGTATTTACCTCGGCTTCAATTGTTGTTGGACTTTCTGGAGTTCCAGAATCTTCGGGTCTTATGAATAATGGCTCGTTTAGATAATAAGTCCCGTTTTGTAATATAATATGAATTCCGTTTTTTATGGATGCATCTTTTAGACGACGCAATTCTCTGGCTTTTCTCACTGCCATTTGTACGGTTGCCAAAGGGCTTTGTTTTGTTCCCGGATTTTTATCACTTCCATTTGGTGAAACCCAAATTTCTCCTGCGGTTACTGAAGATACAGAACAGGTGATCAAAAAAGCTATAAATATTTTATGGAAAGTTTGTAAATGCATTTTATTTTTAATTTTTATAATGCTCAAAAATTGGAATATAAATTTCACTTTTTAAAATTTACATTCTCAAATTTAGCACTTTATATAATTATTTGGCACCAATTTAATTGAACCTTAAAACATAAGTATCCTGTACCTTCCTGAAATACGTTAAATAAGTGTGGTTTTTACACATTATGTGTTTTTACCGCAAAGAACGCTAAGATTTTTACTCCTAGCTTTTATGAAAACACAAAGTTCGCAAAGCTATGTATTGACATAGCTTTGCGAACTTTGTGTTTTTTAGAAGGCATTCTTAAATAAAAATCTTTGCGTTCTTTGCGGTAAAAAATAATTAGCGAGCATGTTTTTATAAAAAAATAACGTCCGACAATGCCGGACGCTAGATCACAAAAAACCACTTTTGCTTAAACAAACTTAAAAAAAACTGCCTTTAACCGGTTGGGGTGTAATGTCTACAATTTAATTAAACACATAGAAACATAGATTTTATATTTTCGGAAAAAGTAAATCAAAAAGAAACTCGTTTCTCACACATAGCTATGTGTGTTAATGCAAGTAAAACGCCTTTTTTGAGTTCAATAATTCTATGTTTCTATGTGTTCAAAAAACACCCAACAAGTTTATTTTATCTATAGAAACCCATTGATACTCCGCCGTCTACGTTTAAGGCGTTTCCTGTTGATTTACTCAACAATCCTCCTGTAAACGCAAAACACGCATTGGCAATATCATCAGGTAATATGATTTCGTTTAATAAGGTGCGTTTGGCGTAGTATGCAGGTAATTCTGCTACTGTAATACCATACGCTTTGGCTCTTCCTTCTGCCCAGCCTCCGGACCAAATGTTGGAATCTGAAATTACTGCATCTGGATTTACCGTGTTTACTCGTATTTTATCTGCACCAAGTTCTGCTGCCATAAGGCGTGTTAAATGTGCCTGAGCTGCTTTCGCTGATCCGTAACCGGGATTGTTTGGTCCTGCAACAACTGCATTTTTAGATACGATATTTACAATATCTCCGCCAAATCCCTGTTTGCGCATTACTTCTATTCCGGCTTTTGAAACTATAAATTGTCCTTTTACCAGAATGTCGTACAATCTGTCCCATTCTTCAAGGGTATGTTCGGCTATCGATTTTGAGATGCTGATTCCGGCATTGTTCACTATAATATCTGCGCCTCCAAAAGCTAAACACGCCTGGTCTAATGCTTTTTCGGTACTTGCTTCGTTTGTTACATTTAATAATGTACTTGAAATCGCATCTTTCCCGAAAGTTTTTATGAAATCTGCTGTGGCTTCTTCCAATCTTTCTTCGTTGATGTCGTTGATCACGACACAGGCGCCTTCCTGGGCAAATTTCTTTGCAATTGCTTTTCCTATTCCGCCGGCTGATCCGGTAATTATGGCAACTCTTCCTGAAAGTGCTTTTGGTTTTGGCATTCTTTGCAATTTAGCTTCTTCGAGTAACCAATATTCAATATCAAAGGCTTCCTGATGTGGAAGTGATGTATATTCCGATACGGCTTCTGCGCCTTTCATTACATTCACAGCATTCACATAATATTCTGATGCCAGTCTTGCCATGGTTTTATCTTTGGCAAAAGTGAACATTCCAACTCCCGGATATAAAATTACCACAGGATTTGGGTCACGCATCGCCGGTGAATTATCTTTTTTGCATTTGTTGTAATAATCCTTGTACATTGCTCTGTACCCTTCAAATGCAGGTTTTAATTTTGCTTTGATGGCATTTACATCTGATAGATCTTCGTTTGGATCAAGCTCTAAAACCAATGGACTAATTTTAGTTCTTAAAAAGTGGTCCGGACAAGAAGTCCCAAGCGGAGCCAGTTTTTCCAAATCATTTGAATTGATGAATTCCAAAACTCTTTGATCATCGGTATAATGTCCAATCATTTGGCGTTCTGATGAGCAGAAACCTCTTAAAATTGGGGCTACTTTTGCTGCTTTTAGTTTTCTTGCTTCTTCATGTAAACTTTGTATTTTTTGTCCTCCAAAAACCGGGCGTTTTTTTCCGTAGTTATTCTCAAGGTAAGTGGCGCATTTCTCGATTACTACAAGGGTGTTGATGTAACTTTCGTATGATGTATCGCCCCAAGTGAATAGTCCGTGAGAACCCAACATAATTCCTCTTAATTTTTTGCCTTTTTTCTCAGCTGCTTCCAAACAAGATCTTAACTGAAGTCCCAAGTCAAAACCCGGACGCTGCCAGCCTATCCAGCCAATTTCGCCATCGAATAATTCTTCGGTTATTTTTGCTCCGTCTTTGGCTGCTGCGATTGCAATTGCCGCATCAGGATGCAAATGGTCAATATGTTTGAAAGGTAAAAAACCGTGTAATGGCGTGTCGATTGATGGTGCTTTTGAAACCAGGTCAAAAATACAATGGTTGAACAATTCTACCATTTCGTCTTCAAATTCGATGCCTTTGTAAACGTTTTCAAGATTGCGAAGTCGGTCTAAATACAATGCCGCACAGCCTGATTTGGTTAATGTTCCGATATCCCCTCCCGAACCTTTGATCCACATTACCTCTGAACTTGCTCCGGTTAACGGATCTTTGTCTGTAATTTTTACAGAAGTATTTCCGCCTCCGTAATTTGTTAATCGCAAATCGGCTCCAAGTAAATTAGAACGATAAATGAAAAGCCCAACTTCATCTCCTGCCAATGCGGCTGCCTTAGACTCATCCCAAAGATAGCTTACATGCTTAAAATTCATATCTACAGTATTTTTATTCGACATTTTTGATATTATATATTTGGTTGTTTATAATATTGTTTTGTAAAATAAGAGAATGTAAAAAACATAACTATCCTGTACTATCCTTTACGAAAAAGGATGTATCGTATTGATAACTAAATATTAACAAGTAAACTGAACTGAAAAAACATAATAATAATTCGGAAGATGAATTAAAATTCCTGTAATTACATGAAAATTAAGGAGAAACTAGGAATTTGAAAGAAGCGAAAAAAGATTCGAAAAGTTTTTTTGCCACAGATTTAAAGATCAAAAGGATTTTAAAATTTGTGGTAATCTTTTTAATTTGTGGCAACTTTTTAATAACAATATTGGATAAATATTCACTTGAAAAATCATTGCAACAGATTCGGAATTTTTTTTTTTGCCACAGATTTAAAGATTAAAAGGATTTAAAATTTGTGGTAATCTTTTTAATTTGTGGCAACTTTTTAGATTTAAAACTCAAAGTTTATAAAATGATTGAGCATTTTCATGCCAAATTTTATTTTGATTTTGAATTGATAACTGAGCGATGTAATCTTCTAAAGTTTTAACAATTTCTGTATAATGTGAAGCGACGGTACAAACGGGCCAATCTGATCCGAACATTAATTTATTGGGAGAAAAATTTTCAAAAACAACATCTAAGTACGGTTTTAAATCATCCGGTTTCCATGAATGCCAATTGGCTTCTGTTACCATTCCGGAGATTTTGCACATTACGTTTTCAGCTTTTGAAACTTCTTGGATGTCTTTTTTCCAAGATAGAATATCTCCTGATTTTATATCCGGTTTTGCAATATGATCGATAACAAAAGGCTGATCTGGAAATTGGTTTACCAAATGTATTGCTGCCGGTAACTGACGATGAAAAATAAGAATATCGTAGGTGTAATTAAATTGTTTTAAGGCTGAGATTCCGTTTTGAAAATCTTTTCGCAACATAAAATCATCGTTTTCGCCCTGAACAACATGTCTGAAACCTTTTATTTTTTGGTGCTTTGAAAAGTGATTTAAACGTTCTTCTATATTTTGATTCCGCAAATCTACCCAACCCACAATTCCTTTTATGAAATCGTTTTTTGTAGCTAAGTCGACTAAAAAATTGGTTTCTTCTTCTGACTGACTTGCCTGAACGGCAACACAACCTGAAAATTTATTTTCCTGAAGTAATGGAAAAAGATCTTCGGGCAAAAAATCTCTTTGAATTTTCTGCATCGAATCATCAATCCAACTGTCTCTTGCGGGATCGAATTTCCAAAAATGTTGGTGTGCATCAATTCGGTTATTCATTCTGAATTAATTTATATCGTTGATTAATGCACGATCTAGATGCACATATCCGCCATCAACAAAAATAAATTGTCCTGTTGTGTGCGATGAACGATCTGAAATTATGAAAAGTACCGTATCTGCAATTTCTTCTGTTTTGGTCATTCTGCCTTCAAACGGAATACTTTTATTGATTTTTTTCAAAACTGTTTCTCCATCCTGCAATGTTTTAATCCAGTCTTCGTATGCGGGAGTATAACTTTCTGCAATGATTATAGCATTCGAGCGAATTCCGTATTGAATTAAATCTACTGCCCATTCTCTGGTTAATCCCAAAACTCCGCCTTTTGCGGCAGCGTAACCTGAAGTTCCGCCTTGTCCGGTTAAAGCCACTTTAGAACCAATATTTAGAATATTTCCTTTTGATTCTTTCAAGTACGGAAGCGCATATTTTACCATCAAAAAATAACTCACTACATTCAGTTTCAAGGAATTCATAAACTCTTCGTAACTTGAATCTAAACCTGCACCGTCATTTACTCCAACGTTATTAATTACGGTATCGATTCTTCCGTATTTCTCTACTATTTTTTTTACTGCGTTTTCAATTTCAACAGGATCAGTTACATCTGTCTCTACAAATAAAGAATCTATTCCTCTTTTTTGAAATGCTGCTGCATAAGTATTTCCTCGTTCATTTCTATCGATAATTACCGGAATTGCGCCTTCATCTGCAATTCGGTTAAGGATTGTTTCTCCAATACTTCCCTGCTTTCCGGCAGAACCTGAAACAACAATAATTTTATTTTTTAAATTTAAATCCATTTTTGTGGTTATTAAGGTTTAGCAAATAGTTCGTTTTTTTACAGTTTTGTCATCCTGACGGAGGAAGGATCACACACGAAACTCCGCAATCTATGTCGCCAATTTTTGTCGAGTTCCTAGTGTGATCCTTCCTCCGTCAGGATGACAAATACAACAAAAATTTTTCTTACTCTATTTCAATTAATGCTTTGATCACATTATTCTTCGGATCAATTAATTGTCCAAAATCGGTAATCATTTCTGAGAAACTGGTTCTGTGTGTAATGTATTTTTTAGGATCAATTTTTCCATTTTTCAGGCATTCCATTACATATTCAAAATCCTGAATCGTTGCATTTCTGCTGCTCATTAAAGTCGATTCTCTTTTGTGAAAATCAGGATGACTAAAACTCAATTCTCCTTTTTGAAGTCCAACCAAAACAAATCTTCCGCCATGCGAAATATAATTAAAAGCGCTATTCATCACCTTTTGGTTTCCGGTTGCATCAATAACAACATTGGCCATATCGCCATTTGTAATTTCTGCTAATCTTTGTGCGACATCTTCGTTTAACGGATTGATAGTTTCATCAGCATTTAATTCGTTTTTACAAAAGTTCAATCTGTAATCGTTGATGTCCATTACAATTACTTTGGCTCCGGCAATTTTCGCAAACTGAATCAATCCGATACCAATTGGCCCGGCGCCCATTACCAAAACAGTATCATTTGCAGTAACGGCAGCTCTTCGTACTCCGTGCGCTGCAATGGCAAGAGGTTCAACTAATGCCAATTGATCGTAATCGAGCCCTTGCCCGTGAAGTAAATATTGCTCCGGAATCGTAACATATTCTGCCATTCCGCCATCAATATGAACTCCAAAAACTTTGATATTTACACAGCAATTTGTGAGTCCATTTCTACAAGCGACACATTTACCACAATTGAAATACGGAATAAAAGTTACTTTATCGCCTGGCTCAAAACCTTTTGCATTTCCTTTTATATATTCTGCAGCAAGTTCATGACCTAAAATTCTTGGATATTCAAAATACGGCTGAGTTCCGCCAAAAGCGTGAATATCTGTTCCGCAAATTCCAATTCTTTTTATCTTCAGTAAAACTTCTCCTTCTTTTGGTTCGGGAATTGGTTTTTCTTTTAATTTAAATTCCTGCGGTTTTTCGCATACAATAAATTTCATCTTAGATTTTTTTAACTAACTCATTAAACACAACTCATAAAAAATTCAAACACATAGAAACATAGGTTTTTCTTGTAAAAAGAAGATAAAAGAAACTAGTTTCCACACATAGTCCCGAAGCTTCGGGATTATTAAAACTAGTAAAACGCCTTTTTTGAGAATCCAAAATCTATGTTTCTATGTGTTAAAATAATTACGCCCAATGAAGTTATAATTACTTTTTGTATGCTACTGCAGTTTGTTTGCTTGTACCCAAACCTTCAATTCCAAGTTCTACAACATCGCCGGCTTTTAGGTAAATTGGATCTGGTTTAATTCCCAAACCAACTCCCGGAGGCGTTCCTGTACTTATAATATCGCCAGGAAGCAATGTCATAAACTGGCTTAAATAATGTAATAAATACGGAATTTTGAAAACTAAATTCAGCGTATTACTGTCCTGATATTTTTTACCATTTACTGTTAACCACATCGATAAATTGTCAACATCTTTTACTTCATCTTTAGTCGCCAAAAATGGTCCAAGAGGCGCAAATGTATCGCAGCCTTTTCCTTTTGCCCATTGTCCACCGCGCTCGATTTGAAATTCTCTTTCGCTGTAATCATTCAATAAAGCGTAACCTGCAACATAATCTAAAGCTTCTGCTTCTTCTACATAGCTTGCTTTTTTACCCACAATAAATGCAAGCTCCACTTCCCAATCTGTTTTTATACTGTTTTTCGGAATAATCAAATCATCGTCCGGACCGCATAAAGAGGTTGTCGATTTAAAAAAGATGATTGGTTCTGTCGGAATTGGCGCTCCGGTTTCTTTGCAATGATCTACATAATTTAAACCGATACATATTATTTTTGAAGGTCTCGCAACGGGAGATCCTAAACGTATACTTGAATCAACTTCCGGTAAGGTCGGATTGCTTTCTAATGCTTTTTGCAATTTCTCCAATCCTTTTTCTTCAAAAAAACTTTCGTTAAAGTCTGAAACGATTGATGAAACATCATATCTTTTTTCACCAATTAAAACTCCTGGTTTTTCTTTTCCTATTTCTCCAAAACGTATTAATTTCATATCTTTTAAAGTTGCTGAGTTGCTAAGGTTCTGAGATGCTAAGTTTTTTAATCTTGCTGCTTAGAACCTTAGTAACTTTTTAATTAATTAATTATTTATTTATTTTTTTAGCCACTAAGACACTAAGTCGCTAAGGTTCTAAGTTTTTAAGCTTAGTAACTTAGCATCTCAGTCCCGAGGCTTCGGGATAGTACCTTTTCTAGTTATTTAATTTAATAAATCCTCCATCGATTGGGTAATCGCTTCCGGTAATAAATCCGGCTTCGTCGCTGCATAAATATAAAGCTAAAGCAGCAATTTCATCTGGCTTTCCCATTCTGCCAATAGGTTGTGATTGTGATAATTTTTCGAACATTTCGGCTTCTTTTCCAGCGTAATTTTTCGAGATAAAACCATCTACAAAAGGAGTGTGAACTCTTGCAGGAGAAATAGAATTGCAACGAATATTTTCTCCTATATAATCTTTTGCAACAGATAATGTCATTGCCATAACGGCTCCTTTTGCAGTAGAATAAGCAAACCTGTCCGGAATACCAACCCAAGCGGCAATTGATGCCATATTGATAATTACGCCACCGTTTGAAAGTCGGAATTGTGGAATCGCAGCAAATAAACAATTGTAGACGCCTTTTACATTTACATCCATAACACGATCAAAATCAGTTTCAGATGTGGTATCTACTTTTCCAACATTTGCAATTCCTGCATTATTGATCAGAATATTAATGTTGCCTATTTTTTCAAATGTTGCAACAACTTCTTTTTGATCTGCCACATTACAGGCGTATGAAAAAGCATTTCCACCAGCTTTTTTAATTTCGTCTAAAGTTTCCTGCGCACTTTCAATTGATAAATCTATGATATGCACTTCTGCTCCTTGTTTTGCAAACAAAGTAGCAATTGCCCTTCCTATTCCGCTGCCTCCGCCGGTGACAACTGTTTTTTTATTTTTTAATGAAAACATTTTATACTTATTTAGTCATTTATGTATTATTCTGTTGTGCTATTTTATAAATGTAAAAACCACAATTACAAAAGTAAATTTAAATCTTAATATTTGAGAAATATTTTCAAATGAATCCTCCAAAATAAGTAAACTTTAATAAATTATAACATTTTTTATGTGGTTTGTAAAAAAAATCCTCTTCTGATTCATTTACTTTAAAAAATGACTGTTAATAAATGAATCATTTATTGCTCAATTCAATCTTATTTCTATTTTTGTAATTGTGTTTTTTACATTTATTAATTTTCAAAATAAAATCATCCATATAAATTATTCTAAGCATGAAGATATTAAAAGGGATAACCTGGAATCATACACGAGGTTTGTTGCCAATGGTTGCTACAGCACAGCGGTTTACAGAACTTAATCCAAATATTGAAATTACCTGGGAGAAAAGAAGTTTACAAGAATTTGCAGACGCTTCTATTGAAGATTTAGCAAAGCGATTTGATCTTTTGGTAATTGATCATCCCTGGACAGGCTTTGGAGCACAAACAAATGCAATACTTCCTTTATCCGATTATTTATCATCAGAATATATAAAAGATCAGGAAATAAATACAGTTGGCCGCTCTTACGGAAGTTATGTTTTTCATCATAAATTATGGGCATTACCAATCGATGCTGCTACTCCGGTTGCTTCGGCACGATTGGATATTTTGAAAAAACAAGGATTGAAAGTTCCTGAAACTTATGATGATGTATTGGCTTTGGCCAAAAAAGGATTGGTAGCTTTTGCCGGAATTCCTGTTGATGTTTTAATGAGTTTTTATATGTTTTGCTGCAGTCTTGGCGAAGCTCCTTTTCAATCGGATGAAAAAGTTATTTCTCCGGAAACGGGAAAAAAGGCTTTGCAAATGTTTAGGGAATTGGCTCAATTGATCGATCCTGCCAATTTTAAAAGAAATCCAATTCAGGTTTACGAAGCAATGGTGAATTCTGATGAAATTGCTTATTGCCCTTTTGCTTATGGATATTCTAATTATTCAAGAACAGGATATGGCAGAAAGTTGCTTCATTTTTATGATTTGGTTCGTTTAAATAATACTCCGATGATTAGCTCTTTAGGCGGAACGGGATTGGCTGTTTCATCTTTCAGTAAAAATATTCCTGAAGCTATAAAGTATGCTGAATTTACGGGATCATCTCAGGTTCAGCAAAATATATTCGCAGATAATGGCGGTCAGCCCGGTCATTTGCAGGCATGGAAAAGTGACAGAATTAATGCAGTAACGCATGATTATTTTAAAAATACTTTACCCACTTTAGAACGAGCATTTTTACGCCCAAGATATTCCGGACACATGTATTTTCAGGATCATGCCGGCGATGTTATTCGTGATTATTTAATGAATGGCGGAAATGAAGAATTGGTTTTAGAAACGATGAATTCACTTTACACGAAGTCTTTAAACTTGCAAACGACATGAAACCATTAAAAGGATTAGTTGTTTTAGAATTCTGTCAGTTTTTGGCGGGACCGTCGGCAGGACTAAAGTTAGCCGATTTGGGCGCCAGAGTTATTAAAATTGAACGACCGATAAAAGGCGAAGCTTGCAGGCAACTTAGTATTAAAGATCTTTTTGTTGATGACAGCAGTTTATTATTTCACACTATTAACAGAAATAAAGAATCGTTTGCGGCTGATCTTAAAAACCCGGACGATTTAGTTTTGATAAAAAAATTAATCGCGAAAGCTGATATTATGACACATAATTTCAGACCTGGCGTAATGGAAAAAATAGGTTTAGATTTCAATGAAACTTTAGCTATTAATCCAAAAATAATATACGGAACTATTACGGGTTACGGAACTACAGGCCCTTGGGCAAAAAAACCTGGACAAGATTTATTATTACAATCACTTTCAGGATTGAGTTGGTTAAGCGGCAGAAAAAGTCAGGGACCGGTTCCGTTTGGTTTGGCTGTTGCCGATTTAATGTGCGGGAATCATTTTGTACAGGGAATTTTAGCCGCTTTGCTGAAAAGAGCTAAAACTGGAAAAGGCGTTTTGGTGGAAGTAAGTTTGTTAGAATCTGTTTTAGATGTACAATTTGAAGCGATTACTTCTTTCTTAAATGATGGCGGACAATTGCCGAAAAGAGGCGATGTTAAAGGAAGCGCGCACGCTTTTCTTAGTGCTCCATACGGAATTTACCAAACTCAAGACGGTTATATTTCTCTGGCAATGGGAGATTTACTTTTTATTGGAAATACAATTGGCGTTGATTTAAAAAAATATTCGGATAAACATCTTTGGTTCGAAAAAAGAGATGAAATCAGAATAGTATTAAGTGAAAAATTGTCGACTCAAAAATCTGATTATTGGTTGAATTTGCTTCAAAAAGAAGGAATTTGGTCTGGAAAAGTTTTCAATTATGAAGAATTAAACAATCAATCTTTTGTGAATGAATTGCAATTGAAACAAACTGTTCAGAATTCTGATGGAGAAAAATTAGTAACAACCAGAAGTCCAATTCAGCTTGACGGAAAAATTTTAATAAGTACAAAAGCTGCCCCAAAAGTTGGAGAAGATAATGTAAAAATACACGAACAATTTTTAAACGAATAGGAATGAAACCATTAGAAGATTATTTAATTGTAGATTTTAGTCAGTTTCTTTCAGGTCCTTCAGCGAGTTTACGTTTGGCTGATTTAGGCGCACGCGTTATAAAAATTGAAAAACCGGGAACAGGAGATATTTGCAGAACTTTATATACTTCTGATTTAATTATGAATGGAGAATCCTCTGTTTTTCATACGATTAACAGAAATAAAGAATCTTTTGCAATTGATTTTAAGCAGCCGGAAGAACTTCAAAAATTAAAAAAATTATTGGCAAAAGCCGATGTTGTTATGCATAATTTCAGACCCGGAGTTATGGAACGTATAGGTTTAAGTTATGATGATGTAAAACAAATTAATCCGAATGTTGTTTATGCTTCAATATCAGGTTTTGGCAATCATCCGGATTTAAAAGATTTACCGGGACAAGATTTATTGCTACAATCTCTTACCGCTTTAACGTGGTTGAGTGGTAATCAGGAAGATGGTCCGGTACCAATGGGTTTATCAATAGTTGATATGTTGGCGGGAGCGCATCTGGCTCAGGGAATTTTAGCAGCTTTATATCGAAAAGCCATACATAATATCGGAGCATCAATTCAGGTAAGTATGCTGGAATCTGCGTTCGATTTTCAATTTGAAACCATCACCACTTTTTTTAATGACGGTGGTGAATTGCCTGTTCGAACCAAAACTAATAATGCACACGCTTATTTAGGTGCGCCTTATGGAATTTATAAAACACAAAATGGTTATTTGGCTTTGGCAATGGGATCTATTCCTGTTTTGGCTTCGCTGTTAAAATGTGATGCATTATTACAATTTCCGGAGAATAAATTTCATTTAAGAGATGAAATCAAAAATATTTTAGCCACACATTTACAAACCCAGAATACAGATTTTTGGTTGAATATTCTTGAACCTGCAGATATTTGGTGTGCAGGCGTTTTAAATTATCAAGAACTTTTTGCCGAAGAAGGATTTAAGGTTTTAGATTTTACACAGCAAGTTGAAATGTTAGATGGATATTCGTATCAAACAACAAGATGCCCGATTAAAATTGATGGCGAATATTTAACTTCTGGTAAAGGCTCTCCAAAATTAGGACAGGATAACGAGAAAATTATTAAAGAATTTATAGCTATATAATGGGAAAATTACGAATAGCTGTTAGAAAATTTGACCCTTTTGAAAGTACTCTTCAAAAGCTTTGGGATTTGTTTTGCCTTAAAAATAATGTTTCTATTGAAGTTGAAATGGTTCCGCTGGAATTGCATTATCTTTATGAAGAAACGATTACGAAAAAAGGTTTAAAAAATGGAACCTGGGACATTGCACACATTAATACCGATTGGATATTTGATGCGGCGAACGAAAAAGTGGTTCTTGATTTAAGTTCATTTATCAATCAAAATCCTCCTCAGGATTATCCTGAAGGCTGGCATCAATCTTTGCTGCATTTACAACAAATAAAAAATAGTACGTACGGATTACCGTTTCACGATGGTCCAGAATGTTTAATTTTTAGAAAAGATTTATTTGAAGATTTAACTGAAAAAGAAAATTTTAAAAATCAATTTGGTTATGAATTAAATCCTCCTAAAACATGGGAAGAATTTGTTCAAATAGCGGAGTTTTTTAACAGGCCCGAACAAAATCTTTTTGGTTGTGTTTTTGCCAATTTTCCGGATGGTCATAATATGGTTTTTGATTTTTGCCTGCAATTATGGACACGTGGAGGATCATTAGTAGATGCAGAAAATCAGATTAATATTAATCAAAGTGCGGCAATTGAAGCATTAGATTTTTACAGCAATATTGTAAACAATGACAAAGCTGTTCATCCAAAATCGAAAAATTTTGGATCTGTAGAAGCAGGTATGGCTTTCGCCGAAGGAGAAGCGGCTATGGCTATTAATTGGTTTGGATTTGCATCAATGTGTGAAGTAATCGAAGAATCGAAAGTAAAAGGCAAAGTAGATATTACAGAACTTCCGTGTGATAAAAACCACAAAACGGCTTCTTTGAATGTATATTTGGTTGTATACAATTGGCATTGGAAGCAAGCATAAAGAACTTGCCTACGATTTTTTAAGATTTGCCACAACAGCAAAAAGCGATAAATTATTAACGAATGAAGGAGGAATTGGCTGCAGAAAATCGACCTGGAACGACGCTGAAATAAACAAAACGATTCCGTTTTATCATAAACTTGAAATGCTTCATGAAAATGCTTTGACTTTACCACAAACTCCCATTTGGCCAAAAGTAGCAGCGTTGATAGATAAAATGGTTTTGAAAGCAATGGAAAGTGATATTCCGTCTCAAAAGCTTTTAGAAGAAACGCAGAACAATATTAAAGAATTAACACATAATTACACAGCGACATCTTTGTCAAAGTTTTAAACTTTGACAAAGATTAAACGTAACTCAAAAATATTAGATCATGAATATTCCATATAAACCAAAATTACCGGAAACAAACCAACCCATCATTATTATCGGCGCAAGCGGCATTGTAAAAGATGCACATTTGCCTGCATATGAAATGGCTGGTTTTACAGTTTTTGGCATCACTAACAGAACCATTTCTAAAGCCCATGATTTGGCTAAACAATTCAAAATTGCACATGTTTTTGAATCTGTTGCCGATGCCGTTAAAAATGCTCCTGCAAATACAGTTTATGATATTACGGTTCTTCCTGATCAATACATTGAGATTTTAGAACAGCTTCCGAATGGTGCTGCAGTGCTAATTCAAAAACCAATGGGAAATGATTTGGCACAAGCTCGTGAAATTGTCGCTGTTTGTGAGAGAAAAAAATTAGTCGCTGCGATTAATTTTCAATTGCGTTTTGCTTCTTTCGTAAGCGCTGCGAGATATTTAATTAATGAAGGAATCATTGGAGAATTGTATGATTTTGAATTTAAAGTAACTGTTAATACACCATGGGAATTATTCCCTTTAATTAAAGAACATCCCAGATTAGAAATTCTTTTTCACAGTGTTCACTATATCGATTGCATTAGATCATTTTTGGGAAATCCGAAAAGTGTGATGGCAAAAACAGCAAAACATCCACTAAAAAAATTATCCTCCAGCCGATCTACTATTATTTTAGATTATGGAGAAACGAAACATGTTGTCATAAATACCAATCATGATCATCATTTTGGACCTAAACATGAAGAAAGCTACATTAAATGGGAAGGAACAAAAGGTGCCATTAAAGCTAAAATGGGATTATTGATGAATTATCCTGATGGTTTGCCCGATATTTTTGAATACGCAATTGAGAGTGAAGGTAAATATGAATGGAAAGAAATAAAACTCGAAGGCTCTTGGTTTCCAGAAGCATTTATCGGGACAATGTCTAACCTAATGCGATTTAAAGAAGGTTCAGACTCAAAATTACTGGCAAGTGTTCAGGATGTTCTTGATACTATGAAAGTTGTTGAAGCCTGTTACATCAGTAATGAAAGCGGCGGAGTTTCTCTGAATGAATTATATTTTACTATATAAGTTCATTTAACTCAGTTGATCAAAAAAAAAATAAATCATATAAGAAGTAAAAATAAATAAACCATAAATTTTAAATAAGCTCTCTTAAGTTTCAGGCGAAGCAATTAAATGACCTTATATAACTTATATGGTGAAAACAAAAAAACTATGTATTTCAAATCAACATTTTTTGAAGATTATAAAATTGGCGAGAAACGCGTCACTTTTGGAAGAACAATAACTGAAACCGATTTTGTGGTTCACGCAGGTCATACCGGAGACTTTTTCCCACATCATATGGATGAGGAATGGTGCAAAACACAACCTTTCGGGCAACGTATCGCTCACGGAACTATGGTTTTCAGTATTGGTATTGGTTTGACAGCATCAGAAATTAATCCGGAAGCTTTTTCTAAAGGATACGATCGTATGCGATTTGTAAAACCGGTACATATTGGTGATACCATTCATTCTGAAATTACAATTTCAGAAAAAGGAGATGCAAAAAAACCAGATATGGGTACCGTTACCGAACATGTCGAAATTATCAATCAAAAAGGAGAAGTCGTTCTCGTTTGTGATCATTTATTATTAGTAAAAAAGAATCTTTAATAGGAGGTGCAAAGGGACATAGGTTCAGAGGTACAGAGGTTTTTAATCTGAATGTATAATATTTGCCACTTTGAACCTTTGTCCCTCTGAACCTTAAAAAAAAACTAACTATGCAAATAACCAACCAAATTGGCGATCAACATGAAGCCGCTACAGAAACAGGAAAAGGAACAAAATATCTTTTGCCTTTCATTTTAATTACAAGTTTATTTTTCCTTTGGGGAATGGCTCATAATTTGGATTCTATTTTAATTCCACACTTAAAAAAAGCCTGTGAATTAAATAATCGTCAATCAACATTGATTGATACTTCCGTATTTTTTGCTTACTTTATTATGGCAATTCCCGCCGGAATGCTGATTAAACGATTTGGTTATAAAAATAGTATCATAACAGGTTTATTGGTTTTTGCAATTGGTGCTTTCTTATTTGTTCCCGCAGCAAATACAAGAACCTATGAATTATTTTTGTTTGCTTTATTTGTAATTGGATGTGGTTTAACCATTCTCGAAACTAGTGCAAATCCTTATGCCGCTATTTTAGGACCTCCGGAATCATCTTCAAAACGATTAAATTTAGCAGCATCATTTAACGGATTGGCTGCTATGGTAGCTCCAATTGTAGGCTCACTCTTTATTCTCTCAGGAAAAACCCATACACCAGAACAAATGGCGGCCATGCCAGATGCAACAAAAGCAGCTTATTTATTAGAGGAAGCTTCATCTGTAAAATTACCTTATATCATTCTTGGAACTGTATTGGTTTTAGTCGCCATACTGTTTTATTTTATGCATTTGCCTTCTATGAAACCACAACATACAGAAGTGGAAACTAAGCCAGGATTTTTCTCTGTTTTAAAATTTTCGCATTTAAGCTGGGCTGTAGTAGCACAATTTTTTTATGTGGGAGCTCAGGTTTGCATTACCAGTTTCTTTATTAGAATTGCTCAACAAGGAGCCGGATTAGATGAAAAAACAGCAGGATACTATCTTGGTGTTTATGGCTTTCTTTTTATGGCCGGACGTTTTATCGGAACTTTCTTTTTGAAATTTGTAAAAGATTATGTTTTGCTTTCGATCTATTGCATTATAAGTATTTTTCTCTGTTTAGTAGCAATATACGGAACAGGAATTTATGTAATCTATGCACTTGGTGGAATCGGATTTTTTATGTCAATTATGTTTCCAACTATTTTTTCATTAGGATTGGTTGGATTAAAATCGAATACTGAAACAGGCTCTTCATGGTTAGTAATGTCAATTGTAGGTGGAGCAATCTTACCTTACGGAATGGGAATCTTAATTGATATTAATCATGATGATATTCAATCGGGCTATATTATTCCATTAGTATGTTTCATTATTATTCTTTCTTTTGGCGTTTTTGGACACAAAGTAAAGAATAGTGTTTCTTCTTAATTAAATTTTATTTCTCTTATAAAATTCCAAGGTATATTTTAGCTGATCGAATTTGCTTTGGAATTTTTTTTAACTAAAATATGCTTCTAAATGAAAAAGGCATCTAATAAATTCTATTCATTTCTACTTGTTTTCACTACTCTATTATCGGCTCAAAAAAATAATAGCACTTATGACATTATAGTTGCAATAGATGGAACTGGGAATTTCACTAAAGTTCAGGAAGCTTTTGATGCCGTTCCTGATAATAATTTAAAGCCTACCATCATTTTTGTAAAAGCTGGTACATATAAAGAAAAACTAAAGCTGATATCAAGCAAGAAAAACGTAATGTTAATTGGCGAGTCTTATAAAAATACAATCCTAACGTATGATGATTATGCCGAAATCGCTGGAGGCACAAGCAAATCATTTAGTACCCTAATTGAAGCTGATGGTTTTTCTGCAGAAAATATTACTTTCGAAAATACAATAGATAGTTATTTGCCACAATATAAAAAAGGTGGTCAAGCTGTAGCCCTCATGATTAATGGTGACAGATCAATATTTCACAACTGCAAAATAAGTGGCTTTCAGGATACATTTTACCTTAAAGCAAATAAAAGAACCTACATAAAAGATTGCATTATTGATGGCACTACAGATTTTATTTTTGGTTCTGGTATTGCGTTATTTGAAAATTGCTTTATTCAAAGTAAAGGAGGCTCCTATATTACTGCAAGCAATCAGGATGTAGGAAAAAGCAAATACGGTTTTGTTTTTAAAGATTGTGTTATAATGGAATATCCAAAAGGAGTTCCCCCTAAAGTATCTTTAGGCAGACCATGGGGAGCGGGAGCAAATGTAGTTTTCATTAACTGTTTTGAAGGGTCGCATATAATAGCTGATGGCTGGTCAATATGGTCAAAGGATCCTGAGCATAAAGCATACAATAATTGGAAAACCAGTTTTTATGCCGAATATAATTGTTATGGCCCAGGTTTTCAACGAAACTCTCGCCTACCTTGGTCACATCAATTAAATAAAAATGAAGCTTCAGAATATACCAAAGAAAAAATATTTGCAGCTAATAGTACAACGGCAAATATCCTGGATGGAGACTGGAATCCAATAATTGATAAAGACAAGTGCAATTCTATATTACCAGCAAAGAAAGCTAAGAATGCAGCGTTAGTTTTTGAAAAAGGATTTAATTAATTTAGTGTTTATTATTTTATAAACTAAAATCAATCATTAAAACCTTTTATAATTCCCCTCTTTGATTTTTTTATAAAAGTTATAATAGTATCGCGTTCTACAGTTTGTTTCAATAGAGTTTCAATTAATTTTAAAGCAGAAGATGTATTTCTTTTTTCCTGAAAAATAATGCGATAAATTTCTTTTAATTCATTTATTTTATTCATTTCAAAAGCCCTTCTCTTCAAACCTACAAAATTTAGCCCAACGTAACTTAAAGGTTCACGAGCAGCTATAATATAAGGAGGAACATCTTTAACGACACGACTAATTCCACTAATCATACTATGCTCGCCTATAATCGAAAACTGATGAATAGCTGTCAAGCCACTAATATTAGCCCAATCGCCTATAATAACTTCACCTGCAATTCCAACACTAAATCCAATAATACAATTATTTCCGATTATACAATCATGTCCAATATGCGTATTAGACATTAATAAATTATTATCCCCAATTATAGTTTTTCCCTTAGAAATAGTTCCTCTATTTATGGTAACAAACTCACGAATGATATTATTGTTTCCAATTTCTAATAAAGTATATTCATTATTGTACTTTAAATCTTGTGGAGCTCCTCCTAAAACTGCTCCGGAGTGTATTTGGCAACTTACACCAATTCTGGTTCCATTAAGTATAGAAACATTATTTCCAATCCAGCAATTGTCTCCAATTACGACATCATTATCAATGGTCGTGAAATTACCTATATGAACATTATTTCCAATTCTAGCACCATTGCTAATTACACAGTTTTTCAATTTTGATTTATTTAGTATGAAAAACAAATGTGTAAAAAAAATAAATATTTTTTCTTGATGTAATATCAAGTAATTGTCGCCCGAATACGACTTAAGGTTTCCTGACTCACCCCAATAAGAGAAGCTACATGTTTCAGCTTAGCTTTAATAATTATTTGTGGAAACGACTCCAAAAGAAATAAATACTTTTTTTGAGCACTCATTAGCCTAAACGAATGATGAAATTCATTTATTTTAGAAAGATAGAGTCGAAGTTGCTTAATATGAAACTTAGCAAATAAAGGATATTCTAATAAAATCTCTTCATCTGAATAAGACAATGAATAAACAATAGTTTCCTCTGAAGTTTGAAAACTCTCAAATGAAGGTTTCTGTTCGAAAAAACTACTTAAGGAAGTAATAAATTGACTATCTGTGTAAATCCATTTCGTAACTTCCATTCCATCCTCTAAACAAAATCTACGAACAGCTCCTGATTTAATAAAGTATATTTTACTACATACTTTGCCTTCATAAATAATAAATTCATTTTTCTTAAACCTTTCTAAAGTAAAATATTTCTTTATTGCTTCCTCAGTTTCAAAATCAAGCACTTGAAAAGCATTAATTACATTAATAAGTTCTTCCATGTCATGGATAATTATAACGATAAATTTATTAAAAATAAACAAAACATTATAAGAAATTCTCTTCTAAGACTTTCGATTTATCGCAAAAAAAAACTTCAATTAGCATAGCCAATTGAAGTTTCTGGTACTCAGAGCGGGACTTGAACCCGCACGAACATTGCTGTTCACTGGATTTTAAGTCCAGCGTGTCTACCAATTTCACCATCCGAGCATGAGTGGTACCTCCAGGGATCGAACCAGGGACACATGGATTTTCAGTCCATTGCTCTACCATCTGAGCTAAGGTACCTTATTATTTACTTATAATACTATAAATAAAATAAGAATAAAAAACCCTATCCTTAATGGGATAGGGTTTTTAGAAAGAAAGGCGACGACATACTCTCCCACATAACTGCAGTACCATCTGCGCAGGCGGGCTTAACTACTCTGTTCGGGATGGGAAGAGGTGAGCCCCGCCGCAATAACCACCTTAAGGTCGTTAGTTGCTTTGGGCAACTTTACAATTAATTAAAAATTTAGAATTAAAAAT